>NZ_JAJJWI010000025.1 GCF_020907275.1 Pontibacter silvestris | reverse complement strand
TTACACAGTTCTTGAGATATTGCCGCTTTAAACAACTGCATCCGGGCCATTAGCAAAACAACTTCACATCTCTCATTCTACAAATGTAGCTGGTCGTATGTAGGCAGCGTATAACGCTCGCCTTTAGATAACAGGTGTACTTTCAGATCGCATACAGTAAAAGGCTCACCAGTGCTGATTTCATAAATGTTGCTTCTGCTTATCCCCATACCATCTACTACGGTAACCAAGCCACTTCCCAGTACTTCCACATTTTTGCCTTCGGTTACTAGAATGGCGGTATCTTCTTCTAAGCCAATGCCTATACAACCAGGATTTGTGGCAATGGCCTGTGACATACGTACTATGCGGCCTCTCTGAATAAAGTGAGTGTCGATAGCCACATCTTTCAGAAACTCCAGCCCTGTGGTAATACGCACATCCCCCTTAATGTAACCACCTACTGTTTCACCTTCATAAATCATAGGTGTAGACATAGCCGCTGCTCCAGCACTTGTTCCGGCAATAATAATATCATCATAAGTATGACGCTCTTTCATTAACTCTAACAGAGGTGTACCTCCAAAAATAGCTGTTAGCCTTAGCTGGTCCCCTCCAGTGAACATAATACCTGCTGCCTGTTCTACAATCTTCAAAAATGCTCCATCCCTGGCCTGGGTTCTGTTCCTTACGTCTACCACCTCTATGCGGCCGACTCCTAAGCCATGAAACACTTCTTCATAGTCTTTGGCCATTTCATCGGGTATGGAAGAAGCCGTAGGCACAACAGCAACCATAGGGTTATCACCTTTTAGCTCACTTACGAATCTCTTCAGTATTTCTTCAGTAATAAAGCTTTTGTTCCTCCTTTGTTCTTCTTTTAGCTCATTCGTTCCTTTGTCTTCTTTTCCTCCAATAGCAAGCACTTTGCCTTTCGCAACAGGTGCTTCCTTCTTATTTTCATAACGATCAGATACTTTTCTCTTAGTCATAAACTTGCAATATCTTCTAAACGAAAAAACTACTAATATTCAATTACGGTTTTTTGTAGCTTACGACCCTAGCTACAATGGTATCTGCCTCACTTAAGCTTTTTGTAAAAGCTACCTCTTTCTCTCGATGACTCTTTAGGACAGAAAGGGATCTGCACATCTGCTGATATTGCACTTCGCCATGATGCACCAGGGTGCATGCCGGGAAAGCGATTATAACCTAAGTGCAACAAAAAAGTGCTTAACACCAGCAACATAAGCTCAAAAGGTGTGGCAATAAAGCTAGCCCTCCACACTTCTATGGTATAGAGCAGCGGAAAACTAAACAATAAACCTCCGGCAATTCCACGGGCATATTCCTCCAGAGACTCCCGCAACGGGCGGTTATTAGTATCGCTTGACATAATCTACTAAGAAATATTTACCTCGGCAGCCGCACTGCTAAGCCAGTGGTTATAAAATAATCAGGCGCAGCTTTGTACAAGCTAAAGCCAACAGCGGCATTAAATTGCAGGTTAGGCAAAGGGAAAAACAGCACTCCGGCATCCGCCTGATGTTCTGCCTTTTCTCCCTCCTCTTTGCTACCAAAAGCTTCTATAAAAACCGAAAATTTATCACTGAATTCATTGTTAAGATTTATGGAGTAAGCAGGCTCATGGTTACCTTCTACCCAACTGTAAGCCAGGTTATAATTAATATCTAAAGTTTCGGTAAGGCTATTTTTTAGCGCTAACCGAAACTGAGGTTCTGCCTTGTCAGGGCGAAAAGCGCTGTTTCCTACAGGTAAAGCTACCATCAGCAGTAATGCCGCTTCCGGGCGAAAGCCCTGCTCCTCCCAAAGCTTCACTTTTGTGCCTACACTTAGTGGTCCTAAACCTTTTAATTTTCTGCGAATGCTATTTTCTATCACAGAATCTTTCAGAGCACTTTGCACACGAAGCTCCACCCTACCAAGCAAGCCAACACGAAAAAGGGCTGCAGGATACGCATGTGTTTTATATTCAATGTTATTCTGCCTGTTTTTCTGAAATAGATAACCTGCTTCAATTTGCAGTATTCCTTTTGGAACCACTGTTGATGCTTCTGTCTGATCAGGCCTATCTGTCTCCATTTTCTCAACCTGCTCCTGCGCCCTTACCTGGTTTATCGTAACAAACATCAGCAGAAACAGAAAACACAGTTGATGCAATCTTTTTCCTTTATCCATAATCAATTTTTGGCTGATATACGCAGTCTAAAGAGATTGAATATTGCAAATGGAGAAAAATTTATGGATTGTTTTGTAGCACCGGGCACTAATGTAAAAGATAGGTTGCGAACCCGTTCATTAATAGGAAGGAATGCTTCAAACTTTATGGTAGAGGCCACTCCAGCACCCAAAAAGAGTGACCTCACCATAAATTATAACGACTACATCAGTTTTCTCTGATTTCTTTCCATCTGAAAGAATATTTAGCAAATGCAGAGAAGCCAACCAACCCTAAACTTTCTCTTTATGCCAAACAGCTGTTGAGTCGTTTAACTTGTGATACGGACTCTTTGAACTTGTGTAGCAAATCTGCTATGTAATTGGGTGTTTATTCTTCCAAATACCACTTTGAACGAAGCTGCTAAGTAATAAACCTTAAACCTTTTATAAGACTGACAATAGGTTTAAGGTTTATTACTTAGCAAAAATCTTTACTATATAATATATTTATTATATTATATAGTATGTATGTTTAAACTTTATTGTTTCAAATAAGCTAAGAACAAACATGAAGAAACTTCTAGTAACAGCAGTACTGGCCATACTTGGTACAGGGGCCTTTGCACAAACATCCGAGGGTACAAAAGTATTTTCAGGAGGAATGAATTTTAATGCAGGCTCTACGGATTATGAAGATGTTTATAACAAAGGAACTTACATCAGACTAGGAATAGCACCCAGAGTAGGTTTTTTGTAAAGGACAGGCTTGAAATAGGAATTAGCCCTAGCTATACTTATGATAGAACAATTAACAAAGATTCAAGCAATACAAAAACATGGACAGGTCAATATCACAGTTATAGTATTTCGTCTTACTTAACAAAATATTGGTCACTCTCAGATCGCCTTTTTATAACAGATAGAGTATCTATTTTTGGTGGACAAACTTTTAGCAAATCAGAAAGTTTTACTACTAATCAGAATGAAAGAACTACCACGACATCTTTTGGAGTTGGAGTTGTGCCAGGTATTATGTTCTTTCCTAGTAAAAGATTTGGATTAGGAGTATCTTTTGGCTATTTAAATTATACCCACAGTAAAACAAAGTACAGAGACGCTAATTATAAGGAAACTAGTAATTTTGTAGAAATGAATTTGCGATCTAGCTCACTCTCATTTGATTTTAGTTACTTTATCAACCGTTAAGAAAAAAAGCCCAGCTATTTTATCTAATAGCTGGGCTTTTATAACCACTGTTAAATTCTTACCAGCCACTGGCCAGCACATCTGCAATGTGCATGGTTTTAATTGGTTTCTTCTGTCTCTGTATATATGCCTCTAAATGCATCAGGCAACTGCTGTCTGTAGAAACAATAAAATCAGCTCCTGTAGCCAAGGCATTATCCACTTTCTGTTCGGCCATTGCTGACGAGATAGCCTCAAACTTAACTGCAAAGGTTCCACCAAACCCGCAACAGGTTTCACTATCCTCCATCTCTACAAGTTCCAGTCCTTTCACACCTTGCAATAAGGCACGCGGACCAGCCTTTATACCGCACTCCCGAAGGGCACTACAGGAATCATGATAAGTAAATTTACCTCTTAATATAGCACCTGATACTTCCGTTACTCCTAACACATCCGTCAGAAACTCCGTAAATTCGTATACTTTTCTTTGCATAGAACGGTACCGCACTAGGTTCGACGATTTTACAAAAATATCCTGATAAGCATTTCGGACCATTCCAACACAGGAAGCAGAGGGTGCTACTATATAATGTGAGGTTTCATTCGAGAAATCTTCTAAAAACTTATTAGCTACCTCTTTGGCTTCGTCAAAAAAACCTGCATTAAAGGCAGGCTGTCCGCAGCAGGTTTGGTTAGGGTTATAATTAACTTCACACCCCAGCTTCTCCAACACCTTTACCATATTCATCCCCGTTTCCGGGAAAAGCTGATCTACAAAACATGGGATGAAAATATCTATAATTCTTCTGCTTGCCATAATTAAGAAAATACTGCGCCAGACAGTGCCATTACCTGCTGAAACGCCTCTTTGTTAAGGTTCAAATTTACGCCATTATTTTCTAAGTAACTGATCAAATTTTCGGTAGCCACATTTCCAACAAGTTTATCCTTAGCCATAGGGCAGCCTCCAAATCCTCGTACAGCTCCGTCGAAACGATGGCAACCGGCTTTGTAAGCAGCCTCAATTTTATCTTGCCACCCTGTGGGCGTAGTATGTAAATGTACACCGAACTCTATACTTTCATAAGCTGGTATAATATGCCGGAAAAGGTAAGAAACACTAGCTGGGTCAGCCATCCCAACAGTATCCGACAAGGATACTGTCTCTACCCCTAGCTGATGCAGTTCTTCAATGTACTTTATTACCGCTTCAGCACTCCAAGGATCGCCATAAGGATTTCCGAAGCACATAGAAAGGTAGGTCACCAGTGTTTTATTGTGCCTTAAACAGATATTCTGTATTTTCTCCAGTTGCACGATTGCCTCTGCTATGCTTTTATTGGTATTGCGCTGCTGAAATGTTTCTGATACGGACAACGGAAACCCTATATAGGATATTTTTCTATACTGCACCGCCTCTTCAGCCCCGCGGATATTAGCTACGATAGCTAATAGCTTAGAAGGAGTCTCATTCAAGTCTAAATTAGCCAACACTTCACTAGTGTCACTCATCTGAGGTACAGCTTTCGGCGAAACAAAACTGCCAAAGTCGATGGTATCGAAGCCCACCTGTAACAATTGATTAATATAAGCTATTTTCCTCTCGGTAGGAATAAACTCTTTACGCCCCTGCATAGCATCACGTGGGCATTCTATTATCTTCATTGAAATATCTATTCTTGGCTAAAGCATTAACAGTTGTTGTTTAAAGCAGCGTTCATGTTAACTTATACAGCATATTTACTGTACTTAAAATCACCTGTTATGTTTAGATAGATGTTTACAACCCCTGCCTAACATGAAGCGTTTATTTTAAAGCTGCTATAAGGAACCAGTACCTCACCTTATGCAGGCGATATATGTTACATAGATACTAGAAGGCATGGGTTTACTCCTATTATACTTATTAATCGCTTTGTTCTTTTCTTTTACCTGTTCTGTATTAGAAGCTGTACTTTTGAGCATAACACCCTCTTATGTAAGTATCTTAAGCCAGAACAACCCTGGCTTGGGCACAACCCTAAAGCAGTTTAAGGACAATGTAGACAAGCCCCTTGCTGCCATACTAACCCTTAACACCTTTGCACATACAATAGGAGCGGCCGGAGTGGGCGCCCAGGCACAAAAAATATGGGGAGAGGCTTATTTATCGCTTACATCTGCCTTACTTACCATTATCATCCTTATCTTTTCTGAGATAATACCCAAAACCATAGGAGCCAACTATTGGCAGCAGTTAGCTCCTGCTTCAGTACGTGTGCTGAAGGTACTTATTTACTCGCCCCTGTACCCTATTATTATGTTCTCACAGTTTATTACAAAATGGCTTAAGAAAGACAAGGAACGTAGCGTGCTGAGCAGGGCTGATTTTGTGGCAATGGCAGAAATAGGAATCAAAGAAGGAATATTCAAAAAAAGTGAGTCACAGATTATCCGCAATATTTTGCGCTTTAACAATATTCAGGTACACCATATTATGACTCCCCGCACTGTAATAGTCGCTGCGCAGGAAAACACTTCTATTGTTACTTTTTTTAAAGAGTTTCCAACATTAACCTTCTCCCGTATTCCTGTTTACTCCGGTACACTGGATGAAATTACAGGCTATGTTTTAAAAGATGAAGTTATGTATAAACTTATACAAAATGAGGGAAGTCAGCCTTTGAAAAAGATATGCCGCAGCATTCAGGTAGTTCCGGAGTATACGCCTATCCCGACTGTATTTAATAATCTTATTGAAAAGCAGGAGCACATTGCCCTGGTAGTAGATGAATATGGTGGTACAGCGGGCATTGTAACCATGGAAGACATTATAGAAACACTACTGGGTCTCGAAATTGTAGATGAAATGGACAATATAGCAGACTTACAAAAGTGGGCACGCGACAACTGGGAAAAGAAGTCGAGGAGAATTGGTTATAGGCAGGAAGAATAGACAGGATTGTTGTGTCACCTCTCTTATCATCACATATATTAATTAAAATTCTTCTTATGCTTTCTAAAGAATATCTATGTGAATTGCTTAAAACAGCTTTAACCTTATATGCCGCTCAGTTTCCAACTAATCAGAAACAACAAGTTAAATAGTTTACATGTACTGCAAAAGCTATATGAGACTGCTTTCCCAGAAAAAGAGCGCAGAAAATTTAATCAGCTTTTGAAAATGCTTCAGGTACCAGAGATGAGTTTCCATACTATAAGTGCAGAGGGGCATATAGTAGGGCTATCTGTACATTGGCAACTAAATGGGTTCCTTTACCTGGAGCACTTGACAATAACACCAGAGCAAAGAGGAAGAGGCATTGGAAAAGAAGCTGTAACTTGGTTGCTACGTCAGTCAGAAGAAACTGTAGTACTGGAAGTGGAGCGCCCTGTCGATGGGCTATCTCTGAAACGAATTCAGTTTTATAAAAGTCTTGGTTTTGTACTTTATGATCAATATGACTATTACCAACCACCTTACGAGCCAAGTGCGCAACCAGTACCACTTTACCTGATGTCAAAACCCACTGTCGCAACAAACGAAAAGCTAGCAGAGATGGCAACCGCAATAAAACAACAGGTGTATGAACGCTTCTATAATTAGTAAAGTACTGGCAGAAAAGCATATATATCTATAGCTATTTAAAAATTATTAAAAAACCCACCCATTCCCTCTTTGCGCTAAGTTGGCAAAAGCTTATCTTCGAATTCTGATTGAAGAGAATAAGTCACTATAGCTCTTGCAATTGGCACCATTCTGATTTTACGAGACCACATGGCCCAGCTTTTTTTCAGGCAAACAACAGTAAAGGAGGAGTTTCAGACTCCGTTGTCGCTTCATGAACTGCACCAGCAGATTCGGGAGGAACTAGAGCTCGCTTTTCCTGAAAGTTACTGGGTAGTAGCCGAAGTAGCTCAGGTTTCGCCCGACAGACGCAAAGGTCATTGTTATCTAACCCTGGTTGACAAGGGAGATGACCCGAAGGGGCAGATGCTGGCGCAGGCAAGAGCTACTATTTGGAGTGCTCGCTTTCAGATGCTGAGCCGATACTTTGAGGAGAAAACCGGCCAACCATTAAAAGCTGGTTTAAAAATACTCTTCCAGGCAAATGTAAGGTTTCATGAGCTTTATGGCCTGAGCCTTGACATTGTGAACATAGACCCTAACTATACTTTAGGTGACCTGGCAAGGCAGCGGCAGGAAACTCTGAAACGACTGGAGACGGAGGGCTTGCTGCAGGCAAATAAAGAGCAGGATCTGGTTTTAGTACCACAGCGCCTTGCTGTTGTTTCGTCAGCAACCGCTGCAGGATATCAGGACTTTATACACCAACTGCAGAACAACGCTTTTGGGTACACTTTTGAAACGACACTTTTTCCAGCCACTGTTCAAGGAAATGAAGCACCTGCCTCAGTAAACAAAGCCATGACACTGATAGCTAAACATCAGGATAGCTTTGATGCTATTGTCATGATCAGAGGCGGTGGTTCACAGACAGACTTAAGTTGTTTTGATGACTATACTATTGCAGCAGCCATTGGGCACTCTCCTCTGCCTGTGCTAACCGGCATAGGCCATGAGCGTGACGAAAGCATAGCTGATCTGGTGGCACATACACGACTTAAAACACCAACAGCTGTTGCCAACTTCTTAATCGATCGGTTTAGATCGGCTGAGGAGCATGTAGAAGGACTGTATGATAGCATCAGGATGTTTTCTGCCCAGCAACTTAAGGTTACAGACGATAAACTGGAACGCCTGAGTCTGAAACTATCAAACCTTACAAAAGATTACCTGCAGGCAGGTCGTGAAAAACTAGAGCAACTGTCCCGAGGCTTTTTAATGAAGCCTAAAGCTTACCTTGATATGCAGAAACACCTGGTAAGCGACTTGGAGCGTGATGTTAAATCTTTAACTAAAGATTTACTCCACCAAAGGGAAATACAGCTGAATGAGCTGTCGGTATGTGTGGAAGGGAAAAGCCAGCGTTACCTACACTCAAAAGAGCATGAGCTTAACCACCTAGTGCATTGTGTAGAGACCGAAGCAAAAGACAAACAAAAAAGAGAACAGTTGCTGTTCTCTAAACGCAGTGATAAATTACAGTTTAATACCAATAACAAGCTTCAGGCAGAAAAGCATCGGCTAAACCTGCTCGAACTAAGCATTCAGGCAAACGACCCTGAAAAGCTACTGTTGCGGGGCTTTACACTGACACTCGTTAACGGAAAGATAATTAAAAGTATAAATCAGGTAAAAGAAGGAGACGTGATTGAGACTAAGATGCAAAACGGCACGCTCCATAGTATGATTGTAAATATTGATAAAGATGCCGAATAAAGATATAAACAGCATGACCTATAGGGAAGCAACGCAGGAGTTGGAAGAAATTTTACGTGCTATTGAAAATGACGCAGTAGATGTAGATGAGCTAACACAAAAGGTACAACGTTCTTCTCAATTGATAAAGCTCTGCAAAGATAAACTCCGTCATGCCGAAAAAGCAATTGACCAGGTATTTAACGAAGAAAACTGTGAAGCCCCACAAAAGCCTAAGCAGGCAGAGAATAAATCAGGGACAACGAGTGGCTCTTTGTTTTGACACTCAAAACAGTACAAAGTTCTTTTAGGGAGAAAGCCTTTTAATTCCTTTGTTAAGCTAAGATAAATTACATTCACATGTTAGATCAGCTCTAACATAACTCACTTTCTTCATAAAAAAAGCGGTCAGTGTAATGTACTGACCGCTTTTTTTATTTTTAAGCTTATCTTCAGATTATCCAGTCATTAAAGCTCCTCCGGAAGACTGCTCTGACTTTTTATGGTTTTGTACCAGCTTATTAAGCATGTTACGCGCCTCGTCAGAAGTATCCAGGTGGTATTTAGCAACAGAATAAGCATTACCGATTTTAACAGTATAAGCTTCGCGAGGCATTGCTTTGAAGATATCCTCATCGCCCCAATCGTCGCCTATAGCCAATACAAACTCATGCGGATACTTCTTCAGCCATACACTGGAGGCTTTCCCTTTACTTATCTCCTGAGCTTTTACCTCCACAGCCATCTGCCCATCCAGTACCTGTAGGTTACTGTTTGTTGCCAGGAAGTTAAGGTGGCTTACCAGTTCACGGGCACGCAAATCACCTAAGCCGGTTTCTACTTTACGATAATGCCACACCAGTGAATAATCTTTTTCTTCTATGAAAGAACCTGGTGTACGATCCACGTAAAGGTCCAGGATTAACCGGATGTCGTTCTTCCAATCGTTTATCATGCTTCCTACGGTTTGCCAGCCAGCATTACGCTGTTTAATCCAGACTCCATGTTCAGCTATGATATCGATATTCATATGCCCTACCCAGTCCTGCATGGTTGCCTTTTCACGACTGCTTATCACAACTACTCTGTTTCTAGGGTCGCCGCTAAGGTTCTCCAGAAGCTCCATCAATTCATCATCAGGGCGAGCCATCAAAGGCTTCGTCTTATAATCTATCAGGCCGCCATCGTACTCTAAGAAAAACAGGCGGGA
The DNA here is from genome assembly GCF_020907275.1 of Pontibacter silvestris. Taxonomy (GTDB): domain Bacteria; phylum Bacteroidota; class Bacteroidia; order Cytophagales; family Hymenobacteraceae; genus Pontibacter; species Pontibacter silvestris. The sequence continues at coordinate 40,199 of NZ_JAJJWI010000025.1, read as the reverse complement.
ACTGGCAGATTCGTAAGAATCGCTCATCTCCTGGAAAGTAGCCTCATCGAGATAGCTTGTTGCCAGAGACAACTGCTTAATCTTTACATAAGATAACCTGTCCATAAACATAGTTACCCAATGGTGAATATTATATCGTTTCAGCGTATCCTGCATACTTGTCATATGCACTTTCTGCTCCTCTTCAGGCATAGTAACAGCCCGGTGCAGCGCCTCTACAATCTGGTTAATATCGTTCGGGTTAATTAGTAAGGCATCAGAAAGTTCTTTAGAAGCACCGGCCATTTCGCTCAGAATCAATACACCTTTCTGCTCATACCTACTGGCTACATACTCCTTGCACACTAGGTTCATACCATCGCGCATGGGTGTTACCAGCGCAATATCTGCCATACGGTAAAAAGCAGAAATAGTCTCCAACGGATAAGAGCGGTAGAAGTACTGCAATGGGTTCCAGTTCATGGTGCTGTACTTACCGTTAATACGACCCACAAGCTCTTCAATTTCTTCCTTCAGCTCTTTATACTGATCGACTGTATCTCTTGATGGAACAACCTGCACAACCAAAGTTACTTTCTCATGAAACTCAGGATATTTTTCCAGGAACAAATCAAAAGCCATCAGGCGTTGCGGAATACCTTTAGAATAGTCTAAGCGGTCAATAGAAATGATAATTTTCTCTGAAGATATGTGGTTCCGGTAAATGCGCTCCCTCTTTTTGACTTCTTCCAGTTCAGCCGTTCTAGCATATTTTTCATAATCAATGCCCATCGGAAAAGAGTCTACCAACAAAGACCGTGTATTGGTGTAAATCCACCCATGCATACTGCCATACCCAGTAATACGGTTTACCGAACTCAGGAAGTGACGCATATCATCGTATGTATGGAAACCTACTAGGTCAGCTCCAAGCATGCCTTCCAGTATCTGTTTACGCCATGGCAACAAACGGAAAACTTCATAAGACGGGAAAGGAATATGCTGAAAGAAACCAATGGTGCTATCGGGCAGCTTCTCTCGCAACATGGAAGGCAACAACAGCAATTGATAGTCATGCACCCAAATAGTGTCATCAGGGCCTGCCTGCCTTACAATTTCATCGCAGTACTTCTGGTTAACTTCTACATAAGTTTCCCAAAGGTCCTGATCATAAATGGCGTACTGCGAAAAATAATGGAAAGTAGGCCACAGCGTTTCATTGCTAAAGCCCTCGTAAAATTCTTTGATTTCAGATTCAGTCAAAAAAACAGGATGCATGTTCTCATCCTTTAAGTCTTCTACAATCTTACTCTGTTTATCAGGATCATCCACTACCAAGCCTGGCCATCCAATCCAAAGGTTGTCTTTTTTCTTATAGATAGAGCCCAAGCCCGTAGCCAATCCACCCTCACTCGCTTTATAAGTAAGCTCTCCGTCTTTCTCTTGCAGCTTAACAGGAAGTCTATTTGATACGATGATCAGTTTTGCCATTTGCTTTGGTAATTTTTACTCAGGCGTCGTGTAGCATTCCATCTGGAGTGGGAGTCCATTTGTCCTGCCCATAAAGTCTGAATCTAGTATGTTTTATATTTATTAACTTAGTTAGATATATCTTTTAAGTTGGACACAATTTTATATCTACAGTTACGTAAACGTGTTACTAACGTTATGAATTTATATAAATTTATGTAATAAAACACGTCTGAAGTCAACTTTCTGATGAATTAGTTGATAAACTACAACCATTACCTTAAAATTGAGGTACGTTTCCATGATTATTAAAGCATTTGTCTGCTAACTTAATTTTACCTGCTTTTAAACAAAAATGTGCAATTTACATGGACAACATAATAGATTATATTAGCCGGTTTAACGATTTTTTTATAGGCATCGCCATTTTCATTGCAGCCATACTTTTGGGCATTCTGGTTAAGTTTCTAGTTTTTAAGCTGCTGGATTTTTACAACCGGCATACCGACCCTCAACTGATTCGTTCACTTACCCGACACCTTAACGGGCCATTGTCACTTTTTATACCGCTACTGTTTGTGTCTATGGCTCTTCCGGCCATACCGTTTTCTACAGGTACTATTTTTTTCCTAAGGCGGGTTGCAGAGATACTGAACATTGCCACTTTCGCCTGGGTTCTGGTACAGCTAACAAATGTTGTGCTGGATATAGTTAAAGACAAGTTTCAGGTAGAAAAGCCAGATAACTATAAAGAGCGAAAGCTGTACACCCAGGTGCAGTTTATAAAAAAACTGGCTGTTATCTTAATCGTGTTTGTAGCTATCTCTCTTATTCTTTTCAGCTTTGAGTCTGTCAGAACTCTTGGAACTGGTTTACTTACATCTGCAGGGGTGGCTGGTATTGTAGTTGGTTTAGCTGCCCAACGCTCTATTGCAAACTTACTGGCAGGGCTACAAGTAGCTTTTACACAACCCATACGTCTGGATGATGTGCTGGTAGTAGAAGGTGAGTGGGGTCGTGTAGAAGAAATCACATTAACTTATGTTGTTCTAAAGATATGGGACAGCCGCCGCCTGGTACTCCCACTTAATTATTTTATTGAAAAACCTTTCCAGAACTGGACCCGCACCGGCTCCGACTTACTCGGTACTGTTTTCCTTTATACTGATTATAGTATACCGCTGGATGCCCTTCGCAAAGAGTTTGATCGCATTCTTGCTGAAACGGATCTTTGGGACAAGCGCGTATCGGTACTTCAGGTTACAGAAGCCAAAGAACGAACACTGGAGCTGCGGCTCCTGGTAAGCGCTAACAACTCTAGTATTGCGTTTGACCTGAGGTGCCTGGTACGCGAGAAAATGATTAAGTTCATACAACAGAATTACCCTGAATCGCTTCCGCGTACCCGCGCTGAATTTACCGGAGATGCTGTGAAGCAATTAGCAAAGATTTCCACCCAAAATTCTAATGGGAAATAATCAAAAGCATAAATCAATATGACCTGTGGGCGCCTTTGCGAAACTACCATATCCTTTCAGTACCACAGCTAGAGAAGTAATATGGTGTCTCACAGCGCCAGCAAAGCAAAGGAAACAATGAACTATTTTGAAGGACTAGACCCTCGTATTGTAGAGTGGGTGATTATCCCTATTCTTATCTTTATGGCTCGTATCATGGATGTCACTCTAGGTACCTTGCGCATAGTGTTTGTTTCCAGAGGAGATAAGCTGGTTGCTCCTTTACTTGGCTTCGTGGAAGTCTTAATCTGGTTAGTGGCTATTACACAGGTTATGCAGAATCTAAGTAATTTCGCTTCTTACCTGGGCTGGAGGCTTTGCCACAGGTAATTTCCTGGGATTACAAATTGAGCAGAAACTGGCTCTAGGGCAAATGGTAGTACGTGTTATTACGGTAGAACCAGCTGACAACCTGATTAAACGCCTCACGGGCCATGGCTACCGCCTCACCTGTGTAGATGCACGTGGCACACGCGGTAAAGTTAACCTGCTGTTCATGATTGTAAAGCGAAAGAAACTCGATCATGTGCTGGGAATTATTCGTGACTATAACCCACAAGCGTTTTACTCTGTAGAAGATGTTCGCTCTGTTTCAGATGTAGCTCTCTCTGGATCGGAACGCAGCACAACATTCAAAAAGTTTTTTCCTTTACGGAAAGGGAAGTAACCTTTAATAGTTCTCTCGTTAGGACAATATGGTTAACCGTTCCTTTCTCTTTCCAAGCAAACTACTGCCTATCAAAAAAACGGAACACTATCCTGCCAGACAGTGCTCCGTTCACATTCATTAAGCTTTTTTAATTTTACTCAAGCCCAGCCTCAAAAGGCATGTCTGAATTGCGCTGGTATTTTAACCAAACTACTGACAGCGGAGGTAATCGTAACTCTATAGAGTAATCTCTACCGTGCAGTGGTTCTGGCACCGATACAGGCGGTTCGAGATTATACACATCACTTCCTCCATATTTGGCAAGGTCAGTGTTTATTACTTCTACCCATTTACCTGCCATTGGCACACCTAAACGGTAATGGTGGTGCATCATAGGAGTAAAGTTACAGACAACAAGCATTACTTCTTCCGGGTCACTACCTTTACGCAGGAAGCTCATGACACTGTTGTGCGCGTCCTGAAAATCTCCCCATTCAAAGCCACGATCATCAAAGCTGTACGTGTACATGCTTTGCTCCTGCCTATAGCACATGTTCAAATCTCGTATCAGTTCCTGCATTCCACTATGGAACCCATACTGTAACAAATGCCATTCTAGGCTACTGTCGTGGTTCCATTCGCTGGTCTGTGCTATCTCTGCTCCCATAAATAACAATTTAGCACCCGGGTGAGCAAACATATAACCATACAATGTACGCAGATTAGCAAATCGCTGCCATTCATCACCTGGCATTTTATAGATCAGAGAGTGTTTACCATATACCACCTCATCATGAGAAAGCGGCAGCATAAAACGCTCAGAAAAAGCATATACCATACTAAAGGTAATCTCTCCCTGGTGGTGCTTACGATATACAGGGTCCTTCGAGAAATAATCTAAAGTATCATGCATCCAGCCCATCATCCACTTCATGTCAAAGCCTAATCCACCCTGATCAACTGGAGCAGTTACGCCAGGCCATGCTGTGGACTCTTCTGCAATTGTCTGTACATCAGGGAAACGCTCATGCACAGCATAATTGAAATCCTTGATAAAAGTGATGGCCTCCAGATTTTCCCGGCCTCCGTACTCATTCGGTATCCATTCACCTTCTTTACGGCTGTAGTCAAGGTAAAGCATAGAAGCAACTGCATCTACACGCAAACCATCAACATGGTATTTATCCAACCAGAATAAGGCATTGCTTATCAGGAAGGAACGTACTTCATTCCTTCCATAGTTAAAGATATAGCTGTTCCAGTCCGGGTGGTAGCCTTTGCGTGGATCTGCGTGCTCATACAGGTGTGTACCATCAAAATAAACCAAGCCGTTTTCATCTGATGGAAAGTGTGAAGGCACCCAATCCAGGATAACACCGACTCCATGCTGATGCAATGCCTCAACCAGATACATCAGGTCTTGCGGTGACCCTAGATTACTTCCGGCGGCAAAGTAACCTGTAATCTGGTAACCCCATGAGCCACCAAATGGATGGTGCATCACAGGCATAAATTCAACATGTGTAAAGCCAAGGTCACGCACATACTGTGGCAGTTCCTCTGCCAGTTCACGATACGTGAGTGGGCGGTTATCTTCCTCTGGTTTGCGACGCCAGGAGCCGGCATGCAGCTCATAAACAGAATATGGTTGCGGCTGCCCATTTAGCTCTTTACGCTGGTTCAGCCAGGTACTATCCTGCCAACCATAGTTCAGGTCACAAACAACAGAGGCTGTCTGAGGCGGCACCTCTCGGCTAAAGGAGAACGGATCGCTCTTTTCTACATGGAAGAAGTTAAAGCGTGATCTGATATGATACTTATAAAGCATTCCTGCCTGCACACCAGGTATAAATCCTTCCCAAATACCAGACTCATCAGAGCGAACCTGTAGTTGGTGCGTTTCTCGGTTCCACCCGTTAAAGTCTCCCATTACAGATACCTGTTCTGCATTTGGGGCCCAGACAGCAAAGTATGCACCCTGCTGCCCTTCATGCTCCATCAGGTGAGAGCCGAACTTATCATATAAATTAAAGTGCCTGCCTTCTCTGAAAAGATAAATATCAAATTCAGTAAAGCGGCTAATATTGTAATAAACCATTTGTTGTTTGTCTCCTTCAGATCCGGACTCTATAGCAGGCACAGTTTCCAGTGCCTCTACCTGTTCCGTATAAGTTGTTTCCGCAGTACTTTCCTGTGGCTGTTCTTCCGTTCTTTTACCTGTTGCAGGGTTTTCTGACTCATCAGCAACAGGGGCACTTATAGGTGATGAAACTGTCTCTGGGTCTGGTGTAGACTCATCCATTGGAGCTACTGTTTTACGGGATCTGCCCCGCTTTGGAGCAGGAGTAGCCTCGGATTCAGCAACAGGACTTGCCTCTTCTGTTTTCTTGGCTCTTCCTCTCTTGGGCTTAGTGGCCGCTGCTTCATCAGAGGATTGTACAGAAGCAGCTTCAGAAGTTTCCGTAGCCTTTTTTCTGGTTCTGCCTGTAGCTTTTTTAGGTGCTGCTTCCTCTGTAGAAGCGCCCCCCAGAGTTGCTTCTGGAGCAGTCTCTTCCTTGGCAGCAGACTTTGCTGAGCCTTTAGCTTTAGTAGTCTTTGCCATTGCTTTAGGAGTTTCCTCGTTATTGTTTGCTGTACTTTCTTTCTTTTTAGCCATTCTTATACTTCCTCATGATGTATTTAATGCCTCTAATCGGGATAAGTACCCAATCCGGACGATTGTTCAATTCATATCCGAGTTCATAAATTGCTTTTTCCAGCAGGAAGGTCTGCATAAGTATTTCAAAGTCTTCCTCGCTGGCAGGCACTATGCCTGTACCTCTTGTTTTACCCAGGTATGTATGCATAAAGAACCCGCTGGCATAATGATACCACTGTTCTGCCCATTGCTCCAGATACTCTGTGTCTTCCTTGCGCAAGCCAGCTTGCAGGAACAGGGCATTATAAGCCGCATAATGGAAAGAGCGAATCATACCAGCCACATCCCGCAGGGCAGAACGTTTTAGCCTTCGCTCGCTAAAGCTTCTTGCTGGTTCTCCTTCAAAATCAATAATATAAAAATCTTTACCAGTAAACAATACCTGGCCTAAATGATAATCGCCATGGTTACGTATTTTTTTAGTATCAATTTTTCTGGCAAAAATCATCTTCAAACGGTCCAAAATATCTTCCCGCATATTCAGCACTTCTTCTGCCTCGCCACGCACTGATTCCGGCAGGTTTGGCAAATGCTTTTGTAAACTGTCGAAGTTACTGCGCACCAAAGAGGTTAAAGACGAAAAGAGGGAACGCTGATAGTGCAATGAAAAATCTTCTGGTATAAAGTCTTTATCATCGGTAACAGAGCCTAAAGCCAAGTGCATTTCAGCAGTACGCTGCCCCAGCAGTTCAACCCGCTCTACACTAGCTCCGCCTAATTGCATCTGTACTTCATCCGGAACCTCTGAAAAAGGCAATGGATTAGCAAGAGAGCCTATCGGTGCTTTAAGTTTAACTTTTTCGGTTTGCGTCTGCACGCGTTCATAGAATCGCTTCAGGGCATCTTCCATGTAACTCCAGGCATCGCCCTGGTTTGGAACCTGCTCCTGTAGCATAACCAGCACCATGGGCTGTTTACCCGGCTCATGCTGTTCAATAGCTCCAACAAAGCGTGGCACGTTCGGGAAGCCCAGGCGCTCTGTCAGCATCTGTACTACCTCTACATCCGGGTTTAAAGTTCTGTCAAGTTTACGGTACAGCTTCATAAAGAAGTTATTACCATACACTATTGAAGAATTGCTTTGCTCAGCACTAAGAATTTTAGATGCAGGTTGCCCTACATTCTTTAGCTCTGAAGCTAAATGCCGGTTACTGTTCCCTACCAGTTCTGCATTGCCCTGCTTTAACTTTCTACGCTTTACAATAAGTTGAAGCAATGTCTGACGGAAGTCCTCACTGTAAAGAGCATCATACAATATACCGTCTTTCCCATCTATTGTCACACGAGCTATCACACTATTAGGACATTGCTCGCGCAGTTCCTGCTCCTGTTCACCAGTTGCAAATGCTACCGGTAACTGATACACCTCTGGCAGCCCCTCGTTATAGCTTACTTCTACAAACAGAAGCGAAGCATTCTGCTTGCCCATAGGCACAGGTATATTGTTAGATACCTGCATTCGCTGTATGGTACGCGCCTTACCGCCAAACCAACGGCGATTAATAATATAAGGTGGAAGAACTCTTGTTTCCAGTTCTTTCAGTGTCTTTGCATCCAAGGCTGCTTTTAATGTTCCAAGCTGGAAAGCTGGTTTCTGGATATCCTGCTCAGAATCTGTAGACACCTCTGCGGGTTTCAGCTCTAACCAGAAGTAACCGTGCGAACCCATTGTTAAAACATAAGAGTCATCTTTTATAGCCGGGAATTTATTCTTGCTAAAGACCTCTACCGGTACTCTGCCTTTAAACTCCTGCAGGTCCAGTTCAACGGCTTCCGGAAAACGAGATAAGTTAGCTATGATTAAGATAGTCTCATCCTCGTACTCGCGCACAAAAGCCAGTACTTTAGAGTTAGCTGGGGCTAGGAACCTGATGTTACCACGGCCGAATGCTTTATAATGCTTCCGCATATTAATTATTCGGCGCATCCACCAGAGCAAAGAGCTACTGTTGTGATTCTGTGTATCTACGTTAACAGACTCATACTTATACTCTGGGTCTATGATAATAGGCAGGTACAGTTGTTGAGGGTTGGCAGTAGAAAAGCCTGCATTACGGTCATCATTCCACTGCATTGGGGTACGCACACCATCCCGGTCACCAAGATAGTAGTTGTCTCCCATACCGATTTCGTCGCCATAGTATACCACTGGTGTACCACGCATTGAGAAGAGCAGCACATTCAGCAGTTCTATCTTGTTACGGTCGTTACCCAGCAGTGGAGCCAAGCGGTGGCGAATACCCAGATTAATCCGGGCTAAGGGGTCTTTGGTGTACACTTTGTACATGTAGTCCCGTTCCTCATCTGTCACCATCTCCAGCGTAAGCTCATCATGGTTACGCAGGAACATAGCCCACTGGCAGGTTTCCGGTATGGCAGGTGTCTGGTTAAAGATGTCAATGATCGGGTAACGGTCTTCCATCTTTACCGACATGAAGAGACGCGGCATAATCGGGAAGTGGTAGTTCATATGACACTCATCCCCATCGCCAAAGTATGAAGCAGAGTCTTCCGGCCACATGTTTGCCTCAGCCAACAGCAGCTTGCCCTCATATTTACTGTCTACGTGCGCGCGTAGCTTCTTCAAAAACTCATGCGTTTCCGGCAGGTTTTCGCAGTTTGTACCCTCTCGTTCAAATAAATATGGAACAGCATCCAGGCGGAATCCATCCACTCCCAGGTCAAACCAGTAATCCAGCACCTTGAAAACTTCTTTCTGAACAGCCGGATTATCATAATTCAGGTCAGGCTGGTGAGAAAAGAAGCGGTGCCAGTAATATTGCTGTGCCACCGGGTCCCAGGTCCAGTTTGACGGCTCATAGTCTGTAAAGATAATGCGAACCTCGTTATACTTATCCGGGTTATCGTTCCACACATAAAAGTCTCTGTATTTAGAGCCTTTTTTTGCATTACGAGCCCGCTGGAACCAGGGGTGCTGATCGGATGTATGGTTGATCACTAACTCTGTAATAACTTTAAGCCCACGCCGATGCGCTTCTTTTACAAAAAGCTTAAAGTCCTGCATGTTTCCATATGACGGGTTAATGCTAAAGTAATCAGCTATGTCGTAACCGTCGTCACGTAAGGGTGATGGGTAAAAAGGCAAAAGCCAGATAGCTGTCACACCCAGGTCTTCCAGGTAGTCCAGCTTCTGCATTAGCCCCTTAAAGTCACCAATACCGTCTCCATTGCCATCTTTAAAAGCCTTTATGTGCAGCTCATAAATAATGGCGTCTTTGTACCAGTGAATATTATCGTCTATCAGATCTTTATCGTCTGCCATATAGATGGTTGTGATTATAGAGGGTTTATCTTTCTGCACTGGCCACTAAAAGCAGCCAGTTAATTTTGTGTATCATTAGGTACTGTTACATTCCTGGGTTCGGGCTTTCGATGCGGAACACATGCACCGGCATATCATATGGCCTTAGTTCCACATAATTCCACTCACCTGTCCAGGTATACTTACGCTCAGTAAGCAAGTCGTGCATCAGGTAATGTTCATTATCTGAAAGACCCAATTTCCATAATGGCATTTTAATCCAGCCTGCCTGCGTATTATTAGGATCAAGATTTACCACTACGAAAATTTTATTGGTCATATCATCATTCCACTTCGCATAACTAAAGAAGGCTTGGTTATCAGTTTCCCCAAACGCTATGTTCCAGGTAGTCTGCAACGCAGGATTTACTTTCCTGATCTTGTTTATCAAGGTAATAATCTCACGCGTCTTGGTCAGTTTGCCCCAGTCCCAGTTTTTTATTTCATATTTCTCAGAATCGAAATACTCTTCTTTTCCAGGCACCGGCGTAGCAATATTATATTCGTACACTGGCCCGTATAAGCCATAGTTAGAAGATAAAGTAGCTGCCATAACCACACGGGTAATATGTGTCGCTTCCCCGCCTTCTTGCAAACTAACAGGGTTAATGTCTGGAGTGTTAGGCCAGAAGTTCGGACGGTAATATTGTCGTAATTCCGTCTGGGTTAGCTCCTGCATATACTCTCTTAGTTCTTCTGCAGAGTTTCGCCAGGTGTAGTACGTATAAGTCTGCGTAAAGCCTATCTTTGCCAGGCGCTCCATTACACGTGGGCGGGTAAAGGCTTCAGACAAGAATATAATTTGTGGATGTTCCTGCTGGATTTCTGCAATAACCCACTCCCAAAAAGCAAAAGCTTTGGTATGCGGATTATCAACCCTGAAAATATTTACTCCTTGCTCTATCCAGTGTAACAATACACTTTTAAGCTCCTGCCACAGGTTCTGCCAGTCTTCTGTTTCAAAGTTTATTGGCAAAACATCCTGATATTTTTTAGGTGGATTTTCTGCATACTGTACCGTGCCATCCGGCCGCCACTTAAACCACTGAGGGTGCTCTTTTACATATGGGTGATCCGGAGAACACTGAATAGCAAAATCCAATGCCACTTCAATACCATGTTCCTTGGCCTTATTTACAAAAGCTTTAAAATCGTCCAATGTGCCTAGCTCCGGAAGTATCGCTTTATGGCCTCCTTCCTCTGCGCCGATAGCCCATGGTGAACCAGGTTCACCAGGCTGAGCTGTCACAGCATTATTTTTACCTTTTCTGAAAGCACGTCCTATAGGATGTATTGGCGGAAGATAAATTGTATCGAAGCCCATTTCGGCTATCCGGGGCAACAGTCGCTCGCAATCTTTAAAAGTACCGTGTTTACCTGCTTCCTGTGCTGCAGACCGAGGAAAAAACTCATACCACGCACTGAATAGCGCCTTTTTACGCTCCACATTCAACCGCAGTATTTTATTATAAGTCGTTACATTTTTACGTGTGCTGTTCACTCGCATCAACTCACTTGTTTCCGTGCTGTTTGCCATTGTCACAGCCTCGCCAGGAGCATTGCCATGTCGCATAAAGAAAGCACGCTCATGCAACTGATCCTGGATATCCTGTTCGGCAGATGCGGCCGTCTCTTCCAGAAACTGGGCCCCTATCTGTAGCTCAACAGTTATATCCTGATTGGCTTCAAATTTCTTTTTGACTCCTTTCTGCCAGGTATAGAAGTGGTCTACCCATCCTTTGATGGTATATTCATAACGCCCCATAGTATCGAGCGTAAAAGCAGCCTGCCAGCGGTCGTTACTAATAAACTCCATAGGCACCTCCTGCCATTCTTCAGAGCCTACCTGACGATACGCCAGAACTGCTTTTACTTCATCATGACCATCGGTAAAAATATCGGCAGTTACCAACAACTCCTCACCCACTACACGCTTTACCGGGTATTGACCACAGTTTATCTGTGGCTGTACATTTTCAATGACAACGCGATTTGTTCCTTCCAGTTCTTCCATTAATATGTAAACCTTACATTAGATTTATATAACTACTACGTAGCACTAGAATATGTTGCAAGCTATATTCAAACACTATATTAACTATCACTAATATATATATAAATATCACGATTCCAATTATTTATTTTCCTAAAAAAAGCACAACCTATTTTATCATTCCCTAGTTAAAATCAAATTGGAAAACTTCAGAAATTTATGGGAGTAACAAGATCGATTGGAGCAGAATTTACTAGAGATAAAGGAACGGTTTTTACTGTTTGGGCACCAGAGGCAGAGCAGGTAGAAGTTGTACTGGTACATCCAGAAAAAAGGAAAATACCGCTACAGCGCGAAGCATTCGGCTACTGGACAGGTTTGGCCGAGGATGCAGCGCCAGGAACACGCTATTTTTATAACCTGGGCAAGGATCTTCAACGACCAGACCCGGCATCACAGTCACAACCAGACAGTGTACATGAAGCATCAGAAGTAGTGGACCACAGTTCCTATAACTGGCAGGACAAAAACTGGAAAGGCATACCACTGGAACAGTACATTATTTATGAACTGCATATAGGTACTTTTTCAGAGGAAGGCACTTTTGAAGGGGTGCAAAAAAAGTTACCGGAGCTAAAGGATTTAGGTATTACAGCTATTGAGATAATGCCTATTGCTCAGTTTCCGGGCAGCCGCAACTGGGGCTATGATGGCGTTTACCCTTTTGCCGCTCAAAACTCCTATGGTGGCCCGGAAGCTTTAAAAAGCTTAGTGGATGCCTGCCACCAGCAAGGCATAGCTGTTATTCTGGATGTGGTGTATAATCACATGGGGCCGGAAGGAAATTACCTGTTCGACTATGGCCCTTATTTTACAAAGAAATACAGTACTCCCTGGGGGCAAGCCTTAAACTTTGATGATGCGCATTCAGACCACGTGCGGAACTTCTTCCTGCAGAACGCCTTGATGTGGCTCCGAGATTATCATATTGATGCCTTACGGCTCGATGCCGTACATGCAATACTGGATACCGGAGCAAAGCATTTTCTAAAGGAACTTCAGGAGCATGTAGAGCAATTAGGTGAACAGACAGGCCAGGAGTATATACTTATTGCAGAAAGCGACCTTAACGATGTAAAGTTGCTAAACCCTATGGAGCAAGGAGGCTTTGGCCTGGCAGCTCAGTGGATGGACGACTATCATCATGCGGCACACACACTAATAACTGGTGAACGGGAAGGATATTATGAAGATTATGGAGAGCCAGAGCACCTTCTAAAAGCGTTACAGCATTCGTTTATATATAATGGCATTTACTCTGAACATCGCAAAAAAACACTTGGAACTGATGCCACTGCCAACCCTGCAAAGCAATTTGTAGTTTGTATACAAAACCATGACCAGGTTGGTAACCGGATGTTAGGTGAGCGCCTTACCAAGCTAGTCTCTTTTGAAAAGCTTAAAGTTGCCGCAGGCCTGTACTTACTGTCGCCGTTCACTCCAATGTTATTTATGGGGGAAGAGTACGGCGAAGAAAACCCTTTTCTGTACTTTGTTAGCCATACCGACGAAAACCTGGTAGAGGCCGTACGCAAAGGCCGTAAAGCAGAATTCTCTGCTTTCGCCTGGAAAGGGGAAGCGCCAGATCCTCAATCGGAGGAAACATTCCGGCAGTCTAAATTACAGCACAGTTACAAACAGAATGAACAGCAACAAAAGCTAAGAGAGTTTTACAAAAAGCTTATTAACCTTAGAAAAACTTCTCCTACCCTGGCTAAAGCAAGTAAAGAATATCTTAAGGCTTCTTTTGATTCAGACCATAAGGTACTTCACCTTATTCATTACGGGCAGAAACCATTTATATATTGTTTGTTCAACCTGAATGATCAGGCACAGGAGACATCTTTAGAAAAAGAAATTGGTGATTCATGGGAAGTGTTGCTGAATTCAGCAGATACAACCTGGGGAGGTACCGGAACTGGCAATAACAGTTTTGACCAGCAAAACGGCTCTATTACCCTGCAACCCGAATCACTAGTTATTCTTCAGAGCAAAAGCTAATTATGCACAATTATATCTGTATTCACGGGCACTTTTACCAACCGCCCCGTGAGAACCCTTGGCTGAACGACGTGGAGATGCAAGAGTCTGCCGCACCATATCATGACTGGAATGAACGCATCACCGACGAGAGCTACGCCCGAAACACAGCCTCACGCATACTAGACGAAGAGGGAACCATTGTAGACATTATGAACAACTATGCCTACATGAGTTTCAACTTTGGCCCTACTCTGCTGGAGTGGATGGAGAAAAAAGCACCAGACACTTACCAAGCCATACTGGCTGCTGATAAAGAAAGCCAGAGCCGTTTTTCAGGGCATGGTTCCGCCGTAGCACAAGTGTATAACCACATTATAATGCCACTAGCTAATACCCGTGATAAACACACGCAGGTAATATGGGGCAAGTACGATTTTAAAAAGCGCTTTGGTCGAGATCCGGAGGGCATGTGGCTGGCTGAAACAGCTGCTAATACAGAAACGCTGGAAATATTGGCAGAGCATGGTATTAAATACACCATTTTGTCTCCTTACCAGGCTAAAAGCTTTAGAAAAATTGGAGAAAAAGAATGGCATCATGCCGAAGGTGCTAACATTGATACCAAGCGTACTTACCTGTGTAACCTTCCGTCGGGCAGGAGCATTGTTATTTTCTTTTATGATGCTCCTGTATCGCAGGGGATTGCTTTTGAGGGACTGCTAAACAGAGGAGATGAGTTTGCTAACCGCCTGGTGGGGCAGCTGGATCAAAACAGGGATGAGCCACAGCTTATGCATATTGCCACAGATGGAGAAACCTATGGGCACCATCATCGGTTTGGAGAGATGGCTCTTTCTTTTGCCTTGCACCATATTGAGCAGGAAAAACTGGCCACTGTAACCATTTATGGTGAATTCCTGGAAAAACACCCGCCCCTTTATGAAGCCGAGATAATAGAGGATACTTCATGGAGTTGTGCGCACGGTGTAGAACGCTGGCGCAGCGACTGCGGCTGTAACACCGGAGGTAATGCCAACTGGAACCAGGAGTGGCGAGGCCCACTACGTGATGCATTTGACTGGCTTCGCGATCAGCTGGCTCCACTTTACGAGCAGGAGATGAAACAACTATCGGCAGATCCCTGGGCAACCCGTGACGATTATATACAAGTTGTTATGGACCGCTCCGAAGATAACGTGAAAGCTTTTATCAAGAGCCACACATCACACAACCTAAGCACAGAGGAGGAAACTAAATTTCTGAAGCTTCAGGAAATGCAGTACCATACCTTGCTGATGTACACCAGTTGCGGGTGGTTTTTTGACGAGGTAACCGGAATTGAAACTGTACAGGATATTTATTATGCTGCACGTGCCCTGCAGTTAGCCTACGAAATTAGTGGTCAGGATTATGAAACGCATTTTGTAGAGCTGTTATCAAAGGCTAAGAGTAACGTAAAAGAAAGAGGCGACGCAGGTGTAACATATAACTTAATTGTAAAACCAGCTATTATCGACTTGCTTCGTGTTGGTGCGCATTATGCTGTGTCTTCGCTGTTTGCCGAGTACCCGGAACAACTGCAAGTTTATAGCTTTACAGCCACCTCAGAAAATTATGAATTACAGGAGGCTGGTCGTCAGAAGCTTGCGACAGGAATTGCCAACATCAAATCAGCCATTACTTGGGAGGAAAAGAAAATTACTTTTGGCGTGCTTCACCTGGGCGAGCACCAGTTGTTTGGCGGTGTTCGGGAGTACATAGGCAACAATGCATTCAATCAACTGCAGCAGGAACTATCAGAGGCTTTTGATAAAGGCAACACCAGTGAAATCATCATGTTACTTGATAAGCACTTTGAGTCGCATAACTATTCTTTCTGGCACCTGTTCAAAGACGATCAGCATAAGATACTGGCACAGGTACTGGGGCAAACACTGCAAGGCGTAGAGTATGAGTTTCAACAACTCTATGACAACAACTACCCTTTAATGCTTGCCATGAAATCGTTGAACATGCCACTGCCACGCCCGTTACAGTTAACAGTAAGCTACATTAATGATAAAAAATTTCAGCAGGCACTGTCCACCAATGAACCGGATGTTCGGGAGATAAAAAACTTGCTACAGGAGGCTGCCCGTATGCAGATAAACCTGAAGCGAGGCACCCTTCGGTTTACAGCAGCCCTGACAGTTGACACTATGATGAAAAGGCTGGAGAAGGAACCAGACAACCTGAAGCTGATGCAACGGCTCATTGACCTGTTGCAGGTACTGCAGGAATCTCCGATAGAACCAGAGTACTGGCAGGCGCAAAATTCTGCTTTCCGTTTGAAAGAAACTGTCTACGAAAAGTATAAGCAATATAGCCAAGAAAGTTATGCTATATGGTGTCATAAATTTGAAGAACTCTATAATTGGCTTAATCTAAAAGCATAAAATATGGTGCACATACCTAACGTTACATACAGGCTGCAGCTATCAGCTAAGTTTAAGCTGAAACAGGTGCAAGAGCTTATCCCTTATCTGAAAGAGCTAGGGGTAAGTACTATTTATGCCTCTCCTTTTTTTACTGCACGCGCTGGTAGCGAACATGGTTATGACGTTACCGACCCTTTGCAGATAAACCCTGAGATTGGAACTTTGGAAGAGTTTCGGCAGATTGCCAAAACACTGCAAGAGAACAACATGAGCTGGTTACAGGACATCGTGCCAAACCACATGGCTTTTGATGCCTCCAACGTCTGGCTAATGGACGTGCTGGAGAAAGGAGCCCAGTCTTTTTATTATACTTTTTTTGACATTGACTTCAAGAACCCAGAGTTCGAGGGGCAGGTAATGGTGCCTTTTCTGGGAGAACCGCTGGAAAATGTACTGGAACAGAATCAATTAAAAGTATCTTTTGGAGAAAAGGGCTTTATCATCAGCTACTTCGATAATGTATACCCCGCCAGCCTCGAAAGCTATCCTTACCTGATCAGTCGGCTTAAGCAGAACACAGACGTTGAAGACGAAAGAGCAGGATTGGTTGAACAACTGCACAAAATTGAGCAGTTCTCTAAAGTAGAAAAAGTAGATGTACAGGAATGGGAAAGTCTAAAAGTATCATTGTACCAACACTTCAGCCAGCAACAGGCATTACAGGATAAGCTGAAACAGCTGTTAGAGGAAATAAGCAATTCTACTGAAAAAATGCAAAGGCTACTCGCCATGCAGCAGTACAAGCTTAGTTACTGGAAAGACAGTATGCAGCGCATCAACTACCGCAGGTTCTTTACAGTAAATGACCTGATCTGCCTGCGCATGGAGCGACCAGAAGTGTTTGAGCACTACCATCGGTTTATTAAGCAGCTTTGCGACGAGAAACTGGTACAAGGCCTTCGGGTAGACCACGTAGACGGGCTTTTTGATCCGGACCAATACCTGGAGAGACTTCGGGAAATGGCCGGTGAGGATATGTACCTGGTTGTAGAGAAGATATTGGAGGGCGAGGAAAACATGCCTGTTTACTGGCCTATACAAGGGAACAGCGGTTACGATTTTTTAGCATGGGTAAGCAATTTGTATACATTCCCTACTGGCAAAGAACGGCTAAGTACGGTTTATAAGCGCCTGGTGCCAAATGCCACAGTGGAGTATGAAGAAATGGTGTTTGAAAAGAAGCTGTTCATGCTACGCACACGCATGAATGGGGAACTACAGAACCTGTTGCGCGTACTTCAGCAACGGCAACTTATCCCATCAGATGACAAGAGAGACAAATGGCAGCAAGCACTCGAAATGCTGTTGGTTACCTTTCCGATATATCGTATTTATGGCAATAAATTTCCACTTTCGCAGGAGGCACTAGAGGTAATAGATACAGCCTTTAAACAGGCTGCTGAAAAAGCCCCGGATGCAAAGGAACAACTTAGGTACTTACGTTCTTTATTTGAAGTTTCAGCAGATGAATCAGAAGAGCAGGTAAACAACAAACTGTATTTCGTCATGCGTTGCCAGCAGTTTACCGGGCCTTTGGCTGCCAAAGGCGTGGAAGACACCACTTTCTACAACTACAGCCGCCTTATCTCATTAAACGAAGTAGGTAATAGCCCAGACATATTTCACCTGAAACCAGAGCAGTTTCATGAACGGATGAAATACAAAGTAGAAGCTGCCCCTTATTCTATTAATGCCACTGCCACACATGATACGAAGCGAGGCGAAGATGCCCGTATGCGTCTCAATGTACTGAGTGAGCTATCGAATGATTGGGACAACATGGCTTACAGGTGGCTAGAAAAAAGCAGGTTACTCGTGCCCGATACCTCACCAAACGATGTGTACTTTCTTCTTCAGACGCTTATAGGCGTAATGCCGCATAACATGGCCATAGATGATTCACTGGTGCAACGCGTACAGGATTATATGCAGAAAGCACTTCGTGAAGCCAAAAGGAAAACGAACTGGGCTGATCCTAATATAGAGTATGAGCAGAAAATACAGAAGCTGGCTAAAAAGCTGTTACAGCAAGATGAAGAGTTTATAGCGGAGTTTAAGCCTTTCTTTAAAAAGCTGGCTTATTATGGTTCTATTTACTCTTTGTGCCAGACACTACTTAAGCTTACCTGCCCCGGTGTGCCGGACATATACCAGGGTACCGAGTTCTGGGACCTTAGCTTAGTAGACCCAGATAACCGCAGACCTGTAAACTATGACCAGCGCCAGCAGTATCTGCAGGAATTGAGGCAAGCCGAGCAGGAAAGCGTTCCACAACTACATAAACAGTTGCTGTCTCAAACCCAAAATGCCCGTATTAAGCTTTACCTGATGTACAAGACATTAAGCGTACGCAATAGCTTACAAGACCTCTTCAGTTACGGAAGTTACATTCCTTTAACAGTAAAAGGGAAATATAAAGAACATGTGGTTGCCTTTGCACGAAACTATCAGCAGCAATGGTGTATTGTAGCCGTACCTCGTATGTTGGTTAACCTGTGCCAAAACGAAACATTACCATTAGGAAAAGACACATGGAAAGACACTGCTATTGTTTTACCAGACAATGCTCCACAAACATGGAAAATAGCTTTTAGCAAAGATGGAGCAGTAAAACAAGATAAAGCTATTCCGTTGGCAACCATCATGGATACTTTTCCAGTAGCACTTTTAACAGCAACAGCACAATGATTATAGATAAACGCAGTAGCGGCTTACTACTACATATTACTTCTCTTCCTTCACGCTTTGGTATAGGCGACTTGGGGCCGGAGGCTTATGCCTTTGCAGATCTTTTGCAGGAGGCAGGGCAGCGATTCTGGCAGATACTACCGCTTAACCCAACTGAGCTTGCTTATGACAATTCCCCTTATAGCAGCCACTCTGCTTTTGCAGGAAACCACCTGCTCATCAGCCCGGAGTTGCTGATAAAAGACGGACTTTTAGAAGAGAAAGAACTTGATACAAAGCTTAAGTTTGACGATACACGGGTAGAATTTGAGCAGGTGATTGATTTTAAGAAAGAGATACTCCATAAAACCTTTCTAAACTACCAAGGCAAACAGCCCAAAGAACTGAAAAAAGCCTTTGAGGCGTTTCAAAAGGAACACAAAGCCTGGCTTCAGGATTATACCATGTTTGTTGTTTTTAAAAACCATTTCGGGGATAAAGGCTGGACAGAATGGCCAAAGGAAATAAAGCATCGCCAGAAAAACGCGATGCAGGACTTGGTTAAAGAGTTAGCAGATGAACTGGAAAAGGAAAAGTTTATGCAGTTTCTGTTTTACCACCAGTGGGAACAACTCAGGCAGTACTGCCACGAGAAAGATATTTCCTTTTTTGGTGACATGCCCTTTTATGTAAGTCACGACAGTGCTGACGTGTGGTCGAATCCGAAATACTTTAAGCTTGATAAGGAAGGTATGCCTACAGCAGTATCTGGCGTGCCGCCAGACTTCTTCAGTGAAACTGGGCAGCTATGGGGAACACCTGTTTATAATTGGAAGGAGCTTGCGGAGCACAACTACGACTGGTGGATTCGACGGATAGACCATAACCTTCGCCAGTTTGGTTTACTGCGCCTGGACCACTTCCGTGCTTTTTCTGCCTATTGGGAAGTTCCGGCAGATGAAGACACGGCTATAAATGGCAAATGGGAAAAATCACCTGGCCATGAGATACTGACTATTATCCGGGACAAATACCCGCAGATGCCTATTATTGCAGAAGACCTTGGCGACATAGACCAGCCAGTAAGAGACCTTATTAGTAACTTCAGCCTACCAGGTATGTTAGTACTTGTGTTTGCTTTTGTTGGTGATGAAAAGGCTTTTGAAAGTTCTTTTATGCCTCATAATCACGTCAGGAACAGCATTGTGTATACTGGAACACATGATAACAGTACTGCCCGCGCCTGGTTCGATGAAGCTACTGCCGCAGATAAACGATTACTGAGCGATTACAGTTTTCATCGCCTTACAAAAGATAATGTGCACGAGGTAATGCAAAGGCTTGCTCTAGCTTCCGTAGCACAGCTTGCCGTACTGCCAATGCAGGATGTATTAGGTTTAGGAGCAGAAGCTACCATGAACAAACCTTCCACTACAGGAGGAAATAACTGGAAATGGCGCTTAAAACCCAGTCAGTTTACAAAGAAAGAAGCTAAGGCCTTAAAGAAACTTGTTGATTTGTATGGACGGTAATATAAACGGCCTCAATCACTTTGAAAAGCAATGAACACTACAGAGCTTTTCAAAGTGATTGAGGCCGTTCCTCTACTACTCTTTGCACATAAATTGAATCTTCTCTTTTTAACGAGAAGCTAAATTAGGAGTAGCTCCTAGTGCAGCTTTTTCACCTGATTCTTCCTGTACCAGCTCCGCCATCGCATTCACCTGATCCAGGTATTGTGAAGTATAAGCATCGTCTGCGGCATGTACATAAAGCGTTGTACCTCCTACCACTGTATTTATTATTTCCTCATGGTGCTCCATAGGAATAGCCGGGCAACCTAAACTACGGCCTAATCTACCTGTCAGGTCAATTACATTTTCTGAGGCATACTCAGCACCATGCATTACAATACAACGGTCTAAAGCATTAGAGTTATAAGCCTCGTCCATTCCATCCAATCTCAGCGAAAGTCCATGTTTGCCATAGTAAGGGGCTTGAGTTACATAAAAGCCTATGCTGCTCATATAGGAGCCTGTATCATTAGAAAAGTTTTCAGCATACTCCTCTCCGGAATTCCGACCATGCGACACATAAGTGTTATAAAGCACCTCCTTATTACTTAAATCCAGCACCCATAACCTTTTTTCTGTAGAGGACTTGGTAAAGTCGACAATCGTAATTATTGGTTTCTCTGATAGCTTTTGTTCCCTTCTAAGGTTATAATAACCAGTCAACGCTTTATCGAACACCTCAAAACGAAGCCCTTGGCCTTGTAAATCCATATGATTATAGAGGTTAAAAGCTACTTGGTTAAACTTCAAAACCTTATAATCAGAAATCCTGGCTTTAATCCGTTTAGAGTCCGGTTTAGCCATAGTAGTGGCTACCGGAGTTGCTATCGGAGACAGGATAAGGGGAGCGAAAAGCGGCAATAATCCTTTTGCTAGTTTTCTTCTTGTGTACCTCCATCTCGGTTTTCTCATAGCTCATTTGTTTTATAACTATTCCTCTTTTTACGAACAGTAGCCGCTACAGTTAGCCATCTGTTATAAATTAAGGTAGTACAAAAAGAAGATCATCATTTTTTTCTACACAAAGGCATCATTTTTGGACTAATAGCTGTTATACAGTACAAAACCTTTTCTGATTAATATGCATAAACAGAATATAAAATTAGTTCAGTTAACTATTTACTCCTGCATTTTGCTTTTGCTTGCCAGTTGTGGAAAGCAGCAGACATTACGGAGAGTGTTCAAAAAGGAGACACCTTATCAGCAGTACCTCTCTTCTCTAAAAAGTGCTAAACTAGACCATACTGAATTAGGCAGAAGCTGGATTGAAGCTGGACAGGATGCTCTTCAGGATTCCCTCACAGTAACATTACCTTTTAAAGAAACAGGTTACATAGCAGCAGAAGAACCTAAAGCTGCCAGCTACAGGTTTAAAGCAGAGCGGGGGCAAAAGGTGGTGGTAAACCTTGAAACAAGGTCCAGGAATGAAGGCAAAGTGTTCATGGATATGTTTGAAGTGCTAGCCACTCAAGGAAAAGAGCCTAAACTTGTAGCTTATACAGACACAGCTTCTAACACCATAGAATATGAGATAGACGATGAACTGATGCATTTGCTCCGTATACAGCCAGAGCTATTACAAAGTGTGCAGTATACTATTACTATTAAATCACAGCCTGTATTAGCTTTTCCGGTTTTAGGTAAAAGCAGCCGGAATATTGCCAGTATATGGGGAGACCCGCGTGATGCAGGAGCCCGGAGACACGAGGGAATTGATATTTTTGCCACTAGAGGAACTCCAGCCATTGCCTCAGTAGCTGGTTATGTCTCCAGGGTACAGGAAACACCTCGCGGAGGTAAAGTAGTATGGTTATCCGATACAAAGCACCACCAAAGTCTTTATTATGCACATCTCGACAAGCAGTTAGTACAGGCTGGACAGCACGTAAACATCGGTGACACCTTAGGTTTAATTGGTAACACAGGTAACGCTATCACTACTAACCCGCACCTGCATTTTGGTATTTACCGCTATGGGCAGGGAGCTACTAATCCTTACCCTTACGTACATGAGCCGTCTCAGACGCCTTCAACTATCAAATCTGACCTTAGTACCTTAGGCGGATGGGTTAGAATTTCACCTAAACTTGCCAATGTCCGGTTAATGCCGACTACCAAAAGCAACGTTTATATGAGTTTGCCCCAGCACACGCCACTACAAGTATTAGGTGGCACTAGCAATTGGTACAGAGTACAGTTACCTAATAAAGTGGAAGCTTATGTTTCTGCCTCTGTTGTAGAAAATATTTCCCAACCGGTACGTTACGAAAGCTTAGCAAAACAAACAGACCTGTTAGATGAGGCACATCCGTTAGCAGCTGCCAAAGACAGTCTTTCAGCCGGAACGAGCGTGGCTGTACTGGCATCATTTAATGATTACCGACTGGTTCGTAACAACGATGGAGAAACAGGCTGGATTTATACCGGCCAACAGGCCTCTTTGTCTGCAGGCCGGTAATGAATAGTAGGTATTCGCAATACTAAGTTAAAATCGGCAAAAACTCCCCTTTTCTGATTATATTTACATATCTAACTAATCAACCAGAATTAAAAACTTTTGAAGCTAGCTGCCATTGATATAGGTTCGAACGCTGTCAGATGCCAAATCTCCAGCGTTTTACACCAGAACGGAAAAGTAATCTTTAAAAAAGTAGAATATGTTCGCTATGCTATTCGATTCGGCGAAGATGTGTTTACCAACGGTTATATCAGCGAAGAAAAAATACAGAAGTTCATAAAGCTTCTGCACGCTTTCAAATTGCTGATAGATGTACATGATGTAGATAATTATATGATCTGTGCCACATCAGCCATGCGTACTTCTGCCAATGCAACAGAGATTATTCAGCGTGTGCGCGAAGCAATCGATATGGAGATACAGGTGATAGATGGTGTAACTGAAGCAGATATTATTAATAAAGTTATTGTAAACTTCCTTGATGATCGTAATTACCTGCATATTGATGTAGGCGGTGGCAGCACGGAGTTTAACATTTATGTTAACAGAGAAAAAGTTGCTTCGCAGTCTTTTGAGCAGGGTTCTATACGGCATAAGCATGGAGAAGACTCGAAAGAACTATGGGATAGCATGCGCCGTTGGATAGAAGCTAACTCCCGCAAAAACCATCTCTCCCGCGCAGTAGGTACCGGAGGTAACATTAACAAGATATTTGAATTAGCAGGCAAAACCGGAAGTAAACCTATTTATCGCAAACAGATAGAAGAAACAGCAGCCCGCATTGCCAGCATGAGTATGCAACAGCGAATAACAGACCTTATGCTTAACCCAGATAGGGCTGATGTCATTATACCTGCCTCTGAAATTTACTTATCTGCCATGAAATGGGCTAAACTAGAAAGTATGATTGTACCTACTGTTGGTCTTAAAGATGGTATCCTGCATGCGCTGTACGAGCGTTACCACCCCGAAGAGAGGTTTATTACAGACATTTTAAGCTAAAAATGATTGTAAAAGCATTTGCAGCTCCTAACCAAGGTTATTAAAAATNAAATCTTCCCTACAACATTAAAACAAGAGAGGTTGCAGTGTAAGCTGCAACCTCTCTTGTTTTAATGTTGTAGGGAAGGAGAAAGTTCTAAATTAGACCAGCTCAAAATTCTCAACTTCATTATATGCCTTGTTGAAGAATAGTTTGTGTACATCCATTATCTCTTCATTTGCTGCAGGGCGCTTCCTCACATAATTACCATCTTCCCGCATCACGTATGAGTTCTGGTTATCCAGCAGGTTATAATACAGAATGTTTATTGCCTCGCGTTTCAGATCCTGGTTCACGATAAGGAACAGCGCCTCTAAGCGACGGTCGAAGCTGCGCACCATGATATCAGCACTGCCTCCGTATACCTTAGAGTCACCGTTATTGTGGAAGTAATATAAACGTGCATGTTCCAGGTACTCTCCGACAATAGACTTTACCGAGATATTTTCACTTAACTCTGCCCTGCCTGGCCGGAGACAGCAAATACCTCTCACTATAAGCTTTATAGACACTCCGGCTTTAGAAGCTTTATAAAGCTCTTCTATTGTTTCCTTATCTTCCAGAGAGTTGATTTTAATGACAATACCACTCTTTAGTCCTTTTTTTGCATGACGAGCTTCAGCACGAATAAGCTCGATCAGCTGCGTACGCATGCTTTTAGGCGATGTTAGCAGGTACTTATACTCATTGGGTATAGAGTGGCCGGTTATAACGTTAAAGAACTCAGAAACATCATGCGCATATACCTCATTGGTGGTAAGTAAGCTAACATCAGTATACTGACGAGCCGTTTTCTCATTATAATTTCCGCTGCCTACATGCACATAACGCGTCACTTTCTCCCCTTCTTTGCGGATAATCATGAGCATTTTGGTATGCGTTTTATACTTGCTGATACCATAAATAACAAAGCAGCCAGCTTTCTCAAGGCGTTCTCCTTCTTTAATGTTACGCTCTTCATCGAAGCGAGCCTTTACCTCAAATAGCACCGAAACGTGTTTCCCGTTTTCAGCAGCTTTCAGTAAAGCAGCCGTAACACGAGACTGATCAGCCAGACGATAAATGGTTTGTTTAATTCCCAGCACTGATGGATCTTCGGCAGCACGCTCCAGCAGGTTTACCACTGGTTCCATGCTGTTATACGGATGGTGTAACAGCACATCATGATCCTTTAGATACTCAAACATATCTACAGCATCGCTTGGCAGGCTTTTAGGTCTGACAGAAGCCGGTTGGCGAAAGCCTTTATCCCTGAAGCTCCGGTGGTTCACAATCTGCCAGAGCGCACGCAAATCGATAAGACTGTTAATAGTAAACACATTGGCATTGTCAATGGTCCAGCGTTCTTTCAGAATCTTCATCATGAACTGCGAGGCATTACGTTCAACTTCAAGCCGTACAACACGTCCTTTTTTACGCGTACGCAGTTTAGCTTTAATTTCCTGTACAAAATCCGCCTCCAGGTCATCAGATTCCTCTAACGTAAAGTCACCATTACGTGTAATGCGGAACAGGTTCACAGAAACAATTTCAACATTTCTGAAAAGCTTCTTAATCTTCCAGCGGACAATTTCTTCAATTGGTACAAATATAATTTTATCCTTGCGGTTGATCTCGTAAAATCGTTCCAGGTTCTGCGGTATCTGTACAAAAGTTAACCGATCCAGTGCCTTTTGCTCTTCGGTAGTACGGGTAACGACACCAAAAGTAAGCAACTGGTTCATCAGCAACGGAAAGCCATGATAGTTATCGTAAACCATAGGTGTAAGCAGCGGGAAAATAGTATTTTTGAAGTATGAGTCTACTTTCTTCTGCTCTATCTCTGTGAGTTCGGCCACTTTCAGAATGTCAAAACCATACTTCTCAAACAACGGTTTCAGTTCACCGTTGTAGGTAAGGTACTGGTCGTTCACAAAACGGTGAGCGTAATCAAGCAGCTTTTTTCGGAAAGGCATCTCACGCAGACCGGAGTAGTCGGTACGTTCTTTACCATAATCGATGTAGTTATACAAGCTCCCCACTCTGATCATAAAAAACTCATCCAGGTTAGAAGAGGTAATAGCTAAGAACTTTAGCCTGTCAATAAAGCTTTTGTTTGTATCACGGGCCTGGTCAAGTACCCGGTAATTAAACCGCATCCAGCTAAGGTCACGGCTAATAAATTTACTTCTCTTAATCTGATCAGAAACCTTATTTATAAGCATGCTTTCAATTATTAAAAAGGGGAATAGAAGCCGTTAAACGGCCTGAGCCTTTCTTCAGCATAAAATATACCAATAATTTTATGCTGAAGTATACAAAACATTAATATAATTTTTCACCTATCACATAAAGTGTTTTACTTCAAAGGTTTGTAAAAGTCCATTAAATTAAGCTTCTCCTATTGGAAATACTTGTTTCTGTTTTGGCATTAGTAAAACTTCTAGCTACTTTTTTTTGCATTTGTACATGTTTTTCATGAAAAAAATAAATCCGACTGCTGCTATTTGGCAACAGTCGGATTCAAACTCATTAATTGTGGTACTATAAGAAGTTAAGGTCTTATCTGGCCATTCCCTTTTACTATCCATTTGTAGCTTGTCAGTTCATCTAAAGCCATTGGGCCTCTGGCATGAAGTTTCTGCGTACTAATGCCTATTTCAGCACCCAGACCAAACTGGGCACCATCAGTAAATGCTGTAGAAGTGTTGGCATAAACTGCAGCAGCATCAACAGCTTTCAGAAAATGTTCAACATTTTCCTCATTGTCTGAAATAATAGCTTCGCTGTGTTGAGAGCTGTACTTATTAATGTGCTCAATCGCTTCATCTAAACTATCTACCGTCTTCACAGACATCTTAAGCGACAAAAACTCAGTACCGAAATGCTCCGCAGTTGCCTGGTGCAGCTTCTCTTCCGGATAGTTGCCCTTCAGCACCTTATAAGCTGCTTCATCAGCATATAAATCCACCTCTTTTTCTGCCAAACCCTTTCCTATTTCCGGTAAGTCCTGTAGCCGATTATTGTTAATAATCAGGCAATCAAGCGCATTACACACACTAACCCTTCTGGTTTTTGCATTAACTATTATTTCTTTCCCACGAGACAAATCGGCAAATTCATCGAAATAAGTATGTACAATACCAGCTCCTGTTTCTATTACTGGTACTTTAGAGTTTTCACGTACATAATTGATAAGCCCCTGGCTACCGCGCGGTATAATAATATCGACATAATCTACTGCATGCAGCATTTCGTGTGTCGCTTCACGGTCGGCTGGTAACAGTTGTACAATATTCTTATCTATGCCGTTGCTCTCCAGTACGTCATGTATAATTTTAACAATGGCTGTATTAGAATCTATAGCATCGCTGCCGCCTTTCAACAGCAGTGCATTTCCTGAGCGCAGACAAAGGCTAAAAACATCAAAGGTTACATTAGGCCGGGCTTCATAAATAATACCTATTACTCCCAAAGGAACAGACACTTTCTTCAGCTCCAGTCCATTATCAAGCTTACGCTCAGCCAGCACCTTACCCAACGGAGAAGGCAGGCTTGCTACATTTCTAATATCCGCAGCTATACTTTCAATCCGTTCCCTGGTCAGTTTTAACCTGTCGTATTTAGGATCATTGGTGTCCATACGGTCCAGGTCTTTCTGATTTTCAGCTAATATAGTATCTGTCGCAGCCACAGCCTTAGTGGCAAGGTCTTCCAAAACCTGGTTAACCTTATCTTCAGATAGTAAATTTAACTTCCTGCTCGCTTGTTTAACACTGCTAAAAACCTGTTGCAAAGCCATGTATTTTATTTTTCTAGATGTTATGATATTTAAATAAATATAGGTAATTATAATGAACAAGTGGTTTCTGGTTGTTCATTCCTATTCTCTCATTGGCTTTTGTTGAGCCATACTCTGCCTTACCAAGGCCAATCTTTTCTCCATGCTCATCTCTGATCCGGATAACATCGCCCTTCGAAAAGTTACCTGTTACTTTTATGATGCCTACTGGTAAGAGGCTGGTAACTTCGGTAGAATGGAGCGCTTCCTTTGCCCCCTCATTCACGTACACTTCACCTTTGGTATAGTTGTCGCTGTGGGCTACCCATTTCTTAGGGTTGGGCTTTGAAGACTCCGGCTCAAAATATGTTGCTTTTAACTCTTTGTTGTAGAAGTCAAGCAGCACATTATCGCGGTTACCATTGGCAATATAAACATGAATACCCAGGTAAGCTGCTTTCTTTGCCATCTTCATCTTACTCTGCATTCCGCCACGGCCAAAATTAGATTTTGAAGAAGATATGTAGCGGCTAACTCCTGACGTTCTGCGTCCGACTCGCTCAATCAGAACAGAATTCGGGTCGTCTGGGTGCCCTTTGTAAATACCGTCTACATTAGTTAGCAGCACAAGTGTGTCAGCGTCAATCATAGCGGCTGTCATACTAGCCAATTCATCATTGTCAGTAAACATCAGCTCTGTAACCGCTACCGCATCATTTTCATTTATGATGGGAATAACATTATGGTTTAACAACCCTAAGAGGCAGTCTTTAATGTTTAGGTAATGCCTGCGTGAGCGGAAATCCTGTGGGGTTACCACAATCTGGGCAATCTGGTGCCCCTCCTTCTGAAAAAGGTCTTTATAGGCGTGAATAATATCTATCTGGCCTACTGACGCTAAGATCTGCTTTCTAACTACCGACTCGGTCTTTTCGTCGAATTTAATGTGGTTTCTGGCAAAGGCCACCGCTCCTGATGAAACGAGCACCACCTGCAGGCCTTGTTCCTTTAAAAAGACCAACTGCTTCACAAGAGAAGCCATGCGTTCTCTGTCCGGCGATCCATCGTCTTTTGTAAGAACATTAGAGCCGATTTTTACTACAACAAGCTGCGCTTGATGATCCATGTGAAATATATGCTTGTTAAAAGAAATTATTTGAGGCTAGAGTTAAGTAATCTTGCCTGTAAGTACCAATCTATAGCCGGGCCACTTTCTGCTTCTACATTACTCTTACCTGTTAGCGCTAATCTAAAAACAAACAGAATAGGAAAGAACCAGGTAAAGTTTACCAAACAAGCATCCGGGTGGCCTGTAAACAAAAGTTGCTACAATTGATATACAGTAGCTATTGCCACTGCACTATCAAAAGCAGCAACTTTTAAAGATTAGTTAGCTTCGTTTTCGCGCTGTTCTTTCAGCACAAGAATTCTTTCATAAGAACTCACAAGTCCTTTTATAACAGCAGAGCTAAGCCCCTGGTGCTCCATTTCATTAAGACCGGCAATGGTACAACCTTCCGGGGTTGTAACTCTATCAATTTCCTGCTCGGGGTGAGACTTATGGATAGCAAGCAAGCTGGAAGCACCCTTACTTACCTGAACAGCTATTTTCTGAGCGTCTTCCGCATCTATACCAAGCTGGATACCACCTTGTGTTGCTGCTCTTATAAAGCGCATGTTAAAAGCAATACCACTAGAGCAAAGCGCAGTAGCACCAGCCATTAGCTCTTCCTCTATAACCAGTGTTTCGCCTAAGCAGTTAAATATTGCCAGCACCTCATCTTCTACCGCTGCAGCTTTTTCATTAAAAGACAGGCAAGTCATAGATTCCTGTACAGCAATGGCTGTATTAGGCATACTTCTTACAATTGGGAAATCTCCTACAACCTGGGAAATCTTATCAATTGTCACACCTGTTATCACACTTAGCAAGACATGTTTTTCCGGGTCCAGGTGAGGCTTAATATCATTCAACACGTTCTCCAGGTGAGCCGGCTGCACACACAGCATAATCCAACGGCATTGCTTTACCGCTAAACCATTGTTACTAGTTACCTGAAGGCCTTTGTCTTTCAATGGCTGCAAAGACTTAGTATTTCTTCTGGTTACGAATATATTTTCCGGCTTAAACTGACTATTGCTTATTAGTCCTTCTGCGATTGCAATTCCAAGGTTTCCTGCTCCCAGGATAGCTACGTTGTTGTCGTTCATTTTTTCTTTTCTTTTTGGGCTTTTACGGGCTCTATCAACAGAACCTAGACACAAAAATTTTTTGATTAGGCTACAAAAGTACAAAATTTATCCTTTGTTTAAAAACGTACCTCTCCTATTCAAGGTTTATTCTATCAAAAAAAACAACAACACACCTAAACATATCTAACTGATTATCAAAATGTAAAACAAAGGTAACATCCCCTGTAATTTTAACTTAAAATATTTTTTCTAAACAATTTAATATTCCTTTTTACAAAGATGAAATCTACTGAATAAAAAAAATTATATAATCAAAATTTATCTTTTGTTAGAAGTGATAATTTAAGAGCTGCCATGAAGCACTTCTGAAAACTGCATTTATAAGATGAGCACAATGTTTATTAGCAAAATAGCTCCATCAGCCACATTAAGACTTAGATAAGTTATAAGCTATAAACCACCTTTCGCACATTGATAAAATTGTATGCACAAAGGCCTCGTTACATGAAATAGTAAATGGCTGTGCACAGCCATAAGAATTGAGAAAGAAACAGGATATAGGTAATCAGTAAAGGGTTTAAAAAAAATAACAGGTTAAAACCTAAAAGCAAATGAAAGGTACTATATCAGGAGACTTGAAGATAACGATAAATAAAATCCTCGCTTCTCAAAAATATGATCTAAATTTCAAGCATGCTATTGATGAAGCTTATAGATTCCTATCAACTAAAATGAAGTAGGAATTAATTTGAATATTTTTTATGAATTATAGCCAACCTATACTCAGAACCGTCAACGTGACCCGCTATGTCACTCCGTTACGCGAAGGCGGCTCATTGCCTGCTATTGTCGAGGCAGATGATGAGTTTATGTACGTACTAAAGTTTCGTGGCGCGGGACAGGGTGTAAAAGCCCTTATTGCCGAACTTATTGGCGGTGAAATCGCTCGCTTACTTGGTCTTCGGGTACCCGAAATTGTGTTCATGAACCTCGACTCAGCTTTTGGCCGCACAGAACCGGATGAGGAAATACAGGATTTACTTCGGGCTAGTGAAGGGCTAAACCTGGCATTACATTATCTTTCCGGGGCCATTACCTTTGATGCGTTGGTCACAACTGTAGATGCCACTCTTGCCTCGCAGATTGTTTGGTTAGATTGCCTACTGAACAATGTAGATCGTACGCCACGTAATACAAACATGCTCATCTGGCATAAAGAGCTGTGGCTGATTGACCACGGCGCTTCGCTCTACTTTCATCATTCCTGGCACAACTGGGTGGAACAGGCTAAGCGCCCTTTTGTACAGGTAAAAGACCATGTACTGCTTCCTCAGGCCTCTGAACTGGATAAAGCAGATGCGGCATTCCGCGCCATCCTTAATGCTGAACGAATCAGTTCAATTGTTTCTTTGATTCCTGATGAGTGGCTGCTAGGCGATTCACCCTTTGAATCTGCCAGTGAACACCGGCAAGCTTACGCCCAATTCCTGGAAACACGTCTCGCTAATTCTGAAATTTTTGTCAAAGAAGCCCAACATGCAAGAAAAGCACTTATTTGAGTACGCAGTTATTCGCGTTGTACCATGTGTAGAACGTGAAGAGTTCATTAATGTCGGTGTTATTGTCTATTGTTCTTCCCAAGGCTTTTTGCAAACAAAATTTGAGCTAAACGAGGAGCGCCTAAAGGTCTTTTCCGGCAAAATAGATATACAGGAACTGCGAGAGCGCCTGCTAGCTTTCGAGCGAATCTGCACAGGTGGTTCGGCTGGAGGGGAAATAGGTAAGCTAGCCATAGCCTCACGTTTCCGCTGGCTTACTGCAACACGCAGTACTATTGTGCAAACATCGCCCGTTCACCCGGGTTTATGTGCCAATGCCCAGGAAACACTTAGCAGGCTACATAGCCAACTAGTCATATAGCAAGTATATTCCTCCCTTTCTTCCAGAAGAAAAAGATAGCTTTCTCCGTTAACCCGGAAGTACTTTATGAAAGGGAGACGTAAGTATTTTGGAGATTCTTTTATGATGGCAGAAAACAAGAAATCTTAAAATTCTGTGAAGCTTTACCAAAACAAAAGGCCAGTGCAATAAGCACTGGCCTTTTGTTTTGGTAAAAAAGCCTTTTATGGCATGTAAGACAACTCTACTCTAAATTTAGAATCAACAGCACCAAGTTTATCACAGGCTTTCTTAGAAAGACGTACAACCACTTTGTCATTTGCGCCTGTGTCAGGCAGTTTGCCAACAACGCGCACATACACTATCTGGCCATTCATTGCATTTTTTACCTGCATAATAGTACCAACCGGTGCAGACCGGTGCAGAGCTAAATATTTGTCAGTGTCTGCCTTAGGATCTATTGCCTCGGCCATTCCACTTTCGAAAATCTTTTTTATACCTGATGCATCTTCTACTTCCTCACGCTCACGTTCCACGGCAGGAGCCGTAGCTGGCTGTGGACTGGCAGAAACAGTGGCAGGAGAGGTATTAGTAGTAGCTGAATCTGCGGGTTTAGAAACAGTTATTTCATCATCAGGCTCCGGTACATACACAGGCTGTTTGGTAGGTGCAGCAGCATTCTTTCCGACAACCAAACTATCCCCAATGCTTATCTGGTTTGATGGCAGGTTATTCCAGCGCCTAACAGTCTCCACACTTACTCCATACATGCGGGAAATGGCATACAGCGTTTGCTTTGGCTCAACCACATGAATTTTTTCACGGTTTTCATTAACAGTATATGTACGGTTGCTGGCTGCTGGCACTGCTTTATTTGTTGTTGCAGCAGCAGCGCTTGAGGCACTTGCTTTAGAAGCAGCAGAGGCAACGGTTGCTGCCCCTCTTCGTGGAATAAGCACAATCTGACCAATATTTATGGTTGTTTCAACATTAGGGTTGGCTTCAACAATCTGGCTGACTGATACATTATACTTTCGGGAAAGGGCATATAGCGTTTCTTTCGGCTCAACTTTATGCTGCACAAAAAGCTTCCCGTTCTTGCGCTCCACACCAACAGAATCACGAACAGCCGATACACCAAGGGCACTGGCCGAAAAAGAAAGCAAAGGTGCCACCAAAAGGGCAGCTAAAATAACTCGTACCATCATTTGTAAAATCAACTATATAGGAAGTTTGTATACCTGTAGTAAGTTCTTGTTCCGGATGAGGTATAATTCATCCTTAAAAATAAAAAAAGTATCTGAGCCTATGCCATCCAGGCTGCCGCCCAATTGCACCTGCAACAGCAAATGCCCCTCCAGATCAAACACAACCACAAAGTTATCTAATTTATCTGAACCAGCCTGAACATAATAGCTTGCTACAAAACAAGCCCCTGCCTCAGCGTACTCTATGGCTTTTATAACAGAAACATCAAGTTGCTGCTGAAGAAAAACCTGCAAATCAGAAAAGTATTCTCCCCCTTGCAGGTATAACATCGGGTAAGTACACTTGCTGTAGCGGGTAAGGCTGTAACTATCTATAGCTATTATCGCCTCCTGCTGTGGCACATAGTCTGTTATGTTCTTTCCTGTGGATGATGCAATCAAGCTGAAGTCTGCCTCAGGATCGGCAGTTAGGTATGCGAATAAACCATCTGAAGCTATTCCATAAAAAGCGAGTTCGGGCTGCTCCCACTGCATATTGCCTGATGTAGCATTAAGAGCTGTGATACCCTTATGCTGACCCAGCTGACGGTCAGCGTACCCATGTAAAAGCACTAGTCCGTCATGCGCATCTTCCAGCCCTTGCCACCAGGTAATGTGCTGCTGTAGCTTAAGCTCATCTATTCTATGATCTTTTATATTGAACGTGTAAAAATAAGCTAACAACACATCAGCATCGCGCACCTCCAATGCCAGCCTTTCTTCAGTAGCATCTATGCGGATGCGCCACACAGGAGCGCCAAAATCGTATGAGAATAATAAGGGAAGAATAACTCAGTAATTTTTATTATCTTAACTCCAGTCAGTACGCAAGTTATGAAATGAACATGATTGTTTTGTTTAAATCCCCTTTCAGAAGGAACAAAATTTAAGGATAAATTCTAAAATACTTTTGGGAACCCGACAGAAGAGCCTTTAAGCTGTATTAAGGCTGGTACAATGTTGCGAGGCTCTTAAAAAGATTTAGAAGTTTATTACCTTAATGTTATGACCATATAGTGACTTCACCTGATTTAAAATAATCTCTACTCTGATGAAAACTAAACCTATACACCGAAACATTCAGTTTATCTTTTACAGCTTTATGCTTTTGCTGATGTGCCCTTTTGTTTCTAATGCACAGAACCAACGCCCAAAAGTCATGCTGATGGAGGTAAAGTCAGAGATAGACCCACGTACGAACCGCTATACAGAACTGGCTCTTCAGCATGCCACAGAAATCGGGGCGGACCATGTGCTACTGATTCTGGATACATATGGCGGAGCCCTGACGGATGCCGATGCGATCAGGACCAGAATACTGGAATACCCGAAGCCCGTATACGTTTTCATCAACAAAGATGCGGCCTCGGCCGGTGCACTTATTTCGCTAGCATGCGACAGCATTTACATGGCACCGGGAGGCAATATTGGTGCGGCTACCGTAGTAGACGCCAACGGCACTGCAGCACCGGGTAAATACCAGAGTTATATGCGCTCTATTATGCGCTCTACTGCTGAAGCCAATGGCCGAAACCCACACTTAGCAGAAGCTATGGTAGAAGCCAGCGTCGATAGTACTCTTTCTGCCGGGCAGGTATTATCATTAACCTCAACTGAGGCCGTTATGCATGGATTTTGTGAGGGTATTGCCTCTAACACAAATGAAGTACTACAACAGCTAAATCTGCAGAATGCTAAAGTTGTCAAATATGAGCTTAGTACTTCTAACAAAATTGTGTCATTCTTCCTTAACCCTTTCATCAGCGGTATTCTGTTGCTGGTTATCCTTGGCGGCCTGTACTTTGAACTTCAGTCTCCCGGAATTGGATTTCCATTGCTGGCAGCTATTGTGGCAGGTGCTCTGTACCTAACACCTTACTACCTGAACGGGCTGGCCGAAAACTGGGAGATTCTGGTGTTTGTAATTGGCCTTATTCTTATTGCGCTGGAAGTTTTTGTAGTACCAGGATTTGGCATAACAGGCGTAAGTGGTATTGTGTTGGTTTTTGTTTCGCTTGTGCTGGTAATGGTAAACAACCTGTTCTTCGACTTTACTTTTGTGGCCTCTGATGAACTCATGAAAAGCTTGATTTCAGTGGTTGCCGGCATGGCAGGAGCTTTTATGTTAATTGTCTTTACCTGGAACCGCTTGGTAAGCAGCAAAGCTATGCGGCACGTTGTATTGACTAATACATTCCACAGTAGCGAAGGCTACCGCTCAGGCAATACGGCTGTACATTTAGTAGGCAAAACCGGTATCGCACAAACCCGCATGGCTCCCTCCGGCCGTATTATGATTGATGACACTGTGTATGATGCCCAGGCCCGTGACGGTTACATTGAAAAAGGCGAACCAATTCAGGTGGTAGATCAGAGTACTTTCTCTTTGAGAGTGAAGAGAGTCGTTGTTTAAGCTGAAAGTTATTTACATGAGTAGTAACTGGCATTTTGGTTCTAAGTCAGCGTACAATCTCTTTACTTTATGTAAAGTAATTCCCATAAAACGGAGATAGGTAAGCCTATTTGCAAAATTACTATCAGAAGCCTACAAACAACCAAGCAGTATTGTGGTGATGCCAACATTCATATTTCATATTCCTTTTTTAAGCGAATCATAAACCGTATAATATACTGGAAAACCAGGCCTACTTGTGTAACTTTGGCAAGCTGCAAACGCAGCTCTTTAGTTAAGTAAAGCAACCATATGAAAGTACTTGGTATAATTCCGGCACGATACGCCTCTACCCGATTCCCAGGTAAACCTTTAACCCTAATCAATGGGAAATCTATGATTCAGCGGGTATACGAGCAGGCAAAGAAATCCAGGCTGGCTGATGTTATTGTTGCCACCGACGACAACAGAATACTAGAACATGTAACAGGTTTCGGGAGCAAAGCCGTCATGACTTCAAACCATCACCAGAGTGGCACTGACCGTTGCTTTGAAGCTTACCAGCTAAATAATTCCGCTTTCGATGTTATTATCAACATTCAGGGTGATGAACCTTTTATCAAACCTGAGCAGATCGATTTGATAGCAGCCTGTTTTGAAAATCCTGCAACGCAACTGGCGACACTCATAAAGAAAGTCACATCAGCAGAAGAACTGTTTAATGTAAATTCGCCAAAGGTAGTTATCAGTCAACAAAAGGAAGCATTATATTTCAGCAGGCAGCCTATCCCCTACTGCCGCAATATCCCGAACGACATTTGGCATAAGCAACATACTTATTATAAACACATTGGCATCTATGGCTATCGTGTAGATATTCTGGAGATGATCACGAAACTACCTCCTTCAGCCCTGGAACTGGCCGAGTCGCTGGAGCAACTCCGATGGCTGGAGAATGGCTTCCGCATTACGACTGCGCTCACCAAGTTTGAAACTATTGGCATTGATACACCAGAAGACTTACTGAAGGTACAACAGCTTTTTTAATAACTTATCAAAAGTTACCGTGAATATTTCAATCAGAATAATAAATAAGTGACGGCTAACCTTCAGATATAAGTATGCTTTGATACCTGAAGGTTAGCTGTTCAACACCTCATCCTCCTGCTTTTTTAGCTTTATATCCAGCCGACAGAAGTACTTGCAGTACTTTATCGCGGAAGTCTCCCTGAATTAATATTTCTCCGTCTTTAACCGTACCTCCTACGCCACATTTGCTCTTCAGTGTCTTCCCTAGATCTTTGAGGGCATCATCTGTACCTACAAAGCCAGCCACTAAGGTTACCTGCTTTCCGCCACGCGCTTTTTTATCCAACATTACTTTCAGGTTTTGTTGCTGCGGAGGCAGCGTCTCCTGTTCTGATTCCTGCTCATACTCATAGCTAAAATCAGAGTTGGTAGAATATACTACACCTTGTCTGCCTTTTTTATTTTTATCGCTCATAAGTTTTAGCTTTATTTAGAATTTAAAATAATAGATGGGGTTAATAACATTCTACCTCTCAGAGATGTTGTCTCTGAAAGTTCGTCTACTCCTAACTTCATGCCGGCACGACTACCTTTAACGACTTTGGCTCCATATGCACAGAAAATCTGGAGGCTTTACCCATGAAGTCGCCATCTGCATGGTACATAATCTCCTGCTCTGTTTCTACTTCTACGGCATTCGTCTGAAAATACTCTGCACTATCGGTTGCTAATTGCTTCGTTAGCATACAGTAGCTTAAATGCAGTGCCTTTCTAAAATTCAGTTGCCGCACCAGGCACACATCCAGCATACCATCCTGAATATTAGCCATCGGTGCAATATAAGCGTTGTTGCCATATTGCGCGGCGTTGGCAAAAGCCATTACATAACAATCTGAATCAAAAACGCTACCATTTATAGTCGCTTTTATGGGTAAGTGCCTGTATTTCATTACTTCTTTCAATACCAACTGCACATATGTTTTTAAACCACGCTTGCTGTTGCCGGCAAACACAGAACTAATATAAGCGTCAAAGCCAATGCCCGCTGTGGTAAAAAAGGGATGTCCGTTGATATTGCCACTATCTATGAAAGAGGTGTATCCTCTATTTATGATACGGAGAGCACCTTTTATGTTCAGAGGAACCAGCAGGTGGCGGGCCAAACCATTACCAGAGCCTTTAGGCAAAATAGCCAGAGCTGTTTCAGAATAAAGCAAGCCCCGAGCCACCTCATTCACAGTACCATCTCCCCCGACAGCTACCACTATATTACAACCTTTGTCAGCAGCTTCTTTTGCTAGGTCTGTGGCGTGTCCGGCATGGGCGGTGTACACTATTTCGTGCCTGTACTTATTTTTATCTAAATGTAACGCTATAAGTGCTGCCACATCCTGCCGACTTTTAGGTCCTGAAGTAGGGTTGATAATAAAACGAATTGTAGATTGATGGCTCATGTACCAGTATTTATGCCTGACGCAAAAGTAAGCCTTTCCAACCTATAACAAAAAAAGCCTGGCTTTCATCTGGCCAGGCTGCACATTAATTAATGGTACTTTTTATTTTAAGTGAAATGTTAAGACAGGTCTGCTTGTGTGGTTTACCAGGTCTTCTGCTATGCTACCACTTAGCAAATGAGCAAAACCAGTACGCCCGTGTGTTGCCATCATAATCAGATCAGCTTTAATGTCCCGGGCAAAGTGCAGAATCCCATCTTCTTCAACTGTGTCGTTATAGATATTGACAGTATAATCTTTAAGCCCATTACACTTTGCTGTTTCTTCAAGTTTCTGACGCAAATTACCGCTCGACTCAAACGCTCCCGGAGTATTTATATACACCAGGTGCACTCTGGCCCCGAACAAGTTCTGGAAAGCCTTGAACTTACCCATGGCTGTACTAACCTCTCGTTTAAAATCTGAGGCCAACACTATTTCTTTTGGGTTAAAGTCTGGCTGTGGCTTTTTTACAGTAAGCACCGGACACTCAGCAGATCGCACTACTTTTTCAGTGTTTGAACCAATTAAGAACTCATCGAAGCCACTTGCCCCTTTCGATCCCATCACCACTAAGTCCACCTGGTCTTCTTTTATGGTTCGTTTTATATAACTGATAACACGATCAGTTTCCACCTCCT
Organism: Pontibacter silvestris; assembly: GCF_020907275.1. Lineage (GTDB taxonomy): Bacteria > Bacteroidota > Bacteroidia > Cytophagales > Hymenobacteraceae > Pontibacter > Pontibacter silvestris. The sequence goes on along the minus strand of NZ_JAJJWI010000025.1, from coordinate 1,656 downwards.
CCACTACCTCAACTCCATCATGCACTATACTATTTTTCAGTTCCCTAATTTGCCTCTTTGATGCCTCCAACATCTCCTGCAAATACACCTGCCTCTGCCCCATAGCAAGGCTATCATTCAAGGGGGAAATAAAACCACCAGTAGCAGTACTTGTGGCGGTTGTAGTTCCATAGGCTGATGAATACGGCATCTCGACAACGTGAAGCAGTTTGATTGATGCACCTGTTTTACGGGCTATTGCAATTGCTATTTCAAAAGCATTTTTAGCCTGTTCAGAGAAATCAGTTGGTACAAGAATTCTTTTCATAGTTTCAGTATTGAATTTCTAAAGTGTACTCATTTCATGTGCCTAAAGTTAAATCTTCAATATTACATAGTATATGTGACCTTTGTCTCTTTGGTTTTGCTTATCAATTTCAAACAAGCCTGAAAAAGCAAAGGCCCTCCTTAAAGGAGGGCCTTGCCTATGGGTGAGAAAAAAATCCTTAACCAATCATTGAAATAAGGTCAGCAGCACGGTTTGAGTAACCAGTTTCGTTATCGTACCAGCCAACAACTTTTACAAGAGTACCGTTAGCTGATGTCATTTCCGCATCAAAAATACAAGAGTGCTTGTTACCTACGATGTCGATAGAAACGATTGGATCTTCTGTATATTCCAGAATACCTTTTAGTCCATTTTCAGCAGCATCTTTCATCACAGCATTGATTTCCTCTTTTGTAACTTCCTTCTTCAGTATACAAGTAAGGTCAGTAAGTGAACCATCAGGAATTGGAACGCGCATTGCTACACCATCCAGTGAGCCTTTGAGGTGAGGTAATACAAGGCCAACAGCTTTTGCAGCACCAGTAGAAGTAGGCACAATAGAGTTAGCAGCAGCACGAGCTCTTCTTAAGTCTTTGTGCGGACCATCCTGTAAGTTCTGATCAGCTGTATAAGCGTGAACTGTAGTAATATACCCTTTTTCGATTCCGAAAGCATCATCTAACACCTTAGCCATTGGGGCAAGGCAGTTAGTAGTACAAGATGCATTAGAAAGAATTGTTTCTTCTCCTGTCAGGATATCTTGGTTTACACCTAACACAACTGTTGGGATGTTACCTTTAGCAGGTGCAGAGATAACTACTTTTCTGGCACCAGCCTCAATGTGACCACCAGCACCTTGCTCATCTACGAAACGTCCTGTAGACTCTAATACTACATCAACACCTAGCTTACCCCAAGGAAGGTTTTTAGGATCGCGCTCCGCTGTAACCTGGATTTCTGTTCCGTTTACTACGATACCATTTTCACTAGCCTCTACTGTGCCATTGAATTTACCATGAACAGAGTCATACTTCAGCAAGTGAGCCAATGTTTTAGTATCGGTCAAGTCATTGATTGCCACTACTTCTACATTGTCCTTATCAAGCAGCGCTCTGAAAGTAAGTCTGCCGATACGGCCAAAGCCATTAATTGCAACTTTAGTTTTAGACATAATATCTATTGTTTGAAAGGTTTAAGTTTCTGACGCAAATTTACGTTTAGCATATTTTAAAACCAATATATTTTTTTTATACTGATATTGAATAGCTTACGTATAAGCCGCTAAAAATTTACATAAAATGTTTTGCGGCTAAAATTTGTTACGTATCTTTGCATCGCAATACGGCACA
>NZ_JAJJWI010000024.1 GCF_020907275.1 Pontibacter silvestris | reverse complement strand
TTGGTTTGAAAACTGTCAACCTATAGCAGGAGAAGACCGTAGTGGTAAATCTTCTGTTTCTTCGCTTTCAACTTCTGCAAAGGAATTATATTGTAGTAGCAATTACGGCCGCTATGGAAAGAATACCTTGTTCATGCAGGTGTGTAAATATCAGAGGCTGTTTTTTGCTTCTATACTGTCCCACCGGTTTATAAGGGTCTCTTTCAACCCCATAATTACGGCTATGAACTCCATTTTCATTGCTTTGGCGGTCTTCTCCTTTATTTTCACGTCCACCACACTGCTTTCAAACAGGTTCCTGCCACTTTCGATAGCAGTCAAAAGTCTCCCAGCATGCAGCAGTTCCAATGTCATTCTTATCCTGTGGCTGTTAGATCTATACATTTTGAGATCCTGGGAGATAAGAGCATCATGAAGCTCGGACATAGCATGCTCAAAACTGCGGATTGTTATCCTAACCAGTTCTTCCAGATCCTCCTCATCTCCTTCGAGCATCTCCTCAAAGGTTGTCAGTGTGAATATAGGCCCACTCAATTCATGTGATATTTCAAACCGCTTAGCAGATTCGGCAACAGGTGGTTCATTGAAAGTGGCTACCTGTATTTGTTGAGCATTATTGAGGCTGTAGTGAGCAATCTTGGCCTTTAGCTCCATTGAGTTAAAAGGTTTGCTAATGAAGTCATTAATGCCGGCTGCCTCCATGCGCTCTTTATAATCGTACCTGGCAGAGGCTGAGAGAGCTATAATAGGTAACTGCCTGTACTTCTCCTCGGTGAGTTCCCTTATCTTAGATGTAGCCTCATACCCATCCATATAGGGCATCTGAAGGTCCATCAATATCAGCTGGTAGTCTTCACGCAAAACGTGGTCTACTGCATCTATTCCATTTTCCGCAATGTCGTACGCCACGCCCCACCGTTGAAGATATTTAGAAACAACCAGCACGTTTACAGGGTTGTCTTCCACAAGCAAGAGTTTAACACCATCAATGGAATGCTCTGGCCAAGTGGCTATATCTTCTGCTATAGAGACATGTTCCTTAGCAACTTTAAGACGAAGGTTGAAGGAAAACTCGGTGCCCCTACCCTCCTCGCTTCTAACCGAGAGCCTGCTGCCGTACAAGGCAAGCAGCTTTTGGCTAATAGCTAAACCCAGACCTGTTCCACCGTACTTCAGGTTTATATCGTAACTGGCCTGCGTGAACTCTTCGAATACCTTTTCCAGCTTGTCCTGCGGAATGCCCATGCCGGTGTCTTCAACCTGAAAGTTTACAGAAACTTCCTCATCTGTCAGCTCCTGCACTTGCAGTTTTAAAGAGACGGAACCCTCATCGGTGAACTTTACGGCGTTGCCGAGCAGGTTGGTGAGAATCTGGCCGATTTTCACCGGGTCACCCAGTACCTGGTCCGGCAGTCTGTCGTCCAGGTCTACCTTCATGGCAAGCCCTTTTTCCTCTGCCGTTATACTTACGCCATAGAGAAGAGAATAAACCTGCTCTCTCAGATTCATGCTTCTTTCGACAAGTTCTACCCGGCCAGCCTCGATCTTGCTGTAATCCAGAATGTCGTTGATGAGGTGAAACAGGTTATCGGCAGATAGCTTAAGGGTTCTAAAGTACTCTTTGTGATCTTTTGTATGGTCTGTTTCCTGTAGTAGGTTCGCAATACTTACAATCGCGTTCAGAGGTGTGCGGATTTCGTGGCTGACCGTGGACAGAAACTCGGCTTTTACTCTGGCCGCCTCTTCCGCCTCTTTCTTTGCCCTGAGCAGCTCCTGCTCGTACTTCTTACGGTCCGTGATATTAAAGACCATTGTACGGTTTAGCAGCGGTTTTCCGTCGTCACCCTTAATCTGTGTGGTATTTATAAGAACCGGGAGCCGTTGGCCTTGCTTTCCTTTCAGATCAAAGTTTATTTCGCTAACAGAACCCTGCATCTGAAGCAGTGGGCCATAGTGCGTCTCATAATACAACTTACCGCCTACGGGCAACAGGTCCTGAAACTTTTTTTGGTGCACAAGCTCCCCTGCCTCATATCCGAGCCAACGCAGTAATGTCTTATTTACTTTAACAATAGTGCCGTTCGGCAGCGTAGAGAGATAACCACAAGGAGCATTCTCATAAAGATCCTCAGCACTTTCCTCTATAAAATCTTTATAATCCATTCTGTTTTCTTCATTCTCTCTTGCCATGCTTTATCTGTTACGTTCCAAGAACGTCTTCATTGCAGCTATAGTTTCTTCAGGCGCACTTAGGTTTGGGCAATGGCCCGTAGCATCTAGCACAACCAGCTCACTTTCTGCAACCTGCTCATGCACATACTTCCCCACTTCCATCGGTGCGATCACATCTTCGGAACACTGCAGAATAAGCGATTTTGCTTTGAGTTTCTGTAAATCCGAACGGTTATCGGACAGGAAGGTGGTGTGGGCAAAGTGCTTGGCAATCTCTGGGTTTGTCCTGCAGAAGCTGTTAGTGAGTTCCTCCCCCAACTCCGGTCTGTTCGGGTTACCCATGATCACTGGTGCCATGGCTGCGGACCAGCCCAAGTAGTTACTGTCCAAAGACTCTAATAACTCATCAATATCCTCTCTAGAGAAACCACCAATATACCCCTCATCGTTAATGTAACAAGGGGAGGGGCCTATCATAACCAGTTTATCAAATCGGCTGGGGTCTTTCACAGCGGCAAGCGCTCCAATCATAGCGCTTACAGAGTGGCCGACAAAAATAGCATTCTCCAGGTTCAGTGTTTCGCATATGGCCAGTACATCATCTGCGTAACCTTTCAATGTTTCGTACTTTACCTTATTGAATGCAGCGGTATCAGATTTACCAGCGCCTACATGGTCAAAAAGCACGATTTTGTACTCATTCTCGAATGCAGGTGTTATGAACCGCCACATGTTCTGGTCACAGCCATAGCCATGGGCAAAGACCATAGCCTTCTCGCCTCTGCCGCTTACATGTACATTGTTTCTCTTAAGAACTTCTATCATTGTATTCATGAAATTTGTCAAAGGGAGCATTACTCAATATTCAAATATAGAAGTTTTTTTTCTGGCTTATCAGTATTGAGGCGTATTTGTTTTATCAAGTCCTGTTTGATGAACACAATAAAAAAGTCTTCTTAACAGGGAGTTGCACAAATATATAGCTGCCATGGGTAATCTGCATAATCGAATTCTGGCAATCTAAATCAGGGCATCATCGAGATCCAAACTGACAAGTCATGTGTTACAAGTAAATATGTCTGGGAGTTTTTAGATGCCTGGTACCCTTATTACTAATGGTGTCGGCTCCCCAACTTTAGAACTATCTGAGTTCCTCCCCGGTTTTAGAATGAGCTCCTCCCATTTTTAGGACTGGCCAAAAGTAGAGAATTCGGACTTCACTATATTAATTTTTACCCACTCTTCCGGCGTTATGTCACCCAATGAGCTGTGGGGACGGAAGTGGTTATATTCTTGTCTCCAGGCTTCAATCTTCTCTTTGGCATCCTCCAGGGAGAGGAACCAGTTGGTGTTCAGGCACTCGTCTCGAAAGCTACCGTTGAACGACTCGATAAAGGCGTTATCCGTAGGTTTCCCAGGTCTGGAGAAGTCCAGCGTCACCTTGTTGTCATACGCCCATTTATCCAGCGCCTTGGAGATAAACTCACTCCCATTATCTACCTGTATACGCTTGGGTACAGCATTGTTTTCCTGTTTTAGCTTTTCCAAGGCAGCGACCACGTCTTTTCCCTTCAGGGACTGTCCCACCAGAATAGCTGGGCACTGTCGGCTATAATTATCCACTACAGTTAAGCAGCGGAACTTCCTGCCGTCAAATAGCTGATCGGCTACAAAGTCCATACTCCAGCACTCTTGGTTAGTGGAAAGCTCTGGACGCTCCTGCCCCCCCAAGGAGTCTACGCAAGGAATGCTTGTCAGCACTTGGCACAGAGTCTATTTGATTGGCCTAACCAGGAATGAGCTAAGGAAAGACTAGTAAAGTCTTTTTCGCTCTGACAGGTATGGGATTGCTCATTTGATGAAGATTTATTCCTCAGCTTTCTCTGAAGAATACTTTCTATCGAACATATCCACTTGCTTGTAATTATAACCCATTGGAATAGTCAAAGTGACATGGTGTGTTAGGCTGCTTCACAGAGAGCGCTTGAGTATCAAAAGCAATTCAACCATTTTGACAAACCGTGTCTCCTGCTTTAAACAACCTCACATTTAATAAGATGCATTAGCTGATTTTTATTTACATCTGCTGCACAAACCTGTCGATATGTTCACTCGCTGTTTCTGCTCCGTTTTCTTGCCTGACTACCTGCGCTGCCTCCTGAGCCGCCGCCGCGTAAGCAGCATCATTTAACAATAACTGTAGCGCCTTCCCCAGCCGTTCCTTTGTAAAATGGGCACTGTAAATGTAACGCCCTACTCCGAGCCGCTCCACCCGAAGCGCATTATCAGGCTGATCGAACGAGTGCGGAATAACCAACATAGGTTTTCCTGCCCGCAAGGCTTCCATGGTGGTGCCAATACCTCCATGGTGGATAATTAAAGCACTCTTCTTGAACAAGGAAGCATACGGGAGATAAGGCCCCAGCAGTATATTATCGTTGTGCGCATACTTTGCTTTTGCTTCGCCACTCAGCGTGTGGGCGGCACCGACAAAAATGGCTCTTTTACCCATTTCCGTTATTACCTCCTGGCAACATTGGTATACCGCTTCTGCATTTAACACTACAGATGAGCCAAGCGCAACCACAACAGGAGGTTCCCCCCGCTGAATAAACTGCTCCACCTCCATCGGCAATTCTTTATTTTCCTGGAAAAAAGGAAAGCCTGTAACGCTGGCATGAGCAGGCCAATCAGATTGTTTACGGGCCATCACGTTAGAAAATAAAGCCAATACCTGGTAGGGAGAATGCTGCCCCTCCATCAGCGGGTGCTTACGATTGGGTAAACCGAGTTCTTTGCGGAACTGGTAAATAGGCGCGCACCACTGATGCGTCACCATCCTGACTGCCTGCATGAGCAAGCGGTTAGGCGTAAGCCCCAGGCCTGGCAGGTGCACCATCCATGGGTACATAGGTATAACCGGCGAATCGTGGGGTGACCAGAAATTGTTCGGCGACAGGTTGCAGGAAATCCAGGGGATACCTGTTTTTTCGGAGACGATAGGGCCCGCAAAGCAATAGGAATGATTGATCAGTAAGTCAGCTTGCTGCACCGCCTGCGTCAGATCGTTATAGTTCTCCCGGATGTACGGAAAAATAAGTTTACGTGCTAAGGTTTCTGAACCAGTCCGCAGATCCATCGCCGATTTCATGGTAAGGCTGTCGCTGAGGTCCAGGTTGGGGCGCAGCGGGGCGAATGCCAGACCAAGTTCTTCTACTTTCTTTTGCAACGACACGCCACCCGCAATGGTTACCTGGTGCCCTTTATTTGCCAAAACCTGACCAATAGCAAGATATGGGTATAAATCTCCTAAAGACCCGTACGTACTGATAACAATTCTTTTTGTCGCCATAGTTAAAAAGGTGGTGTGGTAAACCTGTTTGATACATGATTTTCGACACCTCTTCAGAGCATCCTCGATGATGTGGCTAAGTTCTCTATCATTTCAATTTCCAAAGGTTTACCGTTCAACATACAGACGGGATGTTGGTCGTCTACCACCAATCCCATATGAAGCTCCTGCGAAGGACTAAGGTAAGCTGCACACCAGAAGTCCAGTAAAAAGGAAAAGGTGTCATTGGCCTGTTCCAGGCAGGGAGTTATGGCGTCCAGCAGCGGTCCTGGGTCAGACTGGTTGTTATCAGCTTTCCACAGGGCTTCTTTCAGTACCCAGTAACGGTACAACTCATCCCGCTGCACCCGCTGCTGCTCCAGCACTGAAAGTCCCTGAAATACATGCTCTACCTGTATCGTCTCCTCTACCTGCACATCCACCCCTATGGCATGGCGCGCTACGGCAATAAGCACATGCCGCCCCGAATGTGCCAGGTTAAAAGCAAAATCGCCCTTCAGATAAGGCTTCTGCTCTTTGGTATAAAGCAGCTGAATCTCTTTGGCCGAACCGCCCAGGTACCAGGAAAGCACTTGCTTTAATAAGGCTCTCCCGAGCACAAACTGGTGGCGTTTGATGGGGTTTAAAAGACGCTCGTAGCGCTGAAATTCCTTAGCATCTAAATACTGCAGTGCGCTTTCCATTGAACTACTAAAATAGCGGTCTGTCTTAAAGTACCACAGGTGTACTTCATGCTCCGCCAGGTGGTATATAGGTTTTTCAAGCATGATGGTCCAATATTTCGTTTTCAGAATAAGTTGGTAAGGCTACAGAAGCGGACACTCCAAATGCCTTTAGTAGCTGGACACGCTGCTGCAAAGCAGCTTCCTGAAGAAGCCTTTTAGCGACTTCAGCCACTTTCCTGTTTTCAATGGCTTCCATAGGGCTTCCTTTTACCCAATCGTTAAAGGCACCCATGGCCGGGCCGCACCAAATCTGATAATCCATGGCTCTTTCAGCCACTCCTTTCACTGCCCATTTAGAAGATAAGCCCAGGTACCAACGGAATATCAGTGCCATTTTCTTCTTCGGATGCTGACGGGCAGCTTCTAGTTTATGCGGATCATTTTTCTGGAAAAAGGTCTCCACATCGCTCCATATTTCTGAAACAGGCCGCTGCAACAACTGCTTTTCCAGTTTAGCCATCTCGTCGGCAGGTATATCTGATAAAGAATCATACTGTGTGTACAACTGGTAGAGTTTCTTTGCCCGGTTTGCGTACAGCGTTCCCCGTTTCAGCACCTGCACAGAAACACCCATTTCAAACATATCTGCCGAAGGAGCCAACACCACATCCACGGAAGTAGCTTTTGCCAGTAGCTCTTTTACCTTCAGGGAAGTACCAGACTCCATGCAGGATTGGTTAACCGAACCCGTCACTACATAATCGGCACCCAAGGCAAAAGCAGCTACCACAGCAGCAGGAGTACTGATACCCCCGGCTGCCCCTATGCGTGTTGGTCTGGCATAATTATGCTCCTTCTGTAGGCGCGCTTTCAGTCGGATGATTTCTGGCAAGGAGCACACCAGCGGCTGTTGGTCTGTGTGCCCCCCCGAATCTGCCTCCACCGTGATATCGTCAGCCATAGGAATAGCTTTTGCCCACTGCATTTGCTCCGGAGTGATTTTCCCCTGCAACACCAGTGCCTCCAGCATGGTATCAGGAGCAGGAAGCAAGAACGGACGCGCTACCTCAGAGCGTGAAATTTTAGCAATGACTTTATTCTGTGCCCTTATCTTACCATTGGCATCTTTCACCAGTCCTACGGCACGGTAATAAACAAGGGGCAGCGAAAGCTCCATAAAAGCCGAAGCCTCCAAGGTGCGTACTTTGTACCGCAAATACATTTCTATTAGCCGCATTTCCAGCCCATCGTCTGCTGGCGAGTGAATGAGGTTGAAAGCATATGGGCCTTCAGGTAACGCTTCCTGAATTCTGACAATAGCCTGTTCTACCCTGTCCGGGCTTAAACCTGCCGCTCCGAAAGATCCCAAAAACCCTTCCTGCCCCAGCGCAATGACCATTTCTTCAGAAGCAATGCCATTTGCCATTGCACCTGCCATATAAGGGTACTTTACATGATGCGCCTCTAAGAATGAGGCATTGCCCAGCTTTTCGACAGGGAGTGCCGGCAAATGCCCCACTACTTTGTACACGCTGTTGTGGGAGTTACTGAACGAGAGGTAATGGTTTGTATCGATACCCTGGTATAAATAACAAGACCTGTTCACTTCCTGTAGCACCCTTGCACTTTCTTTTAACCGATAAATGCCTTCATGTTGCTTCGGTACTGTACCGCCTGCAGTTGCCACATAGTTTAGCTGCTCAAGCACTTCTTTGTCAATAACAGGTTCGATTCCTCCTGAAGAAGCTGGAACCGCAACTGCTGGCTTGGCAATAGGCACTTCATAGAACGGAAGGTTTATTGGGACGCCATGGCTACACAGCACACTACTCATCTGCAGCAACGACTGGTAGTCAGACACTCCTTTTTGATTGATGGACATGGCAACATGGCGCTGATCAGTCAAAATTTCACCTACCAGCCGGGAGCACCAGGACTTTGGCCCTACCTCAATAAACACATTAACGCCATCCTGGTACGCTTTCTGAATCTGCGACACAAAATCTACGGGCTGGCAGTAAGTATCTGCTGCGTTCTTCGCCAGCAGTACTTTATCCAGGGGCAGCACCTCCTGCGTAACACCTGAATAAAAACGCACCTTAGGTTCTTTCTCGATATCAAGCAGGTGCATCTGCTCAAGCTTTTCGTGCATAAAACCTATGGGCGGGCAGTGCGCCACATTATATAAATCCACCATCATTCCTTCATAATGGTGCCGCTTCATCCAGGCCTCCCCCTCTGCTCTGTCACCAGAAAGAATGACGTTTCCCGGGGAGTTGATAAATGTTAGATACAGGTTTTCGGATTCTGCTAATTGAGGCTCCACTTGCTCGGCAGGAACGTTCAGCACCCAATGCGTCCAATTTTTAAAAGATGCATCAAGCTGAAAAACAGGAGATTGCCTTACCCTGTCGCGCAGGTGCTGGAAACCCCATACTTCCATGGCAAAAAACATCGTGATGCCGCCCATACTATAGCCAAGTGCTGCCTCTGGCTCCAGTTTAAACTCTTTCCGCAGCACCTGGGTAGCATAAACGCTCAACGAGATACTACTTTCAGCAGCTGCGACTGTATTGTTCAGGAACTGTGCTTCCCGTTTTTTCCGCACCTCCGGCTCGGGCTGCTCTAAAAACCTTGGATGCACCAGCGGCTGATGCACCAGTTCATGCAGCTGATCCAATTTTGAACTATAATAGTCGAAGTGTTGCGGGAATAGCTGGATGTTATCCTTTATCATGCCCACATAAGCACTTGCCAAACCAGGATAAACGAAACCAATTTTGGCAGACTTCCCTAACGGCTCAGGAGAAAAGTAGGACCCCATTGGTGTCTGCCACGTTTTGCAGGTAGCAAAAGCAGCCTCAAGGCCTCTCCGGGCAAATGAAATTTCGCGTAACAGCTGTTTTTTATTGCCTGCTATCAGGCTTATGGTATACTTCCCTGCTTTCGCCAAATGCTGCTGGTATAGCTGCTCAGCCCATTGGTGCGAGAAGGAATCAGCCTCTTTTTCCAGTCTCTCCAGACCAGCCTGCAGCTCCGTAGTATCGTTACCTGATACAAGCAGCAGCTTTCGGTCCTGTTGCCTAATATAGGCCATAGACTTGCTGGCTGCAGGCTCTGCCTCCTGCAGTTTCAGGAGCACCTCTTGTGTATCGTCTTTGAACACGATGGCAGCAATTCGCTTTTCGTCACTGTTTTCTGGTATCCAGGTAAAGGAATTCTCAGGTGCATAAAACAGCTGGGCATCCCAAGCTGCAAGCTGTGTCATATTTTGATGCTTTCGAAGTGCCGGAATGAAACGATAGTGCAGACACAGGCTTACTTTTATCAACCTTGCCAAATCTTGCAGACCTGCATGAGGTACTATCAAAGTTCCCAAAGCACACCTGGGTATTTCCTGGTGTCCATCAGGAGTAAGGGCCATGTTATCGGGCTTTATCGTTGGATCCACATCCAGGTAGTTTAGCTCCGCCATTAGCGCATCGAGGCTGGAGGAGGTAAACGGCTGTCCATTGCTTAATACGGCATAAGGTGGCTGTTCTGCTTTTTGGGCTTCGGAAGAAACCATGAGCCTGACCATCGCCTCTCCTCCTGCATGCTGCGCGCAAATAACAATACTACTGTCCTGGTTCTGGTGCAGCCAGCTTTGTGCTGATGCCATAGCCTCCGGAAAGGTGGAAACAACCATGATTTCTTCCGGACCCATTTCATCAACTAAAATCTCTCTCAGATCTCCGATATGTACCATCGCCAAAGGCTTGTCCCCTCCCGCCTCTTTGCGCATTTTCTGGTACATGGTAGCAAACGAGGCCGTCGCTTCGGATGCCTCTAAAGAAAGGGCATCTGGAAATATTCCGTCGTAAACAGTACGGTGAAACTGGTCGAGATTCTTTATACCTGGCAGGTGTATGTCCATACCTACTACCGCCAGTGAATCGGTAGTTTTAGGGAACATAGCGAGCAGTTCCTTGCTAACTGTAAGCGTTATACCTTCAGCTGCTACCAGTACTTTTCCAGTGGAATTTATGGCAGTGGCGTTGCCTACCACTTTGTGCCCCTGCTGCTCTGTTACTTCCAGATGAACCCAAAAAGATTCATCAAATGGCAGCGGCTCATAAATAATCATACTTCCCATACTGGAGGGAAGGCAGGAAGCATCCAGGTGGTGGAATGCCCACACCAGAAAGCCCTGGCACATGGCATCGGTCGCAAAGGTTTTGGACCTCTGCAACGGAAACTGCCCTTGCATCTTTGCATCAGGTTCAGCCAGCGCGCAGGTATACCACAGCTCCTTTTCATCCATCTGCCATAGTGCTTCTATGCCCTGGTAGGTAGGTCCATGAAACAAGCTGCCTTCTTGGTATAGCGTTTCGCGGGTTTTAAGAGGCGTTTCGCCAAAGGCAGGTAACTCCCGTGTTGGTGGCAGCACTGGCGGTGCCGACAGCAGCAGTACATCGCTACCGTAGTGGTAGCGGCGGCGGCCCTGCTCGTCGTTACTCCACACTTTACCTGTTAAGCGAATAGCCTCTTCATCCTGTTGCACCACCTGTAAATCCAGGAAATATGCGCTGGACTGCTTTCCGTTAAAAATGATACCGTTAAAGAGCTTACTATTCTGGCACTGCACCAACTGGTAACTCGGGAACAGCTGCTCGGAAGCATTGGAAATCCAGGCTATACCTGTAACGAAGGGCATCACGGGAAAACCTCCGATTACATGATGCTCCAGAAAAGGGTTTTCTTCCCGTTTCACCCCTTTTTTGAGGTGCAGGATCTGGCCATTTAGCGGGAATAACTTTTTAGGTGCAGGCATTTTATTGTTGACGATGGTTACTCCTCCTCCTTTTTCCTGAGAAAGCAGGTTCATGAAATGTGCTACTCCTTCCTCTGCCTGAATGAGCATCACGCCTCTTTTCTTAAATTCCTGCTGCACATATGGCGTGATCATACCTGAATTCCACGGCCCCCAGTTGATGGCCGTCACCTTTGTCTCAGGGTGTTGGTTTTGATAGGAAATGGCCCATTTATTCAGCGTGTCATTGGCTAAGGCATAATCTATTTGGCCCTCATTGCCATAAAACCCTACGATGGAAGAAAACAGCACCACGTTTTTTAGCCGTGTAGCATCTACAGCATTTATAACATTCAGTAAGCCATGTACCTTGGTGCCATATACTTTAGCAAAATCCCCTTCCGTTTTTTTCTCTATAAGCTTATCTGCCAGGGCTCCCGCACCATGAATTACTGCTGTTACCATTCCCCATTTTTCCTGTTGATCAGATAGTTGCTTTTGGGTGGCACCTGCATCACCTATGTCGGCTTGCAGGTATACAGCCTTTCCTCCTGCCTCATGTATAGCCTGAATGGTCTTTTTTATACTTCTGGATGAAGTTAGCTTTTGATAAACTTCCTGAATCTCGACTGGACGAGGCATTTTACCAGACTGCTGCAACGATCGAAAGATCTTTTGCTTCAGCTCTTTCTCATCTTTAATGCCATGTGCCCAACTCGGTTCCTCAGCATGATAAGAAGTCCTACCCATCAGAATAAACGTACACGGACTGGAATTCGCGAGCGCAATAACACACTCCGCCGTTATACCACGCGCTCCTCCTGTAACCACTACCACATCAGAAGGTGCCAAATTAACAGGAGGCGTTACTGCCTTTGGCGTAAAACCAGTATCTTCCACAGCCAGTGTTAACCTTTTTAAAGCGGCATCATAACCTACCTCTGCCAAGGCAAAATCGATATCCTGCAGTTCTGTCAGAAGGCAGTCAACCACTTGTTCAGGGGCTAATGACGGATGAAGATCCACAGTTCGGCAAAACACATGCGGCCACTCACGGTTCAACGACTTTATAAGGCCTGATAATCCTCCTGCCTGCCAATCGAAGTCAGTTACCGAACCATACCCAAAGCTACCATTCAGGCGAGTGACGACTAAAAAGCTACAGCGACTTTGCGGTTTCTTGTGAAAGTTAGCCTGCAGGTGCTTAGCTAACCAGAATATTGACTTAGCCAGATCATCACGCTGCTGACCAACAGGATGCAGGTGGATGAACAACTGAACCTCTCCTAGCTGCTGTACCTGGTGCACTATGTTTCCGATGGCGTTATCACTGCTGTCATCCAAAGAAAACACTGTTACGTTCTCCAGTTTTATACTTTCTATACCTGGAAAATTTAACACCACTACCCGCAGCCCCTGCTGAATCAGGACCTGGGCAAGCTGCAACGTAACAGGCGTACCGTCATTGGTAAGCAATGCCAGCTCACCTTCCGCCCAAGTCTGTTCCCATTTGAATGGGTGAGGCAAAGGTTTTATTCTGACGTGATATTGAGGGACATGAGCGTGTAATTCTGACATAGCTATAGGAATTATGAACTGTGAGAGTTAATGAATTGAATTGTATAAGTTAAGCAGGACGGTATAGGGCATAGCATCAGGTTTAGCAACAGATTATCAATAGAGTATTCTGCAAGAAATGAAACCATTCCTACTGTTCATGCCGCAGCACCTTTATCGGATTATGTTCGGGCGAACACCTCACAGCAGAAGCTTTGCTGGTGATGACAAGGCGTACCTCACCCGTTCTGGAAAAGAAGCCAATAGTAACTGTAGTGCGTCATAGCCGCCCCAGCTCCTTTGCTCCTCTTCCTTTTGCCTTATCTATCGTACAGCACTCAAATGCTGCGCGACTAGTTGTCCTGTGACTGAGAGTTTACAGTGCGGTTGTCAACACTTTTTTTTCAGTGCCATACATGATGAGGTCTATCACGTCGCTGATCGTTTTTAACCCGATTAGCTGTTCAGGGCCCATCTTACTAAGCGTATGATACTTTTCTCGCACGGCACCCATTATTTCCACCTGCTTGATAGAGTCTATACCTAAGTCTGCAGTCAGCTCCATATCCAGGCTCAGCATCTCGGCAGGATATCCTGTTTTTTCGGCAATAAGCGCCAGTAGGGCTTCGGTGACAGCATCTGCGTTGAGGCCTGGTGCCGGTGCAGGAGGAGTTGGTGCAGGTTTATGAAGTACCTGCCCCACCGTTTCTGTTACAGGCGAACTTGCCTCCTGCTTATCTACAATATTGCTGGTATGATCAACTGGCTTTAGAAGAGATTCTTCAGGAACACTTGGAGAAGCTATATTTTCAGAGGGTTCTGCAGCAGCTACAGCCTGAGGTGGAGATGCAAAATGCTGATTCACCTTGTCCACTATATCACTTATGGTTTTAATCTGGAAAAGCGCCTCTGTCTGATATTGTTCTAATACCGGGTACTGCTCCCGTAAGGCTCCAAAGATTTCCACCTGCTTGATGGAGTCTATACCTAGATCGGACACTAATTCCATGTCCAGGCTCAGCATCTCGGCAGGATATCCTGTTTTTTCAGCAATAAGAGCCAGAATGGGAGCTTCTGAGATAGCGGCATTACTGTTCACAGGCATTTCTGGCTGCACTGCAACTGGCTCACTTATAATTGGTTTTGCTTCCGGAACAATCTTTTGCTGGTGCTGCTGCCCGTTAGACACTTGATGCCCATTCTTGGTACTATGACCGTTCATTTGATGTCCATTAGTCGTATGGTGCCCGTTACCGTTTGATGTCAAAGAAGTTAAAGCATCAGGCAATGCAGGCATCGCAGCTGTGTTTGGAGAAACTGCTTCTTTCACATCATGGCCGTTTGTATGTTCTTCCGAGAACAGTTGACTTATCTGCTCTTTGTAAGCCTCAAGTAATATCCGGTGTTGTTCCAAAGCAGCCTGCTGTTGCTGATGGAATTTTAGCATCTCTTCCATTAAGTCTAGTTGTTTTTGAATGATGTGTTTTTTTGAATGCACGGTATTGGCCACCTCTTCTGAAGGTGCGGACGCAGCAACCGTTTTCTGGTCAGCTAAAGTTGCTTTACCGTTAGTAGCTATGGTTGGCTGTTTGGCGGGTTCGGTAAGCTGAACAACTTCTATCTTTATGTTCGGTGCACTTACCTTATCAGAAGATTCCTGCAAGGCCTGCTCCCACTGTTCTTTAGATTTTTCACTTACATAGTTGCTCGCGCTTATCTGAACTTTCATCTTTGGCTTATAGGTATCCAGCTGATCAGGCTCCAGTTTGAATTGGTCTGCCGCATCTAAGGAAACACCTGCCACTAACAGCTGCGCGAGCGCCAGTTGGTACAGCATAGCGCTGTCAGGCTTAGGATGGTTGTTGATGGAAATAGCTTTATAGTCGCTGTTCTGAAGCGTGCTCTGAACCAGTTTTGACAAAATGTTTCTCGGCCCTACTTCAACAAACACCCTGGCTCCTGCCTCATACATGTTTTCTATCTGCTTCTGAAACTGCACCGTAGAAAGCATGTGCTCTTTAAACTTTTGCTGAATCGTAGCACCTGTTGCAGGGTATGCCTGCCCCTCCATGTTGCTGTATATCGCATACTTAGGATTTTTGAACTCGGTGCTACTGATGGCATCTGCCAAAGGACGTTGCGCATCTTTCAGGCGGTGCGTATGAAAAGCCGCTGATACAGGGAGTACTTTCGCATTGATTTTATACTTGTCGAATATAGCAACAGCTCCTCTCACTTCGTCTGTAGAACCACCCAACACCACCTGGTCCGGCGCATTGATGTTAGACAGATCCAGGGACAGCTGTTCCTCTCTTATAACTTTTTTTACAGTCTCTACATCGGCCTGTACGGCCAGCATCCCGCCGGCATCTTCGCCTTTCGCGGCCTGCGCCATCACCTGTCCCCGCAGGCAGGCAAGCTTAAGGTAATCATCCTCGTTGATAACACCGGAAGCCCATAATGCAGTAAGCTCGCCAAAGCTGTGACCGCCCACCATATCAGGTTCAAAACCAGCCTTCATCAGCATGTTGTACATACTCATGCTCATCACACCAATGGCCGGTTGGGCATATTGCGTCTGGGTTAGTGTCTGTTCTTGCTTTTGTAAGGTGGCATCGTCAAAAGCAGGGACAGGGTATACTTTGTCAGACACCGTTTGCCCGTACATCGTATGCATGATTTCATCGGCATGCTGAAAGTTCTGACGGAATTCAGGGTACAGGCAGGACAGGTTCCTTCCCATGTTCAGGTATTGCGAACCTTGCCCCGAAAACAGCACAGCTATTTTACTGCCTGGTTTCATTCCTTGCGGACTATAGCTGATGCCTTTCGGATGATCCCAAGATTTTGCCGGGTTTGCCTGCTGCAGTGTTTGAAGACTTATGGTCAGGCGCTCTAGCAGCTCCGTTTTATTTTTGTAGGCAAAACCAAGACGGGGAGATTCCTGCGGAACAGAAACAGGAACAGGCAGTGGTTTAAAAGCTTTACTTTGCTGCGTTGCGTTTAGCACCTCCAGGCACTTATCTTTCAGGCTTTCATAATCGTTTGCATACAATACACAGGAATGATAAGGAGACCAGTTGCGGTAAGCATTCTTGTGCTCTGGCTGATACTCCTCTAGCGTCATATGAAAGTTAGTTCCCCCAAAACCAAACGCACTGACACTTGCCCTTCTGGGCGTACTGCTCATAGACTGTATCCAGGGCCTTAGCTGTGTGTTTATGTAAAAGGGAGAAGATTCTATGCCAAAAGCAGGATTAGGCTTCTTAACATTAATGGTAGGCGGCAGCACCTTATGATGCAGCGCAAGCGTGGTTTTAATTAAACTGGCAGCACCCGCAGCCGTCTTGGTGTGGCCGATCTGGGATTTAACGCTGCCTAGGGCTATCTTCTGCTGTTCAGCATCAGCACCTTCAAACACAGAGGAAATGGAATGAAACTCCACGCGATCGCCGGTAGGTGTTCCGGTACCATGAGCTTCCAAAAGACCAACGGTAGCAGGGGAATAACCTGCCTCATTGTAAGCCCGCTGCATAGCAAGTTGTTGCCCTTCGCTTACGGGTGCATAAATGCTGGAGTTTTTACCGTCGCTGGAGCTACCGATTCCTTTTATAACGGCATAAATGGTATCGCCATCCCGTTCGGCATCGGCCAGCCTTTTCATCACCAGCATACCAATGCCCTCCCCTATTACAATACCGTCAGCCTCTGCATCGAAAGGAGTACTCCGGTTTCTCTTCGAAAACGCAGGTGTTTTACTAAAGCTCATGTACGCCATCGGAGTGTTATCGGTATCCACACCACCCGTAATCATCATATCGCAGCGGTGCTCCAGCAGTTCCTGTATCGACATTTTTATCGCACTCAGCGAGGCGGCACAAGCAGCATCCACAACACAGTTTGTACCGCCCAGGTCGAAGCGGTTAGCGATTCTGCCAGCAATAACATTCCCCAAAAACCCAGGAAATGCATTTTCCTGCCAGGAAACATAAGCAGTTTTCATTTTTTCTACCACCTCTTCAATCGCCTCGTCTGATAAACCATACTGCGACAACACTTTACGCCAGATAGGATATTGCAAGCGGCTGCTCAATGGCCCCGACAGCTTTTGCGCACCGCCCACACCTAATATTATCCCGGTGTTCCTCCTTATTTGTTCTGTGAAGCGATCCCCCACATACTTCGCATCCTCCAAGGCCTGTTTTGCCATGATAAGCGAAAGTATCTGAGACGAATCCGTCACCTCCAGTATGTTAGGCGGCAAACCAAATTCAAGCGGATCAAAATCAATATCAGGTAGGAAGCCCCCAACTTTGCTATAGGTCTTATCAGCCTTTTTTGGGTCAGGATCATAATAATCTTCTATGTTCCAGCGTGAAGATGGCACTTCTGTGATACAGTTTGCTTGCTCCACAATATTTTCCCAAAACGCTTCTAAGTTCTGTGAGCCGGCAAATAATCCTGACATACCTATGATGGCAACAGGAGTTTGTTGTAGAGATAGATGATTATTCATAAAACAACCTGGCTATTTATCAATAAAACATTTTTTTATTAAACTTTCAATAGAACATATTTCACATTGAATCAATCTCAGATAGCAAAATACATTCATTATCAACTGTTTATTATCTTTTACCTTTTATCATTCAGAATCCAAATAGTAGAAGTGTTGGTTGTTGACTGGTATATCAAACGCTTAGATAATCTCAAATTGATCCCAAGTGCTTAACCTGGAAAAGCAGCTTTGAACTGTTAACTAATCTAATGAATGCAGTTTGTAATAGAATTAGTATTCTTTCTAGAATAAAATAAGGTGTTTGATTAGGGTGATCAGGTATTGGGTTAGGCTTTAGTAAATGAAGAAACACTTGCTTGGCAGGTTACTTGAAAATAACCTAAACACAAACTATTTTCGACACTAGCTATTTACATTAACTATATTTTATTCTATATATCGCTCAACAATAACAATATTATAAAGTTATAAAAAATTATAATATTTTAAACAATAATATTAATTATTTAAAAATATTACATAACCACAACGGTAAGCTTATATTTTTGTTTTCAACTAATTAAAGTGCCCTATAAATAAAATAAAATTAAATTAACTAGTTATTATTTACGAATATACATTTTTATATGGCATTTAAAAACAAAATAATAAAATAAATTTTATTTTATTATTTTGTGAAGCAGCTTGGAAAAGCAGAATATATAAAAATTATTAAATTATTTTATATAATTTAATAATTTTGATAAAAACGCCCAACATAACACAGTAGCAATTATTATATTCTTAAAACATTATTTTATTGTTATTTCACATTAGTTAATTCAATTTAATAAAAAATACATATCTACTTTTATTATTAAAAAATTAATATTTAAATTTATATACATTTTCTGAAGCAATTAACCTAAACGTTCTTATATGAAAATTTTAGCAGTTTTATGTGGTTTGTTACTAGGAATATCTGTTTCATGGGCTCAAAGTGTTAATCTAGCTAAACAAACTATACGAGGACGTATAGTTGATGCTCAGTCAAAGTTTCCATTAATAGGAGTTAATGTAGTTGTACTTAATGCTGATCCAGTAATAGGCACTGTGACTGATGTGCAAGGATATTACACCTTACAAGAAGTACCTCTTGGACGTCAGACCCTGAGAGTTTCTTATATGGGCTATAAAGAACAAGTGGTTCCCAATGTAATGGTCACCTCAGGCAAGGAAGTAGTGCTTAATCTGGAGCTAGTTGAGCAGGTAATTAAAGGCGCAGAGGTTGTTATTACCGCTAAACCTAATAAAACGATAACCAACAATGAGTTTGCATCAGTCAGTTCGCGTTCCTTTAACCTGGAAGAAACCGGACGTTACGCCGCCAGCCGCAATGACCCAGCACGCATGGCTGCTAACTTTGCTGGTGTGGCTGCTAATAATGACGATCGCAATGATATTATAATCAGGGGCAACTCTCCTAGTGGTTTATTGTGGCGCCTGGAAGGAATCAACATCCCCAACCCAAGTCATTATGGCTCGCTCAGCGCAAGCGGAGGCCCTATTAGCCTGTTAAACTACAACCTTTTAGATAAATCAGACTTCATGACTGCCGCCTTTCCTGCAGAATACGGCAATGCACTGGCCGGCGTATTTGACTTACAACTCAGAAGCGGGAATAGCCAAAAACATGAGTTTCTGGGACAAATTGGTATTAATGGCCTGGAAGTTGGAGCAGAGGGGCCCATTTCAAAAAAATCAAGAGCCTCCTACCTTGCCAGCTACCGCTACTCTACATTGGGTGTGTATAAGGAAGTGGGGTTGAACTTTGGTACAGGGTCTGCTACACCAGAATACCAAGATTTAACTTTTAAGATTGATATTCCGATCTCTGAATCAGGAAGGTTTACTTTCTTTGGCATAGGCGGGAAAAGCAACGTTGACCTTATCAATAGTAATGAAGACGTTGACGTGATTTATGGCAATAGTTTTACCAATGACTACGCTGATTATAAAACAGGAATTCTGGGTTTGTCTCACCAGTACTACTTTAATTCTACCTTTTACTATAAACTTTCATTATCTGCATCAAGGCAGGAAGAACACCTTTACCGGGATTCTTTAAGTTTAGTAGATCAAACGCCCATCCCAGCCGGAAAAGCAGATTATATTAACAACAAATATTCAGCACACCTGTTACTGAACAAAAAGTTTAGCGCCCGAGACAACGTTTCAGGAGGGGCAATACTGGATTTATATGATTTTGATCTTTCTAACCGACGTTTAGTTCCTGGTCAGGAACGAATTAATCGTGATGTAGATGGTCAAAGCCTGCTTTCACAGACCTATATCCAATGGCAGCACAGGTTCAGTAACACACTTACACTAAACACTGGTGTAAACTATCAGCAGTTTGAAGTAAGTAACAGTAAAGTAATACAACCCAGAGCCGGACTGCAATACGACCTAAGTGACCGCCAGACATTGGGCTTAGGCTATGGACAGCACAATCAGATTCAGCCACTTGATATTTATTTTGTTCAGACGGTACTGCCAGGTGGAACTGTAGCGGAAACAAACCGCAACCTAGACTTTACCAATAGCCAGCATTTTGTTTTATCCTACGAATATAGGATTGCTACTAATCTAAGACTGAAAGCTGAAACTTACTACCAAAAAATTGATGCTGCAGCTGTCGAGAAGCATCCTAGTTCATTTTCCCTACTTAATGCTGGAGTAGATTTTGAACCCATTAATGTAGATTCTTTAGTCAACAGCGGTGAAGGAGAAAACTATGGCATCGAGTTTACCCTTGAAAAGTTTTACAGTAAAGGGTACTATTTCCTATTCACTACTTCTTTATATAAGTCTCATTATAAGGGGAGCAACAATGAGTGGCACAGCACTGCCTTCAACGGAGGTTATATTGCTAACCTGTTGGGAGGAAAAGAGTTTAAGATTGGAAAAAAAAACAACACGTTTAGTGTAGACGGAAAATTTACCACATCCGGTGGCAACCGCTATACTCCCATAGATTATGCCCGTTCAGCCCAATTAGGCTACGAGGTCCACCAGGACGACTTAGCATATTCTAAAAGTTTAAAGCAGTATGTGCGAGCCGATCTAAAGCTGTCTTATCGGATAAACCATCGCGGAAGTACGCATGAGTTTGCTCTCGACCTTCAGAATATTACCAACAGACAAAATGAATTTGCCCGCATCTATAATCCTCGCTCCAACACCGTACAGACGCAATACCAGATTGGTTTTTTTCCTGTTCCCCAGTATAGAATAACCTTCTAACCTCGACAACCATGAAACAATATATTGCGCCTGTAGCAAATTACACTGTAGCAGCAGCACTGTTCATACTGGCCTCTATTTATTTAGTAAAGTCTAGCTTTATGCCTTATCATAGCCAGGCAGTATCTCTTCCATGGAATGAAATTGAGACTTCAACCCAAGCCTTGATATTAGCTCTGATGCGCGTTTGTGGAGGAGGGTGGCTAGCTGTTTCACTAACAACAATTTTTCTACAATGGCATTTCTCCCAAAACAGGCTTTCCTGGATTCCTGCCCTTATATTAATAATAGGGCTGCTATCTATAGTATCAACCTTATATGCTACATCAATAGTATATTTTAACACACCAGGTCGCCCACCAATACCTGGGTTATTTGTGCTGATCTTTTTGCTAGTGGTTGGCTACAGACTCAATGTAGCTGAAATTAAAAAGTATCAAATCACTTAAGTTTTACTGTGTTGCAGAAAATATTTTAAGCACGTGTCACCAGCAAAAAACAATAATAAACTTCCTAAACTTTTAAATAAATCATGAATTATACATTGATAACAGGTGCTAGTAGAGGAATTGGCGAAGCTTTAGCAAGACGTTGTGCTTTAGATGGGCATCATCTGATTCTGGTAGCACGCTCTAGGCAAAAGCTTGAAGCTTTAGCCATTGAGTTACATCAGACATACAATGTAAGAACCCAAGTTGTGCCGCTTGATTTGTTACAACCTCAGGCCACCTTGCAACTATGGCAGATATGTAAAGAAAACAAATGGAGGGTACGTATTCTTATAAACAATGCCGGGTTTGGATATTGGGGAGTTCATTCAGAAGCAGCTTTAGCCAACCAAATGGAAGTCTTGCGCTTAAACGCAGAAGTGTTAGTTGAAATGTGCCATCTCTTTGTTCCTCTGCTGCAAAAAGAAAAGGACGCACACATACTAAATATGGGCAGCATTTCAAGTTACCAACCCGTTCCCTATTTTAGCATGTATTCCGCCTCTAAAGCTTTTGTCTTATCCTATTCACGCAGTCTTCGAGTAGAGCTTAAACCCTTGACAATTGGTGTGTCTTGTCTTTGCCCAGGTTTTACACAGTCATCTTTTTTTGAAAAAGCAGGCACAGCGCCCTTAATAAGCTCATCTAAGTTCCAAATGAAAGCCGAAACTGTGGCTGATGAGGCAGTGCGGGCTATGAAGAAGAATCAGGCTGTAATTGTTCCAGGTTTAGCATTTAAGCTTTGTACATGTTTAAGCAGGTTCCTGCCTGTAAGCCTCACAACTTACGTGCTGAATAAGTTCTTTAGACCTGCTACTCTTGCTGTTAAAGTAGAAGTGGCTTAAAAGAATTTAATTAATCGACAGGAAACTTCATTTTACTTGGTGGGAAACTACTGCTTTGGTCTTTCTCCATTCCTCCACATAAACCCGTCGCAAAACTACCTTATTGTTTGGGTAGGTTTTTCCAAACCACTCCATGAACTCAATTAACTCATCTCTTTTCATTCTAGTATCTTAATTTCTAACAGCTTGTTTCTGTAATGGCCCTATCAGCAACCACAAAAAGGAAACCTGCGAGTTACATTGTTATAAATTATCTATATATACTGATATACTTATATTAGGTTTAATAAAATATCTTAATCTTCTGAATTGGGTAAATTACAGCGTAGGAATTTCAGTGTGATATAGCTAAAGCATTACCCTCAACCAAACCACAATGGCGATTATTCTGCAGAAGTACGGCACTTGCCAGAATTGCTATTTATGACTAGAAAACCGCTAGGTTAACCTTACTCATGTAGCGCAACAGCAATGCAAAAGTCCCTGCAAACACTTTAAATAAGCAAACTGTTAAAAAGAGGATGAGACTGTAGTTTTTTCAGAAGCGGTTGAAGTTGCCTCTATAAGAGCATTAGTCCGCCACGCTACGAGTGCTGTTAATTACGCTTACTCCTACTCGCCCTTACCACCAACTGGTACGTATGGATAGTAACTTAAATTTTTCCGAGCTTCTCCTAAAACAAAATGACCTTTAACATAAAGCTTAGGACAGACAGCTTCATGTTAAAGGTTAAAATTTCAGTACTTGATTTATGTTATTCGTTACACAAGAGTGTTAGCTTTCGAAGCAATGTGCAACTGTGCCTGCTTCTTGAACTCATCGGGAGTTTGCCCAGTATGTTGTTTGAAAAAACGGGTGAAGTAAGGGTGGTCAGTAAACTCAAGCTGGTAGGCTATTTCTTTGATGGTATTTTCACTGTGAATTAGCTGCCTTTTTGCCTCCAGTATAATCCTGTCATGTATCAGCTGCACCCCTGTCTTTTGTAGCTTTTCCTTTAATATCTGATTCAGACGTTTTGAACTTATACCTATCTTATCAGCATAAAAATCAATATTCCGGATATGCAGATAGTGCTCTTCCAGCAGTAACATAAACTCGTACACTCTTTTCTGATTTACATCCTGCGTCGTGAACTCATGCTCTTTAATGCGTATAATATTCAAGAGAAATGCCTTTAGCAGGGATTTAATGATCAAAATGCTACTGTCTTCTTTTTGATATTCTTCTTCCATCAGATCATATACCTTGCATAGTTGATCAGACAGTTCCTCACTTACTTTGATACATGAATATTCCCCATGAATATTAAATATCTTGAAGACATCAAGTGAGAACTCTTTAGCATCTTCGTCTAGTAACTCTCTTTTAAAGGAAAGCAAAACCCCTTTTTTTCCAGCTTTATTTAACTGATGAACCCTGTAAGGGGGTAGCAAGTAAATCCAATGTCCTTTTTCGGAATGGTCTCCTTCCTTTACTGCATGCAAAGCATATTCATCCTTCAGCCACACTACTTCAAAAAATTCTTTTCTACTAGGGTCGTTCAAGTAGCTAGGAGGGCAATTATTAAGGTTTCTTATGTATATAAGCGTTTTATTCAGTTCGTCGCTTATTTTTTCTTCTATCATCTGTTTCTCCTTCAGTTTCACTAAGGTTAATACAGGACTCTCCCATGACCAACCTTAGCTATAACAGCCAAGCAAAGCTGCATTATGCTACAAAAGTACAATATCCCTGGTTTATTCTAACATTGCTACTGCTGACAGAGCAGAATAGCTATCCCTGCGGTTTCTTAATTGTCCAACACATTGCGCTGATAGTATAACCCCCCTTACCACCTCCTACTCTACCTTTGTACCAGCTTTAGGGAACAAGGTTATCACATTAAAACTCACTTTTATCAAAATAATGCCTGAGTTTTGAAAGATAAAGAAGGTACTATGAATGAATTAAATAGCAAAGACATAGCTAATGCACTGCAGGCTAATGTAAAGTTAATATTAGAAGAAAATAAAAAGGTAGCTGATAAAATAGAATATAGCCAGATAGCCTCAGTAATTCCATTTATTCAGAATGCTGAACGGATTTTCTTAATTGGTGCGGGGCGCTCTGGCCTTGCCTTACGTTCTGCTGCTATGCGATTGATGCACCTGGGCTTAACAGTGTTTGTAGTGGGAGAAATAACAACGCCTGCTATAGGCAAAGGAGATCTGCTTATAGCAGCGTCCGGATCTGGCACAACCAGCAGTATTGTGAAAGCGGCAGAAAAAGCTGTGGCAGCCGAAGCTAAAGTAATAGCACTTTCTACTACAGCCACCTCACCACTGGCAGAACTGGCTATGCATGTTGCTGTAATTCCGGCTGCGCAAAAGCAGGATCATGGCACTACCATTTCAGAACAATATGCCGGTAGCCTGTTTGAACAGTTCATCCTGCTCCTGACTGATGCCATCTTCCAAACCCTCTGGAGTATAGACGGAACACCTGCTGAAGAACTATGGAAGCGACATGCAAACCTGGAATAGAATCAGAATAAATAAACTATAATTAACTAAATATAAAAATGGCAAAATTACAAGTTGCAATCGACTTATTAACAACAGCAGATGCTTTGGCCCTTGCTGAAAAAGTAGCTCCATATATCGATATCATTGAACTAGGAACTCCTCTTATTAAAAGTGAAGGTTTAGCAGTTATTACGGCTATGAAAAAAGCTTTCCCTGACAAAATAGTTTTTGCAGACTTTAAAACAGCAGATGCGGGCGCACTTGAAGCTGAAATGGCTTTTAAAGCTGGTGCTGACTTAGTTACTGTACTAGCTACCACTGGTGACGCCACCATAAAAGGTGCTGTAAAAGCAGCAAAAGAACACGGCAAAGGAGTTGTGGTTGACACCATCGGAGAAGCTGACCGTGTAAAACGTGCGCAGGAAGTAACAGCACTAGGTGTTGAATTTGTTGAACTGCATGCTGGTCTTGACGAGCAGGCACAACCAGGTTACTCTATCCAGGTTTTAATTGATGAAGCTGCCCGTGTTGGCGTACCTGTTTCTATTGCTGGAGGTGTTAATATCAATAACATTGCTGCAGTAAAAAAAGCAGGTGTTAAAGTTGCCGTTGCAGGTGCATCACTTTATAGTACCGCAGACCCGGCTGCGGCGGCTAAAGCTCTTCGTGAAGCACTTGACGCAGCCTAATCACAAAAATGCTGCTTGCAGTTTAGAATAATCCTTAAAAGACAATGGCTTTAACAGTCATTGTCTTTTTACTTCCAGCACATTTCCAGCAGCCCGAATAACAAGAATATTCATTACAAGAAGCTCATGGAATGTTCTCTAAGCTGGTGTTGAATCCAGTTTATAAGCAGAAAGTACCTTCTCCACCATTTATCTAATGATGATATATTAATATGAAGATACATAATAAATAGTAGCTTTGTTTAATTGAAGGGAATACATGATGCAGAATAGGTTGCCACAAAGCAGAATATTTAGTATGCAGAGCATTTTAGTCAAACTATTCTGTTAATAAATGCATATAAACTCTAAATGTTATTCTACTTATGAACGATTTACAATATGAATTTGGAATGGTCGGCCTTGGGGTAATGGGCAGAAACCTGATGCTCAACATCGCTGACCATGATTTTTCTGTTATAGGCCTTGACCTGGACCCAGTAAAAGCGGCAGCTGTGGAAGCTGAAGCAGGAGCCAATAAGCCTGTTCGTGGCACAACTTCCACTGAAGAGTTTGTGCAATCGCTTCGCAGGCCCCGGGCTTTGATGCTGCTCGTACCAGCCGGCAAACCTGTAGATGCCGTTATTGCCACTTTATTACCCTTTCTGGAACCAGGAGACATTGTTATAGACGGAGGAAACTCCTATTTCCCTGATACTGACCGCCGTGTAATAGAACTGGAAGAAAAAGGAATCCACTTCTTTGGCATGGGTATTTCCGGGGGCGAAAAAGGTGCCCGCTTCGGACCAAGTATGATGCCTGGAGGAAACCGTGATGCATATGAAAGGCTTCGCCCTGTTTTTGAAGCTGTTGCCGCAAAAGTAAATGGCGAGCCATGTGTTACTTATTTAGGAAATGGCTCTGCGGGTAACTATACTAAAATGGTGCATAACGGCATTGAGTATGGTATTATGCAACTCATAGCGGAAACCTACGATTTACTGAAGCGTGGCGTAGGATTGAATGACGACGAGTTACAAACAGTTTTCGGGGACTGGAACCAAACCGAACTGCAGTCGTTCCTGATTGAGATTACCGGAGAAATTCTAAAGAAAAAAGACGATGAAACAGGACAGCTGTTAGTGAGCCTTATTTCGGACAGAGCCCGCTCTAAAGGTACCGGGAAATGGACTTCTCAAAATGCCATGGACCTACAGGCACCCGTTCCTACCATTGATATGGCAGTGCTTATGCGCGATATGTCCAAATATAAAGAAGAACGTGTTGAAGCCGCCCATTCATTACCCAATAACACGCTACAGGCAACGACTGATGTAGATCGCCAGGAAGTAGTAAACCAAATGCGAAATGCCTTTTACTTCGCCATGATCTCTACCTATGCGCAAGGTCTTGCACAGCTAAGAATGGCTTCAGAAGCTTATAATTATGGCCTGCAACTGCAGGAAGTGGCCAAAATATGGCGAGGAGGTTGTATCATTCGCGCGGCTTGTCTTTCAGACATTCGTGCCGCTTATAAGCAGAACCCTACATTGCCAAACCTCCTGTTAGACCCTAAAGTGGGCGGTGACTTAATGGCTCGCCAGGAAGATACGCGTGCTGTTATTAAACTAGCCATTGATAAAGGAATTCCAATGCCCGCTTTTATGGCTTCCTTATCTTATTTTGATGCGTATCGCACAGAAACGTTGCCCACCAATCTTATTCAGGCGCAGCGCGATTATTTTGGAGCGCATACTTACGAGCGTTTAGATAAGCCAGGAATTTTCCATACGCAGTGGAATTAACATCTTTTAGAAGAAAGCATTTTTCTACCGGAGAAATTGCTTTCTTTAGTTCTTACCTTATTGATTTGACTTATGAAATCAGCCAATAAAGCGACACCCACTATAGCAGTTATTTTCGGTGGAACCGGAGACTTAGCAAAACGTAAACTGGTTCCTGCTTTTTACAATTTATTTCTGGACGGATGGCTTCCTGAGTCTTTCGCACTGATCGGGTTAGGGAGGTCTTCTACTGATGATACTAATTACCAGAACCATCTGCGGGAAGGAGTAACTGAGTTTTCACGTAGCGGTAAACCAAACGAAGAATCCTGGAATACCTTTAGCAACTCTTTATTTTACCTTCAGTCTAACATCAACGACCCTGCTTCTTACCAGCTGCTAGCCGATAAGATACATGCTTTGGAGGATGTTTGGGGCACACGGGCTAACAGGTTGTTCTACTTGTCTGTCGCCCCCAATTTTATTGAACCTATCACTGTAAATCTGGGTAAGGTAGGCATTGCCAGTGACGTGGAGCGGGACAGAATTGTAGTCGAAAAACCTTTCGGTCATAACCTGGAATCAGCCAAAGAACTGAACCAGCTCCTCACCCGCACGTTCCAAGAGTCGCAGATATACCGGATAGACCACTACCTTGGAAAAGAGACAGTGCAGAACATTCTCGCTTTCCGCTTTGCAAATGCACTCTTTGAACCACTCTGGAACCGGAACTACATAGAGTACGTCCAGATTACTGTGGCAGAAGAAGTAGGTGTAGAAGACCGTGGTGGCTACTATGAAGGATCAGGTGCTTTACGTGACATGATACAGAACCACCTCCTTCAGTTAATGTGCATGGTAGCCATGGAACCTCCTGTTACTTTTGAGGCAGAAGAGATTCGTAACCGTAAAGTCGACGTGCTGCATGCCATTAAACGATATTCCCGTGAAGATGTAGGCAAATATGCTGTGCGCGGGCAATATGGTCCAGGCTGGATGAAGGGAAGCCAGGTGCCCGGCTACCGGGAAGAACATGGCGTAAATCCGAATTCAGGAACTGAGACATATGCGGCAGTAAAATTTTTCCTTGACAACTGGCGCTGGCAGGGCGTACCGTTCTACTTACGTACTGGCAAACGGATGCAGGATAAGAGCTCATCAATCACCATTCAGTTTCGCCCGGTACCCCATCTGACTTTTCCTTCAGCTATGTCGGAAAATATTCTGCCTAACCGTCTTATTATAAACTTACAGCCACAGATGGACATCCGGCTGCGCTTTATGGCAAAGAAGACTGGCCTGGATATGGCATTAACTCCTGCAGAAATGGTTTTTGATTTTAATCGTTGCTCTACACAGTCTCAATCGCCGGAGGCGTACGAAACGCTGTTATTAGATGCCATGCAGGGCGATGCTACATTATTCATGCGCTCAGACCAGGTGGAAGTCGCCTGGGATGTGATCACACCTATCCTGGAAACCTGGGAGTCCCGCCCATCGTTGGAATTTCCTAATTATGCGGCTGGTATGTGGGGGCCAGAAAATGCCGAGGCTTTGATTGCCCGCGAAGGGCATACCTGGACAGTCACATTACCACATTAACAACAGAGTTATGTTACATATTTTTGAAGATAAAGCTCATCTGAGCAAAGCGGCGGCTGAACTTTTTGTACAGACGGCCCGGGAGGCGGTACAGAAGAATGGCCGTTTTACTGTTGCGTTAACGGGAGGCTCCTCTCCTGTCCAACTGTACTCCTTGCTAGCACAGCAGCCTTACCTGGAACAAATACCATGGCAGCAGACTTTCGTTTTCTGGGGTGATGAACGCTGGGTGCCACTAACAGATGATCGCAGCAACGCTAAAATGGCTAAAGAAACGTTCTTAAACAAGGTGCCGGTACCTCAGGAACAGATCTATCCAATGTGGAAGGACAATATGGAGCCCGAAGCATTTGCGCAACAGTATGAACAACAGCTACAAAAACATTTCGGCCAGCAGGCCCCTGAATTTGATTTAATCCTGCTTGGTATGGGTGATGACGGACATACTGCCTCTCTTTTTCCGGGTACAGAAGTGTTGCATGAAGAGTCGCATTTGGTACAGGCTTATTACCTGGAGCCACAGTCTATGTACAGAATAACTCTAACTGCTCCGCTTATTAACCAAGCCAAGGCCATCTGTTTCCTTACATTTGGCAGTAATAAGGCTTCTGCCCTGTTCGAGGTACTGGAGGGAGAAAGGAACCCGGAGAAGTATCCCTCTCAATTAATCAAACCTCAGCATGGTAAAGTCCATTGGTTTGTGGATGAGAATGCAGCTTCCCTTTTAGCTAAAAAACAGTAGTTTTTTCTTCTGATATATTTTCAGGCGGGGTACTAAGACAAAACGCCATCTAAAAGCACAGGAAATACTTTTAGATGGCGTTTTAAATTTAAAAAATTTACAGGCAGGTGTGTTGCTCTATAATTGCTCCCGAACCATCTATCTTGTTCCTATTATTTTGCCACACTTCTTTCAATCTCGCGCAGATTCTCCATTTTCTTGTTTCTCAGGAAGCCATTGATGTCCTCAAAATGCTCTTTAATGCGTTTATTGCCAAACTCAAATACTTTGGTAGCCAGCCCGTCCAAAAAGTCTCTGTCGTGTGATACCAGTATCAGCGTGCCGTCAAAGGCTTTAAGGGCCTCTTTCAGAATATCCTTTGTCTTGATATCCAGGTGATTTGTAGGTTCGTCTAAAATCAGAAGGTTTACAGGCTGTAAAAGCAGTTTGATCATGGCGAGGCGCGTTTTTTCTCCTCCAGACAGCACTTTTACCTTTTTCTCAATGGTATCCCCGCTAAACATGAAGGCACCAAGTAAGTCTTTTATTCTGGTGCGGACATCTCCTACAGCTATCAGATCTATCGTCTGAAAGACAGTCAGGTCTTCATCCAGCAAAGAGGCTTGGTTCTGAGCAAAATAACCAATCATGCAGTTGTGGCCCAGTTGCAATTTCCCTTCATACTCCAACTCCCCCATAATGGCTTTCACAAGCGTAGATTTACCTTCGCCATTTTTTCCGACAAAGGCTATTTTCTCACCACGTTCAATAGTAAGAGAAGCATCTTTAAAAACTGTATAGTCTCCATACTTCTTTGTAAGATCTTCTACAATAACC
The DNA here is from genome assembly GCF_020907275.1 of Pontibacter silvestris. GTDB lineage: Bacteria > Bacteroidota > Bacteroidia > Cytophagales > Hymenobacteraceae > Pontibacter > Pontibacter silvestris. Next base: position 28,672 of record NZ_JAJJWI010000024.1, on the reverse strand, counting down.
GGGTAGTTGCCAGAGCGTGGTGCTGGCGGAAACTTTACGTTAAGCGCAGAGGTATCTACTTCGTCTACCTCCACGATCTCCATTTTCTCCAGCATCTTTACCCGCGACTGCACCTGCAGTGTTTTTGAATAAGTACCTTTAAACCTATCTATAAAGCCCTGAATCTCGGCAATCTCTTTTTGCTGATCATCATACTGTTTTTGCTGTTGCTCACGTCTCTCCTGGCGCAGCTGCAAATACTGCGTGTAGTTGACCTTATAATCATAAATGCGCCCCATGGTTACCTCAATGGTCCGGTTGGTAATGTTATCAACAAAGGTCTTGTCGTGAGAGATTACGATCACTGCCTTGGCATTATTTACCAGGAAGTCCTCTAACCATTGGATTGACTCAATATCCATGTGGTTCGTTGGCTCATCCAGCAGGATCAGATCGGGCTTTTGCAGCAGAATTTTAGCCAGCTCTATGCGCATACGCCATCCACCACTGAACTCGTTTGTTGGTCTTGTAAAATCTGTTCTCAGGAAACCAAGACCCAGCAAGGTTTTTTCTACCTCGGCATCAAAGTTTATTTCCTCAATAGAGTAATATTTTTCGCCTAATTCCGATACCTGCTCAATCAGCTTATAATACTCATCAGAGTCATAGTCAGTCCGTGTCTCCAGCTGTGCATTTAGCTCATCCATCTGCGCTTTCATATCCAGCACCTTGGCAAAGGCTTTAGAGGCTTCCTCAAACACGGTGCAGTTATCCTCAGTTAATAAATGCTGGGGCAGGTAAGCAATAACAGCATCTTTAGGTGCCGAAATTTTCCCACGTGTAGGTTTATTAACCCCTGCTATAGTCTTAAGCAAGGTAGACTTTCCTGCGCCATTTTTACCCATGAGCGCTATTCTGTCATTCTCGTTAATGTTAAAGGAGATATTGCTGAAAAGAGCCGAACCGTTAAACTCGACTGTAACACCGTCAACTGAAATCATAGAAGTATAAAATAAGGCTGCAAAGGTACTAAAATTCATCATTTAAATGGAGTAACAGCCAACACTTTACCAGTGAATTAATTGTAAATGCTCCTGCTGCTCACAATGTATAACAGTGCTGTTCAACGGCAAGCCAGGGCAGAAATTCTTTATCGAAAAGCCCCATTACAGTTTAGAAAGTACTCCTGAAACAGAAGGCGTGCTTATAGGCAATGAAAAATTACCTGATGCAAAAGGCCATAAAACCATTAATTTTGGAATAATTCAGTTCTAAAAGAAAACGCATAGTTGGAGATGGCAAATGAGGAGGAGCAAAAAGCTTCTGCAAGTAATGGCATAGGTGTACAAAATGAGCGTTCGCTGCACGCTTCTCTAAAACAGTGGTATGCGCAGCCGGATGATAAGTTTGAGGTACCGCTTAAAGGCTTTTTTATTGACCTTGTTCGGGGAGAGCAACTGGTAGAGATACAAACCCGTAACTTTTCGGCAATACGCCATAAACTGCACATGCTGTTGAAAGAACATAAAGTGCATCTCCTGCACCCTATCACTTATGAAAAGTGGGTACTGCAGGTTAACCCTACAGGCACTAAAGTGTTATCGCGCCGCAAGTCTCCGCATCGGGGCCGGCTAACGGATATATTTGAAGAATTGGTTCGACTTCCTGAACTGCTACTGCATGAAAATTTCACCATTGAGTTTCCTCTTATTCGGGAGGAAGAAGTACGTTGCCGCGACGGCAAAGGCAGTAAGCACAGAAAGCGTGAAAGCATAAAAGACCGTAGGCTGCTGGAAGTAATCAGTACCCATCATTTTACCAAAACCAACGAATTCTTACAGTTTATCCCTGAAGATTTGCCCCGTCCTTTTTCAAATAAATGTTTAGAGAAAGCACTTGTACTACCTATACACCGCTGTCGCCAGATCACCTATTGCTTACGCAAAATGGAAGTAATTACTGTTGTTGGCAAAAAGAGAAATGAACTTATGTTTGATGTTTTTAAATGAATGCATCAACTCTTCCCCCGAAAAGGGAACATTAGTCCACATTTGCCTGCCTGTTACAAAATTGCAACCAACATATAAATTGAGCTTCTAAAACAGTTAATTTCCGTACAGCTAAGACGGCAATCTTAGTTAAAAATAAAGACACCAACTTATATACTACNAATGAACGCCCTTCGCGTTTGCCCTGGCGTACTCCACCGGGCTCATCCCTCCCAGGCTGTCATGGGGCCGCAGTTGGTTGTAGTCCTTCAGCCAGCTTTGGGCGATTTGCCGGACCTGATCGAGCGAGTCGAACAAGTGTGCATCCAGCACATGCTCCCTGAAGGTGCCGTTGAAGCGCTCGATAAAGGCGTTCTGGGGCGGTGTGTATGCACAGCTGTATGCAACGCAAAGACAAGGTAAACTGTTAAGCATGTTCTTATGCAGCCCCATATCCGGTACCAGCTGGCAATGGGTAAAAACCGCCATGGAAATACGCAGGTTCAATCAGGAAAGAAGCAGTATACAAGAGTGGCTCGCTATGATTAAAAATACGGTAATGGGGCTTTTAGGTAGTTATAAAGCTTATCAGAAGTTTTTCACTCAGTTCTGCATCAACTGCAATAAAGGTTATGATGTAAATAACTTAGTCCCGCTTATGGTAGATCATGTAAATGCCAGGCCGGTTAACCGCACTAACCTTTCGCTGCTGTTGTACTACGGGCTACGGAAGCTAATAAACCCAGGCTTTAAGATAACTGTAACTTACGGAGATAACGATATTTATGGTAATAGCCCGAAGTATATCAGAAAAAGGTATCCGACTTCCGCCTTTGTCACCATTACTCAAAGCAGTCATTTTGCCTGGATACAAAATAAAAAAGAGTTTCTTAATGTGCTGGCTGAGCATTACAAGATGTAATCTCACATTGCATCAGCATGAAACATGCATTAACAGATTAGCAGTAAAAGGTAAGGTTTTACTGCTAATCTGTTAATGCATAAAAGCAAAAAGTAAAGCAGTGGCTTCTTTAAAGGCGTCTTCTTTGAATTCTCACCGGGAAAAGGCGGTAATCTTTTGTATGGAGCGCATAGGTAAAGCCTTTCCAGTGGATGACAGGTACAAACTCTGTTTGGTCAGAACCATTATTATTATGTAAGGTCATCAGGGTGTTTCCTACGTAAGAAATAATGTTTCTATCTATACCGAGATGAGCAGAAATGCTTAGCAGGAAGCTTTCTTTTTCTTGATCAGTCGATGTAAAACTTATTTCACCAGATATTAACCCATCAGTAGTATACTTTTTAACATAGAAAACTTTAGAAAAGGTATCTATGGAGATGTCTGGTACCACCATGCCTGCCACCGAGGCTTCTGCTGTAAGGTTAGAACCATTTACTTGCTTGGCTTGCTCAGGAACAGCACTCTTCCCCCTGTTTCTCTTTAATGCTTCTGATGCAATATCTTTCAGTATGTTATTACCTCCTGATGCTGATTTTTCTTTAGTTTCTGTTTTTAATGGAGAGAATATACTTGTTGCATGCCGTTGGTGTACATCAAGTATCACAGTAAAGGTATTAACAAAATTGTCGGTGTTTTGAAGATGGAACATCTCCAACTCATGCACTTTTTTTTTAGAGACAAGATAAGTATGTATTTCTTTTGTCTTTTCATAGACATACTTAAGCTTATACTGATGCGGTGTATTTTTGTACCGGTTATATAAGTCATGAAGAACTGCCAGCCTCACATTAGAATCTTTGATGTACTGCACATCTTGTATATCTACACTTGCAGGACTTCCAGCAACGGACCTGTTTTCCGAAATACCTCCAAAACCAAAAAGAGAACGCATGAACTTTATCATTTAGAAAGTATTCTCTTCAGGTGCAGTGTTTCTATCTCGACTTGTATTTTTTCAGATGCTTTTACATCTTCAAAAAAATTGTCCAGCTTTTCAATGTACATATCCAACAGAGCATCCTGCTCCTGCGTCAGGACACGCTGTTGCGTTGCATCATTATTATATTCATTAGCCATTATTCCACTTCAATTTGCTTTGATTTGCCAAACGTGCCGATTACTTTACTGTTGAGCTCCTCCTGTACTGCCGCCAACTCTTTAACTGCCTCTGCCCTTTTCTTGCTTCCTTCCTCCGATATTTTTATGACAGCATCCAGCGTCTCTACCATATCCCGATTCACTTTTTTCAGCGTCTCCACGTCTACTATGCCACGCTCGTTTTCCTGGGCAGCAGTTACCACGTTTGTTTTAAGGAGCTGTGAGTTCTTAAGTAACATTTCATTGGTTGTATCGGTAACTTTCTTCTGAATTTCCAGCGCTTTCCGTTGTTTCTCCAGCCCCAGGGCAATAGCCACCTGCTGCCGCCACACAGGTATAACAGTAACAATGGAATTTTGTATTTTCTGCGCCAACACATCATTCGTTGTCTGCAGCATCCTTATCTGGGGCATAGACTGTGTGGCAATGGTATGCGACAGTGTAAAGTCATGCACTTTTTTTTCTAGCCTTTCCTTAAACGCAATCATATCGCTGAGGCGCTGCACTGCAAGTTCATCCTGATCGCTGGACTCTACTTCGGCTTGCAACTTAGGAATAGTAACGGTTTCTATTTCCTCAATTTTCATTTTTCCAGCAGCAATAACAGACCTGATTTCCTGTATATACTCTACTGCCTGGTTAAACATCACCTCTAAGCTGGTGGTGTCTTTCATAACACTTTGCCTGGTCTTTTCCAGCTTCACTACCACATCATCCACATTCTCAGAAATAGTATTGTACTGGCTGGCTATTCTCTTAGACTTGTCGACAAACTTTTTCATGAAAGGAATCCGTGAAAACATCCCCGGCTTCTCCTCCTCGTCGATCTTTATCATATTGATCTGGTTGAGCAGTTCGTTGATAGCTTCCCCGGCATCGCCAGAATCTTTTGCTTTAACTTTGGTAAGCAACTCATTTGAGTAGTAACCAAGTTTACGCTGTGTCTCTACGCCAAAATTACTCAGGCTTTCAGGCTTGCTCAGATCAATTGTTTGAGAGATAGCCTCTGCTTTTTGCTGGATTAGCTCCTTATTATCGGCAATTGAAATATCAGTCTTTTCCATGTTATTTATTTCAAAGTAGGTTTTGGTGTGTAACAGTTATGGAGTTCAGGTACTTTTTTATGTTTTCATGTCGTTCAGTGGTCTCGTACCATTCTATTTCATTTAATGGCAGATATTCTCCCAATAAACCATGCACCTCTTTCAGCAGCGCATCTCCTTTCTTTGTCCTGAATTCGGGTTTTTTATAAAATGCACTGAGATACTGGACTTTTACCTGCCCCCTTTGGGTAACTGCAAGCTCTTTGACCTCCACTACAAGTTCTGAAGATTTGTTATTATCTGTAATGATGGTTTTATACACGCCTTTATTTCCTTCTTCCAGTGCAGTTACGCATTTTTCCCTGACTTCTTTAATTGCTTTACGCAATCGTTGTTTCGGCCTTATATGGTATCCATAAATATACCCCAGTACTGCCCCCAACACAAATGTCCAAAAAATCAACATAGGTATTTTATTCTTTATGAGTTCATATAAATATACGCTTTACAACGTCAGCTAGCTATGCATTATCTATAAACCATTTTAATATCACGACAAAAGAGGAATCATTCACGACTAATGTACTATGGCTCATTCTGTATGATTAACAGGAAAAGTGTAGCAAATCCACCAGAAAAGCTATAACATCAGTTTAAAGCTTAAATCCAGAAGCCTCTCGTATTATAGTTTTCATAATTTACTTTTTTTGTAACGAAACTCCATAATTCTACCCTGTTTTTCAATTAGATTGAAACCAGAGAAAACTGCAGTTCTTTGGCAGATGTGTCTGAAAGGTTAAACAGCTTTAGCAATCTGAATGATAGTTGAGCCACTTTCCGGGCCGTTGCTGCTTGCTTTACATTGACAGGATCAGGCGTAACACCTTCTTTTAAGAGAAGAATTTCTATATCAGCTGCAATATTTAAGATAAAAGTGACAGAGTTTAAAGTATCTGGCACAGTAGTTACTTTATCACCTGTGATATAAACACATACATAAGTACATTGCCATTCCGGCAGTAGCTATTTTACCATGTAATCCGTCTTTATCTGATTGGCAGCAACGCTAAAAATATTATAAGAAGAAAGATAACAAGCCACTATATACAATGCTATGTAAATTGCTTATTTAAGCTTTTTAACAGGCTTCTATCATTTAAAATGATATTTTATAAATCTTTATTGCAGAATAAACCGTAAAGTGAGAAAGTTAAATATATTGTTCAATATATCTTACATTAATCGTTGCTATTATTAATGTAGGAGTAAAAACTTAAAACATGAAAAAGTTATTATTAGCAGGTACTGTTGTTTTAGGATCTCTCAGCCTATATTCATGCGGCGGCAACGAAGGAGCATCTACAACAAGCGACAATGAAATGGTAATAGACCAGGATACTGCCGTATCTGAATATGAAGTAGACAGAACTGTTGTTGAAACTGATACAACAACTGAAAGCCAAACCATTGAGGCTGATTCAGTACAACAATAATTGCACAGAATTTGAGGTAAAGGTTATTTACTAGTAACAATAAGATGTGGTAAGATAGGTGTAACTTTATTACATTTATCCTACCACTTTTTTCATTCTACAGACTCTCTTTAACTTTACCTATTTCCCTCATTAACTGCTATCCCTGAAGCCCTTCGCCAGGTGGAGCTTAAAGTACAAAAATCCTTCCTCAACTGTCGTCCTGTCTTCATCTCATAAACCCACAGCTGCTTAAGTCATAGACTACTTCAAGTGTCTTAAAGCTAAGTCAGCCCTTTAAAGTCGGTTGGTCTTATGCCTAGCAACTGATAAAAGGTATTGCTGAAAGCAGAAACGCTATTATAACCTACTTCATAGGCAATCTCACTAACTGACTTCTCTGACTCCAGCAGCAACTCAATAGCCCTAATCACACGGCTCAACTTCAGGTACTGCAAAAAAGAAATACTCATCTTTTGCTGGAATAAGCGCGACAAGCTACGCACGCTAAAGCCAAACTCTCCAGCCACCAAGGGTAAAGTCAGTTGACTTGCCAGATGTTCTTGAATAAAATTTACGACTGGTTCCAGGCGCTCACTGTCTGTGGTAGGCAAAACAATAGGTAAAGGATATTTACTTGTCTCTGGCAGCAGGTTCATCATTGTGCTCAGAAACTGAAACCTTAACGTATCTTCCGGTGGAATATCCCCCTTCCATTGTTCTGTGAACAGGATCATCTCCAATAATAAAGTATTTACAGGATAGATACCCATTTGCCCGAAAAACGCCTGCTCTGCTTCGTTTGCAGTATTAAAATAGATGTTACGAACAATCAAAGTATCGCTGGAGTGCTGCACGAAATGCTCCAGTTCAGCCGGAATCCAGACATAGTGGCGGGCTGGCAGATAATATGTTTTGTCTTTTGTGTTCAAATATGCCAACCCACCCTCCACATACGTTAACTGCCCTTTTTTATGTTTGTGCAGCGGAATACGCTGCTCCTGTTTTTCGTGCAACACATACACAGAGGCGGCATTTCGGTCAACATCATTCAGGAAACTGGAAAGCTGAGGCTGTTCTTGCATGGAGAATAGTTATATGGCCGAAATTAGCAAATGTTTGGCAAATTAGATAAAAGCACATGGCTCTGTTTTTGTGAATTTTGCACTGTAAACAGAGTGAATCTATGAAATACGATACCAAAATTAAGTTAATCGTTTTATCACTCCTTTTTCTGTTGATAAACCAGGTACAGGCGCAGGATACTCCACAAAACGAACAACACCTGACACTGGAAGAGGCCTGGAAGAAAGCGGAGGATAACAACAAAAAGCTTCAGATGCAACTGCTGAAAGTGCAGGCCAGTGAAGAGTACGTAAAAGATGCGCACGCTGAACGACTGCCAGAGCTTTCAGCCGGAGCCGAATACGCCCGCATCAGTAATATGCCAGTTTTTGAAAGTGGGTTATTCCATGAGGCTGTTCAGCCCCCGGTTATCCATAAAACATACGGCGTGGAGGCAGAGGCTTACCTGAACCTCTATAATGGACATAAAACCAGAACCCATATAGAGGCTGAAGAGGTAGCACACCAACTGGTAGAGGAACAAAAAGACATGACAGCTTCTGAAATAAAACTTCGAGTAGCTGCCATATACCTCGACCTGCAGCGAAACATTGTTTTCAAAGATCTTATTGAAAAAAACATTCAGGAGAGCCAGAAACGGCTGGAACAGATAAATGAACTGCATAAAAACGGGGTGGTGCTGAAAAGTGACCAGCTACGCGCTGAGCTACAGCTATCAAAACAGCAAATGACACTGGTGGAAATTAAGAACAATATTGAGCTGGCCAATCAGAAGCTAAACATTATGATTGGCTTACCCGAAACAGTACAGATAAAGCCAGAAGATGAATCAGATGCAACGGATTTAGCTGTGACAGGAGGATATGAGGCTTATTTAAATGAAGCTTTAAATGAAGCTCATGAGCTAAAAGTTTCCCGAAAGGAAACTGAGCTTAGTGAACTTCACCTTAAGGCTGTTCAGGCAGGCAACAAGCCTAAGCTTGGCTTATTCGGTCATTATGGCTATTCCTATCCACAAATATTCTTATATCCATATACAGATGCCGGGTATGCCATAGGTCAGGCTGGTGTAAAGCTCTCCTACCCTATTTCGTCGCTGTACCACAACAAGCATAAGGAAGCGGCTGCTACAATAGACCTGCAAAGGCGGGCGCTGGCTCATTCTGATGCAGAAGACAAAGTACGTCAGGATGTAAAAGAGGCTTTTGTACGTTACCAGGAATCTAACAAGCGTGTGGAGGTAGCCGAACTTAATATAAAGCAGGCGACGGAAAGCTACCGCATTGTGAACAATACCTACTTTAATCAGCTGGCTTTGCTCACAGACCTGCTTGATGCTGACACACAGTTGCTGCAGTCACGATTCGAACTGGCATCTGCACAAATTGCCACACAACTAAAATATTATCAACTTTTAAATACCATCGGTAAACTATAAAACTATGAGTTCCCCTAAGAAGAATTATACAGAAACAGATAAGTTAATCACCAGAATTACCGCTTGGGCAGCGTCTGTTATTCTGGTAGTATTGGCTGGTTGGGGAGGGTATACCCTTTACCAGCTATGGAGCTACGAAGAGACAAATGATGCGCAGGTGGAAGAATACATTAACCCTGTCACCAGCCGTGTAACTGGCTATATCAGCAAAATATATTATACCGATAACCAATCGGTAAAAGCCGGTGATACACTAATAGTACTAGATAATAATGAGTACCAGATACAGCAGTACGAAGCAGAAGCTGCTTTGGCAAATGCTCAGGCACAGCTGGTGGTACTGCAAAGCAGTATCGCTACTTCCAGCACCAATGCCCTTGTAAGCCAGGCTCAGATTGGGGCAGCAAAGGCAAAGCTTTGGAAGCAGGAACAGGAATACGACCGTTACCAGAAACTACTAAAAGCAGAATCGGTAACACAGCAACAATTCGAAAATGTGAAAACAGCGCTGGATGTGGCACGAGCCGAATACCAGGCAAACCTGAACGCTTACCAGGCTTCTCTGGGTAAAACAAATGATATTGAAGCCCAGTTGGCTGTAGCACAGGCCGAGGTAAAACGGCGTGAAGCAATACTGGAAAGAGCCAAACTGGATGTTGACTATACTGTTATCAGAGCTCCTTATGATGGAAAGATGGGCAGAAAAACAATTCAGAAAGGGCAGCTGATACAAGCAGGACAAACGCTGGCTTTTATAGTAGACCAGGAACAAGGTAAATGGGTGATCGCCAATTTTAAAGAGACTCAGATTAAAGATATGCACGAAGGGCAAGCAGTTATTGTGGAAACAGATGCCTTCCCAGGAGAAGAATTTCATGGAACAATTGAGTCTCTTTCTCCGGCCACTGGTTCCCGTTTCTCCCTTTTACCACCAGACAATGCCACTGGTAATTTTGTTAAGATTGTGCAACGCATACCGGTGCGCATCAAGCTAACAGATAATGTCGATAAAGTTGATCAATTACGTGCCGGCATGAACGCAAATGTATCTCTCAGGAAAGGGCAGAACTCATGAATCAAGCTTTGCCCGTATTTAAAAGCTGGGTGCCCGAATGGCTGATTCGGGCTTCCATTTTCCTGGTGTTGCTCCCTTCCATGTTCATCCTGGGCATTTATGCTGCCAACATAACACAGGCGGCAGGATACTATGGCATAGAACCCACCGACATACAATACTCTATCGTGATTTATTATGCAGCACTGGCAGCCTTCTTTCCGATGGAACAGCGCTTCTTCAGCTATATAGCTACCCGAAATTACTTTATTATAGGTACCATCTTATTGATTACCTGTAATGCCATTTTCTATTTCAGCAAAAGCCCTGTTGTCTTTATTTCATTGCGTTTTCTGGAAGGTGTTTTAGGTAGTGGTGTGGTAGGCACTTGTATTACGCTGATATTTTCGAGGATGCAGACAGAACGATCCAGGGCAATGGGATATTCCGTCTTTTATGGAATTCTTCTGAGTTCTTCTCCTCTAGCCATGCTGGTGGCAGCGTGGGTACTGGAGTACTTTGAGTTTAACGTGCTTTATAAAGCACTGCTCTTCCTGCAAATTCCGGGGGCTTTACTGCTTATCCTGATCATGAACAATGTACGGATAAAGCGCCGGATTCCACTCGTACAACTCGAATGGGTGAGCTATGTTTTTTACTCATTGCTTTTGTGCCTGGTCGGCTATGTGCTGGTTTATGGGCAACAGCTTAACTGGCTGGAAGATTCGCGTATATGGGGCAGCTTAATTGCGATCGTTTTCCTGATCGCGTTCTTCATCATCCGGCAGCGTACTATCAAGAGACCTTACCTGAACCTGAACATCTACAAGTACAGAAACTTTAGAATCGGGATTATACTAATGGTGATCTTCTATGTATGCAGGAGCACTACCAGCGTCACCTCATCCTTTTTCGCCAATGCTTTAGGCATGGATCCTATTCATATTTCATACGTGATGCTGGCAAACCTGCTGGGTATTGTGCTTAGCCTGGCAGTTACTGGCCGTTTTATTCTGTTAAAGAAAAGCATGCGGATGATTTGGCTTACCGGCTTCGGCTTTCTGCTGATCTTCCATGTGTGGATGTATTTCCTATTCTCCACGCAGGCGAACGCCACCTCGTTTATCCTGCCCCTGTTTATGCAGGGCTTGGGCTCCGGTGTGTTGATGGTGTCCATTGTGGTGTTTACGGTGTCTTCCGTGCCAGCTCCTATCAGTGGCTCTGCCTCTGCCACAGGTGTGTCATATCGTTTTCTGGGCTTTTCCATGAGTATGGCTTTGATCAGCTTTTTTGGGCTGCAACAAAGGAGCATACACTACCAAAGCTTTCAGCAACACGTAACGCAGCTGAACCCTGTTGCAACGGAAAGAATGGCCCAGTACAAGCAGGCCTTGCTTCATACAGGTGCCGGTCAGGAACAGGCCGCACAGCTATCCAGTGGCTTGTTGAGTAAAGCTGTAGCGCTACAAACGCAACTACGCTTCTCCATGGACTATTATGCCATTATTAGTGTGGTTTTAGCTTTTGTAATGTTATTGATAGCGCTAGTTCCGCATATAAGAAAAACCATTATCAACTTCAGAAGCAAACCTATTCCTTTTTAAGAAACCGCCCTTGCTTTTATTATCTGATTTACTCCAATTTGTTCACATTCTGTTGTGTTTCCGTAAGAGAAATTAAATCTTTAGAAAAGAAATACATGAACAGCAAAGGCATACTTCTATCACTGGGAAGTGTAAATAAAGACATACAAGTACGGGCAGACCGTTGGCCAGAGCCCGACGAAACACTTATGGCTAAAGATCTCTTGACCATAAGTGGCGGAAAGGCTGCTAATAGGGCATATATAGCTTCCAAATTAGGGGCTCCATCAATCTTGCTGGCACGTTTGGGAGACGATAATGAAGCAGAGGAGGCACTAGGTCCATTAAGAGAGATCGGTGTTAACCTGGATCATACAAAAAGACTCCAAAACCAACGTACGGGGCTAGCGATGATAACAGTACGCCCTGATGGCAAGAAAACTATCATTGCAGCCGGAAACGCTAATTCTAACTGGGAAGCGGGCAGTGCTGATGAAGTGGAGCGTGTTATTTTAGAGGCTCCAAGTAATTCTGTACTCACCCTAGACTTAGAAATTCCTGCTTCAGTAGTAAAAAAGGCTTTAGAAGCTGCCAGAAAAAGAGACTTCTGGGTTGTGTTCGACCCATCTCCTACCAGCCAGGTGAAAGAAGAATACTATGAATTGGCAGATTTTATGACGCCAGACCTTACTGAAGCAGAAAGATTAGTGGGCTTTAACATAGAGACCAAAGAAGATGGTTTTAACGCCTGTGAAGCTATTTTAAAAAAAGGTGCTCGCCATGCGCTCTTAAAAATGGGAGACAAAGGCTACATTATGATTACAGATGGAAAATCAACGCATCTTCCTGCCCCCGATGTACAGGTAACAGACACTACAGGTGCCGGCGATGCTTTTGCCGGAGCTTTTGGTTTTGCTTTATGGGATGGGCAAACTCCGGCAGATGCCATGCGCTTTGCCGCAGTCGCCTCCTCTTTGGCTGTAGAAACTTACGGCTCTCAACCTGCTTACCCCGACAGGAATGCCATTGAGAATAAACTAGCTGAAATTAGTACTTTTGAATCAGGAGCTAAATAAAATTATGCTTGACGTTCTTTAAACCCTTAATGTATTAGATACAGTATACCTTATCTAACAAGTACGCTCAGTTCTAAGGTTGTGCGTACAAAACTATATAATAAAAGTCAGAACTATGAAAGACCAAACAGGCAACGAAATAGCTATATTTCACCAGGTTTGCGAGGTAAACGAACTGGACCCACAGGTAATTACAAAAGAAGCTCAGGAACGTTTTCCTGATAAATTTAAAGAAGATAAAAATGCGGAGCGCCTTATCTGGACCGCCTTAGACCACCGCGCAAAAGCCTTGATTGATAGTATTAGTGCAGATATAAGCGGAGAAGTTAAGGGGGAAGGAGAAGAATACACTATTGATGGTGACCCGGCAGCACCAAGCTTCATGATTCATGATGAATACATCCACAACAAATACAGCGAAGAAGAGGCAGCAAAACTTATTGACGTACTCGGCCAGGTACAGCTTCCCATCACAGCCTAAAGAGATAGTTACTGGTGCTGTTAAAAGACATTCTTTCACCTTTAACAGCACCAGTAACCTTAAACATCAAATTACAGTTGGCCTTTTTTGCTTTCTATCAACAAGGTAGCTGTTCTTTGCTTAAGCTTACTCAGGTAAGGGATGTATCTTTCCATTGTATCGGCATCTGGTTCATTTTCAAGCTTGCTACGCAGGTACAGTAATTTTTCTTCGCATTCCACCAAATCCATCTGCTCAATCTCATCCAAAGCAAAAGGTACTACCTCTGGGTTAGCCATATTATATTCTAATAGATTTTAAACAATTGTATTATTCTCAACATACTCTTTTAAGACAACAGGGTTCAATAATGCGGCTCCTCTTTTTAAAAGATAGTTTGCTGTACATTAAATTTTCTTCTTGTTCTGGTCTCCTTCCAGTATGTCGTTTATGCTCATGGCTGCACTGATAAGCCCGAGGTGTGTAAAGGCCTGCGGGAAATTGCCCAGGTGTTCCCCTTTCAGCCCAAGCATTTCCGCATAGAGGCCAAGGTGATTGGCATAACCAAGCATCTTCTCAAAGTATAGCCGAGCTTTATCCACTTGCCCTGACCTTGCCAGGCACTCCACATACCAGAACGTGCACATTGAGAAGGTACCTTCGCCACCTTCCAAGCCATCAAGGGCTTCATTTACACGGTAACGGAAGACAAGTGCATCAGACACAAGCATTTCTTCTATTCGCTTCAGGGTAGAGAGCCAGCGAGGGTCTTTGGGCCCTATAAAGCGAATCATAGGCATAAGCAGCGTGGCAGCATCCACGGTATCCGCACCTTTGTATTGCACAAAGCATTGTAATTCTTCATTCCAGAATTCATGATGAATGGAGAAAAATATTTTATCGCGTTCTTGCCGCCATCTTTCAGGAAGCGGGAAAGAATGTTTTTCGGCTATTTTCATAGCCCTGTCTATTGCCACCCAGCACATCATTCTGGAGTAAAGGAAATGTTTCTTACCTCCACGTACCTCCCATATTCCCTCATCTTCGCGTTGCCAGTTATCACAAACCCACTCCACCTGTCGTCTCAGATCGTTCCAGAACTCAAAGGAAATAGGTTCACCATACTTGTCATACAGGTAAACAGAGTCTAAAAGCTCTCCATAAATATCCAGTTGTATCTGACTGTAAGCCCCGTTACCGATACGAACCGGACGGGAACCCATATAACCTTCCAGGTGATCTAGCTCAATTTCTTCCAGATCTTTTTTTCCGTCTATAGCATACATGAGACTAAGATGCCCTATATCACCTATATCATCACATTGCCTGTCTACCCATTCTACAAAAGACTTTGCTTCTTTCCGGTAGCCTAGTCGCAACAGGGCATAAACAGTAAAAGAAGCATCCCTGATCCAGGTATAACGGTAGTCCCAGTTTCGCCCGCCTCCTATCTGCTCAGGTAAGCCAAAAGTCGGAGATGCCACAATAGAACCGTATTTATGCGAAGTCATCAGTTTCAGTACCAATGCAGAGCGATTTACCATCTCCAGCCAACGGCCTTTGTAATTGCATTTGGCAATCCAGTCCTTCCAATAGTTAATGGTATCGTATAGACTCTGCGTTACAAACTCCTCCATAACAGTAGCAGGAGGTGTGTCACACTCAATGTAATCCAGTACAAAGTCTGCTGTATCACCTGTTTTCAAAGTAAAAATTGCCTTAGCATCTCCTTCTTCTATCTGCAATGGTATTGAGCTTTTAAGCCTGATAATAGTGCCATCCAACCCTTGACTGGTAAAAATAATCTCATTTTCATTTACCTGCCTTACTGTATGAGGTGAGCGAGCATAGTTAAAACGTGGGCCACAGTGCATGTTAAATGTCAGGTTGCCATGAACGCAAGAGACTCTTCTGATTAGTTCCTTTCCCTGATACAGCTCCTCTACGGGCATAAAATCAGTAATTTCACCAATGCCCTCATCCGAAAGGAACCTAGTGAGCAATACATTTGTGTCCGGGAGGTAAAGTTGCCTGTTTTTTGCTCCATCGTCTGTGGGCTGTATCGAAAAGTAACCTCCTTTGTCTTTATCCAGCAAAGCTGAGAAAACACTAGGAGAGTCGAAATCAGGAAAGCACATAAAATCGATCGAGCCATTGAGGCCAACCAGTGCCACAGTGTTCAGGTCGCCAATTACTCCGTAATTCTCTATGGGTTGGTAATTCATACTGCTTTTGTTTTTTGTTGATATACCCGATAATCCAGAAGTAAGTTTTGAGGCTTCAGAGGAACATCCTGCACTGTAATTTAAACGAAAAACAGAAGGTTATAAAGGAAAGATAAGTGCCTTAGGGCTGTCTGCGCTTAACAGGTTTTCAGTTCCCTCTTTTTATCAGGCAGTTGCAAACTAACCGATACGGCAAAACTAAACCAGGCACGCAGCAGTTCTGTAGCATTTGGTTTCAACGATGAAAGCAAATGCTATCACACTAGTGAACGCTTTATTAAGTTTATTCACTCTGATGTTTTACTTACCGGAGGAGTGATCATGATGTGAGCACCGTGCGTACCCGAGTGCATAATCCAGGGCATAGAGGGAGCTTCGGGTTTTAATGGCAAACCTGTACTTTCGGCTGTAGCATACGGTGTATACACCACATAGCGTAAGTAACCATCTTTTACCTCACCTGTCACTTTATTAAAAGACTCATCCGGGGCAGAAAACACAAACAAGGTAGCAGGCTGCTCTAGCATAATAAGCTTCCCTCTTTTTGCCTCAGCTTCTCTGGTTTCAAAAATTTCCTTCGTATTTTTTCCGGCCTTTCTAAGCTCTCTGCCCCGTGCCATAAACGGCTCCAGGTCTTTATGATAGCAAGCTACCGAGAATCCTTTCTGATTAGGATCATCAGCTAAACAGATCATTTCATTAGTTCCTTTCCGCAACTGCTACAGTTACCCTTTTGGGCTATAACCATATATCGTCGCCGCCTCCCGTTTTTTAGACGGAGCAGCCAGCTCAGCAGATTTTATCTGAGCCTCCATAGAAGGAAAATTAATTTGAGCCTGGGCCATAAAACCTAAAAAGGCGAAAGTTACAGTAGCGATAGTTCTTTTCATATAGACATTGAATTTCTGATATTTATTTACTTATACAAGTAATTTGCTATCAACTGAATTTACTTAAACTGAAGCATATTTCCCAGCTTTACCAACTAAACATGTATAATCAGCTGTAAACAGATCTGTAAAAAATTAAAGCCAAAGAAATCACTTCTGATATTCTTTTATATAAAGAACTAGTTATTGCTTAAGAACTTTAAAAAGCTATCTTTAAGTATGATAAAATTCAGCCCGCTTCAACAAAGGTTTCATTTATTCTTTTCGCTGATTCTAGTAATAACATCATGCCAGACTCAGGAGAATAGTGAAACTTACGATCTTCTTCTGGAGAAAGCCTCTGTGATAGATGGCACAGGAGAAGCTGCTTATGTAGCCAACATTTTAATAAACGGCGATTCTATAGCTTTAATAGCTACAGACACTACCGTTTCTTACTCTGCAACAAAAACGATTAATGCCAGGAGTATGGTCGTTACACCAGGCTTTATAGATACTCATGTGCATGGCAACCCCTTAAAAACGCCGGATTTCAAAAACTTTGTTTCTATGGGTGTTACTACTATATGTTTAGGGCAAGATGGCTTTAGCCCCGAGCAGGAAGATCTCAGCGCCTGGATGGACAGTGTTAGTGCTGTTAAACCTGCTGTTAACATTGCCATGTTTGCAGGCCATAATACCCTTCGGATGATGTCTGGCACGGAATACGATACCACTCCTTCAGAAGAGAACTTTGCTGCGATGGAAAAACTTTTGGCAAATGCTATGGATGCTGGTTGCTACGGAATGACAACCGGCCTGGAGTACACACCAGGATATTATGCTGATAGTGCAGAACTGAACAGATTAGCAAAAGTGGTTGGAGCAAAGGGTGGGTTAATTATGAGCCATGTTAGAAACGAAGATGATAGTTTTGTGGAAGCATCATTACAAGAGCTGCTGGCTCAGGGGAAGTATTGCCCTGTACATGTTTCACATATTAAAGTAGTGTATGGCAAAGGAGAAAAAAGGGCCAAAGAGATACTACAGCTTTTGGTCAGAGCAAGAGAAAACGGAATAAAAGTCACAGCTGATTTCTACCCTTACACAGCCAGCTACACAGGCATTGCCATTCTGTTCCCTGATTGGGCTAAAAAACCTTATGATTACCAGGAAGTACTGAAAACAAAACGAGCAGCATTAGCCGGCTTCCTGAGAAACAAAATTATACAACGAAACGGGCCTGAAGCAACATTAATCGGAACAGGCCCATATAAAGGGAAAACACTTGCTCAGATTTCCGAAGAGCTAAATAAACCTTTTGAAGAAGTACTTATGAATGACATAGGCCCTTATGGTGCAAGTGGCGCTTATTTTATAATGGATGAACCACTGCAGGAAACGTTTTTCAAAAACCCTTATGTCATGATCTGTACCGACGGCGGACCAGAGCTAAGCCACCCCAGAAGTTCCGGCACCTTTGCCAAAGTAATCCTAACGTATGTTAATGATAAAAACCTATTACCTTTAGAGGAAGCTGTTCGAAAAATGACAGGTCTACCGGCACAAACAATAGGCTTAAAAAAACGAGGACTTATTAAAACTGGCTATAAAGCTGATGCATTAGTTTTCAAACCACAGGCTATACGTGAAAATGCTACTTATGAAAACCCACAGCAACCTGCATCTGGTTTCGAATATGTTATAGTAAATGGCAACATATTAAAAAACGGAACCAGCTTTTCTAGTAACCGATCAGGAAAGATGCTTAAGAAAGAAGATAAATAATATTGCAAACCTGTTTCTTCTCAGGTTCAGCAATGCATACAGCATAAGCTTGTTTCAGATAATTCTTCCTAAATTAAATTCTCCATCCCGGTTGTATCCTCTAGTTTTGTAATATGGAAATACAAGGAACCTGGATAAAAGACGAGGATGGCTACATGGAGTTTGAGACACCTGAACTCCAACGCTATTATGAGGCCGTAACAGATAAATATCACCACGTGTACAACCGTTACCTGAACGAGACGGATGATGAAGACGAGGCATATTACAAAGCTTTGAACGATGGCTATGAGATGGTGACGGATTATAAGACCATTGAAGGGAACAGTGAGTTTGCCACCACGTACACGACACCTGCTTACAAATTGGATGTCTGGTACAAGTTTGATGAAATCACCGAAAAAAGAATTTTTAACAAAGGCTTTATCAGAATCAGCAGTAAATGAAAAGCCAAGGCCGGTTTCTTGAAAGGACATTATGGAGGGAAGAACAATTAGTAGCACAGGCATGAGACAATTGGAGCAAAAACCTGCGCCGCAAGCAGAAGACCAAACAACCCGCCTGGAAAAAGAAATTGCTGCACTGGAAAAGGAGCTGCAAAAAGTGGAGCAGGAGCTAAATATTTTCACTTCTCAAATAAGAGCCCAGCTACACGTACAGACACATCGAGTAAGAGAACTTACTGAACTGTATAAGAAGCAGAAAGCAGCTAAAAGAGCAAAGCGTCTGGAGCAAAAAAAGCGTGGCAAAAATTATCATGAGCCGCAGGGCCTTAAGCTCCTAAGCAAAGACAAGAATAAAAATGGCAGGCTCAGCCAGGATGAACAGCAGGAATTGAAAAAGCTTTATAAAGAGACTATGCTACACGTGCATCCGGATAAGTTTGCCAATGAAGATGAGGACAAAACTCATCAAGCCAATAACCTGACCGCACATCTGAATGGCATCTACGATAGCGGCGATTTGGATGAGTTAAAAAGTTTTCATCAGCATATCATCAGTGGCAACGCCATGTCACATGTTCCTTACCAACCGGAAACAACAGCAGACTCCAAAGCCATGGTGGCTTATCTGCGTAAAAAGAAAGAGGAATTAACGCGTATACTGCAGGAAACAAAAGAATCACAGTTGTACACGGTGCTGAAAACCTACCCTGACACCCGTACCTTTATTGATGAAGTAAGGCTTCAGTTTGAGGATAAAATTGTTAAGCTGGAGAAAAGGACACGAAAAGGATAATAGTACATGCTTGTTCCAGTATAGTAGCTATACACTTTCGGCTGGCTTAACAGCTACTTATTTTTAAAAATCCCCGACCTTTGATGTACCATGTCTACTTCAAACCAATTCACAACATTACCCGATTTACCCGTTAAAGAAGTACTTCCGAGACTGCTGGGAGCATTAGACAACACCAATCGTGCGGTGCTGGAAGCACCTCCTGGTGCCGGTAAAACAACGCTGGTGCCACTGGCGCTGCTGGAAGCCGGCTGGCGAAACAACGGCAAAATATTAGTGCTGGAGCCCCGAAGGTTGGCTACCCGGGCAGCTGCGGAGCGCATGTCTGACCTACTGAACGAAACTGTTGGGCAGACTGTAGGTTATTGGGTGCGGATGGATCATGCGGTTTCTAAAAAGACTAAAATTGAAGTAGTAACAGAAGGTATTCTTACCCGCATATTACAGGACGACCCTACATTAGAAGGAATTGCCGCTATTATATTTGATGAGTTTCATGAACGTAACCTGCAAGCCGATTTAGGCTTAGCACTGGCACTGGATGCTCAGGCTGTTTTAAGACCGGACCTGCGCCTGCTGGTAATGAGTGCCACCCTGGATGCCACCGCTATAGGCAACTGGCTTAATGCACCGGTTATACAAAGTGAAGGCCGGCAATTTCCGGTGCAAACACATTATTTACCTTTAGCTGAAGTTGCTGCTGCGGGTAACCGCCCCGCAGAGCGCTTAGCTCAGTTAGTACCCAAAGCTATCGCTCAAGCTTTAACAAATGAAAAAGAGGGAGACATACTTGTCTTCCTGCCGGGTATGGGTGAAATGCGAAGAGTAGCACAAAAACTGGAAGAGAAGTTGCCACTTGAAACTGATCTGCATCTGTTGCACGGCGACCTGCCACTATCTAAGCAGATGGCCGCAATTCAACCTGCTCCGGTGGGTAAACGCAAAGTTGTACTGGCGACTAGTATTGCGGAAACGAGCTTAACTATTGAAGGTGTTAAAGTAGTTATTGATAGTGGATTTGCACGGGTTCCTAAATTCATTCCCCGCACTGGCCTTACTACCTTAGCCACTGTTCCGGTCTCCAGAGCTGCTGCCGACCAGCGTCAGGGGCGTGCCGGAAGATTAGGGCCAGGTGCTTGCTACCGCCTATGGTCTACCGCTGACCAGCTACAGCTTCCGCAACGGCAGGACCCTGAAATATATGAGGCTGATTTAACCGGTCTGGTACTTGAGATTGCCTTATGGGGTGTAAAAGATGCCTCACAACTTAACTGGTTAGATACACCTCCTGTAGCTGCCCTGTCATTGGCACGTGACCTGCTTCATCGTCTGCAAGCTATTGATATTACCGGAAATCCAACTCCGCATGGTAAGGCATTAGCTGCATTAGGTTTACACCCACGCTTGGGCCATTTGGTGATGCGAGGTCATGAGCTTGGCTATGGCGCCACAGCATGCTCGCTGGCAGCTCTTCTTTCTGAAAGGGACTTCCTGAAGCCGGTTCAGCAGAATTGGGGCAACGGCCTGCCAGACCTGCAACTGCGCCTGGAGCTTATTGACGGACACCGGTCGCCTACTCCAGGCTTTGTGACAGACGAAAATGCTATGCGACGGGTCCGGGAACAGGCACAGAACCTGCGACAGCGCTTACGAGAACCAAAAGACTTGCTAAATCCTGACCATGCCGGCTTACTTACAGCACTTGCCTACCCTGACCGCCTGGCGCAGAGGGAACTCTCCGGACGTGTCCGGCTTGTTAATGGCCAGCGTGCTGGCTTAGCCACGGAGTTATTCGGAGAGGCCGCTTATTATGGTGTTGCACACCTGGAACTGGGGAAACAGCCAAGAGTCTTACTGGCTGCCCCACTTACAAAAGCAGAGGTACTGAAACATTTTGCTGATCAATTGGATGAACTGGAGGAAGTTCATTGGGACACGGCAAGCGAACAGGTAAAAGCCCGGAAAATTATCCGATTAGGAGCCTTAGTACTGGAAGAAACAATACAAGTAAAACCAAATCCTGATCTGGTAGTGGAAGCGCTGCTCAAAGCTTTATTGGAGAACGGAGTAGATCGGTTACCCTGGTCAGGTGAAGACCTTGGTATTCGCAGGCGCCTTGCTTTCCTGCATGAGCTGGACCCTGAGCAGTGGCCGGATGTTTCCGATGCAACCTTAGCAGCCACTATAGAATACTGGCTTAAACCGCACCTTCACGGCCTGCGCTCATTGGAACAGGTAACCGGGCTGGATTTTAAAGAAATATTACTGACAAATCTTTCCTGGGAACAAAGGCAAGAAATGGATCGGTTGGCCCCTTCCCACCTGCAGGTACCCAGCGGCTCCCGCGTTGTACTGGATTACTCTGATGCAAAAACACCTGTGCTGGCTGTACGTCTGCAAGAGGTTTTCGGCATGCTAGATACTCCAAAAATCGGGGGAGGTAAAATACCTTTACTAATGCATTTACTCTCTCCAGCTTCCCGCCCAGTGCAGGTAACAAAAGATTTAAGAAGTTTCTGGAGCAATGGCTACTTTGAGGTTCGTAAAGACCTTCGTGGTCGCTATCCTAAACATCATTGGCCCGATGATCCACTTACGGCAGCTCCAACCAGAGGTACTAAAAAAAGGCCTGTATAAGCAGTGCAGTTTGTAAAGTATATTAGAAATAAAGGAGCTAAATCCTGTTATAGGTTTAACTAGCTGGTTAAATTCAGGAAAATGTAACATTGCAGTTTTCTACAATAAACCCACAGTTCTATTTATACTAATAAGCATAACCGGATCAGCCAAAAGTAGTACATTTGAAATCTGATATAAAACGGCAACACTTTTATTATTACCTCTCGTTTTAGGTAAGTAAAGTATGTAACGATATAGAGGAAGCCTGGAAAAGAAATTAAAGAGTAGCTTAAGTAGTGATATATGGTTTCGATAAACGAGCCAAAAAGATTATTTGATTGCCTCACTTATCAACTGGAGAATTTTCCGTTAGAGGACATGCTTAGTGCCAAAGAAAACGGCCTGTGGAAAAAATATTCGACACAGCAAGTCCGCGAAAAGGTAAACCAAGTTAGTACAGCCTTATTAAGGCTGGGCATTAGCAGCGGAAACAAGACAACTGAAGACAGAGATAAGGTTGCCATAATTAGCCAGAACTGCCCGGAATGGATGATCGTTGATCTTGCCATCCAGCAAATAGGTGCAGTATCTGTTCCTGTTTATCCTACTATCAACATCAATGAACTCGAGTTTGTACTTCAGGATGCGGCTGTTAAAATGGTGTTTGTGGGTGATGAAGGGCTTTATCATAAAGTAGGTAGTATCTGGGATAAGTTACAAGCCTTACAGGCTGTTTTCACCTTTAAACCAGTAGCTGATGCCCGCAATTGGCAGGAGTTGTTAAGTGTTTTAACACCAGAAAATGAGCAGCTGCTAAACGAATGTCGCCTGCAGGTAAAAGAGTCTGATCTGGCTACCATACTATATACTTCTGGTACTACAGGTACACCTAAAGGAGTAATGTTGTCTCATCGCAACATTCTCAGCAATGTTTTTAGCAGTGCTTTGGTAATACAAGAAATAGGTGTCTTTAAGAAAAGAGCCATTAGTTTTCTGCCACTTAACCACGCTTTTGAAAGAATGGCCACCTACTGTTTTTTCTACTGTGGTGTGTCTGTTTACTATGCTGAAAGCATGGACAAGATTGGGGAAAATTTGCGTGAAGTAAAACCGACACTTTTTACCACAGTTCCCCGCCTGCTTGAAAAAGTTTACGAAGGCATAATGGCCAAAGGCAATGAACTAACTGGTATAAAGAAGTCGCTCTTCTTCTGGGCATTAAAGCTAGCCGAACAGTTTGAGGTAAACTCCCCTTTAAGCTTACGTTATAAACTACAGCTGTCCCTGGCCAACCAGCTTATCTTCAGTAAGTGGAGAGAAGCCTTAGGTGGAGAGGTAAAAGCTATAATTACAGGAGCCGCTGCCTGCCAGGTAAGGTTACTTAAAATTTTCACTGCTGCCGGTATTGTCATTCAGGAAGGATATGGCTTAACAGAAGCCTCCCCTATTATTAGTGGAAACCGCTACAGCGAAAAAAACAGGATGTTTGGTACTGTTGGCCCTCTTCTGAAAGATGTGGAAGTAAAAATAGCGGAAGACGGTGAAATTCTGTGTAAAGGCCCCAATATGATGATGGGGTATTATAAGCGTCCAGACCTAACGGCAGAGGCAATTACAGGTGAGTGGCTGCACACTGGCGATATTGGAACTATGGTTAATGGTAAATTTCTGAAGATAACTGATCGTAAGAAGGAATTGTTTAAGACCAGTGGCGGCAAGTATGTTGCCCCACAACCTATTGAAAATAAAATGGTGGAAAGCCGCTGGATAGAGCAGGTAATGGTAGTTGGTGAGTTGCAGAAGTTTGTAGGTGCCCTTATTGTACCTGCTTTTAACGCACTGAAAGATTGGTATGCAAGTCAGGGGCAGTTATATCCTGGCGACCATGCAGTTATTAAGAATGAACAAGTACGGGCAATGATTTCAGAAGCAGTTAACCAGTACAACCAGTTTTTTAACCATGTGGAGCAGGTTAAAAAATTTGAGTTGATTCCAACAGAATGGACTATTGAAGGCGGAGAGCTAACTCCGACTCTTAAGTTGAAAAGAAAAGTAATTATAGAGAAGTACCAGGACTTTATCAGTGTTATGTATTCAAAAAGATTCATTTAATTTAACCTGCTTCAAGAGATAAGTGTCCTGCTTTTCCAGCTCACCTGTCTAGTGAGCTCCGGGGATAGTATAGCAACAGTTCTAAAAAGTTCAGTTAACTGCTACTCTTACAAGGTTGACCGAACTTTTTAATAACACCTCCATTTTGTTCCGTTCTACTACTATAACAAGACATGTGCTTTTTTTATGAGTAACTCTGCTGTACATTTTAAAGATTTTCCCTATTTTAGCTCCGCAATAAGTCTTGGCGTTAGTTAGCAGAGGTTCCTTACCCCATAAAGGAATTGTTCAACTTACGCTTAAAAGCATAAACAATATTTTAACAAACAACACTTAATCACTCTTTATAAACTTCCCCTACAGGATAGGTAAGAGTACGGTTTTTCCTTTCGATACATACTATGACAACATTTGAAGAAACAAAGAAGCTGCTGGAACATTCTACTTTCTACTATATTATCGTTACAAATATGGAAGGGAAATATAGTTATGTAAGTAACAGCTACAAAGAAAGCTTTGGCCGTATTCATGGTCCGATAGAAGGACAATCTTATGAAATTACAATGCACCCGGATGACACTAAGGTGTGTGAAGAAGTGTCTGTAAAATGCTTTAACAACCCCGATAAAGTTTTTCCTGCCACCATACGTAAACATGATGGCAAAGGAGGTTATGTCTTTACGCAGTGGGAATATAAAGCTATGTTTGATGAAAACAATCAGCCATCAGGCATCTTTTGCCTCGGCTTTGACATTACAGATTATATGTCTTACCATGACCAACTAAAAGATGTGCAGTCTTTGCTGGATCAAAAAGAAAAAGTACTAAAGGAAATAGCCCATACCCAATCTCATGTTATCAGGAGACCTCTGGCTAACATCATGGGCCTTTCCATGATATTAGCTAAAATGGAAATTGACCAAAACCTTAAGAATGTTTGTGACATGATTATAGAAAGCAGCAGGCAGTTAGATAATGTCATAAAAGCAACAGCAGACAAAACATATAACTAAAGGAAAAAACACTGTGGACTGTCATAATGCTAGTCAGTCCATTTTACTGCCCCCTGCTACAATAAACATACTTACTACAGAAGCACCTCTGGGCAGCTAATATTAAAAACAAGTGTCTCTTCAAAACGGGAGGCCACAATTACTTCGGTTCCATCTGCATGTGTTGTAAACAGCTCCTTAACCAGTTCAGGGCAGTTATTATCCTTTGAAAGATGCGACAAAAGCACATGGCTCATGAATGAGGGCTTGTATGCAGCAAACAGTGCCAGCGCCTGCCTGTTAGACAAATGTCCTCTTCCACCCCGAATCCGGCTTTTTAGATAATAAGGATAATGCCCCCGATCCAGTAAATCCTCATCATAATTAGCTTCCAGAAACACAGCATGGCACTGCTGAAAATATTGAATCACATTCTCACAGGGTGCCCCTATATCAGTAAAAACGCCCACTTTAATATCATTATAAGCAACAACAAAACTATGCGGGTCTGCGGCATCATGTTGTTTCGGGAAAGCTGTAACAGTTAAACTACCTATCTGAACAGGTTCAAAAGCCTGAAAGGGTTCAACAGAAAAGTTCTCGAAGAGTAACTTTGAGTTTTGGAGGGTATGGGGTGTAATAAAGACTGGTAACTGATATTTTCTCGCTAGTACCGGTACACCCCGTATATGATCGGAATGTTCATGCGATATGAAAATTGCTTTTACTTTATCCATAGACAAACCAAGGCGCTTCATCCGCTTTTCGGTTTCGCGACAAGATATACCAGCATCCACTAAAACTGCCTCTTTCTCGTTTCCGATATAATAACAGTTACCGTTACTTCCCGAATTTAATGATGTAATAAATAATTGCATGAGAATACAAATAAACTTGTTTTTTATCTAATATTCAACAAGTTATTCCTGCTTACAGTAGATATTACAGCCACCTTAGCTTACCTATAACTAAAAGAGCTATCAAGTATAAAGATCCCCTTTTTACATATGCCTCTGTTCTACAATTAAGCTGAAGCTAAAAGCCCGCTGCCGCATCATCACCTCGTGGATCGGCTCCGCCCTCAAGCCTTCCATCTGGTAAAACAAGCACTGCATCTACTCTGCCAATCCCACTATTGGGAACTGTTTTGTGCCCCTTTAGCCACAAGCGCAGAAACTCTCCAAAGCTAAAAGCCCTCCATTCCGCCAGTACACCATCAGGTTTCCATTGGTGATGAAACCTACCTGCGTTTACAGCTCCCTGCATGGTAAAACCATGCTCAACAACATTTAAAATAGTCTGGTAAACCGAAGTGATAATAGTAGACCCTCCGGGACTGCCTACAACCATGAACAGATTCCCGTTCTTCTCTAGGATTGTCGGTGTCATAGAACTTAGCATGCGTTTACCCGGCGCTATAGCATTAGCCTCCCCTCCTACCAATCCATAGATATTAGGGTAGCCAGGTTTTACACTGAAGTCATTCATTTCATTGTTCAGCAGGAAACCTGCTCCGCCCACAAATACTTTAGCGCCAAAACTGCTGTTTAATGTGGTAGTAACAGACACAGCATTCCCCTCCTGATCCACAATGGAGTAGTGAGTGGTATTAGGGCTTTCGTATGGAGCGGGATTACCGGCAGAAATATCGTCACTGTCAGTGGCTTTCTCAGGAGAGTAGTCAGACATTCTTCCTTTTATATAAGCCCTATCCAGCAAGCCCTCTACAGGAACATCATAAAAAGCAGGATCACCGAGATGTTTAGCCCTGTCAGCATAAACCCTTCTTTCAGCTTCTATCATCAGATGGGCAGTTTCCAGGGTATTCCAGCCCCACTTCTTCAAAGGATAATCTTCCGTTATAGTTAAGAGCTGAATCAATGCAATTCCACCACTAGAAGGAGGCGGCATTGAGATAATTTTATAATCTTTATAATTAGAAGTAACAGGCTCCCGCCAAACAGACTGGTAAGCTTTTAAGTCTTCTTTACTGATGATGCCGTTACCTCGCTCCATTTCTGCCACAATCTTATCGGCTGTTGCTCCTTCATAAAAGCCAGCCCTTCCTCTTTCCTTAATCAGTTCCAATGTCTGTGCAAGATCTTTCAGTTGGAGTGTGTCTCCTTCCTCCCACTCATCATTTAAGATAAACTCAGGTTTCTCAGTACTATACCGGATGAAGTCTTCCCTTTGCTCATTCAGCTTTTCTGCTTCTTTCTCTGTTAATGGAAAGCCATTAGCCGCAAGATCTACAGCTGGCTGTACAAGTTCTTCCCAGGGCATACTGCCATATTTCTCATGCGCCCGCACCATACCATCTACCGTACCCGGAACACCTGCAGCAAGGTGCCCTTTCACACTCAAGCCCTCTATAACTTCTCCTTCCTCGTTCTGGTACATGCTCCTTTGTGCCGCTGCAGGAGCTTTTTCTCTATAATCTAAAGCATCAATATTTCCATTATGCTGGCGTAACACCAGAAACCCTCCCCCACCAATGTTTCCTGCATCAGGATACACTACCGCCAAGGCAAATTGTACCGCAATGGCGGCATCAACGGCATTGCCCCCACGTTTTATTATTTCCGCCCCAACCTCAGAAGCGAGAGGATGTGCCGAAACGACCATTGCCTCATCTGTAACCAAGCCTTTTTCATCCAGGTCTCTTTTACTACAACTTACAATGCAAAAGAAAATCAACAGAGGAAGTAAACCTTTCACCATAAAAATTTTATCTCATTTAGTTCTGCACCTATCTGCTAATGCACGTCCAAAACAGGCAGGCTCTTTATCTATTCAACCCTAGGTTTACGAACAAAACAGCAAAAGGCGATAGATTCCACTAAATCTCACCTTTTTGGTGAACAATACTAGGTAACTAAACGAGTTAAAGCACATTTCTAGTCAGCTTATAAATAATGTTCAATAATTCAGTTACCAACATTTTAACTCTTTTCAGACCCTACTATACAACCTGTTTACAGTAGTTCACTGACATACATCAGCTAATCCTCATATAAATAAGCTTTGATGCTTAAAGACACACCTGCTTAAGAGTAAGCAGGTACTATATTTTAACATTCCTAAATATTTAAAACCATGTCACAGTAAGACTAACCTTAATAAACAAAATTTAACAGTATAAACAAGAATCCAAAATCACTAAATATAATTCAAAATATAACTATACAATGTTTAATATATAAATATGATTATAACAATTTAATACCAGGTGCTTATCCAAAAAAAATAACCAATAAATATCTTAAAAAATTTTTTTATATGGTTTTAGTTTAATTATTTCGCCTATCAATAAGGGTATTTATTCAAATAACACAAATTATTGAATTAATGATCAAGATCATCTTTTATTATACAAGATTTAGCATATTATAAATATGCACAAGTATCAGCACAACAAAAGATATTAAAATATTAATAATATATTTACAAAAGTACAATTACAAGCTACCAACAAAATCCTAAACCAATTTAAATGATGCAAGTTTATACAAAATCAATTTTTGTAGTTTTACTATTATGGAGCCAGCTTTTCTCTAGTGCTGTTGCACAGCAACCGGAAGAGAGAA
>NZ_JAJJWI010000023.1 GCF_020907275.1 Pontibacter silvestris | reverse complement strand
AACTGGGGCAACCGGTATAGGGTTGATCGTTATAAACTGCGTGGCTGGAGCAGAACTTCCGCACCAGTTAGACGCTATAACCTGCACTTTATATGTTCCTGGATTCGGAAAGGAAATTTCGGGATATGCGGAACCAGTAGTCGTACCACTCACAAAGGAAGCTCCACTTGAGATTAGCCACTCATAAGATGTTACTGTTCCGCTGTAGGCAGGAGCATGGTTGGGAGTATCAATGCCAAATTTAATAGACTGAGGGCCACAATATGACACGTTCCTGGATAGTAATTCTACCGTGGGTGGAGGTACGTCTACTACTGTTACTGTTTGTGTTGCTGTTGAAGTTTTATTGCTACATAAGTTAAAAACAGAAAGAGAAATGTCATAAGTCCCTGCGTTTGGAAATCTGAATACAGGACTCTCGCTAGTTAAGTCTCCGCTTGTGATTGTATAATCTGTATCTGGGCTTACGGACCATCTATATTCTAAAGAGCCTCCCGTAGATTCATTTTTTATAGAAACATCTGAACCTATGCACGAGGTATTATTTATGGCATCAATGCTAAATGCAGCCTGAGGAGAATCGCTGTTAACCAGTACTACTCTGCTAATTTCATCAGTCCCACAGGAGTTGCTTACTTTAAGCTTAACCGTGTAATAGCCATGCTGGTTAAACTTGACATTCACCTTCTTTGAAATATCATCAACTGAAAGAACTTCATAACCCTCAATAGGATAAATGCCCCACTCATAGCTTAGATTTTCCCCACAGTCTCCTTTAGTTGAGTTGTCTGCAAAAGTTATAGTGGCGTTGGTGCAAGGTTTATCAGGACTAAGCGTAAAGTCGGCTTTGGGGCCTAAAACTGTTGACGACTCCTGAACTAGCATATCAGCCGTTACAAAAGCAGTCAAGTCTTTCAAGTTAGGAGTAGCCGCAAGTAGGCTGGTGATAGTATTTGTTTGCAGCTTGTTTTCAGAAAGTTTGGTAGAGTTAGAAGGTACTTGAGTAGGTGAAGATACTATTCCTCCTGATTGCACATTAAATTGGCGTGAAAATAAACCAGTTCTTATTGCTTGTATACCTGCTAGGTCTTCTGAGGTTTGCGGGGTATAGACAATATTATAATTTTTGTGAAGCCATAAAGTGCAAAACACTACATAAAGTAGTGTGATGCTTAATAGGATCATTTTACATGAATATCTTCCCATTATGACTGTAAAGGCTTGTTAAGTTCAAATTAAGAAGCTACTTTATAAACTGGATATAATGCTTATAGTGTTTGCGTTTTGCTCTTAAATACTCCTGCAAAAATATTGAAAAATATCAATTATTTGTGTCAAAGCTAAAGGAATAAATTGCATTATTATACTATTGTAGAAGTATTTTTAATATTAAAATAAATGAATTTTATTATATAATACAAAAAAATAAAGTGCAAAATATAAAACTGTATTTTAGCTTTTGATGAAGAAGTCAGTTTGAAAGATAATTGTACTGTAACTTTAGGTGTATTAAAAAAGGAGTATGTGAAGACCTAAGCAAGAGAACTAAAACAAACTACCACACATATTTACCTATCCCAAAAAATAAAGAGCCACCTGTATGTTGGTGGCTCTTTAGAATATCAGAAGTTTGGTTAAGGATATTCTATAGCACCTTTATCTTTAAAATGGTAGGATACTGAAAGGAGTGGTATACCTTATGGGTTGCTTTAGTGAAATCTTTCTCATTCGCTTCGAAGATGTTATCAACGTACTTCTGCGGATTTCGGTCTACAAGCGGAAACCAGGTACTTTGCACCTGCACCATTATACGGTGGCCTTTCTTGAATGTGTAAAGTACATCCTGTAGCTCCATATTTACAGGTGTCACTTTGTTTGGAATGAAGGGCTCTGGTGTTTCAAAACTGTTACGGAAGCGGCCTCGCATTACCTCACTGCGCACCATCTGCTGGTAACCACCCATCAGTTTTTCAGGCTGGTGTGGGTTTGCAGGCGCATCATCCGGGTAAACATCAATTAACTTCACAACCCAGTCGGCAGCAGTACCTGTTGTGGCTACCTGTAGCTGTGCCAGTATTTCGCCGGCAAACGTTATATCCTCTGTCAGCACGTCTGTTTGAAACGCAAGCACATCAGGGCGGCGGCTGGCGAAGCGTTGGTCGTCGGTCATGTATTCGCGTGTCATGCCAACGGCGACAGCTTCTGTAAACGGAACAGGCTTATCGGGGTCGCTGATGTATTCGCTGCTTTCTGCTTCATTGGCCTGTGGAGCTGCAAAGCTAAGTTTGCCATTTGCATGGAAGTACAGGTTCTTTTCCTGCACATTTTGCGGAGGCCACACATTAAACTCCCGCCACTGGTTAGTGCCACCCTCAAACATGATGGCTTCAGGCAAGGCAACAGATGTGTCTGTATCTTCTTTCAAATAGTGGTTAAAGAACTTTGCTTCTACATTTTCCTGGTACCACGGTGAGTTTTTCTGGCCGAAATATACATTGCCAATGGTGGAACCGTCTGTACGTGCCCAGCCGCCATGCACCCAGGGTCCCATTACCAGCATATTGGTCAGGTTAGGGTTATTTTTTTCTATTTCTCTGTATATCTTAAGCGGGCCGTACAAATCTTCAGCATCATACCAGCCGCCTACCGTCATTACGGCAGTACCTTGCAGGTTTTTTAGGTGTGGCAATAAGTTGCGGTCCTGCCAGAACTTGTCGTAGTTCGGATGGGCTGCCATTTCGTTCCAAAAAGCCACTTTATTTTTCAGATACTTCGTATTAGCGTTTTTGAGAGATCCCATGCGCATAAAAAAATCATAACCATCTGGAGTGCCATGGTCAAAGCGCGGATTCCGTTCTGAGGTAGGAGCAGGACGAGGTAATCCAAAACTGGCTAGAAAATTAAAGGCATGTGGCAGGAAGAAAGCTCCGTTGTGGTGAAAATCGTCCCAGAACCAATCGGCGATAGGAGCCTGAGGCGACACAGCTTTCAAAGCCGGGTGGTTGCTCATTAGACCGGCTGCAGCATAAAAGCCAGGATAAGATATACCCCACTGTCCAACCTTGCCATTGTCATTCTTAAGCCTTTTGGTAAGCCAATCTATCGTGTCATATGTATCAGTGCTTTCGTCTATGTCTTTCTTCCTGCGCTTCTTGTTTTCAATGTGGGGTGTCATGTTTACAAACTCTCCTTCCGACATATAAGTACCGCGTACATCCTGGTAAACAAATATGTAACCCTCGCGCATCATTGAAGAGCTGGGGCCAAGCGAAGTTTTATAAGCTTCTCCGTAAGGTCCTGCAGAGTAAGGTGTTCGGTTTATCAGGATAGGGTACTTTTTATTTTTATCCCCTTTCGGAGAGTAAACCACGGTATACAGTTTTTTACCGTCGCGCATCGGTATTTTGTACTCTTTTTTAAAGTAGTGTTCCCGTATGTACAGAGAATCTTCATTTACCTGCTGCGCCTTTACTTGTGCTGCGGCAATTAAAAACAGCAATAAAACTAAAAGGTGAAGCAAGCGCTTGTATAGGGTCATTATAGTGCTTTTAAGGTGGATCAGTTTGTTTAGCGATTTGAATATAGTAAATATTGTTTTTATGGTACAAGTTAACAGAAGTCTGCCAAGTTAAAGAAAGCCTTATCCATGATTTTAGTTAAGAAGGCTTTTCATGTTTATCTGATAGCTTTTTCTTCTTTTACTTTTAAGTACATGGTGCTCTTTATAAACACCTTAGACCCTATCCCGTACTAAATATTGTTTAAACTTTATTTATGCAACCTAAAACTATGAAAGCAATTTTTTATGAGAAGCATGGCGACGCGGATGTGCTTCAGTATGGTGAGCAGCCAAAACCGGAGGTAAAGGATGGGCACATACTGATTCGCGTTCATGCTGCCAGTGTAAATCAGGTAGATTGGAAGATGAGGGCAGGAAGTCCTTTGCCTGTGCCTGTAATAGGCTCTCCTGCCATACCTGGCAGAGATGTCGCAGGAGAGGTAGTGGAAATAGGAAAAAACGTAACACCCTTTAAAGTTGGCGATAAAGTGTTTGGGATGTTAAGTAGTACCATCGGAGGTGCTTATGCTGAGTTTGCTGTTATGCCTGCCGATGTAGCTGTAGTAATGCCTGCAAACCTTAACTACAAGCAAGCAGCAGCCGTGCCGCTGACAGCCCTTACGGCTTTACAGGCACTACGTGATAAAGGGGAGCTGGAGCCAGGGGAGAGGGTGTTAATAAATGGCGCGTCCAGTGCTGTTGGTATTTTTGCCGTTCAGATTGCCAAAGCTTTAGGAGCGGGTGAAGTAATAGGTACCTGTAGCAGCGACCATATAAAGTTGGTCAAAGACTTGGGTGCTGACCAGGTGATAGACTATAAGAAAGAAGACTTTACGAAACACAAAGAAAGCTATGATCTTATTCTAGATGCTGTCGCCAAAAGAACCTTTGCTGAAAGCAAAGACAGCTTAACTGAAAACGGACGCTACGTAACCACTGTGCCAAATCCGAAAGATATAATGGGTTATGTTACCTCTCTTTTTACAGACCGGAAACCTAAAACGATGATGGTAAAAGACCAGGGCGAAGACTTAGCCCTTATAAAGGATTGGATTGAAACGGGTAGTGTAAAGCCCATTATAGATAAAGTATTCTCCCTTAAAGATGCTGCAGATGCACAGCGTTACAGTGAAAAAGAAAGTGCATCCGGTAAAATTATTATTGAAGTTATTCCTGATGAAGAGGGGGTAACAAAGCCTTGAACATAAAAAACTCTCTCCTGCATCGTTTACTACTATTAGGTTAAGCATGTTTGATGCTAAATTTCAAGGTCTTACTAGTGAGGTAGGTATATTGTGGAGGTAAAACTATCGCAGGTGTTGCATGATAGCAAAAGGTAAAGGTGCCCAAACAGCTGTTTTTACACCGGCTTCTTTTAAGCCACGATTTGTCCAGTTATTGCAGTTTCGGAACAGGTAAAAGTGTCCGTGTGCTTTGTAAAAGTTATCTTTTCCTGTATAGCCAGCACCGTTTATCAGGATAAATTCTTTGTTCTGTTGCTGAAATGTAGCTACTATATATTGTACAAGGCCTTGATATTGCTGTTCAGATAGTATAAGAGGTTGTTG
The DNA here is from genome assembly GCF_020907275.1 of Pontibacter silvestris. Taxonomy (GTDB): domain Bacteria; phylum Bacteroidota; class Bacteroidia; order Cytophagales; family Hymenobacteraceae; genus Pontibacter; species Pontibacter silvestris. Next base: position 56,055 of record NZ_JAJJWI010000023.1, on the reverse strand, counting down.
TGAGTTATTCGGTTCAAGACGTTTTTTTGCATAACTAACGTGCATGGCGCTTCGAGTGGGCCAGAAAAGAGCAGTAACGGCTACTCCTGGCTTTAAGTCTTTCCATGTTGGTGTTTCCATATAAAAGCGGTGGTCGCCCCAGCCAAAAGCAATGTACTGATAGCTACTATCTGCTTCTTTGTACTGCTGCAAAGGTAATTTAGTACGCCAGTCTATGTACTTGGTCTTAACAGGAAGAATCAGGTCAGTATGTATCCCATTGTCTGTTACAAATATTTCAATACCCTGCGAGTGCTGCGCAAAGCCCTTATTTACTGGTATGCTGCCCAACAGTAACATCAGAAGCAGAAAAAGAAAAACCAGTGAAACACCTGACACTAAACTATAGAGGCACCCGCTCCGCCACTTCTTTACCATAGCTATATTCTTTTTCACTGACCCTTAATTTAGGACTTATTTTACCGAAAAAGTGCATGATGGCAAACATGCTCTTAGTACATTTAGCAAAGCAATAGATAAAATAGACAATGTATAAGTTAAAGTCTGACTTATCTGATTACTTTGAAAGGCCTTGGGCCTTTAGTATTTTTAGTGGGTAAAGCTTATACTTGTCAGGTTAATTTTTGCGTTTTCCCAATTAGGAATGTCTGAAAACATGGTGTTGCTTCGAAACCTAATTCTCTTTGTAGTTGCTGGCTTTGTCTTGGCCTGTTCATCCGAAAAGGATGCCGAACCAAAAGTAGAGTCTGCCACGCCTGTGCCTTATCAATTGGAGATTCCAGCAGTTTTCCCTCAAAACTATACTATACCTGCTGATAACCCTATGATTGAAGAAGGTGTTGAGCTGGGGCGCTATCTTTTTTACGAGAAGATGCTCTCAGGTAACAATACCATGTCCTGCGGTAGTTGCCATCAGCAGGACAAAGCTTTCACAGACGGGAAAGCACTGGCAGTAGGAATTGATGGAATAGCGCATAAACGTAGCACGATGTCCTTAGGTAATGTGCTGTGGGCAACACAACTTAATTGGGATGGCAGTGCCTTGAGCCTTGAACAACAGGCACGAGGCCCTATCGAAAACCAGGATGAGCTGCACGAAAATCTTGCAGGAGCTGCACAGGAATTGCAGGCTACTGCGCTTTATCCGCCCATGTTCCAGAAGGCTTTTGGTACCAGCACGATTACAGAAGAAGATATTTTAAAAGCTTTAGCACAATTTGTGCGCACACTTGTTTCCTCTCATTCCCGCTATGATCGGTATCTGCAAGGCAAAGAGGAACTAACGCCGGAAGAACTGGAAGGAATGCAATTATTTATGACACATCCTGAGCCTAGTATAGGGCTGCGAGGCGGTAACTGCGGAGACTGCCACGGAGGCACCCTTACTTCTATGAATACCTTTCATAATAACGGCCTAGACGAAACCTTTACAGACAATGGGCTGGGAGATGTAACTGGTAACCCGGTGCATAATGGCTTGTTCAAAGCACCCTCTCTCCGCAACATTGCTCTCACGGCTCCCTATATGCATGACGGCCGGTTTCAATCGTTGGAAGATGTACTGGATCATTATAACGATCATCTTAAGTATAACAGCCCCAACCTTGACCCGTTAATTATAGAAGCATCTAATGAAGTAAATGGTAAAACACTATTGATTACGCAGGAAGAGAAGCGTAAGATTATTGCTTTCCTGCATACCCTTACCGATGCTACCTTTATAACCGATGAACGCTTTTCAGATCCTTTTACACAATAACCTTATGAGCAAAACAATTTATAAATTGCTGTTTCTGTTGCTGGCTTTGCCTTTTATTACAGCCTGCTCAGACGATGAGGAAACTGAAACTGCAGGCAATGTACAGGTAGAAATTAGCAACGTGGTAGGCAATGCTCCGCTAGAGCTAGGCACAACCACTTATACAAACCCGGCTGGAGACAGCTACAGTGTTACAAATTTTAAGTATTATATCAGTAATGTAAGGCTTGTTGGCAACAACGGACAAGTCACTTATGTTGAGCCGGAAAGTTACCACCTGATTGCACAGGATGGCAAGACTTCTTTTATGCTAGATGAAATACCTGTCGGAATTTATGATAAGGTGGAGCTTTCTATAGGCATCGATGAAAAGCATAACCATTCTACAGATCAGGAAGGAGACCTGGACCCGAGCAATGAGATGGTTTGGGATTGGGACACGGGATACAAGTTTCTTACATTAGTAGGGTCCTACACAGGCAATGCAGAAAGTGGAGCATTGGTGTTTCATGTAGGAGGAGATACCAACTATAAAACTATTTTATTGGATCTGCCTCAGGCCATCAACCTCCACGAAAAGTTCAGCTACAAGTTAACTATGCAGGCAGATGTGAATGAGTTGTTTCAAAGCCCTAATCTTATTGATTTTGATGTCATGAACTCAGGTGGGCATGGCGCAGGCCCTAGTATGCTGGCAGAGAACTATGGTAGTGAGTTTCTGAAAGTGACAGGGGTAAACTAGAAGCCATTGTCTATGCTAGTTCGGCAGGTTTATACGCATCTTCTTTTTTTGAGCCTATTATTTACTGCCGGATGTAGTAGTACAACAGAATATGAAGATGTTGCTTCTGGTCCTAGGGTTTATGAGCTTGTAGTGCCTGCTAACCTGGCAGCTACACTTCCGTCTCCTATACGTAACCCTGGCACGCAGGAAGGAGTGGAACTTGGGGAAAAGCTTTTTTATGATCCGGTGCTTTCGCAAACTGGTACCGTGTCCTGTGCTACTTGCCACCAGCCACAAAAAGCATTTACTGACGGAAAAGCTTTAACTACATTGGGAGTAACAGGCAAGCCTCTTCGTCGGCACGTCCCCTCGCTAGTGAACCTTGCCTGGATGAATGGCTATTTCTGGGACGGTGGGGCAAAAGACCTGGAGTCCATGGTGTTCGGGCCACTTACAGATCCTGATGAGATGGGGCAGAGCCTGAAAGAGCTTACCAACACTTTACAGCGTCATGAACAGTATCCGGAGTTGTTCAGAAAAGCATTCGGGACAGACTCTGTCACATCTGCTGCTGTTGCACGTGCACTGGCGCAATACTTACGAACCCTGATATCTGCTGATTCCCGATATGACAAACACGTACGGGGCGAGACAGGTGGATATATGAATAAGGAAGAGTTGCAGGGATGGGCCCTGTTTAAGCAGCACTGCAGTAGTTGCCATGCCACCGATTTTTTTACAGATAATGGCTACCATAACAACGGACTGGATAGTACTTTTTCTGCCAATTATGAAGAGCTGGCCTTTGGGCGTGGGCGCATTACGGGACAGCTTAGCGACAGAGGAAAATATAAAACGCCAACCTTACGTAACATTGCTCTCACCGCACCTTATATGCATGACGGCCGCTTTGAAACGCTTGATGATGTGCTGGAACATTACCGTTCGGGAGTTAGAATGTCTCCAGCTTTAGCTATTGAACTACAGCAGGAGGGAAGATTAGGAATAGCCCTATCAGGTGCAGAAAAAGCAAATATTATAGCTTTCCTGACCACACTTACAGATACTGGCTTTATCAAAACAAAATCTTTAATAGCCCCTTTATAAGCTAAAAGTACAGCTGAAATTAAAAATATGCTACGTCAGGTTACCTTATAAAAAGTCCTAACTTTGTGAATGTGGTAGTTCCCTTAAGGAGGTTATATAGGGAAAGAGCAAATTTCATATTCATGAAAAAGGTTAAGATTCAGGTACGTTATCCATTGTTTGCTGGCTTGTGCGCAGGACTTATGTTGCTGACATCAGGCTGTGTTTCTACATACATGCCTAATGTGCCGAACGTGCCTATGTTTACTGAGAAAAAGGAAATAAGTGCCGGAGGCCATATCTCTTTAAAAGGAAATATAAGTTTTACTTCTGCCTATGCTGTTTCAGATCATTTTGCCGTGATGCTTAATGGCTCTATCGTAGATAAGCAAGGTAAGAAGAACAGCTTTCAGCACAATTTGCTAGAAGCAGGAGGAGGCTACTTTACCACATTTGGTCCTGAAGACAGACGAATTCTGGAAGTATATGCAGGTTATGGAGGGGGTAGCAGTACCCGGAAAAAGAGAGAGCAGCGCGAAGACGGTACATGGTTTATGACCACCAGAGATGCTGAGTTTGATAAGTATTTTCTGCAGGTAAACTTTACTTCCAAGAAAAAGAAGTCACTCAGGTTGCTTGGCCGGGAGTACCCCTTGAACTATGGTACAGCGTTGCGGGCCAGCTATGTAGACATGGATAAGCACTTGCTGAACGGTAGCCCGGAAAAGCTGGAGGATAATATCTTTCTGGAGCCTATTTTCTATACCCGCATGGAACTTAGCCCTGCCGTACAGCTGCAATATACCACCGGTACAACCATTGGGTTAAAGAATCGTGATGCTCTTACAGCTGGCTATTCTGTATTTTCTATTGGTGCAATAGTTAACATCAGAAAGAATAACCGCCTAGACTAAAATTATTTCTGATGTGTTTTTCCCTTGTTATCAATAGAATAGAGGCTATACATGCTCCAGCCATCAACATTGCGCAATTTTTTTCCGACCTTTGCTGTTAAAAGCTAATCAACTACAGTACCCTTGTCTGAACTGCTAAATTTTAACTTCCCCTCTGAGCCAACTGTGGAGCGGGTTACATTGTTTGCCGATGTAATTCTGCCTTTGCCGCTGCCCAGGTTATACACGTATCGCATCCCCTTAGAAATGAATGATGAGGTGTTGATAGGTGCACGGGTAATTGTGCAGTTTGGTGCCAAACGGGTGTTGAGCTGCATTGTAGCAGATATTCACGAAAATGCTCCGGAAGAGTACCAGGCAAAGTATATTTTGGATGTGCTGGATGATAAGCCCATTGTGACTGCTCCGCAGCTGAAGCTTTTTAAATGGATGGCCGAGTACTACATGTGTACCATTGGAGAGGTGATCAATGCCGCCCTGCCATCTGCTTTAAAGCTAAGCAGTGAGTCTCGCATCCAACTGCACCCGCAATACAACCCGGAAGAGGACGAGCTGATTCTGGCTGCTCAGGAGGAAAAGATTATATATGCGCTACAGCAGAACCAGTCGCTTACTTTTACGGAAGTTGGCAACCTGTTGCAACTTAAAAGCTACCATAAGTTTATAAAGTCGCTTATCCAGAAAGAAGCTATCATTATTTTTGAGCAGATCAGCGATAAATTTTCTCCTAAAGTAGTTAAAAAAGTACGCCTGTCGGAGCACTTTGTGCAGGAAGAGGGTATGTTAGAAGAGTTATTTAACCAGCTTACACCAAAGCCAAAACAACTCGATGTATTGCTGAACTACCTGCAAAGGGTACCTGTGCACCAGGATGTTAATCAGAACTACAAAGGCATTGAGAAAAATGTGTTAACAAATAATCCACACCTTTCTGTGTCTTCGGTCAACTCGCTGGTAAAAAAAGGAGTGCTGGAGCAGTTCGACCAGGTAGTATCACGCTTTCCGATGGATGTAGAGGCGCAGCAACTACCCATGACCCTGTCGGAGTACCAGGAAAAGGCAAAGGATGAAATATTAGGCTTATTTAAGGAGAAGGACACGGTATTGCTGCATGGTATAACAGGCAGTGGCAAAACAGAAGTGTACATAGACCTGATAAAGCATGCCCTGGAGGCAGGCGGGCAGGTGCTGTATCTATTGCCGGAGATTGCTCTTACAGCCCAGATCGTGACCCGCCTGATGAAAGTGTTTGGTGATAAGCTGGGTGTTTATCATTCTAAGTTCTCTGATAATGAGCGGGCTGAAGTGTGGCAGGGCATTCTGTCGGGACGCTTTCAGGTGGTGGTGGGTGTGCGCTCATCTATTTTCCTGCCTTTCCATGATCTGTCTCTGCTGATAATTGATGAAGAGCATGAGGCAAGTTATAAGCAGTACGACCCTGCCCCTCGCTATAATGCCCGGGAAACAGGTTTAATGATGGCGCACCTGCAGAGAGCCAAGACGTTGCTTGGTTCTGCTACACCATCTATAGAATCTTACTATAACTGCCAGACTGGTCGTTGGGGGCTGGTAAGCATGACGAAACGTTTTGGCAAAGCTCAGTTGCCCGATATTGAGCTGGTCGATACCCGCGATGAGCAGAAGCGTAAAAATATGCACAGCCATTTTTCAGGTAAATTACTGACTGCCATTGAAGAACGGCTACAGCGACAGGAGCAGGTAATACTCTTTCAGAACCGCCGTGGCTATGCCCCTTTTATTAGCTGCGATGAGTGCTCCTGGATTCCGAAGTGCAAGTACTGCGCGGTGAGTTTATCTTACCACAAGTACAACAACGAACTGCGTTGCCATTACTGCGGCTATCACGAGCGCATGCCGCACGATTGCCCGGCCTGTGGCGCCACTACCCTGAAAAGCATGGGCTTTGGTACCGAGAAGGTAGAAGATGAGTTAAAGCTGATGCTCCCGAAGGCAGAGGTGCAGCGTATGGATCTGGATACTACGAAAGCCAAAAACAGCTATCAACAGATTATTGCTGATTTCGAAAATGGCAAAACCAATGTGCTGGTGGGTACGCAAATGGTAACCAAAGGGCTTGACTTCGAAAATGTGAGTTTAGTAGGCATTCTGAACGCTGATACTATTATCAACTTCCCTGATTATCGGGCGCACGAGCGGGCCTACCAGTTGTTTGTGCAGGTAAGTGGTAGGGCAGGGCGTAAAGGTAAGCCAGGTTCAGTTATTATTCAAACCCGAGATCCGTTGCAGTCTATCTTCCGGAAAGTGCGCAACAATGACTATCAAAGCCTATATGAGCATGAAATAGAAGAACGCATGCGCTTCAGTTATCCGCCGTTTGTGCGTATGATACGAATTACTATTAAGCATGCGGAGGAAGATACTTCTGAAAATGCAGCCATTGTACTGGCTAAAGACCTGACTGACCGTTTAGGTAAACAGCAGGTATTGGGGCCGGAGGTGCCTTATATCTTCAAGATCAGGAATCTGTTCCTGAACGAAATACATATTAAGCTTCCCAGAAGCAACACTAATCTACGCGCAGCTAAAGATCAGTTGAGCCAGGCTATTTTTAATCTTAAGCTGTTGCCCGACTTTAAAGGCTTAAGGGTTGTAGTGGACGTGGATCCGGTTTAGAAAGAAAAGAGAAGTTGAAGAATAACTATTGACTTTCGTTTCTTTAAGTATAGGACTTTGTACTTAAAGAAAGCGATTCTTTCAAAGCTGTTATTAAGGAGATGTTGAAGTAATATACGGGCAGACGAAAAAATAAAAAAAATCTAAAGTTCACAACCTTAATTTAATCGTTCCCGTATAATTTGATACCTTTGGCTAAAAGTTGAGAACCTGAAAGTCTTTATAGTAATCAGACGGATTATGTAGACTTTCAGGTTTTTCTTTTTGTACAGCTTTAGCAGTTACTTCTTTTTCTTTTCTTTCAAATATACCATCAGGTACATTGCTCCGAAAAATAGGAAAGCCCCTAAAAAGAAAACATCTATCCACTCAAAGTCTCTGCTTATAATGTCATAAGCTTTTACTACTGCAAATATTAAGCAGGCTGCTGCTAGTATTATCCTGAATGCTTTTCGGTTTTGCATGTACTAGAAGTGCGATATGTAAAGCCAGTTAATCCACTTAGTCATGGTCGTCTTCCAGCGTCATAAAGTTAATGATGGCAACTACTACAAATACAAATAGCAAAAGCTGGTCTACCCAGTTACTGTCCGCCGTTATCAGTTGATATGTTTTATAAACAGCCAGCAGAGAAAAAGCTACACCTAATATTATCTTAAGAATTTTCTGCTTTTGCATAGTTAAGAAGTTTTATAGACGCTATAAATGGCATCTAAAGTAGAAAATACCTGGCCAGTTTACATAATAGCCAGGTTTATTAATGCTATTGTTTTAAACACCGTTCTTTAATTAGCTTGAGGTGGTGTATTTCATGGCCAAGGATGCTATAGCCGAGTGCCCTGACAGAAACTCTTTTGCCGCTGCCGATACCTGTTCTGCTTAAAGCCTCTTCATCAAAGTTTCGGAAAAGTTCGATGGTGGCCAGACGTACAGCTATAAACTCTTGCAGTATAGAAGCAATAGCGCGCACAGCTGCTTTAGCAGGCACTATGTACCTGTCCTGGTCAAAACCTGAAAGTTCTGTTTCATCGTGGCGGGCAAAGCGAAGCGCACGGTAAGCGAAAATTCGTTCTGTATCCATCAGGTGAACAAGTATTTCTTTTATACTCCATTTACCTGGTGCATAGTGGTAATTTAATTTTTCTTCCGGTAGCTCCCGAAAATAACCCGTGATGTAGGAGCCACTGGCTTCCAATCCGTACAGCAGGTCTTCTGTCTGTGCTCCTTCTACATAATTCTTAAAGAAAGCATCATACTCAGTTGGCGAAGGAGGTGTTATAATATAATTCATTATGTTTACAGGTGTCCAGTAACAATCAAAGGCACGAAGGTACTAAGAGGCGCTATCATTTACGAATTACCAGTTCTGAATTATACAGGGAAGTGGCGGCAAAATAAAATGAGCGAATAAGGCAACTATTCAAGTTGCCTTATTCGCTCATCAGAAATTTAAGGTAATAGACTATTGCCCCACCAGGAATACGGCGTTACCAAAAAGAAGCTTGCCATTTTGCCAGAAGGCTCGGAACAATGGGTTATCTGCCATATAGAGAATCTGTCCACGGCCCATGCCTTGTGCCCCGAATATAAGGGCATCCTGGAGTTTTTCTTTAATGTCTGCTCCCACAAAACCTGTTATGTGGTTGTCCTTCTTCAGAACACCTACATTCCAGCCATTGTCCATATATTCAAATGTATTGGCTGAACGAATAAGAGCATAGTAAGCATCTCCGTAGCCATATGCAAGCGGATGTGTTTTATCTAAATCAACCCTGTAAATGCTGCCTTGCACTTCTTCCGACAATGCTTCACGCTCACGGTCAGCGTAAGTGCGTAAATTTGCATAAGGATCTTTCTTCTCTTTTGAAGTGCTGTCTTTTACTTGCGGAGCAGCTGCCTCTTTATTCTTTATGTTAAACCCGACCTTACCTGCTAAAAAGCTGGCGGCACTTTCTATGGCAATAAGTTTTCCTCCAGCTCTTACCCAGGCTTTTACTTCCTCTAACTTTTGCTCGTCCAGCACACGGCCATAAGAACCGCCGGGTAGTATCAATACATCAAACTCATTTAAAGGAACACTACTAAAATAAGAGGTATTAAGTACCGTAACAGGGTAATTAATCTGCTGCTCAAAGTAATGCCATGTTTCACCAAAGCTGTAAGGAGACACGCCCTCACCAGAAAGCAAAGCTACTTTAGGCATTTTGAGATAGCTGACACTGCCCGCCCCGAAATCTGAGCCGCTGGTTACAAATCCTGTCGTAGTGGCACTTAAGCTAACTCCGTGCTGCTTTGCCAGGTCACGTACCGTAACATCAAGTTTGTCGCCTATGCGCTCGTTGCCTGTACGAGTAATAATCAAGGTACCTGGGGCGTATTGCTTCTTATCAATTTCAAAAGCCTTTTCAGCCATACGTACTTTTATATCTTTCTGCATCAGGTCTGCCAGAAACTTAAGGTCCTGAAGGTTAGTCCAGCGGGCTAAGTAGGCATAAGGTCTTTCTAGGGTGATGTTCTGCTCAGTTGTTGCAGTTGGCTGTGTAGAGCCTGGTTCCAAACGACTACGCAGTGCATAAGCATCGAGGCCAAAGGCATAAGGCAGTGCCCAGGATGTGATGTCGTATGTAAGGGAGTCTTCCAGCGTAGTAGACGGCTCAAACAGTACCTTTATAAGGGTGGATTTAGGCTGATACATGCTGATAACAAGGTCATTCTGCGCTACTTTTACACTCTGCTCTTTGCCTGTTGCATAGTTAAAGCCTTTGGCAGATGTGTTCTTACCTGCATAGCCATATTTGATTCCCTGGCGGTCCAGGTAATCTGTTAATGCCTTAGCATTAGCAGCCGTGCGGTCGGTTGTTTTAAAAACAAAAGCCTTGTAGGCACCTTGGGGACTTTTTAGGTTATTCTCATAGTATTTGCGGAATTCCTGTTTTATCTGGTCTCCTCTTTCTGAGGCAGCCTGTAGTGTTGCCTTGCTTGCTGCTACATGGTGTGCAATACGATCTGTCAGCGTTAGTGTATCCCCATCCTGTTTTTGATAAGCCAAACCAGCACGCCCTGAGCCGCCTTGTTCATAAGTCATGCCAATGGCTCCGTTATATGTAGGCCAGGTGTCGCCATAGCTAGGGTACAGCAGGTCATAGCTTTCACGGGTAAAGTACAGCCAGTTGTTTTTGTCGAAATACTGACGGTTATATTCTCCTAAGGTATTCTGAAACTCACGCTGCCAAGGAGTTATACTTTCGTGGAAAGGCTTGGCTGCAGGAGAGAAATAATAAGGTGACTCTGCACCCATCTCATGAAAGTCGGCATGCACCTGCGGCAACCAGTTGTTGTACTGTGCCAGGCGCTGCTTCGATTCTATTTGTGTTTGCCAGGCCCAGTCACGGTTCAGGTCGAAATAGTAGTGGTTTGGTCTTCCTCCCGGCCATGGCTCATAGTGCTCCCAGGCATAAGGAGAGGCATTTCCGCCCTGGTTAGACGCTTGCTTATACCATTGTACATATCGCTCACGTCCGTCAGGGTTTACACAAGGGTCCAGCAATACCACCGTATTTTGTAGCCACTGCTGGCTTTGTGCATTGTTAGGGTTTACGAGGTCGTACATTACCTGCATTACCGCTTCTGAAGACACAGACTCATTGCCATGCACATTATAGCTTAACCATACTATGGTAGGCTGGTTGCCCTGTACTTGTCCGTTTAGTACACCTGCCTGGCGCAGGTTATTCTCCCGGATCTGTTCCATGCGGGGCAGGTTTTCATCTGAAGCTACATAAGCCAGCATCAACGGACGGTTTTCGTACGTACGGCCATATTCCTGTACCTTCATGCGGTTAGGCGCTTGTTGTGCCAGGTAATTTACATAATCGAGAATGCGGGCATGAGGCGTAAATTGTTTGCCCAGTTCATAACCCAGAAACTGAGACGGCGACTGCAGACTTTGTTGCGCTACAGCCAACTGCACACTAAGCAGAACCATCAGAAAAGCGAGAACTCGCTTTAAGGTATTTGTCATGTTACGTTAGATGTTGTTAGGTGTGATTTTCTTAATCTGGTAAAACTGGGGAAAAAAGCTGATTAAGGCAATTGTTATCGGAGGGGATGTTGTCCCAATTCAAAAAACAAGCTTTAAATGTCTAAGTTATAATTGATTTGTACTGACTCATGTGGTCGTGTATTGTTTGTTTACGCAATATTTGGCACCTGTTATTAAACAAGATAATATAGAATAGAGGTTTTGTGATCAGTTTCTTAAAATATATTGTCTATTATTGAACGGCGGTTATAAGATAAATACCTTGCCAGGAATGATTCTATAAGGAAAAGCATTTATAGAAGCATAGTAAAGAATTTCAATAATTATAATATGGATTCAGCTTTTACATTGCAGGATAACCCGCTGTTACAGGGCATAAAGGTAATCGGTATAGGGAAGCATGGCAGTAAACCTTTAACTGATTTTCTTTTAGATGAAATTATAAAGTATGTAAGAAGTGGTGATGTTGTGCCCATTCAGAAGGGGGCTTTTTATGGAGCTTTAATGGCAAAAGGACCTACCGAGAAGGAACAACAGTTACTGCGCGACGGAACTGGAGCATCTTTTTATCATGAAGAGCAACTCTATGACAGCCTCTGTGCCGATTCACCAGAGGATATGCAAGAGATAGGTGTAAAGCTGCTCAGAAAAGAATTTCTGACAGTAAGTGAAGCGCAGAAACTGGGAAATTACATGTTTTCTGATTTGCCGGGAGAGACTTTTAGAGGAATGGCAGCCAGCATGCTTCGCATACGCTATGAATCGGACGAAGAATACCAGGGGCTGATGGCCGCTGCTAACCTTACATTCAAACCTGGTTTTCATGATACTGTTCCAGTTACTAAATCTGCTATACAGTTAGCCGAGCCTTTTGATGGTGTAGAGCACTCTTACATGATTACGCCGCTGTTAGCGAAAGCCTTACAAAAAGCCGGATATCCTGTCATTGTAAGTATGGGCAGGTCTGCTGGTCCTAAACTTTCACTTAATACCTTGGATATTTACAGAGCTTTAAACGGAAAGTTTCTCCAAAGCAATCATGATCTTATAGAAGAAGCACCCTTGTTTGGGTGGGCGTTGGATCAGGAAGTACTATCACCTGCTTTAGACGAATGGGTAGAGCGGAGAAGGCTTATCTTTAAACGTCCTTTTCTGGCTACATTAGAGAAAGTGCTAAACCCATGTAAGGCAAAGATCCTGATTACTTCTGTCTTTCATATTACTTACATGGAGAAAATGATTAAGCTGGCTGATATGGCTGGTTTTTCTGGTGTTATCATTCTAAAAAGAGGATTGGAAGGAACATTAGCACCATCTTTAGCTAAGGCAAGTGGTATTCTGTGTGCGGCCCGGCAACTTGATGGAACCTATGCTACTCAGGCGTTTGATGCAGATGCCGAAGCCTTTGTTGCTTACAGGGCAGAATCTGACGATAACGTTGTGCCCTTACATCTGGAAGACAACCTGAGGCTTATTCAGCAATATACAGAGCAGGGCTTTACGGGTAATAAAGATTTTGATAACCGGATTAATCTGGCTATTGCGCTGTATAAAGCAGGAGTGGAGTGGATAACAGAAAACTCTTATTTCTAAGCGTTATTTAAAAGCCTACAGGATACAGGCAAGTATCCTGTAGGGGCATGGACTATTGCTTATTTTCTATCAAAGCGAAGGGAACTTACTCGTTGGCTGTTGTGCCCTGTCTTTAAGTTGTTTGAGTGCTTCTGCTGCTGTTTGCACAGGTAATTGGCAGGTTTTGTTGTAGCAGACATAAATAGTTGTTTTATTGTTTATAGCAGTTCTATCCTGAAGCAGGGGCAGGTTGCTTTTACCTGTGGTACCAGCAAAAAGGATGTTTGGCAAATAAAAGGCGCTAACCTCTGCTCTTGTTTCGGCAGCTTCTTCTCCTACTATAGCCACCTCTGCGGTTGGAGTTAGCTTGTGGAAGTAAAGGGAAGCCCAGTTGCTCAGGAAGGAAGGTTCTTTAATGATCAGATCAGTCATCCTACTCAGCATTTCATCTGAAAGCTGCTGATACCGTTCTTCATTGAAGTACAGCCCCAGGAAGTGCAGGTTGCTTGCCATCACGGAGTTAGAAGACGGTATAACGTTGTCCATAACCTCTTTTTTTCTGGCAATAAGTTTTTCTGAGCTGTTATCGGTAAAGAAGAACATGTTCTCTTTTTCGTCAAAAAAATGCTCCAAGGTATAATCAGTCAGAGCTTTTGCTCTCTGTAGCCATTGTTCATCAAAAGTGATCTCATACAACCTGGTGAGCGCTCGTATCAGCAGTGCATAATCATCCAGAAAGCCGTCTATGGTTGCTTTTCCTTCTTTGTAGTTATGAAACAGTTTTTCACCATGTGTCATGTTGTCAAGAATGAAATTGGCACTATCTACTGCTAATTCCAGGAAGTGCTTGTTTTCGAAAGCATAATAGGCATCAGCAAGGCCTTTCAGCATCAGTGCATTCCAGGAACACAGAATCTTGTCATCGGTGCCAGGGCGAATACGGTTCGCGCGTACAGCCATCAGTTTATCTTTCCAACCCTTCACCATTTCTTCCAGCACTTCCAACTCTAACTGGTTTTCCTGTGCAAACTTCTCATTAGAGATGCGGCGGTGCAGTATATTGCGGCCGTGCTCAAAATTGCCGGCTGCTGTGGCATGATAGTATTTGGAAAACAGCGGTTCCTCGTCCTGCAGTATGTCCTGTAGCTCTTCTTTGGTAAAAGTGTAAAACCTGCCTTCTTCGCCCTCACTGTCTGCATCTAGGGAGGAGTAGAACCCGCCTCCGGCTCTCATAAGTTCGCGTTCTACAAAAGCAACAGTTTCGTAAACCACATCTTTGTAAAGCGGGTCTTTCGTTAGCTGGTAAGCTTCGGAGTAAAGGCTTACTAATTGGCCGTTATCATACAGCATTTTCTCAAAGTGAGGTACAAGCCATTCTGCATCTACAGAGTAACGGGCAAAGCCACCGCCAACCTGGTCGTAGATGCCTCCATAAGCCATTTCCCGCAGGGTAAGGTTTACCTGGCTAAGAATAGACTGGTCGTTAGTGTGACTATAGTAGCGGAGCAGGAAGAGATAATCGGTTGGCATCGGAAATTTAGGTGCCTGGCCTATGCCTCCTTTTTCTTTGTCAAACTTAGTACTGAGGTTGTAGCCTATCAGTCTCAGGTCTTCTTCACGTATATGAAAGTTGCTTTTACTTAAACCGTATTTCTCCAGCTCGCTTCGGTTAAGGTGGGCTGCAAACTGTTCCGCAGAATTATCCAGTTCTTCTCTGTTCTTCTTATATACATCTGCAATGTTTATTAACAGGTTAACCCACTGCTGCGGCTGGAAATAAGTGCCGCCGTAAAAAGGCTTGGCATCGGAGTTAAGAAACATGTTTAAGGGCCACCCACCCTGCAGACCCATTGCATGTAAGGCATCCATGTAAACAGCATCTACATCAGGGCGCTCTTCCCTGTCTACCTTAACGCACACAAAATGCTCATTCATTACCTGAGCTACTTTCTCATGCTCAAAAGACTGATGCTCCATTACGTGGCACCAGTGGCAGGCAGCATAGCCAATGCTTACAATAATAGGTTTATTCTCCGCCTTTGCCCTTTGCAGTGCCTGCTCTCCCCATGGGTACCAGTCTACAGGGTTGTAGGCGTGTTGCAGCAGGTAAGGGCTACTTTCGTGTATCAGGCGGTTTGGTTTCTTTTCTTCAGTCATAGTTTATTAGATAATAGACACTAGATATTGGCAGTAGCTTGTTTGAATTAAGGAAATGTTCTTTAAAGCTCTAAGTTGAACCGTGTTATACATACAAGCTATTGGTTCAGAAGTGCTGTAATCTGGTGTCTGACATATAATTTTCTACGGGCAAGTCAGATAAAAGTATGTGGCTGATTGGGACGATACTGAAGCACAGGTTATTACTGCAGCTGTGCTTTAAACTGCGCGGCTTCAGCCGCTGTGCTTATTTTGTACTTTTGCTCCAGCTGTTGCAGCTGCTTTAAGGCGCGCCTAAGAAAAGTTTGGTGTGCTTCGGAAGCAGGGTGAAAAGCCCTGTGCGTTAGTGCCCGCTGCACTTTTTCCCAGTCCTGGGTAAATTGGCTAAACTCCTTATCATAATAAGCGGCTATGAACTTTTGCCAGATATAGTCTTCTGCCGTTTCAGTTGGGTGCAACATGTCGTGCTTGTAAAAGCGGTAATCGCGCAGGTCGTCCAGCATAATTTCATAAGCCGGAAAGTATAGTACGTCTTCATGCAGTTGCGTTAGCTGATGGCACATCACACGAAGCACAGATTTGCTTACGCTGTTCATCTCTATTGTCTCTTTGATGTGGCGTACCGGGCTTACAGTTAGCAGCACTCTCAGTTGAGGGTTGATCATCTTAAGCAGACTGTACATGTCTTCAAAAGCCAGAATTATTTCTTCAGACGAGAGCAGTGTACGGGTAAAGTTTTTTGAAGGCAATTTATGGCAGTTGGCTACTACGGCACCTGTTGTATTCAGTTTATAAGCTAGTGCTGTTCCCAATGTGATAATCAGCAGAGAAGCTTGCTGCAGTGCTTCACTGGTAGTTTGAAGGCGCTGCTGTATCTGTGCTATCAAATCGTCTTTAGAAGGCGAGGAGAAGGAAGAATGTAAATCATAGGCATACCAGATTCCATTGTTCTGCACTAAGTGCTGTTCAAAATCATAAGGCTGGCCCGATGCTGCCTTTAAAAGCAGGCTAACAGATACAGGATTGAAGATGGTGCCGAAGGGGTTAACAAGTACATCAACTTTATGCTGTTGAAGTTTAGTGCCAATAACATCTGCAAAACAGGAGCCTATTGTAACGACATTATCTTGTAAACCTAAGGCTAATCCTGATGGAGCTACTTGTACTTCTGTGCGGAACATGTAATTTATATGTGTGCTTTCTGTTGTTATGCTAGGTAAAAACAAAAGCGCCCTGCTGTGGGCAGGGCGCTTTTAGAATACATTCTAATGTTAGAACTATTCAGCAACCACGTTAAAACGTACCTGGTGCTTCACTTCTTTGTGCAGGTTAAGCGTAGCAGTATACTCGCCGGCTGTTTTCACATCCTGATCGAAAGAGATACGCTTACGGTCTACATCATATCCTTTTGCCTTCAGGGCATCAGAAAGTTGAAGTGTAGTTACAGAACCGAAGATTCTTCCAGTCTCACCTACTTTAGCAGGAATATCCAATACTACGCCACCGATGTTGTTGGCCAACTCCTGTGCGTCGTTTTTGATTTTCTCAGCTTTATGAGCAGCCTGGCGGATATTCTCAGCCACTACTTTCTTGTTAGAAACGCTGGCGATAACTGCTAACCCTTGTGGAATAAGGTAGTTACGGCCGTATCCTGGCTTAACTGTTACTGTATCGTTTTTGTAGCCTAAGCCTTTAACGTCATCTTTAAGTATTACTTCCATGTTAAGCCCTCCTTATTTTAAAGAATCTGTTACATAAGGTAAAATGGCAAGGTGTCTTGCTCTGGCAACAGCCTGAGACACTTTACGCTGAAACTTAAGGCTAGTGCCTGTAAGTCTTCTTGGAAGGATCTTGCCCTGCTCGTTCACAAACTTCAGCAGAAAGTTACCATCCTTATAGTCGATATACTTGATACCGCTTTTCTTGAAACGGCAGTATTTCTGACGATTCTCTTGTTTGTGTACTCTTTCGTTAACTAAGCTCATTATCCTTTAACCTCCTCTTTTTTAGCTTGTGATTTGAACTCCCCGTTTCTTCTGCGCTCGTTGTAAGCCACTGCGTGCTTGTCAAGAACAGTAGTTAAGAAACGAACAACTTTTTCGTCACGGCGGTAAGCCAGCTCAAGCGCGTCAACAATAGAAGTCTCTGCCTTGAATTCTACAAGGTGATAGAAACCAGTTGACTTCTTCTGGATTGGGTAAGCTAGTTTACGAAGACCCCAGTTTTCTTCGTGAATAATGTCGGCGCCATTTTCCTTAAGCACCTGTCTGAACTTCTCGACCGTTTCTTGCATCTGAGCGTCGTTCAACAACGGAGTCAGAATAAAGACCGTTTCGTAATTTCTCAATTCCATTCGGTTCGAATTATAAATTTATTTTAGGGTGCAAATTTAATAGTTTGTATCTACTAAAGCAAATATATCGGGTGATATTATTTTGCCCTTTATGATTGATTCCGAGGAAGTAACAAGAGGTAAATCAAGGTTATAATATATTTAAAGTAGCAGAGGCAATATACTTAATCAAATTATAACTGTATTTTAAAAAGAAACTTTTTACCTGTGTTTGAACATGAAAGCTTGTAATGCGGAATATTTAACTTGTATTCTGATTTGAATATATTATAAAAAATTATAATAAAAATAGGACGGAAAGAAAGATGAAGAGCAAGATCTTATTTAAATTCATTCTAAATAAAAAGCCTCTAAAATGCTTAAAATAGCGTTTTTGCTCATATTTAAACATCTTTAAAGCTGCCTTAAGGTGCAAGTCCAAAAATACACTTATTCTATTTGATTAATGAAATTCGCATAGTAGATTTGTGCCCGTAAGTAATTTCACCATATACATATACTAAACACAAGTGATCTTGGCTATGATTAGCTGTATACTTAAAACCAAACACAACATTTTCTTCGCCTTTCTGCTATCTTTTATAGTTTCATTTGGTGCCTTTGCCCAGGGAGCTAGCGAGCAGGCAGAAGTGGCTACAAGAGGAGTGGAGCCTGGGGCTACAGAAGGCGCATCAGAAGCTGGTGCAGCGGCAGATCCTGCAGTACTTGACGCAGGTGAAGCATTATTTAAAAACAACTGTGCTGCGTGCCACTCTGCTGGTAGCGATGTAGTAGTAGGCCCTGGTTTGCAAGGGGTAACTGAAAGGCATGATGAGGCATGGTTATTACGCTGGATAAAGAACTCGCAGTCTCTTGTTCAGTCAGGCGATGCGGAAGCAGTTGCTGTTTATAATGAGTACAATAAGCAGGCAATGCCTTCTTTTGCTTTTTCTGATGATGAAGTAAAGTCTATCCTGGCTTTTATTGAATCAGGGCAAGGTGTGGCGCAGGCGCCGGCTGCTGGACCTGAAGGTGCCGTGGCAGGCGAGAATGTAGGCCAGGATGCTGTTGGCGCTGTAGGAGGCTACCTAGATATAATTCTGGTAGTGCTGATTATAGTGCTTATCGTATTGGTGGTGACGCTGTTGCTGATATCTTCTGTGCTGAAGAACTATCTGAACAAGAATCGCCAGTTAGATGCATATGATGCTGAAATAGTTAACCAGCGCTTTGACCTTTCTAAAATCTATAAGTCAAAAGCTGTACGCACACTGGTTGTGCTGATTTTTGTGGTTGTTTTACTTGATCTGTCTTTAGATAAAGTAATGGGTGTTGGTATTCAGCAAGGTTATCAGCCAAGGCAGCCGATCGCTTTCTCTCACAAAATACACGCTGGTGATAATCAGATTAACTGTAATTACTGCCATACAACAGTATATAAGAGTAGGAGTGCAAGTATTCCTTCTGCGAACATTTGTATGAACTGCCACAGCCAGATTAAAACAGAATCGCCAGAGATTCAGAAGATATACAGAGCTGTAGAGCGAAACAGACCAATTGAATGGGTGCGTATTCACAACCTGCCTGACTTAGCTTACTTTAACCACTCACAGCACACGCAAGTTGGTGGTATCGAGTGCCAGACCTGCCATGGTCCGATCCAGGAAATGGATGTGGTTTACCAGTATTCTCCACTAACAATGGGCTGGTGTATTAATTGTCACCGCGAAACTCCTCTTAACACAGAAGGAAACGCTTATTACGATAACCTTGTGAAGCTGCATGAAGCTTCCTCTAAAGGTGCGTTTACGGTGGCATCAAATGGTGGTACAGAGTGTTCTAAGTGCCACTATTAATTATAAACTATTAAAAGTATTCGAGTTTTCTAGATATAATATGCAAGACAGAATAAAATACTGGAAAGGAATTGAGGAGTTAGAGAATACTCCGGAATTCGCTAAACATGCTCATAATGAGTTTCCAGAATTCCTGCCGTTAAATGAATCCAAAAGTGAAGGTTCATCTTCTGGAGCGTCTGTTACTAATACTAAAAGAAGAGATTTCCTGAAGCTGTTGGGCTTTAGTGTAGCTGCAGTATCGTTGGCTTCGTGTGAGGCACCAGTAAGAAAAGCAATTCCTTACCTGAATAAGCCTGTTGACCTTGAGCCAGGTGTTGCAAACTGGTACGCATCTACTTATTATTCTCAGGGAGATTACAGCAGTATCTTAATTAAGACACGTGAAGGTCGTCCAATTAAGATCGAGCCAAACCCTACTTCAACACTTACTCCTCTTGGTACAAGCCCTAAAACACAGGCCTCTGTGCTTGGCGTGTATGACAATAACAGATTACGCACCCCTCTTATAAAAGGGAAAGAAGCAGAGTGGGAGCAGGTTGACAGCCAGATTACCTCTGCTTTGAATAGTGTAAATGGTAAAGTTGCCTTTGTTTCAACTACCATTATCAGCCCATCTACAAAGAAGTTAATCAATGAGTTTGGTGGCCGGTTTGGCAACTTTGAGCATGTAGTGTATGATCCGTATTCTGTTTCTGCGCTATTAAATGCAAACGGAGGTGTTGTTCCTGGTTATGACTTCAGCAAAGCTAACATCATAGTTGGTATAAATGCTGACTTCCTTGGAGCTTGGATTGCCTCTACTCCGATTGCAAAGCAATATATTCAAAATAGAAAGGTTTCTTCTGATAATAGGGAGATGTCTCGCCATTATCAGTTCGAAACTCGCCTTTCGATGACAGGTGCTAACGCCGATGTGCGTGTGCCAATCAGACCATCACAGGAGGCTACCTTTGTTGCTGCACTGTACAATAGCATTACTGGGCAGGGTAGCAACGCACCTGAAGGTATTGACAAGAAAGCTTTTGACGCAGCTGTAAGGGATTTAAGAGCTAATAGAGGTAGAGTACTTGTTGTTTCTGGTTCTAATAACCCTGCCGTACAGACCCTTGTAACTGCTATCAACCAGACATTGGGTGCTGAAGGCACTACTATCGATCCTGCTTCTCCTTATTATGTGAAGCAAGGTAATGATGCACAAATGATCCGCCTGATTGAAGAAATGAATGCTGGTACTGTAGGTGCCGTGTTCTTCTACAATGCAAACCCGGCTTACGATCATCCTCTTGCTGCCAGAGTGGCAAGTGGCTTAAAGAAAGTCGGCCTTAAGGTTTCTTTTGCAGAGCGAGTTGATGAAACAGCTGCTTTAGTTGATTTTGTTACGCCAGACAATAACTACTTAGAGTCATGGAATGACCACGAACCTAAGCGAGGTTATTTAAGCCTTACACAACCTGCCCTTAGCCCAATCTTCATGACTCGTCAGATGCAAGACAGTTTGTTGGCATGGAGTGGCAGTAATACTACTTACTACGATTATCTTCGTAATAACTGGAGACCACTTGCTACTGGAGACTTCAACACATTCTGGGAGCAGTCTGTTCATGATGGTGTGCTGGAAAATGGGGCTAGCTTACTGGCCGTAAATACTGCTGTAATAAACCCTATGTCTGTAGGGGCCGCTTTAAGTGCAGCTTCTTCTTCAAGTGCTACTAGTGGTGTAGAGGCTGTTATCTACGAGAAAAGCCAGATAGGACCAGGTAATGATATAAATAATCCTTGGTTGCAAGAAACACCAGACCCAATATCTAAAGCTACCTGGGGTAACTATATCGCTATGCCACGTAGCATGGCTGAGTCTGATGAACTGAAAGTTGTTCAGGGAGATATCGTTAGAGTAACACTGGCAAATGGTACAGCATTAGAGCTTCCTGCGCTTATTCAGCCAGGACAGGCAAGCGGTACAATTGCAATAGCTCTTGGCTATGGACGCGACCTAGAATCTATGCCGGTTGCCAAAGGACTTGGCGCAAATGCTTATCCGCTTATCACTGTTTCGGACAATGCGCTTATTTACAGTGTTCCTGTTAAAATAGAAAAAACAGATGCTAACTCTCCAATTGCGCAGACACAAACGCACCATACTGTTATGGATCGTATTGTTGTGCAGGAGAATACGCTTGCTAAGTATAAGGAGGACCCTAAAGATGTTACAGAGTATGTTCGTATTGCAACGCATGACGGACCTGCTAAACCTGCAACAATTTCTATGTGGGATGACTATGAGTACAAAGACCACCACTGGGGAATGGTTATTGACCTGAACTCTTGTATTGGTTGCGGAGCTTGTACTGTTAGCTGTAATATAGAAAACAATATACCGGTAGTTGGTAAAGCTGAAGTACTTAACCGTCGTGAAATGCACTGGATGCGTATCGATAGATACTATAGTTCTGTAGAGCATAAAGAGGGTGAATACAGCAAGATGGAAGATCCCGCAGATAACCCAGCGGTTATTTTCCAGCCAATGCTTTGCCAGCACTGTAACCACGCTCCATGTGAAACAGTTTGCCCGGTAGCTGCTACTATGCACAGTTCAGAGGGTATTAACCAAATGGCTTATAACCGTTGTGTTGGTACACGTTACTGCGCTAATAACTGCCCTTATAAAGTTCGTCGTTTCAACTGGTTCGCTTATTTCGATAACGAGAAGTTTGCTACACAGAACTATATGATGAACAGCGACCTAGGACAAATGGTGTTAAACCCAGATGTAGTGGTTCGTGCAAGAGGGGTAATGGAAAAATGCAGCTTCTGTGTTCAGCGTGTTCAGTTAGGTAAATTGGAAGCTAAGCGAGAAAGAAGAAGACCGAAAGATGGTGAAATCATAACAGCTTGTGCGCAGTCATGCCCAACAGAAGCGATCATCTTTGGTGATATGCTTGACCCTGAAAGCCGTATCTCTAAGGTATTGGTGAAAGAGCAAGGGGAGCGTGCTTTCCATGTGTTAGAAGAGATCAATACTCAGCCTAACGTTACTTATCTGACAAAAATTAGAAACTTAGCTTAAAATAAAATTTAGAAAGCGTTATGCAGCATGTATCTCCGGTAAGAGAACCTCTTGTAACGGGGGGGAAAACATACCACGACATCACTGAAGATGTCTGCAGACAGGTGGAGGCTAAACCCAACGTGCGTTGGGCCGCTGCCCTTGCTGTTTCCCTGGTAGGTTTAGCTATCTTTATTTATTCCGTTTATCGCACACTCTGGTTTGGTATAGGCGAGTGGGGACTGAATAAAACAGTAGGTTGGGCATGGGATATTACCAACTTCGTGTGGTGGGTAGGTATCGGTCACGCCGGTACGCTTATCTCAGCCGTATTGCTTTTGTTCCGTCAGAAATGGCGCAGTTCTATTAACCGCGCAGCGGAAGCGATGACAATTTTCGCTGTAATTTGTGCGGCAATGTTCCCTGTACTGCACATGGGACGTCCTTGGTTAGCTTATTGGGTACTTCCATTGCCAAACACATTTGGTTCGCTATGGGTAAACTTTAACTCACCGCTTCTTTGGGACGTGTTTGCCATCTCTACATACTTCTCTGTATCATTAGTGTTCTGGTACATAGGCCTTATTCCAGACTTTGCTACCATCCGTGACAGAGCTACAGGTCCAATTGCCAGAAGAGCATATGCTATCTTGTCAATGAACTGGACAGGCTCTGCCAAAGCATGGTCTCGCTATGAAACAGTTTCTCTGATTCTGGCAGGTGTGGCAACTCCTCTGGTACTTTCAGTGCACACCATTGTATCAATGGACTTTGCAACTTCAGTAATCCCAGGCTGGCACACGACTATCTTCCCTCCGTACTTCGTAGCTGGAGCGATTTTCTCTGGTTTCGCGATGGTATTAACACTTATGATTATTACCCGCAAAACATTTAAGCTGGAGGATTACATTACCATGGAACACATTGAGTCCATGAACAAGGTAATTATCACTACAGGTTCTATTGTAGGGGTTGCTTATACAACTGAATTCTTCATTGCCTGGTATTCAGGAGTAGAATATGAAGCTTATGCTTTCATTAACCGCGCTACTGGTCCTTACTGGTGGGCATACTGGTCCATGATGACTTGTAACGTAATTACGCCACAGCTTTTCTGGATTAGAAAAATAAGAAGAAGCGTAACAGCAACCTTTATCATATCTATCTTTGTGAATATTGGTATGTGGTTCGAGCGTTTCGTAATTATTGTAACATCTCTACATAGAGACTACCTGCCATCTTCATGGGCAATGTTCTCTCCATCTATCATCGATATAGGTGTATATGTAGGTACTATAGGTTTGTTTTTTACACTTTTCTTCTTATTCTGTAAATTCTTCCCTGTAGTAAACATGGCTGAAGTAAAAGCGATTTTGAAGTCATCTTCAGAGGTGACTCATCACCACTCACCAGCATCAGGAATGCATGGTACTGCAAAGGGTTCGAACACTAATACACATCACAGCAATGAATAAAAAATTTGTTCTAGGTATCTACGATGACGAGGATGTGCTGCTCACGGCCATCGAGAATGTCCGCGCAGCCGGTACTAAAATTTACGAGGTATTTACTCCGTATCCGATTCACGGTATAGATGATGTGTTAGGAATTAAGCGCTCTCGTTTGCCGATTGTAGCATTTATGTGCGGATTATTCGGTACATGCTTTGCCCTTTGGATGCAGATTTATATGTTAGGTTTTGACTGGCCAATGATCATTGGTGGTAAGCCACACCTGGCTATTCCGTCTTTCATTCCGGTAACGTTTGAGCTGACTGTGCTCTGTGCGGCCTTTGGTATGGTAATCACTTTCTTTATAGTGACTAATTTGAAGCCAACTCTAAAAGTAAGAATGTTAGATAAACGTTCTACAGATGATAAGTTTGTAATGGCCATTGAAGTTAAAGAAGGTACCACAGATTTAGCCGCTTTAAGCAAACTTCTTCGATCTAACGGTGCAATTGAAGTTAATGAGAAGGAGGTAGTAAAATAATGAAACGATTTACAAATCTAGGTTTAAAAGCCTCTGCTATTTTGTTCGCTTCTGCTTTGTTTGTAGCCTGCAGCAATGAACAAGATCCAGGAACGGAATATGCACCAGACATGTATCATTCCATTCCGCTTGATCCATATTCCCAACTGGATGAAAATAAATATAATCCGGGAGGGTTAAACATGCGGGAGCCTGCCAAAGGCACAGTTCCACGTGGTAAACAAGGCTACAATCTTTATTTATCAACTGATACTGCAGAGGTTGCTGGTGTAGAGTTAACAAACCCGCTGCCCTACACTGAAGAAAATCTGGCTGAGGGGAAAGTCCTTTATTCACGTTTTTGCGCGCATTGCCATGGCGCCGAAGGTGATGGTCAAGGCCTGGTAGGTCAGAAATTCAAAGGGGTACCATCGTATACGGCTGGACGTGTTGCTGAGCTTCCTGCAGGGCATATTTTCCATGTAATTACTAAGGGAAGAGGCAGAATGATGCCACACGGCTCACAGGTAAACCCTACTGAACGTTGGAAAATTGTGATGTATGTGCAGCAGTTGCAAAAAGGTGAAACCGGAACAGCAGTTGCAACTGACGAGCAGACAGAAAACGAAGCTGGCGGAGAAACTATTACAGATAATCCTGTAACTGGAACCCCTAATAACTAAGTCTAAGGCGTAATATTTAAAAGGATAATGACAGAAGAAAGACTCATCATTTCCAGAAAAACGAACAATAAGTTTTTCTTAATGATAGCTATAGGTGTCGTATTACTTATAGCAGGAATAATATTCATGGCTGCAGGCGGGGGAGCTGAACATCATGCAGAAGGCGGACATGGAGAAGCCGCTGCTGCTGGTCATGAAGCAGTATCATGGACTAAAAGGCTATTTATAAACCTTTGGTTTAATAATGTATACTTTACTGGTATCTCAGTTATAGGTGTATTCTTTATAGCGGTACAATATGTAGCTTATGCAGGCTGGTCTGCATTGATCAAGAGAGTTCCGGAAGCGTTAACTTCTTACTTACCAGTAGGAGGTGTTATTATGCTGCTTTTATTCCTTATAGGCAGACATGATATTTTTCATTGGACCCATGAAAGTCTGTATGATATAAACAGCCCTGAATATGATCCGATTATTGCTGGTAAAGAAGGGTACCTGAACTTTTGGTTCTTTATAATCAGAATGGTTGCTTACTTTGCTCTTTGGATACTGTTTGCAAACTGGTTAAAAAGAAATTCTCTTGAAGAGGATTTAAACGGAGGAACCGGATATTACCATAAAAGCATCAGAATTTCAGCTGGGTTCCTTGTTATCTTTGGTATAACTTCTTCAACTTCAGCTTGGGACTGGGTACTTTCAATTGATACACACTGGTTCTCTACAATGTTTGGCTGGTATGTATTTGCCAGCTGGTGGGTATCAGGCTTAGCTGCTATTACTCTTTCAGTCATCATTCTAAAGCAGAATGGATACCTGAAAATGGTTAATGCTAACCACCTTCATGACTTGGGTAAATTTGTATTTGCTTTTTCAATATTCTGGACTTACATCTGGTTCTCTCAGTTCCTGTTGTATTGGTATGCAAACATGCCAGAAGAAGTTATTTACTTCCTGGAGCGTTTAGGTGGTAACGAAGGTCACTATAAATGGATATTTTTTGTTAACCTTCTAATAAACTTTGTTTTCCCATTCCTTGTTCTGATGACAAGAGACGCGAAGCGCCAGATGATCATGTTAAAGATTGTAACAATCGCTATACTTATCGGTCACTGGTTAGACTTCTACCTTATGACAATGCCTGGTACGCTTCATGCACAGGGAGGCATCGGATTTATGGAAATAGGCACAGCTTTAATTTTCTTTGGTATCTTCCTTTTAACATTCACTAGAGGACTTACAAAAGCTTCACTTGTTCCTGTAAATCACCCATTCCTGGAGGAGAGTGTTCACCATCATGTTTAGATTATACTAAAAGCGTTATATAATGATTACGTTCGCCATAGGTTTATCAGTCGTTTTATTATTAGTAATCCTGTTCCTGTTGTTCAGGATAGGTACGTTGGCCTCTATTTTCAGAGGTTCTACGCAACGTGCTGCAGGCACTACTAAAACAAGTAACAGAGTTAACAGTACATTGTTGCTGCTGTTTCTTATAGGTGGAGGAGCCGCTTTTGCATGGTCTTTTGCTAGTGCATGGGATACAATGAATCAGCCGCTGGCCTCCGTTCATGGAGCCTGGACAGATAGTCTTTTCTGGACTACCATGATTATTATTGGTATAGTGTTCGTAATAACACAGATTCTGTTATTTACTTACTCTTACAAATATCAACACAAGGATAATAAAAGAGCCTACTACTATCCGCATAACAACAAACTGGAGATTGTCTGGACAATGATTCCAGCAGTTGTTATGGCTATTCTGGTGTTTGCAGGTTGGAAAACATGGACTAAAATCACAAGTGCCGCTCCTGAAGATGCAATGGTAGTTGAAGTGATGGGAAAACAGTTTAACTGGATGGTTAGATATCCGGGAGCTGACGGTGAGCTTGGTGTAGCCAATGTAAACCTGATTGATGCTGTTAACGAATTTGGCGTTGACTTTAGCGATAAAAACGCTATGGATGACTTTATGCCGCGGGAACTTCATGTACCAAAAGGTAGACCAGTATTATTAAAGATCAGGTCACGAGATGTAATTCATAGTGTGTTTATGCCTCATTTCCGTCTTAAGATGGATGCTGTACCTGGTATGCCAACTAAGTTCTGGTTTGTACCTACCAAGTCTACAGAAGACATGCGCAATGAAACAGGCAACCCTGAGTTCAATTACGAGTTAGCTTGTACAGAGGTTTGTGGTAGAGGTCACTTTGCTATGCGTTTCATGGTAGTAGTAGATGAGCCGGAAGATTATGAAAGATGGCTTGCCGAGCAGCCAGCATTTATCGAGCAAAATCCTGATCTTTTAGCTAAGTTTTCAAGTAAGACAGAAGATCAACTAGTGCTTGAGCATAAGGCTGAGAAAAAAGCTGAAGAAGTAAAAACAGAGTTGTAGCATTTAAATTTTTCGACATGTCTAGTACAGATATATCCATCAACGAAGATGTACATCATGCACATGAAGAGCATGATCATCATCACGATCAGAACTTTTTCGAGAAGTACATCTTTAGCCAGGACCATAAAACGATAGGAAAGCAGTTTCTTATCACAGGTATATTCTGGGCTTTTGTTGGAGGCTTCTTATCAATCCTTTTCCGTCTGCAACTGGGTTGGCCAGAGGCAACGTTTACATTCCTCGAGCCTATTTTAGGAGGATGGATTGAAAACGGTAAGCTTAATCCAGAGTTTTACCTGGCCTTGGTTACCATGCACGGTACCATCATGGTATTCTTTGTGTTAACTGCAGGTTTGAGCGGTACGTTCTTTAACTTTCTTATTCCGCTGCAGATTGGAGCACGGGATATGGCTTCAGGTTTTATGAACATGCTGTCATACTGGTTCTTCTTCCTTGCAAGTGTTATTCTGTTTACTTCTCTTTTCCTTGAAACAGGACCTGCAGCAGGTGGTTGGACAGTATACCCTCCTTTGAGTGCTTTGCCAGAAGCTCTGGCTGGTTCCGGTAGCGGTATGACCTTGTGGTTAATTGCTATGGCTCTTTTTATTGTGTCTCAATTACTAGGTGGTGTAAACTATATCACAACTGTAATAAACCTGAGAACAAAAGGTATGTCAATGACAAAAATGCCTTTAACAATCTGGGCCTTCTTCCTGACAGCTATCCTGGGGCTTTTAGCATTCCCTGTTTTGTTCTCAGCTGCATTGTTGCTGATTTTTGACAGAAGCTTCGGTACTAGCTTCTTCTTGTCTGATATTTACATTGGTGGGCAAGCTTTAGCACACAGTGGTGGTAGCCCAATTCTTTTCCAGCACTTGTTCTGGTTCTTAGGTCACCCTGAAGTGTACATTGTAATTATGCCAGCATTTGGTATTGTGTCTGAAGTAATTACTACCAATTCTCGTAAGCCTATTTTTGGTTACAGAGCTATGATTGGTTCCCTAATGGGTATTGCGCTCCTTTCTTTCGTAGTATGGGCGCACCACATGTTCGTTTCCGGCATGAACCCGTTCCTTGGTTCGGTGTTTATGTTTTTGACCCTAATCATTGCGGTACCTTCAGCTGTTAAAGTTTTCAACTGGCTGGCAACACTCTGGAGAGCAAATATCCGCTTTACATCGGCTATGATGTTTGCTATTGGTTTCGTATCTCTGTTTATTTCAGGTGGTCTGACAGGTATTATTCTGGGTAACTCATCTCTTGATATTCAGTTGCATGATACATACTTTGTTGTAGCTCACTTCCACCTGGTAATGGGTGCAGCAGCTTTCTTTGGTATGTTCTGTGGTGTTTACCACTGGTTCCCTAAAATGTTTGGCCGTATGATGGATGAGAAGTTAGGTTTCGTTCACTTCTGGCTTACTTTTGTGTCAGTTTATCTGGTGTTTATGCCAATGCACTACTTGGGTATTGCCGGTTTCCCAAGACGATACTACACATGGACAGGTTTTGAAGCATTCAATGTCTTTACTGATATGAACACTTTCATTAGTATTGCAGCCATACTTGGCTTCAGTGCACAGTTTATCTTCCTGTTCAACTTTGTGTATAGCATCTTTAAAGGTCGTCGTGCTACAGCTAACCCTTGGCATGCAAATACTTTAGAATGGACTACCCCTGTATTACCAGGGCATGGTAACTGGCCAGGTGAAATTCCTGCAGTATACAGATGGCCTTATGACTACAGTAAGCCAGGTGCTGCTGAAGATTTTATTCCACAAACAGTACCTTTCTCTGAAACGCAATCTTCAAACTTGCCCCAGGAGAAAGATTTTGAATAGGTTTGATGTCAAATAAATCTTTTAAAAAAAGGTTTAGAAATATTGGAGTAGTAACAGTTGTTTCTGTTTACTTCCTAATATTAGTCGGAGGAGTCGTGCGAAGCACAGGTTCAGGAATGGGTTGCCCTGACTGGCCTAAGTGCTTTGGCAGTTGGGTTCCTCCGACTGATGTTAGCCAATTACCAGATGATTACCTTGAGGTTTACAAGGAAAAGCGTATTGAGAAAAATAAAAGGCTTGCAGCTACTTTAGAGAAAGCTGGTTTTACAGAAGTTGCATCCCAAATTTTTTCACATCCAAATCAGTTCATTGAAACTGAATTCAATGCTACCAAAACTTGGATTGAATATGTTAATCGCTTACTAGGTGTACTTATAGGTATTTTTATTTTTTTAACGGTCGTTTTTTCTTTCCCTTTTTTAAAATCTGATAAAACGGTTTTTATGCTGGCTTTAGCCAGTTTTATTTTAGTTGGATTACAGGGCTGGATAGGTTCACTAGTTGTTTCTACAAACCTGTTGCCAGTTATGATTACTATTCATATGGCACTGGCTTTAGTTTTGGTTGCTTTACTGCAATATGCTGTAGCCAGAGCTCAAAGAGATAGTTTTGAAAGCCTCTTTAGTTTCTCGTCACAGATAAATTTGTTATTGTGGATTGTGGCGATTGTAACTTTTGTGCAGATATTGCTGGGGA
Organism: Pontibacter silvestris; assembly: GCF_020907275.1. Taxonomy (GTDB): domain Bacteria; phylum Bacteroidota; class Bacteroidia; order Cytophagales; family Hymenobacteraceae; genus Pontibacter; species Pontibacter silvestris. The sequence goes on along the minus strand of NZ_JAJJWI010000023.1, from coordinate 26,320 downwards.
CTCAGGTAAGAGAAGAAGTTGATCTGGTCGCTTTCATGATGAATGGCTTAGATCGTGGAAGTTGGGTTGATAAGCTGGGAATTAACTTTTATGTACACAGGTCATTTTCAATAGTTGTTTTGGCTCTGCATATATATTTGGCTTATCTGATTTACAAGTTAAATGACAGAAGGCTAAAATTCTTAACAAACCAGATGTTGATACTAGTAGGTGTTGAAGTGATGTTCGGAATAGTGTTGGCATATTTTGCAATACCTCCTGTTTTACAGCCTTTGCACCTTACGCTGGCTGCACTTCTGTTTGGTGTGCAGTTTCAAATGTTGATTTTTTATCATTATGCCTCTCGTAAGGCTGTAAGCAAGCAAGTAGTAGTTTCTAAATAATGTTATCAAGTAAAGTTGAACCACTACTGCCTAATTTTTCTATGGCACAAAAAGCAAAAGCATATTTCCAGCTTCTTAAGTTCAGATTAAGCTTTACGGTTGCTTTTTCTAGTGCTATTGGATATTTACTTGGGCATATTCATGCTTCTTTTCTTGAAATAGTAATGATAATGTTAGGTGGGCTCCTGGTAACAGGTTCTGCTAACATCATCAATCAGATTCTGGAGAAGGACCTGGATAAACTAATGAAGCGTACGGCAAAAAGGCCGCTTCCAACTAAACAAGTTACTGTAACTGAAGCATTAGTGTTTTGTTGTTTACTTGGAATAGCCGGAGTAATTTTATTAGCCTTCTTTTTCAACCCTTTAGCTGCGGCTCTGTCTCTGCTGTCTCTTGTGCTGTATGGCTTTGTTTATACTCCGCTTAAGCGTATAAATCCTATATGTGTGTTTGTTGGTGCCATACCAGGCGCAATGCCTCCATTAATAGGATGGGTAGCTGCTACAGGAACATTGAGTGTAGAAGGTTGGATATTATTCGGTATACAGTTTATATGGCAGTTCCCTCATTTTTGGGCGATTGCCTGGGTGTTAGATGATGATTATAAAAAGGCAGGTTTTAAAATGCTTCCTATGGAAGGAGGTAAAAATTTAAAAACCGCTATTCAGATTATGATTTATACACTTGTGCTGATTCCACTTAGCTTGCTTCCATTGCAGTTTGGTATGACCGGCACAACGTCTGCTTTTATTGCAGTATTATGTGGTGTGTTATTTTTGGCTCAGACATTTTATTTAATGAGAACCTGCTCTAAAAAAGCAGCCATGAATATTATGTTCGGGTCTTTTTTGTATCTGCCTATCGTGCAGATAGCTTTTGTTTTAGATAAAGTAAACCTATAGATATGGTTGCCAGATCATTTGATGAAAATAAATCAACTACAGGAATTCATCCTTTAAAATTTTCCCTGTGGTTGATTATTATTAGTATTATTATGATGTTTGCAGCATTTACCAGCGCATACATTGTAAGAAGAGAAGAGGGGAACTGGCTTGAGTTTGATTTGCCAAGCATACTGCTGATAAATACTGTAGTTATTGTGCTTAGTAGTGTTACAATGCAGCTAGCACATAATTCAGCTAAAAGTAATAACCTGCAAACACTTAAACTGATGCTTTTGCTAACATTAGGTTTGGGTATTGCGTTTTTAGTAGGTCAATGGTACGGATGGTCAGAGCTGGTTCATAATAATGTTTATTTTGGTGGTTCAACAAGTAACCCCGCTGGTTCATTTTTATATGTTCTGACAGGTGTTCATGGGTTCCACATTATTACAGGTTTGATCTTTGTGCTTATTGTGCTAATGTCTAGTATGAAGTACAAGGTTCATTCAAAAAATATGCTCCGTATACAGTTATGTACCATTTATTGGCACTTTTTAGGCGGACTTTGGCTATATTTGTACATCTTCTTAAGATTAAATCACTAAACACGTTTTTTTCAATACATACATAATCTATGTCTACTTCAACTACGCTGGAAACGCCTAGCACAGGCACATGGGATGGTGGTAATGAGCCATTAAAAGCTAGCTATGGAAAACTGATGATGTGGTTTTTCCTGCTTTCTGATGCATTTACGTTTGGTGCGTTTCTAATTGTATATGGCTTGTCCCGTCATAAGCATTTACCTTATACAGGCGAACCTGAGGCATTTACCTTTTCTACCCAATGGTGGCCTATTCCTGAGAAAGTTTTTAATGCTTTTCCTGGTTTTCATGGTGTAGATCTGCCGTTAGCTTTTGTGGCTTTGATGACTATGATCCTGATTCTTAGTTCTGTGACAATGGTATTAGCCGTTGAAGCAGGACATCGTATGGATAAGAATGATGTACAGAAGTGGTTATTGTGGACCATCTTGTTTGGTGCTACCTTCTTAGGTTGCCAGGCTTGGGAGTGGGCTCACTTTATAACAGGTACTGAAGAGGGAATGATGTTAGCGGATGGTACCAGGATAATTGGCGCGAACCTGACAGTAAACCAATATGGTCCTCCGTTGTTTGCCGATTTGTTCTTTTTTATAACTGGTTTCCACGGAACACACGTGTTTTCAGGAGTAATTCTTTTAATTATAATATTCTTGAATACCGTTTACGGCACTTACCAGAAACGTGGTCACTACGAAATGGTGGAGAAAGTAGGTTTGTACTGGCATTTTGTAGACCTTGTTTGGGTATTCGTGTTTACATTCTTCTACCTGATCTAATTAGTTTAAATTTGATAAATAACCCTTTACAGTTGCTTTAGTATAAATTATAAAGGGATTTAAATTTATAAAGACAAGAATATTATGGCAATGCATACTGATCACGGTCACGATGACTATAACCAAACTGGTGAAATTCCAGCGCCACAGACAAAAGCTATCTGGAAAACATTTGGAATACTAGTTGCTTTAACTGCTCTGGAGTTCTTGATAGCGTTTACGATGGATGCTGGAACAGCTAGAAATGCTATCTTCATTATCCTTACTATTTTCAAAGCTTTCTTTATTGTGGCAGAGTTTATGCACTTAAAGCACGAAACAAAAGCCCTTATATGGATGGTAATGCTGCCGATGGCACTTGTTGTGTGGCTTATGGTAGCGCTAATTTCAGAGGGTAGCTACTATTTTGATTCTGTTACAAACTACTTTAATTAAAAGTCTGAATGAATAATTTAAAGGCACTAATATTAGGTCTCCTACTATTAGTGCCTATTCTTGTTTTTATATTCATTACTGTTTTCGGCGAACATCACTTTGCTTTAAAAACTTATTTCCCGGAAACTGATGCCACAGGTGCTGTTGTAAGAAATACGGAGGGCGATACTGTTTTTCATCGTGTACCTGCTTTTATGCTGACTTCACAGCAAGGAGAGACAATAACACCAGCTAAATTTGAGGAGGGTGTTTATGTGGTCAACTTCTTCTTTGCTACTTGCCCCGGCATTTGTAAAAAAATGTCTTCCCAAATGGTACGGATTCAGGAGAAGTTTAGAAACGAATCTTCGGTAAAACTTGTCTCTATAACTATTAACCCGGAACATGATTCTGTTTCTGTATTGCAAGACTATGCCGCGCAATACGGAGCCAATAATGAGCAATGGTATTTCCTGACAGGTCCACGCGATCAAATCTATAATTTAGCCACAGAAGGCTTTTATCTTCCGGTACAGCAAGTTGAGGGACAGCAGGATTTTATTCACAGCGAAAAGTTTATGCTTGTAGATAAGAATCAACGGATCAGAGGTGTTTATGATGGTACAGACCCAAAGGATGTTGACCGACTGGTAACAGAAATAAATGTATTACTTGATGGATACAGTAAAAGCAAATAGTGCTATAACTTCTACAAAGGACAAGCGCTTTTTAACAATAATAGCAGTGCTATCGGTAGTTATACCAATTGTTGTAGCTACTCTTTTTTATATGCCTAAGGCTGGAGATAGTAATCTTGATGTTACTTTTTTACCCACTTTCCATGCTATATTAAACTCTCTTACTGCTATAGCCTTACTAGTCGGGTATTATAATATTAAGAGAAAGTATAATGCTAAAACACACCGGGCTGCTATGTTAGTTGCCTTTGGTTTATCATCCGTTTTTCTGGTGTCTTATGTGACTTACCATTATATTGGAGAAAGTACTGCGTATGGAGGTGAGGGAGTATTAAGGTACATTTATTACTTTATTCTGGTGACACACATTGTATTGGCAGCTGTAATTGTACCTCTTGTGTTGCTTTCCGTATACTTTGGAATAACAAATCAGTTGGCGCGCCATCGGAAAATATCAAGGTGGACTTTTCCCCTGTGGTTATATGTAGCTATAACAGGTGTGTTGGTTTATATACTAATTTCGCCTTACTATGCCTGGAATCAGTAAGCGAACTTAATCTGGAAACATGTTATGAAGCTTAGTTTAAATAAAATTTTTGTTGCTGTTGTAACAGCCTTTATCATATCTTTTGCTACTACAGATGCTTATAGCCAATGTGCTATGTGCCGTGCTACAGTAGAGTCTAATGTTGGTACTGGTAGTCGCCATGGTGAACATGAATCTGAGGTAGGTTCTGGGCTTAATACGGGAATACTTTACCTGATGGCTATTCCTTACCTTTTAGTTGGTACCGTAGGCTTTCTGTGGTATCAAAAGAGCCGTAAGCAGAAAAATGGGTAACCCATCTAAAGTAGGTGCTATACTTGCTTGCCGTTGCCCCCGTTGCAGAAGAGGAGAAGTCTTTACTCACTCTTTTCTTAACCTGAACAAGTTTGATCAAATGCATAAAAGCTGCCCCGTTTGCGGCTTGTGGTATGAGGTTGAAGTTGGGTTATTTTGGGGAGCTATGTACATTAGCTATGGTTTTTCTGTAGGTATTGTGTTGGCAGTAGGCATTCTGCTTTACTATTTTGCAAATGACCCTCCTACGTGGGTCTATGTGGTAGTTGTAGCTGTTGTTGTTTTACTCTCTACTACCTTACTTTTTAGATATGCCAGAATTCTGATGCTCTATTATTTTTCTGGAATTAATTACGACCCTTCTTACAAGCAGCAATAATTGCTTTTTGAATCAATGGGTGTTGTCTTACGTTTTGTTTAAATTCGTGGATAAACAAGTCTGCCTTGAATCGTAAGTTAACGCCCTTTTTATTTTTATTTATTGCACTGCTCTGCTTTCTGGCTACAGCTGTGCTTCATTTTAATCTGTTTTCTACAAAAAATGATGCAGATTTTAAGGAGCAGCTTGAAGCGATTAGTGAGCATGTCAGTAACTGCTTAACTAAAGCTAAAAGTGAAGCAGAAGCAATTGGCAAGCAACTCCAACAGAATGAAGCATCTTTTTCTGCTTTATTGCGTCAAGCAAATTATCCGACCTTTGTTTATAGAGGTGCCCGTTTAATTTTCTGGTCCGACCATACTATTATTCCTGATCTTGATTTTCCGCCGTCCCCGTTAAAGGTTTCAACAGCTCAGAATGAATATGGTAAGTTTATCGTAGTACCGCGTGTAACAGGTAATTATACTGTATTTATCTATATCCCACTGCAGGTCGATTATCGGATCAGTAACAATTACCTATCATCGCAGTTAGATAAGGAAATTTTTGATAATGCACAGGTCGGTTTATATCTGAATAAACAAGCTGGTTTACCACAAGTAGTTACCTCTGATGGGGAATTTCTATTTGCTGTAGATTTTACCCAAGCTAAGCATAAAACAGCGAGCACTCCGCTGCAACTTATCTTTTTAGTAACTGGAGTGGTCTTTTTTGTGCTCTTTAGTATAGCCATTTGCCGAAGGTTAATTCAGCGACGGCGCCATAATAAAGGTGTTTTTGTGCTGTTAGTGCTTCTGATCCTGCTAAGGGTAAGTTTATTATTGCTAAACCTGCCTTTTGCTATTGCAGATCTTGAGCTATTTGATCCTAAACTGTATGCTGCTTCTTTTTGGTCGCCATCTATAGGTGACCTGGCATTAAACTTATTGCTTTTGGAAACAGTAGCGGGTGCCGCATTGTATTTGTTTCGGAAGAACAGGATACTGGCTCAGCTTAAAACAATTGATCAGGAGCACAGCCGCAATCTGCAGATCGGATGCATACTGTTTTTTTACCTGCTTACAGTAATGCTGTTTAATTTCTATTACGGCATCTACCATAACTCTCCACTTATATTAGATGTAACGCAGTCCCTTGTTTTTTCGCGGTATAAAGTTGCTATGTATGGGGTAATGCTGTTGCACACGATTGCTCTCTGCGCTTTTACCTATATGCTGGCAACTGTGGTAACTGTACTTTTGCAGAATGAACCTAAAAAGTGGCCTTACCAAATGTTAGGAGCTATTGTTGGTGTACTGTTGCTGCTTACAGGTGCGTTTATTCCGCAGCTTATCGGAGTAATTTTGATAGGGCTTCTCTTTTGGCTGATTATATTTTTTTCTGCCCAACGTCAAAGTGTAGTAAACTTTCCTTATCGCACTTATCTATTCGTTTTTTTGGTAATTATAGTGAGTGCACTTACAGGGGCGTTTGCCATCTTTACGCATTACCAAAGTGAGCTTAAACTTTATAAACAGGAGTTTGCTTCTAACATCTTACAGGAAAATGATGTTTTGGGAGAGTTTATGCTCGAGAGCGTGGCAGACAGAATAGCTTCCGATAAGCTGATACGAACAAAGATGATGGGGCCTTATGTTGATGCGTCTTTTATTAAAAGGAAAATATCAAGGCAGTATCTTCCAGGCTATTTTGATAAGTATGAGGTTGACGTGCATCTGTTCGATAACCAGGGACGCCCGCTGGAAAGCACAGCTCCGACAGCTACTACCTTACAGGAATTGTTGCAAAAGTATGATAGACCCGACACCAGGACGGAGCGGCGTAACTTGCTCCTTATTAAAGATCCGACACGTTTTAACGTTCGCGTTTACCTGCAATTCATTCAGGTGCCTATAGGCCGTTGGCAGAAAGGGACTATTGTTCTTCAGCTAACACTTAAAAAGCTACTGCCGAATAGCCTGGTGCCAGAGCTGTTGGTTAATCAGAGGTCTAATAAAACTTTTAGAGCAGATATGCTCAGCTATGCTATATATGACCATGGCCAGCTTAAGTATAGTGAGGGCGAGTACGATTATGCCATTAACTTTAACAGGAGCTTCTTACGAAGGGCTGATTTGATACGCCAGGGAATAACGCAGGATGACTTTCATCATTATGGTGTTATAGACGAAGATAATGGGCAAATGCTTATTATTACAACAGAGAACTATGGTGGTAGAGAACTGTTATCAAACTTCTCTTTTCTTTTTCTGGCTTTTACAGTAGGGGTGGTGCTGTGTGGGCTGCTTTACCTCCTGATAGAACGGAGCCGTTTACGAAGCTTTAGCCCTAATTTCAGCACTAAAATTCAGATATTCCTGAACTTCGGAATTATGCTGCCTCTATTATTAGTAAGTATAACCACGGCAGGCCTTGTTACGGCTTCTTATCGTAAAGACTTGATGAGCACTTATGAGCAGCGAGGAGAGGCTGTACGTGAAAATCTTACTCAGTTTGTTACACGCGATCAGATAACGAGGAATGTATTACAAGATAAAGTAGCAGAAATAGCTGCCATTGCAGAGGCTGATGTTAATGTGTACGACAGGTTTGGGAAGCTTTTAGTAACAAGCCAGCCCTTGATATTTGAAGCTGGGTTACTGTCAAAGTTAGTTAACCCGGAAGCTTATGCGGCCATTTCTGAACGGCAGGCTTTACGATCCATGTTAGAGGAGAGAGCCGGTAGCCTTACGTTTAACTCCGTATATCTGCCGTTGCGGCAGACAAATAATTCAGGTGAGCTTTTAGGTTTTATTGGTATTCCTTTCTTCGATTCTGAAAAGCAGCTAGACCTGAAGCTTATCGAACTGATTACGACAACCATGAACATCTTTACCATTATGTTTATCATGTTCATGACGTTGACGTTTTTTGCTTCCCGTGTACTTACAGTGCCATTGCGTGTATTGGCCGACAAGCTGAAACGTACCTCGCTCACCGGACAGAATGAAACGTTGACTTATGCCGGTACAGATGAAATTGGTATGCTGGTAAATGAATATAACCGTATGCTGCTGACATTGGAGCAGAACAAGGTAGACCTGGCGATGCAGGAGAAAGAGGCGGCCTGGCGGGAAATGGCCCGGCAGGTAGCACATGAAATAAAGAACCCACTGACACCGATGAAGCTTTCACTGCAGTATCTGCAGAAAGCCATAGCGGAGAAAAGGCCTAATACAGAGCAGTTGATAGATAAAATATCACATACTCTTATTACGCAGATTAATATACTGAATGATATCGCTACCTCATTCTCCAGCTTTACCTCTATGCCGGAGCCTAAAAATGAGCGAATGGATATAACCGCTGCCCTGCAAAGAGCCAGTGATCTGCATAACGATCCGGCAACAGCAGAGGTGATTACGGCTATACCGAAAGAAGAGATAGTGGTAATGGCAGATGAGAACCTGTTGGTTCGCACTTTTAATAACCTGCTGCTAAATGCTATTCAGGCAGTGCCGGCCAGCAGAAAGCCACAAATAAGAGTGGCGATGGAAGTAAAGCCTGACCATAGTGTCTTAATTTCTATTCAGGATAATGGTAGTGGAATTCCTGAGGAAATTCGCAGTAAAGTGTTTATACCTAATTTCAGCACAAAATATACCGGTTCTGGTATAGGTTTGGCTGTAGCCAAGAGAGGAATTGAAAATGCAGGAGGCCGTGTTTGGTTTGAGACGGAGGAGGGAAGCGGTACTACGTTTTATATTTCTTTACCCTTGGCGGAGCCATGAATAGGTGGGTTATAATAGGGTTGCTCTTATTGTTGAGCCTTCCTTTGCGGGCGCAGATTCCTGTTAATAACCAGCGTTGCAAATGGCTACAGGTTAACGGAGAACCTATTGTGCTGGATTCGTTGACTATATTACCTGCCTCTGTTTCTTTTGCGGGGCCAAAGCAGGATCAGTTTGCCTTTGACTACGACTACAGTACCAATCAATTTAAGTTTACAAAGTTTCCTGCTCCTGATTCTGTTGGCACTAAAGGCCTGTTCCCGGACTCTGTGTTGGTATGCTACCGTGTACTGCCCTTAAACCTTACTAGGCCTGCTTTTCACCGCGACCTTACAAAGCTGGAGATGAATTCTTTTCATAAAGATTTTTACCAGGAGGATTTTAGTGCCAAAGAAGAAATATTTAGTACACCAGGGTTGAATAAAACTGGTAGTATTTCCAGGGGAATCTCCTTCGGCAATACACAAAACGTATTTGTAAACTCTGCGCTTAACCTTCAGTTGGATGGAAAGCTAACTGATGACATTGGTATTACAGCTGCTATTACAGATCAGAATATTCCTTTTCAGCCAGAGGGAAACACGCAACAGTTACAGGAGTTTGATAAAGTATACATTACACTGAAGCACAGGCTGTGGCAGCTAACAGCAGGTGATGTGGTGCTGCGTAGTAAGCCCTCTTACTTTATGCAGTTTTACAAAAACGTTCAGGGAGCTGCTTTTGAAACAACATTTGGCAAGTCTCCTGAAACACAGGGAGTGACTACAGTGGCCGCTTCTGTTTCTAAAGGAAAGTTTGCGAGTAAAACCTTACAGGCACAGGAAGGAGTACTGGGGCCTTATAGATTAACCGGACCAAATAACGAGCGTTTCATTATTATACTGGCAAATTCCGAACGTGTATTCCTAGATGGGAAACTACTTATGCGCGGCTACGACTATGACTATACCATAGATTATAACCAGGCAGAAGTTACTTTTACTACCCGCCATGTAATCACCAAAAATTCCCGCCTTAAAGTTGATTTTGAGTATTCGGACCAGAACTATAGCAGGGGCATTTATCATCTGAGTCATTATCAGCAACTAAATAAGCTGCGGGTGTATGCGAACTACTATAACGAGTCTGACAATCCGAACAACCTTCTGAATCTGGATTTGAGTGATGAGGAAAAACGACTATTAGTGAGTATTGGTGATAGTTTATCTTTGGCTGTAACCTCTGGTGCTGATAGTGTTGCTTTTGACCCTGCGCAGGTACTGTATGCAAAGCGCGATACTATTTATGGTAGCGGACAAAGTGCGGCTTCAATTTTTGTTTACTCCAGCGACTCTAATGAGGCATATTACAATGTTCGCTTTACTGAAGTTGGTAGCAACCAAGGTAATTATGTTGCTTCTAATGATGCTGTAAACGGACGTGTGTATAAATGGGTGGCTCCTGTAAATGGGGTGCCGCAGGGAAACTACCTGCCAATACGTATACTGCCTACTCCCCGTAAGAAGCAATTAGTAACACTTGGTGGTAATTATGAAGTAGCGAAAGGGATAAATGTTTTTATAGAGGGAGCCACTTCAGAAAATGATCTGAATAGGTTCTCAAAGTTTGATGCACAGGATGATCAGGGGAAAGCAGCCCGGATGGGTTACACTATTGAGAACAGAGAATTGCCAGCTTTGGGCAAGTATAAGCTTAACAGTAGCCTTAACTATGAATATGCTGACAGGAACTTTGTGCCAATAGACAGGTACCGTCCTATTGAATTTGACAGGGACTGGAGTTTGCAGGACACAGATACTAAAGCAGAAGACCATATCTTTAATTTTTCGGTAGGAGCTGCTAAAGATGCTGCTAATTTATTTAATTATCGTGTCAGCAGACGGTACAGAGAACAGCAGGTGGATGGAGTGCAGCAATACCTGGATGTGTTGCAGCGACTGGGGCGTTTTGAGTTAACCAACAACGTCTTTGTACTTAAAAGTGAGCAGGAAAACGTAAGGGAGTCGGAGTGGTATCGTGGTGACGTAGGAGTAAGGTACAATGCCGGAGCTTTCTCACCAGGCTATATTTACCGTTTTGATAAGAATAAAATTAAAGCCCTTGAAACAGATTCGGTGGTTGGTTCCGCTATGTATTTTGAGGAGCATCTGGTGTATGTAGAGAGCAGCGACACAGCCCGTACTAAGTTCAGATTCGATTACAGCCATCGCACTGACCTTAGACCAACAGCTGATGGGCAAATGGGATTACCAGAAGTGGGGCAGACATATAATGGACTTCTACAAACAAGAATCAATGCAGAAAATGATCTGTCTATTCAGGCTACCTACCGCAAATTAGAACTGGCCACTGCACAGGATGAAGAAACTGTACAAGCAAGAGCAGATTGGAATGCCGGTTTTTTAGATGGTAGCTTTGCTTCAGAATTGAGTTACAGTGTGGGTACAGGCAGGGAGCTTAAACGCATATTTATTTTTACAGAGACTCTACCAGGGCAGGGAACGCACTATCTGCGTGATGGCGGTAACCCAAACAACCTGAATGATTACCTGGAGGCGCAAACGGTAGACCAGCGGCGTTATATTAAAGTCTTTTTGCCAACAGATGAGTACATCAACGCCTATACCAATCGTTTTACGTATCGCCTGAACAGTAATGCCCCCCGTAGTTGGAGAGGAGAACAAGGTTTAAAAGGTCTAGCATCGCACTTTTCAATGTTAACTTTTATTAGTGTAGACAAAAAAACAACTGATAACGACCTCTCGCAACGCTTTAACCCTTTTAGTGATAATTTTGAGGACGAGTCTTTGATATCGTTAGTGAAGTCGCTGCGCAATACAGTTTACTTTAACCGAAGCAATCCGAACTATGGCTTAGAGTATACCATTCAGCAGAACCAACAGAAATCGTTGTTGGCAAATGGTACCGAAACCCGTAATGTTGGCAACCATACCTTGACAGGCCGCCTAAACCTGAATGAGGTGTTGGGCGCTAAGTTAAGTTCCAGTATAAATGTGCGGGAAAACCGTTCTAATTTTCTGGATTCGAAGAATTTTAAAATAGAGTCTAAAGAGCTGACACCAGAGCTGGCCTACCAGCCAAACACGAGCCTGCGCTTTACAGGTACATATCAGTTTGCCCTGCGCCAGGATCTGCTATCTGAGCCAGAGGCGAAGCAGCAAGGAGCTTTCCATGAACTAGGGCTGGAAGCAAAAGTAAGCCAAGTAAGCAAACGGACCATTGCTGGAAATATCCGTTATGTGAACATCAGCTACAAAGGCGATCAGAACACTTATGTCGGCTATGAAATTCTGAATGCCTTACGCCCTGGTAATAACATGACATGGTCACTGAACGTGCAGCAGCGTCTCAGCAACGGCCTAAATATTTCCCTTAACTACGATGGCCGGAAAGCAAACGATGTAGGAGCTGTGCATACAGGGCGTACACAAGTATCGGTGCTGTTTTAATAAAATAAAGGATATAAAAAGTTTCGGTCTTTTGTAACTTCCATAAGTTTTTGAGATTAATCAGCAGAACTAGTTAGCTTTTGCTGTGGTGATAAATTAAACTGCGATTATAAAAGCAGTAACTCCAATAGCAGGTTTATAAAAGACAAACCCACTCACGCAACGTAAGTGGGTTTATAGTATATAGTGCAGTAGTTGATTATAATTTATAATCAGCTACTTTTATTCATGATCTTAATAATACTTCCCTTCCATCAGGTAGTTCTGCACATAATCTTTCACACCCTCTTCTAAAGTATAAAAAGGTTTATCGTAACCGATAGAGCGAAGCTTACTCATATTTGCCTCTGTAAAGTACTGATATGTGTCGCGTATAGTGGCTGGCGTATCAATAAAATCAATATTCGCTGTTTCACCCATCGCTTGAAAAGTATTAAGCGCCAGCGCCATAAAAGTACGAGCTTTTCCGGAGCCAAGGTTGTATATGCCGGAATCTTTGCGGTGGTGCATCAGGAACAAACATACATCCACTACATCTTTCACATATATAAAATCCCGCATCTGCTCCCCATCAGCAAAATCAGGATTGTGAGAGCGGAACAGGGCAAGGCGGCCTTTGTCCCTAATTTGGTTATATGCATGGAATATAACAGAGGCCATTTTGCCTTTATGGTACTCGTTGGGGCCATACACATTAAAGAACTTGAGGCCAGCCCAGAAGAAAGGTTTTGCTGTTTGCTCCAGTGCCCAAATATCAAAATCATTCTTTGATTCTCCGTAAGGGTTTAACGGCTGCAGTAGCGGAATAGTAGCTTCGTTGTCGTCGTAGCCTAAGGTGCCAGTACCATAAGTAGCCGCAGAAGAAGCGTAAACCAGCGGAATCTGGTATTCGCAGCAGGCATTCCACACTTGCTTGGAGTAGTTCAGGTTCAGCATGTCGAACACATCTTTGTTAAACTCCGTGGTATCGGTACGGGCGCCTAGGTGGAAGATAAACTCAACCTCTTCGTAGTTGCTGTCGAGCCATGCTATAAAGTTATCGCGGTCTACAAACTCCTTTATTTTCTTGCCTTGCAGATTATTCTCTTTTTTAGCGACAGAAAAATTATCTACCACCACTATATCATTAAAATTAGCCTGGTTCAGCCTGCTTACAAGGCAGCTGGCAATAAAACCTGCAGCTCCGGTTACTACAATCATAGTTCAGTATTTAATCCTATAACGAAAATTGCTTTAAATTTACGAAAATATACGGTGTAGCTTTAGTAAATAAGGCGGCACGATAAGCTATAATTTGAAACAGAAACTCCACTTATTTGATAAACTCTGTTGGCTTTTACTACTTAGCCTGCTGCTGAGTAGTGCCTGTAGCCAAACGGAGAAGCCAACAGAAGAAGGCACTATTGTATTACAGGATGACCTGGGGCGGGAAATTCAACTTGAGAAGCAGCCGCTAAGGGTTGTATCTCTTGCTTCTTCTATGACAGAAATGTTATTTGCTGTACTGGACACCAGTACTATTGTTGGCCGCACCCAAAATGATGATTACCCTGCCGCTGCTTTAACCAAGCCAGTTGTTAAGAACTATCCTATTGATTATGAGCAGGTGCTGCGTTTAAAGCCAGATGTTATTTTTACAGTAGAAGGTATTACGCCACCAGACGATGCTGCTCGTCTTGAAGAGCTAGGGGTTCCGGTGTATTACCAAACATATGCCTCGGTAGAAGATATTTTTAACGGCTTAGAAGATATAGGACGTATAATGGGGCGGGAGGAGCAGGCAGAGCACCTGACAGATTCGCTACGGCAGCAGGTGAACGAGCTAAAGCAACGATATCAGGCTCAGCAGAGGCAGCCTCTGCGTGTACTAGCCATCACCTGGAAAGACCCTATTTATGTACACGGGCAAAATACTATCCTCACAGATAAGCTACACATATTAGGTGCTGAGAATGCCGTACAGGAAGTCTTTGATCAACCATATCCGTCCATTACTCGTGAGTATATTCTGAAACTAAATCCAGATGTAATACTGGGAGATGACCGGGAGAAAATGGAAAAGGAATTTTTTGGCCAATATCCGGAACTTCGTAAAACCAAAGCTTATCAGCAGGGGCGTATCTACGGCACAACCGATAACTTAATGTCCAGGCCAGGACCGCGTGTGGTAGAGTCTATACTTGAACTGGAGAGGTTACTTTACCATGAGTAAGCTATTATACGTTACTGCTGCTTTGTTGCTGATACTGGTGGTGTTGCTATTGGGGCTGCAGGTAGGTTCTTTTGAGTCTGGCATAGCTACTATAGCAGACGCTTTTTTATATTATAATCCAGATAACACAACCCATTTTGCCATTGTACATTTGCGCTTGCCGCGCCTGTTGCTAGCTTTAGTGGTAGGAGCCTCATTAGCTTTTGCCGGTTATTTATTACAGGCTATGGTGAATAACGGTTTGGCTGAGCCATATTTGCTGGGCACTGCTTCCGGGGCTTCGCTGGGTGCGGTAGTGGTTTTTTTTGGCTTTGTGGAAAGTACGGTGGCTGGTTTTTATTTGCCTCCTGTTCTTGCTTTTGCAGGAGCCTTTATTACTACATTAATGGCGGTTATGCTGGGCTATAGGAAGCGTCAGCTTATTCCGTCGCAGTTGCTGTTGGCAGGTATTGCACTAAGTTCCCTTTGTACCGCTGTGGTAGGCTTGCTTACTTTTCTGTCAGACTCAGAAGGAAAGCTGAAGTCTATTATTTTCTGGTCGATGGGAAGCTTTGAGCGAGCCAGTTGGACTTTGCTGCCCTATCCGGCTGTAGCACTTTTGCTGGCGCTGTTACTGTTTATCTTTTATCAGAAACAGCTTAACATTTTATTATTAGGAGCAGAGCGTGCGCAGGCACTGGGGCTGCAGGTGGCACAAACAAGATGGGTTATTCTGCTTACTGTTTCAATAGTAACAGGCTTTTCTGTGGCCTCTTCTGGTCCGGTTGGTTTTGTTGGGCTGATCATTCCTCATGTTACACGTAGTATGATGGGCGCATCAGGCCGTTGGAACCTGCTTTTTTGTGCTTTTATCGGCGGCCTTTTCATGATGCTTTGCGATTTACTCTCCCGCCTTATTTATCCTCCTGTAGGAATACCTATTGGAATTATTACTTCATTCTTTGGTGTTCCTTTCTTTGTATATTTGCTGTCAAGAAAGAATTACAATTTTTAGAATAGATGATTTACGTAAGCAGGTTAGAGCACTTCAACGCAGCACATAAGCTGCATAACCCGAACTGGTCTTTGGCAAAGAACAAGGAGGTTTTCGGGCCATGTGCCAATACCAACTGGCACGGACACAACTACGAGTTGATTGTTACCGTAAAGGGGCTGCCTGACCCGGATACAGGTTTTGTAATTGATCTGAAAAAGCTTAGCTCACTTATCCAAAAGCATGTTATTGAGAAAGTAGACCACAAGAACCTAAACCTTGATGTTGCTTTTATGGAAGACAAGTTAGCAAGTACAGAAAACTTAATTGTAGAGTTCTGGCAAATTCTGGCTCCACGTATTGCCGAAATCTCTGAAGCTAAATTGCATAGCCTTAAACTTTACGAAACACCTAGAAACTACGTAGAGTATTTCGGCGAATAAACAATTTACCACAATAGCTCATGAGTAATATAATTTATGAGGTATTGTGGTAACATTTTTTTAATACCTGTTATAGGTATTCTCAAACGGACACGAACTGCATGAAATATTACATTATAGCTGGTGAGCGATCCGGTGACTTACATGCTTCTAATTTAATTAAACAGCTGCTAAAGCAAGACCCACAGGCAATCATCAGAGGTTGGGGAGGTGATATGATGCAGGCTGCCGGTATGGATTTGGTGCATCATTACCAGGAAATGGCTTTTATGGGCTTTGCTGAAGTGCTAAAAAACCTTGGTAAAATAAGCGGCTTCCTGAAAGAATGTAAAGCAGATATCAAAAGCTTCTGGCCTGATGTAGTCATATTAGTGGATTATGCAGGTTTTAACTTACGTATTGCCAAATTTGCTAAGGCACAAGGGCTGAAAGTATTTTATTATATCTCTCCTAAAATATGGGCCTGGAACCAAGGCCGCGTGCATAAAATTAAAAAGTTGGTAGATCGCATGTTTGTTATCATGCCTTTTGAGGAAGACTTTTATGGTCGCTATGACTATAAAGTAGACTACATCGGAAATCCTGTGAATGATTCAGTTACTGATCATGCCGTTAACCCTGATTTTATAGCAAAGAATAAGCTGAACAACAAACCAATTATAGCAGTACTGCCAGGAAGCCGTAAGCAGGAGATTGAGAATATGCTGCAGGTAATGCTAAGTATATTGCCTTCCTTCCGAGATTATCAGTTTGTAGTAGCTGGGGTTAATAATTTCTCCAAAGAATTTTACGCAGCTTATAATCCTGACACCAATATTAAGATTGTATATGACCAGACTTATGATCTGTTATCTTATGCAAAAGCTGCTCTGGTAACTTCTGGCACAGCCACTTTAGAAACGGCTCTTTTTGATGTGCCGCAAGTAGTTTGTTACAAGACCAGTAAAATTTCTTATACTATTGGGAAAATGGTAATAAAAGTGCCTTACATCTCACTTGTAAATCTGATAGCAGGTAAACCTGTTGTTACAGAACTTATACAGGATGACTTTACACCTAAGAAAATAACTGCCGAATTAAAGGAGATCTTATTTGATAAGTACTTCATTAAAAAGCAGAAGGAGGGCTATGCGTCTATACGTCAGAAGATCGGGGATTTTCGTACAGCCGAACGTGCTGCTGAGCTAATGGTTAGCTATTTGAAGCAATAAATCAAAACTAGAGTAGGAGAGAAGAAGGCTAACGTGTAAAACTATTTTATCTACTAAGAAAAAGCCCCTGCATAGTTATACTATACAGGGGCTTTTTCTTAAGGATGCAGTTGTTCTTGTTAAGCTACTCTTAATTGTTTAAGTGTAGATTTATCAAACTTTTCACGGGCATAGTCACCTGTGATAGTCAGTTCTTTTGAACCTTCTATAGATGGTAACTCAAACATTGCATCTGTCATAATTCCTTCACAGATGGAGCGAAGACCACGTGCTCCCAATTTATATTCTGCGGCTCTTTCAACAATGTAATCTAGCGCATCATCAGCAAAGCTTATGGTAATATTCTCCATTTCAAACAGGCGTTTGTACTGCTTAATGATAGAGTTCTTCGGCTCCAGCAGAATGCGGCGCAGCGTCTCTTTGTCTAATGGGTTCAGGTGAGTGGCTACTGGTAAACGGCCAATGAGCTCTGGTATCAGCCCAAACCCTTTCAGGTCTTGTGCTGTCAGGTATCTCAGGAAGTTTTCATTTTCTCCCACTTCATCCAGGTTAGATTTAGAGAAGCCTATCGGACGCGTGTTCAAACGGTTCTTGATAATTCTGTCGATACCTACAAAAGCTCCACCGCATATGAACAGAATATTTTCTGTGTTTACCGTGATCATCTTCTGCTCAGGGTGTTTACGTCCTCCTTGCGGTGGTACATTTACAACGGTGCCTTCCAGCAATTTCAGAAGCGCCTGCTGTACGCCTTCGCCGCTAACATCACGCGTAATAGAGGGATTATCACTTTTACGGGCTATCTTGTCAATTTCATCGATGTACACAATTCCTCGTTCTGCAGCCTCTACATTATAATCGGCAGCTTGAAGCAGGCGGGTAAGTATGCTCTCTACATCTTCTCCCACATAACCAGCTTCTGTTAGCACAGTAGCATCAGCAATACAGAAAGGCACCTGAAGAATACCAGCCATCATACGGGCAAGGTAGGTTTTACCTGTACCAGTTTCTCCAACCATAATGATGTTAGATTTTTCAATTACTACATCATCTTCCTTGGTACGTTGCATTAGTCGTTTGTAGTGGTTGTAAACCGCTACTGACATTACTTTCTTTGCTTCATCTTGTCCAACTACAAACTGGTCCAGGTACTCCTTCATTTCCTTTGGTTTCATCAGGTTAAACTTAGGAGTGCGGCTGCTCGCGCGGATCTTGTTTTCCTCGTTCAGTATTTGCTGTGCCTGACCGATACAACGATCACAGATATGAGCGTTAATACCGGAAATCATCACTGATACATCTTTCTTATTTTTGCCGCAAAATGAGCAGGTTATTTCAGCCATAAGAGTTAATAAAAACAGGGTTGTTGTGCTTCGCCAGGCAAAGCATGAAACAAAGGTACAAAATTGAAAAGTTAAATAAACAGAATTTTTTTAACCTAAATATTGATTTGGAGACAAAACTTATGCATTAATTACAAAATCTATATAAATAGATAAATGCACAACTTGTTGACGCTTATAGTCTTATGTGTATGATTTGTGCACAATAAGCTGTTGATAAATTTTTGTGAAATTTAGTACTTTATGTATAAAAGTTGTCTGCTTCAGAAAAAAACTGTTGTAAAGGCAAAAAACCCGCCATATTTTCATATAGCGGGTTTTGCATAATTTGGTTAAAACAGCTTATTAAGTCGTCTTACGGGTAAGGACTTCATCAATAAGACCAAATTCTTTTGCTTCTTCGGCACGCATCCAGTAATCACGCTCTGAGTTGTCATAAATATCCTGATATGACTTACCTGAGTGCTCAGCCAGAATTTCGTAGAGTTCTTTCTTTAATTTCAGAATTTCACGGGCTGTGATCTCGATATCAGTAGCTTGCCCTTGCGCACCACCCATTGGTTGGTGAATCATAATGCGGGAGTGAGGCAGGGAAGAACGCTTGTTCTTAGCTCCACCGGCCAGCAATACCGCTCCCATAGAAGCAGCCAGACCAGTACAGATAGTAGCAACATCTGGGCTTACATACTGCATGGTGTCATATATACCTAAGCCAGCATATACAGAACCTCCAGGGCTGTTAATATAGAGCAGAATATCTTTTTTTGCATCAGCCGACTCCAGGAACAGAAGCTGAGCTGTAATAATATTAGCAATGAAATCATCTACCTGTGTTCCCAGGAAAATGATGCGGTCCATGATCAGGCGCGAAAACACGTCAATCTCACGGAAGTTTGTCGGGCGTTCTTCAATTACAGAACGGGTCATGCTCTCTACAGTGTGCATGGCTCTGCTCTCTATATGATGAATATATTGGTCTACGCCCAAGCCGTTTAGCCCTTGGCCTTTCACGGCAAATTTCCGGAACTCGTCTTTGTTAAACATATCTTGTTTAGATTTACGATTTACTCAAAAATAAAAAAGTCCTTTATAAAAAAGGACTTTTTTTAATATAGTTTATTTACCGTTTCCTTAAAACGATAAGTTTCTGAAGTCCTCGGCAGTAATAGTCTGCTCAACTACAGTAAGTTGCTCTTTAAGTTTTGTAAGCACCTTCTCGGCTAGTAGCTGCTCGTATTCATTAATGTAGTTACGGCCATTATCCTGTCTTAGGTACTGGTCTGCGTAATTATTCATGCTTTCCACCAGTTCTTCTGGTATTTCAGGCATGTTAAACTGAGCAAGCATTTTCTCTTTTGTGCTTTCTACTACTTCGTCGTTGCTTACTTTAATGTCTTCGTTCTCGGCAACTACTTTATTCTTGATCATAGACCACTTCAGCTCACGCACATATTGATCGAAATTCTCTTCGATTTGCTCTGGCGTTAAACGGCCTTCGTTTGTTACAGTTAACCAACGCTTGAAAAACTCAGTAGGTAGTTCTACCTCCAGGTTATCAACAAGCGTATCAATAATTTTACGGTTTAGCAGGTTCTCAGCTTCGTTCTTATAGTTTTCTTCGATTGTTTCACGAATCTTGGCATCGAACTCTTCTTCAGTTTTAACCTCATCTTTACCGAAAAGTTTATCAAAAAGCTCCTGGTTAAGTTCTGCAGGCTCTGTACGGGTAACTTTTTCTACTGTAAACTCAAATTCACCGTTAAGGTCAGCCACTACGTCTTTGCTTAGACCTGTAACATGCGCCAGCGCAGCGTTGTCATCACCAAATGTCTTACGGATGTCGAAACGAATAACGTCACCAGCTTTAACACCTACGAACTGTTCCTGACCTTCCACTACGCGATTTGTAGGGATAAGGGTTTTAGATTCAAATTCACCTTCTACCTGCTTTAGCTCTCCTGATATAAAGTCACCTTGCTCGGATGTTTCTGGCTCAGCATTCTTGCCGAACTGGCGTCTGATGTTTTCGTAAGCCTCGTCCATTGTCTTTTGGTCCAGCTCTACAGAATATCCCTCTACGCTTTTATCAAGCGGAAGGTTGATGTCTGGCAGCAAACCAACTGCATAAGTAAATTCAAATGTCTTTTGGTTATCCCAATCAATAGCTTCTTGTTCAGGCTCTGGAAGTGGTTCACCTAAAAGCTTTACATCATTCTCACGGATATATTTAGAGATTTCATCTTGTAAAATCTTGTTGATTTGTTCTACAAGAATGCTCTTGCCATACATCTTCTTTACAAGTCCGGCAGGCACTTTACCAGGTCTGAAGCCTTTGATCTGTGCTTTTTTACTGAACTCTTTTACCTGCTGGTCAACTTTAGGAGAGTAGTCGGCCTCTTCCAGAACAACCTTCAGTTGAGCATTTGTGCTGTCGGTTTGGTTTAATGTAATATTCAAGGCTTATAAATTTTTTATGTTTGCGACTTCTAGTAAAAACAAACCCCCAACATGGCTGTTGAGGGTCCTTTTTGTGTGCGGATGGAGGGACTCGAACCCCCATGCCTCGCAGCGCTAGATCCTAAGTCTAGTGCGTCTACCAATTTCGCCACATCCGCTTGTGTGTGCTTGTTTGTAATAGTGATGCAAAGGTAAGCACCTTTTTTTTATTTGCAATACCTCAATCCAAAATTCTTAAATATTTTTTTAGATTTTAATCTCTGTTTTGTGATGTTTTTAGCTTAAAACATTGTTGCATTGTTGTTTATGCTTTTAAAATTATCTAAATATTTTTTGCTCTTAATAGAAAGAGACTTGCTCTTTATGATTTTAGGCATGAATTTTTTTTCCAAGTTAAAGTTTAAAAAGCCTTGTGCTTATTGTCTTAAGTCTTATTAGGTCTTATTGATTGCACACGATAAAGAAGTATATTTGAAACTTATAATGCTGCTATAATATTTATACATAAAAAAGCCTATGGGCGGAGCAGATTTTACGCAAGTTGCTATGATTGATCGGGAAGCGGAACGCAAGGAGATCTTAAGACATTACAGAAGGTTACTTCGGTATGCGAAGCCTTTTCTAAAGGACAACGATGCCAAAATAATAAAGAAAGCTTTTAACACATCGTTAGAAGCTCATAAAGACATGCGGCGCAAGTCGGGGGAACCATACATTCTGCACCCGCTTGCCGTGGCACAGATTGCAGTGGAAGAAATAGGGTTAGGTACAACTTCTATAGTGGCAGCATTACTGCACGATGTCGTAGAAGATACGGAGCTGGAAATTTCTGATATTGAGCGGGAGTTTGGGCCAAGTGTAGCACGTATTATAGAAGGGTTAACTAAAATTTCGGGTGTTTTCGATTATGGCTCATCGCAGCAGGCAGAGAACTTCCGAAAAATGCTTCTGACGCTTTCAGACGATGTGCGGGTGATATTGATAAAGCTGGCTGATCGTCTGCACAACATGCGGACTCTAGGAAGCATGCCCCGGCATAAGCAGCTGAAGATCGCTTCCGAAACCATGTACCTGTACGCGCCGTTGGCGCATCGCTTGGGTTTATATGCTATCAAGTCAGAGCTGGAAGACCTGTATTTGAAGTATACTGATACGGATACGTATAAAGATATTTCCTATAAAATAAGGCAAACCCGTAGCGCCCGGAATAAGTTTATAAAAGACTTTACTGCTCCAATAGAAGAAGAGCTGAGAAAATACGGCTTTAAGTTTACCATTAAGGGCAGGCCAAAGTCCATTTACTCTATCTTAAAGAAGATAAAGAAACAGAACATTACTTTTGAAGAAGTATATGATTTGTTTGCCATCCGGATTATATTGGATGTACCCCCTGAAAATGAGAAAGCCGCCTGCTGGCAGGTGTATTCTATCGTAACAGACTTTTATCAGCCTAACCCCGATCGCCTGCGAGACTGGGTGAATACACCAAAATCTAACGGTTATGAATCGTTGCATACAACGGTTATGAGTAAACCGGGGCAGTGGGTTGAGGTGCAGATTCGTACCAAGCGAATGGATGAGATTGCTGAGCGCGGTTATGCTGCCCACTGGAAATACAAAACAGAGGGCACTGTCTCAGAGTCAGCTTTGGAGCTCTGGATAAACAAAGTGCGGGATATGCTGGAAAGCAACACAGCCAACGCACTTGAGTTTATGGATGAGTTCCGCAAGAACTTGTTTGTGGAAGAGGTTTATGTCTTTACGCCGAAAGGGGAGCTTATTATTCTTCCTGATCGGGCTACGGCCTTGGACTTCGCTTTTGATATTCATACCCAGATAGGTTTGCAATGCTTGGGTGCTAAGGTTAACCAGAAGTTGGTTCCGCTTAGTTATAGGCTTCATAATGGAGACCAGGTAGAAATTCTCACCTCACAAAAGCAGAAGCCTAACGATGAGTGGTTACAATATGTAGTTACTTCTAAAGCTCGCTCCAGTATTAAAGATGCCTTGCGTGAAGAACGCAAGAATAAAGTAGAGGAAGGGAAGGATCTGCTAAGGCAGCGTCTGGCACAACTGAAAGTTGCAGATTCGCAAAGTAACTTAAACAAGCTGATGGCATTCTTTAATGTGCCTAATGTGCAGGACCTGTACTATCGTATTGCTACAGGTCATCTGGATGTAAAAGATATCAAAGAGATCGTTTTCTCTTCTGCCGCTGAAAAGAGCCCATCTATATTAGAGCCAAAAACATTTGATAAAGAAGTGCAGAAAATCAGGGGCGTAAACTCTGATATGTTAGTAATAGGAGAGAAGACATCCAATATTGATTACCATGTGGCTGAATGCTGTAATCCTATTCCCGGAGATGATGTGTTTGGTTTTGAGACTGAAGATGAGGGTATTGTGATTCATCGTACCAACTGCCCTAAAGGTATGGAGTTGATGTCTAATTATGGTAACCGTATTGTAAAAGCCAAGTGGACGGAGCAGAAAGAACTGGCATTTTTAGCCGGTATCAGAATAAAAGGTACGGATAGGTTTGGCTTAGTGAACGACTTAACTAAAGTTATATCCAATAGCTTAAAGGTAAATATGCGCTCCATCACTATCGATTCCGATGATGGAATTTTTGAAGGTAAAATAATGGTTTTTGTGAACGACACGGGCCATTTAGATAGACTTATTCAGCGCATGAGCAAAGTAAATGGCGTGCTTACTGTCGAGCGTTTCGACAAATAAGCTAAAGCTTTTAATAATTAAAGGAAATGGCATTAGACGTAAATAAATTCGAAGAAGTAAAGAAAATTTTCACAGCTTATCTGGAGAGTAAAGGCTTGCGTAAAACACCGGAGCGTTACGCTATCCTGGAAGAGATATATTCCCGTGATGGGCATTTTGATGTAGAGTCACTGTACATCAGTATGAAAAACAAAAACTATCGTGTAAGCCGAGCTACAGTATATAATACCCTGGACCTGCTGGTAGAAAATGACCTGGTAAGTAAGCATCAGTTTGGCCGTAACCTGGCACAGTACGAAAAATCGTATGGCTATCGTCAGCACGATCACGTAATATGTACAGAGTGCCACAAAGTGGTCGAATTTTGTGATCCACGTATTCATAATATTCAAACCATGGTGGGTGACCTGTTAAATTTTTATATTTTACACCACTCGCTGAACCTATATGGTGTTTGTGGCGATTGCCGGGCCAAGAAAGCAGCGAAAGAGGAACAGTATCATGAAGTATCAGATAGAGGAAAAGAATGACATTCTTTTTGTCAGGCTGCAAGGTGACCTGATAGCGGGAACTGATTCTCAGGTAATGATGAACGAGGTAGATGAACTTCGGGACGATAAGGTAATGCTTAGTGCGGTTGACCTGTCTAATGTGCGGTTCATGGATAGCAGTGGCATGGGCGTGTTGGTGTCGCTCCTGACAAGGTTCCGCAACAGGGGAGGTGAGCTTGTGCTGATAAAGCCATCTGATCATATCCGGAAGCTTCTGATCGTAACTAAGCTTAACGCCATATTCACGATTGCGGAGAACGATAATTTTGCTGAGCAGTTTCTTAAAGAATCTATTTATTAGACCCCAGAGATGAACACAGTGTTGTAATAAAGGATTTGTAACTACATAATGTAAAAAGAGGCTAACCTTTGGGTATAGCCTCTTTTTACATTATGTAGTTAGCTAAGGACTAAGGTTTCTTTTTCCATATGTGCAGTGGCAATATTCTATTTGTATTTTTATTTCCCAAAGATAAATTTGCTACCTTTGGGAGTAAAAAGATTATAGTTGGCCTTTAGCTATTGCTGTAAAAGTACATTCTACGGCTTTAGTGTGGGTTTTCTGAAATGGTAATTTATTGGAGTAATTTCTAAAGGAATATATTTACAAACATTTAAATGGCAGTTGATATACTAATAGGTCTGCAGTGGGGAGACGAAGGAAAAGGTAAGATTGTAGATGTGCTGGCACCGACCTATGATATTGTAGCCCGTTTTCAGGGCGGACCAAATGCAGGTCACACACTAGAATTTGAAGGTACAAAACACGTATTGCATCAAATCCCTTCAGGCATCTTTCATCCGCACATCCAGAACATTATTGGTAATGGAGTTGTACTGGATCCGATTGTGTTTCGTACTGAAATGCAGAAATTGCAGGATCGAGGTGTAAACGCTGCTGAGAACTTATTTATATCAAAAAAGGCCTCGCTTATTCTTCCTTCTCACAAAGTGCTGGATCGTGTTTCAGAAGAAGCACTTGGTGAAGGCAAGATTGGGTCTACTTTAAAAGGTATCGGGCCTACTTACCAGGATAAAATCGGACGAGTGGGTTTGCGCGTAGGCGATATCCTGGCAGATGATTTTCAGGAGCGATACAATAAACTGGTGGATCGCCATCGTAGAACAGTAGAATTTTACGGTCAGCAACTGGATATCTCTGAGCAGGAGCAAACATTCTTTGAAGCTGTTGATTACCTACGAACGCTTCAGTTGGGCGATACAGAATATCTTATTAATGAAGCCATCAGAAACGGTAAGAAAGTTCTGGCAGAAGGAGCGCAGGGGGCTTTGCTCGACGTAGATTTCGGAACATATCCATTTGTTACGTCTTCTACTACTTTAGTTGCTGGCGCATGTACTGGTCTGGGTGTAGCACCGAGAAACATAGGTGAAGTGTACGGTATTTTTAAAGCTTACTGTACTCGTGTGGGAAGTGGTCCTTTCCCTACAGAGCTTCTGGATGAAGTAGGGGAGAGTATACGCCAGGCTGGTCGTGAATTCGGTTCAACTACAGGCCGTCCTCGTCGCTGTGGCTGGGTAGATTTGCCTACTCTGAAATATTCTATTATGTTGAATGGTGTAACTCAGCTCAACATGATGAAAGCAGATGTGCTGACAGAGTTTGATACAATAAAAGTATGTACACATTACAAGCTACCTTCTGGTGAAATTACTGATCAGGTTCCTCACTCTCTTGATGAGCAACTGGAGCCTGTTTACGAGGAGTTACCTGGTTGGAAAGTAGATTTAAATCTAATAGATAATGTAGAAGAACTGCCAGCTGCTTTTGTAAACTACTTAAGCTTTTTGGAAGAACACCTGCAAGTACCTATTACTATCGTTTCTGTAGGGCCAGACAGAAAAAGTACTTTGAAAAGAGAAGGTATAAAAGTTAGCTAATTGTCGCTTAAAAATATATTTTAGAAGCTCCGCTTATTCATCAAGCGGAGCTTCTGTTTTTTGTGCATCTGCGACAACCGCAAGCTTCAAGTAAGGTGGAGTGTACCTTACTTGAAGTTTGCGGTCTTTGAAGATAGAATAGGTGTTAGTTTTAGCAACAGATAGAAAGACTGATATCATATTTCTGAAAAAGCAGGCTCTAGAAAGAATCTTATCATGAGTGAACTTTTGAACTGATACAGTATGTTATATCCCAGTGCGAGTTAAGA
>NZ_JAJJWI010000022.1 GCF_020907275.1 Pontibacter silvestris | reverse complement strand
ATAAATATAATATTCCTGAAAAGAATATCTACAACTATGAAAACTTTGACCAAATAGCAGATAACCCGGACATAGATATTGTTTATGTAGTATTACCAAACAGCATGCATGCTGAATATACTATCAGAGCTGCTAAGGCCAAGAAACATGTAATCTGTGAAAAGCCAATGGCTACATCAGTAGCAGATGCACAGCGAATGATTGAAGCCTGCAACCAGAACAATGTAAAATTAGCAATTGGGTACAGACTACATTATGAGCCATTCAATAAACGTGTTATGGAACTGGGGCAGCAGCAGGTGTTTGGCAAAGTACAAAGTGTTGAGGCAGCTAACAGCCAGGATATGACTAAAGACAGCCCTGATGTCTGGCGTCTTGACAAAGAACTGTCTGGAGGCGGACCATTAATGGATGTGGGCATATATTGCGTGCAAGGTGCATGTTACACTTTAGGTAAAGCACCTGTTGCTGTTACAGCACAGTTTGGAGAAATAACAAATCCAGAATATTTTAATAATGGTGTGGAGCAGTCGATCAGCTGGAAAATGGAATTTGACAATGGTGTAGCAGCAGAATGCACCAGCAGCTATGCCAGGGAGGCTAATCTTCTGGCTGGCAAGGCCGAAAATGGTTGGTGGCGGGTGAGCCCTGCTTATGCCTATGAGGGTAAAGAGGGTGAAACTAGTGAGGGAGAAATGGACTACGAAAACGTGTATGAGCAGGTGCACCAGATGGATGGGCAGGCGCAGAGCTTTAGAAACAATCAGGAATCCATAGTGCCTGGCGAAATGGGCCTACGCGATATGAAAATACTGGAGGCGATCTATGAGTCTGCACGCAACAACGGGAAAAGAGTAGAAATTTCCTGATTCTTTAGCTTATTAAACGACAAAAGCATGAAGAAATAACTTCATGCTTTTGTCGTTTAGACGATATAGACTTCATTTCTATCAAGAAGATTAACGTACTGCTTTCAACTTTCAGGATACCAGTTTTTTAGCCTTACCTCTATTTGCTTACTTTTCTCGTTTACCATTTTTTTAAATCTTTCTACATCACTCAGACCATTCTTGCCCCGGTAGTGATAAGGGTAAACAATTTTTGGTTTGAAATCAAGTACTGCATTAGCTGCCTGGTCTACATCCATTGTATAAGGTAGATTCATGCAAATAAAAGCTACATCGATATTTTTGAGAGAACGCATTTCCGGGGTTCCCTCTGTGTCGCCTGAAAGGTAAATTTTTTTCCCGCCTATGTTTAGAACATAGCCATTGCCCCTGCCCTTCGGGTGCATTGCATCTGCATTTTCAGGGAGATTATACATAGCAATGGCTTTTACCGGAATGTCAAGTTGAGTTGTACTTTCTCCGTTATTTAACACTACTGCTTGTTGCTGTAAATTTTCAGGTAGCTGATCTGCTACTGCCTTAGGCGCTATCACCACAGCGTTTTTTGTACTCAAAGCTTTCAACGTCTCTTTGTCCAGGTGATCACCATGTATGTCTGTGAGCAGAATCATATCAGGAGACTTTATTCCCTCATAAGCTTCTGCTCCACCAGTAGGGTCAACATATATTGTTCTGTTATTCCAGGTTAAAACTAAGGAAGCATGCTCTATAGGCTGGATGGTTAACGGACCTTTTTTAGTATCAACCTGATCAGGACTGGCATTTTGTGCACTGGCACGTAAGAAAGCTATACTAAAAAGTAAAGCTAAAATGGTTTTAAATTTCATAGAGTTTATATTTTAGGAGAAACATCAATCATCAGATAATGTTTTAATCTTTTACTTTTTATGGCAGCTTAAAGTTATTTCAGCCTTACAGCACCTGATTTCAACAAACTTGGTTCTACAACAGAAACTTAGGGTTAAATTAAGTAGTGATTAATTTAACCCTACTTTACCTTTAACAGACTCAAATATCTTTTGTGAATCAAAACCAACACCATTCTTAAAGACAAGTTCTGTTTTTCTTACTTCCTGTATATCTTTTTCCAGGTCTCCATTTATCAGAACTAGGTCGGCTTTTTTACCTTGTTCAATGGTGCCTATCTCTTTTTCTCTGCCCAAATAAACAGCTCCGTTCAATGTGCTGATTTTAACTGCCTCTACCGGTGTAAAACCACCTTCTACCAATAATTCAATTTGCCGATGGTTTGCATAACCGGCAATGGTTCTCCCTGCTCCGGTAGGGTCTGTGCCAGCCACTAACAAACCACCGGCATCAAAGTACTGCTTCTCCCAGGCTAGCTCCTTCTTAAAAAGGACTGCGCTTACAGAGTCTTTATTTTGGGCAGCTTCCCACTTACTGTGAATGGAGTTTCTGACTTCGGGCAAAAGAGCCTCCGAGCCACCTCCTAATACCACCTCACGATTCGTGTAAGGTTCAAACACGGGCAAGGTCGAAGTTATGGCAACACCTTTACTAATAAGGAACTGCATCAGGCTTTTCATTTGCGAGCTGTTCTCATCCAGGTCCAGCAATGATTGTCGTGCAGATGAAGGACATTCATTTTCTTGCTTATCAGAAACAAAATCAGTACTTGCTAAAAAGCCGTGCTCCAGGTTATCAATACTCAGTTCTGCTGCTTCTCGGTAGGTTATGGAGCACAAATGGCCTGTCACTTTCTGGTTTCTTTTATGTGCCTCCCGTACCACAGCTGCCAGGTCTTCTTTCGTCGCATGCATGTACATTTTATAGGAAGTACAGCCTTTATCAGCCCAGAAGTTTACAGAAGCAGCTGCTTCATTTTCATCTTTTACTGTATTAAGTGCCGGAATGTCAAAAGCCTGTCTTTCAATATAAGGCGCTGTTACATCCATGTCAGGTCCTATTAGTTTGCCCTCTCTAATCATGCGTTTAAGTGTCAGGTCTGTCTGAGGCTCAATACTGCCCGCTGTCCGGATAGTTGTAGCGCCTCCTGCCAAATAAAGCTTAGGAAAAGTTGCCGGCATTTCGGATATATTAAAGTAACTTTCAAGTGGCATTGTATAATAAAGGTGCTCATGCAGCATCACTAGCCCGGGGATAATTGTTTTACCAGAGCAGTTTATCACTTCTGCATCTTTAGGCACTCTTACTTTTTTGGCATTACCAATCTGCTCTATACGGCCGTCTTTAATAATCACTGTCTGCTGAAGCTTTGCCGGTTTGCCTGTACCATCGATCACCTTTGCATCTGTAAGTGCAATAGTGCTTGCCTGTGTTTTTATGTATTGGCTAACCTGCGGGGTGAACTGCTGGGCTTTGGCACTAACAATAGTACTGCACACAATCAAACAACTTAAAAGAGCATGCAATGAAAAGAATTGTTTCTTCATGAATATCAAACTATGAATAAGTACTTGGAGAGATAAGGGGTTAGATAGAACTAATACCTTTGATAATATTCAAATACCACAGAAGTAAATCCACGATTTAAAGCTAGGGTATATTGATTTGCCCATATATTGATAAACATTATATCGTGACTTTACTGAATGATTGTAAGAGAAAAGCTTATACTGCGACCGGTGCCTTGATACCAGGATGTGGATTATAATTTTCCAGCTTAAAGTCGTCAAATTTAAAACCAAAAATATCTTTTACTTCAGGGTTTATTATCATGGTCGGAAGCTCATGGGGCTGCCGTGTAAGCTGAAGCTTTGCCTGTTCTAAGTGGTTCAGATAAAGGTGCGTGTCTCCACCTGTCCAGATGAATTCTCCTGGTTCCAGATCTGTGACCTGTGCCATCATGAGTACCAGTAGTGCATAAGAAGCAATATTAAACGGTACGCCCAGAAACACATCGGCAGAACGCTGATAGAGCTGGCACGACAACTTACCTTCAGCTACATAAAACTGGTAGAAAGCGTGGCAAGGTGGTAGTTTCATATTCTCAATTTCTGCTACATTCCAGGCACTGACAATTATGCGGCGTGAGTCCGGGTTGTTCTTTAATTGATTTACCACTTGTGATATTTGGTCTATGTGACGGCCGTCAGGTGTAGGCCAGTTGCGCCACTGTGAGCCATACACAGGACCAAGATCGCCATTTTCATCCGCCCATTCATCCCATATTGTCACCTTATTCTCCTGCAGGTATTTTATATTTGTATCACCTTTCAGAAACCACAACAACTCATGAATAATAGACCGAAGATGCGCTTTTTTAGTGGTTACTAAAGGAAAACCTTTAGCAAGGTCAAATCGCATCTGGTATCCAAAAACACTCAAGGTACCCGTTCCTGTTCTGTCTTCTTTCCTCACCCCCTTGTCGAGGATATGCTGCATTAAGTCTAAATATTGCTTCATTATCTGTTCAAGTATATCTTAAAGCTAAAGATAAATATTAATGTTGAATTGAGACATAGCTTTACGAAGGGTAAACAGCCGATTTATTCCAGTTTATTCATAACAGCTTCTTTAAAATGGCTTTAACAATATTCATATTTTCAACTAGTTCAAAATCAAGGAAAAAAATCTTTCTGTCATACCACATCAGTACTTGTGCTTGTTAATGGCTGCACTGATTATATACATTCTTTACTGGATAACCTTACTTATCTATTTCTTTGGTTTTAAACATCCAAATTTTTCTTGGTTCTTTCACCAAATAAATGCGGCCAAATTCAATAAGGTTAGCCATATTTGCGTGTTATTCTATATCAACTTAATAAGAGATGAAGAAAAAACTATGGGCAATTGCCGTCCTTTGCCTCTGGTTTGTGGGTGCGCAGGCACAGGAAGATAAACTTACCAGGCTGATGAATGAACGGGAGCAACTGGTAATGGAGTATCAGTTCTACAACCAGCAAAACAGTAACTTCTGGGGGAAGAAGTCTAAAAACGATTTATTAAGTATTATCGGCACTCTCAAGAAAATTATTAATACCGATTCTGAGCTAATTGGAGCCATAAAAGAGGCTAGCCTGAAGAAGATCGCCGAAAGTACAGTAGAGAGCAGACGCGAAAACAATCTGACCATTCAGGACCAACGGCAGATTGACAATCATA
Organism: Pontibacter silvestris; assembly: GCF_020907275.1. GTDB lineage: Bacteria > Bacteroidota > Bacteroidia > Cytophagales > Hymenobacteraceae > Pontibacter > Pontibacter silvestris. The sequence goes on along the minus strand of NZ_JAJJWI010000022.1, from coordinate 76,689 downwards.
TTAAAAGCTTTAAAAGCCAGATTAAAATACTGGAAGTTGAAGTAAAGAAGCGTGAGCAGACAATCATAGGCTTGGAGGAGCAATTAAAGACAGCAAAAGACTTCCGCTACGGGAAAGATAAAATAATTGCCATACTGGCCGTTACTGCCTTTATCTTGTTTTTATATGCTGTATTCCTTCAGGTTCGGTTGAATAAAGTTTCGAAGGCTAAGCCACGGAGAAAAAAGGTCCAGTAAAGGCTACTTGAACAAGCTTTGTTCTCTGATACTGATGTGTTACAATTACTATTCTTAGCTTATTAAACAGGAACTCTTAATTCTAGTATACAACATTGGCATTTTGGGGAGCAAAAACAGCAAAATTTTTGTTATATTGAATGTACCGATAATCGGTACCAACATTATAGGACATAGCAAGGGCTGGTTTTGAAACACCAGCCCTTATTTTTGATATAAATGAGCGATATTTTTTTTGAACTGAAGCAGGTACAGGAACTGCTTAAAATTGAACAGGAAGAGGACCGTCAGCAGTACAAGATTAAGAGCATGAAAAGTACTATTGCTGAACGTAAGGCAATGGGCTTTTGCTGGTATCCTGTAAATATAGTTAAAGAAGAACTTGGTTTCGGCAATAAAGTAGTACTGGAACTGGAGCGGACGAAAGACCGTGATCAGTTGCACCTGTTTCAGACCGGCAAGGCAGCCTCTTTATTTAGTAATAATGGTGAGCGCCAAAGTCTGAACGGTGTAATTATTGGCCTTAGGCGAAATAAAGTTCTATTGGCTACCAATAAAGAAGATCTTCCGGACTGGATTGATAACGGGCGACTTGGAATAGACCTGACATTTGATGAAATGAGCTATCGTGAAATGGAGATAGCCATGAAGAAAGTGCTAGATGCTTATAAAACTCGTTTGGCAGAGCTGCGTGATGTGCTGTTAAGTATAAGGGAACCTGAGTTTACAGATGATAAAATAGAAGAAAACCCAAACCTGAACGCCTCACAGAACGAAGCAGTGCAGAAAATACACCAGGCTAAAGATGTGGCTATTATTCATGGTCCTCCGGGAACGGGTAAAACTACTACGCTGGTGCAGAGTATTTTACATACTCTGCAAACTCAGAAGCGTTTGCTCGTAACGGCACCGTCTAACACAGCTGTGGATTTGCTGACCGAGAAACTAGCCAACGAGGGAGTGAACGTAATCAGGATAGGTAATCCATCGCGGGTGTCGGATGTGCTGTTAGAACATACATTAGATGCCCAGATTATGTCTCACCGCTCTTTTAAAAACCTGAAAGAGTATCGTAAAACAGCCGAAGAATACAAGCGCATGGCCTTTCAGTTCAAGCGCAAGTTTGGGCACGAAGAACGGGTACAGCGGCAGTTGTATAAAATAGAGAGCAAGCGACTGCTGGATGAAGCGGATCGTGTCGAAGAATATATTACTGAAGACCTGTTAAACCATGTGCAGGTTATTACCTGTACCCTTGTCGGTTCTGCTAACAAAGCTATCCGGCACCTGCAGTACGATACTGTTTTTATTGATGAGGCTGCACAGGCTCTGGAGCCTGCCTGCTGGATTCCAATTTCAAGGGCAAACCGTGTGGTCTTAGCCGGTGATCATTTTCAGCTCCCTCCTACTGTAAAGTCTTTCGAGGCTGAAAAGGGTGGTTTAAGTAAGACTTTGTTTGAGAAGTGCATAGAGCGCCAGCCAGAGGTAGCTGTCATGCTGAAGACACAGTACCGCATGCACCAAAATATAATGGAATTCTCAAACCAACAGTTTTACAAAGGAGAACTGATGGCTCATGAAAGTGTCAGCAACAGCGACCTGCATCAGTTTGATTCGCATTTTGCTCCTGACCTGGCTGTTGAGTTTATTGATACCGCCGGCTGTGGTTATAATGAGGTGGAAACACCAGAGAGCCAAAGCTCGGCAAACCCCGATGAAGCTGCTCTCTTAATTAACCACCTGAATTACATTCTGCGGGATTATACACCTGCCAGTGACGAAACAGAGCCTTTGCGAATAGGTGTGATTGCACCTTACCGGGCGCAGATTAATTACCTGCAGGACCTGGTGGAGCATTCGCCCGAATTGCACGAACTAAAGCAGCAGCGTTTATTAACTGTTGGTACTGTAGATAGCTTTCAGGGGCAGGAACGTGATATTATTTACATTAGCATGACACGCAGCAACGATAAAGGCGAAATTGGATTCTTAAGCGATATCCGGCGCATGAACGTTGCTATGACACGTGCCAAGAAAAAGTTAGTAATAGTAGGTGACAGCGCTACTTTAAGCCTGCATCCGTTTTATTCTGATTTTTTACAATACGTTGAGCGTATAAACTCGTATAAAAGTGCGTGGGAGATAGCCGAATGTATGCCTTAACAGAGGAGCGGTTTAGGCCTTTGGTCATATATTCTGTTCCTGGTTTCGGATTGGCAGGGTTATTTCCTATCTTTCAGATTCTTCATATAAAAAAGTGATACAATGAAAATTGAAAAAGACAAAGTGGTTACGCTCACTTACGAGTTAAAAATTACAGATGAGAACGGTGAGCAAAGCCTTATAGAGACTGCTAATGAGGAACATCCTATGGTGTTTATCTATGGTATGAGCGGCTTGCCTGATCAGTTTGAAGATAATCTGGATGGATTGAACCCTGGCGATACATTTGATTTTAAATTGAATTCTGAAGAAGGTTACGGTGAGTTTGATGAGAATGCAGTGGTAGAATTGCCTATGCAGGTTTTTCAAATAGAAGGAAGTGTACCGGATAATATGCTGGAAGTTGGCAATTTTATACCAATGGCCGATAGCGAAGGCAACCAGTTACAAGGTCGTGTGAAAGATGTGAACGAGGATTCAGTAGTAATGGACTTTAACCATCCTCTTTCAGGTAAAGAGCTTTTCTTTAAAGGTAAAGTTACTGATGTACGTGATGCAACAAAAGAAGAGTTAGATCATGGGCATGTGCATGGCGAACACGGCCACCATCATTAAGCATAAACCTGTTACTTATGGATACTAAAAAGAGCAGTCGAAAGGCTGCTCTTTTTATGTAATCTGGTACAGACTTTTATCTAAACCTGAACATTATTACCTGTACTTTTATAAGTAAGGCTTCACCTCCTCCACATAAGTTATAAGTTCCGGGAAAAAAGCAGCAAAGTCAGCTGCATAGAGCGCATAGTTTTCCTGTAGTTCTTCAACGGCTGTTTCCATGCCTGACTCAAATGTTGCTCTTCTGCTTAAACCTGTTAAGGTTTGTCCTATTCCTTCCAGTTCTGCATAGGAAACCAGCCAGTTTTGGCGCATCATGTATGGGAAAAAGTGCTGCACCTTTGGCGGCAATAATAGGAAATGATTGTGAATTAATCTGTAAACTCCATCAGCATACTCTGCCAAAGGTAAAGGCGCATAGTGCTCAAACTGCTTTGCCAGGAAATGGTCATAAAAAATATCAGCTATAACCGGAGCAAACTTTTTATATTTTGTCCTGAGCCGTGCTTTTGACATTGCAACTATAGGATGCGTATCCGTATAAGTATCGATTAGACGGTGCAGCTTAATTCCTTTTGCTATGCCTGGTGCATAAATTTCCGATTGCTTTCCTTTAACAGAATCAGCTATAAAGTTGCCCAGTAAAAGCTCCTCATCATCTCCGGATAAAAATAAATGGGCTAGAAAATTCATCTTTTATTAGCTGTATTTAAAAAAAAGAAAACATCTTTCCAGCTGAGTGGTTATAAACTAGTAGCAGTGGAAAACTAATCTCAATAAACAATTGAGAACAGTGCCGCGTAATCAGAACACAGAACCCAACATTATTTAGAACTATGAATAACGATCAAAAAGAGAACTTACACAAACTCGTAGATAAAATTAAAGGCATCAAATTTGCCATGATGACAACCATGGATGAAGATGGTAGTCTTCACAGTCGTCCTATGGCAACCCAGGAAACCAAGGAAGATGGTATTCTATGGTTTTTTACTGGTTACGAATCAGCCAAATCGTACGAAATACTAAAGAACGACTCACACGTAAACATCAGCTATGCAGATCCTGATAACAATGTTTATGTATCAGTTTCTGGACGGGCTAATGTACTTAAAGACAAACAGAAAATTGAAGAGCTTTGGACCCCAGTTATGAAAGCGTGGTTTCCAGAGGGGAAAGATGATCCGAACATTGGCCTGATTAAAGTTACAATTGATAAAGCCGAGTTCTGGGACTCTCCTAGCAGCGCTGTCGTTAACTTATTTGGTATGGCTAAAGCGGCTATAACTGGCGAACAACCAGATGCTGGAGAAAACAAAAAAATCAATTTATAACTTTTAGTCCATTTAGATAATTAAAGCTTTCTATAGCTTGATAAGCTAAATCTTAAAAAACACCTGCTAAACATGGATGTCTGGCAGGTGTTTTTTATAGCTTGATGATGGCACTTAATTATTAAACCTTTAATTTATCAGACATTGCAAAGTAGTCCATGTCTTACCACCCTTACCCTTTTCGGCATTGGTAAAGGAAACGTCCGCTGGGGATTAGCACAAATGGGAACCTCTGCACCACGTCTGCAAAAAGTGCCCGGGCTGCAATTCTTTAAATTAATGGGTAGTGGCATTGGGAAAGGCTTTAGTCTGAAACCAAACTTCAGACGCTATGGCCTGTTGTGCACCTGGCAAAGTGAAGCGGCAGCGATTGACTTTTTGCAGAACTCAAAGTTTATACAGGAATATCAGCTTCACACGGATGAAATATGGACAGTAAAAATGCTCCCGCTGCAAGCGCATGGGCAATGGGACAACCAGGAGCCTTTTTCCCCTACCTTACAACATAACAATATTGCAGGGCCCTTAGCTGTGCTTACCAGGGCAAGTGTTAACTGGAGGGCGATACCGAGCTTCTGCCGCTTCGGATCACGCACCAGCGCCGCCTTAAATGAGGCAGAAGGTCTGCTTTGTTCTATCGGATTGGGAGAGCTGCCGTTGGTTCGGCAGGCTACCTTTAGCATCTGGCAGTCTTTAGAAGCAATGAAAGCATTTGCTTATAAACAACCACATCATCAGGAGGTAATGCGCCGCACCCGTGTTGAAAGCTGGTATAGCGAAGAACTTTTTGCACGTTTTATACCAATTAGTAGCCAGGGCACTTGGGATGGTGCTGATCCGTTAGAACGGTTACAATTAAATTTTAAGAGAGATCTGAGTACTTAAGAATCTTTACCTATTGAGTTGAAGCTACATAAAATCATGGATTACTAGAAGTTCTTATGACCTCTTCTAAACGACTCTTTAGAGCTTCATACATTCGATAGCCTCTGTTTAGCAGGAAAACATTATTTCCATTTAAAAGGTACAGGCTCGGGAAAGCATTAGCTTGCAAATGACGTGCAATAACAAAGTCCTGCTGCGTTTTCTCTTGCATAAGCGCTGAATTAAATTTTTCCAGAAAAACATCCGCTTCAACGCCAAATTTAGTGGCAATACTGACTAAAACTTCTGGTTTGGTTATATCCTTATTATGGGCATAAAATGCATTTTGCAGGGCCTCTGCCATTTCTAATTCAACTGTTGGCTGAAGGTAACGCATTGCTATAACCGCACGACAACCTGGTTCAGTATCATAAACAAAACTGTCCCTGTCAAAAAAGCTAAAGTCAAAAGGCTGCTCTGTTACTTCTTGTACTTGCTGCCAATGATGCTTCGAACTTTCTTTAGCCTCCTCATCCATTGGTTCAGTTGTACCGGGGCGCAAACCTCCCATAACAAGCTTAAATTTCACCTTTCCCTCCTGCTCTTTAATCAGGCGCTTCAGCACCGGGGCAAAACCATAGCACCATGAGCACATTGGGTCCATTACGTAAATCAGGTGCGGTATATCCAGCAAGTCGTATTGTTCCATAATAAGTCTTTCAGGCTGCAAGTTAATCAATATTATAAAGAATACAGACTTGCTAGCGAGAGCTAAATGCCGTTCAGCTTTTGCTATTGTTCACTTTTTGTTCAGAAGATGCCAACAAAGCCTTGCTCCTTACAAGCCCAGGGTGCTATACTCTATAATGCTAAACCGTAATTTAACAACGCAGCTTTTAAACAATTCCGCAATGATTAATTAACTTAGCAGTTTAAATTGAATTAAGCCGTTCAACATACACAGATGTCAGAGTACAACTTTAATCAGATTGAAAAAAAATGGCAGCAATATTGGGAAGAAAACCAAGTATTTAAAGCCATTGCAAACGACAATAAGCCTAAATATTACGCACTGGATATGTTCCCGTACCCTTCCGGTGCAGGACTGCACGTAGGGCATCCACTTGGTTATATAGCCTCTGACATTGTAAGCCGTTATAAGCGCTCTAAAGGCTTTAATGTACTGCACCCAATGGGCTTCGATGCTTTTGGTCTGCCGGCTGAACAATATGCTATTCAGACAGGTCAGCATCCGGCCATTACGACAGAGCAGAACATTACACGTTATGTAGAGCAGCTGAAAAACATTGGTTTCTCGTATGACTGGGAACGTGAAGTTCGCACTTCTGAGCCTGACTACTATAAGTGGACACAGTGGATCTTTATGCAGCTATTCAATAGCTACTATAACTATAACACAAGTAAAGCAGAACCGATAGATAACTTGATTAAAGAGTTTGAGCAAAATGGTAATGCGCTAGTTAAAGCTGCCTGTGATGAAGACACTCCAGCTTTTACTGCTGAGGATTGGAAAGCGAAAAACGAACAGGAAAAAGCAGAAACACTGCTGCAGTACAGGTTAACTTATGTTGCTGAAGCAGTAGTAAACTGGTGTCCTGCATTGGGTACTGTGCTGGCAAACGACGAAGTGGTAGGTGGCGTATCAGAACGTGGTGGTTACCCGGTGGAGCGTAAGCGCATGCGGCAGTGGATGATGCGTATTACAGCCTATGCCCAGCGTTTACTGGAAGGCTTGGAAGACATTGACTGGCCGGAGCCGGTTAAAGAAATGCAGCGTAACTGGATCGGTAAGTCTGTAGGTGCTGAAATGTCTTTTGCGGTAGAAAATTCCGAAGAGGAAATTAAAGTTTTTACCACACGTATTGATACTGTTTATGGTGTAACGTTCCTGGTACTGGCACCGGAGCATGAGCTGGTTGATAAAATTACCACTGCTGAGAAACTTGGCGCTGTGGCAGAATATGTAGCTATAGCTAAGAACCGTTCAGAGCGAGAGCGTATGGCCGATGTTAAAACCATCTCAGGAGCTTTTACAGGGGCTTACGCTATCAATCCTTTCAATAATGAAAAAATACCAGTTTATATAGCTGATTATGTACTGGCAGGTTATGGTACAGGTGCTGTTATGGCTGTACCATCCGGTGACCAACGCGACTGGAATTTTGCTAAGCATTTCGACCTGCCTATTGTACAGATTCTTGATGCACAAAAAGATATAGAGACTCAAGCCGATGCCACCAAAGAGGGTAAGTACATCAACTCTGGTATGGTAAACGGCAAGGGATATCAGGAGGCGCTACCAGTGCTTATTAAGTTCCTGGAAGACAATAAAGTTGGCAAGGGCAAAATCAACTTCCGAATGCGTGATGCTGTTTTCAGCCGTCAGCGTTACTGGGGTGAGCCGGTGCCGGTTTACTTCAAAGATGGTATTCCGCACCTACTGGAAGAAAGCGAATTGCCGTTGGAGTTGCCTAAAATTGATGCCTATCTGCCAACAGAAACTGGTGAGCCTCCACTTGGTCGTGCCGTAGATTGGAAATATAAGAATGAATATGCTTATGAGTTGAGCACTATGCCTGGTTGGGCAGGTTCTAGTTGGTACTGGTACCGCTACATGGATCCAAAAAATGACAAAGCTTTTGTAGCGGAAGATGTCGTAAACTATTGGCGCAATGTAGACTTGTATATTGGAGGTTCTGAACACGCTACAGGTCACCTGCTCTACTCCCGTTTCTGGAACAAGTTTTTGTTTGACTTAGGCTTAGTGCCGGAGCAGGAACCATTCAAAAAGCTGATTAACCAGGGAATGATTCAGGGGCGCTCTAATTTTGTGTACCGAGTCAAAGATAGCAATACATATGTTTCATTTGGCTTGAAAGAGCAATATGAAACCTCTCCGCTACACGTAGACGTGAACATTGTAGAGAATGATGTACTGGACCTGGAGGCTTTCAAAAAATGGAGAGTAGAAAATGCTGATGCAGAGTTCATATTAGAAGATGGAAAGTATATTTGCGGCGTAGAGATAGAGAAGATGTCTAAGTCGAAGTACAACGTTGTTAACCCTGATGACATTGTAGAGCGTTTGGGTGCCGATACATTGCGTATGTACGAGATGTTCCTGGGGCCATTGGAGCAGTTTAAGCCCTGGAATACCAATGGTATGGACGGTGTGCATAAGTTCCTGAAGCGTTTTTGGAAGTTATTCCACGACAATAATGGAAACGTGGCTGTTTCGGATGCAGAGCCTACAGCTGCTGAACTGAAATCGTTGCACAAAACCATCAAAAAAGTAGAGGAAGATATTGAGCGTTTTTCTTTCAACACCTCTGTTTCTACTTTTATGATATGTGTTAATGAACTGACGCAACTGAAAACGAATAAGCGCGCTATACTGGAGCCGCTTACAGTTATTCTGGCCCCTTATGCTCCACACATTACAGAGGAGCTTTGGGAGAAATTGGGCCATCAGGAGAGCATTGCTTATGCGCCTTTTCCTGTATGGAATGAAGAGTACCTGGTAGAGAACACTTTTGAGTATCCAATATCCATAAACGGTAAAATGCGTGCTAAGCTTACTTTTGCCTTAGATGCTCCTCGTGAGGAAGTTGAGGAAACTGTTATGAATGATGATCAGGTAATTAAATTCTTAGATGGTAAAGCGCCTAAGAAAATAATTATAGTTCCGGGTAAAATTATAAATGTGGTAGTATAGGTCTTCTTTTTTACTTAATCAAAAAGCACCAGGTAGAACATGTAGTGGCTTTAGATTCTTGAACTTTTAATTAAAACCCAGGAGGCACTAAAAAATTAGTGCCTCCTGGGTTTTAATTAATACTGTAAAATGGCAAATGTCGTATGGCTAATAAACAATTAGTGATCAGACATTATTATTTGTCTTTGTAGATTCTGTTTCATTTTTAGATTTTAAGTGCTTTCTGACTTTAGTTAGTATCTCTATCAACTGCTCTGCCTCTTCTTCATTAATGCCATGCATTAAGGCATCCAGTTCAAATACTTCCTTTTCAATAACTGATATAAGTTCTAAGCCTTTGTTAGATAAAAGAATATTTACCAGACGCTTATCATAGGAATTTGTAGAAACATCCACTAGCTCTTTTGAACTGAGGCGACTAACCAGGCGGGAAGCATCTGACATTTTATCCAGCATATTTTCCCGTAAAAAAGAGGTAGAAATAGGCTTAGGATATTGCCCTTTCAGAATACGTAAAGCATTATATTGCTGCCCTGTTATATCGTATTTTTTAAAGAACGTCTCATACCCATTGCTTAAAAAGCCATAGGTATAGATCAGGCTTATGCTTGCCTTTTGCCATGTATTCCTAAAATTCTTGATTCCAGTCTCATTCTCTAGATTCATAAAATAGTTTAGTTGTTTGTATTAACGGTGAGATTGTTTAGCTATTAATAATAATAAATTAATTTTAATGTTCAGCTCTCAAACATGAACAATTTAACTTATTCATAATGCTTCTATATTAGTAGACATCACGTTCTTAATATAGTTCAATCCTTGATTTAGAAACTGTAGGAAGCATGTAGCCTTAAACAATGTTGTAACTCTATTTTTAGTCACTCAGCAGCCTTTTACTCTATTATGTCTCATATTACTGACAAAGACATAGCATGTTGTTATCAATTAATATTGAAAACGCAGTATATAAAAAAACCGTTATTAGACCTGAATGGAGTAGTAACGGTTAATATTTATTTTCTAATATTAGTTAAAGCCCAATCAGTTGCTTTTGAGCTTTGGTTAATTTTTCTGCAATCAAATTATACGAGTCGTCCGTCCACTTTAGTACAAGTATATCAGGAACACAGTTATTTGGGAGTACTGTATTCCAATGCTTTTTGCTCATGTGATAACCAGGTACTACGCAACAGTAACGCTCACGCAACTCCACTGCCAGTTCTGGGTTACACTTTAAGTTTATACCTGATTTAAAGTTACTAATGCTCGTTAAAGCATATATTTTACCACAAACCTTAAAAACCAAGGTGTCATCATCAAAAGGAGTTTCTTCAGAGGTGCCATGTTTAGCAAGGCAGTAGTCTCTGAAATCTTCGATGCTCACTTTATTATTACCAGTGTTTGATGATAAAATAGATTACACCAGCTAAAAACATCATAATTGATAATTTATTAATCCGGTGCATCGTGCGCAAGTTAAAATTTGACTTGCGGTTTGGGTCTTTTTTTCGGAAGAAGTAGTTAGCTACTTCTGATAAATCAAATAATCCCTTCATTTTGCTTGATTATAAAGTTAATAGTAAAGCTAAACACTTGGCCTCCGCTCTACTTAATCATAAACAATTAAAGATAGAAAAAGATTTAAGAAAAGCTGAAAAGAATATGTTTATTAGCTACTCCTGACGCTACGCTATTCCTCTACCCTAACAGGTTCAATCCACTTCTCATCTTCGCGTATCAGTTCAATGAGCTCATCTACAGCACGCTCGGCAGGAACAGCTTTCTTAACAACATTCTGGCCACGGTATAGGGCAATTTTATCTTTGCCTACACCAACATAACCATAATCGGCATCAGCCATTTCGCCAGGGCCGTTCACGATACATCCCATAATGCCAATCTTAACACCTTTTAAATGATCGGTACGTTTTCGAATCATGGCTGTGGTTTCCTGCAGGTCAAATAAAGTTCTGCCGCAACTTGGGCAACTGATGTATTCTGTCTTGCTCATACGTGTACGGGCAGCCTGTAAAATACCAAAGCTAAGGCTATTCAGCTTATCAATAGCTTGTAGCCAATCAACCTTTTCCTGCGCAGGCAACAGCCCTGTTCCTAACATCAGGCCATCTCCTAATCCGTCAATCAATAAGCCGCCTACATCAGTAGACGCATATAGCTGCACCTGGTCTGGTGTTAGTTCTTCATATTCCCGCTTAATAATGCATGGGTTTTGAATGCCGTTATTCATCAACCGGAAAAAGCACTTACGAAGCTCAGGCATGGCATGCTCATTAAAGGTTTGCAGCACAAGTACAGCTGTCGTATCCGGCTTCAGGCGTTCTAGCAGTTCATTGGTCAGTTCGTTAACAGTTGCCTGTACAAAATTCAGCTTTGCGTGGCGCTCCACACTATTAAGGTACTGCGCTACGCTTAGTAGCGGGTGATGGTCATTACGTTCCTCAGCTGTTAACCAAGTGTTGTAATTAACAATTTCTTTCAGGCCATTTGGTAACATAAAGCTGATCGGGCTATCACCCGTGTAAATATAGTCCGAGCCGAGATCGTTCATATTAAACTTGTCGAGCAGCATAGAATACAGGTGCCCCACACATTTTAGGTCGGCATATTTGATATCTTCCAGTCGGCTAAGGTCAGCTATTACACGGGGTACATTAATACCGCCTATGTTCTGAACTTCTATAGTTTCCCTACGATGATACTGAAATGGATCAATCGGTACATTACAGATCGGCTTGATAGACACAGCTTTTTCAGCACGATGCGTATAACGGTCGATTAATGCTCGGGCTACAGGTGCCTCCGCTTCTGGAGCCTCTGTTAAGGAAACCCGCACGGTATCACCCAAGCCATCTTCCAGTAAGGTTCCAATACCAACAGCTGATTTGATACGTCCGTCTTCCGCCTCTCCTGCTTCCGTTACACCTAAGTGCAACGGATAAGGCTGCATTCCCTCATCTTCAAGCTTCTGTACTAACAAGCGATAAGCCTGTACCATTACTTGGGTATTAGAAGCTTTCATGGAGATGACAATGTTAAAGTACTGCTCATCTTCACAAATACGCAGGAACTCCAGTGCACTCTCAACCATTCCCAGCGGTGTATCGCCATAGCGACTCAATATACGATCTGATAAAGAACCATGATTGGTGCCTATACGCATGGCAGTACCATACTCCTTACAGATGCGCACGAGTGGTACAAAACGCTGACGAATCCTGTCCAGCTCTGCCTGATAAGAAGCATCATCATATGCTATAACCTGGAATTTCTTTTTATCAGCATAGTTACCAGGGTTTACGCGCACTTTCTCTACTATTCTTGCTGCCACTTCGGCAGCATTAGGTGTGAAGTGTATGTCGGCTATGAGCGGTACTTTATATCCTCTCCTGTGCAGTTCATCACGGATGTTTTTCAGGTTTTCTGCTTCCTTTACACTAGGCGCCGTAATACGTATATATTCACAGCCTGCCTCAATCATGCGGATGCACTGTTCTACAGAACCAATGGTATCCATGGTGTCTACCGTAGTCATAGACTGTACCCGAATCGGGTAGTCGCCACCCATTGGAAGCTCTCCGATGTTTACTACAATAGATTTTCTGCGTTTATACTCCGTGAGGCTAGGGCAATAGTTCTTGTTCATGTTAGCGTAAGCTATAGCTATATTGGCTTCGTAATCTTAACTAAAGTACAGGTTGCTTTGTTCAAAAAGCAAGCCATGTAAAGTTAGCGTTTATTCCCTACATGTATCAAGACGGAAGAGATGAGAAGCAGAAAAATTACATAATATGTTCTCCTCCTGTTTAAGCGTCACAATAAATAGTCTTAGATAAGCATCTTCATTAACATGACTGGTAAACCTTTTATCATACCAGGCAGCTCCAGGAAAGAGAATGATACCTTGAAGGCTGTTCGTTCCTTATTCTCCAACATCGATTATGTACTAGCTGACTTGTTAGGCAGTAACATCAATAATTACAAAGGCAATTATCCAGAGGATGATGAATTTCTAAACTTAATTAGTCAGATGATGGACCATTCCAGAATAGTTTTGCCACCTCTGTGTACTGGTACACAATGAGTGGTCTGATGAAGGTTTTCTTCGATAGGTTAACAAATATAGTAACTGTCAGAAAAACCCAGGTCGTGAAAGGAAAGTCAGACAGACTTTCCTTTTTGCAGTTGGAGCAGATAATATGTTGCCACAAGGCTTTGAAGAGCCTTTTTAATTAACTTCAGCCTATTACAGTATGCAATTTATTTACAAATATTATTGCAAAGCAGATAAAATTAACGTTAATGATTTAAAGGCTCTTGATTTTGTAAAAAGCCTGATAAAATAATTCTTGCTCTAAACCCTTTGAAATGATAAACATACTGACCTATTTTCCTAAAGATTCTGAAGCAAAGTTACAGTCCTTGATAAGGTGGGCTAAGCTTGGGCAGGAACAGGTGAGCCAAGCCGTTGTGATTACCAAAGATACCATTATCAGCTTTTTAAAAAGACAGGCTGAACGTGGCAACTGGGATGAGATTCAACAGGTGCTGAAGGGTAAACCTATGACCAAAACCGGAAAGCTTCTGTTAAATGAGCTCAGAGATAGCCTGGTAAGTCGCTTCATCCTTCGCCTTGGCTTGCGCCCTGTAATTGCCATTGCTCTGGCAGCCGTATTACTGCCTGTTATTTTTTCAAAGTTCGGAGCTATTTTGATAGATAAATTCAAGCGCAGTAACACCGGAGATTCACATTAAACCAAAACATAAGCCTTCTTCAAAATACCCTATCAAACAACAAAGGCACCCGATGAGGGTGCCTTTGTTGTTTTGCTGAGCTTATCTGTTGAACAATAGCTCACGGTATTTAACTAATGGCCAGTCTTCATCGTCCACCATCAATTCCAGTTTATCTACACTGTAACGGATAACATCGAAATAAGCAAACACTTTTTCCTGATACATGATGGCACGCTCACGTGCATCTTCTATCTTGTTAGCCACTTTACGAGCTTCAATCATCTCATTCACATTTTTTGTGATAGTGGCAATATGACGAGACATTTTCTTAATGGATTCTAATGTTCCGGCAGTGAATTCGTCTTCCAGGCCTAGCTCTTTCAATCCTTTGTAGTTACTGATCAGCTTATTCTGGTAAGCAATAGCAATAGGAATGACATGGTTTACGGCAAGATCACCGAGCACACGCGCTTCAATCTGAATCTTCTTCACATATTCTTCCAGGAGAATTTCATGACGGGCATGTAGTTCAACCTCTGACAGAACTCCGTGCTTAGCAAATAGCTCTTTCACTTCGTCTGTTTTATATGCATCCAATGCTGTTGGAGTAGATTTTATGTTTGATAAGCCACGGCGCTCTGCTTCCTGCTCCCACTCTTCAGAATAGCCATTGCCTTCAAAACGAATAGGTTTAGATGCTACTACATACTCACGAAGAACCTGAATAATTGCCAGTTCTTTCTTCATGCCATCCTTATCAATCAGTTCATCCACTTTCTGCTTGAACTCGATTAACTGATTCGCCACCATTACGTTTAGAGCTGTCATCGGTGCAGACACGTTGGCAGAAGAACCAACCGCACGAAGCTCAAATTTATTACCAGTAAAGGCAAAAGGCGAAGTACGGTTTCGATCTGTATTATCAAGAAGAATTTCAGGGATCTTATCAATACCCAGCTTCATGTACATATTGTCACCTTTCTCCATCGGCACTTTCTCTGTGCGCTCTAATTCATCCAGTAAAGCAGTTAACTGCTGCCCAACGAACACTGATATAATAGCTGGAGGAGCTTCGTTAGCACCTAAACGGTGATCGTTGCTGGCAGAGGCAATGCTGGCACGAAGTAAATCAGCGTTTTTGTAAACAGCCTGAATTGTGTTAATGAAGAAAGTAAGGAACTGTAGATTCTCTTTTGGTTTTTTACCAGGAGCTAACAGGTTAACACCGGTGTTAGTGCTCATGGCCCAGTTATTATGCTTACCACTACCATTTACACCTTTAAATGGTTTCTCATGGAATAACACTTTAAAGTCATGGCGTGCAGCAACACGATCCATAATATCCATCAGCAACTGGTTGTGGTCAGCAGCAAGGCTTGCATCCTCAAAAGTCGGAGCACACTCAAACTGAGCAGGTGCTACCTCGTTGTGGCGTGTACGCAAAGGAATACCTAACCTGTGAGCAGCCTTTTCGAAATCAACCATGCATGCATGTATACGGCTAGGGATAGAACCAAAGTAATGGTCTTCCAACTGCTGTCCTTTTGCCGGCTCATGACCAAATAAGGTACGGCCAGTCATCACCAGGTCAGGACGTGCATCATAAAGGGCTTTGTCTACAAGAAAATACTCCTGCTCAATACCCAATGTTGTGTTTACTTTATTTACATCTTTATCGAAGTACTGGCAGATTGGAACAGCTGCATCATTCAAGAGTTTCAGCGACTTCAACAAAGGAGTTTTGTAATCCAGCGCTTCGCCTGTATAAGAAACGAAGATAGTAGGAATACATAGAGTCTTTGTGTTGGTTCCCTCAATAATAAATGCAGGAGATGAAGGGTCCCATGCAGTATAACCGCGGGCTTCAAACGTGTTACGAATACCACCATTCGGGAAAGATGAAGCATCCGGTTCCTGCTGCGCCAATGCGCTGCCTTTAAAACTTTCTATGGCTGCACCATCAGAAGTCAGGTCAAAAAAAGAGTCATGTTTTTCGGCTGTTGAACCTGTTAGTGGCTGAAACCAGTGTGTATAATGGGTAGCTCCTTTGCTCATTGCCCAAGATTTCATTGCGGCAGCTACAGCATCAGCTAAGTTACGGTCTACTTTTTCACCGGCATCAATAATGCGGCGCAAACGCTTGTAATAGTCCGAAGACATGGTGGCACGCATCGTGTCAAAGCCAAACACATTTTCTCCGTAATAATCTGAAATTTTTTCTATTGGAGGGGTAATTTCACCTTTCTTACGCTGGCTTACAAGCTCAAGCGCTTTAAATCGAAGTATTGCCATGGATCAAATTAATTGTTTCTTCGGTATTGGGTTTGTGAGTAACAAATATATATATAAAAACTACGCTACAAGAATTACTAGTACATTTTTTAGGCCTTTCCACAGATTTTTTTCAGTAATATGCATCTTATTGTTCATTTTTAGCACCCTTTCCTTCCAATATTGATATTTTTATCAACCAGTCCCCTTAATTAACCATCCCTTCCTTTCTTTTAAGACAGGTAGTTTAAACACGCAGACTAGTACTATCATCTTAAGTGAAGCTAAATATAGCATGACTTATGCTGTATATTTGCACCATGAAGAAGCGTTTATATTTTCACCCTTTATACTTCCTTTTTTGGGTGCTATATTTTATAGTTGCCCGAGCCATATTTCTATTGTACCACCTCGATCGCACACAGCAATTATCCTCATCTGATGTTTCTCTGGTTTTTTTTCATGGGCTTCATCTTGATTTGTCTTTTGCGGCTTACCTCTCCCTGTTGCCTTTTGTAGCCAGTGTGGTTTCTGCACTATGGAAAGGATTTAACGCAAATGCTTTTGTCAGATACTACACCAATTTTTTTGTAGTGTTTATAGCAGTTCTTCTGTCTGTAGACCTTGAGTTGTACTCCTTCTGGGGGTTTAGGCTCGATGCTACGCCCATACAATACCTGAATACCCCCGGCGAAATGCTTGCCTCTGCTGCTGCTGCACCAATAATGTTGTTATTGTGCATTTCTATAGCGATGAGTGTAGCTTTTATATTATTGTACCATCGATATTTTGACCTAAGACTATTTTCGTTGATAAATAATAAATGGCTGGTGGCTGGGGTGGCACTGTTTTTTGCTGCCTTACTGGTTGTGCCTTTGCGTGGAGGTATTCAGCAGATTCCGATAAACCAGAGTGTGGTGTATTTTTCTGAAAACCCTTACGCCAACCATGCAGGTCTAAATATGCCCTGGAACCTGATGCACTCGCTGCTGAAGTATAACAAACAGAGCAAGAACCCTTACCAATACATGGCAAAGGAGGAGGCAGCGGAACGGGTTCAGGCATTATATGCTCCGTCTCCTGATTCTGCCCTGCAAGTGGTTTCCAACCAAAAGCCTAATGTACTCTTTATTATATTAGAGAGCTATACAGCTAAGTTTGTAGAAAGCCTTGGCGGTGAAAAAGGAGTAACACCAAACTTAAATAAGTTGGCTGCAGAAGGCATTAGTTTTACAAACATGTATGCCAGCGGCGATCGCAGCGAAAAAGGGATGGTGGCTCTTTTAAGTGGGTATCCTGTTCAGACCATTACCTCTATTATAAAAACACCTAAAAAAACAGAAAAACTGCCGCACTTAAGTCAGGTGTTTGAACAACAAGGTTACCGTACCAGCTATTACTACGGTGGGGAGCTTGAGTTTGCGAATATAAAGTCTTACCTGTTAAACGGGGGCTATGACCACTTAATAGACAAGTACGACTTTCCATCATCAAGCTATAACTCGAAATGGGGAGCACATGACCATATACTGTTTGAAAGAGTATTACAGGACCTGCAAAAGGAGAAGGAGCCATTTTTTACGACTGTCTACACTTTAAGTAGCCATGAGCCTTTTGAAATACCTATAGCTCCTAAGTTTCCTGGAACTGATAATGAAGCATTGTTCCGTAATTCAGTTTATTATACTGATTGGGCTTTGGGCCGGTTTGTAGTAGAAGCTAAAAATCGGCCCTGGTGGCAAAACACTTTAGTGGTAATAGTGGCCGATCATGGCCATCCGCTGCCAGGTAATGATGCAAATTATCAGACCAGCAAATTCAGGATACCTTTTATATTAACTGGGGGCGCTGTAGAAGCAAGGGGTTTAAAAATAAATACCATTGGCTCACAAACCGATATTGCCACCACTTTGCTGACGCAGTTAAACCTCCCGCACCAGAACTTTAAGTGGGGCAGAAATTTACTTGCCCCTGTCTCCCATCCATTTGCGTTTTATGTCTTCAACGATGGTTTTGGATATGTAACGGAGCAGGGAGAGCTTACAATAGATAATGTTAGTAAAACCCCTATTACACGGGATCCTGAAGTAACAGAAGATCAATTAAAAAATGGAGAAGCTTACATGCAGTACTCTTTCGAAGACTTTCTGCAGAAGTAATACCCTTTTTTTCTTTAATACCAAAATGGTTTATCAAATAAAGTTGTTGTGCTAATTGGTTGTTAATCAGTTACTCAATATTCTGTTATACAAAATTGATTTTTTGTATCTTTGCACTCTGATTATGAAAAAAGTAGCTTTTTATACCTTAGGCTGTAAACTTAACTACTCCGAAACAAGCACTATTGGAAGAATATTCCAAGAGCGAGGCTTTGAAAAGGTAGAGTTTACCGATACGCCTGATATTTATGTAATAAATACTTGTTCGGTAACGGACAATGCAGATAAGAAATGTCGTAAAATTGTTAAGGAGGCCCTGAAGCATTCCCCTAACGCTTTTATTACTATCGTAGGCTGTTATGCACAGTTAAAGCCTAAAGAAATTTCTGAAATACCTGGCGTAGACGCTGTATTGGGTGCCGCAGAGAAATTTCAGTTGGTAGATATTTTGGAGGGCTTTGAGAAAAGAGGCAAGGCAGAAGTATATGCCAGTCCTATTTCAGAAGCAAATACATTCCATAATTCCTACTCTTTTGGTGACCGTACGCGCACCTTCCTGAAAGTGCAGGATGGTTGCGACTACTCCTGTACATTTTGTACCATACCACTGGCGCGAGGCAACAGCCGCTCCGACAGCATCGAAAACGTAGTGAAATCGGCTCATGAAATTGCTGAATCCGGTGTAAAGGAGATTGTGCTGACAGGGGTCAACACGGGAGATTTCGGGCTGCAGGACGGCAAGCGCGTTGAGACCTTCTACCAGCTTATTCAGGAACTAGATAAGATTGAAACCATTGATCGTTTCAGGATTTCTTCTATTGAACCGAACCTACTTCACAACGATATTATAGCGTTTGTGTCGAAAAGCAACCGCTTTATGCCACATTTCCATGTGCCCTTACAGTCCGGTTCAAACAAAATACTGAAACTGATGCGGCGAAGGTATCAGCGTGAACTTTATGCAGAGCGTGTGGCTAAGATAAAAGAACTTATGCCCCATTGCTGCATTGGTGTGGACGTGATAGTAGGCTTCCCTGGCGAGACCGAAGAAGATTTTCTCGAAACGTACAACTTCCTGAATGAACTTGACGTGAGTTACCTGCATGTTTTTCCTTACTCTGAAAGAGAAAACACACTAGCTCCGGGCATGTCAGGCAAAGTAAGCACAAAAGACCGCAACCGCCGAGCCGATATGCTGCGCATTTTATCCGAGAAAAAGAAGCATTTCTTCTATGAGCAGAACATTGGCAGCGAGTTTAATGTGCTATTCGAAGATGATGTAAAAAATGGCATAATGGAAGGTTGGACAGAGAACTATATTCGTGTAGTTGCAAAGTATGATCCAGTGCTTGTTAACGAAACCAAACATGTTCGCCTTACCGGATTGAACAATGATAACTTAATGGAAGCAGAAGAAACTTATAAGGAACTACTGCAACATTAAATTTTATCAATTTATATATTTGTTCTATCTTAGATTCCAGATACAAGAATAATAATCAAATAAGCATAATTAACACACTGTGAAAGTATCAAAAATCGCTTTAGGAGTAGCCTTAGCTGCTTTAGTTACCTCATGTAATCAGAATCAGGGAAGCACTCAGGCAAATGGTTCTTCAGAAGGCAGCACCGCCGGTATTGGAGGCGACATCGTTTATGTAAATTCTGACTCTCTATTAACGAACTATGAGTACTTTAAGGATGTTCGTACTCGCCTGGAGGGAAAATCAAGAACAGCAGAGCAAAGCCTTCGCTCTAAAGCAGATGCTTTTCAAAAAGAAGTTGAAAGATATCAGCAGTCAGCTCAGACAATGACACAACAGCAGCGTGCAGCCACTGAGCAACGCCTGCAGCAACAGCAGCAGCAACTGCAAGCTCAGAACCAGAATGCCAGCACGGAGCTGGCAACGGAAGAGTCGGAGGAAATGAAAAAAATATACGACAGAGTAGAAGCCTATCTGCAGGAACTAAGTAAAGACAAAGGTTATAAAATGGTTCTTACTTACTCCAGAGGTAACAGTGCCATCCTTTATGGAGACTCTACTTTAGATGTTACCACAGACGTTCTTAAAGCATTGAACGACCGGTATAAGTCAGCAGCTGACTCTACCGCGGCAGCTGCGACAACAAAGAAATAAGTTCTGAAACTAAGTGCTTTATTTTTAAGGCGACAGACCATTTTGGCCACCGCTCATACTAATATAATCATAAAAACAAATGAGCCGCTGCATTGACTGCAGCGGCTCATTTGTTTTTGAGCGCAAGGGTTTGGTTATTCGTATCGTAAAGATTCAATAGGGTCAAGTTTAGATGCTCTGGAGGCTGGGTAATAACCAGAGGCCATACCGACCAGTATGCATATACTTAAACCTACAAAAACCCAGATCCAAGGCACAATAAAACCTCCTTCACCAATTAAAGCTGCAATGCCATTGCCCATTAATACGCCAAACAAAATACCCACTAATCCGCCCAACATGCAAATAACAATTGCTTCAATCAGGAATTGCTGCCGGATCTGTAAAGCTGTGGCACCTAATGCTTTTCTAACGCCGATTTCTCTGGTTCGCTCATTTACAGAAACCATCATAATGTTCATCAAACCTACTGAAGCCCCTAATAAAGTAATGAAGCCTATTACGAATCCTCCTGCTTTCAAATAACCAGATATTTCATTCAGGCTTTCTAAAGCAGAATCACTACGCCTGATTTCGAAGGACTCTTCCTGCCCTAAAGCATCCTGCCTAAGGTTGCGCATTACCCCGGTTGCCTCACCCATTACAAAGTTGAGGTCTTCAGGTTTGAAGACAGCGGTCTTAATTGTATAATTAAGAACAGAATTGTCGGGTCGTGGAATGTGCCGCCCTGTTTCCAGAGGTATAAGAATAGTCCGGTCTCCCCCACTGCCCCCCATGCTGCCTCCTTGTTTCTCCAATTGCCCAACAATTTTAAAATGACGGCCAAGGAATGTAATACTCTCCCCAAGTGGATCTTTTTTAGGAAACAGATTATCAGCTACCTCTTTTCCTATGATAGCTACATTTGTTCCATTCTCCAGTTCATAGGTAGAAAATCCGCGTCCACGCTCCAGGTTCAGATTCTGGTTCTGCAGGTAGTATTCATTACCGGCTACTATATTAATATTAGGATTTGTTTTCGCTGTAGTACTTTTAACAACTGTTGCCCCTGATATATAGGATGAAAGACTAACTCTGCCTTTATCATCCATCAGGCTTTTATACATGGCCGCCTGCCTGTACGTTATATCAGGGTACACTTTCTGCACTTTTCCCTGTTGGCTGCCCCTGTTGTTATATCCTTTTCTTCTGATGTCGAAAGAGTTTGCTCCAAGGCTGGAAAAAGTTTGCTCCAGTGTATACTTCATACTGTCTACAGCAGTTAGTATACCTATAAGCGACATAATACCAAAAGCAATAATAAGCCCTGTAAGTACAGTACGCAGTAAATTTCCGTAAATAGCCCTTAAGCTTTCACGTATGTTTTCAATTAAGTTCATTCTTTAAAAAAAGTTGTGCACTTTAATCTTTTTTTCGTTAAGTATACAATAGCTTAGCTGTAAGTTAGCTTCATTTTATTTAAAAAGTATCAATATTATACAATCATCTATATTTTGAAGACGAACCAGATGTTTTTTCGTATTACCACGCTATTCTTACTGTTCCAACTCCTCTCACTTAAAAGTATTGCCAGTACTATTCTCATACCCATGGATGAGACGCAGAAAGAGCATTTGAAAGCTTACGGTATCGCCTATTGGACCTTAAGTAAAAATATATCGGTAGACTGGCTACTTAATTTCCGTGGTGGCAGCTTTGCCTTTCAGCATGCTCCTCAGCTGGAGAATGAGTTGATCGTGCGTGGTGTAAGCTACAATGTAATCTCAGATGCTCAGTATAATAGTGTACTGCAGGAAATATCCAACCCTGAGGCGAACATGGATGTGATGAAACTGGAGAAAGTGCCAAAAATTGCAGTGTATTCTCCAAAAACAAAAATGCCCTGGGATGACGCTGTAACACTGGTGCTGACTTATGCTGAAATCCCTTATGACATTATATACGATGATGAGATAATGGATGAAAAGCTACCTGAGTATGATTGGCTGCACCTTCACCACGAAGACTTTACAGGACAGTATGGCAAGTTTTATGCCAGCTACCGCCATTATCCTTGGTATCAGGAGCAGCAGCGGGATGCGGAACAGTCTGCCCAAAAGCATGGCTTTGAAAAAGTGTCGCAGTTAAAGCTGGCTGTAGTAAATAAGATAAAAAACTTTTGTGCGGGCGGAGGCTTTCTTTTTGCCATGTGCTCAGCAACAGATACCTATGACATAGCTCTGGCAGCCGCTGGAATTGACTTCCTGGAAACCATGTATGACGGAGACGGTGCAGACCCTCAGGCACAGGAAAAGCTGGACTATAGTAACACTTTTGCTTTCAGAGATTTTAAGCTGGTCTTAAACCCGCTGGAGTACGAATATTCTAACATAGATGTTCAGCCACAACAGCGCCCTGTATCGGAGGAGAATGATTATTTCCAGCTCTTTACCTTCTCTGCCAAATGGGATCCGATTCCTACTATGCTCACTCAAAACCACGAAAAGACGGTGAAAGGTTTTATGGGGCAGACGACAGCTTACAGAAAAGATCTCGTAAAGCCGGAAGTGATAGTTATGGGAGAAAACAAAGAACTTGGTGAAATACGCTACATGCATGGCACGTTTGCCCGCGGCACCTGGACATTTTATGGTGGCCACGACCCAGAAGACTATCAGCACCTGGTTGGTGAGGACCCG
Source organism: Pontibacter silvestris (assembly GCF_020907275.1). Classification (GTDB taxonomy): domain Bacteria; phylum Bacteroidota; class Bacteroidia; order Cytophagales; family Hymenobacteraceae; genus Pontibacter; species Pontibacter silvestris. Next base: position 53,740 of record NZ_JAJJWI010000022.1, on the reverse strand, counting down.
ACTGACCTTGCCCTGCATCCTAACTCGCCTGGCTATAGGTTAATACTGAATAACATTCTGTTTCCGGCGGCTAAAAAGAAAAAGCAGAAGACTTGATCTTTTAATTATAATCTATTGATGAAGAATGCTTTATAGCAAGGTTTATTTTCATTTGTGCTGCAAAAAGAAAATAAACCTTGCTATAGATTTGATATTTGATGAGCAAATCGCCTGTCTCTTATTGCGTGACTAAGGGTAAGTAATCTTAAAAACAGTAGCACGACAGACCACATTTAAGCCTAGTGCATTCTGTCTGGCCTGGGCTCCAGGTTATGGATAATGTCGGCTTCTATTTCCAGCAGTTCTTTTAACCTGGCATCTACTTCTTCGGCTGGCATATATTCTTTAGCCAGCTTTACAAAGCTTACGTAATGGCCTGCTTCTGACACCATCAGTTCATAATAAAACTTCTGTAGTCCCTCATCCTGAATGTTCTTCCAGAGAAGCTTAAAGCGTTCGCAACTACGAGCCTCGATAAGCGCGTTAATCAAAAGGTGGTCCATCAATTGCCGCTCCCGCTTATTTCCTTTCCTAATGTGCTTTGTGAGTTCTACGACATATTTATCCGGCCGATTACGTCCTAGTCCGAAGCCACGCTTTTTTAGCTCGGCCATAACTCTTTCAAAATGACTCCATTCTTCAGCCACAAGGTCTGTCATCTCCTCCACCAGGCGGGTTTTGTCGGGGTACTTTACAATGAGTGAAATACCAGATGTAGCTGCTTTCTGCTCACAATAAGCATGGTCCACTAAGATATCTTCAATGTTTTTCTCCGCAATGTTAACCCAACGAGGATCCGTCGGTAATTGAAGCCTGAGTATAGTTTTAGTTGGTTGAGTTGACATGTATAACTAATGTTCTCTGTGCTTAATAAACTTTAATATGGAATCTTTTACTAATAACATTGAGTATAGCTTAGTCAAAAAACATCCACTTTATGCCAAATGTAAAGCTTCGGCGCATACCTGGATAGTAAGGAGTAGAAAAATATCCAGGCTCCCATAAGTCATAGTTAAAATGCCTCATACTAAGAAAGGCATTCAGGTTCTTTATATCCACGGTCACAAATAGATCAATGACAGGATAAGTATTTGTTTCGAAATTATCCTGCACATAAAACTGCTGCGTAACCGGCATATAAGCATCAGCATAATATCCTGTAGGCATTGTTGCCTGCACTCCCAATTGCCCGTAAAGTGCGTCCTTAAACAGTGCCCCCTGGAAATAAAGCTTGGAGTCTACTAAGAACTCAGGCATTCTGACTTTATCTGCCTCATCAGTATTAGTGTATTTTACATAGTTTTCCAGGTGAAAAGCTCCGAAGCGAACATGATGAGAAATCTCAGCTCCCCAGAAACGCTGGTTACGGCTTAGCTGCTCAGGCACTTGTTCTTCGTTGTAATATATATAACGCTTAATATTAGTGTAATGCCCTGAAAGCTTTACAAACTGTCTTCCACCGATTTTCCCGGCATATGAGGCCGCTATATTATCCGTAACAGAATTATTGAAATCATTCTCCCAGACATAGTGGTTGCTCAGCATATAGCTTTGAGTAACTGTTGGTGATATAAGCACTCGCTCCAGCGAACCTTGCAAGCCCCCAAGCCTAGCAGTACCCTTAACCCAGTAATCTGTTGAAATCTGAAACTCACCTTCAACTTTAAGCTCAGCTTTATTTTCATAGAACAAGCGTAGCTGCCCACCAACAAATAGTTGGTTATAGTCTTTGCTATTGTACACAGCGGCAGCCGAAGTAGTATCTTCACTTGCAAACCTGTAATTGGTGCGATAGTTTATGTTCGCACTACGGTACTTAATAAAAGCTTTATAAAAAGACAGCTTATTATTACCAGTTACACCGATTACATTTTGGGTTTCCTTGTAAATCGTGCTGTCCATTGTTTGGCTGCTATTGTAAATTGTTCTTGGATAAAACAACAAACTGCTTCTTCCATCTGCATCTGTTTCGTAAGGAATTGCAGCATCCTGGTATGTATTGCTCTGTCGGTGCAGATCCAATGTATGATAAAACTTTAAATCTTCTCCCACTAATTTATAAATGTGCATTAAGTGAAAGTTATTGCGTCCTTCATCATTAGAGGCTTGTTCTAAAAATGCAGGTATAGTCTCATAGTCATCATAATCAAACAAGCTTTCAGGTGTGGCATCAGCTGATTCAGGGATGATCCCTCCCTGTTCTATTTGCTCCGCTTTCATAGACGTAAAATTGGCAAACAGGTCATACTTATCATTTTTAGAGCGATAATGAGTGAAAACTTTTACCGCATGGTTACTGATAAGCCCATTGGTAAGGTTACTTCTCGCACTAAATTGCTTTTCTGTTGAGATAATTCTATATGCCAGCCCTACGTTCCAGTTCGGGGAGATATTGCGGGCATGAATACCTTCAAAAACCTGCTCTCCCTGGCCACCCTGCACGTAATATAAATGTGTATAGGGGGAACGGGTGTTATAATAGTTTATATTTTGAGGGTCGTAAGCATAGCGGTCAAAAATATTTTTACCTAACCTGACCCCTATTTTCTGTGGCATCCGATAAAAAAGTGGTTGCGCAGCGGTACCAACATTACCCAAATGCTGGTAATAAGCAGAATCCTGATACCAGTAGCGTTCATTATGCATGTTCTGAAGGCTTGTGTCTATACGCTGCTCCAGATATCGCCCTTCCAATACATCCTGTTCAAATAACTGGAGGGTTGTTTTAGGGCTATAAAGTACCTTAGTGGAATCATCTATAATTTGAGCAGTGGCACTCTGCTGTGCCAAAAAGCCTATCACAAAAAGTATGGCAACTAAAAAGATTCTTTTCACGGTTCAAAAATAGTGATTTTTATACAACAAGCATCCTTCTACCTGCTCTGTCATGTATAAATCATCTATGAGTATGGGTTAAACTAGTACTTTAAGAAGCTCTGTATATGTTGCAATACGAGCCGGTCAAAAGCTTCAGCGTTCTGCAAGAACTGCACTTCTATGGGCACATAAAAAACAGGAAGCCTACTGATAGATTCTACAAGATCAGGCCCTGTCAGTTTAACAGCATCTTTACTTGTTGTCAGTATAACGGCATCTTTGTATTTATCGTTTTTAAGCAGTTCCTGAAGCTTTATAATATTTTGCAGGGTATATTGATGATGATCCGAGAATGAAAGCTGTTCAAATATTGTATACCCGTTGACATTCAGGTAGCTTTTAAGAGGGGCCGGATTTGCAATGCCAGTTACTAAAATAGCTTTTTTCTTTAACATAGCCTTGGCACCAACGGCAACAGGTAAACCATATCTGAAACAGGAAAAGAAGACAGGAGTATCTGGTTTGGTATACTTGCAGATGTTGTCTTTTATACGTTGCATTTCACCCTTGTCCATATTTGGCGGACACTTACTAACAACCACAGCATCTGCCCGATTTGCACCTTTCCTGGGTTCCCTCAACAACCCGGCTGGCATTACATAATCTTTATAAAACAACCTGTTATAATCTGTAATCAGGATATTGAATGATGGTTGTACAGGCCTATGCTGCATTGCATCATCCAGTATAACAAGATTTAGTTCTGGAAAAAGATGTTGCAGTTGCTCAATGCCCTTTACACGATCTTCACAAACAGCTACGTGTACGTTGGGGTGATCCTGATAATACTGAAAAGGTTCATCTCCTATGGTAGCTGCAGTGGCTGACACATCTGCCAGAACAAACCCTCTTGTGTTACGCTTGTACCCTCTGCTTAAAGTAGCGATGCTTTTATAGACATTAAATAAACGGAGTAAATATTCAACATGCGGCGTTTTGCCCGTACCACCCACCGTTAGATTACCAACAACTATCACAGGTAAGTTAAATCCTTGTGATTCAAGTAAACCTTTATCATAAAGGAAATTCCGAAGGTTCATGATTCCTCCGTATAACCATGAAAAGGGCAAGAGTATTATTTTTAGATATTTCATCCTGGTTTTGTAGTCAAGGCAAAAATAAGATAAATTTAACGTGCCTACATAACAGCATACATGAATACAACTAAAACGATGGCAACCATACAGGATATTACACGACTGCTGGAAAACCTGGCCCCTCTTCGTTACCAGGAAAGTTATGATAACTCCGGCCTTCAGACAGGCATTGCTACTGACAAAGTAAAGGGGGTGCTGGTAACACTGGATTGTACAGAAGCGGTGTTAGACGAAGCAATAGAGAAGGGCTGCAATTTAGTTGTGGCTCATCATCCGGTTATATTTAAAGGCCTGAAATCTCTTACTGGCCGAAACTACGTGGAGCGTACTATCATTAAAGCTATTCAGCATAACATTGCAATATATGCCTGCCATACCAATCTTGACAATGTGTTGCATGGCGTAAATACAAAGATCGCAGACAAATTGCAGTTGCAGAACCAGCATATTTTGGTAAACAAGCCTGAAACGCTTATGCAACTGGTTACATTTGTGCCTGTACAGCATACAGAAGAGGTTCTGGCAGCTTTACATAAAGCCGGAGCGGGTAACATTGGCGAGTACAGCAACTGTAGCTTTCAGGTACAAGGCACAGGCAGGTTTAAACCTTCTGAAAGAGCAAACCCTACTATTGGCGAGGCAGGCAAACCGGAACAGGTAGATGAAAATCGTATTGAAGTTATCTTTCCTGCCTATCAGCAACATAAAATAGTGGCGGCTCTGCAAAAGGCTCATCCTTATGAAGAAGTTGCACATTATATTTATGCTCTGGAAAACAATAACCAGGAAATAGGTATAGGAATGGTTGGTAATTTAGACCAGGAACTAACAGAAGAAGGTTTTCTGAATTACTTAAAAGATAAGATGCAGCTACAGGGGCTTCGGTACACTTCTATAGATAATAAAAAAGTTAAGCGTGTGGCTGTGTGTGGAGGCTCAGGAAGTTTTTTGATCAAAGATGCCATTCGTGCAGGCGCTGATGCATTTGTAACTGGCGACGTAAAGTATCATGAGTTTTTTGATGCTGAAAGCAGGCTAATGATTGCAGATATTGGGCATTATGAAAGCGAGGTTTATACAAAGGAGATTTTTTATGACGCTATTTCAAAAAACTTTACTAATTTTGCAGTCTATTTATCGAATATTAATACAAACCCTGTCAGATACACCTATTAATACATGGAAAGTACGGTAGCCAGTAAACTGGAGGCTTTGCTAAAGCTTCAAAGCATTGATTCACAGCTTGACGAAATAAGACGCGTAAGAGGCGACTTGCCTGAAGAGGTTCAAGACCTAGAAGATGAAATCGAAGGCTATGAGGTGCGGGTTCGTAAGTTTGACGATGAAATCACGGCTCTGAATGATTCTATCGCACAGCGTAAACAAGCTATTAAGGACGCTGAAAGCCTAATTCGCAAATACGAAGATCAGCAGACAAACGTACGCAACAACCGTGAGTACGATGCCATCACAAAGGAAATAGAACTTCAGAAACTTGAAATTCAGATTGCTGAAAAGAAAATAAAGGAAGCACATTATCAGATTGAGCAGAAAGGCAAAGAGATAGAAGGCACTAAAAACCGTCTGGATGAGCGCCGTAAAGATCTTGATAATAAGAAGCAGGAACTTGATCAGATCGTTTCTGAAAGTGAAGAGGAAGAAAATAAGCTTGAAAAAGAACGTGATTTCGCTGCTTCTAACATAGAAGATCGTTTGTTTAGTGCCTACTCCCGTATCCGTAAGAATGTTCGCAATGGCCTAGCCGTAGTAACTGTTAAGCGTGATGCCTGTGGTGGCTGCTTCAATACTGTTCCTCCTCAGCGCCAGGCTGACATTGCAGCACAAAAGAAAATTATAGTTTGTGAGCACTGTGGCCGTATTCTAGCTGGTGTTGAACTGCGTGTTGCTTAATCCCCAGAAGTTTGATCATAATCAGAGTGTTTTTTCGCTCGCATAGCATATCAAAAAGGATGGTCTAATTAGCCATCCTTTTTTTATGTGAATCAAATTCTACATCAGCGTTCTTTCTTACATAATTAAAGAATTGGCTTGGCTGAAGTTATGCATTTTTCATAAAGAGATTAGTTAACTTTAGCCGCCTTACTTTCTTACTTCATATTACGGTCACATGACTGACAACATGTACTCTGTAGAGATTAAGGCACATGAACTGCCTGTACCACTTGATGAGTTCAGGCTGAAAGCACTGGCCTGGGCTGATCAATTTCCAAATGTAGCTTACTACAACCCAAACGATATCCCCTATCCACATAATGGCTTTCAGCACATGCTAGCAGTTTCTTCTGGCCCAGCGCTTACTTTTGAAGAGACATCTTCATTAGATGATTTGCGTAAACATTTAAAAGAAAATAAAAGCTTATTATGTGGTTATCTGGGCTATGATTTAAAAAACCAAATAGAAGCTCTATTTAGCCAGAACATAGATAAGTTAGGCTTCCCGTTACTTCACTTTTTTGAACCCATCTTAATCTTAAACTTTAATCATGAAGACATAAGAATAAGTAATTCAGAGGTAATATCGAAAAAGATCATAAGTGATATATTAGCCACCCCTACACCATTGCCAGCCTCACCTATAGGTTTAGAAATTAAACAGCGCGTTTCTCCCGATGATTACAAATTAAATGTAGAGCATATTAAGGAGCATGTTGTTGTGGGGAATGTGTACGAACTGAATTATTGTATTGAGTTCTATGCTGAAAAAGTTCATGTTCAACCACTGCCTTTATATCTAGCTCTTAACGCAGCCTCACCTACTCCTTTTTCAGGTTACCTTAAGTGCAGTGGTAAATATCTTTTGTGTGCTTCACCGGAAAGATTCCTTAAAAAAGAAAGAAGCAAGCTTATATCTCAGCCTATCAAAGGAACCATAAAACGAGGTGCAACAGCAGAAGAGGATCAGGAGCTTCAATATCAACTTCGAAATGATGAAAAAGAGCTGGCTGAAAATATGATGATAGTAGACCTGGTTAGAAATGACCTTCGACGCTCATGCGCTACCGGATCTGTACATGTAGAGGAAATGTTTGGCATTTATGGTTTTAAACAAGTTTCACAAATGATATCTACTATCATCGGTGAACTAAGGCCGGAGTGTGATATAACTGATGCTTTGCTAGGCACTTTTCCGATGGGAAGTATGACAGGTGCCCCTAAAATAAGTGCGATGCAACTGATCGAGGAACTGGAAGAAACAAGGAGAGGACTTTATTCGGGTGCTTTTGGTTATATAATGCCCAACCAGGACTTTGATTTTAATGTTGTTATCCGTAGCCTGCAATATAATGCCTCTACTGGATACCTTTCTTTTATGGTCGGAAGTGCCATTACGTACGACTCTGATCCTGAGAAAGAATACCAGGAGTGCCTGCTAAAAGCTCAGGCTATGATGCAGGTTCTTGGCTGAAGATAGGCTTTCAAAAAATATTTTAATGGAGCAAAAGGGAGTTAATAAAGTGCCAGTAATGTTATAGCACTTTAAATGTTCTTTTAAGGCTGAAAAGGATGTAAACCCTGTCTTTCCTAATTTTTCCTTTGTAATTTGTCTCTTGCCTGCCATTCTGTCACATCTTTTGATGAGATTGTAGTATATTTGCAGCTATAATAGTTTAAGTATGGATCCTATAGTAGATTTAGATTTTATTGACAACCGCACTCCTGAGCAAGCTTCTGCGTCTTGTGATACTAAAGTAACAGAAGAAACAAACACAGGTAAATCGAGAAAACTATATATAGAGAGCTATGGCTGCCAGATGAACTTCTCTGACAGTGAAATAGTTAGCTCCATTATGTTCGAGCAAGGCTTTGACACAACTTCTGATATTGAACAGGCAGATGTAGTATTTCTTAACACCTGCTCTATTCGCGAAAAAGCAGAACAAACTGTTCGAAATCGTCTTGGCCAAATAAACTACCACAAGAAAAAGAAACCGGAAATGGTGATAGGCGTGCTAGGCTGCATGGCCGAGCGTCTGAAAAAGTCTCTTCTAGATGAAGAAAAGATAGTTGATCTGGTAGTAGGTCCTGATGCTTATCGTGACCTACCTAACTTGATTAACGAGGTAGATGGTGGTCAGAAAGCTGTGAATGTTTTATTGTCGCGTGAGGAAACATATGCTGATATAAGTCCTGTGCGCCTGAACAGCAATGGTGTCAGTGCCTTTGTTTCTATTATGCGTGGTTGCGATAACATGTGCTCTTTCTGTGTCGTGCCGTTTACTCGTGGTCGGGAGCGCAGTCGCGATGCTCACTCTATTGTAAGGGAAGTGCAGGCGCTGGTAGCTCAGAATTATAAAGAGGTGACCTTGCTGGGCCAGAACGTGGACTCTTACAAATGGACTTCAGAAGATGGTACGGAGCAGGTTAACTTTGCGCAACTGCTGGAAATGGTGGCACTCATAAACCCAGGTTTGCGTGTTCGTTTCTCGACTTCGCATCCGAAAGATATTACGGATGAGGTCTTATACACTATGAAGAAGTATGACAACATCTGTAAATACATTCACCTGCCGGCTCAAAGTGGGAATTCCCGCGTGTTGGAGCTCATGAACCGTACCTATGATCGTGAGTGGTACATTAACCGGGTAGATGCCATTCGTAGAATTTTAGGGGATGAATGCGGTATTTCTTCTGATATGATTTCTGGTTTCTGCACCGAAACTGAAGAAGAGCACCAGGATACGCTGTCTCTGATGGACTATGTGCAGTACGATTACTCCTATATGTTCTTCTATTCAGAGCGCCCGGGTACTTTAGCAGCCCGCAAACTGGAAGATGATATTCCTCTGGAGGTGAAAAAGCGTCGTTTGGCAGAGATTATTGAAAAGCAAAGGGAAACGTCGCTGGCTCGAAATAAACGTGATATAGGCAGAGTACATAAGGTGTTAGTGGAGGGCTTCTCCAAGAAATCGAATGAGCAATTAAGTGGCCGTAACGACCAGAATAAAGTAGTTATTTTCGATAAAAAACATTATAAGAAAGGAGACTATGTGAACGTGTTTGTTCATGACTGCAGTGTAGGTACTCTTTTCGGCGAAGCAGTAGATTAATTTGTTCGTGGTTTGATTCGTTATTGTGCTAAAGCAATAAAAGAAGAAGTACAGCTTTAAACTAACACATTCAGCAGATTACCTCATTAGTAGCACATTTTAATTCATGCGAAACATAGATATCCAAAGTATAAAACAACGCTTCGGAATTATTGGAAACTCTCCACTGTTGAATTATGCCATTCAAGTGGCAGTTCAGGTGGCTCCTACCGATATGACGGTGCTTATTACTGGTGAAAGTGGTAGCGGGAAAGAGTCTTTCTCTAAAATAATACATCAACTGAGCCCTCGTAAGCACGGGCAGTTCATTGCCATAAACTGCGGCGCCATACCTGAGGGAACAATTGACTCTGAGCTTTTCGGACATGAAAAAGGATCATTTACGGGCGCAACTGAAACCCGTAAAGGTTATTTTGAAGTGACAGATGGAGGTACTATTTTCTTGGATGAAATCGGAGAAATGCCTCTGGGTACACAGGCTCGCCTGCTACGTGTGCTGGAGAATGGCGAGTTTATTAAAGTAGGCTCCTCAAAAGTTCAAAAGACAGATGTGCGGGTTGTAGCAGCAACAAATGTTAACTTGGTAAATGCTGTAGAAAAAGGACGGTTCCGCGAAGACCTGTATTATCGCCTTAATACTGTTCCTATTTCAGTGCCCCCTCTGCGTGAGCGGGATGATGATATCTACCTGCTTTTCCGAAAGTTTGCCAGTGATTTCTCTGAGAAATACAAAGTTAAACCGATCACGCTTACACCAGATGCAGTTCAGCAACTGTTGCGTTTCCGTTTTCCAGGTAATATCAGACAGTTAAAAAATATTGTGGAGCAAATATCCGTTCTGGAATATGATCGTGAGGTTGATGCTGAAAAGCTACGCCAGTACTTGCCACAGGAAGTACCAGGCAGCAATCTGCCAGCTTTGCTTGCCAAAGAAGCTAATTCTGATCAGACCTTTTCGGAACGTGACTTGCTGTACAAAGTGCTTTTTGACATGCGTCGTGACGTATCGGAGCTTAAACAACTTGTTTTTGACATGCTGACGCACCGGCCAAACGATGAGGATCTGTTAAAGGAACACAGCCACTTGTTCGAAAACATTGAACAGGCTAACGGGCACAGTTATCATCCACAGGAGCCGCAGGACAACTTCTACCTACCAATTAAACAGTCTCAGCCAGATGAATATGAAGACCAGCGAGTAGAAGATATTCCGCACGAAACAGAAGAAGAAAGTCTTTCTTTAGAAGATAAAGAAAAAGAATTAATATTAAAGGCTCTGAAAAAACACAACAATAAGCGCAAATATGCGGCACAAGACCTTGGAATTTCGGAGCGAACCCTTTACAGGAAGTTAAAACAATATGACATTGAAGAATAAAACCAGCTTTTTTGCCACAGCTCTTTCACTGTTGCTTGTCATTTGCAGCAGTTGTGGCATTTATTCCTTTTCAGGTACTACCATTTCTCCTGATATTAAATCTATGTCTATACAGACTATAGAGAACAGCACGGGTGAAGGCCCCTCTAACCTAACGGACATTGTAACAACCACATTTAAAAATTACTATAGACGTAACACAAACCTGACTGTTATACAAGCTGAGGGAGATTTGCAACTGGCAGGACAAATTGTTAGTTTTACTTATTCCCCTGCGGCAATTGAGCGTGAAGGGCAGCAAGACCAAGCCAGCCTGAACCGCCTTACATTAGGCATACAGGTCCGCTTTACGAATACTAAGGACCCTCAAAAAGACTTTGACAGGCTGTTTACCATATCTGAGAATTTTGAGGGAGATGTAGATATAACGCAGATTCCTGCGGCAAGTATTACCAGTATGACGGAACGTTTGGTAACAGATGTTTTTAATAAGACAGTAGCCGATTGGTAATTGGCTCAACAATTACACAACCTGCATGAATAAATCAGCTTTTCTAAAACTGATACAACAAGTATCAAATATTTCTGACCAGCAAACAGAAGAGCTGGAAAAAGTAGCCGCTACTTTCCCCTATTGCCAAACAGCGCACCTGTTGCTAGCAAAGTCTGCTTTTGATAAAGGAAGCATGCTGTCTACACAGCGTTTGCGTCGCGCCTCTTCTTATGCTACAGACCGCCAGTTTCTGAAGCGTATTATTTATACTTCTCCAACACCTGAACCTGTTTTTGTAGAAAGCGCTACTGAGGAGCAAACACTTGTTGCTGCCAAAGCTGAAACTCTTTCTGTAATTCAAGATCAAGCAGCATTTAATGTAGAAGAAGGAGAAGTTGTTGAATCAGGGCTTATCTACGACATAGAAGATGAAGTAACAGTTGAGAGCTTAGAAGACCAGCATCAGACTGAACAAGTTCCCTTTTTTGAATCTGTTGAAGAGGAAAGTTCTCTTTCAGATAATTTTAACCTGCCAGACTTGCCTGCTGAAGAAGAACCTGGTACAAATGACACATATCTGGATTCTGAGCTGGCTATGCTGCTTACAGTTAGCAGCCTTAGCCCCTCTTCCACCGATTTGCTGGCTGAAAAGCACAAGGAAGGTGCTGAAGATAAAACAGCAGCGTTTCAAGTTAATATTTCTCATCATTTCATAGAAACGGATGAAGCTTTATCCGCACTAGCCATAGAGGAAGAGAAAAGCTACATTCATGAGTTAATAGTAGCTCCACCCGAAGAATTATCTGCAGAGTATCCTTCGGTACTGGAACCTCAAGATACAAATACCGATAACAATCAAGAAGCTTTAGTAAAGGCAGACGAACCCAAAGATGCTGCTACTTCATTATCCTTATTATCAAATGATAATGAAGATATCTATGAGCGGGAAGAGACAGAATATAAGCCTGAGGATGCGGAGATAAATTATTCTTTAGATGAGATAGATCGCTTATACGCTGAAGATACCTTGGGATATTGGATGGGGTCAAGCCGTTTGGGCGAAGTAATCCAGCTAAAAGATGAATATACTCGGCCTCGTCCTCAGAGTTTCCACCCTGAACTGATACTGGAGTACAGCAAAACCCATGAACTGGAAAAAGCTGTTCAACCCACTGCAAATACCTTAAGCAAACAACTGGATATTATTGACCAGTTCCTGAAGCTGAACCCTCGCTTAAAAACAATGGCTAATGTGAAGCTAAAACCAGAGCCGCAGGAAGACCTATCCCTTAAAAGCTCTAAAATAAAAAAGGGCGTTGCATCAGAAAGCCTGGCTAATATATTTATTAACCAGGGAAAGGTGAAGAAAGCAATCAAAATATATGAACAACTACAGTTGAAATATCCGGAAAAAAAAGCTTACTTTGCCGAACAGATAGAAAAATTACAAAACGTAAATTAGTATGTACATCGCTCTTATCAGCATTATAATTTTCATTTGCGTACTGCTTATCTTAGTTGTACTAGCGCAAAACCCTAAAGGTGGTGGGTTGTCCAGCCAGTTTGGTGGTAGTACCAGCCAATTAATGGGTGTAAAACGCACAGGCGACCTGTTAGAGAAATTAACCTGGGGATTTGCTGTTGCCCTTGTTGCTTTAACACTAGGCACTCATATGTTAGGTGCTTCTTCATCAGCATCTGAAATAGGCAGAACCCTGAATGAAGAGCGTGCCCGTCAGTCGCAGCTTCCATCAGCTACTCCTAATTTACCAGGAGCGGTTGATACATCAGCAGCTATTCCTGATCCTGCTGACATTCCTGAAATGCTTGACACTGCTAATGCACAATAAATAGAAACATCTTCGTTGCATAAATAAAAGAGCCGGCTGCTTCAAGAAACAGCCGGCTCTTTTATTTAGAACTGACACACTCTGTCAGATGTTTTAGGTAAAAAGTTCCATTGTAGTGGCAGAAAATGACAGATTTGTCAGGTGTTTTAGCTAGAAAAGCTGAAAAAATGGCTTAACAAGGTAAAAAAGCAGGCTTGGCACAAGAAATGTTAATACTCTTTTGGTTTCAAAGTTAAAATTCAACCATAAAACCTAATAACATAATAAATAACTATGTCAATCAGCATTAAACCATTAGCAGACAGAGTAATTGTTGCTCCTGCTGCAGCAGAAGAAAAAACAAAATCTGGAATCATTATTCCTGACACTGCTAAAGAGAAACCACAGCGTGGTGAGGTAGTAGCCGTTGGCGAAGGAAAGGTGTCTGAGCAAGGTGCCATAATGAAACCTCAGGTTAAAGTAGGTGACCAAGTGTTGTATGGCAAATATGCAGGTACTGAAATCTCCGTAGATGGTGGTGACTACCTGATCATGCGGGAATCTGACATCCTGGCAATTCTTTAATTCTATTTTAAGTAAAATTTAATCAGAAAGAAATATAACTATGGCTAAGAACATCACATTTGATGCCGATGCACGCACCAAGATTAAATCTGGTGTCGATAAACTGGCTAATGCTGTAAAAGTTACTTTAGGTCCTAAAGGCCGTAACGTAATTATTGACAAAAAATTCGGTGCCCCTACCATCACGAAAGACGGTGTTTCAGTAGCGAAGGAAATCGAACTGAAAGACGCTATCGAAAACATGGGTGCTCAGTTGGTGAAAGAGGTTGCCTCAAAAACTGCTGACCAGGCTGGTGATGGTACTACAACAGCAACTGTTTTAGCTCAGGCTATATATAGTGCTGGTATTAAAAACGTAGCAGCAGGTGCTAACCCAATGGACCTGAAGCGTGGTATTGACAAAGCAGTTGATGCTGTTGTAGAAAACCTGCGCTCTCAGTCTAAGAAAATTGAAAACTCATCAGAAATTGCTCAGGTAGGTACTATCTCTGCTAACAATGACCCTGAAATCGGTAAAATGATTGCCGATGCAATGGACAAAGTTGGTAAAGACGGTGTAATTACTGTAGAAGAAGCTAAAGGTACTGAAACAGAAGTTAAAACTGTAGAAGGTATGCAGTTTGACCGTGGTTACCTGTCTCCTTACTTCGTGACAAACACGGAGAAAATGGAAGCTGACTTCGATAATCCTTACATCCTTATTTACGACAAGAAAGTTTCTACTATGAAAGAACTGCTTCCTGTATTGGAGCAAGTTGTTCAGACTGGTAAAGGACTTGTAATTATTGCTGAAGATGTAGATGGAGAAGCGCTTGCTACACTAGTAGTTAACAAGCTGCGTGGCTCTCTAAAAATTGCTGCTGTGAAAGCTCCTGGCTTCGGAGACAGAAGAAAAGCAATGCTGGAAGATATCGCTATCCTGACAGGTGGTACTGTAATCTCTGAAGAAAGAGGATATAAATTAGAGAATGCTACTCTTGACTATTTAGGACAGGCGGAGAAAGTTATCATCGACAAAGACAATACTACACTTGTAAACGGTGCAGGTACAAAAGATGATATCGTAGCGCGTGTTAATCAGATTAAAGCGCAGATGGAAGCTACTACATCTGACTATGATAAAGAAAAACTGCAAGAGCGTTTAGCGAAGCTTTCTGGCGGTGTAGCTATTCTTTACATTGGTGCTTCTACTGAAGTTGAGATGAAAGAGAAAAAAGATCGTGTAGATGATGCTTTACATGCTACTCGTGCTGCCGTTGAAGAAGGTATTGTTGCAGGTGGTGGTGTTGCCCTTATCCGTGCAATTGATGCCCTTGAAGACCTCGATGTTTACAATGCAGATGAAAAGACTGGGGTTCAGATCATCAAAACTGCCCTGGAGTCTCCGCTTAGAACAATCGTATCTAATGCAGGTGGCGAAGGTTCCGTTGTGGTTCAGGCTGTTCGTGAAGGAAAAGCTGATTATGGTTACAACGCACGTGATAACAAGTATGAGAACATGTTCCAGGCTGGAATTATTGATCCTACTAAGGTAACGCGTCTTGCTCTTGAGAACGCAGCTTCTATCTCTGGCCTTCTGTTAACTACTGAGTGTGTAGTTTCCGAAGACCCTGAAGAAGATAAAGGTGCTCCAGCTATGCCAGGTGGTATGGGTGGTATGGGCGGCATGATGTAATCATCTCCCATAGCTTTAATATAAAAAGCCCTGAGTCAGTAATGGCTTAGGGCTTTTTAATTGGTTTAGGTTATAAAAAGTGCTGCTATTTCTCTTTCAAACAATATTTGCTTTTATACTTTGTTTTATAGTACTTTAATTTTAATGTTAATTTCATGAGGTGCTGCCTCATCTCCACCAAAATAAGGGTATAACTGGTAGCCATTCCCTGCTCCTGAGCAGCCGCGAGGCAACGTAACCTGCTTCTCATCTAAAGTAAAGACATATAACCCATCTTTTAGCTCTAACTCATAAGTAGAGGCCCTGCCAAGCTCAACACTACCTATATAGGTTGATTGGCGGGTACCGTTTATATAAGAGTAAGCATGAATTTCCAAACGATTTTCTAACCAACGCCAGCCGAAACGGGCACTATTGGTCTGGTGTGGAGAGTTACAGTCCGATATACCATAAAGTTTATTGATGTCACCTTGGTTCTCAGTCGCTTGGGTTTTATAAACAGCAGTACTATCGAAGGTAGCTTCAAATCTAATAATAGAATTTGAATTACGCTTCAAAGGGTTACTGGTAGCATAGTGGCTGCCTTTCTTAATTGTATAAACAGTTGTAGCTGGTTCAGGTAAGCCCTCGTTAGATCCAGGAACTGTGATGAGATCACATGACGGGGAAACAATGCACACAGTAACCAATGCACAGGTAATAATACATTTTCTTAATTGGGTAAGCATAAGGCTAAAAGTTGTTTTCGTTTAAGATTTTTCCAGCTTATATTTCAGATATTATACTTATATCTTGTATTCTGGAAAGATAACAAACAGTAAAAAAATAATTGCAATATTCTTTAAAAGATGCAAAAACAAATATCTAGTATTACAAAAGCATCACTAGATTCGGTTTATTCAACTGTTTACCAATCAATGCCTATAGCCATTATGAATGGGTTTAGATGATATTTAAATTAAAAAGCCATGGTACCTATTAAGGTGCCATGGCTTTTTGAAATGATTAATAATATTTAGTTATATCTCCGCTTCTAGTAGCTGGCCTGTTTGAGCTTCTTCCTCGCCCTCATTTTTATCTTCCATGCCATGTGTAAGGTTATTTATTTTGCGGGTAAGCAGCATCAGTATAATACCCAATATAATTGTAAAGCCTGCTATAGCCATAAATATTTCCAGTTCGCCCAGACGCTGTGCCCAAATGCCAATTAAGGAGGCTAGCTTATTACCAAGGCCTGTTACAGCAAAATATAAGCCCATCATAGATGCAACGATGCGCTTTGGTGCTACTTTCGTAATAAAAGAAAGCGAGACAGGCGATAGAGCCAGTTCACCTAAGGTATGGAACATGTACGCAAAAACGAGCCAATGAAGAGAAGACAATCCATCAGGCGAACTGTTTCGTTGTAAGGAAGCAAACACCATAAAGATAAACCCAACACCCAGTATGGCAGTTCCTAAGCCCATTTTAAAGATTGATGGAGGATTTTTCCCGCGTTTTGCCAAAGCAATCCAAACTGAAGCTACAACGCCACCAAATGTCAGAATAAAGAAAGAGTTCAGTCCCTGAAGCCAGGCTGTAGGAACTTCCCAGCCAAATACAAAACGATCAGTATATTGTAAGGCATATAGGTTCATTAAACCACCAGCCTGCTCAAAAGAGGCCCAGAAAACAAGTACTATAATGAAAGAGATCAGGATAACGATAATCCTATCCCACTCCTGCCGGTTAAATCCAAGAAAGCCAGCAGAGGCAACTGCTTCATTTTTGGTAAATATTATGTCCTTTTTCTTATCACTTTTAACAAGATCACCTATACCTTTCAAGTACTTACGTCCCCAAATGAATACAACCTGTCCTAATATCATACCGAAACCAGCCAGGCTAAAACCATAATGCCAGCCATATACTTCCCCCACATATCCGACAATTAAGGATGCTAACAGGGCTCCCAGGTTAATGCCCATATAGAAAATGGTAAAACCTGAGTCGCGACGGCTGTCACCCTCTCTGTAAAGGCCACCAACCATCGTAGAGATGTTAGGTTTTAGCAAACCTGTACCAGCTACAATCAAACAAAGTGCGGTGTAAAAAGCCCACTCAGGAGGATAAGCCATCAACAAGTGTCCTGCAACTAGTGTAAAGCCACCTATGATTACTGCTTTCTTCTGCCCTAAAACTTTATCAGCAAGGATACCTCCAGGAATGGACATTAAATAGACAAACATGGTATAGGTGCCGTACAATTCCAGAGCTTCTTCATTGTTCCAGCCGTAGCCACCATTGGTTGTAGAAACAAGAAAAAGAACCAAAATGCCGCGCATGCCGTAATAGCTAAAGCGCTCCCACATTTCCGTAAAGAACAAAATCATCAACCCTTTAGGATGGCCAAACAGCGTACCCTGCGATTCTATAAAGCTAGGTGCCCTCCCTCCGGATATATTTTGTGAATTAGACATAGTAAATTTGAATGTAAACGATAAAACAGTTTTCGCAATAAAAACTAAAACTACAAACCTATTTCGCCTTTAGCAAATTTTTTGATACCCCTAAAGCGCTACCTCATTACTTAATTTTATTGCTTATCTTGATTTAAAGTAGCTTTTTAATCATCCTGCCTTTCTTTTTGATTCAAATTTTATACTTTAGCATTCCTTGGCATCGTATCTATTCTTACATGTTGAGTTTTCATGATAGTTAACTTTATATTAAATAAAAGAAAGTGCACCTGTTCTATACTCCCGACATTAAATCAGAGTTTTATACCTTAAAAGAGGAAGAGTCCAGGCATTGTGCCAAGGTGCTGCGGCTTAAACAAGGAGATACAGTTTACCTGGTAGACGGAGTCGGAGGCCTTTACACAGCAATCATTCAGGATGGTCATCATAAGAAGTGCCAGCTACAGGTAATAGACAAGCAACTGGAGTATGGAAAGGTACCTTATAGAGCTCATATTGCCGTAGCACCAACAAAGAACACAGACCGCATAGAGTGGTTTGTCGAGAAAGCAGTAGAAATAGGTGTCAATGAAATATCATTCTTGTTATGCGATCATTCTGAACGTCGTCAACTTAGGCTGGACAGGCTAGAAAAGATTGCAGTAAGTGCTATGAAGCAATCTCAAAAGGGTTATTTGCCTCTGCTACATGAGATGGTGCCTTTTCATAAATTTGTGCAGAAATGTATCTCAGAGCATACTTTTATTGCTCATTTAGAAGAAGATGCAACAAAAGGTATAAAGGACTACTATAAGTATGGACAGCCTCATTGCATCTTAGTTGGTCCGGAGGGAGATTTCTCTTCCAGCGAGATTAAGCTGGCGTATGATGCAGGAATAAGACCTGTTACTTTAGGGCAAAGCAGGTTAAGAACAGAAACAGCTGCCTTGGCAGCTTGCCACACATTACAGGTATTACATGATGTTTACGCTCCGCTATAGCAAAACCAGCTTATATGGAGTGTAAATATGATGAACCTTAATCAAATTAATTTGCACTCCTATGAAGAAATATATAGTTATTATTCTGCTCCTACTTACATGTAGTCCGCTCATTGCACAGCGCAATTACAGTTTCAGAATAGCAAGACTTAAATATAATGGTGGTGGTGACTGGTATGCCAATAAAACTTCGCTACCTAACCTTATACAGTTCTGCAATCAAAACTTAAACATGAATATAGCGCCTGAAGAAGCTGTCGTAGAGGTTGGCAGCCCTGAACTACTTAGCTATCCTTTTGTGCACATGACAGGACATGGTAACGTGGTTTTCTCAGATTCAGAAGCGAAAAACTTGAGAAGTTACCTTTTAAGCGGAGGGTTTCTTCATATCGATGACAATTATGGCTTAGACAAGTTTATCCGTAAAGAAATGAAAAAGGTGTTTCCAGAGTATGAGTTTGTAGAACTTCCTTTTGATCATCCTATATATAAACAAAAGTTTATGTTCACGAATGGCTTACCTAAAGTACATGAACATGATAATAAGCCGCCACAAGGTTTTGGAATTGTGCATGAGGGGCGTCTTGTATGCTTCTATACATATGAAACAGATTTAGGGAATGGCTGGGAAGATCAGGAAGTATACAATGATCCGGAAGACATAAGGCAGCAAGCACTGCAGATGGGAGCTAACATCCTTCTTTATGCTCTTATTTCCTATATCTAAATTGGATATCTCGTTAGATAAAAAAGTAACCGCAGAATACGCTAAAGTAAATATTCATAAAAATACCTCTTTTCAATGATATTGGAAAGAGGTATTTTTATGAATATAAGTTGTAATGTCAAAACATGAAAGCCTCGCTAGATGTTGTAACGTTTTTTAAATCTCTATTAATAACTTATATTGGAAAATATATAACTATTACTTTAGTATATGTTTTTAAACTTTCTGTATAAGAAAATTACTCCAGTACTACTTAGAAAACAGCTTGTTATCTACTTTGATAACACGTATAGGAAAAAGTTAAGAAATGATATCCTAAACTTTTATAAGGAAATTCCAGATAATGAAATAACAGATGATAAAAGAGAAGCATTGGATTTTCTACATAAGAACCCGTTACACATATTTCCCTGCAACTTTGTTGAAAACTACAACCTTTATTATATAAAAGTCTTTAATGACGCGGATATTGATTTACGGTATGTACTTTTTTACGGCAAAAGACTTTACCTTAAGCGCACCTGGAACAACAGAAAGATAAAGCGAAACTTCAACTACCTGCTCTTGGAGCAAGATAAAGCTTCTCCTCATAAGTATTTGACAGATCAGTTTAAAGTTGAAAAAGGTGAGGTAGTGGTAGACGCCGGAGCTGCTGAAGGGATTTTTTCTCTGTCAGTAATAGAGCAAGTTCGCAAAATTTATCTTTTTGAGACGGACGAAGAATGGATAGAAGCTTTGGAGGCTACGTTTGCTCCCTGGAAAGAGAAGGTTGAAATTATTAATAAATATGTTTCGAATAATAATGATCATCACAATCTGTCGCTGGACGCTTTCTTCAAAGATAAAGAAAGCGTAAACTTTATAAAGGCTGATGTGGAGGGTGCTGAAGCAGATTTACTCGAAGGAAGTAAAGAGTTACTGAGTAAAGACTCTAATTTAAAAGTAGCTATAACAACTTATCATAAGCAGAATGATGAAACCCATTTAGCAAAAGTGCTACATTCATCAGGATTTAAAACAGAAAATTCTACTGGATTTATGCTCTACATTTACGATAAAGATATCAAACCACCTTATTTCAGGAGAGGCTTAATCAGAGCTTACAAATAAAAATCAAAGTTGAAGTATTAGCTTAATGCTTTTTTATAACTTTCTATTTTACAAGAAACTAAGAAATGGAAACTAATGATACTTTCTGTTAAAAATTTCAGAAAGTACAACTGCCTCTCGTAAGCCTTTTGGGTTACGAAGCATTTCAGCATAGGAAAGGCTTCTGATGGTATGAGAGCCCTTTGTATAGGACTCAACATTGCTTTGCTCAAGCTTCTCCCTTTCTTTTACCCTGTTATATTTTTCCAGCGAAACTGGCTTACGTACAGGCAGCTGTTCATAAGAAAAAGGCTGCTTTTCCGGCTGTATAACTGGCTTAACCTTCTCTTTAATTGTTTCGGTTACCGTTTTTTTCTCCTCTTCTGCCCGATCCATTTTGGGCTGTAGTTCACGCATAATGTCTTCAAAAGAGGTCTTGGGTGCATTAGGCTTTTTAACCTGGGGCACAGGTTGACTTCTTTGCTGTTCAGCTTCAGACGGCACCTCTTGCTTGTCGTCTTTAAAAGCTTTGCGCCAGGTAGTAAACAGGAAATAAGCTACACCTAAAAGTATAGTTAAAATTAACTTTATGTCTTCCATAGGTCGAATATCTTATCAAATTTAAGAAAAAAGACCGAAACCATGGCAAGCAGCCTCCTAAAACCATTTCTCAGAAGTACTTCTTCCTGAGAATCTTATTGCTGCCCTGATGTGTTAGATGGCGTAATAGTACAGTGTTTATTTAAATTTAAAGCTGACAAGTTCACCTAAATTCTACATCATAAAAGAAAACCTCTTATTTTTGAGTTTAATTTATAGAGTTTCCGCTAACGCGAATGCAAGTATCAAAACTAGAAATTAGAGGGTTCAAAAGTTTTGGCGACCGTGTCGTCATTAATTTTGACGAAGGGATTACAGGCATTGTCGGGCCTAACGGCTGTGGCAAGTCTAATGTGGTAGATGCCATACGTTGGGTGCTGGGGGAGCAGAAAACACGTAACCTCCGCTCTGACAAAATGGAGAACGTTATTTTCAACGGTTCCAAAACCCGAAAGCCTGTACAAATGGCTGAGGTGTCCATCACCTTTGACAACAACAGAGGTGTACTTCCTACTGAATACTCACAAGTAACTGTTACCCGCAAGTATCACCGCAATGGCGATAGCGAATACATGCTTAATGGTGTTGCCTGTCGTCTGAAAGATATCAACGAACTTTTCCTGGACACAGGAATTGGGTCTGATAGCTATGCTATTATTGAACTGAAGATGGTAGACGAGATACTGAATGATAAGGAGAACTCTCGCCGATTGCTGTTCGAAGAAGCTGCCGGAATCTCAAAGTTCAGGGTACGAAAAAAGCAAACGCTGAAAAAGCTGGAAGAAACAGATGCTGACCTGGAGCGCCTGGAAGATGTGTTGTTCGAGATTGGAAAGAACATGAAAACACTGGAGCGGCAAGCAAAACAGGCAATTAAGTATTTCCAGTTAAAGGATGACTATAAAAAGCATAGCCTGGAATATGCACGCCGTAATATTACCCAATACCAGGAGACACTACAGCGCCTGGAGCAGGATGTTCAAAATGAGTCCCAGTTAAAAGAGGGATATATAATAACAGTAACAGAGGCTGAAGAGGCTATTGCAGATCAAAAAGCAG
The DNA here is from genome assembly GCF_020907275.1 of Pontibacter silvestris. Classification (GTDB taxonomy): domain Bacteria; phylum Bacteroidota; class Bacteroidia; order Cytophagales; family Hymenobacteraceae; genus Pontibacter; species Pontibacter silvestris. The sequence goes on along the minus strand of NZ_JAJJWI010000022.1, from coordinate 31,784 downwards.
AGCTAAACCAGACACAGGAGCAGCTAGGCGAAATGCAGAAAACCATGCAGGTGCAAACGGCTAAGCTGCGCCAGCTGGAAAATGACATAAAACTGAAGGCTGAACGCAGCACCTTTCTTCAGGAGCGTATGCAGCAATTGCGCCAGCAGATAAGCCAGGATACGGCTAACCTTGACCACACACAGGAAAGCATAGTCGAACTGCGTGAAGAACTTGAAACAGTTCAGGGTAGTTTTGCTGAAGCTGAAGAGCAGGTTTGTTCTTTAAAAGAAGAGCTTCAGGAGGCAAACGAACAGAGAGACTCGTTGCAGGACAGTTTACAGGAGATTACTCAAAAGCAGAAAAATAAACTTAACGAAGTTTATCAGCTGAATAAGTCACTGGAGATTAGCGAGGTTCAAATACAAAACATAAACAAAGACTTGGTGCGCATGGAGCATCAGCAGCTTACTGCTGATGAAGATGCACGTATACTTGAAGAGCAGTTGCAGGAAGCACAACTGGAACTGGAGGACAAAACTGCCGAACTTGTTCGACTGCAAGCTAAGGAAGAAACATTATTACAAGATATAGAGAAAACCGAGGGTGACATGGAGGCGCTAAAAGAGCAACTGGTTGACCTTAACAGGGCTCTTGATGCTAAACAGAACCAGTATAACCTGACAAAGTCTCTGGTGGAGAACATGGAAGGTTTTCCAGAAGCAATTAAGTTCTTGTCTAAGTCTGAAAGCTGGGCAAAACCTGCTCCTCTCCTATCTGACATTTTAGTTAGCAAGCCTGATTATAAACCTCTTATTGAAAGTTACCTGGAGCCTTACATGAACTTCTTTGTGGTAGACACCCTGGAAGATGCTGTAGAGGCTATTGAATTACTTAAGAGCGAGAACAAAGGCCGGGCAAACTTTATTATCCTTTCGGAGATTGAAGAACTGGAGCCAACTGCTACATATAACGAAGGCAATCTGGAGGCAGCTTATGAGGTAGTTTCAGCGGATAAAAAATACAGCAGCCTGTTAAAGTACATGCTCAACAATGTGTACATCAGCGACAATGAAGAGGATGAGCTTTACTCCAGCGACTACCGCACCATCATTTTAAAGGATGGTTCTGCTATCAAAAAACCGCTGAGCCTTTCTGGCGGTTCTGTAGGCCTGTTTGATGGAAATCGCCTTGGTCGTAAGCAGAACCTGGAGCAGTTAGAGCAGGAAATCGAAGAGCTAACCGCTCAAGCCGATCTGCTTCAGAGCCGGATTAACACGCAGAACCAGATTTTACTTAATTATAAAGGCGAGTCTAAAAAAGAAGCCATCAAGGTACTGGAAAAGGAGGTTTCTAAACTACAGCAGGATTTACTAACTGTTCGTATCAAGCATGAGCAACATCAGCAAAACCGTAGAAACTATAACCAGAAGAAAGAAGAACTTGAGCAGCGCCTCGATGAGTTGCACAAACAAAGCCTGCAGGTATCTCCCCAGGCTGAGGCAGACCAGCAGGAGCTGAAGCGCCTGGAAGAAGAACTTGCCGTTTATACATCCCAAATAGAGCAACAGCAGGAGCAGATTGCAGTAATCTCAGGTATGTATAATCAGGAGAACATTCAGTTTCATCAACTAAAAAACCGCTACGCCAGTTTACAGCAGGAAATCAGTTACAAACAGAAAACCGTTGAAACAAACCAGGACCGCATTGAGGGACTGAAGCAGGAATTAGCAAAATCAGAGGAAGAAATTGCTGAAGCCACTGCTTTTATAGATGATAATGAGGCTGTAGTAGAGACCATGGTAGAGGCCCGCCGTGAGTTTGGGTATCAGTTAGAGGATATAGAGAAAAAGTACTTTAGCCTGCGCGGAGAATTAGACGAAAAAGACAAGGTAATTCGTGAGTTACAACGCAAGCGCCAGAATTCTGATGAGCTTCTTATGCGTATGCAGCAAACAATTAACGATACTAAAATTAAGCTGGTATCAGTACAGGAGCGTTTGGGAGCTGAGTTTAATATACAAATGGAAGACATGTCTCAGCCTATCCCTGAACTGGAGACAACCGAACTGTTTACTTTATCTGATGATGAACTGAAAACTCATATATCCTCGGTTAAGTCTAGCCTGGATAAAATGGGGCCAGTAAATGCCATGGCAGCTGAGGCCTATACAGAGATTGAGGAGCGGAACAAATTCATCACTGAACAACGAAATGACCTTATCAATGCCAAGAACACATTAATCAATACCATCAACGAGATTGATACAGTGGCAAAAGAAAAGTTCATGGAAGCCTTTAACCAGATTAAAGGAAACTTCATCCGGGTGTTCCGTAGCTTGTTTACAGATGAGGATAACTGTGACCTGGTTATTACAGATCCTACTAATCCTCTGGAAGCTAAAATAGAAATTATGGCGCAACCTAAAGGTAAACGCCCTCTGACCATTAATCAACTTTCAGGTGGTGAGAAAACCCTAACGGCTATTTCCCTGCTTTTCGCCATTTACCTACTGAAGCCGGCACCGTTCTGTATTTTTGATGAGGTAGATGCACCATTGGATGATGCAAATATTGATAAGTTCAATAACATTATCCGCACCTTCTCTAATGACTCCCAGTTTATTGTGGTAACGCACAACAAACGAACTATGGCATCAACTGATGTGATGTATGGCATAACGATGATTGAAGCGGGTATTTCGCGTGTAATTCCCGTTGATTTACGACAAATAGCTTAGCGTGGCATAAAGTAAAGGTTTGATTGAAACCTCAAAAAAAGCGGCTGCACTTTAAAATGCAGCCGCTTTTTATATTAAGACGTGATGGCAGAGGTATTGATTTAGTACTTCAATTAAAGTACACCCTGCTCAGGATACTTTCCTTTTTTGGTACGGTAAAACGCCATTATTTTTTCCATATCTGCCTCTATGTCACCTGATGGCATGATAGAAGGCCCTACACCTGCCTCTTTTCTAGAATAATCCAGATAGCCCAGAACTATTGGTACGCCTGCACCTAAGGCGACATGATAGAAGCCTTTACGCCAACGAGGCTGATATTTACGGGTGCCTTCTGGTGTTACCATGACACACATATCTCCTGGTGTCTCTTTAAAGATGCGTACCATAGCATCAACCATGCGAGTATTTTTAGATCTGTCAACAGGTAATGCCCCCATAGACTTTAGTAAGCCTCCAACAGGAAAACGCATGAACTCTTTCTTGATAGTAACCTTAATGGGAGCATCCATTAGAAAGAAGGCAGCACGGGCATATATAAAGTCCCAGTTGCTTGTATGTGGCGCAGCTATCATGACACATCTGCGCTGATCAGGTGCCAGGTTTCCTACTAGTTTCCAACCTGATACTTTAAAAATAATTTTTGCTAAAAGTTTACCAAACATGTATGATTACAATAGTGTAAATCAAAACTAATCAGTTTTTCTTTTTGTACAGTACAGATGAACAAAATAAATGTTTGCGAGAGGATCAAAAGGAATAGTTACACCATTCCTCATAAAGAACAGTAAGCTCAGATAGCTGAAACAATAGAAACAAATGTTTTAGCTATTATATATTATAAGCCTCTCTTGATGATGTGTGACCTTTGACGCAGCAGAAATGCCTGTACGCCTATACCTATCATGGGGCCGTAACTAACACGGCGTTGGCTATGATATACGTCTCTTTGGTACCGAAAAGATAAAATTGGCTCCACCGCTAGTTGCTGGTTTATGAAATAAGAATAGCCAACTCCCAAGTTAGAAGCTACTATGTTATTATTTGGACCACTTGAGAAGTCGTGGAGGCCTACACCTACCATAAACTCTCCAAAGAATGCACCTGCTAGATAATAACGTGTAAAAGGTCCAAAGATTAGAGATGTTTCTCTTAACGGATGTCTAACGGCAGCTGTAGTAATGTTCTGGCTCTCGTGGTGCAGTGAAATATCAAGTCCGATTGCCCAGTCATGCCTGATAAAGTAGCCGTTTTTAGCTCTGATTTCTAGCCAGATTTTATTTGCTTCGTAAGAACTACCGTACAGGTCGTCCTTTACTTTATTGTAATAGCCGGCAGCGTTACCACCAATCATTATGGACCCTTGTTTAACTTTTCCTCTGATAAGAAAACTCTCATTTTCCTGGGCTAAAGTCAGAACAGGAGAAAACAGTAAAAACAGTAAAAGATATTTATACATACAACTTGATTGATCAAAACAATAATATGCCTTTCTACAATGGTTGATATATATAAACGATCCTGGGAAAGATGAGTTATTGTGATTTTTTAATTAACTGCCGTATATGTTTTTCCATGTTCAGGGTATACCGATAGCCTATTTCAAAAATTTCATCTGCTTTTCTGAAATTAGTTAAGCGATAATACTTCAGCTCCTGAGGCTCTATAAGTAAATCACAAAGGTGCATTCTAAGCTTTACATTGTTATTGATTGCAAGCAACACGGAGCGTTCAATCATACCACGCATAGAGGTTATATGCGCATTATGGTTAATGGGGTTAACATGAACACCTATTTTAATGTCGCAGTTGCTGTAAAGAGGGTCTAAAGGCAGGTTATTGAGCAAACCTCCATCGTTCAGAAGCTTTCCCTCAAACGATACGGGTTTATACAATATCGGCACAGCAGAAGTAGCAAGAAGAGGCTTTATGAGCTCACCTGAAGAATAGTAGACAGTTATGCCTTCATTCATGTCGGTGGCACTTACAATAACCGGGATGTTAAGGTCTTCAAACTTTATGCCTGCCCCAAGGTGCTTGATATAAAGTTTCTCTACCTCTTCGAGGTGCATGAGACCAATTTTAAAGGCTGGTCTCATAATGTTGTAGACACTAAGCTCCTTTATCAGTTTCAGAATTTCGTCAGGCTTAAAACCTGCGGCATACATAACACCTGCTATCGCTCCTGAACTAACACCGGAAATAACACTGAGTTTAATACCTAGTTCATCTAAAGCCTTTAGTACCCCTAAATGTGCGATACCTCTGGCTCCTCCCCCTGAAAGTGCTAAACCTATCTGCTGCATGCTATAGGTCGTTCAGCGTAAAAGTTTCTGCTAAGCGTACGCCTTTTTCTGTATGCTTTACCGTACAGCACTCGTTTACAGCATCATGCTCCAGGAACAGCACATAGTCTTCATCAGCAGCTTTTGTAAGGAAGGCTGCCTTCTCTTGAAGGGTTAAGAGAGGCCTCGTGTCATACCCCATGACATAAGGTAAAGGTAGATGCCCTACAGACGGAAGCAGATCTGCTACATAAACTATCCTGCGGCCTTTATAAGAAATAATTGGCAGCATCTGTTTATCTGTGTGCCCGTCAGCATAAATAATATCAAACTGTGGAAATGGAGAAGTTGCCTCAACATCTACAAACTTTAGATGCCCACTCTCCTGCATAGGTAAAATATTTTCTTTCAGAAAAGATGCTTTTTCACGTGCGTTTGGTTCTGTAGCCCATTTCCAATGATCACCATTAGACCAGTAAGTAGCATTCGGAAAAACCAGTTCCAATGCTCTATCACTATTTTTATACTTTACACCACCCCCACAATGGTCGAAGTGAAGGTGTGTGAGGAAAACATCCGTAATATCGGCAAAAGAAAACCCTGCCTGCGTTAGTGATTTTTCAAGTGTATCATCACCATGTAAGTAGTAATGGCTGAAAAACTTTGCATCCTGCTTATCACCTATACCATTATCAATTAAAATGAGCCTGTTACCATCCTCAATAAGCAGGCAGCGCATTGCCCACGTACACAGGTTATTTTCATCAGCAGGATTTGTGCGTTGCCAAAGGGTTTTAGGCACCACCCCAAACATAGCCCCTCCATCTAGTTTAAAAAGACCTGTGTTGATTACGTGTAACTTCATCGCAGAATTAAAGAGTTAAGTTGTAAGATAGGCTTACTTAAATTATAGAGCTATAGTTACTGAAAACATAGCTCTATAATTTAAGTAAGCTTAGCCTTCTACTACTACTCCCATCGAAGAGAACTTCTCAATACGCTGAATAATACGCTCTTCTGTATCTAAGGCATCAACTTCGTTCAATAGTTTTACAATCTCTTTTTTAAGAGTTCGCATCATTTTCTCAGGTTCCGTATGCGCTCCGCCTAAAGGTTCTTTAATTATGCCATCAATTAACTTGTTTTGAAGCATATCCTGAGCAGTAAGTTTAAGCGCTTCGGCAGCCTGCTCTTTATAGTTCCAGCTTCTCCATAAAATGGAAGAGCAGGATTCCGGCGAGATAACGGAATACCAGGTATTCTCCAGCATCATTACACGATCACCTATAGCAATACCTAAAGCACCACCGGAAGCTCCCTCTCCTATAATGATACAGATGACAGGTACTTTTAGCATGAACATTTCTTTCAGGTTGCGGGCAATTGCCTCGCCCTGGCCACGCTCTTCTGCCTCCAAGCCAGGGAAAGCACCTGGGGTGTCTATAAAAGTAACAATAGGTTTACCAAACTTCTCCGCAAGTTTCATCAGGCGGAGTGCTTTGCGATACCCTTCGGGGTTTGCCATACCAAAATTGCGCAACTGGCGCTGTTTGGTATTACGTCCCTTCTGCTGCCCAATAAACATAACGCTACGGCCATCTAACTCCCCAAAACCACCTACCATTGCTTTGTCATCGGCTACAGTTCGGTCTCCGTGCAGCTCAACAAACTTATCGGCTATACCTTCTATATAGTCTAACGTGTAGGGCCTGTCGGGGTGCCGGGAAAGCTGAACACGCTGCCAACGGGTTAGGTTAGCATATGTTTCTTTCTTTAGGTCTCTGATTTTTACCTCCAGAGCTTTTACTGCCTCTGACACATCTACCTGGCTTTCGCTTGCCAGTTTTTTCATTTCCTGCAGTTTGCCCTCCAGGGCAGCGATTGGCTGTTCGAAATCTAAAAGCATAGTATATTCGCTGATTACAGCTACAAATTTAACAGTTTACTTATATGCTGGTAACAAAGAGCGACTTTTATAATTAATTAAAAAAATAATATATTTGATAATGAGTTGTTTGCGTTTTTTATTCTAAAATTTAAGCTGTAATTTGTCGTTACCTCTTGCACATTAAAAATCTAGCACATACCTTTGCATCACTTTAACGAACAGCGTTAGAGAAAACAACAAGAAGGTCTGGTAGTTCAGTTGGTTAGAATGCCGCCCTGTCACGGCGGAGGTCGCGGGTTCGAGTCCCGTCCAGACCGCAAGAAATTGCGGTAAATTTTCAAGAGCAAAAGGTTCTTTTCAAAAAGTATTGGTCTGGTAGTTCAGTTGGTTAGAATGCCGCCCTGTCACGGCGGAGGTCGCGGGTTCGAGTCCCGTCCAGACCGCAAGAAATTGCGGTAAATTTTCAAGAGCAAAAGGTTCTTTTCAAAAAGTATTGGTCTGGTAGTTCAGTTGGTTAGAATGCCGCCCTGTCACGGCGGAGGTCGCGGGTTCGAGTCCCGTCCAGACCGCAAGAAATTGCGGTAAATTTTCAAGAGCAAAAGGTTCTTTTCAAAAAGTATTGGTCTGGTAGTTCAGTTGGTTAGAATGCCGCCCTGTCACGGCGGAGGTCGCGGGTTCGAGTCCCGTCCAGACCGCATAAAAGGCTTGCAAATTTTTTTGCAAGCCTTTTTGCTTTTATGGCTGTTTCCATCTCAGAAATTGGCCTTTTTCTTTTTTGTTTCTATTCTGTTTCATAATTGATGGAACAGTTGCATCTATATAAAATAACCTGCCCTGAGTAAAGGCAGGTTATTTTGTTTTTTAATAGTTTGGGTCATTGTTTACGTAACCACCCCGATCTGAACCTGTAGAAAAGCTGTTATGGTAATTAGTACCAGTAACGCCCATAGAGCCAGAACCACCAAAGTTACCGGATGAATTGCTGTAAGTAGTATTAGTACCTCTGCTGCCTCCTGCATACCCAGAGCCACCGCCATAATTTTTACCGCCATAAGAACTTCCCATACCGGCACCATAACCTTCGTCAAAGTTTCGCATACTGTAGTTAGGGACTCCTCTGTTGGAGTGTACACCAGAATTACCAAAACCACCCCTATCACTCATAGAGCCAAAATCAGAGAATCTTCTTTTGGACATTTCTTCGCCATAGTTAAAGTTATCATCTGGATTTCTGTAGCGGGTGCTTCTGTTTTCACGCCCCTGGTCAGATAAATAACCTTGTTCCTGCTGCACATTTCTTTCTCGCTGAGGGTTGTTTAAGGTGTTGAAGCGGTCTGAAGTGCCTGCGAAGCTGGAAATACCATAGCCCTGTCTAACATTACCGAGGTTGCCACTGTTGCCCCTGGTGTTATCATAATAATTTCGCTCCATTTCATAGTCACGGCTGCGATAATAACTGTTATTGGAACGGTTAGAACGATTATTATCGTTAAAGCTACGACTGTTAAAATCTCTATCTCTTTGATTGTCGTTATAATGATCGTGCTCAAAACGGTTCCGATACTCTTGCTCGAACTGGTGTCTTAAGTCACGTCCATGTGATCTGTCGTTATAATCAAAATTACGTCTGTTGTCACTGCTGTAACCGTTTTGGTAGTAGCGGTCTTTCTCGTTTCTTTCCATAGTAGAATGTTTATGGTTATTAATTAGTATTATAAATTTTAACGTAGATAAAGCGCTTCCGTTTAGAACAGTTGTATTAGGATTACCTACTTTAACGACAGTAAATAATCCTTCTTAAGCAAACACGTAAATCAATAGCCGTTTTGTCTGCAACCTATTCCTTTCGTATCTCAAGGCAAGTATTGTAAAGGCCTATTGATTCCTGAAAAGCCTAAAAGAGAGATAAGCCTTCATTCCTTTTATAAATGGAATCCATTACTAAGTCTATTGCAAAATTTCCGGTAAAAGTGTTAAGCTTGCAGACGAAATGAAAAAAATAAAATTAGAGCTACGCCCCATCATGTTTGTCGGGACTGCCTCCGATGTTGGCAAAAGCGTTGTTGCGGCTGGCTTTTGCCGGATCTTTAAACAGGACGGCTATACTCCTGCCCCTTTTAAGGCGCAGAATATGTCGTTGAATAGCTACGCAACGCCGGAGGGATTGGAAATAGGCAGAGCACAGGCTGTACAAGCCGAAGCAGCCGGTATCCCCTGCCACACCGATATGAACCCCGTGCTACTGAAGCCAACCACCGACAAAGCCTCTCAGGTAGTACTTCATGGCAAACCAGTTGGAACCCAGTCAGCCTACGACTATTTTATGGGGAATAACCGGCAAGAGCTGTTTTTAGAAGTAAAGCAAGCTTTTGATCGGCTTTCAAGTCAATATTCGCCTGTTGTAATGGAAGGAGCCGGCAGCATTTCAGAATTGAACCTGAAGCACCGCGATATCACCAACATGCGCATGGCACTTCATGCCGGCGCCGCCACATACCTGATTGGCGATATTGACCGTGGCGGTATTTTTGGCAGTCTGTACGGTACCATAGCGCTGCTCACGCCAGAAGAGAAACAGTGCATCAAAGGAATCATCATCAACAAATTCAGGGGCGACAGCAGGCTGTTTGACGAGGGCAGACAAATGATCGAAAGTTTATGCGGAGTTCCTGTCGTGGGCGTTCTCCCCTATTTCAAAAATATCTTTATAGAGGAGGAGGATTCTGTTTCACTGGAGAAAAAACATAAGGCAGCAGTAGCAGACAAGGTGAATGTGGCCGTTATCCGGATGAATAGAATGTCTAATTTCTCAGACTTTGATCGGCTGGAAAAAGACCCGCGCGTGAACCTGTACTATACCGATCAGCCCACAGAAATAGCCAAAGCTGACATTGTGGTGTTACCGGGCAGCAAGAACACGATTGAGGATCTCGTGCAGATCAAGAATAATGGCGTGGCACAGGCCATTTACGAGGCCTACAGGAAAGAGAAAACAATTATCGGTATTTGCGGTGGATACCAGATGATGGGGGAAGTGGTGGAAGACCCACATCAAGTGGAAAGTAGCATCGCGCGCACTGCCGGGCTGGGGCTCTTACCGGTCCGCACTGTTCTTCAATCAGAAAAGACCACCCAACAGTGTAACTTTACCTACCGAAATTACCCGGAGAAGTGCAAAGGTTATGAAATACACATGGGGCTCAGCACTCCCACCACGGCAGTAAACCCTGTTAATTTTTTCACGGATGGCCGCACCGATGGACTTTTCCTTAACAAGAAATGCTGGGGCACTTATCTGCATGGGATTTTAGATAACACAGCCGTAGTAAATGATATTTTATCTGATTACACTTCAGTGGCTGGAGAAGCCTTTGACTATCAGCAGTTCAAGGAAGAGCAGTATGACAAACTGGCTGCCGTTATCAGGGAACATGTTTATGTGGACAAGATATACCACAGCTTACGGATAAATAATTGAGTATATGCTACACGGACACGGAGACGATTCCTATCGTTACAAGCATAAGATTATAGCAGATTTCAGCACCAATGTATGGTACGGCGGTGAACCCGCAGGCATGAAAGAGCATCTTTTTAACCAGTGGCACCTCGTACAGAAGTACCCGGAAGTTCTGGCAGAGAGCTTAAGTGAGCAGGTGGCACAGCATTACCATTTAAAACCAGGGCAGGTACTCATCAGCAACGGCACCACAGAAAGCGTTTATTTAGTAGCGCAGGCATTTAGGGGCCAGAGAACTACGATTGCCACACCAGCTTTTGCCGAGTACGAAGACGCCTGCCGGATGCATCAGCACCAGGTAGAGTTTATGCCTTGGGACAAACTTAACAGTATTCCCAGATTAGAAACAGACCTGCTATTTATCTGTAATCCTAACAACCCCACGGGCAGCGTATATTTTCCTTTAGAAGAGTTGATCGACAGAAATCCACAGACACTGTTTGTGCTGGATGAGGCTTTTATCGAGTTCACAATATCCATAGAAACAGCCATCCCCTTACTTATCCGCTATGAGAATTTACTCTTGCTGCGCTCTATGACCAAGGCCTTTGCCATACCCGGATTGCGCCTGGGCTATATCGTGGCCCATGAGAAACGGAGTGCCCAGCTAAGAGACCTCAAGTTCCCGTGGTCCGTGAACGCATTGGCGATAGCAGCAGGCAAATACATCTTTGACAATTACAAGCATATCCAATTGCCTCTCAGACAGCTGTTAAAGGATAAAGAGGCCCTTACATTCCAGCTGCAACAAGAGGCAGGCGTTAAAGTGCACGAAAGCCACACCCATTTTTTTCTGGCTGAAACAGCACATAGCACTGCAGCCGAATTAAAGCAATACCTCGTGGAAAAGCATGGTATACTGATCCGCGATGCGAGCAACTTCAGGGGATTAAACGAGAAGCACTTTAGAGTAGCCACCCTGACACCTGCCAGAAATCAGTTACTTATTCAAGCCCTGACGACATGGAACAAGCACTGCTCCTAATCATTCCGCTTGCCGCCGGATACCTGCTGGACCTGCTTGTTGGAGACCCGGAGAACCTGCCGCATCCGGTGAGGGTATTCGGAAACCTTATTTACAAAGGAGAGCAGCTCCTGAACAAACTTAAGTATAGGTTCCTGAAGGGTATGCTGCTAACACTGGCGCTGTGCCTGCTAACTTTTTTCACTTTCTCAACTGTGGGTGAAATGTTGCTTTCGCTCCACCCATACCTCTACCTTCTTTTTGCAGGTATCTTTGTCTTTTATGGCCTGGCTAACAGAGGGCTGGTAGACGAGGGCCGTAAGGTGTTTCAGGTGCTGCACACACAGGGGCTGGAGGCCGGAAGGAAACAACTCTCCCGCATTGTAGGCCGCGACACGTCTCAACTAAGCCCGCAGCAAATCAGGATTGCCGTGCTCGAAACCATGTCGGAGAACTTAAGCGATGGCGTGATTGCCCCCCTTTTCTATTTTGCCTTGGCTGGCGTACCCGGCATGATGACCTACAAAATGATCAACACCATGGATTCCATGCTGGGCTATCGAAACGACAGGTATGAGCAGTTTGGCAAGTTTGCCGCCCGCCTCGATGATGTAGCCAACTTTATACCTGCCCGTATCACCGCCTTGCTTATGGCGCTGGTAAGCATATGCTGGCAGGGGCTCGTTTTTGTCTTGAAGTACGGGAACAAACACAAAAGCCCTAATGCCGGATACCCGGAGGCAGCACTGGCCGGTATATTAAACTGCCAGTTCGGAGGACCTAATGTATACCATGGCGTACTGGTGGATAAGCCTTATATTGGCGAGCAGGACAGAGTAATCAAGCACCAGGAAATCTACCGCGTCAGCAGGATAAACCACGGTACCTGCTTCGTTATGGTGGCAGGCATTATGCTGATGGCTTTTCTTGTGCTGTAAAAGTAAACGTTACCCGGCGAAGCAAGCATGCATAAATACATTATTTCAGGAGGGCCAGGAGCAGGTAAAACCACCCTCCTGCAGGCATTACATCAAAAGGGATATAATGTCTCCGAAGAGGCTTCCCGGCAGCTGATCATCGAAGAGATAGCGAAGGGAAGTGATTGCCTCCCGTGGGGGAACCTCCCCTGCTTTGCCCGGAAAGTATTGGAGCGAATGATTCAGGATTTTGGCCACGCCCATACAACTTCGCGTACTACTTTCTTCGACAGAGGAATACCGGATATCATCTCTTACCTGAAAGTAGCAGCGCAACCTGTGGATGAAGTATATGAACAGGCGATGCAGCAAAACAGGTACAGCCCCCTTGTCTTCCTCGCGCCTCCGTGGCAGGACATTTACGTAAATGACAGCGAACGCTGGCAAACTTTTGAAGAGGCCGTTATTTTATTTCACGCCATTAAAGAAACGTATCAATCGCTCCGTTACACTATCGTAGAGTTGCCGAAGGCCTCCGTTGCCGAAAGGGTGAACTTTGTAATTTCTCATATTTAGCTATGCCGCATCCTACAGCACACAAGTCCCACTTCCTGATTGCTGCGCCCTCCAGCGGCTCTGGAAAAACAACCGTTACCTTAGGTTTGCTGCGTGCATTAGCCAGCAGGGGCCTAAAAGTGCAGCCTTTTAAATGTGGGCCGGATTACCTGGACCCTATGCACCACAAAATAGCCGCGCGACAAGTCAGCATTAACCTCGATACGTTTATGGCAAGTGCAGCACATGTAAAGCAAATCTACCAGAAGTATACTGCTGGGGCAGAGGTTGCGGTAACAGAGGGTGTGATGGGGTTATTTGATGGAGCAGAGAAAATGAGAGGAAGCAGCGCCGAAATAGCCACCCTCCTCGGTATTCCTATTATCCTTGTGATCAACGCGAAAGCCATGGCCTACTCCGCTGCGCCTTTGATCTATGGCTTTAAAAACTTTTATGATGGCATTACACTGAAAGGTGTCATCTTCAACAATGTTAACTCCGCCTCGCATTATAATTTCCTGCAGGATGCCTGCCAGGATGCGGGAGTTGAAGCATTAGGGTATCTGCCGCACCAGGAAGAGATACAGATTCCGTCCCGGCACTTAGGCTTGAGCACCTCCTCTAGTATAGATTTTGATGCGCTCTGTGATAAGATTGCAGCCGCTATATCAGAAACAGTAAACCTGGATCGGCTGCTGGAGATCACAAATCAACCTCTTCCCCAATTAATGGATGCAGCTGTTTCTATAGGTTCACCAAAAACAAAGCTCAAGATTGCCGTAGCACTTGATGAGGCATTTAGCTTTACGTACCATGAAAATTTGGAGACGCTGCGCCAACTGGGGCAGGTTATTTTCTTTAGTCCTCTACAGGATAAAGTCCTCCCAGAGTGCGACCTGTTGTATTTAGCCGGAGGATACCCGGAGCTTTTCCTGGAGCAGTTGAGCCAGAACAAAAGTATGCTACATGCTATTCGGGCGTACTGCGAAAACGGCGGGAAAACTTATGCGGAGTGCGGCGGAATGATGTACCTGAGCAGGTCTATCATTGATACTGCCGGGCAGGAGTTTAAGATGGCAAACTTCCTGCACCTGGCTACCTCTATGGATAAGCCAAAGCTGCACTTAGGCTACCGCTGTGTTAAACTGGATGACATGGAGATAAAAGGTCATGAATTTCATTACTCTACCTGTCTTGAACTGGATAAGGCAGAAATTCTGACATGCCAGATCACGACCGCAAAAGGTATGGCGGCTCCATGTACTATCTACCAAAAGCAGCAGACTACTGCCTCTTACATTCACCTGTACTGGGGGGAGCAAAAGGGGTTTATCCAAAAACTTATAAACGGTGCTTTTTCGAAAACATCAGAGCATTAGCTACAAGAATAAACTAAAAGAAGCACCACAGGGAGTAAACATTATCCCCCTGATTCATCTATTTTAATTTGACTTCCCGCGCTTTCCCGGAAAGTCATTAGATCATGTTGTTTACAACAGGAGTTAAACTCTCAGCCCTTAGTTCCTCGAGCGAAACATACTGTGCTCCCAACGCTTTTGCCAACTCCCCAGCCCTGCCCATCTGCACATAACCATTCTCGGTATTCATTACTAAACTGGAAATGCGCAGTTCCTTAAGGTGAGAAGCCAATTGTAGCGTCTGGCTCCAGGAATCGCCTCCGTCCGGCAAGGCAACGTTGGCTTTCCCATCGCTCAGAAGCACCAACAGCGGCTGTAAATCCTTCTTTGGGTCGAACTTACTCAACAAGACTACAGCTGTTTGCAGGGCATGCGGAAGTGGGGTTCGTCCTCCTGTTGGTAAACTTCGCAGGGCCTGCTCTGCCAGTTCCACACTGCTCGTAGGGTGCAGCAACACCTGAGCTTCTATTCCCCGAAACGCTATAACTCCCACAGTATCCCGCCTTTGGTACGCATCTGTTAAAAGGCTGAGGACTGTGCCTTTCACAGCCTCCATGCGCCGGCTGGCCGCCATGGAGCCGGAGGCGTCTACCACAAATAGTATCAGGTTTCCGGATTTGCCACTACGGACTTTCTGATGCAGGTCATCCCGCGAAACAGCGAAACACCTTCTCCTCTGCTGATGCTTCTTTTTTTTGCTGATTCCTCCTCTTCCTGTGCATCCTGTATTTCAGGTGATGTATCTCCTGAGCGTGGAGCAAGAGGAGTGACAAAGCGCTAAAGGAGCTTACAGCAGCGGAGACTGTTCTGGCCTTACACCGGTTTCCCTATTAATTCCCTCCCGGGAAACCGTTTCAAGGCATAAAGAGGCATTTATTCCAAAGACAAGCTATACTTTCCTTCAATTTCCGATGTGCTGGCTTTGGCAGTGACGGCAGGATCAGGAAAAAACTCTCTGTATTTGAAACAGAAATAAGATGTAGCATTTGCTTTGGCAGGAGCGGCTGTTAGTTTTTTTATCCTTATTTATTTATACCTTTGCCAGCATAAAGGTAGCTGAACCTATACAATGAATGTGTAGCGGTTCGCTTTAAAAGGGAATGCCGGTGAGAATCCGGAACAGTCTCCGCTGCTGTAACCCCATTATATAAAGCTGACAAAATAATGCCACTGTTCTGTATGGAATGGGAAGGCCGTCAGCTTTGGGGAAGTCAGAAGACCTGCCATTATACATATCACTCACAGCTTTCGGAAGAAAGGCGAAGAGCCATGAAAAAAAGAAGCAGAAAACCTACGCAGGTCTGCAGGAAAGGGATTTTCCTGTCAGCCTACCCCCTATCACTTATTCGCACCTTACTGTGTGTGTGCTGCGCATTGCTGTTTGCTACCTCTTGTGAACATGCCTCAAAAGACAACAAGATTAATTATGCTGTTGCCCAGGAAGATGTCTTTCCTGATAAGGCAACTATCAGGTACGCAAAAGGCTTTACCTTATCGTACCACGGCACATATAAAATGGTCAACATCCTGAATCACTTTGAAGACCGGGTAGACACGCTGCAGTACCTGCTGGTACAAAGAGGCACAGCGGTTCCCTCACACTCTCCGGATGTGCAGGTTATTGAAATACCGGTGCAGCAACTGGTAGGGATGTCGTCTATGCACGTGGGGCTCGTGGATTTTGCTGAAGCGGCAGATGTACTCGTAGGCCTTGGAAACCTGAAGTATGTTTCTTCTGCTCATGTGCGGGAAAACATAAAAGCAGGTAAAGTAAAAGAAGTAGGAAACGGAGGCGCATTGAACAACGAGCTTCTTATTTCGATGCAGCCTGACCTGGTGATGGTTACCGGCAGCCCCGATGCAAAGCTAAGTCTTTATCAAACGCTGCAAGCTGCCGGAATACCTGTTATGATAAATTCAGAGTGGCTGGAAACAACCCCTTTAGGCCGTGCAGAGTGGGTAAAACTGCTGGCAGCCCTGCTGAATAAAGAAGCACTGGTAAACGAAAAGTTTGCCAACGTAGAGCAGGAGTACCACAAGTTAATGGACCTCACCAGCCAAGCGAAAACAAAACCAAGCGTCATAACCAGTATGCCTTTTAAAGGAACCTGGGCTGTTCCGGATGGAGACAGTTATATGGCGCGCTTCCTGAAGGATGCCGCCACGACCTATGAGTGGTCTGATGTGCAGGGCAAAGGTAGTCTGCAATTGGATTTTGAAAGAGTGGCACCAGTAGCCCTACAGGCGGATTTCTGGCTGAATGTGGGTTATGTAGATACCAAAGAAGACATTGCCGGCAGAGATGTGCGCTACAAAGACTTTAAACCTTTCCGGCAGGGCACGATCTTCAATAATAACAAACGCGTCAACGACATCGGCGCAAATGACTACTGGGAATCCGGCGCCGTAAACCCGCACCTTATACTGGCTGACCTTATTAGGATACTGCACCCTGAGCTACTGCCCGGGCATGAACTTGTCTACTACAAACCCATCCGGTAATGGCAGCAAAAATACATCCTGTTCTGGAAGAGGCGTTGCTCCCGACAACACATCGTCGCAGGTTTGCGGTGTATGGCTTGCTCCTGCTGGTGCTGCTGTGCTTTATGCTGGATGTGGTGCTGGGTTCTATTCATATTCCGCTAAAAGAGGTCGTGGCCATCCTTTCCGGGCATAGTTCTGAAAATGCGGCATGGGTTTATATTATTGAAAAAATCCGTCTGCCAAAAGCCATGACAGCGGTTTTAGTTGGTTGTGGCCTGTCTATAAGCGGCTTACAGATGCAGACACTTTTCCGTAACCCTTTGGCAGGTCCCTCGGTGCTTGGCATTACTTCGGGGGCAAGTCTGGGCGTTGCCCTAGTGATGCTCTCTGCCGGAAGCATCGCCAGCATTTACTCGATCAAAGAACTAGGCATATCAGGTAGCTGGCTGCTTATACTTGCCTCTACCCTTGGTTCAGCCTTCATCATGCTGATCATCGTGGCTATTTCTGCTAAACTGAAAGATAATGTAGTTATGCTGATCGTGGGCGTGATGATCGGCAACATCACGATCTCTGTTATCAGTATCTGGCAGTATTTCAGCGCCCCTGATCAGATAAAAGACTACCTCATGTGGACGTTCGGATCATTGGGCGGCGTAACAGAGAATCATCTTTATGTACTGGCCTGTGTCGTGCTTATAGGGCTCTTTATCTCGTTCTCCTCCTCTAAATTACTGGATGCCTTGCTCCTGGGTGAGAACTATGCCCGCAGCATGGGACTAACCGTGGGGCGGGCGCGCCTGCTGATCATCATCAGTACCAGTATATTGGCGGGCAGCATCACAGCTTTCTGCGGACCAATCGGGTTTATAGGAATTGCGGTGCCGCACCTGGCTCGTTCCCTGTTCAATATTTCCGATCACCGTGCACTTATCCCCTACTGCTGCCTTACAGGCACGGCGCTTATGCTTATCTGTGACATCATTGCGCAGCTGCCAGGCAGCCAGACAGCCTTGCCCATCAATGTGGTTACGGCACTGGTAGGTTCTCCTGTGGTAATCTGGATCATTATGAGTAGAAACAACTTAAGGTCTTCTTTCTGATGGGTAGCACAACACAACCTATACTTCAGGCGCAGGACCTGAGCATCGGGTATAAGCTAAATAGCAAGCGCCTGAGAAAGGTGGCCGGGCCACTTCAACTGGAGATGCACCCGGGGCAGCTGATCTGTTTACTGGGCCCTAACGGTGCGGGCAAGTCCACACTTATCCGGACACTATCTGGTTTGCAGCCTATGCTGGAAGGCCGTGTAGTGATCGCAGGAGAAAGTATATCCAGGTTAAAACCCGCGGCGATGGCCCGTAAGCTGAGCATGGTGTTAACTGATAATGTAAGGTCAGGAAATCTGGATGTTTACTCGTTGGTGGCGCTGGGCCGCTACCCCTATACAGGCTGGTTAGGAACCTTAAGTGCAGCAGACAAAAAGATCATTCATTGGGCTATAGAGGCCACAAACACAGAAGCCTTTATTCACAGGAAGATGGACCAGTTAAGCGACGGAGAAAGTCAGAAAGTAATGCTGGCCAGGGCGCTGGCACAGGACACGCCGCTTGTTATACTCGATGAACCCACCGCGCATTTAGACCTGCCGAACCGCGTGCAGCTGTTGCGCCTGCTGCATCAATTGGCAAAGCAGACAAACAAAGCCATCCTCATATCCACGCATGAGCTGGACATGGCATTGCAGGTGGGCGACCAGGTATGGTTGCTTGCTCAGGGCGGGCAACTGACAACAGGTGTTCCGGAGGATTTGGTACTGAATGGTTCTTTTGAAGCAGCATTCGATAAAGCGGGTTTCAACTTCGACAAAGAGACCGGCACCTTTAATATTCACCAAGGAGCCGGGCAGAAAGTAAACCTTGTTGGCCACGGAGCCGCCGCATTCTGGACCCGCAGGGCACTACAGCGCGAAGGGTATATAGTTGCTACAGACACTGCTGAAGCGGTATGCACCATTAAAATAACAGAGCAGAATAATGGCTGCCTTTGGGTCAGTACGCAGGAAGGGAGTTATCAGGAACATCCAACAATCGCTGCACTCCTTTCCTCTTTAAGAGCAGCAGCCGATACTCCAAGCATACATAGGGAACAAACCGAAAAAGATAAAGCTTAATACATTTTCAAAAAAACAGTCCAGATGAAAGTATAAAATACACATTCCAAACGACGATGATACATAGGTGGTGAATGCGTAGCGCATGTCGCCTTAAAAGGGAATCCGGTGAAAGTCCGGAGCAGTCCCCGCTGCTGTAATCCTGCAAAAAGCTCCTGATAAAGTATAGCCACTGTTCTGTAAAGGGATGGGAAGGCCATCAGGAGCCGGGAGAGCCAGAAGACCTGCCTTTGTATAAATTTTTGCACAAAGCATTCGGGTGAAATGCCGGAGGCAGGCGCACTCCTATCTTCCAGGATAGGGATAGTAGCCTGTGGCTGCCCGGAATCATGTATTTTTTAAACCTATTACATTCAATTATGAAGCCAAGGCTACATTATTTATCGTTACTACTGGCTGTTACAGCCGCTCCTGCTTTTGCACAGCAGCAACCTATTGATTCTGTCAGAACACTCCATATAAGCGAGGTCGTGGTAACTGCCACGCGTTCAGAAACAGACAAAAGCAAAACGCCGCAAAGCATTAACGTCATCAGCCAGAAAGACATTCAGCTAACGGGAGCGCAGGAGTTTACGGACCTGATCAAGAAGAATTCCTCTGTAAACGTTATACAGTATCCTGGATTATCGGCAGGTGTAAGTATAAGAGGATTCCGTCCGCAGTTTAGCGGCCTAAACCAGCGCACGTTGCTGTTGGTAGACGGCAGACCAGCAGGAACAACGAACCTGGCCACCATCAACCCCAGCAATATTGACCGAATTGAGGTGCTGAAAGGGCCAGCCTCTGCTTTATATGGCTCTCAGGCAATGGGCGGTGTGGTGAACATCATCACTAAAAAATCACAGGGGTCAGTTAAAACTTCTCTGTTTGCAGAGTATGGCTCTTTTGAGACGCTGAAGCTAGGTGGAGCAACCGGCGGTAACATTACTGAAAAACTCGATTTTGACCTGTCGTTCCTTTCTTTCGACAGAAGCAAGAATTACAAATTAGGAGATGGCAACCTGTTCCGTGACTGGTTGGATGCCGACAAAGCCAGGAAAAAGTACGCCAACGAGGACCCTGCTTATGTGGATGTGGACGATACCCGAGGTGACGGCGAACGCCGTGACTATACCCGTTTAAGTTATAACACCGGAAGCCTGAGGCTTGGGTATCAGCTAAACGATAACTGGCGCGTAGACCTGAAAGGCGAACGCTTTTTGGCAAACAATGTAGAAACGGCAAGTGACATTGATGCTGGAAACTCACAGCCAGGCCGCAAAGACATCGACAGGTATAACAGCGAGTTAAGTATAGCAGGCAATGTGGCTGGGCATCAGTTGCTACTGCGTGGCTATGCCGCAGAGGAAACTTCCGATACCTATAACCTTTATACCCAAGATTGGACTACCGGCGAAACCTCGCCTATAGCATCTTACCGCTCATACCGTAGTAGTTCAGAATGGAAAGGCTTGCAGTTAAAAGATGTGTATGAAATCGGCCGCCATACCATAACTGCCGGTATAGATTACACTAACGCAACTGCCAAGTCACGCTCTTTTAGCGTGGACGGCAACGATGTAGCTCCCTACAACCCAAACTATAGCCTGATTTCAACGGGCATATATGTACAGGGGCAACTAAGCTTTCTGAAGGAAAGACTGATAATAACGCCGGGTGCACGCTACGACTTTATCACGTTTGATATCAAGAATACACCACTACTGACGAAGTATGTACCAGGGAAAGAAACGAACCCTTTCTTCAGCCCAAGCTTAGGAGTACAGTTCCAGTTTACAGAGCCTCTTACTGTACATGCCACAGCAGGTCGAGCTTTTGTAACACCTGATGCTTATAATGTAGCCGGATACTCTGTGGCCTCGTCTGCGAATGGTGCTTCTGTAACGTACGGGAACCCCAACCTGGAGAATGAGAATAGCATTACCTGGGATGCTGGTCTGCGTTTTCAGAAGCTGGAGTCCGGTTTCTCTGCTGATGTAACGTACTTCTCCACGCACATCAAAGACCGTATCACCAAAACATCTCCGGTAGCAGCTGCGAACGGAGAAACTGTGAACGGGCAACCTATTATATCTTCTATCACTTACACAAACGCCAACAAAGCTGACATTCGTGGTTTAGAAATAGAATTAGGCTATGATTTCGGAGCCCTAAGCGATTACCAGTATTCTTTGCGCCTGTTTGCCAATAACGCCTACAATTTTACAGCAGAGGAAGTAACCATTAATGCTGATGGTTCTGAAACGAAAAAGGACATTTACAATGTAGCTGATCTTGTAAGCAGCTACGGTCTGGAGTATAATAACCTGAAAGGCCTGAACCTGCGCCTGAATGGCCGCTATGTTGGCTACAGAAAAGACACCGACTTCAATGATCCAGCCTATCCGGAGATAAAATATCCGCCGTTTATGGTGATGGACTTTTCAGCGTCTTATACCTATGCCAAGCGACATTCGCTGACGCTGTTTGTCAAAAACCTGACGGACGAGAACTACTACGAGAAACGCGGCTTTAACCTGCTGGGCCGAAATTATGCCCTTCGTTACGGCATTAATTTTTAAATTATCCTAA
Source organism: Pontibacter silvestris (assembly GCF_020907275.1). Classification (GTDB taxonomy): domain Bacteria; phylum Bacteroidota; class Bacteroidia; order Cytophagales; family Hymenobacteraceae; genus Pontibacter; species Pontibacter silvestris. The sequence continues at coordinate 10,289 of NZ_JAJJWI010000022.1, read as the reverse complement.
CCGGCAGAAACCATAATGTTTCTGCCGGTTTCTTTTTCTTAAGCTGATGCAGGCTATCTTTAAGTGCATGTCTGAAAGAATCGCACCAAATCAACAGAAGAACTTTAAATTTAATACAGATGAAAATATACACGAAGAAAGGCGACAAAGGTACCACGGGGCTTTTTGGCGGCAAGCGGGTTTATAAAGATGATGTGCGTGTAAATTGCTACGGCACGCTAGACGAGGTGAATTCAACGATAGGTTTACTGCGAGTAAAGCTGGGTAACGACCACGCCTGGCAACCAAACCTGCACAAGATACAGAAAGACATGATGGATATGATGTCGCACCTGGCGCGCCCCTCTGATGCCAAGAAAATAAACACGAACCCGTTGCCTGAGGATGGTGCCTCCTTTTGTGAAACCTGGATAGATGAACTGGAGTCTAACATGCAAACCGCTTCGGATTACTTCCTGCTGCCGGGCGGCAACGAAATCTCCGCGCTGTGCCACATGGTGCGCACACAGATGAGGCGGGGCGAACGCAGACTAGTCACGCTGATGCGGGAAGATGAAGTACACGATGCTATCCCAGCTTATATTAACCGCCTCTCGGACCTGTTCTTTACACTGGCCCGGGCCGAGATGGACAAAGCCGGTGTAGCAGAAGAGAAATGGCAACTGTTTTTATACAAGCGTTTTAAAAAAACTGAACCAGACGACAAGCAGGCATGATCACGTTTATTACCGGAGGAGCACGCAGCGGCAAAAGCAGGTTTGCACAGGACATGGCCTTAGGCTTAAGTCCCAATCCTGTATATCTTGCGACGGCCAAAATCTGGGATGAGGAATTCAGGCAGCGTGTGCAGCGCCACCAGGATGAGCGTGGGCCGGAGTGGACAAATTACGAGGCCTATAAAGACCTGCACCAGCTCCCGCTTCAGCACCGCACAGTTGTGATAGACTGCGTCACGCTCTGGCTTACCAATTTTTTCATGGACTTCGAGAGTGACCTGGAGCGGTCGCTAACTGCATTCAAAAAAGAAATTGATGCGATCAGCTTACTTCCAGGTACTTTCGTGATCATCTCAAACGAGATTGGCATGGGCTTGCATGCCGACACCGAAGTAGGCCGTAAGTTCACAGACCTTCAGGGCTGGGCAAACCAGTATGTGGCAGCCAAAGCATCGGAGGCCATCTTCATGGTTTCTGGTCTGCCCCTGTACCTGAAAAAGCAGCCTTGAGCTTAACTTCTTTAATTTTTGATACAAGCAGATAAACTTAATAAAACCGACAAAGCACAATAACCTCTGTTCAGACTTTCTAAAATGCTTCTACCAACCATTTCCCTACCCGACCAGCAAATAAAAGCCCTACTGCTGGACAAGATCAATAACAAAACAAAACCACTCGGCGCGCTGGGGCAACTGGAAAAGCTGGCACTACAGATCGGACTTGTTCAGCAAACGTTAGAGCCGCAGCTGAAGCACCCACACATGGTTGTGTTTGCTGCCAGCCACGGTATTGCCAGCGAAGGCGTAAGTGCTTATCCACAGGAAGTAACGTATCAGATGGTATTAAACTTTTTAGGTGGTGGAGCAGCTGTTAATGTTTTCACAAAGCAACACGGCATACAGCTTACGCTTGTAGATGCCGGCGTTGACCATGACTTTGAACCACATCCACAACTGATACAGGCGAAAATAAACTATGGCACCAGGAGTTTTTTGAATGAAACTGCTATGTCTGAAGCAGAATGTATGGCATGCATGGCGAAGGGGAAAGAAATCGTGCAAGCAATAAAACAGCAAAATTGCAATGTGATCGGTTTTGGGGAAATGGGTATCGGAAACACCTCGTCAGCAGCCGTGCTAATGAGTAAACTTCTGAACATACCATTGGCACTGTGTACTGGTAGAGGCACGGGTTTAGACGATATGCAGTTTCAGAAAAAGAATAGGGTACTACAGCAGGCGCTGGACTTTCATCAGAACGTAGCAAACCATCCTCTTAAAGTGTTGCAGGCTTTTGGTGGTTTTGAAATAGCGATGATGGCTGGGGCTATGCTGGAGGCTGCCAGCGCAGGTATGCTTGTATTGGTAGATGGTTTTATCTCTTCTGTTGCCTTTCTTTGTGCCTATAAAATGGATGCCAACATCATGCCTTATGCCGTTTTCTGCCACCAGTCTGATGAACAGGGGCACGCGCTCTTACTGCAAGAACTAAAGGCAACACCGCTTCTACGGCTTAGCATGCGCCTGGGCGAAGGTACAGGTTGTGCCGTGGCCTATCCGCTGCTACAAAGCGCTGTTACGTTCCTTTATGAGATGGCGAGCTTTGAGAGCGCTGGCGTAAGTAATAAGTCCTGATATGAAACGAGAACTGAATGTTTTTCTGACAGCGATCATGTTTTACACTCGCCTCCCCTGCCCCGGTTGGGTTGGCCATGAGGATTCTCTACTGAATCAGTCTACCAGGTATTTACCTGTAGTAGGTTGGGTGGTAGGGTGTATCGCAGCATTTACGTTTCTGGCAGGTAACATTCTGTTTGGTCCTTCACTGGGGATACTCTTGTCCATGGTAACTTCTGTTATTACTACAGGCGCTTTTCATGAGGATGGTTTTGCCGATACCTGTGATGGTTTTGGTGGCGGCTGGACTAAAGAGAGGATACTGGAGATCATGAAAGACAGCCGCGTTGGCACCTATGGTGTCGTGGGGTTGATCCTTCTTCTTGGAACAAAATTTTTGTCGCTGCAACCGCTGGTAAGCCTTTCTACTTCGCAGCCGCTGGTCCTCATCCTGCTGTTTGTTATGGCCCACTCCCTGAGCCGCTTTGTGGCTTGTACTTTCATCTTCACACACCCTTATGTGCGGCTCTCAGAGAGCAAAGTAAAACCTGTTGCCCAGGCTGTAGAGAGGTATAACCTGTACATTGGAGCAACCTTCGCACTTGTACCATTGCTTGCGCTTTCAGTAGCAACTTTAAAACCAGCACTGTTACTCCTCCTGTTTCCGCTATTCGTGCTTAAGCTATACCTCGGCAACTACTTCAGCAAATGGATAGGCGGCTACACCGGCGACTGTCTCGGAGCCACTCAGCAGGTAAGCGAAGTTCTGATTTACCTGACAAGTATATTGCTATGGAAGTTTACCTGATTCGCCATACAACACCTGCTATTGTCAAAGGAACTATCTATGGTCGCACCGATGTGCCTTTGGCAGCTTCTTTCAATCAAGAAAAAGATAATATGCTTCAGAAACTACCAGCTAAACCCGATGCTGTATTCTCCAGCCCTTCTTCACGCTGTGCCACACTTGCCCGCCACATATCTACAGTATACAAAACCGACGAACGGCTTTACGAGGTAAACTTTGGCCAATGGGAAGGCAAAACCTGGGACACTGTTGATCAGAAAGAACTAGATCCGTGGATGCAGGATTTTGTGAATGTTTCTCCGCCTAATGGAGAAAATATGGTGCAAATGCAGGAACGGGTAATGCGTTTCTGGACTGAGATAACACAGCAGCCTTTTGATAAAGTGGCTGTCATAACACATGGTGGTGTGATCCGGATTATACTTGCTGCTATGGAAGATTTACCTCTTATTTCGTCGTTTGATATAAAAGTGGCTTTCGGGGATATCTATTGTGTACAGACAGATTCCAATGGCAACTTGAGATTAGTAAGTAAGATAACATGAATGCATATTTTAAAGCAAACCAACAGCAGCTTTATTTTAACAAACTGGCTGCTATTGGCTTCATGCTTAAAATTCCATAAAATCATCCAGGTCGATTCCATCCATATAAGGTTCTACAATGGCTATGGTGCTGGCGGTTTTCTGGAAAGTGGTAGTTATTTTTAAATGATCCTTTACCCAAAGCTCAACAAAGAAATTATTAAATGAATAAAGTAAAACAGACCATTCTTCTTGTTTACGTTCAGCTAATAAAGTTCCTCTTTTAGTTACTACTTCTGCCTGGCTCCAGGTAGGAAGCTTACGGAACATCGAATATTCTAACATCATATTATTTTATCTTCCCTCAACAAGATATAACTAAATCAGAGCTAAACCAGTTCTAAATTTATCATTTTCAGTAAAGCTGCAAAATAACTTATTTAAAGTTTGTACTTCTGCTTCACGTTAGGCTGATTTCTCATATAAAGGAGAACAAAACACCACTACATAACGTGATAGTAAAGCTTAACAATTGTGTTTGAAATAATGGCTACTAGTGGGGAAGTTAAAGTTGTAGTGTTTGACCTTAATGGCACATTTTATAACGAAAGTTCAAAGGATGAATTTTATAAATTTATCTGTTTAAAACGACCGAAAAGACTGTGGTTTGTTTTCCAGATGGCTTTTTATAAAGTGTTAAAAAAGCTCCACCAGGTAAATAAGACAGAGTTTAAAGAAAACTTTTTTAACTATTTAGATGACCTACCTCCATCCCAGGTGGAAAAATATGCTGCTGAATTCTGGGAACGTGAATATCCTGCCAACTTTAATCAGGAACTAAAAAAACATTTTGATGAGTTACGTGAAAAAGGTATCAAAATATTTTGTGCTACAGGTGGACTTGAACTTTATGTAAAGCCTCTTTTTAAGCTGTTTCAAGTAGATGGTTTTGCCGGAACAAGGGTAGCATATACGAACAACACTTATAAAGTCTTAGGTAAGGCCTGTAAGAACAATGAAAAGTTAAAACGGCTAGACGAGGCCTTTTCTGAAAAGCCTTATCGTATTATAGAAGCCTATTCAGACAGTAAAGAAGAAATTCTGGACAAAGCTGAAAAAGCTTTCCTGATAAAGAATGGTCACATTTCCCCTTATTCTTGACCCCGGGAACTACCAAGAACATATTAGTAACAGAACTTATACTGTCGCCCATGTCTAAACTTTTCTATGAACTTGATAGCTTTTCTCATATTTGCTTGCAATTTAAGGTATATGATGATCCTGAGAAGATGTTAATTTTAGAGTTTAACCTTTTTTTAAAACTTTTCCTGAACCACTAATATTGGTGTTTATACCTGAGTTACCATAGTAGTACACACTACCGCTGCTAGCTAAGTCTACTGTCAACGTTTTACTTGCTCTTACTTCAGCAGTACCAGAACCTGCTAGATTTACGATTTCGTGTTGAGCATGCAGACCAACAGCAGAGTGTTTACCTGACTGGCTCAGGTAAACACTCTGCTGTTGCGTTTCCCCTTTTAGTTTCACTTCCCCTGAGCCTGAGACACGTGTAATAACCTCAGTAGCTGTTACCTCAAGCTCAATTTTACCTGATCCATTTATTTCTACAGGTTAATCTGTAACAGTAAGAAAGTACTGGCTATATATTCTTCCCGAACCTCTTAGTGAAAGTCCTGTAACTGTTTCAATGAATCATCTACAATATCTATTGTCTTAACTGCAGCGAGTTAAATCGTATTTTTGATTATAAATTTAAGCTAATAAAATTTTATAGACTTTATTCCTGAATTATTCAATATTATATATTGGTATATGCATAGTTTTAATATATTAGCATAACTATATAGCTTATTTATTTCATTGCTATTTAATCATCCTTAATAGTTACTAGCTGTATAAAGCTCATAATGAACTTGTTGTTTCAAACTTAATATTCTTTTGAATTAATATTTATGAATCTGAAGTCCTGTTTTTTCTTTTTGCTATTAGCAACAAGAGCTTACTTCGCTTTAGCTGAAACTTACTATATAAGTGCTACCAGCGGTGATGATGATAATACCGGAACTTCGATAGATGAGGCCTGGCAAGGTACAGCGAACATTTATACAACAACCTTTATCCCTGGAGACATCATTCTGTTTGAAGGAGGACAGACCTTTGAGAGTAAGATCTATTTTGGACCTGAGCAGAATGGCAGTCATGCCACAGTATCTGGTACTGAAGAAAAACCAATAACCATAGGATCTTTTGGTGATGGAAGGGCTATAATATATAGTGGAGATGAATCAGGGCTTCAAGTATATAACGGTGAAGGCTTTAAAATCAAGGACCTAATTTTTAAAGGTAGTGGATCAGGTAATAACGGAACAGGCATTTTTTTTCATACAGATTTAAATGATATGCTGCACTACATTCATATAGAAAATGTCGATGTTTCGGGCTATAGAAATGCTGGAATTTCTATCATGAGTCTTGACAATGCAATAGGAGGATTTGAAGAAGTATCTATCACTCGTAGTACTGTTCATAATAATGGGGATGTAGGCATTATTACGTATGCAGATCAGACCATTTGCCACAAAAATTTCTATTTAAGCTATAATATTGTATATAATAATTTGGGTTTACATAATAAACCAACTTCTCATACCGGAAATGGTATTTTAATAGGAGGAGTAGACGGAGCTTTAGTAGAATATTGTGAGGCTTTCAACAATGGGGAAAATAATTCATGGCCATATGGTGGCCCAGTGGGTATCTGGGGGTATCAATGTAATAACCTGGTGATTCAATTTAATGAGTCACACCATAACAAAACAAGTTCCGGAAAAGACGGGGGCGGTTTTGATCTTGATGGCGGTTGCACCAACTCTATTCTACAATATAATTATTCACATGATAATGATGGTGCAGGTTACCTGATTGCCCAGTTTCAGAATGCTCCTGAAATGAAAAATATTACTATCCGCTACAATATCAGTAAAAATGATGGACGCAAAAACAGCTATGGTGCTATTCAGCTTTGGTCTACTGGCGCTAATGGAGGTATTCAGAATGCACATATTTATAACAACACTGTTTACCTTACCAAGCCTGCCACTGGGTCTCCAAAGGCGATATATATTCAAAGCGGTGGCATTTTTAATACTAAAATACAAAACAACATTTTCTTTACTACCGATGGCTTAGAACTGGTTCGTCAGGAAAAGGACACAGGTGTTCATTTTGGAGGAAATAACTACTGGTCAGGTGGCAGTAGTTTTAACATAAATTCGGCTGGAGTTTTGTATTCTTCTTTACCAGAATGGAGAAATGCAACAGAGCAGGAGAAACTAAACGGTAGTGAATTAGGGCTTTCAATTGATCCGGAGCTAGAAGATCCAGGCAAAGAAACTGACATCCTTAACATAAGGGAGCTTTACAACCTTTCCAGTTATAAACTTAAAGCCACCTCTGGTATGATTGGTAAGGGGCTGAATCTAAAAGAGGAAGCTTTTGATATTGTAGATGTCGGCGAAATTGACTTTTTTGGAACCAGTCTTTTAGATCGTAGCAGTTTTAGTATTGGTGCTCATCAGCCTGACGCTAGTACATATCCAGTAAGTATCAGTTCTTTCCAGGTGTATAAGAAAGAAAGTCATGTGTTACTTACATGGGAAACAGTATCGGAGCAGAACAATAAAGGCTTTGAGGTACAGATTTCTTATGATGGACAATCATTTCAAAGTATAGGCTTTGTAGCCAGTCATGGTCCTGATTCACAAGTCAGGCAACAATATAGATTTACAGATACAACTATTGGTAATGGCACCCGCTACTACCGTCTGAAACAAATTGACTCAGATGCAGCTACCTCCTATTCTGTAATTAGGGCAGTTGATATTACTGAAGGTAATATGGGCATTATCTCCTATCCAAACCCTTTTATAAAAGAATTTATTTTAGAGTTGGACGCGATAGCAAAAGAACCTCTTTACGTCACGCTAACAGATGTAACAGGCCGGATACTGATGCGAAAAACGCTTGTACTTGAAGAAGGTAATAATAAAATTCCCCTTATGCTTGAACAGCAATATGATCAAGAAACCATTTTTGTGTCTGCTGTCTATCAGGGTAAATCATATCAAATGAAAATGTTAAAAGTAAGTAGATAGCAAACAAAGAGATGGCTTATCTTTAAAACTTAAAGCTTTACATAAAAATGTAAGCCTGAAGTTATAATATAAAATTGTTTACTTTTTTTTTCAGCTTAATTGTTTCCTGTTTTTCTTGCAGTACAGAGGAGAAGAATTATGATAAGCAGATACTTCTCGAAAGGCTAAATTAAATAGTGTTTGATTTCCTTACCCTATGAATCTTTTCTCATTCTATTTATCAGAAAAAGCGGTTTACACGAGTAAGTTCATTTCTGTACTGTGTTAAAAGCCTGTTTTTAGAGATAAATCCCTTAAACTTCCCTTTCCTGACCACTGGCAAAGACCATAAATTATTCTTATCAAATTTATCGAGAACTTCAGAAGCGGGTTCATCAATATCAACCGTAATTAATGGTGGCTGCATCAAATCTTTAGCCAAAATAATATCATAATTCGATGTTTCACCAAGGCTCTTTCGTATATCATTCAATGTTATTATTCCTTTAAGATTACCCTCTTCGTCTATTACCTGCAGCACATTCTTGTTAGCGTTAGATAGGTTCTCAACAATAGCCCTTAAAGATGCTTCTTCATAAACAGGTGCATGGTCTTCTTCAATCAGTTGCCTAATGCTTAACTGGTTTAGCAAAATGCGGTCTATTCTAAAAGCCTTACCTTGCGCTTTAGGTTGTTCTACGCTCTTGCTCAGGTTTTCAACATAGTATTTAAGAAAGTAGGACACAGCGCAAACCAGCATCAACGGTACAAACAACTGGTAACCCTGCGTAATCTCTGCCACCAGGAATATTGCAGTAACAGGAGCATTCATAATACAGGCAAAAATACAGGCCATGCCCAGAAACATAAAAGTTGCCTGGTTTAAACCATAATAAGGAAAAATAAGCACTGCCAACTTATAAAAGAAAAAACCTAAAAAGCCTCCTGTAATAATAGAAGGGGCAAAGTAGCCCCCCTCTCCTCCTGAACTTACGCATATGCCTGTGCTCAAAGGTTTTGCCATAGTTATGAGAAAGAAGAACCCGAGATTAAGCCAGGTTGTACTTGGTAATGCGGCTAAAGGGGAATTAATGAATAAAGAACGTTCCTCTGAGTTTAGCAAGGCATCAATGCTAACATATCCTTCACCATACATAGGAGGTAATAGAAAGATTATACTGCCTAGGGCAACTCCACCTACCAAAGCTCGCAAATAGTCATTCTTTATCATGGAGAAATACCTGAAGCAAAAACTGTAGGTCCGGAGCAGGTAAGTGGACAGAAGCATACCCAGCACTCCCAATAAAATAACCAACGGGATCTGATTATAATCAAAGTCTGTTAATGGTACACTAAAGCGCAAGTGTTCCCCCATTATAAACTCAAATAGTATTTTACCAGTAGCAGCCGCTACTAACAGCGGAATCAAAAGAGTTGGAGTAAATTCAGGAAGTATTGTTTCTAAAGCAAAAATAAAACCTCCCATCGGTGCGTTATAGACAGCCGAGATACCTGCCGCCACACCACAACCAATCAGTAACGTGCGTAAGCGATAACCTAAGCCTAAAAACTGACCAACGTTAGACCCTACCGCAGCACCACTTGTTATGATAGCAGCTTCAACGCCTGAACTACCTCCGAAGCCGATAGTAAGGCCTGTCGTTATAAATTTTGAATAAATTAGCCTGAACTTTATGATAGAAGAATTCTTTTCGATTGACTCTATTACATTACGGGCACCACTAAAAGAGGCCGTTTTACTGAAAACGTTCCTGTTCAAAAATGTTACCAGTAAAAAGCCTATCAATGGCAATAGAAAGTACAGGAGTTTCGGAGCAAAATATACGGCATATTGCTCAAAGTAAAATATAATTGTTTTGATAAGAATAGCAGAAAGGCCTACAATTAAACCAATTACCACACTTAGTACAAAAGGAAGAATACGGTTATTACTTTGCCTGCTGCGCCACCTTAAAAAAGTAAGTTGGTATCTGTTTAGTCTGCTCATTATCTCCTGCAGAAGTATTTAAAGCTATTTTCAAATTTGATCTTTTGTATCGAGGTAGATCGTCGATATTGATCCTTCATACCTAAACCTAAAAGGATAGCTTTATAAATATATACTTAATATCTAAAGATGTTACTTCTTCACCTGAATAATTGTTTTAGGATATTGTTTCTATTTAACCATTCATACTAAGGCTGAAAACAAAAGACAGACAAAGAAAGAAGTTATTAATTAGTAGGAAGAGACTAAAGATAAAGGCGATAACTATAAGTGAAGAAAAAACATAGCGTTCTAGCCTGATTTAAGAATATTAATCTCTAATATAAGACTATTTCAGGAGAGTCTGGCATAGTTGGCCAAGCCAGCGCATTGATGATTCTTATTTATTTACTACTGAAGCCCCTTAGTCGGTAGGGGCGTAATTAAGGCTTTGGCCGATGGGTGGTTGGGGTGGTATAAAAAG
>NZ_JAJJWI010000021.1 GCF_020907275.1 Pontibacter silvestris | reverse complement strand
TGCATCTAAATCGCAACTCGAGTTATTTAAAATTAAAAAGGCAAACTGCACTATGAACAGTTTGCCTTTTTAATGTTTTACGTAATTTAAACAGTCGCCCATCTACTATTGGTTTGGTTTAACAAAGCTGGAGCTACTCGCCTGTTGGCCTCTTTCTCCGCACGGTAAAATTGTTGGTATTCCTCTTCGCCTAGCTCTTCTCGTAATGCAATATGGAACTTGGCCATTTCTGGATACAACAGGTTTCTTTCCCTTCGTTCCTCCGGATTGTTTCTGTTATAATCATAAAAGCTTTTCATAAGTATTAATTTATTGATTTATAATATGTTGCGAAATTTAACATACTCTTATAAATCATAAATTGTTGTGTTCAAAGCAATTATATTTTCACATACTAGCTTCAGCATCAGCATGTTCCCTTAAAAAGTGTATCCTTATACTAACAATCAGCCTGTTATCCCTAAAATTGTATCTCAATAAAATAGTTAACACTTTTTTCGGCAGTGTTATTGAGACATCAGCAAGGAAACAAAAAGCCCAACCGCTTTGGCTGGGCTAAATTGCACAATATTTATTTTTATTTTAAACTCAATACTTCTATTCCCTGTTCAAAAACAATATCAACAGGAATATTGGCACGGCTCAAGCGGTCAAGATCAGACTGCAACTGTGGGCTTACAAGGCCCTGCTCATCTAACAGTTTGCCTACACCAGCATAATCGCCATTACCCTGTAGGGTTAATATAAGCTCTGACAGCTTATTCATGGCTTCACTCATTTTTACGTAGTTCACCCGATATTTGCCTGTCTGCTGGTCGCGCTCAAAAGCACCATTTTGCCTGAAAAAATTAAAACGCACCATATTGGCTTTACCATGTGCACTGGCCGCACCAAAGCGCACAGACCTAAAGATACCAGCCAGAAAAGTAGTGTAATAATCTTCCAAGCTACCTTCTACTTCACCTTTCTCGTGCAGCTGTGTAATCATATACAGCCCCAGAATGTCAGCCTTACCCTCTTCCAAGGCAGAAGCATGTTCCTTTAAGGCCTCACGCACAGTTCCCTTTCCATTGATTGTATTTTTAATACCTAAACCATGTGCCACTTCATGGAACATAGTGGTGGCAAAAAACGCATCAAAAGTTACATGTCGCTGCTGGTCCTCCACAATCAACTCATCGGCAATAGGCTCCATTATCTTGTCGAATTTAGCACGCATGGCATTCTTGAGTTGCAGGCGACGAGTACCTTTCTTCAACTGCACTTCCTCATCGTTCGGCAGATTAATGGCTATGGTTTTACTCCCTGCGTTACAATCTCCTGCATAGTATACCACATCATAAGCGTTAAGATCTGCATCAGATCCAGGCATTTCTTTCTTGTAAGCCGCTGCAACCGGTAGCCCCCGCTGTAGCTCTGGCAAAAAGGAAGCATATTTCTCCAAACGCTTACTCCAATCCATATCTTTGATAAGCACATATGTCTCATGGGCTGCTTTGTAACCGAACAGCTTATCTTCATATGTTTCTATCGGACCGATTACCACATCAATCGTATTATTCTTCATATCCATCCAAGCCAGATCACTTGGTTGGTAATTATCCGTCAGCAAGGCCTGTGCACGCAGGTTAAGGTACCTTTTTAAGCCAGCATCATCAGCCAGATTAGCCGCCTGCTTTAAGAGCCCTGCTGCACGTTCCACCTCATCTTTGAACTGAATATGGTACGGCACCGTTATTAGCTTTCCATTTTCATCACGACGTAGAAAAGTGTATTGGCTGGTTTTATCAGGTAAGTTCGCCTGCTCAAACTCTTCCTTTGTCATATCATGCGGATAAAAATTAGCAGCATCAGGCTTTGGCCCTACTCCCTCTATAAAGGGCTCGTTATCATTCAGGCGGTCCCAAGGACCATAATTTATTTTTACAAACTGTTTTGCGGCATCACTGCTCAAAGCTGATAAAAGAGAGTCGCTTTTGCCGTAGGCTTCATACCAGAATAGCTTATCCATTACCTGTCCTGCTTCTATCAGTAACGGAATCATCTTTTTCTCACTTTCACTCAATGCACTGAGGTCAGAAGTAAGTCGCACAGAAGTATACATATCTAACTTATGCTGGATATCATCATCCGATTGCACAGCTTCTGCAGTGTTGTTATTGGCTTCTTCTGTTGTTTTGCTGGTACAGCCAAAAGCTGCTACTGCTATAGCAGAAGCAAATAATAGGTGGCGTGGCTTCATAATATAGATAAGTTTGTTCTAAGCTTGAAGATAGTGAATTAGGAGGAAGAGATAAAGGAAACTTACAATGCCTCCCTTGCACCTCTGCTTTACAAACAGTAGGTATACCAAAGCTACATGCCAGGGATGGAGTCGTGACTTTGTCATGTTTTGGCAGGTAAGATTGGCAGAGTTATTTTATAATCGTACTTCATTTAGCTTGTTGTTTCGACAAACACACAGGAGTGGTATCCTTCACGTGCCTGCTCATTATTTTTATTTTAGAATTCTACGAACAACAGCAGCTAGCAACATTGGTAACTAAATATTACTTCAACAGCCTTCTAAATATTAGAAAAGGACAAATATAACAGCTGCACGAAAGCCTATACTACTATAACAAGAGCAGACACAAAGCACCATCCACACGACCTTAACAGGCTATATATCAGTATATAATCATTATATATGACTTATCAAATAATATTGAAAAATAAATCATATTAACTTGTTACTATACTTAAACAAAGTATATTTTTGATTTAAAAATATACTTTATGAAAAAACTTTTTACCCTTGTTTTCTTTTTATCAGTATTGCATTCTTTTGCACAAACGAGTTATTTCCCAGATGAAGTAACATCAGACACCTTACAGTCTTTACCTGCGTCAGCCGAGTTTCAGGAGACGGCTTTACCGGACACGATCCAAAAAGATGTTTTCAGAAAGAACATTGTTAAAATTAACCTTTCTTCGCTGGCCCTAGAAAACTACAGCTTAAGCTATGAACGCTCCCTTACCCGAAAAATAACCTTTGTTGCCGGCTACAGTTTTATGCCTAAGACTGAGGTGGCCTCTGTCTTTTTAGTAGAAAAAGTAACAGACAAGTTTATGGATGAAGATGATGAAACAATAGAGTACATGAACTTAGCCACTGTAGCTAGCAACAGCCTTACTGGTGAAGTCAGGTTTTATACCGGGAAGCATCCTGGAGCACGTGGCTTTTACCTCTCGCTGTACGGGCGTTACATGAATGCCAAAGCTGCATACCTTTACGATTATGAAGCTTACGACCAAACCTATACTCTTCCCTTTGATGGGACTATAAAAGGGTTCGGAGGCGGACTAATGATCGGTGCTCAATGGTTAATTGCTAAAAGAGTGACTTTCGATTGGTACATACTTGGCGCCCATTATGGTAAAACGCAAGTTAGCATGCCAGTTCTCGCGGATTTAAGCCTTATGACATCGGAGGATAAAGATGCCTTGAAAGAAGAAATAGAATCTATAAATGACCATTTGAACGGCAAAGCTAGTCTTGAAGCTACTGTTTCAGATCGTGGAGTAAACCTAAAAGGGGATGCCCCCTTTGCAGGAATCAGAGGCTTAGGCTTTACTTTAGGCGTTGCATTTTAAGTCTCCAACACATTTAATAAAAAACCCTCCGGGTTTCAACCGGAGGGTTTTTTATTAAATGTATCTGAATTTCAGAACATGTATTTGTTGAATAAGAGAGTAAAGCAACTAACCCTCAGACTAGAACAACCCAAATAACTCTCGTTGAATCTTCTCAATAATAGCCCCTAAATCCTCCGGGTTTGTTACAAAGTCCATGTTATTCACATCAATTACCAGTTGCTTACCCTGGTCGTAGCTGCTCATCCAGGAGTTATAATGCTCATTTAAGTTACGAAGGTAGTTTATGCTGATGCTGCTTTCATAGTCTCTGTTTCGCTTTTCTATTTGCCCAATAAGCTTTGGCAGGTCTGCCTTCAGGTAAATCATCAGGTCCGGTGCTTTCACCATACTGATCATAGACTGAAAAAGAGAAAAGTAATTTTCGTAATCGCGGGTGCTCATTAAACCAGACTGGTGCAGGTTCTTAGCAAATATAAAAGCATCTTCGTAAATGGTGCGATCCTGAATTACGTCGTGCTTAGCTGCTTGTATCTGCTGCACCTGGGTAAAACGGCTGTTCAGAAAAAACACCTGTAAGTGAAAAGCCCATCGCTCCATATCCTCGTAAAAATCTTTCAGGTAAGGATTATTATCTACAGCCTCCAGGTAAAGATCCCAATTGAAATGTTGGGCCAGTTTAGTGGCCAGAGTAGTTTTGCCGGCACCTATGTTGCCAACTATTGCAATATGCATGGTAATTAATAAATGGTTTTGGTAAAAGCCGGGTACAAAAGTAGAGTTTTTTAGCCAATTGCCCTGCCCGAGTTATAGACAAATGGTTACCACTTATCAACACACCTATGTTGATACATAAAAAGTAGCCTTAACCCTTACCTCTGCGCCTCGTAAGTTTATGTAAGAACTAAACAATTGAAAGCTATGACAAAAGGACATAATAAAGGAGAAGACAAATTAAGCAGACCAGAAGCTGAAAACAGACAGGAAAAAGACAACGGCCAAAACCGTCACCTGAGCGATCAGCAAAAGAAAAAGGGGCCGCAAGGCAGACACCCGAACGAAGATCCATCAGGAGGCACAAAAGGTTCAAATGCCATCTAAAGTACAAAGCTCCAGTTACTTGCTTAGAAGTAGCCGGAGCTTTATACTTTTATCAAACTTAGAACATTTTAAAACTATGCAAAAGCATTATAAGTTTTAACTGTTTACTATTTAGAGTGTGTTTTACGAAGGGCCTCAAACTCTACCTGTAATGCTGCAATTTTAATTTTGTCACCATTCGTCAGGTTATCCATCACCTGCGATTTTCTCGAATTCAACTCCCCATATACAAACTCAGCATATTTCCAGTCTAAAGCTGTCCAGTTACGGCGGTACTCCCGTGTGTACTCCATCAACGACATATAAGCATCGCGTAGGTTAGCTGATTTGATACGGGAAATTTGGGTAGTACCTGTCATATCCTTCTCCCACCGCTCCAGTTTATGACCGTCCAGGTCTACTGTTTCAGCTTCATTTTCCTCTTCCCACTCGTTATATTTACTCTTTAGTTCTTTGTACTCTTCCTTTGACTTATCAGAAAGCTTACTGGCATTCCGGTCCAGGCTACTTGTTAGCTCCTTGTACTCACGCTTTACATTCGGCCATTCTTCACGAACTTTATTATCTGCTATGTTAGACTTTTCACGCATCCAGGTGCGTAAATTAGCTAAGTCCTGCTCTACCTGCGACTGTGTTTGTGCATTAGCACCAAAAACTACTGCCATAAATGACAATAACAGCATCCATCCTTTCATTTTTTTCATAATCTCTATACGTGATGTTAATATGTTAACTACAACTTATCCAAACTTATAAATATTATGCCAGAGTTATATTATCCTTTTTCAAACATTCTGGCTACGCTTAAAACGCCTTATAACAAAGCTTTACAAAAACATAAACTGTATTACACAAAAATTGCACTATCTTTTACAAATAACCTTCGTTAATAAGTCATAACAAGCACGTGAGCTTGGTGGTAATTTTACCCGTGCACTCAGCGTTAAAGCGCATCAGAAATACTAAAGACAACTTCGTATGAGTAGTAACCACAGAAGTAGTTTTCATGAAAGTGTTGTTTCTATCACGAACAATGATGGCATTATTCTGAGTGCTGATAAATTTCCGTTTAAAACAACCGTTAGCCTCAGGCCTCTTATTAAATATTGGGAAAACAAAATAAAAACAGACCCAAGCTGCAATATAGCAAGAGTTCAGCAGCTCTCCGAACTGCTGCGTAAAACGCCTGCTTTGCTGGAACCTATCACTGATATAAACCTTATTGAGGAACACATTGATACTGTAGATATATTAATGGAAGACATTTTCCCGAACGCACTTTGGGAAAACGATCTAAAAGCTGCCGTAGCACCGTTTCATTTCGATAGCTTCTATTCCACGCCTCGCCTGCAGGAACTGCATCTGCTTGGTGAAGATTATGCTGATAAGCTAAACGTTGACTATAAAACCTTACTTTTCCGCCTGACGCTCTCTGCCTATACCTTAATACTGGAGAAGTTCTACAACGCCAACTTTATGGTAGATGAGCCTTTCATATTTACCATGAAAGACAAGTTTACAGAGCTTGAGCGCCACTATAAGCTTGATGTTGATCTGAAGTTTATGGAGGTAAAAGCCAGGGGAGAGTTAAAAGAGCTTAGTGTTCAGGAAATAAACTTTCTGATAAACAGGTATAACGACCTAGACTTATGGATGCTAAAGCTACCCCCAGAGAACTTCGAATTTACAGGCTTTTCTATCTACGATTTTACAGATGTTACCAATGAAGAAACCATATCGTCGCTACGATATAGCCTGCTGGATAGAGATTCTGTAAGTACGAAAGAAGGCTTTCAAGCTCTTCAGCAAAAACTGCGCGTCTTGTTTCAGCTCCCTGGCATCAGGCTTGGATTAGCTACTTGCCCAGCTTTACAGGAATTTGATACCACGTATGCCCGGAAAATATGGAATGGCCTTATCCTGACCCAGGACTGTGACATCAAGCTACAAGACATACAAGGCTCTATTTATGAACCTGTCATTAAAAAAGGGCATACCATTGTCATAGAAGATCTGCAGGTGTTCCCTAATCCAACTCCTATAGAAAAGCAGTTGTTAGCAACAGGTATGCGCAATATGATTGTTGCTCCGCTAGAGTACGAGGGCAGCACCATTGGTTTACTGGAACTCGCCTCACCTATACCAGGTGAACTGAATGCGTTTACAACAATAAAACTAAAGGATATACTGCCGCTGTTTGCACTTGCCATGAACCGCGGGTTAGATGAGTTGCGCAGCAGTATTCAGAACATCATCAAGGAAAAATATACAGCCATTCACCCCATTGTGGAATGGCGCTTTACTCAGGCAGCTATAAACCTGCTGGAGAAAATAGAGCGAAACGTTAGCTCTGAAATAGAGCCTATTGTTTTCAAAGATATTTATCCCTTGTATGGGGCTTCAGATATCAGAAGCTCAGCAGTAGAACGCAATAAGTCTATACAAAGCGATTTATTGGAACAACTGGTGTTGGCAAAAGAAGTGGTGCTCGCTGCGAAAAACAACATGTCGCTTTCTATTCTGGATGAACTACTTTTTAAGATTGATAAATACTCCCAAAGTATCGTGCATGAACTAGCCTCTGACGACGAAGGGAATGTGCTTGAGTTTCTACGGAATGAAATTGAACCGTTATTTAAGCACTTCTCTTCCAAAGATCCGGCAACACTACCTGCTATTCAGGCGTATCGCTTTGCCATTAATAACCCTTACAAGATGGTTTACAACAAGCGCAGAGACTATGAAGAAAGTGTTTACCTGATCAACGAGACTATATCCTCATTCCTGGAACGTGAGGAAGAAAAGGCACAACAGATATTTCCGCACTATTTCGAGAAGTACAAGACAGATGGGCTGGAATATAACATATACATTGGCGCCTCCTTACTGAACGACGGTAATTTTGAGATGATTTACCTAAAGAACATGCGCCTGTGGCAACTGATGCTCAGTTGCGAAATAGCCCGCCGTATTCAAAAGCTACGTGCAAACCTAAAGCTACCACTTGAGATTACGCAGCTCATATTAGTTCACAGCGACTCTTTGTCTATCCGTTTCAGGTTAGATGAGAAGAAGTTTGATGTAGACGGAGCCAACAACATCCGTTACGAAATAATCAAAAAACGTCTTGATAAAGCTTTCATCAAGGGTACAGAAGAGCGTCTGACGCAGCCTGGGAAAATAGCTATAGTGTATACACAGCAAAAAGAGGTGATAGAATATATGCGCTATGTAGAGTTTCTACAGTCAGAAGGTTATATTAAAGAAGAAATTGAACACCTTGAGCTAGAGGAGATGCAAGGGGTACAAGGCCTGAAAGCACTACGTGTTTCTGTTAATTATAAAAAAGAGCTTCGGCATAATATAGATGCCGGAGACGAGCTTTTGAGCATTGCTCAAAGCGCAAGCCTGAATTAGATTACTCCTTCTCTTTTCTGACTCTGCCCTACTTTTTCTATACTTCTATACACATAAAAATACCTTACGTTCACCAATGTTTAAAGCAGGCTATCTGAATAAGTGCAATTATTTTACTTTTCTTTCCGTTATTCGCTAAACTATTACGCAATAATAAAACCTAAAGTACAATTCTATTCAACTTTTAGCCCAATGAATTTGAAAAACAGACTAATGCATGCCATGCTTGCATTCAGTGTAGTGGCATTCAGCTCCTGCGAAAAGAATGATGATCTTGAAGTAGCACAACCTGAACTTACGCAAGGCTCCATTTCCCACATTATGGCAGACTCTGTAGAAGTTACTTCTTTCAACTACCAAGGCAATCTCCTAAGCCAATCTAACCACTACAACAAAGAGACTGGAGAGGTAGAGACTTATGATTTGTTTGAGTATAACTCTAACGGACAACTCACCAAAGCTTCCTCCTACTCCGGCAGCAACAATGCATTACTCTCAGAACAAGACTATACCTATAATGAAAGCGGCTTACTTACCAAGAGTAATTCAAGCTACTATAACGGCAGCAGTCTAGTTTATAGTTCTTATGCTACTTATGCATATAATGCTGATAATAAACTGGAACAGAAGTCGGTATATGAAGTAGAGGAAAGTAAAGAGGGAGAGGAAGAATCCAAGCTAAAGTCTTACACTACATTTGAGACGCTTCCGAACGGCAACTATGGCACAGAGCAACAGTTTGTAATGGATGCAAACAACGAAGCCAAGCTTTTCTCTACAACAACCTACACCTACGACTCTAACATTAATCCTCTCTACAGTTATTCAGAGCCGGGTACTGCCATTAGCCCTAATAATGTAGTTGCTTCTACAGTAGAAGTACATGGTATTAACAAAACATATAATTATACTTTTTCTTATATGTATGATGAGCGTGGTTATCCTGTAAGCCAGACTACGACAGCTGCTGATGGCAAAAGTGAAACATACACTTATTTGTACAGCAACTAGTTTAATATTAAAGCTTAGATACAGCAAACCGGCTCCGGATAATATTCGGGGCCGGTTTTGTTTGGTACTCTTTTATCAGACTCCATCAGAATCCACTCGTAGATAGCCTTAATTTCAGTATATTTGTTCAAAACTACTATCCGATGACTATGGCTAAAACTAAAATCACTGTAAATAACAATGGCTCTCTACGTGTAGAGGGTGATTTCGAGATTGTTGACAAAAACGGCAACACATATGGTTTAGGCGGCAGAGAATTAGTTTCCCTTTGTCGTTGCGGTCTCTCTAAAAACAAGCCTTTCTGCGACGGAGCACATAAAGGGCACCTGGAACATGAGGCCGTTGCGTTCGATCTTCCTCCCAAAAAATAAAATAGCATTGCTTTATGGCAGAGCGTCTTATAACAATTGCGACTTTTAATGAGCTTACTGAAGCACATATAATAAAAGGACGCCTGGAGGCAGAAGGTATCCTTTGCTTTTTAGGTGATGAACATATTGTGGGGGTGCAACCCTTTTACTCCGTGGCAGTAGGAGGCGTAAAGCTTAAAGTACCAGAGCAAGATGTAGAGGAAGCTCGTGCCATTCTTACGCATATTAAAGAAAGCAATAACCTCTTTGTTGTTGAGGACTCGGAAGAAGAGGAAACCCAGGAAGAAAGCGTACAGGCAAAGAAATGCCTTAACTGTGGCTCAGACAATATTTCAGAGGGGAAGCATAGTAATTCACTGTTTAGCTTTTTACCTTTTGCCAACAGTAAGAACAAGTACAAGTGCTTTAACTGTGGCTTTCAATGGAAGCAGGAATAAGACCTTTATTTAAAGCGGGAGCCTGGTTTTGAACATACCAGGCTCCCGCTTTACTTTCACTCCTTAACCAGCCATAGCTCCTATTACTCACTTACCTTTAGCACTATCTTGCCAAACTGCTTACTTTCATCCATGTGGCGAAAGGCCTGTTCTGCTTCTTTTAGAGGTAACACCTTATCAACTATAGGCTTTATCTTCTTCTCATTGATAAATTTAACCATGCTGGCAAAATCTATAGCCGTACCCATGGTAGAGCCAATTATTGAAATCTGCTTCCAGAAAATTTCTGAGGGGTTAAGCTCTCTAATAGTACCTGCCGTACGACCATAAATACCAATACGCCCCCCCGGATTCGCCAGCTTTATTAGTTGCGCAAATCCCTCTCCTCCTGCTGAGTCAATCATCACATCGAAACCACCAGCTTTATTCCTGAGCTCATTTGCCCAGTTTTCGGTTTTATAGTTAACACCACCTTTAGCCCCTAGATCTCTGGCTTTTTCTATTTTCTCTTCTGAACCAGAGGTCACCCACACCTGGGCACCAGTAGCCAAAGCAAATTGCACAGCAAACTGTGCCACGCCACCACCTGCTCCTGTAACCAATACCCGCTCTCCCTGTTGTAACTGACACTGGGTAAACAGGGCACGATATGCCGTTACGCCACCTAAGGGTATGGCAGCAGCCTCCTCAAAGCTCAGGTGATCTGGCTTCTCATGCAGTTGGTCTGCACGTACCTTAACATATTCGGCAAACGTACCTGCCTGAGGCATGCCTAATATGTTGAATTCTTTACCTTGTGCCCGTGGGTTATCTCCCCAATCACTGGATGGATCTATGATTACTTCTTTCCCTAACCAGCTTTCTTCGACTCCTTCCCCTAGCTCGGCCACTACACCGGCTCCGTCAGAACCAGGTATGGCAGGCACTTTTATACTAGCATATTGCCCATGCTGAATCCAGACATCGCGGTGGTTAAGGGCGGCTGCTTTTACTTGTACCAACACTTCTCCTTTACCTGCGGATGGCTTGTCCTTATCTATTACTTTAACAGGTTGCCCTATATCTTCTAAAGAAACTGCTTTCATGGTGTATATTTAGGTTGAGTAGTATTTGTTAATCTATAACTTTTAGCAAACACAGCAATTGTTTTCTACCTGCCAGCTCTTATCTTTAAACTTCATGTATAACTAAGCTATATGAACTATACCTTACGAGAAGCCAGACTGTCTGATATACCAACCATAAATTTACTAGCAGAAAAGATCTGGGAACCCACCTACCGTGAGGTCCTCACAAAGGAACAGATTGATTACATGTTTGAGGTAATTTATACTCCTGAGGCTTTACAACAACAAATGCAGGAGGGGCAAACTTTCCTACTACTATTTGAAGACGAACAGGCTATCGGCTTTGCAGCTTTCTCTGTAAAAGATCTGCAAGAGAAAGTATACAAGCTGAACAAGATATACCTCCTGCCAAATAAACAAGGTAAAGGATTCGGGAAACTAATGATAACAAGCGTAGAGGAAAAGGTAAAAGCCCTGGGAGCAGCGGTTCTTGACCTAAATGTAAACCGCTATAATAAGGCAAAGCAGTTTTATGAGAACTGCGGCTATCAGGAACACATGCAGGAAGACATTCCCATTGGACCTTACTGGATGAATGATTATGTCATGCGGAAAGTACTCTAGGGGTCATAAATAAAAAGGAGGCTGCCAAACGGCAACCTCCTAGTCTCTAATCAACCTTACTTTAAACTTTAATAACAAACAACTATCTATGTGCAATTGGGTCTGCCTTCCCGTCCGGGTCAGCAGTTACGTAACCACTTGTCGTGATGTTACCTAACAACAGCAAACCTGCCACGTGCGGCGATGCCATTGACGTACCGCTTATCGTGTTATAGCCACTATTCATCCAGGTTGATTTAATGCTTACGCCTGGTGCACAATAATCCACAGGAGGATTGCCGTAGTTAGAGAAGTAAGCAAACTTATCGTTGCTGTCCATCGCCGAAACAGTGTAAACATTCGCATGATTCACACGAGCCGGAGAAGAATTATTCGCATCTGTACTTTCATTACCTGCAGCCAGTGCAAACTTAATCCCTTTATTGGCAGCATTAAGAATAGCATCATCCAAGGCCTGAGAAACAGGTCCACCCAAGCTCATGTTAGCCACATCACCAGACTTACCGTTGGCTGCCACATAATCTACACCAGCTATTACGCCTGAGTAAGCGCCACTACCCTGCGAGTTAAGCACCTTAACTGCTACTACTGTCGCATTGTAGGCAACGCCCAACACACCTGTTGTGTTATTCTTGGCAGCGATAGTACCTGCCACATGAGAACCGTGACCGTTACCATCATCGGCATTTCTGGCATCCTTACCACTGGTGATAAAGCTTTTGCTTTTATTTCTGTCAACATTTAAGTCAGGATGATCCAGGTCTACGCCTGTATCAATAACCCAGGCTGTTTTGCCGGCACCGCTTGCATAGCCTACACGGGCAATACCATAAGGCACTTCCTGCGTAGATGCAGTGCTTCCTCCTCCCTGACCAGGTTTAGCTAATGTTACTATTCTGTCTGGCTCCACGTAAGCCACTCGTGAATCTGTGCGCAGGCTCTGTACTTCTACATCTGTTAGTTTGGCTGCTACTCCTAGCACTGCTTTACCATAGGCTTGCTCTATGGCAACATCTTTCACGCCATTTGCCATTAACAGTTCTGCGCCAATTTGTCGAACAGCTTCTACACGCTCTGCATAGGTAGCAGTAGCATCTAAACGCATGTTGCCATCTTGTTTAAATACCACTATATACTGACCCGGAATCACGGCTCCGTTATCACTACTTATTTGCAAAGCTTCCAGTGGCGCCACACTGTCTTCAGCCTCATTATTACAGGCAGTAAAGGTACAGGCCGCCGTTGTTACAGCAGCACCAAACAGAATAGAACGCATTAAATTGTGAACTCGTAAAGTTTGTTTCATACGTGTTAAAATAGATTATATGTGAAATAGGAATTAAGAAGATATAGTTATATCCTATCCTAAAGTAGAATATAACTAACATATAGACAAGCAATTCAGCTTATTTATTTATCCACATTTTAAACAGTAACAGGTAACTTCTACCATGGACCTTATGTTATATACTCACTAAATCTAAGGGATCATCAACAAAGCTTCCAGAACAAACAGATCTGACTAGTACTAAGGCAGCAGCTTTTAATTGGACAGTAACAGCTATATGGTCTTAGGTTAACAACAGATAACTAAACTATATATTATTAGTAAATTACAATATATTAAAATTACTTATAAAACACTTTCTAAAAAACGAATGGCTTAATTGAGCAGAAAATGTTAGTTTAGAATTTGGCAATACTCATTTAACATGAAAAGAAGATATTTTTCTACTCCTCTCCTACGCATGCTACTACTAACAGGCAGCCTGCTCCCCTTTGCATCCTGTAACCAAACGACAGAGCCAGCCGCTGTAGAAGAAACCCCAACAGAAGTTGCAGCAGACACCACAATGCAGGAAGAGGGCACTATGCAAATAGCTGAAGAAGCAGAAGACTCTATTCAGCTAAGGCCTTTAGCTTATGAAGAAGTCGTGGATTCACTTACTGCTTATGGAAAAGAGAACCCTGAAGCGCATGCTATTATCAGTACCCGATTTGGTGACATGAAAGTGCACCTGTTTAAAGACACACCGCTTCACCGGGCTAACTTTGTGCGTTTAAGCAAGGCTGGCTTTTACGACCAGGGAGAATTTTATAGGGTAATAGAAGGCTTTGTGATACAGGGAGGCGACTCTGATGAGCGCACAGCCAAACAAGGTGCCTACAAAATTCCTCAGGAATTTAACAGAAAGTACTACCACAAGAAAGGGGCATTAGCGGCTTCCCGTTTTGGAGATGCACGTAACCCGGAAAAAGAATCATCGTCGCACAATTTTTATATTGTACATGGCAAGCCGCATGAAGATTATGTGCTTGATATTTATGAGAAAGAGCACAACATGAAATACACACCTGAGCAGCGCAGAATTTACAAAACAATAGGAGGCGCTCCTAACCTAGATACAGAATACACGGTTTTTGGTGAGGTAGTGGAAGGTTTAAATATTATAGACAGCATTGCTAACGAACCTGTCGACAGGCAGGATTGGCCTTTAGAGATTGTACCGCATAAAATTAAGGTGTACTAGCCTGATGATGCTTTAACCAACAAAGAAGCACTGCCATCTGGCAGTGCTTCTTTGTTGGTTAAAGTCTGTCTGATTAGTTACCAGATCTTCACTCTGTTCTCATCAGAACGAACCATTTTATCACTGTTGTCACACCCAAAGGCTTCGTAGAACTGCGGCATATTAGAAACAGGTCCGTTTGTTCTGAACTGCCCTGGTGAATGTGGGTCTGTCAATATCTGTTGGTTCTGAGCTTCATCACGAGCATTGATGCGCCAGATCTGCGCCCAGGCCAGGAAGAAACGCTGCTCTGGCGTAAACCCATCAATTTTGCCAGGATTTTTATTAGCTAAAGCTTTCTGCAGTGCTGTGTAAGCAATGTTAAGCCCTCCTATATCTGCTATATTCTCACCTAAGGTTAACTTACCATTGACATGCAGGTTATCTAGCACCGTATATTGGTTATACTGATCAGCAACGGCATTGGCTCTGGTTTTGAACTGCTCCTGATCTGCCTCTGACCACCAGTTCTTAAGGTTACCCTCAGCATCATACTGCGCTCCCTGGTCATCAAAACCATGCGTCATTTCGTGGCCGATTACAGCCCCCATACCACCATAGTTCACAGCATCATCCGCATTAGGGTCAAAGAACGGAGGCTGCAGGATACCAGCAGGAAACACAATCTCGTTCATAGACGGGTTGTAATACGCATTTACTGTAGGCGGAGACATAAACCACTCCTGGCGGTCTACCGGCTGTCCTATTTTGCCAATGTTATCCTGAAAGGCATATTGGCTGGCACGCATAACGTTAGCTGCATAAGACTCACGGTTAATGTTAAGACCTTCGTAATCCTCCCATTTATCAGGGTATCCAATCTTAACAGCAAAAGCTTCCAGTTTTCCCAGTGCTCTTTGTTTTGTCTCTTCGCTCATCCATTCCAGGCCTTGCACATGGTCTCTGAAAGACTCCTGCAGGTTATGCACCATCTCTAGGGCTTTTGCTTTTGCCTCTGGCGAAAAAGTTTTCTGTACGTAAAGCTGGCCTAATGCTTCACCTAAAGCAGCATCTGAGGCACGCAGAACACGTTTCCAGCGCGGTTGCATCTCTTTGGTACCACTTAGCACTTTGCCATAGAAGTTAAAGTTCTCCTGTACAAGGTCCTGGCTTAAGTAAGGTGCAGAGGTACGAATCAGGTGCCATTGCGTGTACGTTTTCCAATCGTTAAGCAGAACAGATTTAAGCATACTATTCAGTTCCTTGAAAAAAGCTGGCTGACCAATGATAATTTCTTTTGCTGCCTGTGCGCCCATGCCTGTTAAAAGCCGGTTTACTTTCAGGTTTTCATTTTGTTTTGCAAACTCCTGAATAGTCATCTTGTTGTAGTTAGCGTAAGGATCTCGCAAATCGGCACGCGCTTTAGAAGCCTTTGCTAACCTTGTTTCGATGTTCATTATGGTCTGCGCCTTCTTAAGTGCAGTCGCAGCATCATCACCCAATAACTGGAACATATTCTGCACATGCTTCACATATTCTGTGCGTATGTTTTTAGAACGATCATCATCTTTTAGGTAATAATCACGGTCAGGCAAGCTAAGACCTCCTTGACCTGCCTGCAAGGCATATTGGGTGCTTATTTTATCATCCTGCGACACATACATGCTAAAGAACCCGCTAATACCTTTTGTCTTCAGGTCAGCTACAGTACTTACCAGTTCATCTGTTGTTTTAACAGCAGCAATTTTATCCAGTTCTGGCTTAACAGGAGTGATACCAGCATTATTAGCGGCTACAGAATCCATACCTGCCGCATAAAAGTCGCCGATCAACTGGTTCGCCGATCCTTTAGGCGCAGTTGCACTAGAGGCTGCCTCCATCAGAATCTCGCGAAGAACGGCATTGTTTCTTTCTGCTAACTCATTAAAAGAGCTCCAACGGCTTTCAGACGCAGGAATAGGGTTATTCTTTATCCAGCCTCCGTTGGCGTACTGATAAAAGTTTTCGCACGGATTTACAGTAGTATTCAGGTTCGCCAGCTCTATCCCTTGCCCAATACTTGCTTCGGCTGTGGCAGCTGCACCGCTCTCATTTGTTGTAGAGGAGCTACAGCCTGTTAACAACAGTGCAGCAAGAGCAGCCGAATAAGATAGTACATCTTTTTTTCTCATATAAGTTTATATTAATCGGAATGAAGGCAGTAAATTATAAAATTTAGGTTTGAGAATCAAAACTGCAGGAGCAGCAGTTAAACACAGACACTACAAAAGACGTACATCTGCGTTTAGAGCAGAACTACATTAATCGAGTGCTGCTGTGCGATATTATACTGTATAAAAATTACTTTCTTAAAAGCCACTTATACACCTGTACTAACCGTTGTTGGGCAACACCTAGTTTGTACAGACCATAGATAAGAAAATAACCACCTTGTATTTTATAAACACCATGCTGCTGATACTTTCTGGCAGAAGTGGTCACGTAGTATGGCATAACTCTAAACCGCGCAAACTTTCTTAACCTTTTGACAATTTCCTGGTCTTCCAGTAACAGTAACTGCTCATTAAAGCCATTTACGCTCTCAAAGATTGCACGGCGCACAAATAAGCTTTGGTCTCCGAATCGGATTGCATCTACATCAAACCTGGTAAACCAGGCATTTAACTGCAGGAACCAATGAGGAAAATCGAACCTTAACCTGTAACTACCACTGCCATACCCTTGCTGCACAACTTCCAGTATCTGCCTTTCAAAGTCTGTCGGAGGAAATGTATCTGCATGAAGAAAGTACAGCACATTGCCTGTAGCAGCAGCAGCACCCTGGTTCATCTGAGTCCCTCTGCCCTTCCGCTTACAAGGCAGCACACGCACACCTAACTTAACCGCAATAGCCTGAGTAGCATCCGAGCTACCTCCGTCTGCCACAATCACCTCGGCACTACGACTAGTGTGCTGTAAGAGGTACTGCAGCAGCTTGCCTATTACTGCCGCTTCATTATAAGTGGGTATAACAATGCTTAACACTAAGTTCGGGTGAGCTGTATCCAAGATATCTAATTTTAGTTGTGAACCATGCCCCTGCTTTACTGCCTACCCATACGGACAAAAGCTTAAAAGTTTGGCTCAGGAAGGTTAAGCCCCTTAAACTCTCTATTTCTGTGCTTATAAACTTACCGAATATTAAACTTATTTTTTGGGCTTATTGTTAAATTAACCCTTATCTAAAAGCATTTAATTTTAGTAGTAGTGATAATAAAAGAATTAAGCTCATCAACAGGAAAGCCCTATCTTATTATTGAATACAACCAGAAAAACAACTGGATCTATAATAACTGGGATGGATATGTTACCAAGGAAAGTGTAGTAACAGGTTCTTTGGCTGTTTTGAAAGCTTTTGAGTCCTATCATACTCCTTATGGCTTAAACGACAACAGTAATTTGGTTGGCCGTTGGGATCATGCCATTACATGGATTGAAGAAGTGTGGATGCCTCGGGCCGCAGCTGCAGGGCTACGTTATTACGCCCACGTAGTTGATAAGGAATCATTTGCAGCAGCCTCATCTGAGGAGATGATAAAAAGAACCAAACGGTTTTTTCAAATGTGTAGTTTCGATAACATTACGGATGCACAAGCCTGGCTTAAAGAATGCCAGAAAGCTGTTAAGGAAGCGAACTAAGAACTTCATCACAGCTTCTTCAAGTACCATTATTCTCCATCTATCCAACGTACTACGCTTTACATTTTAATGAACATGACTGGATTCCTTCCACCTGAGAATCATAATTTTATGAACATCTCTCATATTGCGCCTTTCTCTACCCAGGAAACATATAAATATGAAGCAGTACTTAACTATTTAGCTGAGAACCTGTCAAACATGTCCCCTCTTTAACCTTGAGACAGGCCTGCAATATAGCCTTGTAAAGAAGAACTTATACAACTACCTTTGATAGTGGCCACACCAGCCATTAGCATACCTAAATATGAAACTCAAAGAATTGAAGTCTGCGACGGGAAAAACTTTCCTGAGAATAGGCTTCGACACGCAAAACCAATGGGTTCATGCTGACTGGCATGGCTACCCTACCCCAGATAATGTGGCTACTGGCGCTATAGCTTACCTGAACAGTATGAAGGAGCACGACTGCCATAGCGTCCTAAATGATAACCGGAACCTTGTAGGTCCTTGGGATCAGTCTCTGGATTGGCTGGAAAAAGAATGGATACCTTATGCTGTTCGCTCAGGCCTGAAGCACTTTGCTCATGTCGGAGATAACCATTCTTTTTCGACAAACTCTGCCTCTAACTTCAAAACCAGAATTAAAGGCGCTTTTGAGATGGAGATTTTTGATGATGTTGAAAAGGCTAAGGCCTGGCTTAAAGCAAATAATGTATTACAAGTTTTCTGATAATATACCAGTTTAGAATCAGTCATCATTATTAACATATAGCAATAGCAAATCCGGCTGTTGCCTGTACACCTAAGCTGTAGCAAACCGTACACCTAACACATGAGCAAAGGATTTAACATACCAGACAAAGTAATTTATGTCTGCACTGGCAGTAAGTGCAAAAAGAAAGGCGGCAAGGACCTAAGCAAACTTTTTAGGGGCATGATTAAAGAGATGGGACTGAAAGAACAGATAGAGGTAATAAAAACAGATTGCACAGACCGCTGCGACTATGCACCTGTGGTTAGTATGCAACCCGAAAACTATTGGATACAGCAAACTACGGAAACCAAAGCAAAAGAAGCCTTTCAGGAAAATATCTTAAACAAGCAATAAAACAAAACGCCTTCGGAGAATATCTGAAGGCGTTTTTCAATTTAAAGCAAGTTGTTTTTAATCTTCATAAGTGTCTTCGTAAGTGATTTTAGGAACACGCTTGTCTATTTCATACAGACCAGTTCCTTCTTCACCAATCACTTCGAACAGTTCCAGCGCACGACGTGCGACATACTCTTCCTCAATCTGCTCTTTCAGGAACCACTGCAGGAATGAGAAAGTAACATAGTCTTTTGCTTTCATGCACTTATCTGCAATACGATTGAAAGACTGTGTTACAGAAATTTCCTGTTGCAGTGCCTGCTCAAAAGTGCTTCTAAATGAGTCAAACTCTATCTGAACATTTGTGACAGATGGCGATACAGCACGGCCGCCCATATCAGATACAAACTTAAATAAACGCAGCATATGTTCACGTTCTTCGTCTGACTGCTTTTTAAAATAACCGGCACTGAAATCAAATCCGTTGCGATCGCACCAGCTAGACATAGCTAAGTACATAGCCGATGCCTCGGCTTCCATTTTTATCTGGTCGTTTAGGACTTTTTCTATTTCCTCCGTAAGGGAAGTCCTAAGCCTAAGTAAATCCTTCATAATATAGGGTGTTTCTTTATGTCTTAAATTCAAAGAAAAGCCTGCTGACAAACTTTCCCTTATTTCATACCGCTAGTCTACACAATTTGTTGTTAACTAGCTATTGCCGGGAAAAATATGGAAATGGTCTAAATAAAAAAGCACAGCGTTCGGCTGTGCTTTCAATACTGTAAGTAACAAGTTTCACACCTCTTTGTATCAGGCAGCTTGCAGGTGCAGGCACTGGTAGAGCATACTATTCAGTTCCATTGAGAACCTGGCTCCTGCTAACAGCTCCCGTAAAGCATATAGCTCCATAAGTGTAAGCACATAGCAACGCTCACAGCCACAAACAGTCACTATTTCAAAATCAGAAGATCGCTCCGTATTCGCAGCCATTGCTTCCAGATCAATGCTATCAATGGCGTGCTTGAGCCTTAAAAATGCATCGACTTTAAGTACAGCAATTTCTCCGGCAAAATGTACCAATACACGATTCCGATGGTCGCATTGGTAAACTGCCCCTGCGTTGGTAGCGTAAATTTCTAATAATTCAGTAGCAATTTGCATCTTCTATCCTAACTTCGCTTGTGACTGGTTCAGTAGTATCACAAATGTAAATACTATTTAGAACTAGTCCAAATAAATACGACAAGTAAATAAAAATGACTGACGTAAAAATTGACAAAGTAAACATCGCAGAAAAGCTAAGCCTTTTCCAAGACCATTGGAACCCACGCATTGTAGGCGAACTAAATGGGCAGCATGTAAAGCTGGCTAAGTTTTCAGGCCCTTTTGACTGGCACTACCATGAGCAGGAGGATGAATTATTCTTAGTGGTAAAAGGAAGTTTCGATATGGAATTTCGTGATAAGATTATTACTGTTAACCCAGGGGAGTTCTTGATTGTGCCACGCGGCGTAGAGCACAGACCTATAGCTAATGAGGAAGCAGAAATACTCCTGTTTGAACCAGCCACCACTGTTAATACCGGAAACCTGAAACAAAGCGATCGTACCCGTACTAACCTGGAGCGACTTTAGCCTAAGCTGTTTCTAATTTAGTCCTTTAGATATTGTTTGCAATATCTAACCCAACTCCTAAACCTGGCCAGAGACTATTTTTGGTTCTTTAGACAGTATGGTTTTGAGGTTTAGACGAACCAGATCTCCCATACAGTTGCATTTCAGAAACTCATCGGACTTATGATGCTCTGCTAATTCCTGTTTTAACTGCTTAACTTTCTCTGGAGTAGAAACTGTATCGGAGCGCATGCAATCTATCAGGTCTTTAAGCCGGTAACGCGCCAGCTTCAGACGCCTGAATAAAAGGGTGCGCTCCTCGCTTTGGTACTGCCGCATTGTTTCGGGCTTCAGCAATTTTAACACAATTTCAACAATCCTGTTGTTGTCTTTAAAGAACTGTGGCATGTACATGGTCTTCTTTCCTTCATAAGACTGCTGATCAAAGTCAATAGCACGCACCCGGTATTGCTCGTCTTCAAAGTCTGGTGTAATGTCTACTACATAATTATAGGAACGCATATCGCCAAGTAAGCGAATAAAGCTGCGTTCGTTAAACTTAACAAATTCTTTCGCTATACGCACTTTGTTCATGGCGGGCCTGTTCAGGTATTCCTGCATAAAAACATCACCAGGTATGCCCGCA
The DNA here is from genome assembly GCF_020907275.1 of Pontibacter silvestris. Lineage (GTDB taxonomy): Bacteria > Bacteroidota > Bacteroidia > Cytophagales > Hymenobacteraceae > Pontibacter > Pontibacter silvestris. The sequence continues at coordinate 65,832 of NZ_JAJJWI010000021.1, read as the reverse complement.
ATATGCTCTTCTATCAGAGATTCTCCGTCTACCAGGTAATTAATGCGGCTCGGCGACAAAATGTGCTCCAGCTCCAAACCATAAATACGTGAGGCATCGGCACGTTTTACATAGAAATACTCATAGTTGTCATTGAGCTGGTTCATGATCTGCACCCTGAACGGGTTTGAATTACCAAAGGTGCAGTAGTCGATACGGGACACGTACAGATGCTCCATCACTGACATATCGCCATCAGTCTTTAGCAACGCATATATTAAGGTTAAGCCATTGTTTAACTCCTGCTTCATGTGCTGGTCATACATAACTGATTCCCACAGTGTATCTTTCCCTTTCTTATCGTAATACGGAAAAGCATCTGTGTAATGCAGCAAATCTTCGTATCGTACCGGCAGCTTTGTTTCCCGGTCGTAGCTGTGCAGGTATTTCCGCAAGCCTTTCAAAATTGGGTAAAACTGCTTTTTCTTTGATATTTCCAACGGTGTAAAAGTCTAGATTAAAATAAACAACATACTACCTAAAGCCAATCTATCAGCATCAACAACACCTTCTATTGTACAAGTTTATTGTAGCTTAAAAGCTCACCACGCTACAGCCAGCCGCACAACTCACAACAACTCAATATAATCAATTAACAGTGTTCAATTGCTATCCAAAGGCGGCTTTTTAAAGCAACGCCACTACTCATAACTACTACCTGTCCGTTCATCGATAACTTCCTAGGTATCAAATCTATTCATCTATAAAATATGGAGGCAAGTCTACCACGAACACCTGTTAGTATAGTTCATTTGTACAGTATGCCTTGATAGCATTAAACTTGCAATGTCATCTGATAACAAGCAAGTTAACAGAAGGCAATGCAATCTAGAACCTATAAAAATAAAACCATGAAAAAAACAGTATTATTCCTGCTGGCAGCAGTGCTGCTGGTATTGACCGCGCCTACAACACAGGCTCAAAACAAAAAAATGCTTACAGCTGAAGAAGCCGAAGAGTTACTTCAAAAAACACTGGGCACATGGCAAGTAAAAGCCTTATTATGGCAGCCAGAGACCAAAAACTTCTCTGAACCAAGAGGTAGAGCCAGCTTTAGCAGTGCTCCTAATGGCATAGTAAGTGAGAAGTTTGAAATAGAGCAGCCTGATGGGCGTACAGAAAGAGTCGAGGGGACCCTTCGTTACTCTGAAATAAAGAAACGTTTTGAGTTTGTACAACTAGACCACAAAGGCAATAGTACCTTGCTTATGTATGGCAAGTGGAACCCCAACTTCAGCATGATTACCTTCAGACCTGCAAAAGGACAAAAGCATATAGCAGGCAAAGCTCTTTGGCAATACTTCTTCTTCGACGATGGCTCCTTTAAAAAGGTAGTTCGCAAGCCTGATACTCAAGGCAACTATATGATAGCTTCTGAATACCACTGCCTGCACATAAATACTGCTGGTTTATAAAATTTAAGTTTAGCTGACTTAATTACCTGTTGCCAATAGGCAACAGGTAATTTTTTTTTTGTACCTGCATTTATAGCAGCTCTTTTGCAGGGTCCCAGAATAACCTGTCGAAACCTATTACCTGATCGTTTTCAACCTTAACCCCTTCCTGCTCCAGGCGCTCTTTCATAGCATTAGGGTTGTCGAAGTGCTGTTTCCCGGTAAGCAGTCCCTGACGGTTTACTACCCGGTGAGCCGGAATTTTTGTAAAAGGGTGAGAGGCAATAAGAGCCCAACCAACCATGCGTGCCGACCCTTTAGACCCCAGGTAACTAGCTATAGCACCATATGAGGTCACGCGTCCCTCTGGTATCAGGCGCACCACCTCATAAACATCCTCAAAAAAATTCTTTTTGTTTTCACTCATTATTTCTTAATCCATTTTAAACCAATTCCTCTCCCGTTTGTCTTATAAATAAGGGAGTTGGTAGAGGAAGCATTTTCTCCCTTTATAATAAGTTGATATTGTTGTAACTTTAAACGGCTAATTACGGCTATGGCTGAACTTGCCTTAGGTAACGCTTCTCAGCTTTGTTATGATTCCTTTTATGATAGCATACAACTAAGCACTAACTAAACATAACCCGGACTAACCCTAAATGAACAAAACAGTTAAAACTATACTTATACTGGTAGTTGCTGCTGCTGCAGTATACTTATTGGCAAGTAAAGTATTTAAGAATGAAAAACAAGCACAAGCTGCTACTGGCGGACCGTTAGCAAAAAAAGTAGCCGTTGATGTATATGTAGTTTCCTCCACAGCTTACCAGAACAAAATCACAACTACAGGTACTGTGTTAGCTAATGAGGAAGTAGAACTCCGAAGCGAGGTTGCAGGCCGTGTAACAGGTATCAATTTCGAAGAAGGAAACCGGGTACAAAAAGGCCAGTTGCTCTTAACAGTAAATGACGAAGAAATGCGGGCGCAGCTACAAAAGCTACAGTCGAACCAGAAACTGTACCAAGACATGGAAGAACGCCAGCGCACGCTGCTTGAAAAAGACTATATTAGTAAGCAGGAGTACGACCAGGTAAGCAACCAGCTTGCTACGGCCACAGCTGATATTCAGGCACTGAAAGCCTCTCTTGCTAAAGCTTATGTGCGTGCTCCTTTCGATGGTGTGGTCGGCCTCCGACAAGTTAGTGAAGGAAGTTATGTTTCTGCCACTACACCTATAGCCCGTATTGTGGATGTCAGCCCTGTAAAAATTGACTTTGCCATACCTGGCCGCTACAGCCATCAGGTAAAAGAGGGTGCAGATATTACTTTCTCTTCTGAGGGCAGCCCTGAGACATACAATGCAAAAGTATACGCCATACAGCCTAACATAGACCCTGCTACTCGAACTCTGCAGGTGCGTGCGCTGTTCGATAACAAGAATCAGGAAGTAAGGCCTGGTGCGTTTGTGAAAGTAAGTCTTGCCCTGAAAGAGATGGAAGAGGCCATACTTATACCAACAGAAGCCATTATTCCGGAGGCGACTGGCCAGAAAGTGTTTTTATCTAAAAGTGGCAAAGCCGTTCCACAGATGGTAAAAATAGGCCAGCGCTCAGAAACCATGATCCAGATAACAGAAGGTATTGCCCCTGGTGATACCATTATCAGATCTGGTATTTTGCAGGTGCGCCCAGGCTCTGACCTGAGCATCCGTGAAGTTAGAACATCTGAAGAGGTGTTGTAGAAATATTAATATTTAAACTGTTACGTGAAGTTGGCAGAAGTTAAAGCATCCCGGACACTTGTAAATAAAGCAGAAAGCACATTCCTATGTGCCTTAGCTATTTTATCAGAAGATCGACCTTCCTGAACAGAAGACATTTGCTTTAACAAAGTTGTTTTAAATTTTAGATTCTAATTTGTAGATTCTACATTCTTATTATATATGAGTTTATCATCCATCAGTATTAAACGTCCTGTGCTGGCAATCGTGATGAGTATCACGATTATCGTTTTTGGGGTAATCGGGATTACGTATCTGGGTGTGCGTGAATATCCAAGTGTTGACCCTCCTATCGTAAACGTTTCCACCTCTTATACAGGTGCTAACGCCGAAACTATAGAATCTGAGATTACAGAGCCGCTGGAGGAATCGATAAATGGTATTGCAGGTATCAGAACACTGACCTCTACCAGTAGCGAAGGTAGCAGCAACATTACCGTAGAATTTAACCTAGGGGTAGACTTAGAAACTGCTGCTAATGATGTACGTGACCGCGTATCCAGGGCACAGCGAAGACTTCCGGAAGATGCTGAGCCTCCTACTATTGCAAAAGCCGATGCCGATGCCAATCCTATTATTATGCTGGGTGTGAAGAGCGAGACCCGCTCTCTGCTGGAGCTTTCTGATATAGGTCTGAATGTTTTTAAAGAGCAGTTGCAAACGATTCCAGGTGTAAGTGAGATTATGATCTGGGGTGACAAGCGCTACTCTATGCGTCTCTGGATGGACCCTGACAAGCTTTCTGCCTTGCAGGTAACACCCGTTGAGGTGCAGAATGCCCTTACAAGGCAAAACGTGGAACTGCCATCGGGCAGTATTGAGGGAGCTACAACAGAGCTTTCTGTTAGAACCATGGGCCGTATTTCTACTCCGGAAGAATTCAATAACCTGATTGTGCGCCAGGATGCTGGTCGCCTGATCCGTTTCCGTGATGTTGGTTACGCACAGCTTGCTCCTGAAAACGAAAAAACGGTGTTACGTTACAATGGCATTCCTATGATAGGTGTTGTTATTGTTCCGCAGCCAGGTTCGAACCAGGTAGAAATTGCCAATGAGTTTTACAGACGCCTGGAGCATATAAAAAAAGACATACCTGAAGACCTTGAGCTAATAATTGGTTTTGATAATACGGAGTACATTAAAGCTTCTATTTCTGAGGTAGAAGAAACTATTTATGTGGCCTTTGGGCTGGTAGTAGTTATCATCTTCCTGTTTCTGCGCGACTGGCGTTCTACGCTTATACCAGTTGTGGCTATACCAGTATCACTCATAGGAACATTCTTTATCATGTACGTGATGGACTTCTCCATTAACGTACTGACGCTGTTAGGTATCGTACTGGCCATTGGTCTGGTGGTAGACGACGCCATTGTGATGCTGGAGAATATTTATGCCCGTATTGAAGGTGGCGAAGAACCTATGAAGGCAGCCAAAAAAGGTTCAGAAGAAATCTACTTTGCTATTATATCCACCACCGTTGCGCTAGCAGCAGTGTTTATGCCTGTTGCCTTTCTGGAAGACACGACTGGTCGCCTTTTCAGGGAATTCGGTATTGTAGTAGCAGGTTCCGTAGTCATCTCTTCATTTGTGTCTTTAACACTAACGCCTATGATGTCGTCACGCCTGCTGAAGCGACAAGAAAAGCCTAACTGGTTCTACAGAAAAACAGAGCCATTCTTTAACGCTCTTACTAATAGTTACCGCAGCAGCCTTGAGAGCTTTATGCATGTGCGTTGGGTTGCGTTTATCCTGATCGTGCTTTCGGCTGGTGCTATATGGTGGCAAATAACCACACTACAGTCTGAGTTAAGCCCTGACGAAGACAGAAGTGGGTTACGAATCAACGCCACCGGTCCTGAAGGAGCTTCATTTGAGTTTATGGATGAATACATGAATGAGCTTACAGCCCTGGTGAATGACTCAGTGCCGGGTATTGCCAACATGACCTCCATGACGCGTAACGCTAACTCAGGTTTTATTCGCTTACGCTTAGTAGAACCTGATGAACGCAATAAGACACAGCAGCAAATAGTAGAAGATCTACCGTCGTTAATAAACCAGATACCAGGTGCCAGAGCCTTTGCCTCTGGCGATAAAGGGCTTGGAGGAGGACGTGGCTCTGGCCAGCCTGTACAGTTTGTGCTGCAGTCACAGAGTATGGATAAGCTGCGCGAGGTTATTCCCCAATTTCTGGAAGCAGCACAGCAAGACCCTACTTTCAACTTTGTGGATGTTAACCTTAAGTTCAACAAACCTGAATTACGGGTAGAAATTAACCGTGAAAAAGCACTGTCTTTGGGTGTAGATATACGCGATGTAGCACAAACCATGCAGTTAGGTTTGAGTGGTTCCCGCTTTGGCTACTTCGTCAAAGGTGGTAAGCAGTATCAGATATTAGGACAGGTAGCGCGTGAAAACCGTAGCGAACCACTCGACCTGCGTAGCCTTTATGTCAAAAATAATGTGGGAGAGTTAATACAGTTAGACAACTTAATTGAGCTGAAAGAAGAAAGTGCTTCCCCACAAGTCTATCGTTTCAACAGATTTGCCGCAGCTACTTTCAGTGCCTCCTTGGCTAAAGGTAAAACTATAGGCGATGGGGTTGAGGCAATGGATGCCATTGCAGATAAGGTACTCGATGAAACTTTCCAGACTTCACTTACAGGGCAATCCAGAGACTTTTCTGAAAGTTCCAGTAGCTTGCTATTTGCTTTCCTGTTAGCATTAGGTTTGATTTATTTGGCACTTTCAGCCCAGTTCGAGAGCTTCAAAGACCCAGTTATTATTATGTTTACAGTGCCTTTAGCCCTGGCTGGTGCATTACTTAGCCTCTGGTACTTCAATGAGACCCTTAACATTTTCAGCCAGATTGGTATGATTATGCTGGTCGGTCTGGTAACGAAGAATGGTATCCTGCTCGTGGAATTTGCTAATCAGCGTAAAGAGGAAGGTTTGAATAAGTTAGAAGCGGCCACTGATGCTGCCGTATCACGATTCCGGCCTATCCTGATGACAAGTTTATCAACCATTCTGGGCACCTTACCTATTGCTTTAGCGCTGGGTGCAGGATCTGAAAGCCGCGTTTCTATGGGTATTGCCGTGGTAGGCGGTCTTATTTTTGCGACAGGTCTTACACTTTATATTATCCCGGCCATTTACTCTTACTTATCATCAGCAAAAGCCAATGTTACTGCTAATGACAATAATGTAAATGTAGAAACACAGGAACGGGAGTTAGAACCAGAGCCAGTTTATAGTAAATAAAACATATAACCCTTAGCCAAGAAATCCTAATCCATTGGATAGTTTATTAATGCACCCATTAAGAACAGCACTACTGCTATTAACGGTAGCAGTAGCGCTTCTACCTCGAACAGCACTAAGCCAGGAACAGCTTTCGCTGGAACAAGCCATTCGCATAGGCTTACAACAAAATTATGATATACAGATTGCTACAAAGCAAGAAGCAATAGCCGAAAACAACGTAACGCTTGGTAATGCTGGCTTTCTGCCTACGCTGGACGCAAGAGCAAGCCGCACTTTCAGCGAAAACAATTCCCTGCAGGAATTTCAGACTGGCCCGGACCGTGAAAGAATAGGAGCAAAATCTAACAGCCTGAGCTCGAATATAAACCTTAACTGGGTTCTCTTTGATGGCTTGGGCATGTTTATTAACTACGACCGCCTGCAAGCACTTGAAAAGGCAGGTAACTTATTCACAAAAGAGACTGTCGAAAATACGGTGGCCAACATATTAAATTACTATTTCGAAGTAGCCCGACAATCCAGCAAAATACAAGCTTTGAAGGATGCCATAGTCATCTCAGAACAACGTGTGGAAATTGCACAGGCACAATATGAGGTGGGGGTAAGCGCTAAAGTTGAGATATTACGTGCTCAGGTAGACTACAACTCAGACAGGTCAGAGTTGTTGCTTCAACAGGAGGCTTTGCAAAACGCAAAAATAAACCTGAACCAGCTTTTAGGACGAGATCCGGATATCGACTTTATCACCTCTGACTCTGTTATTGTTGACCCTACTTTAACGTATAATAAAGTTGATAATAATCTGCTTGCCTCGAACCCTGTTTTACAACGCCTACAGCTAAACAGTCATATTGCTAATCTCGATATAAAGGCGATCAGAGCCAGCCGGTTCCCGGTAGTTGGTTTTACCAGTGCTTACAACTTTACCCGCTCAGAGGCAGAGCCTCTAAATGAGTACCAGGCAAGGTTTAATCGTAACACGGGGTATAACTATGGCTTAACGGTGAGTCTGCCAATTTTCAATGGATTTAACCTAAACAGGCAGGCACAAAATGCCCGCATTAGTTTGCAGTCAATAAACCTGGAATACCAGCAAGAACAGAACCGGTTGCAGTCAGACCTCGCCCGAGCTTATAGCCAGTACTCCAACCGTTTAGAACTCCTGTCATTAGAAGAATTTAATTTAAAGCTGGCACAGGAAAATGCAGACATAGCCTTAGAACGGTATCGCTTGGGCTTACTTACGGCAATAGAGCTACGTGAGGCACAACGCAACCAGTTAGTCGCAGAAAACCGCCTCATCGATATAAGGTATGAAGCTAAGACAGCTGAAATAGAATTAAAACGGCTGACCAGTTCGCTGCTTCAAGGGCAGTAAGTACTAAATGATAATAAAAAAGAGGAACAGCTTCATCTGTTCCTCTTTTTTATTCTGTCAGCCTAAGATAAACCATTGTTGACTTACTTTAAGGGTGACTTAAAATCATCTGTAATGTTGCTTGATTTCCTGTACAGAGCTTTCTTCTAATGGTTTATGCAAAAAACCTTTCACTAACCTGTAGCCTTTAGCTTTTTCTTCCTCTTCTATATCCACTGATGATGTAAGAATATAGATACTACATTTCTCCTCCAGCTGATTCTCATAAGGCAAAAGTCTGTTTAAAAAGCTCCAGCCACTCATCAAGGGCATATTAAGATCCAGAAAAATGATATCCGGTATCTTCTCCACTTCCAGCCCTTCAATAATATCATTTAGTGCATCCTGTGCATATTGGTAGCTTTGGTATTCCTTCGCTATATTCTCTTCCTCCAGTATAGCTTCTGTTAAAAAGAGACTTATTTCATCATCATCTATTATAAAAGCTCTCTTCAACATTATACTTCAGGTAAATTTTAAAACTGGTGCCCACATTCGGAGTACTGTCTACTTCAATCCTGCCCTTCATAGCTTCTACTTGTGTTTTAACAAGAAAAAGGCCTACCCCTCTTCCGGTAGTGTTCAGGTGGAAGCGCTTATACAGCTTAAACAGTTGGTCCTTTACTAAGCCCATTTCCATACCCGATCCATTATCGCTTATAATGATTTCAACTTCCCCGTCTTTATTTTGTCTACACTTAACAGCTATAATAAGTTTACGATCTGTAGCTCTATATTTTATAGCATTCAGTAACAGGTTATAAAATATGTTATGCAGATAAGCTTTGCTTGCTTGAACAACACAATCTGTATCAACATCAACAAGTGTAGTAACGCCTAATTCCACTATACTCTCCTGCAGACTATTGATTACCTCTGTACACACTGCTGAAAGATTTACATCTTCTAAAGGGAGTAGCTGATTTCCATCTCTCAGTGAGAGTATAGTGTTCATATCTTTTATGATACTATCCAAATGCGAAACAGAAGTTTGTAGTTTTGACAGGACACTTTCGAACTTCTTTGAGTTCTTGTCTATTCTGGGTAGCAAGGCGGCCAAACCAGACGCATTCGCAACAGGAGCCCGAAGGTTATGCGATATAAAGTAAGTAAACTGCTGAAGGCTTTTATTTTGTATTGACAGATCACTCGCCATCTGTTTAAGCTCTAGTTCAGACCTTTTTTTGTCTGTAGTATCGCTCTGAATAGCTATAAACTTTGATACATGACCTTTGGTGTCCAGAATGGGCGTTATGATCATAGAGAACCACACTTTTTCTCCATTCTTTCTGTAATTGAGAATTTCTTCAGAAAAAGGAACTGCTTCAGCTAGCTTTTTTCTTATTCGGGCAACTGTTTCTTGATCGGTTTCAACTCCCTGTAGCAATTCACCCGGCTCTTTATGTAATACCTCTGCAAAAGAATAGCCTGTCAATCTTTCAAAGCTGTTGTTTACCCACTCAACTTTGCCATCACCATCTGTTATAATAACACCGTTTGTAGTCTGGCTAGCCACTAACGAAAGCTTTTCTAGCTCAGCCTCCAAACCTCTCTCCTCTATAACATCTCTAAAATAAACCGATATACCATTACTGGAGGGAAACACACTAAAGCGAATGACTGCTTCTCTTGGTTTAGAATAAGGTTCTTCAAAAGATACCGGTAAACCGGAAGAGGCTACTTCATGGCACTTATAATAGAACAAAGAATGAACTGACTGAGGATATGTCTCCCATATATTGTTCCCAAGCATTTCTTCTCTGTATTTGCCAAGAAAGGCTGCATAGGCTTTATTTACATAGGTATAACACCACTGTTTATCTAAGGCAAAAAAAGGTTCGGCTATGCTTTCAACTACACTGTTTAACTGATCTGCCTGTTCTCTTATAAGCCTGTCTGAGCGTTTTAACTGTGTAATGTCTCTGGCGATAACATGCACTCCCTCGACACTGCCTTTAAAGAAAATAGGTACTATTGTAACACAAATATCTATCTCTTTTCCCTGCTTCGTAAGTACTAAGGCCTCAATAGTATGTGCCTGCCCTGCCAGTGCCTTATTAAAAGCATATGTTACTTCCTTTGTGTAAGATGGATGCACTAGCTCTGTAAAGTGCTTTCCTTTAATTTCTTCTTCAGAGTAATTGATTAACCGGGGAAACTGCTTATTCGCATCTTCGAAATACCCATCTGTATTCAGTGTAAATACAGCATCAGGATGGTCGTGAAAGAGTGACTTGTAAAAAGATTGGCTTTGCTCCTTTTTCAGTTCATTTTCAACTTCCTGTGTAACATCTCTTGAATTTGCTACAATTCCTCTGACACTTTCATTATCCAGCATGTTAGTAATGGTACATTCTATCCATCTCCAGTCACCATTTTTAGCTTTAAACCTTAATGGTAGCATTCTTACCTCTTTCTCTGTACAGATTTTCTCTAACGCAGATAAAGCAAATGCTGCATCGTTCTTATGGATGTAATCAATTGCATTTGTTCCTAGCAGCTCATGCGCCTCATAACCTAACACAGGTTCTACAGAAGCACCCACAAACATGTACTCACCAGCTTGATCTAAAACAGAAATAAGCTCAGTACTATTTTTCACAATAGCTTTATAAAAATCAGAGGTAAAATTCGCGTCACACATCATACCTAAAGTTCAATTCCTCTACCCTACACCAAAGTTCACAAAGCAATGATAAGCATTTTAACAAATAAGAATCTAACAATTAAACAAATTAATTTATCCCACCTATTTCCCATCCTAATAATTAAACAACTATATAGTACAATTATTAAACTATATTCAGGAAGTAAACATATTTAACCTATACAATTACCCGTATTTATAAAAGCATATATTTCACACACCTAAACCTTATCCTACATCATAATAGAATAATATTAAAACAGGTTTAAAAAGATAGTATAAATCTTCTTGAAAAGGATGCTTTTCCTACTGCTCTATCAGAAAAAGCTTTAGATCAACTTTCTAAAGCCTGCACAGCAATGCTGCTGGCTGCACAGTATCAAGCCTAACACCTAACACACACAAGCTTATGAAAGAATTTGTGATGAGAAAACACCAGATAGCGAGCTATCTAACGATAATACTGCAAGGATGCAACAAAGGTAAACAAACAGTGCTTTATAATGAGGTTCTAGGATACAGGACTTACTATTGCTCCTCTAAAAGAAATATAGTAAGAGTTCTAGGGCCGTGAGCACCCAGCACTAGTGACTGCTCAATATCTGCTGTCTTGGAAGGGCCAGCTATAAATACTCCGAAGCCATAATCTTTCATTCCTATTTGTTCGTAAGCATGATGCATCAGGGGTAGTATAGCTTTCGGTGAGACTACTAAAGCCAGGTGCTGACAAATAAAAGGCGTTACCCGCATAGGCAACAGTTCTTCTGTAACCCATAAAGCACTGTTCTCAGCCACTCCCAAGTGTGCTTCTAATATAGCCAGGTCTACATCCTCCATAGTATGAGGGTCTGTGCTCGGCACAATAGAGACTTCAGCCACATCTGAGAATTGAGGAAAAGTAGAAATAATTCTTTTCGAAGCTTTGTGCTCCTTCAGGAGAATCTGCTTTGCTTCTTTCAAGCTATTTACACGAAATACTTTACTACCAATACCAACTGCCACGGTGGTAAACTTCTCCACCAGGTCTGATTTCTCTGAAGAGAAAATGGGAATTTCCGGCAGTGCAACGGGTATTGGTTGGTTCTTCGCTACAGACGCAAGTATTTGTTCTCTGCTACTCATTGGTTTATTTTCTGTTTTTGCGGTACCATTCTCCGAATGACTCCTTTGGGGGTACAGGCATTTCGCGCTGCTTGTACCACGGGTTAAGCTTATTACTAACGGCAAGAGGCACATTCCGCATGAACCACCTACCGGCTTTACCTGCCAACCGAAAAGTAGCAGGCGAGGCAAAGGTTTGCGTCATGGCTTTCATGCCCAATGTTTTTTTAGAATCTGCATACCCCTCCTGCACTATCACCTGTCGCCACTTATATAGTTGGTTATGGATGTCAATTTTTACAGGACATACATTAGAACAGGAACCACACAGCGTAGAGGCAAACGGTAAGTCAGCAGCTTTTTTCATATCAAAGTTCGGAGCCAGTATAGCCCCTATTGGGCCTGCCACTGCATTGTGGTAACTGTGCCCGCCGCTTCTGCGGTAAACAGGGCAGGTGTTCATACAGGCCCCGCACCGAATACATTTTAAGGAGTTTCGGAAGTCTTCTCTGCCAAGGTGTATGCTCCTGCCGTTGTCTACCAGCACAAGGTGCATTTCGTGCCCCTTTCTTGGCTTTTTAAAATGGCTGGAATAAGTCGTGATTGGCTGCCCTGTGGCACTTCGGGCCAGCAGCCTAAGAAATACACCAAGATGCTTTCGCTGCGGTATCAGCTTCTCAATACCCATACTCGCAATATGTACGTCTGCCAGGTGGGCTCCCATGTCTGCATTACCCTCGTTGGTGCAAACCACGAACTCCCCTGTTTCGGCTATAGCGAAGTTTACGCCTGTAAGGGCTGCTCGACGCGTTAAAAATTTTTCCCGTAGGTGTTGCCGTGCCGTCTCGGTAAGTACCTGCGGGTCAGAAACGCCAGGCGCTGTGCCTAAATGCTTATGAAACAGCTCCCCTACCTCTTCTTTCTTTTTGTGGATACTAGGCAAAACAATATGGCTGGGCGGCTCTTTTGCCAGCTGCACAATGCGTTCCCCTAAGTCAGAATCTATTACCTCTATTCCGTTTTCAGCTAAGTAATCATTCAGATGGCACTCCTCTGTCAGCATAGACTTACTTTTTACCATCTCCTTTACACCATGCTTTTTCAGTATGCCATGTACAATCTGGTTGTGCTCTCTGGCATCTACTGCCCAGTGTACTATAACTCCGTTAGCCTTGGCATTAGCTTCAAACTGCTCCAGGTACTCGCTCAGGTTTGATAATACATTATGCTTGATCTGAGAGGCTGTTTCGCGTAACAGTTCCCAATCCGGAATAGCATGCGCAGACCTGTCCCGCTTCTGCCTGATAAACCATAAGGTTTCATCGTGCCAGTTTACCCGCAGCTCATCTGCATTAAAGTTTTCGGCCAAGGCTGCATGGTCTTTTAACTCACTCATATCTCCTGTGCATTTAAAATTTCGGCAATATGCATCACCTTTACATTACTTTTTTGCCTGCGTAAAATGCCCTCCATGTGCATCAGGCAACTCATATCGGCCGCTGTTATATATTCAGCCTCATGCTGTAAATGATCTGCCACCCGGTCCTTGCCCATTTTTACCGATACGGCCTCTTCTGCCACGCAAAAAGTTCCACCGAAGCCACAGCACTCATCCTTGCGTGTAAGCTCAATCAACTCCAGCCCGTCTACCATACTCAACAGTTGTTCTGGCTTAGAAAAATCACGAGCGACAAGCTCCGTCATCTGGGCAAGTCTTAAACCTCTCTGGCCGTGGCAGCTCTGGTGCAGGCCTACTTTGTGCGGAAACCTTGCTTTCAACTTATCAACTTTCAGCACATCTGTCAGGAACTCTATCAATTCGTATATTTTTCCACGTATAGCATTTGCTTCGGCAGGATATTTATCGGAGTGCAAATGATCTTTAATATGTAGTACGCAACTCCCGGAAGGAGCCACGATATAGTCAAACTCTTTAAAGTTCTTAACAAAAAGCTCGTTGCTCTCATGCGTCAGGTGCTCGTAGCCTGAGTTGGCCATTGGTTGGCCGCAACAAGTTTGTTTTAACGGATACACTACCTGCACCCCCAGTTTTTCAAGTAGTTCCAGTGTAGCAATGGCAGCATTGGGGTAAAACTGATCTACATAGCAAGGTATAAAAAGGCCTACTGTCATATGTTAGCGTCGTGCGTTACGGCATAATATTTTAATTCGATAATGTCGTTTGGCATTGGTTTGGAGTTCCAGTGCCTGTGGATAGCCAGGGCAGTGCCAACGGCAGTTGCCTGTGCCATTGAAGCGGCAAATATTTCTTTATCAGGGTAAAAGGAAGCCAGCAGGTTCATGTAAATAGCATTCTTACTAAACCCTCCGTCCACAAAAATTCGCTTTACATCTGTTCCCTCTAAAACCAATTGAGTAGAGGCCACCTGCTGCGTTACCAGGTCCAGAATGAACTGGTGGTAAGCTTCCACATCTGAAGAAAAAGAGGCCAAATTGCGTTGAGCAAAAACTGACTCCTGCAGTTGGTTTTTACTAGCCTTTGCGCCTACCATAGAACCCTGTTCCCGCTGTAGTTTACAGATAACTTCAGGGTCAAAAGCAACAGTTTTATAGCGCGCAGTGTTCTGGTTGAAATGTGCCGCTATACGCTTTACCTGCTGCTCATGCTCATAGCCTCCAAAGAATCTTGAGGCCTTTACCGGCTTGCCCTTATACTGCATGTAACACAGGCAGTCCTGCTGCAATTCGGCTTCGGTTAAAGGTGTGGAGTTGAAGGGATTTAAGGTAATGCACCAGGTTCCGGTAGAAATCAGCACAAATGACTCATGGAAATTTACCAAGTAAGGAATCAGTGCAGCTGAACTGTCATGCAGGCCGATGCCTACGGCATAGCTGTTACCCGGAAAAGCAGCTGGCACCACACTGTCAGACGGTGCTAAAGGTGCCAGTTTTTCCAGAATTCCTTCTTTTGCCACCCATTCATGGTAATCTCCTTTCGAGAAATCCCACAGGTTAGTGTGGCAACCTATACTAGTAATATCAGAATATGCTTCCCCCGAAATCAAATAGCTTAAGTACTGAGGCAAGTGCAAAGCATATTTTATCTGTTTAAAAAGCTCTGGCTTCTCATACTTCATCCGGTAAAGCTGCATGCCGGAGTTCAGACTTCCCAACACAGGAGAGGCTGTCTCTTTCGAGAACTTCTCCTCACCTCCATAGGTGTTGTAAAACTGCTTTTTTAGCTCCTCCGGATACGGCTTCAGGTAGTTGTACAAAGGGCAAAGCGGCCTGCCCTCTTCATCAATGTAAACAAAGCTTGCCCCATACGTGGAGAAGTTAATAGCCCTAATTTCATATTCCTGCCGCCGGAACACATCCCGCAGCGAATCAAAAACAGATAACCTTAAGCTTTCCAGATTCTCGCAGGGCTCACCATCCTCATCCACTGTTTCTATAAAACGTGCTGATTTCTCGTACACAATTTTATAGCTCTCATCAAAGAGAAACAGCTTCTTGTTTGTTTTGCCTACATCGAAAATAGCAACTACAGGTATCTTTTGCATGATTATAGTCCGGTTGCAACGGTCTTCAGACCACGTTCATTAATAAGGTTTTCTCTCACTTTCAGTTCACGGAACAGTTGCAACGGACGCAAAGCAGCTCCAGTACGCAACCTTGCCTCCGCCACTATAGGGCGAACATCGGTGCGGAACGCTTCCTGCAGTATTTCCTGGCAACGTACCACATCATTTTCCTGCTGAGCGCCTTTCAGCCCCTGCTGGTCTACCAGTAAAGCTTGCGCATAGGCAATCATAATGGCTTCTACAGACTGCAAAAGGTCTTCAAGCGGATCTTTCACATTATGTGAGGCGTCAATCATCCAGGCAAGGCTGGTGGCATGATCCATGCCCCTGGCATCCATACCGTCTACCAAAGAGTTAAAGATAAGGAACAGCTGGTAAGGCTTAATACTGCCGGTGGTTAAGTCGTCATCGCCATACTTAGAGTCGTTGAAGTGGAAACCGCCAAGTTTGCCTTCCATCAACAGCAACGACACAATCTGCTCTATATTAGCATTTGGCAGGTGGTGACCAAGATCAACTAAGGTATAAGCTTTGGGGCCAAGCTTGTTGGCAAACAGCAAAGACTGTCCCCAGTCGCCTACCGTCATGGAGTAAAAGTTAGGCTCAAAGGCTTTGTACTCTACAAACACTTTCCAATCATCTGGTAAAGCTGCATAAACTTCCTGTAAACTTTCCAAAGTATTCTCAAAGGCATTCCTGAAATTAAGCTGCCCCGGAAAACTGGAGCCGTCCGATAGCCAAACTGTTAACGCATCAGAACCCAACTCTATGCCGTGCCTAATTACCTCTATGTTATGCTCCACTGCCTGCCTACGAATAGCTTTGTCAACGTGCTGCATAGAGCCAAACTTGTAACTCTGCTTCTGATCTGGCTGGTCCTGAAAGGTGTTGGAGTTAACAGCATCAAACTTTAAGCCGTGCTGTGCAGCCAGCGCTTTTATAGCTTTATAATCCTGCGGTATGTCCCAGGGAATGTGCAGCGAAATAGCACCACTGGACTGGTTCAGGGCATGCAGCAAACCTACGTCTTCAATCTTCTCTTCTAAACTACGAGGCTCTCCACTGCCAGAAAAGCGGCCAAAACGGGTGCCACCGGTACCTAATGCCCAACTTGGAATACCTATCTGAAAATCGACCAGCTTTTGCAGTACCCCCTCTACATTGTTCAGGGAGGAAGCTAAAACCTCAAACTTTCGTTTGTGCTCCTGCTCCTGCTGCTGGTTAAAATCATCTATCTTATATTTTTCAATTTGCATAACTGTCGGTTGTAAGCTTTTAAAATACTAAGAAGTCTCTCATAAAGAAAGCGTGGTAAAGTCTATCAGCTTTAATTATAATAAGCTACCTCCAGACTTTATCCAGAGGCAGCATATTTTTATCTGGTAAAAGCCATCGCGACACCACCATCCACATTCAGCATGTTACCCGTAGACTTATTCATCAATCCGCCCACAAAAACAAAGCAGGCATTGGCGATATCTTCCGGAAGTATAATCTGGTTCAGCAAGGTGCGTTTGGCATAGAAAGCAGGAAGCTCCTCTACGGTGATACCGTAAGCTTTCGCACGGCCTTCTGCCCAGCCTCCGGCCCATATATTACTGTCACTGATAACAGCATCAGGATTTACTACATTTACCCGGATCTTATCAGCGCCTAACTCAGCGGCATTCAGACGACTCAGGTGCAGTTGTGCTGCTTTAGCGCTGCCATAGCCTGCGTTGTTTGGTCCGCTAACCAAGCCATTTTTACTGGCAATATTGATAATGTCTCCGCCAATATCCTGCTTGCGCATGGTTGCAACAGCTGCCTGCGTCACAAAGAACTGCCCCTTCACCAGTACATCATACAGCAAGTCCCAGTCTTTTTCGGTATGGCCTTCTATTGTTTTTGAGATGGATAAACCAGCATTGTTTATCACAATGTCAACCCCTCCAAAAGCAAGGGCAGCTACATCGAAGGCCTCCTGAATCTGATCGCTCTTTGTTACGTCTAGCACTGCTGTGGCATAAGAGTCTTTCCCGTATGTTGCTTTAAACTCTTCTCCGGCTCCCTGCAAACGCTCCTCATTCATATCGTTCAGCACCACTACGGCACCTTCTTCCACAAACTTCTTAGCGATAGCTTTACCAATACCGCCTGCGCTGCCTGTTATCAGGGTAATCTTGCCTGACAAAGCCTTCGGCTTAGGCATACGCTGTAATTTAGCTTCTTCCAATAGCCAATACTCAATATCAAAAGCCTCCTGGCGTGGCAGAGAGGTGTACTCCGACACAGCCTCTGCGCCTTTCATTACATTGATGGCATTAATGTAAAACTCTGATGCTACTCGTGTTGTCTGCTTATCTTTAGAAAAAGAAAACATACCTACTCCCGGATATAGAATAATAACAGGATTGGCATCGCGCATAGCAGGGCTGTTCGGGTGCTTGTGCTGCTCATAATAGTCTTTGTACATCTGGCGATATGACTCAAAAGCTGGAGCAAGTTTCTCTTTAACAGCAGCTACATCAGAAAGGTCGGCATCAGGAGCAAGCTCTAAAACTAGCGGGCTGATTTTAGTGCGCAGGAAATGGTCTGGGCAACTGGTACCCATTGGAGCCAACCTCTCTAGGTCATTTGAATTAATAAACTCCAGCACACGCGGATCGTCAGTAAAGTGGCCGATCATGTGTCTTTCGCTGGAGCAGAAACCACGCAGTACCGGAGCAATTGCAGCAGCCTGTTTCTTACGTGCGTCTTCATGCAGGCTTTCAACTTTGGCACCGCCGAACACAGGTCCTTTTTTTCCGATGTTCTGCTCCATGTACGCTGCACATCGCTCAATTACCTCCAGTGTGTTGATGTAGCTTTCGTACGCTGTATCGCCCCAGGTAAACAGGCCGTGGGAACCTAACATAATACCACGTATGCCAGGGTTCTCATCCAGACACTGGCGCAACTGTAAGCCTAGGTCAAAGCCCGGACGCTGCCAGTCAACCCAGCCTATGTTTCCCTCAAACAGTTCTTCAGTTATTTTCTTTCCGTCTTTAGCAGCCGCTATAGCAATGGCTGCATCGGGGTGCAGGTGGTCGATGTGCTTAAAAGGCAGGAAACCATGCAGAGGCGTATCAATAGAAGGAGCTTTGGACTTAAGGTCAAAGATGCTGTGATTGAAAAGCTCCACCATCTTGTCTTCATGCTCTATGCCTCTGTATACGTTCTTCAGGCTTCTTAAACGATCCAGATATAAGGCCGCAAGGCCACTGCGCTTTAAAGTACCCAAATCACCTCCAGATCCTTTCACCCACATTACCTCTGTATCCTGACCTGTAAGCGGGTCTTTTGCCATCACTTTGCAAGAGGTGTTACCTCCACCGTAATTCGTCAATCTCAGGTCCGCGCCCAGCAGGTTAGATCTGTAGATTAACAGCCCAACTTCATCGCCTGCAAGCTTTTCCGCCTCGGCTTCATCCCACAGGTAGCTTACATGCTTGAATTCTGTTTTTGTTGTTGCTTCTAACATATGCTTCAAAATTGGATTTACTTCTTGTTTGACATTCTTTATAATGAGTTACCATAGCCTACTACTATGACAGACAGTATGATGACAGCTATTCCTGTAAGTATGGTCCTAAAGGTTTTCCTGGCTACATCTCTCCACTCACCTAAGGCCAGGCCCCACATATTAGAGATCAGAATAATAAAAGCCATGTGCAAAATCCAAGAACTGGCACCATTGCCAAGCTTACTTTCTCCCATACCATAAAAAAAGAACTGCATGAACCAGGTAGTACCAGCCAAAGCTGAAAACAAATAGTTCCGGGTAAGAGGCGCTTTCTTGTTGGCATAGTCACCAAAAGTTCTGTTTCTGGCATTCAGAATCATACACCATATAAAGTTGGTTGTTAAACCACCCCACAGAATTACCACGAACGTCACATTGTTCTGAAACAAAGAATTGCCACCATTCAACACAGCCTCTTCGGCCATAGGCTTACCTGCTTCAATACCGTAGTTAAAACAGGCGCTTAAAACGCCGGAAATAACACCTACCGTTAAGCCTTTCCTGATATTGAACTCCTGCACCCCTACTTGTTTCTGCTCATCAGACAGCTCGTTTTCCTTCATCACCCCCGCTTTGCCACAAATAACAATCCCGATGAGGCAAACAAATATCCCCAGCAACACGACCTGCCCACTGGTACTATTAAGCATTCCTGTAAAAGTCTCACCGCTGTCACTACCGATCAGGTCACGGTAGATAGGCGGCATCAGTGCTCCAAAAGCAGAAGATAAGCCTAGCACAAATGTCTGCCCAAGCGAGACTCCTAAGTAGCGTACTCCCAGCCCAAAGGTCAGCCCCCCCACTCCCCATAACACACCTAAGAAATAGGTCCAGAACACAATAGCAGCATCAGTTGAACTGATAATGCTCATAAAATCTGGCACCGTAAAATAAGCAGCTATCAAAGGAGCAATTAGCCACGAAAAAAGACCACCTATAATCCAGTAACTTTCCCAAGCCCACTCTTTTACTTTTTTAAATGGGATGTAAAAACTGCCGGAGGCAAAGCCGCCTATAAAGTGAAAAACTACTCCTAAAAGTGCCTGCATGTATAGGTAAATCAGTAATTATGTCTAAAGATAAAATAGGTGTAGCTACTTACTATCCTGCACTGTCATGGCAGTTAAACATTTAAGCTGATTATTAACCTGGGGAATAATGATCTATTCAGGCTATTTTCTCCTGTTACTTTTTACCATATATAAGTAATGGATAGCTGGCAGAGTGCTGCTCTCTCTTATTTCTTAACAATCTGACTTCCAAATAGAAATAATCTTCTAGTTTTAAAGCTCTAAGTAAAAACACTAAGCGTTTAAAGCAGTATATATAACAAGACAAATATTCATATAAAAAAACGGTGTCTTTCTTACCGTGAATTGCAATAAATAACCTCTTTTACAGATATCGAAATCAATAATGCTTACATATAAAGACTTTATGGCTTATAGGCTTAGTAAGGACAATAAGCTTATAACTAACAAATGGCTACACCAAATTAACAGCGCCGAGTACAGGCAGGGATTGTTGTATGTATATGAGAATATTTTTCAGTACCATTGCCAGTGCTGGCTTTATGATGCATCAACTTTTGTAAGTCCTGACATTCGTGATCAGAAGTGGACAATGGACATATTTGGCGCTCTTTTAGCCAAAAGTACGCTACAAAAGATAGCTGTTCTGCTACCTGAAGATGCCTTTTTACTTAAACTGGCAGACGATGTACAACAAAAGGCTAACCCTATCTTCGGGGAAGGAGTGGTCGTAAAATATTTCTTCAATGCAGACGAGGCCAATGAGTGGCTTACAGATGGTGTAACAAATGCTAAAGGGAACAAATATTTTCAGCATGAGCCTTAAAACCCATCATTTAGTTTTACATCTTGCCAAGCATGTATGTATGCTACTGGTTCAGTAAGGTCAATAGTAAATAACTCCGTGGGAGTACTTGAGGTAACAATTGAGTAAGCAGATCAGCAGTTTATGGATGGTGAAACACCTATAGAAAGCCTGAACCTTTCCTTTATCTGCGACAAAGACTGAGAAAAAAATGAAGCCTGGAAGAACTGCAGTTGGTTCTGAGCAAGGAGGAGCAAGCCTGCGGACGCTTCCATAAGTATTGACTCTCTCCGGGTCTAAACAGTCCAAGTCAGAGGGTTTTCTCTTTGAAACGTGGTATTGCAGGTTTTATGTTGGCAATCTGGTTTGGCACCTTCAGCATAGAAGTAAAAGCTCAATCTGTTACTCATCAGGAAACTGACCGTTAACATAATAAAGAGCCATCTGAAATGGCTTTAGGAATGGTGCTGGAGACTTGCCTGTTTATAAACAGGGAGGCGAGATGGGCATGTTGGAGTTCATCGAAAAGAACCTAAAATATCCTTCGGATAAAAACCTAAATGGTATAGTTGTTACTTCATTTGTCGTATCAACGACAAATGAAGTAACAGACCCTGTAATTATTAAAAGTTTATCCACCGCAGCACACGAGGAAACAAGAAAGCCTCTGCGCGACATACGTTGCCTATAAAGTTCAGTGAGGACAAAAGGAAGGAAAAATAATTCCAAGGCCACTAGCATAGAGTATGCTCGGCAGCAAGTACTTAAACCAAGAACTATATACAACTTCTCCTCAGCTGCCCTACCTTCACTTCATCTCTTCTAAGCCACACTTTTACATATCGAGAATTATCGATATCTTTGCAATATGAATCATGTTGAATTCTTTAAAGCACTGTCTAACAAAACAAGGCTGCAGATTTTAAATTTGCTCAAAGAGCCTGAAAAGCATTTTCCTCCTCAGGAAAAAGGAGCCTATGATGCCGGTGTTTGTGTAGGCCACATCCAGCAGAAAGTCGGACTTACGCAATCTACCATTTCAGAGTATTTGTCCCTTTTACAGCGCACAGGCTTAATTACAGCCACCCGTGTTGGACAGTGGACTTATTATAAAAGAAATGAAGAGGCTTTTCAGAAGCTGGCAGAAATAATTCAGAAAGAACTTTAAAAGGCATAAACTAGTAAAGTTGGTGTCTTTTTATATATCGAAAAATCTCGAAGTACCGAATTACATAACATCAGCATAGAATATTTACCCAACTCCTGAAACCTATCTTAAACAGCCATAAAGCATGTTTACACCAAACCTAGAAAAGTCACCTTTGCAGAATGCAGGTTTCACCAAAGTTGTAAAACCTGGTAAGCTTACCTTTGGCGTAATGTTTCCGATAGAAGCTTTTAAAGGAGATATGCCCACCATGCAACAACAGGTGGAACTGGCACAATATGCAGAGCAGAATGGTTTTACTTCGCTAGCCTTTCGCGATGTTCCTTTACGGGATCCTTCTTTTGGCGACTCAGGCCAGGTTTTTGACCCTTGGGTTTACCTGGGCTACCTTACGGCACAAACACAGCATATTGCTTTAATTACTGCTTCGCTGGTAGCCCCTCTTCGCCACCCAGTACATACCGCCAAAGCAGCAGCCAGTGTAGATCAGCTATCGAAGGGGCGCTTACTGCTGGGACTTTCTACGGGAGACAGACCTGTAGAATATCCTGCTTTTAATGTAGACCACGCAGAGCGGGGAAAAATATTCCGAGAGCACTTTGAATTAATCAACAAATACTGGACAACATCTTTTGAATCTGTACAAAGCCCTTTTGGGATATTAAGAAAAGCTGATGTTATACCTAAGCCGCTTGCTTCCAGAGTGCCCATGCTGGTGGTAGGCCACAGCCAGAATAGCCTGGAGTGGATAGCCAAAAATGCAGATGGCTGGATGACATATGGTCGGGACCCGTACAGACAACAACTGGTGATACAGGAATGGAGACAGGCACTGGACCAGGAGGCAGAGGGTCAGTTTAAGCCTTTCATACAGGGGCTTTCTCTTGACCTGACAGAGAACCCAAATGCTTACCCATACCCTATTCACGGAGGCTATATGGTAGGAAGAAACTACTTAGTTACCGTTTTAAAAGACTTACATGAAATTGGTGTTAACCATATCATTCTGGGGCTGAAATATTGTAACAGGCCTGCCGATGTGGTTTTACAGGAATTAGCAGAGTTTGTGCTGCCACAGTTTACTTAAACTGCACAGCTATGACATATATAGTTTACCACCGTATCAATAAAGAAAAAGAAAATGAGTGATCATCATAAAAAATTAGCAGACATACCTGTATCTGTGCTGGACTTGGCTCCTATCCGATCAGGAGAAACAGCAGCAGATTCTTTCCACAACAGTTTGAACCTGGCTCAAAATGTAGAACGATTAGGCTTTACGCGCTATTGGCTGGCAGAGCACCATAACATGCCCGGCATTGCAAGCTCTGCTACATCCGTCTTAATTGGGTACATAGCAGGAGGAACATCAAAAATAAAAGTTGGTTCTGGAGGCGTTATGCTGCCTAACCACGCACCGCTTATTGTAGCAGAGCAGTTCGGTACTTTAGAGTCTCTGTACCCAGGCAGAATTAACTTAGGATTAGGCCGTGCCCCTGGTACAGACCAGCTAACAGCTATGGCCTTAAGGCGTGACTTACACGGAAATGTAGAAAGTTTTCCTCAGAACGTGGAAGAACTACGGAATTATTTTGCCAACAATCCTACTGCGCGCGTTCGTGCTGTTCCGGGCGAAGGCCTTAATGTACCTATCTGGTTACTTGGCTCCAGCACGTATGGAGCACAACTGGCTGGTATACTTGGCTTACCTTATGCCTTTGCCAGCCACTTTGCTCCGGCCAACCTGCATTCTGCTCTTAAGGTGTACAGAGAAAGCTTTCAGCCGTCTGATGAACTGCAGGAACCGTATGCTATGGCCTGTGTCAATGTGATTGCTGCCGATACAGATGAGGAGGCCAACCGCCTGGCAACTACGCTTTATACCTCTTTCCTGAATGTGATAAGAGGAACAGCCAGGCAATTACAGCCACCTGTTGAAAGCCTGGAAGCTATGTGGGATGCTTCAGAGAAATACTCTGTGCAACAAATGCTGCGTTACTCTTTTGTTGGAGGCCCCAAAACAGTGCAAGAAGAGCTACAGTCCTTTTTAGATGAGACACAGGTAAACGAGATAATGGTTGCATCCTCTGTCTATGATAACCAGGCGAGGGTGCATTCTTATGAGATTATTGCTGATTTTTTCAAAAAGGCAGAATTTTAAAAGCACCTTTAACAAAGGTAACTCCTCCATACAGTTTGGTTTTCATAAAGTAGCAGCTGCTTATTAATTTCAGGGCCTGATGAAGGAGATAAACCTCCACTTCATCAGGCTGGCTGCTTCTCTGACGTAACTGGTAAGGCAAAACAGTATTAGAAGTATTTCAAAACTTAATTTAACTTAGGAGTGCCATACAGGGAATAAATAATTCCCTAATGAACAGAAAATAAGGCGATGATCCACAATACAACATACGAGGCAGCACGATCGGTAGCAGCAACAGTGGAAACCCATTTTGCAAAACATCATGCTGCGGCACACCAGGACAACAAAGAGAAGCTGGCTCCTGCTCCCTCAGCGCAGATTATCGAGGTGATTGTTGACACCACTTTCTGGGCAAGTTTACTCCGTGAAGAGGGCCATTCTCCTAAAATTTCACTGGCTTTTATACCGCCTGAACAATCTGAGCAACCTCTCTTATTTGAGCATCGATTTCCGTTCACTCCAAGCATTCTTACTAAGCTTGCGCCAGCCGTTGAGCGCCCTGGTATTCATATTGGTGTGTGGCATGAGGAGGATGAGCTATATGTGTGGGGTGCCACGCGTGTCATTCCTCATCTATGTTTTGTGCTGGAAGTAGTTGAACCAGGCCTGCTGGTAATAAAGCATCGCCGTGTAGATGAATTCGGAAAATTTGCCAACGTTGCTGTGCTTAATGGTGAGCAGGTAAAGGTAGTTGATGAAAACAGTGCCAGCCTTCCGAACTGTCCGTCTATCCTGACTTCGCTGCTTGGTTTTAGTTCTCCCTCCTCCTGGAACTACTCAGTTAATGAATCTGTGAACGTGCTTATTCAACTGGCTGTATCTATGCGCGACCACGGCCGTGGTGGCTCGCTGCTGGTGGTGCCCAGTGGCACGAAAACATGGCGAAAGTCTATCATTCATCCAATCTCCTACTCTGTGGCGCCTGCTTTTTCGGGGTTGGCCGATTTAATGCGGCAGGATGTAAGCATAAGAAACCAGAGCCAATGGCAGGGAGCACTTCGGCAGGCAGTTGGCAGTATTGCCGGTCTTACTGCTGTAGACGGGGCAACAGTTATCAATGACCAACATGAGTTACTTGCTTTCGGAGCAAAAATAGGACGCCCGGAAGGTAGTACACCTGTTCAGAAAATAATTGTGACAGAGCCCATCATTAACGGTGAAGCAGCCATTGTGCATCCTTCACAGAACGGTGGAACACGGCACATGTCGGCAGCACAGTTTGTACAAGATCAACAGGACGCTATTGCTCTTGTAGCCTCACAGGATGGACGCTTTACTATTTTTGCCTGGTCTCCCTGCGAAGAGATGGTACACGCGCACCGGGTCGAAACACTCCTTTTATAGTAAGATTACTCTAGTACTGATGTCAGATTTTGTAACTCTCCGGTTTATGATTAGAAGCCATCACCTCTGTAGCTAAAGAGAGTCGGAATGCTCATATTATACCCAGGCTTTCATACATTCCCAAAAAATGTTAATTTTGCAGGATGCTTCAGCCTGTACAAGCTTTAAGGCTTTAAGCTAAAAGCATTAACTAAGTTATAAAGTTAGCTACCGGAAAGACTTAAGACTGAGCAGGTATTGCAGTATCCTACTGTTTTACAAGAAGGTACAAAAGCAAAACTTCAAATACATTTACTCATAAAGGTATTAACCTGCGTATGAAGTATAGTGTAGTAGTTGCCGTAAATGTACTTTAGACTTGTACAGACATATTGCACTTATTACCACAGTTATTTGTTTTATCTCAAAAGATCTACTATGATAAAGGTATCACTAAAGGCAAAACAATATATAAAACAGCTTCTGGAAAAGGAGCAGAAAAGCCCGGGAACGTTTATAAGGGTTGGTGTTAACAGTGGAGGTTGCTCCGGCTTGGAATACCAACTGCAGTTTGACGCTGATAAAAAAGAGGGGGACGAGGTTTTTGAAGATAATGGCATTACTGTTGTGGTAGATAGAAAAAGCCTGTTATACCTGATCGGAACAGAACTAGATTACTCTGACGGGTTAAGCGGTAAAGGGCTGTTCTTTAACAATCCGAATGCCTCCAGAACATGTAGTTGTGGGGAAAGCTTTGCAGTATAACGATGTACAGCAAAGAACTAGTATAATAGAATTATGGCAAAAACGATAGATAGCAACGAAATAATCAATGATTTCGCCACTAGAGAGTACGAGCATGGCTTTGTCACTGATATAGAGATGGACATTGCCCCTGCCGGGCTTAGTGAAGAAATTGTCCGGTTCATTTCTGAAAAGAAAGATGAGCCGGAATGGCTGCTTGAATGGCGCTTGAGAGGATATAAAGCTTTTTTAAAGGATAAACTTCCGGAGTGGCAAAACTTTGAACTGCCCCCGATGGACTTCCAGGGCATATCCTACTACGCGGCTCCAAAGAACAAGAAAAAGTACAATAGCCTGGATGAAGTAGACCCGGAGTTGCTGGCAACTTTCGAGAAGCTGGGTATTCCGCTGAACGAGCAGAAGGTACTGGCAGGTGTAGCTGTAGATGCTGTTTTTGATAGTATATCGGTAGCCACTACTTATAAAGAGAAGCTCAAAGAGCTGGGAATTATTTTTTGTTCTATTGGCGAGGCTGTGCAGGAGCACCCTGAACTGGTACAAAAGTATCTGGGCTCTGTAGTGCCTCATTCTGATAATATTTTTGCGGCGCTTAATACCGCTGTTTTCTCGGATGGCTCTTTTGTATACATTCCGAAAGGTGTACGTTGCCCAATGGAGTTGTCAACCTATTTCAGGATAAACACCCAGGGCACAGGCCAGTTTGAACGTACTCTGATTATTGCCGACGAAGGAAGCTACGTAAGCTACTTAGAAGGCTGTACAGCACCAATGCGCGACGAAAATCAATTGCATGCAGCAGTTGTGGAGCTGATTGCACTGGATAATGCAGAGATTAAGTACTCTACTGTACAGAACTGGTATCCTGGCGATAAGAACGGCAAAGGCGGTATTTATAACTTTGTTACAAAACGTGGTGCCTGCCGGGGTGTTAACTCCAAAATTTCCTGGACACAGGTAGAAACAGGTTCTGCTATTACATGGAAATACCCAAGTGTGATTTTGCAGGGCGATAACTCCACTGGTGAGTTTTACTCTGTGGCTGTAACAGGTAACAAACAAATTGCCGACACAGGTACAAAAATGTATCACCTGGGCCGTAACACTAAGAGCAGAATAATCTCAAAAGGTATATCAGCAGGATACAGCAATAACAGTTATCGTGGCTTGGTACATGTAGGAGCCAAGGCCGACAATGCCCGTAACTTTACCCAATGCGACTCATTGCTGATCGGAGATAAGTGTGGTGCACATACGTTCCCCTACATCGAGACGAAGAACAACACAGCCATGGTAGAGCACGAAGCTACTACTTCCAAAATTGGTGAAGATCAAATCTTTTACCTTAACCAAAGAGGTATTGATTCTGAGAAAGCAGTAGCACTCATCATTAATGGCTATGCCAAGGAGGTGCTGAATCAGCTTCCGATGGAGTTTGCCGTAGAGGCACAGAAACTATTGTCTATCACGCTGGAAGGTAGTGTAGGTTAAACTTAAAAAAAGAAAAAGCATGCTGAGCATAAAAAATTTGCACGCAGAAATAGAAGAGAAGAAGATTCTGAAAGGAATCAGTTTAGATATAAAGCCTGGTGAGGTACATGCCATTATGGGCCCTAACGGCTCAGGCAAAAGTACCTTATCATCGGTACTGGCCGGCCGGGAGAATTATACGGTAACAGAAGGAGAAGTATTGTTTGAAGGAAAAGATCTGCTGGACATGGCGCCTGAAGTACGGGCCAGAGAAGGGCTGTTTCTGGCCTTCCAGTATCCGGTTGAAATTCCGGGCGTGTCTAACATCAACTTCCTGCGCACGGCACTAAACGAGATCAGAGAGTACAGAGGCCTTCCTGCTCTGGAGGCAAAGGAGTTCTTAAAACTCACTAAAGATAGACAAAAACTGGTTGAGTTTGATACAAAACTGATTAACCGGTCGTTGAATGAGGGTTTTTCTGGTGGTGAAAAGAAGCGGAACGAAATTCTGCAACTAGCCATGTTGGAGCCTAAGTTATCTATCCTGGATGAGACAGACTCAGGCCTGGACATTGATGCTCTGCGCATTGTATCGAATGGTGTAAACAAGTTACGAAACGAGCATAATGCCTTTGTCATTATTACGCACTATCAGCGCCTGCTGGAGTACATTGTGCCAGATTACGTACATGTACTGTACAATGGTCGCATCGTAAAATCAGGGACCAAAGAGCTGGCACTTGAGTTGGAGGAGAAAGGCTACGACTGGCTTAAAGAATCATATTCCGAAACAGAATCTGTAAAATAGAAGCATGGCAAAACAAGTATCAACACCATTATATCAGCAACTGCTGGATAGGTTTGATGGGGGATTAGCCATTGCCCAACAGGCAGAACCTGCTTTCCTAAAAAATGCAAGGCTACAGGCACAGGACAGTTTTCGGAACCTGGGCTTTCCGAGTACCAGAGTAGAAGACTGGAAATATACCAACATCGCTCCTTTCCTGAAAAACAACTATTCGCTGGACCATGAGCATGCGGTGCTACATGAGAACACGTTAGATGCGGCCATTATAGAAGGTTTAGATTGCTACAAACTTGTACTGCTGAACGGTAAGCTGATGGCAACAGGTTATAAAGAGCAACTTCCCTCTTTTATAAAAATACGCCCTATGGCAGAGGCAAAAGAAGAGGCTGGTTTTCAGAAATACTTTGGCAAGCAGATAGAGTTAGAAAAATACCATCTTGCTGCGCTGAACACTGCCTCTTTTTCAGATGGCTTCTTTATTGAGGTAAATGCCAACGCAAACCTCGATAAGCCGTTGCACATAGTACATACATTTTCAGCAGACAAGGACTTATTTGTACAGCCAAGACATCTGATTATAGCACATCGTGGTGCTTCTTTAGATGTTATTGAATCTGTTGTATCAGATAATAATGCTGCGAAAATGTTTGTAAACAGCCTTTCAGAAGTAGTGGTAGAGGAAAATGCAAATGTTAATCATTATGTACTGCAAACTGCTCAGGAAGGTCTGCGACTAATAAGTCATACCGAAGTTAGCCAGAAACGGGATAGTGTTTACAGTAACTATACCTTCTCGTTGCCATCGGCTGAACTGCTACGCAATAACCTGCACATAAACCTGGACAGTGAGCACACCGAAAGCCACCTGTATGGTTTATACCTGGGCGCTGATCATCAGCTTGTAGACAACCATACCTTCATGAATCATAGGCTGGCACATTGCGAAAGCAATGAGATTTATAAAGGCGTACTGCTGGAAAATGCCACCGGCGTTTTCAACGGTAAAGTGTACGTACACCAGGACGCACAGAAAACGAATGCTTTTCAGCAAAACAACAACCTGTTATTAAGCACGAAGGCTACTATTAATTCAAAACCGCAATTAGAAATTTTTGCAGATGATGTTAAATGTAGCCACGGCTCTACTATTGGGCAACTAAGCCAGGAGGCACTGTTTTACCTGCAGTCAAGAGGTATTAGTGAAGACTCAGCAAGAGCTTTATTGGTAACAGCCTTTGCCTTTGATGTAACAGAGAAAATTAAAATTCCTGAATTGGAAGTATATATTAACAAACTGATAAACCATCATATTCCTGCCAACCAGGAAATGATTAAAATATAAAGTACATGAGTGGTAATTCAACTATATCGACAGCCAGAAAACTGGACATTGAAAGGCTGAGAAGCGAGTTTCCGATACTGCAAACAACAGTATACGGAAAACCTCTGGTGTACCTCGATAATGCCGCTACCACTCAAAAACCAGCCTCGGTCATAAAAGTAATGAATGACTATTATACTGAGTATAATAGCAATATACACCGTGGCGTGCATTACCTGAGCCAGAAAGCTACGGCCGAGTATGAGATTGTGCGCAAGAAAGTACAGAACTTTATAAATGCAAAGCATCTGCATGAGGTAATCTTTACAAGGGGCACCACCGAAAGTATAAACCTGGTGGCGAGTTGCTTTGGTCGTAAGTTTCTGAAAGAGGGCGATAGTGTTATGATTACGGCTATGGAGCACCACTCTAATATTGTGCCCTGGCAAATGGCATGCGAAGAACACGGTGCAAAGCTAAAGGTGATCCCGATAAATGATAAGGGCGAACTGCTGATGGATGAGTTTGAGCAGTTGCTGGACGAGACGGTTAAGCTGATTTCAGTTACCTATGTTTCCAACACGCTTGGCACTGTAAACCCTGTAAAGAAAATTATTGAAGCAGCTCATAAACAAGGTGTAGCTGTTTTAGTAGATGCCGCACAGGCGATCCAGCATATTCCGGTTGATGTGCAGGAGCTTGATGCAGATTTCGTGGCTTTCTCAGGGCACAAGATGTATGGCCCGACAGGTGTGGGCATATTGTACGGCAAAGAAGAATGGCTAAACCAGATGCCTCCATACCAGGGTGGCGGCGACATGATTAAAACAGTAACATTCGAGAAGACTACTTACAACGACCTGCCACTGAAGTTTGAAGCGGGAACACCAAGCATAGCTGAAGGGATGGGCTTGGGTGCTGCTATTGACTATATGGAGCACCTGGGTGTTCATAATATTGCAGAGGCCGAAGGGCAACTTTTCTCTTATGCTATTGATGCCTTACAGGAAATTGATGAGATCCGGTTTATAGGAGAGGCAACGGAAAGAGCAGCTTCCATTTCGTTTTTAGTAGGTAAGGCTCATCCTTTTGATGTGGGGGAGATACTCGATAAATATGGCATTGCTGTACGCACGGGTCACCACTGTACTGAACCAATTATGAACTTCTTTGGCATACCTGGCACCGTCAGGGCTTCATTGTCCTTTTACAATACTACCGAAGAAATAGACAAACTGGTAACAGCCGTTAAAAAAGCTGTTACAATGTTAAGCTAAGAGAAATATCTTTCATGACGATAAAAGAGCAACAAGACCAGATAGTAGAAGATTTTGAACTGTTTGATGACTGGATGGACAAGTATGAATATATTATTCAGCTTGGGAAAGAACTGCCTCTGATCGACGAGAAATTTAAGACGGACGAGAATCTGATTAAAGGCTGTCAGTCTAAAGTGTGGCTGCACGCTGATTTTAAAGATGGGAAGCTCCATTTTACAGCTAATAGCGATGCCCTGATTACAAAGGGGCTGGTAAGTATGGTGATACAGGTACTGTCCGGGCAGACACCCAAAGACATTGCCGATGCCAATATTTATTTTATAGATGAGATTGGCTTGCAAAGCCACCTGTCTCCTACCCGCTCTAATGGCTTGCTGTCTATGCTGAAGCAGATCAAACTGTATGCGGTAGCTTACCAGGCAAAATCACTTCAACAGTAACGTGTAATTTTATGAACTCAGCAGCAATAAGGGATAAAGTTGAAGAAGCACTCAGAACAGTGCATGACCCGGAGATTCCGGTAAACATCTATGACCTCGGTCTAGTGTATGAGATAAAGGTAGAAGAGGGCAAAAATGTACGCGTAACTATGACTTTAACGGCTCCAGCCTGCCCTGTAGCTGACGACATTATGTTTGAGGTACAACAAAAACTGGAGGCTATTGAAGGAGTAGAAGATGCTTACGTAATGCTGACTTTCGACCCACCCTGGACCAGAGACATGATGAGTGAAGAAGCAAAGCTGGAGTTAGGCTTTCTGTAATATAGAAAAGTCTTATTCCAGCTTTAGCATTAAGCTTAACTTTAAGTAGAAAACCCTGTTCTTTTTTCAGATAGGAAATAGAACAGGGTTTTCTATTTAAAGCTTCAGCTTTACTACATTTTACAAGCAGCTCTACTGGCAGTGTAATTTCTCAATTAGTTTCATCATAAGCTGATCGATCTACTGGCTCAGACGAAAGGCCTGCTGCCTTGTACTAGCAATACTTACATCAACTAACGCACAAGCCTCATCCGTAGCCAAAGTTCTCTTTTTTTGTTCTACTCTTAAACCTCAGTCCATATGTAATGTCTAATGCAAAATCAAAATATGATTGCTTAACCATTTAAACATTAATATTTACAGTTATAACTTTAATTAGCAATTACAGTATACTCTCTGCAAAAAATACAATATTCTTAAAGTCCCTAACAAAACCAGCTAGTTTACCTCATGTCCATGTACCATATTATGTATGTCAGTAAGGCAACTGTACCTTTAGATGAAAACAAACTTAAGTCAATGCTTTCCTATTACCGTAAGAACACATCTTATTATAACATTACAGGTTTATTACTTTATGGTAAGGAACGCTACATTCAGGAAATCGAAGGAGAAAAAGAAAATGTCCATAAACTATTCGATAAAATAACGAAGGACTACCACCACCAAAACATTATAAAACTGGCTGATGGCGAGATCAAGGATAGGCTGTTCTCGGAGTGGTACATGGGCTTTGCAACAACATCAAAGGAAGAGTTTTCTCATTATCAAAACTATGTAGACCCAACAGAGGATGCTTTTTTCGGTTTCTTGCCAGAAAAGGATGAAGAATCAGTTGTAACAGTTCTGAAACACTTTGTTACACACAATATTCTTAATACTGACCTTATTTAAATAAACAGGTTTCAGCATAAATGAAGAGCGGTAGTAAAAGCCTCTACAGGTTTTACTACCGCTCTTCATGATCGTTCCAGAATGAACTAAGCTTATGAAGCTTTAAATTTCTCCAGATCATCCATATCTTCCTGTGAAAGCGCAATGGAAGCAGCTTTAT
Organism: Pontibacter silvestris; assembly: GCF_020907275.1. Classification (GTDB taxonomy): domain Bacteria; phylum Bacteroidota; class Bacteroidia; order Cytophagales; family Hymenobacteraceae; genus Pontibacter; species Pontibacter silvestris. The sequence goes on along the minus strand of NZ_JAJJWI010000021.1, from coordinate 33,109 downwards.
AATTTTCCTCCAGGTGTTTTACTTTAGAAGTACCAGGAATAAGCAAAATATTCGGAGAGCGGTGCAAAAGCCAGCTTAAGGCAATCTGATGCACTGATGCATTATGCTTCTCCCCAATCTGCGTCAGTTTATCGAGTGCCTCCTGGTTATCTCCACCCAACGGAAACCAAGGTATGAAAGCCAGATTGTTCTGTTCGCAGTATTCCAGCTCGGCTTCCCATTTGCGGTTATCTACACTGTACATATTCTGCACTGAAACAACTTTCACGTATTCCTGAGCTTTCTTAATTTGCTCTACTGAGACTTCTGAAAGGCCTATATGCTTTATAAGCCCCTGCTCTTGTGCATTTTGTAAAAACTCAAGCGATTTTTCAAACGGCACTTCAGGGTCAACACGGTGTAGCTGATACAAATCAATTTTATCAAGCTTTAGGCGCTGCAAGCTCCCCTCCAGTGCTTCTTTTAAGTGATCAGGATGTGAGTTGACAGGCCACTCATTCGGCCCGGTGCGTAGTAAGCCACCTTTTGTAGCGATCATTAAATCTTTCGGATACGGGTGAAGTGCTTCTGCAATTAACTCCTCGGAAACGTTCGGGCCATAGCTATCAGCTGTATCTATAAAGTTGATACCCAATTCTAAAGCTCTCTTTAAAACGCGGATAGCTTCATCCCTGTCTTCAGGTGGCCCCCAGATGCCTTCGCCTGTAATACGCATGGCACCGTAACCCATTCTGTTTATCGTTAAATCTCCTCCCAGAGAGTAAGTTTGTTTCAATGTTGTGTTTGCCATAGTTGTTTTGTTCGGTTCTATTGGTGATTTTCCTTTTAAGTGCACGACTAGCAAATACTTCGATTTTGCAGAACAATACCCATCATATTGGAGAAAAATGTAATGTAGCTGCTAAACTGTTATGTATAAGGCTATTTTAGTCTGCTATTCTTTTCCTATTTCAGCTAGAAATTTTGGTTATCTGCTCCTGCAAACTTGTTAATCTTTCAAATCTCTCCCATATATGTAATATGTACAGCGGACTGAAAGAGTTATCCATATGTTTTACAAGGATTTCTAGTTTGCATCTTCACAAAGAGATTCTACTAGCGTGACATTCTATTCAACGCATTCAAGGTTCTAACGTTTCCAACAAATCATTTGTAGATTGATGGAACTTAGTTTAAAACAAACTTTTCTTTCACTACAAAACCTCTTATTTTAAAGTACTAATGTAAACAGGTAGCACAAAGAATGTGAAAGGCAAATGAGATATAAAGTTTAAGTCAGCGGCAAAAGCTACAGCTTAATTTCCAGAAGAAGAAAAGAGTATGACTCTAATGAATGTTGCCAAACCCTCTGTTTAGCCAACAGAAAATCGACAATTGTTAGCAGTAAACAGCTTTAAGACTAACCACATTAATACTTAAACACGACGGCCTCTCTGGCAGTTGCCAGAGAGGCCGTCGTGTTTGCCAGAAAAAATCTGACTGTCAGTGCTTTACTCCTACTTCGTCTTTACATTTTTGTATGTAACTGAAGCTTACTTGTATGTACCTCGACTTATGCTTAAGCTTGTTCTAACGCCCGTCTATTCATCTGCATAGCAGCATTTGTTTGCTGCGCCGCATATGCTTCTTTACCTAGTTTCCTGAGTATTCGGTAATGAGACTGGATAGCGGAAAAGAAAGTAGGGCATTCAATATAAGGTAAGTTAAATTCTTCAGCAGTTTGTCTCACAATTACAGAAATGGCTGGATAATGTATATGGCAGACCTTTGGGAAAAGGTGGTGTTCAATCTGCCTGTTCAGCCCTCCAAGAAAGAAACTTGCCACAGCACTTTTAGGAGCAAAATTGGCAGTTGTTCTCATTTGGTGCTCTGCCCATGCTTCCTCCACATTTCCTTGTTCATTAGGTACCGGAAAATCAGTACCTTCTACTACGTGAGCCAACTGGAACACTAAACCCATTACAACGCCTTCAGCCAAGTGCATAACCAGGAAGCCAATAGCTGCTTGCCACCATGTGAGGTTTAACACTAGTAAGGGTACTCCAATAAAAATAAAGTAGTGTAATATCTTATAAAAAAATAAATTAAAGTATTCTTGTTTTGGATGCTTAGCACTATGTTGCCCAATCTGTTTCTGAAAAAACTTTACATAATCCTTTCGAAGTACCCAGGAAAGAGAAGCAAGCCCATATAACCAGAAGGCATAAAGATGCTGATAACGCTGTATTTTATTTACCTTTTCACTTTCATCTAACCGAATCAGGCCTGGCGCAACTTCAATGTCCTCATCATGCCCTGGTATATTGGTAAAGGTATGGTGTACAATATTATGCGAAATATTCCACAAGTAAGGGTTGGCACCAATAAGGTAGAACAGGTAGCTAAGGCCTTTGTTTATCTTACTGTTTTTGGAAAAAGAACCGTGTATGGCATCGTGGCAAATGTTAAAACCGATAAAAGCAGCAAATGCACCAAGTACTAAAGCCATTCCAAGCATGGCCAAAGCACCGAACCACCCAGAAAGTATAAGCAAATACAGCGAGAAGAAGCCTGCTAAAAAGAATACCCCCTTTATCCACATCAATCTGTTTGCATTTTTGGATGCTTCTCTTTCTTTGAAGTAAGCATCAACTCTTTTGCGGGTAGTAGCAAAGAATGCTGACTTATTTGTGTTTATGAATTTTACTTTTTGTGACATATTAATTTTTTGACTGAGGTAAATAAACAATGGAAGAACTTCTTGATTTTGTAATTCCAGGGCCTCAATCACTGTAACAACATGAATCAGAAAATAAAAAAATAAAATTAAAGAACCTTCTTTTGCCAGAATGGAATGTGAGGGCGTACTCCGGTTAGGATAAAGTAGTTGATTTCTTCAAAGTTAAAAGAAATCACTCTGCGAATAAATTATAAAAGCCAGATTGCAGATTATTATATTGTTAAAGCTAAAAACATGCCAGTATAAATTTACTTTAAACACGTTGGTCATTCTGCTCACTGACCTCTTAATCAAATTAGTTTATAAGAAACAGAAAGGTATTTAATTTAACTTTCCCGCTTACCAGGCCAACAATAAGGCAGGGATCTCTTATTAAACATACCAATATACAATATAGTTTAAAAATAATGAAAAACTTAATTTCTACGCAGCTTTATTTGTATTCAGGAATATTCAAACCTATAACCTCATCAGGTAATATTTTTGTCTTAATATAATAAACGAGTCATAGCGCAAAATAGTATGCAGAGGCCTTTTACACCTCACTCTTCTCATACAAAAACAGCAAATGCCTTCCGGAACATATCTCCTAAATTGCTCCAATGGCTTTTACTATAGCTTTAATGTTTATCAGATTTTAACCGGAATTGTAAATTTTTTTTCGTATATTGTAAAAAATATTGAACATATATACCATATAAAATGTAGTGGGTATATAATAAACAACATAACATGAATAACGGAACAGTAAAATTCTTTAATGACCTGAAAGGGTTCGGGTTCATCAAAGAAACAAATTCAGATCAGGAGTACTTCGTACACGTATCTGGACTGGTACATGAGATCAGAGAAAACGACGAGGTAACTTTTGACCTGCAAGAAGGAAGAAAAGGCTTAAACGCAGTTAACGTAAAACGCGCTTAGTTACAATATACAAGTCGTTAATGACTTATATCATTAATAAAAAAGCCTTACAAGAGTAAGGCTTTTTTATTTACTTACAGGTGGACTTTTCTAAAATCCCCTGTTCCAGTTTCTATTATTATAAAATCTTCAGCTTACTTCAATGAATAGAAAATACCTAGTTGACACCATCACACGTGAGTACCTGTGCATAGCCCTAAAGAAGGGACAGGAATGGGTGCCAAATAACCAGGACTCTTTACAAAGCTTTATGAGTTCTCGTTCCAGCAATAGCACTGCTGAAGCAGAACTGTTATCAGGCGAATTTAATGACAATAACTTCTTTGAGAAGTGGATACGCAACGGCACAAATTTCTTATTCCGCTAATTATCATAAAAAAGCGAATAGTAAGCTTGAAAAATATAGTACTTAATAACATCAAAGACCAAGAACACATTTATGGGTAGATCACAAGAAACCTTCAGTAAAAAAGAAAAAGAAAAGAAGAAACTAAAGAAAAGACAGGACAAAGAGCAAAAGAAAGAAGACCGGAAAACTAATTCTAATAAGGGTAAGGGTATAGATGAAATGCTTGCCTATGTAGATGACGAAGGCAATATAACTTCTACTCCTCCGGATCCAACAAAGAAAAAGAAAGTAGTAAAGCAGGAAGACATACAAATTGGTGTTTCCAAGCAAGAGGAACTCAACCCGGCCGATTTGATCAGAAAAGGAACAGTGACTTTCTTTAATACGTCTAAAGGTTATGGTTTTATCAAAGACCACGAAACACAGGAAAGTATTTTCGTTCATCAGAACGAACTCGCAGGCCCGATAAAGGAAAACGATAAAGTCAATTTTGAAGTTGAAAAAGGACTGAAAGGCCTGAACGCTATAAATGTAAAAATCATTAGCTAAGATACAAGTGCGAGACTACCTGTTAAGTTTCAAAGAAGTAATAGGTATCCAACGTCTTTCTAGTAATAAGTACTGATGGTACTGATAAGCGTCATTGAAAGCGTTTATTAGTACCTTCTATAGCAAATAAACTGCGTAGAGGCGCTGATGATTTAGCAAATCAATTGTTTCCTTTAATTGAGACAAAGCAAAAGCTGATAGCAGCGATAGTTTACTTAGGACAGGCTTTCATACTGGCAAAAAGCACATCATAGGATTGAAGTCTGTAGGTCACACGGGCTTTTTTTCTGAAAAAGCCCTCATATCTATTCTTTCAGTTCGCTCAGCCTGATGGGGTATTAGTGCTCAACTTTAGTACCAGCACATGCAGTAGACTGGTTTCGATGATCTTTTATGAATTTGAATATCCTGCAAAATGTTCATTGCCTTTTCCAGGATATTCTTCCCTTTCGAATTGCCCCTCCTCCATTTCCTTCAGTTTCTTACTGTTCTTCGTTCTTCTGTCAAATTTGCAACCTGCGGAGGGTCACTAAGTGAGTTTTGCTTCCAGAGATATTTACTTATCCTATGTGATGGGTTTATCCCTAACTCCCCTGCCATCTTCCTTACAGCCCCTTTGGCATAATACTCTTTTGAAAAGACAAAATACGAGATCGCTCTTACTCATGAAGGCATATATTTTCAAGCTAAATCCCTCCAATTAAAGATAACAACTCTAAATATCAGAGCTAGTACATTTTATTGAAAAGGTTCTTTTGCAACTTGTGTAGAATTTTCCGATTTAAACTTCCGTCCCCAGTCAAAGTCTACTGCTTCCAAAAGAGAAACACGTTCTGAATCTAACCTTTCTCTTTCCTGTCGCATTCTGCTGACCCACTTGCCCAGCTTTGGATCCTTTCTCCATTTTACCGGCACACGTGCATGACCATATTCCTTTTTAAAAGCAACAAGTCTTTCATACATCACCTTCCACGGAAGCACTTTCCTTTGGCGCAAGGCCCAGTCGAAGCCGATCCTGTTCAGTAGCTCCACTTTTTGAGGTGTCAGTTCCTTCTTATTCTTTTTCACCCTATACACCCATGCCGCTAGTTGTGGGTTAGGAGCCCACCTGAAAGGTACACGCGTATGACCAAACTTCTTTTTATAATTAGCCAGGGCATCATACATCCTCATCCAGTAGCCCTCCTGCACACTCCATGGAAATCTAATTTCATTAAGCCTGTCGATGCGCTCCTGTGACAACTTACCCTGGTAAAAAAGGATGCGCTGCCAGCGTGTCCACCGCTGCAGTACCCGGTCTACCTTTAGAGAAACCTGACAGGTGCCATGCTCCTGCCTGTATGTCTTCAGCTTCTCAAAGCTGGCCTCCCACTGCGTGTCATAGACAGACTGCAGTTGGAGTTGCGTATCTTTGCTCCATACAAAATCCAACTCATCCAGCTTCTTCTTCTTTGCTGCCGAGAGCTTACCCTTTGCCTCCAGCCACCTTTGGGAAGCTACCCAAGTACCAAGCGACTTGTTCTCCTTATAATTGACAGGCACAAAACTGTGCCCATATCTTTTTCTGTAGGCAGACAGCTGTCGGTACTTATCCTCCCAGCTTCTCTTTTTGATTTCTTTAAAACTCCAGGTAAAGCCTATATCATTAAGACGCCTTTCCCGCTCTGCAGGCAAAAGGTTATTTGTCCTGGATGTCCTCTGTCGCTCTATCCAGCTTACCAGCTTCTCATATTTACCAGGCACCCTGTAATGGCCGTGTTTTTTGTGGAAGGAGACCAACTGCTGAAAAAAATCCTCCCACTGAGAATCATATTGCTCCTGAACATGCCAAACAAAGCCCAGGGTATTAAGCTTGCGCTCCCGATCCTGCCGCATCTTGTTTTGCGAGTGTGTTCTCCGCTGTACCCCTATCCAGTTGGCCAACTGCTTATCTTTTGCCCACTTCTGTGGCACTCTGCTATGGCCAAAGGTTTTATGGAAATCTTTTAGCCTGGAAAACATCAACTCCCACCGATGGTCTCTGCTGATGGGCATCTCCCAGTCAACTCCAAGGTCATCTAGTCGCTGAAACTGGCTTTCTGACAGGAGCCTTTTATTTAGTATTTGCCTGATCTGCCAGTCCTTTAGCTGTTCGTATTTTTGATCGTCAGGCAGATAAGCGTGCCCCTTTTCTTTTACAAAACTCGCCAGCTGCCTGTACATAGGCTCCCATGAGCTTGCATTATCTTCAAAGTTCAGATGAAGCGCTGCGAGTTTATCCTTCAGTTCACCAGGAAGCATGTACTTGATGCGCTGCTGGATTCCCACCCACTGCGCCAACTCCTCATCTATATAACCGGCACCGGAATCTTTCTGTTTATTGAAAGCCTCCAGCTTTTTGTAATTGCTATACCATTTGTCGAGGAACTCCCTGTTAAAAAGCCCTTGCTCTACTTCTTCCATAGCCTTCGTTATCATCATGCAAAACTAACGCTTGAATTGTCAAAAGTATATATAGTTCATATTATCTTATTTTCAACTTTAAGCGTCAACCCATTAAGGTGAAAAAAAGTAGAATTGTTCATAATTTTATAAAAAAGCTAAACATTACTACAGGTATATAGTTCTTTAGCTCTAGTACCTACAGAACTATGTGCAGATATATACAGAAGCTTTAAATCTACAGCTCCTGCACGTAGTTCTGCCGATATACCAGAGCCTTTAACCTCTATGATATACTCCCATAATTGTAGTTTTGTTGGTACAGTGCCCCGCCAGAAGAAGGTAGACTTAGCTACATTGCTAACTATTCATACAATCTCTCCTACAGGCCTTCCCTCTTTTTCTTATACTGTACCTCATTCATTTTAAGTACCACTACCCACTGAGGCATAAGCTACCCTGCTCAAGCCCATTACGAAGCGAACATAAATGCCTGGCAAGGCTTTTACTCCTTCAGATGGCCAGTCATATAATAATCCAGCACATAAAATTATTAAGAGATTATATTCACAAAGCGCTTTGGGGAGCGTTGCAATAGTACCTATATTCAAAGATATGGTGTAGCTTTTCTACAACACAAACTAACTCTATATCTGCTGTACCCTCCTCGTAAAACGCGAAGAACTTTAAACAATTGCTTAATTGATTAATATGCTTAAAGCCCATAATAAAGCAAAATATTACAAAAAAAGGAGTTTTTATAAAATATACTTAATTTAAAACACAATATAATATAAATTTCATAATTTAGATCATCAGAATGAATTTATGTGAAGCACACTGGCAAATTTCAGGGAAAGTAGCCTGCCCAGGTATTAAACTTGAGCGGAGCAAGGTAACAACTGTAACTTTAGACACATACTTTTAGGGGCAATCTTTACATAGAAGAACCTCCTTTACTGGTCTATAAGCTTTCATAAAATGACACGCAGGTTATTCTTTCGTTTTTTGTTTGATACATCTTGTGCGCTTTTGATCTTAGTTTAGTGGTAAAATTATTCCTTTTATGAAACACCTTTTAACGCTATTGTTAAGTATAGTCACTGTACTATCGGCCTCAGCCCAACAAACGCAAAAGCCTGTATTACACGGTAAAAACTGGATGGCTATCACCGGGAAACCCCTGGCTGCCACAGCAGGGGCCATGACCTTTCAAAAAGGAGGGAATGCTGTAGATGCTGCCTGTGCCATGCTGGCTGCGACCTGCACCATGTGGGACGTACTGAGTTGGGGAGGTGAAACCCAGGCATTGATTTATAATCCTAAAACAAAAAAAGTCATAGCTATTAACGCCATGGGCGTTGCTCCAACCGGAGCTACGGTTGACTTTTTTAAGAGCAAAGGTTTTAACTTTCCGCCCGCATACGGCCCGTTGGCAGCCACTACGCCCGGCACACCTGGCGGCCTGCTTTACATGCTGGCCAACTATGGCACTCTGAGCCTGGAGCAAGTGCTGGCACCCGCTATGGAGATGGCCGCTGGCTACCCTATGGAAGCACAAACCGCTAACAGCATTGAACGCGGCAAAGAACGAATTAAAGAATGGCCCTACAGCAAAAAAGTTTTTCTAACGCATCTTGGCGAAGATAGAGAAGCACCCGAAGCAGGTGAAATCTTTGTACAAAAGGACCTGCTGCAAACGCTAACCAAACTGGTAGAAGCAGAAAAAGCTGCTTTAAAAAAGGGAACAAGTCGTAAAGCAGCTATAATGGCCGCTTATGAACGTTTTTACACAGGCGATATTGCCAAAGAATTTGTACGCGGTAGCCAGGAACAAGGTGGGCTCATCACCATGCAGGACCTGGCTAAATGGAAGCCCCTTGAGGAAGAGCCTCTGCTGGTAAACTACAAAGGAATTGATGTATACAAATTGCAACAGTGGACTCAGGGTCCTGCTTTGCTGCAGGCACTGAACATACTTGAAAACTTCGACCTGAAAAGCATGGGCTATAACAGCTCAAAATATATTCACACTTTGTACCAGAGCATGAACCTTGCCTTTGCAGACCGGGACTTTTATTATGGCGACTCCTATTTTGCCCCTCAGGAACCCATGAAAGGTCTACTCAGCAAGGAATATGCGAAGCAACGGGCTACCCTAATTCAATACGATAAGAATAATCCAGATATTGGTCCGGGTGATCCCTACCCATTTGAGGGAAAAGTTAACCCTTATCTAAAACTCCTCAAAGAAAGGGGCTATGAGTTGGATACCACTAAACGGAACTTCGCTCCTACCCATGACATTAGGAACAGTTCATCAATGGTGGAGTACCAGGACAGGTTATGGAGAGGTACTACTACGGTAGAAGCAGCAGATAATGAAGGCTGGGTGGTGTCTATCACTCCCAGCGGTGGTTGGGTACCAGCCTGCATCGCCGGCAATACGGGTATAGGCATGAGCCAGCGTATGCAGAGCTTTGTTCTGGACCCTGAATTAAACCCTTTCAATGTGGTAGAGCCTGGCAAAAGACCAAGAGTAACCTTAACACCTTCCATGGCTTTGAAGGATGGCAAACCTTTTTTGTCCTTTGCCGTGCAGGGAGGCGACACGCAGGAACAGAACCTTCTGCAGTTCTTTCTTAATGTAGTAGAGTTTGGCATGAATGTGCAGCAGGCTGCCGAAGCTGCCAACATTAATACGAATCAGCTCTGGCTTTCATTAGGCGGCACTAAAACAGAGGACCGCCAGCCTAAACCAGGTCATATACTGTTGCATGACAGCACAGCGGAGGCCGTACGCAATGAGTTGAAAAAAATGGGATATACCTTAAGCTTTGACGATCGTACGAGTGGTCCTATCAATGCCATTTATTTTGATTGGGAACACGAAAGCCTCTGGGGAGGCTCCAGTAATCATGGGGAAGACTATGGGATAAGTTGGTGATAACCTTTAAGAGTTCAGAGGAACAGGTAACTCCGCACCAGCCACAGATTAAGTAGTAGCTAGGTTCTCAATTTACTCTTTGAGCCTGCTATAGCAAAAAGGCGCCTCATTCTGTATGGGGCGCCTTTTTGCTATAGCAGGCAAATTTTCCTATGGTTGCCTTAGCTGTTGAATACTCTATTGCTTGTTTATCCTGCCTTCTTCTTCTCCAGTTTAGAAATAAGCTCATCCAGAATCTCTTTGCTGTAGCCAATCTGGCGCGTATATTCCAGGCATAAGTTGTATTCCCTTTCTTCAACTTCGCCATCCTGTAACACCATCATCACCAATGCTTGCAATTCCAGGGTCTTTTGAAGCCCATCTTGTGGAATGATAAAAGAAAGCGACGAGAGGTTATCTGTTATAGGGAGTGTGTCCTCTTCCGATAAATCTAACTGCTGCCCTATCGAAAGAAGGAAGTCACTCTCCATCTCATCAATGTACCTGTCTGCTATCGCTACTAAAAGCATGTTCTGGAAAAAGGCTAACTTCTTCTCCTTCGTATCTAAAAAACTATCCAATGTTATACCCGCTGCCATTCTATTCTAAAATTTAAGTTTGTCCATCATTAACCCGCTAATTAAGCCTATTGTACTTTTAATGCACATCTGGGTTTATTGCGCAATGCTGTTTCATCACACGATATAAATAGTAATACGTACAAAAGCACGCTCAGCACATACAATTTTTGTAAACCCTACTCAGATTAGTGGAGAAGTACTTTAAAAGGTGTCTCAGGAGGATATTTTCTAAGGTCAAGGAAGAGCAGCTAACTTAATTATAAGTCCTGTACAAGAAAGCACCTTTAGTACTAGGTTACACATGTGGCAATTACCTGTTCCTTCATATCTTGCATTAAACACAGATACCTAATCTTTATTTAACGTAAATCTATACAATAAAATAAGGCAAATTATATTAAGGAACAGTTTTTGCCTTATGTATCCTAAATAGAACTACACAAAATACAATATTAATACAGCAAGATATGAACCGGATTAAATATAGATATTTACTATACTTTGTGCCCGCTTTACTGCTGGCATCTATGGCATTTATCAGCCCGCAGAACGACCTGCCCAAGAGGCTGGCATCTTACTTAAATACTTTCCGTTCTCAATATGCCCCAGAGAAGGTATATGTACAGACAGATAAGCCTTATTATGCGCCTGGGCAGGCTATATGGCTGAAGGGTTATGTAGTGGATGCCGCTACGTTACGTCCTTCAGCTAAAAGCAGTGTGCTTTACGTTGATTTGCTTGATGCAGACAATAAACCTGTTCACCGCCTGACGCTCAAAGCAGCAAATGGAAAAGCAATAGGTGACATGATATTGCCGGACAGCTTACCGGAAGGCACTTACAGGCTTTCAGCCTATACCCAATGGATGCGCAATTTCGGTGAAAGCTCCTTCTTCAACAAACCTGTAAACGTATTTGGGCCCGGCAAGAACAGTACAAAGCAAGCAGCCGCAGCCGTTTCACAGGACATAGATTTTCAGCTTTTCCCAGAAGGAGGCGATATGGTACAGGGGCTTCTGAGCCGAGTAGCCTTCAAAGCAACAGGGCCGGGAGGAAATGGAGTAACCGTTTCAGGTAGCGTTTTAGATGATCAGGGCCGGGAAATTTTAGATTTCAGGGACACGCACCTTGGTATGGGTGCCTTCGAACTGCAGCCTCAGGAGGGACGCGCCTATGTAGCCAGAATAAAAACCAAGAATGGCAAAACCCTGGAATACGCCTTACCAGCAGCTAAGGCAAAAGGATATGTCCTGCGGATAGATGAAGCAGCCGACGAAAAGAGCTTTCACGTTATGGTGTCGGGTAATGTAAACAATCAGGAGCCTTTAGTGCTAACCGGCATCAGCCAGGACGCATTACAATACTCCCAGACCATTACCCTACAGCCGGGGCAAGCATATCGCCAGGAAATACTCACATCACAGTTTCCAACTGGTATTACCCGTTTTAACTTAGCTCGCACAAATGGAGAACCACTAGCCGAACGTCTGGTATTCGTGAATCATCATGATAATCTTGATGTGACGCTAACTGCAAACAAAGCAACATTCGAAGGAAGAGAACAAGTAACATTGCAGCTACAAGCTAAAGGCAAGGACGGCAAACCTGTAGCTACTGATTTTTCCCTGGCCGTCACAGATACTGAGTTGGTAAAGCAAAATGAAAATGGGCCCGGTATTAAGAGCTACTTGCTGCTGACATCCGACCTGCGTGGTCGTGTGGAACAGCCTGGTTATTATTTTGAAAGTAGTAATCCACAAAGGAAAGAAGCACTGCAATATCTGCTCATGACACAGGGCTGGCGCCGCTTTAGCTGGGAAGAAGCTGTAACAGGCACTTTTCCTGCATTACAGTATCCAAGTGAACATGATCTCACAATTAGCGGGCAATTATTAACTGATAAAGGTAAACCTGTTGCAGACGGAGAAGCTCTATTGTACCTGCAGGGGCAGCATCAGGCTTTTATTACCACAAAAACTAATCGTGAGGGAGCGTTTGCCTTCAGGGGCTTTGATTTTACAGGCGATGTGAATATGGTCGTACAGGGAACTGATGCCAGAGGAAGACGTAAGCACCTGCAGGTTGTAATAGATGAAAACGACTTCATACCACAAGCACCTGCTACTTTTGCACCACAGGCAGATGGCCTTTTAGCTGCCATCAAGCAAAAGTATGTAGAGGCCAATAATCAGCAAATTGCTTCGGTAACAGATATCAACCAAACCTACACCCTAAAAGGTATTCTTCTTCCTGAAATTGACATTCAGGGGGAAGAAGATGTTTACGTGCCGTTTAAGCTACACCAGAAAGCGGATGTTGTCTTAATCGGTAAAGAACTGCCTGTTGCACCATCCGGCAATATCCTGGAAAGCCTTCAGGGACGGGTAGCAGGCTTACAGGTTTTTCGCTCTGGACCAAACCAGTTCCGTGCCAGCATTCGGGGGCAACAGGCGCCACCACTATATCTGATAGATGGTATTCCTGTTTCAGAAGCTTCCCTTACAAGCCTGAGTCAGTTCGATATCAGCCGGATTGAAGTGTTGAAGAGTAGTGCCAGTGCCGGTATTTATGGCGGGCGGGCCTCCGGAGGAGTGATTGCCTTCTTCACTAATCGTGGCGGCGGGGAGGAAGTGGAAGTAGAGCCCGGTACTTACATTATTGTTCACCAAGCCAAAGGCTATAGCAAAGTGAGAGAATTTTATAGCCCTCGCTACGATGAGCAAAATTCAGCTAGTGATGCACCAGACCTGAGAACCACCCTCTATTGGACCCCAAGTGTAAGAACAGATGCAAACGGAAAGGCAACAGTAACTTTTTATACTGCAGACCGCAATACCACTTATAGAGTTATTGCAGAAGGAATTTCAGATGAGGGCAAACCTGGCAGAGGAACCTTAACCTTTGACGTTGATAGTAAAAAACTAAATCGATAACACTACAGATAAAAAGAAAGCCAGTCGTTATAAGAGCAATTGGCTTTCTTTTTATCTGTCTTCAATACTTATTTACAAAAAGAGCTTTTCACTCACCATTATGTAGCTTCGATATGTACCAATTTCAGAGTAGCTTCACCGTTTTTAGCTCAAGGTTAGCTCTTACTAAAAAGGCTGAAATTGTTCGGAGACAAAACTTCAAAAAGCTCCTGTAAACCTTAAGTTACCGTTAGAGTAAAACACAGTAGTATGCTGTCTTGCTACTTAATTATAAACATTGCAGCCGGTTGAGTGATTTAGTATTGTAATCATATAAATGTAAGACTTCATGCGCAAAAAAATAATTGATAAGGAACTTAAGGAGGCACCTGCTGGTCAGCAAAGCTGGCTGGATCTAGAGCATCTGGCTCAGATTGAATTTACATCTGAAGCGAAGGCGCATCCCATTGAGTCAGCTTTAGTATCCAATAATGGTGCAGGTTGGATAGCGGCACAGCCCGGAGAGCAGACAATCCGAATTGTGTTTGATGAACCACACCAGATCAGGCGGATTCAGCTTGTGTTTCATGAAAAAGAGGTAGAGCGAACCCAGGAGTTCCTGTTGCGCTGGCTACCCGCTGGCGACCAATCTTACCAGAAGATCGTACGACAGCAATATACCTTTAGTCCTCCGCATACTGTAGAGGAGTTGGAAGAGTATGCTGTTAAAATTAATGCAGTGAGCATAATAGAGCTTATCATTGTTCCAGATGTAAGTGGCAGAGAAGTATATGCCTCGCTTACACAGTTCCGATTAAGTTCATAAAGAAAGAGTTGAAAGCGAGCCCCCTGCTCCAGCACTACATGCAGGTAGAACAAAGGCGAGTGTGTCCTTACTCCATTTTTCAACCCAAAGGCCTCTCCCGCTATTAGTCACATCCACACCCCGGTATCTGTAAAGACAGGTAGCTGCTGAGGTTGATAATTATCAAAGGAAGGCGCGACCTCCTCATCTTTTCCGGCAGGGCCACCCAAGTCTGAATCATTTCCATGGTTCCACCTGCCAGGGCGGCAGGCTCTTCAAACCTTTCAGAGTGGGCAATTCCGCTTCCGGCCGTCATCCAGTTTACCTCTCCCGAACGGATCACCTGCTCCACCCCCAGCGTATCGCGGTGGGTGACCTGCCCTACGAACAAATAACTGACAGTAGACAAGCCTACGTGCGGGTGAGGCAGCACATCCATAGAAGTGACTAATTGAGGCTGCAAATCCACCAGGCCTGCATGGTCCATAAATATGAAGGGGCCTACCATCCGGCGCAAGCGAAAAGGAAGAATCCGGCGCACATCCATCCTTGGTGCCAGGGATGCTTTACGAGCTTCTATGACTACATCCAACATAACAACCTTATATTGTTCTCTTCTTATAAAAGACGTAAAAGCTAATTGGCAAGAATGCTAATGAGAATCAAATAATATAGCCATTATATACGCTCTTCAGTATTTTTTCAACCGTCTTTCTCTTATTAGTTTTCCTGGTATTAATGATCTCACTGATCCAGAATACAATCATGGCAATCACAGCTCCAAGAAGGGTGTCAACAGCCCTCTCTCGAACGGAGAAAGCAAGGTTACTTGATTGCTTTGTTGCCGTAGAGATAGTTAGTGCCAGCGGCGTGATAAAAACAAGGGCCAACCCATAATTCTTTGCGACAACCACTTCAAGAGCAAATTGCAGAAACATAATAAGGGCCACGAGCCACATGCCAGTGGGTTCAGCTTCTGCCAGAAAGTTGAAAAATAAGATGCCCACTATAGTGCCCATTACCCGATGAAATGCCCGTACGGTGGTATGTCTCCTGTTGTGACTCACCTGCAAAACGGCGACAGCGGGAATAACAATCCAGTAGGAGCGCGTGGCACCGAACACTATCCCTGCCAGACCTGCAACCGCTACCCCCGCGATAACCTTCAATGTGATAAAGACAGTTTCCCTGTTAAGCTTGACACGGATAAGTGAATCAGGATGATGAGCCGGGATATTCTTATGCCTCCGCCCAAATGGCAGCACAAGCGAAACAAGCACAACCAAGTAAGCCAGAATTGCCCCCGTAGCGACTAGCATAGGGATAGTAGCCACACCTAATGCCATTCCCCTTTGGTGGCTATTGACTGCTATGTGGCCACTTACCGAGTACACCAGGACAAACATCAACGAGCCAGGAGGACCTAACCCTGCTCCCAGCGTGAGGAGA
This sequence comes from Pontibacter silvestris, assembly GCF_020907275.1. Lineage (GTDB taxonomy): Bacteria > Bacteroidota > Bacteroidia > Cytophagales > Hymenobacteraceae > Pontibacter > Pontibacter silvestris. The sequence goes on along the minus strand of NZ_JAJJWI010000021.1, from coordinate 17,474 downwards.
CAGGCAAGTGCAGCTACCCCTAAAAGACAAACCAGGCTTACCCACACATTCACCGAGCACAGCACTCCCAGCACAGATACAAGCACTAAGCCAATCGCTATCAGCGGAAGGATTCGCATACGTTCTTTCCGTGGCAAAGAAACACAATAAAGCGCGGTAAAGCCGCCTAGCGAGGCAATAAGTCCCAGCGACTGGTAACACAGGCCTATCGGCAAGCCCATAGCTATGCCCGCTTGAACGCCGACAGACCACCTCCACGGGCCTTCATTCAGCGTAACTAAACTCTTGAGCGCCCTCCCAGACTTTTCTTTTATCATCATCACATCTAAATGTATCAGGTTCAGCTCAAAGACAGGGTACCTACATACGTGTAAACCGGGAGAAACAATTAAAGGGAAGCATGTAGGTTCATTCAGAAACTCAAAGAACAGTTTCACCGCCTGAGAAGATGTATAGAGTACTGAAGGCAGCAACAACTGGTTCTACTATGGCTGAAGCAGGATCTTTACTTCTGTTAATTACTGCATCTATCCTTCTCTTCAGCAATATGTGATTCACAGGATACTAATTATTTTATACTAAAGTAATAAATGCAATTACACAACATGATGTAGTAAGTATAATGACATAACCTCTTTACTCCTTTATAAAAAAACCTTCCATTCATGACTATTAATTCCATTGACAGATGCTGAATACCATATTGCCTATGAAGGAAAACTCTGAACTACACATCTCAAACTCTAAAACAAAAAAGCCTCAAAATGCTACTGATTAGCTATTTGAGGCTTTTATTTGCAGAGAGTGAGGGATTCGAACCCCCGGACCTGTTACAGTCAACGGTTTTCAAGACCGCCGCGTTCGACCACTCCGCCAACTCTCTAACGATTTCGGATACAAAAGTATAGGCTTGTACTGAATTATCAAAGTGATACAGCAAAAAAAATATTTATTTTAAGAATAAAAGCACACAACTAACTGATCCTCAAAATAAAATAATTATTCCAGCCTTACAAAAACATTGGCATTCACGCGCTGTACATAATAACTGCTTTTAAGCACTCTAATTCTTCAAAAGCTACTTTAATCTGCGTGTTCTTCCCTTTTAGAGTATACGTCATGTCTTTAGGTTTAATAAGCTGCTGTTGTTTAGCTTTTTTATGATAAGGAGCAGAGCTACCTTCATTGTCTCCTGCTCAAACTGAAAACTTTGTTTTCAGTTTTGCTGTCTAAAGAAACAAAAGGCACCGCACTAAGTTTATACTCACTTCTGTTAAAATTAACATTAACTGACTTTAAGCTAACCTGTACTGCATAACGGTACCTGCGAGTGTGCCTGCAACGCTTTTAACAACAGGTATCAGAGATGTAGTAAACTTTGCCTAATGTATTACCGGGATTGAACACTTAAAAGACAGCCTTATGCCCAGTCTTTTCATCACCTTTAGTTTTGTTGCGCATGATGCGCTTAGTTACAGCATCCATACTCACATTTATTTCAAAGCCTAATATCAAAATCATACATATAAAATCGAGCCAGATCATCAGGCCTATCAGAGCGCCAATGGAGCCATAAAACTTATTATAGGTGTCAAAGGCGCTGATGTAAAGCGAGAAAATCATTGATACGACAAAAATCAATCCTGTAGCCACGACAGATCCTGCCGAAAAAAAAGGCCATTTATCTTCCACAGCAGGCACATAGTAATAAATAAGAGAGGTAGCCAGCAGGAAAAGCAGTATAACGGCCACATACTTTAATATGGTAACAAGAGTATACGTGTAGCTTTCCGTTACAACTTCATAAAACACCAGCACGTCCAGCATCCATTGCCCGAAGAAAATCATAGCAACGGCAAAAAATAATATAAATGACAATGCCGCTGTCAGCACAGTAGCTATAATCCGCTTCTTTAAATAGCTCCGCTTGTAGAATGTCTGATATTTTTTATCAAAGGCATCCATCAGCGACATAATACCATTGGTAGAGAGAATGAGCGCAAACAGAAAACCAAAAGACAACAAGCCTCCCCGTGGCGTATTAATAACGTCCTCAATAGTCGTGAAGGCTACCGAATACATTTCCTCAGGCAGGAAGTCTGTCAGGAAATTAAGAATACTTTGCCCAAGGTCTAGCGAGAACACGCTGGGAATAAAAGGGATGAGGGTAAAAATAAAGATGATAGTTGGAAATACAGCCAGCGTAAAGTTGAAGGCCATATACGAGGCACGATTAGTAACAGAGTCCTGCATTAGCTCTGCTATAAGTACATCAACCACATCGTAAAGCGACGACTGCCCGTTGTTAAAACGTACCCTCTTCAGGAACACAATCAGCTTCCGGTAGGCTCTTCGGCGCTTAAGATATTCCTTGTTAAACTTCATTCGCTAAAATATGCGTCCAACTTCTCATGAATAAGCTCCGGCACGGCTGTTGGCCTGCCGGATTTCATATCTACAAAAACCATGGTGGTTTCACCTATATTCAGGAGCGTCTGTTCTTCATTATACACCTCGTACTCAAACAGTATCCGAGATCCATTTGGCTTTTTCTTAAGCAACAGCTTTATCGTAAGCAAGTCATCGTACTTAGCCGGGCGAATGTACTTACACTTCAACTCCAGCACAGGCATCATGGTGCCTGTTTCCTCCATCTCTTTGTAATGTATCCCAAGTTTCCTGAAGACTTCGGTACGCGCCACCTCATAATAAGCTGCATAATTGCCATAGTATACATAGCCCATCTGGTCTGTTTCGGCATATCTTACGCGTATTTGCACTTCTGATTCAAACACTGCTTTTTAGTTTTTAAGGTTGATATGTAGCGAAAGTATAAAAAAAGAGCCTGCAACGCTAATATAAACGCAGCAGGCTCTCCTTCTGTCTTTTCCTTACTTCAGTATATTACGTTCTGTGAGCGCCCGCTGGTAACGACGCGCATTAGCTAAATGCTCTGCCTGTGTTACAGCAAAGCTATGGTAGCCTGAAAAGTCTTCTTTTGCACAGAAATAAATGTAATTATGCTTTTCCGGATTCAGTACGGCATCAATACTGGAAATGGCGGGAACATTAATAGGACCAGGAGGTAACCCTTTATACATGTATGTATTATATGGTGAATCATGCTGCAAATGCACATTCAGTACCCGACGTATCGTAAAATCGCCCACACCAAAAACCACTGTTGGGTCAGCCTGTAGCAACATGCCTCTGTTAAGGCGGTTAAGGTATACCCCCGCCACCCTTGGTTTCTCGTCATTCTTTATAGTTTCAGCCTGCACAATAGAGGCTAGTGTGGACACCTCCTTTGGAGTAAGCCCCAGTTCCTCTGCTTTGGCTTTACGATCGGCCGTCCAGAATTTATTATACTCCGTCTTCATACGCTCCATAAGCTCTCTGGCTGTAGTGGTCCAGTACACCTCATAAGTGTTAGGCACGAACATACTCACTACAGTTGTGGTGTCGAAGCCTAAGGTTTGCAGGTATTCCTGGTCATTCAGCAACTGGTCAATTTCTGTCGCACTCGGTTCAACCTCTATTGCTAGTTTATCCGCCAACTGGCTACGCAGGCGAATATTGTTGAAAGTAAGCTTTACAGGGTTCTGATCTCCTAACCGAAGCTTGCCTATCAACTGGCGGTTTCCCCAGCCATTCTCTATTTTATAACGCCCCGGCTTTACCGATTTATCATAGTCCATAAGCTTTGCCATAAAGCGCAGCGACAGCTTATCAATAATAGTACCTGTTGCCTCCACAGAATCCAAAGCCTGTTCATAGGTGGCACCAGTCGGAATATACACATAAGTGTCCTGATCTTTTGTGTCTACATTAGCTGTGTACACAATCTGATAGCCATAATATGAGAAGCTAACAAACAGGAACAAGAACAATGCTGTCAGCATCGGAACCAGCATGCTCTTCTCTTTTCTCTTTCTTTTGATAGTAGTGACTTTCTTAGCCATAATATTGGTAAAGGTGCGATGTGTGGTGTTAGTTCCGCTACCGCTATGTTTTAAAGGCCAAAATTAATACTTATCTTCCTCATGTTTCTAATTTTAAGAAAGTGATTAATCGATTTGTTGAATAGCTGCAACCATAAAACACTAAAAGAGGTATTTTAATATTCCGATAAGGGCTTATCTTTTAGCTTTAAGCTGTGTCGCCTCGCTAGTATAATAAAATCAGAATGAACTATGAGTAAAGCAACTTTAATGCAAATCCACCCCGACAACCCGCAGGAGAGAAAGATTCGGGAGGCTGCAGAAATTCTGCGCAATGGCGGTGTAATTATTTATCCGACTGATACTATCTATGGGTTAGGCTGCGATTTACACAATAAGAATGCAGTGGAGCGATTATGTCAGATTAAGGGTGTAAAACCTGACAAAGTAAATCTTTCTTTTATTTGCTATGACCTTACCCACATTGCTGATTATGCTAAAGTCGATACAACTACTTACAAAGTGATGAAAAAGGCCTTGCCCGGTCCTTTCACTTTTGTGTTAGAAGCAAGCAGCAAGGTGCCTAAGTATGGTAGCTCTAAAAAGAAAACAGTAGGCATAAGAGTGCCAGACAACAAAATATCGCTTGGGCTGGTGCAGGAGCTTGGTAACCCTATCATCTCCACCTCTGTTCATGACGATGACGAAATACTGGAGTACAGTACCGACCCTGAACTTATCTATGAAAAGTATAACAACCTAGTTGACTTGGTAATTGATGGAGGCCCGGGCAATAATACTGCCTCTACAGTAGTGGATGCTTCTAATGAATTTGAAGTTATCAGAGCAGGGGCCGGGGATATTGAGCAATACATGTAAACAAACTATAAATCAGAGGTCAAGAACTATTGATCTCTGATTTACACACAGCTCCTAAGGATAATATTAATCCATAACCGGCCGCTTGTGCTTCCAGCGCTTGTGTGTCCACAGATAATCGGCGGGAGACCGACGTATGGACGCTTCCAGTTTGTTAGCAAACACCTCTGTTATCGGGTATTCACCCTTTACCCCTGCTGGTTTCTGCACTCCATCTGTTATGGTTTCAAAGGTTAAAGTATAATGCCCGCGTCGGATTCGCTTCACATCCAAAAACAGCACCGGATGACCAAACATGTTAGAAAGCTTTTCAGCTCCTACAAAAAAGGCCGTCTCCTGGTTTAGGAAAGTAGTCCAGTAATGAATCTCACCAAAAGGAGGCGTCTGGTCCGAAAGCAATGCTACTACACGCGGTACCTGCCGGTATCTGATAAAATCCCGTAACGTATCTTTCATCTTAATAAGGCGGGCTCCTAAGCGGCTGCGGGTGTGCAACATAAACTCCTCAAAGAACTCGTTTTTAAGAGGTTTATAGACACCTTCAGCCGGAAAGTTAAATTGCAGCGCCGCTGCTGATAAGCTCCACTCCCAGTTACCTAAATGTGAACCTAGTATGATAACAGGTTGCCCTGACTTCACAAACGCTTCCAGTACCTCCGGATTCGTAAAAGACACCCGCCGCTGCATTCCAGCCGCACTGACAGAAGCCAGCTTCAGTATCTCTACAACCACCTCCATAAATTGTTTGTAAAAGGCTTTAGTGGTTTGTTTTATCTCCCTGTCGCCCATCTCCGGAAAACTATTCCGCAAGTTTTGAAGCACCACCTTCTTCCGATACTTTACTACATAATACAGTAATCCGTATAAGCAATCACCTATCATGTAAAGCACAGGTAATGGCAAAGCGGCCAAGCCTTTCAGCAAGACCCAAAGCGGATAATATAAAACAGGTATTTTGATTGGTTTCTTCACAATCGCTAAAGTACCAGGCAAAGGTACAACCTCTACCTCAATTATGAAATTTGAGATTTCGTGCTTAATTAGCGTATAAACGACAAGGACACCCGAGTACAAAACACAGAAAAGGTTGGTATTGCACAAAGTACTTATGATGCTTTGTTGCCCGTACCTAGTTTACAATCTTAACACATTAAAAATTGATTTTACTTACCGAGTTACAATACAACCCTCCCGTGCATTTTTTTTGGCATGCTTTGCGTGCCGACAGTTTACTGGTAGAACAGCACGAAAATTATATAAAACAAAGTTATCGTAACCGTTGTCATGTACTTTCGGCACAAGGTTTGCAGGTACTAAGTATACCAGTACTTCGGGGCAATAGCAAAGACAAAATCAGAATAACCGATATTGAGATAGATTATAGCCAGAAGTGGTATAACATACACTGGCGTACTATACAGGCCGCCTATGGCAAAGCTCCTTACTTCGAATTTTATAGTGATTATATAAGAGAAGTTTATGAGCGGCAGCCAAAATTTTTATTTGACTTGAACATTGAATTGTTACGACTTTATCTTAAATTACTAAAGCTTAACAAGCCATTAAATTTTACAGATTCGTACGTAACAGAAGCGCCAGATAACGTACTTGATCTAAGAAATAAGGTACATCCTAAAATCTATCCTGACAATTTGCACGTAAAACCTTATATCCAAGTATTTGGCAAACAATTTGTATCAGAGTTAAGTATAATTGACTTGTTGTTTACACAGGGGCCCGCATCACTTTCGTTCCTGCAATAAGCCGCTGTTATAAATGAACAATTGCACTACACAGCTTGTTTTAAAACAGGGCAGTATCAAGTAAGCCGCAATCAATTACAATATTAAAGACTTTTATATTTTATAGAGTATACATGGAAGCTAAATTCTCAAACAGAGTGAAGGAGGTAATCTCGCTCAGCCGTGAGGAAGCTATTCGACTTGGGCATGACTACATCGGGACAGAACACCTGGTGCTGGGCATGATTCGGGAAGGAGAAGGTACAGCCATAGCTCTGCTTAAAAAGCTTGGCGTTTCGATAGATGAGTTAAAGTACGCTTTAGAACAGGCTACACGAAATACAGCTACACAGGGCAGTAATATTACTGGCAGTATTCCGCTTACCAAACAGACAGAGAAGGTGCTTAAAATCACATATTTGGAGGCAAAAATCTTCAAAAGCGATATCATAGGCACAGAGCACCTCCTATTATCCATCCTACGGGATGAAGACAATATTTCTTCACAAATTTTAGGGAAATTCAACGTGAACTACGAAGCAATAAGAGATTCTCTGGATTATCATAGCAATAATCCGCTGGCATCATCAGATACAGATGATTCTGATGATTCAGACAAACTGTTTGGCAGTTCTTCTTCGCGCTCTGGTAGCTCCAGCAAGAAGGCAGGCGAGAAATCCCGCACACCAGTGCTCGATAACTTTGGCCGCGACCTGACAAAGCTGGCAGAAGAAGACAAGCTGGACCCGATAGTTGGACGTGAAAAAGAAATTGAGCGCGTGGCTCAGGTTCTAAGCCGCCGCAAGAAAAACAACCCGATCCTGATTGGTGAGCCTGGTGTTGGTAAAACAGCCATTGCAGAAGGTCTTGCACTACGTATTGTGCAGAAGAAAGTAAGCCGCGTGCTGTTTAACAAGCGTGTGGTTACATTAGACCTTGCTTCTTTAGTGGCTGGCACCAAGTACAGAGGCCAGTTCGAGGAACGTATGAAGGCCGTGATGAACGAACTGGAGAAGTCTCCGGATGTTATTCTGTTTATCGATGAGCTGCATACAATTGTAGGTGCTGGTGGAGCTTCAGGCTCTCTGGATGCCTCTAACATGTTCAAGCCTGCGCTTGCTCGTGGCGAAATCCAATGCATCGGTGCTACCACGCTGGACGAGTACCGCCAGTACATTGAGAAAGATGGTGCCCTGGCCCGTCGTTTCCAGATTGTTATGGTAGACCCTACTACTCCGGAAGAGACTATTGAGATATTGAACAATATCAAAGATAAGTACCAAGATCACCACCACGTAAACTATACAGACAAAGCTATTGAGGCTTGTGTGAAGTTAAGTGACCGCTACATGAGCGACCGCTTCCTTCCAGACAAAGCAATCGATATCCTGGATGAAGCTGGTGCACGTGTGCACATCAATAACATTATTGTTCCTGATGATATCCTGAAGCTGGAAGAGCAGATTGAAAACATCAAGGGCGAGAAAAACCGCGTAGTGAAAAGCCAGAAATATGAAGAGGCAGCTCAACTGCGTGACAAAGAGAAAAAACTGATCGACCAGCTTGAACAGGCTAAAAAAGACTGGGAAGAAGAAACAAAGAAGAAGCGTTATACTGTAAAAGAGGAAAATGTGGCAGAAGTTATTGCCATGATGACAGGTATTCCAGTAAAACGTATCGCTCAGAAAGAAGGCATCAAACTTCTTAACATGGGTGAAGAACTGAAAGGTAAAGTAATTGGTCAGGATAAAGCGATTAGTCAGTTAGTAAAAGCCATACAGCGTACACGTGTTGGTCTGAAAGATCCTAAGAAACCAATTGGTTCGTTCGTGTTCCTTGGTCCGACAGGTGTTGGTAAAACAGAGCTTGCCAAAGTACTGGCAACCTATCTGTTCGATAAAGAAGATTCACTGGTGCGTATCGACATGAGTGAGTACATGGAGAAATTCAGCGTATCTCGCTTAGTAGGAGCGCCTCCAGGATATGTCGGTTACGAAGAAGGTGGCCAGTTGACAGAGAAAATCCGTCGTAAGCCTTACTCTGTGGTATTGCTGGACGAGATTGAGAAAGCGCACCCAGACGTGTATAACCTGTTACTACAAGTGTTGGACGATGGTATTCTGACAGACGGACTAGGCCGTAAGGTTGACTTCCGTAACACGATCATCATCATGACATCTAACATTGGTGCCCGTGACCTGCAGGATTTTGGAGCTGGTATAGGTTTCATGTCTAAAACTAAGCAGGAGAATGTGGATGAGATTATGAAAGGTACTATTGCCAGTGCCCTGAGAAAAACATTCTCTCCTGAGTTCCTGAACCGTTTGGATGATGTGATTGTGTTCAACTCGCTTAACCGTGAGGATATGCACAAAATCATTGAGCTGTCACTTGGAAAACTGTTCGCTCGTGTAGAAACACTTGGGTATTCCATTCAGCTGACAGACAAAGCCAAAGACTTTGTAGCTGAGAAAGGATATGATCAGAAATATGGTGCCCGTCCGTTGAACAGAGCTATTCAGAAATATATCGAAGACCCTATTGCGGAAGAGATACTGAAAGCAGAAGTAAACCAAGGCGACATGATCATGGTAGACTATGAAGAAGGCAAAGAGCAGTTAACTTTTAAATCTGAGAAAAGCGACGGTACAAAACCACAAGGCGCTTCAGACGAAGAGGAAACAGAACCAACCAAGTCTTCAGGTTCAGATAAAACAAAAGAATAATATATATTAAAGTATAAAAATAAGGGCTGTCTAATTAGACAGCCCTTATTTTTTTGCCTGTTTGCTGTTTCCTGTCAATTAAAAGAACTGTATATCTGTTTTTGTGTATGACAAATTATAAAAGCCAAATCTAAAGAGATTAAAGCTTCTGTTAGCAGCATAGTAATTCCCTATATCTCCTGCACTTTGTACAGTAATTTTATTAAATTGTGATTTGAACAATTTTTAACAAACTAAACCTAGTTGTAGAAATTGCATGGCAGGAGAAATCAGAAAAAGCCAATTAGAAATATTGGAGCGTAAGAATGCCGAGGCACTGTTAGGAGGTGGGCACGACAGAGTAGAAGCACAACATGCGAAGGGCAAGCTAACAGCACGGGAAAGGCTCCACCTTCTGCTGGATGAGGACTCGTTTGAAGAGATTGGAAAGTTTGTTATGCACCGCTCTAAAGACTTTGGGCTGGACAAGCAGTATTATTTAGGTGATGGTGTCGTAACAGGTTATGGCACTATAAATGGCAGGCTGGTCTATGTGTATTCTCAGGACTTTACTGTATTAGGAGGTTCTCTTTCTGAAACACACGCAGAAAAGATTGTAAAGATCATGGAGCTTGCGATGAAAAACGGAGCTCCCCTTATTGGTTTAAATGACTCTGGTGGTGCCCGCATACAAGAAGGAGTGGTATCATTAGGTGGCTACGCTGATATCTTTTACCGCAACACCCTAGCTTCTGGGGTTATTCCACAGATATCTGCTATTATGGGCCCCTGTGCAGGTGGTGCCGTATATTCCCCTGCCATTACAGATTTTGTTATGATGGTGGAGAACACCTCTTACATGTTTGTAACCGGCCCTAATGTAGTAAAAACAGTAACGCATGAAACCGTTACTTCTGAAGAACTTGGGGGTGCCAGCACTCACAGCACTAAAAGTGGCGTTACCCATTTTTCCTGTGCTAACGAAGTAGAGTGCATCAACTACATCAAAAAGTTGCTCAGTTATATTCCACAAAACTGCGAAGATCTCCCCCCTGCCCTGCCTTATGAGCCTGCCGCTGACAAAAACCGTGAGAAACTAAATACTATTGTCCCGGAAAATCCAAATCAACCTTACGACATGCGTGAGGTGATTGATGGTATTATCGACACGGATTCTTTCTTTGAAGTACATAAAAATTTCGGAGAAAACATTGTGGTAGGCTTTGCCCGGTTAGGTGGCCGTAGTATTGGTATTGTGGGCAACCAACCTGCTGTGCTGGCAGGTGTGTTAGATATTAACGCCAGTACCAAAGCAGCACGATTTGTGCGTTTCTGCGACAGCTTTAATATTCCGTTGCTGGTGCTGGAAGATGTACCCGGTTTCCTGCCAGGCACTGACCAGGAGTGGCGGGGCATCATCATAAATGGAGCAAAGCTATTGTATGCATTCTGCGAAGCTACTGTTCCACGCATAACGGTTATTACCCGAAAAGCCTATGGCGGTGCCTACGATGTGATGAACTCAAAACACATTGGCGCTGACATGAATTACGCTTGGCCTACTGCTGAGATTGCTGTAATGGGTGCACAGGGAGCTGCTGAAATCATTTTTAAACGCGAAATTGCCGCTGCCGATAACCCCGGGGCCAAGCTGGCAGAGAAAGTACAGGAATATAAAGATAAGTTTGCCACGCCTTACCGTGCTGCTCACAGAGGCTTTATTGATGAAGTAATTCTGCCGTCAGAAACACGTACTAAGCTAATCAAAGCCTTTAAAATGCTTGAAAATAAGGTTGTGAAGCTCCCTCGAAAGAAACATGGAAATATTCCTCTTTAAAAGTTGTGGATTGAACATCTGCAATTTTAAAAGTGTACGTACATATACCTTTTGTAGTATTTTAGCTTCCGCTGATTTATAACTCTTGATCAAAAATTCTAATTAAAACCTATGCGACAAGAATCGTTTGACTTTTTACAGAAATACCTAAACAACTCCTCCCCTACAGGCTTTGAGGCAGAAGGCCAGAAACTATGGCTGGAATACATGAAGCCATACATTGATGACTATTTCGTAGACACCTATGGCACTGTGGTTGGTGTAATTAACCCAGAGGCAGAATATAAAGTAGTGATTGAAGCTCATGCCGATGAAATTTCCTGGTTTGTTAACTATATAACGCCGGAAGGGTACATTTACGTGAGAAGAAATGGAGGCTCTGATGCCCTTATAGCTCCTTCTAAACGTGTCAACATTTATACCAATAAGGGGGTTGTAAAAGCAGTTTTCGGCTGGCCCGCTATACACGTGCGTAAAGTTGAAAATGACAAAGCCCCAACGGTAGAAACTGTTTTCTTAGACTGTGGAGCCAGTAACCGTGAAGAGGTAGAGGCAATGGGTATTCATGTAGGCTGTGTAGTTACATTCGAAGACGAATTTACTGTAATGAACGACCGCTACTACGTAGGCCGTGCCCTTGATAACCGCATCGGTGGCTTTATGATTGCAGAAGTGGCCCGTATGTTAAAAGAAAACAATAAGCAATTACCTTTCGGCTTATACATTGTAAATGCAGTGCAGGAAGAAATAGGCTTGCGTGGTGCCGAAATGATTGCCCACCGCATTAAACCTGATGTTGCCATTATCACCGATGTGACACATGACACACAATCTCCGATGTATGATAAGAAAACCAGTGGCGATATTCACTGTGGCAAAGGCCCCGTTATTGCCTATGGCCCAGCCGTACAAAACAACGTACGGGACTTGATTATCAACACAGCTCAAGAAAAGGGTATTCCATTCCAGCGTGCTGCTGTTTCGCGTGCTACGGGTACTGACACAGATGCTTTCGCCTATTCAAATGCAGGTGTGGCCTCTGCTTTGATTTCTCTTCCACTTAAATACATGCATACTACAGTAGAAACTGTACATAAGGATGATGTGGAAAACGTAACAAAAATGATCTATGAAACACTGCTTAAGATAGAAGACAAGCAGGATTTCCGTTACCTGAGTTAGTAAACACATTTCTATATTTTAAACCTCCAGGGCATAAACACCCCGGAGGTTTTTCATTTTATCTCTTTCATAAATGGCTTAGAGCATAAATTTGAAACAAGATGAACCGCTACGCATTCTGGATATTAATGATTCTGCCCTGGTTCTGGTTAGCGCTGTTCCTGTTGCAGTCCAGAGAAATGAAAAACATAGCTTTAATACTCCTGGCGCTCATCCTACACTTAAGCATAGTTATTAACATCCGCAGAAAAACTGTTGGCTTATCAGTTAGTGAAACATTCAAAGCTTTTGTACCTTTTTGGGGGTGGAAAGAATATAAGCGGCTGTACTTTCATTAGATCAGCTACAATATAAAACTTATACCACAGTTTATTGTTCATCATTTCCATCTTAGATTTAATAAATTGATTTTCACCGATCAAATGGGACAACAGGTTTTGTTGCAGAAAGTGCCTCAGCGTATTATATCGCTGGTGCCTTCGCAAACAGAGCTTCTTTTTTCACTGGGCCTGGGCAGTCGTGTTGTGGGCGTAACGAAATTTTGTATTCACCCCAAAGAACAAACAAAGCAGAAGGCCGTCATTGGCGGCACCAAGAACTTTCACTTTGAAAAAATTGATAAGCTACAGCCTGACCTGATCATCGGTAATAAAGAAGAAAATTATAAGGAAGGTGTAGCGCAACTGCGCCAAAAGCACCAGGTATGGATGAGCGATATTTATACCTTAGAAGATGCGCTGCATATGATACAGCAAGTAGGACTGCTGACTGGAACAGAATCTAAAGCTGGAGAAATAACACAATCTATTACCCAAGCTTTTAATAACCTGCAGCCATTCACTCCTGCTATCAGCACAGTTTACTTTATATGGCGAGAGCCCTATATGGCTGTTGGCGACGAAAACTTTATTGACCACATACTACAAAAATGTGGCTTTATTAATACTTTCACAGGGTTAGCACGTTATCCTGAAATAACGCCAGAACGACTTCAGCAGGCAAATCCACAGCTTGTGCTTTTGTCTTCTGAGCCTTATCCCTTTAAAGAAAAGCACATTGCTGAGTTTAAGGCCCTGTGCCCACAGGCACATATAAAAGTTATTGATGGGGAGATGTTTAGCTGGTACGGCAGCAGGTTATTATATGCATCAGCTTATTTACAGCAACTAGTACAGGAGATACAGCAAGAACTAAAATGAAAGAGGGAGTAAAATAAGTAGTTACTCCCTCTTTCATTTTAGCTTGTCCCTTACTCTTCACTCTCTGTCACCTCAAATCCTACTTTTTGTAAATCTTCCCAGTATCTTGGGTAAGACTTACGCACTACTCGTGGCTCCTGGATAATGGTAGGCCGAAGTAATGCCAGTGGAGCAAAAGCCATAGCCATCCGATGATCTTCATAGGTACGGAAGCTAAAGCTGTCGTTTTCAATTAGGCCTAACTCCAGGCGGAAAACGCCATCAGTTACTTCCTGCAAAGAGCAACCTAAACTTAAAATTTCAATCTGTAGTGCCTGAATACGATCCGTTTCCTTAATCCGAAGGCTTTCTACACCTGTCATCTCCAAGGTTACTCCCATGGCAGCACACAAAGCTACAATAGTTTGGGCAAGGTCCGGGCAGTCGGAAAAGTCGAAGGAGAAATGATGCTCATGCTTACGCTTAGACAGCCGTACACCTTGCTCTGTAAACTGCGTGTAAACGCCTAAATGCTTCATTATACCGGCAATAGCACTGTCTCCCTGAAAAGATTGTTCCCGCAACCCAGGCAAATCAATCTCTGCTTCATGTGCCAATGCAACCATACTGTACCAGTAACTTGCTGCCGACCAGTCCGGTTCAATACTGTAGCTTGCTGACTTATACTGTTGATGCGGAACAGTGATGGTGTTGCCAGTAAAGTCGGCATTCACGCCAAAGTGGCGCATCAGCGAGAGCGTCATTTCTATATAAGGACGAGACCCAATCTTCCCTTCCAGCTCCAATACAAGCCCATCCGGCAGCAGTGGCCCGACCATCAACAAAGAAGAAATATATTGGCTGCTTATGTCGCTTCGAACTTTCAGTTTGTTGTTACCATTACCTTTAAAACCGCCAATCTTCATCGGCGGATAACCTTCCTCGCCCAGGTATTCTATGTTGGCCCCAAGTTCACGTAGTGCATCTACCAGCACTTTTATCGGTCGCTGACACATACGCGCTGTACCCGTTAATATCTTTTCCTGTCCTGTAACGGCATAATACCCTGTCAGGAAGCGCATTACTGTGCCGGCATCCTCTGCATTTATTGTTTCTTCATTACTCTTTAAAAGCCGCTGAAGCAATTGAGTGTCGTTGGCCTCCGATAAATTATGCAACTCAGCTCCTTCACCAGACAAAGCAGCAATAATCAAGGCACGGTTGGCCTCACTTTTAGAAGCAGGTAAGTTTATACTTTCCTTAAGAATGCCTGTAGGGTGCGTAAGTGAAAGAGAGGCTAAGGCTTTAAATGATATCATGATAGTTGGTAGTGACGTAAAGATTCTTCAATTTCCTGCAATGTAATAGGCTGATCATACACAGCATGGCCAATCCCTTGCAACAAGGTACAGTTAATAGTAGAGCGCGTGTTTTTTTTATCCTGTAGCGCCAGTACAGAAATTTTTTTAATGTCTTCTTCCGTTATAGATACTTTCTCATATACCGATACCAGAAAAGTTTCAATTTTATCAAACTCTTCTTCTGATAGCAGTTCTTTTTTCTTAGATATGAAAGCTTCACAAACCATCCCCACTGCAATAGCCTCACCATGTAGTATCTCACGGCCAGGCAGGTCCATAAGGTATGTTTCCAGTGCATGCCCTACTGTGTGTCCAAAGTTCAGCACTTTGCGGTAACCACCTTCTAAAGGGTCTGCTTTTACTACCTGAGCTTTTATTTCTACGGAATGTCGTATCAGATCCTCCCAGTCTTCTGTGAACAACCCAATGTGGCGTTGCTCCTGGAACTTAGCTTTATCAGCAATAAACCAATGCTTTACAATTTCTGCATAACCTGATTTTACCTGCCGCTGTGGCAGCGTCTGTAAAAAAGCAGGGTTAATGAGCACAGCGCGTGGCTCTTTGTAAACACCTATATGATTTTTGAGGCCATCAAAGTCAATACCTGTTTTACCGCCCACACTGGCATCTACCTGCGCCAGCAGTGTGGTAGGCACCTGTACAAAATGCAGGCCTCGCTTAAATACGGCTGCACAAAAGCCCCCCATATCGCCAATAACGCCTCCTCCTAAGTTCACCAGTACCGACCACCGGTCCAGGTGCAGCTCTGTCATGCGCTGCCAAATGTAGGCACAGGTTTCAAGGGTTTTATGTGCTTCTCCGCTTTTTACCTGTATAAGCTCGTGCTCAGGTAAGTGCGGCATTAGCAACGGATAGCAGTCGCGGAAAGTATTTTCATCTACTAGTACTGCTACTTTTGTAAAGGCGCGGTTCTGCAATAACTCTTCCAGTCGCCGCAATGCATCATGGCCAATGTGTATATGTTCTGTCACGCTATGTTTTTAGTACGCTAATATCATTTGTTATCTACAAGCTTTCAAAAGCTCTTCAAAGTCAAATAAAAGAAAAAAGCGACATCAAAAATAGCATTATCTGTTTTTATTCGTAGCCTGATGTTCTTTTATGGCCCAGTTTGATTGTGCTTTGCGCTCTTAAAGCTTTGCCGCAGGCATCCTTAATAACATTGCTGACTATGCTACCTGATGCCCCACCTTCTTTATTTTTATTATTTAAAGAGAAATAAAAATCTCTCAAGTAAACTTTAGGAGCTCAATCCCGTCGTTGTAGTCATATTAGAAGTATAACAACCAATTGCTAACCATTTGCTTTGCGCTATATTTGCGCAACTTTTTTTAACATTACTAATGAACACTATTCCCCAAGTATCTTTCGATAATACCGCTATTGCTTTTGCATCTAAATCAGATGCTGAGTTATATGAAACATACCTGCTGTTTAAGTCTATGAACAGCAATGCATTTGTTAAAATTGGGGGAGGCTTGCTTAATGCAGCTATTAACCTGCACTTGCCTATTAAATTCATTATAAAGCCGACCATCTTCAAGCATTTCTGCGGTGGTGAGAATCTGCAGGAGGCAGAACGGACCATAGAAGAACTAAGTCAGTTTGGTATAGGTACCGTTCTGGATTATTCAGTAGAAGGTGAAGAAAATGAAGCAAGCTTTGACAAAACAAGAGACGAGATAATCAAAACCGTAGAAAAAGCCAGAGATAATAATAAATACATTCCTTTCACTGTATTCAAGATAACCGGCCTCATTGCCCCTACACTACTGGAGAAGGTTCAGGCACGCGAGGAACTAACCACCGATGAGCGAGGTGCATTTGAGCGAGGCCGTGAACGAGTAGATGCTATCTGCAAGCAATGCCATAAGGCTGATGTAAGCGTGTTTGTGGATGCTGAGGAAAGCTGGATTCAGGAAACAATAGACAATATCTCTTACGAAATGATGGAACGCTACAATAAAGAGAAGGCCATCGTTTATAATACGTATCAAATGTATCGGCACGACCGCCTGGACGCCATAAAGCGTGATTACAAAAACGCCTTGGATGGTGGATACGTGTTAGGCTTAAAGCCAGTGCGCGGTGCCTATATGGAAAAAGAGCGGAAACGTGCGCAGGCACAGGGTTACATAAGTCCCATTAATTCTACTAAAGAAGCTTCTGACAAAATGTATAATGATGCGTTACGTTTCTGTACGGCGCATATAGACCACGTAGCTTTCTGTGCAGGGACTCATAACGAGGCCAGTTGTTATCTGCTAATGGACCTTATGCGGGAAAACAACATTGCCCCAAGTGATAAGCGCGTTTATTTTTCGCAGTTGTACGGCATGAGCGATAACCTTTCGTATAACCTGGCCAAGGCAGGCTATAATGTGGCAAAATATGTTCCTTACGGGCCAGTAGAGGCTGTGATGCCTTACCTGCTGCGCCGTGCGAATGAAAATACAGCTATCGCCGGACAGACTAGCCGAGAACTGACTCTCATCCATAATGAAATGAAGCGCCGCAAAGAAGCTAAAAAATAACCACCACACAGGAACATGCAAAAGCCTCGGCTTCAGCAACATTGCTGAGACCGAGGCTTTTATTATAGCTAACTCGAGTTGCGATTTAGATGCA
>NZ_JAJJWI010000020.1 GCF_020907275.1 Pontibacter silvestris | reverse complement strand
AGTTCTAAAGTTGGGGAGCCGACACAGTTGAAAGCCGTCTTCGTAGCCGTATTGGTTGGTCATTCGCCATATCCAGCTAATTTTCTTGCGTTGGTTAGCTATTTGGGTTCTGCTAAACTGCTGTTCTAGTGCGGGAAAATTAAGCTCCGGCAATACAGAAAGTACAACCTCATCAGAATCTTTATCCACAGCAACAATCAGGTACACTTCTTCCATCTGGAAAACAACCTGCTGAAGCCAACCCTGCTCCAAGTCGTGCAAGGTGAAGGCTTCGAGTACTTCTTTTCCGGTCAGAGTGTCTAAATCTACAATGCTTTCCATGTAGTACTAAGATATGAAATATACTTTATCAACCATAATTAACTTTGGTCAACGGTTTTGCTGGTTAAAGGTAGCGTTAGGGGCAGACTTTTTGAACCCATTATTATACTTTGCTACCAATTGTTTTGCGACAGTAGAGTGCAGGAGCTAACGTAGATTACCAGCAAAGATATTAATTGGAGAAACTGCTTTATTACAAATTATTAGTCACTCCGAACGCATGTAAGAACTGTGGTTTTATTCTAACGTAATTAAAATTATGCTTTACCGGGACCTCTGACTATAAGTAGATATGTAGTGCGTTGGGAACTTTATCCAGCCTAAAAGCCGGTGCTACTGGACTATTTCTAGAAGGTTGCTAAATGGCGCTTTTACGTTCAAGGAGAGATGACAAAAGTTGTATTTAAAGTTTTGTTACAAAATCAACTAGTGTTTAAAAGTTACGTTTAAGTTCTACAATCATAAATCTTCAGTCCTATTTGACTTAGTGTATAGGTCAAACAACGTTATCGCTATTTTCTTGTCATTTATACTGAATTCTGTTTTTTTACCATATGTAGAAAATGTGTCTTCTAGCATTTTACCTGGTATAAATTTGGGGTCATGGTACCATTTTGGATAACCGACGAAGTCTCCGATGTTGTTTCTCACATTCTTGTCATAAACCAGCCATAGTCTTTTGTTGCCTTCAAAACCATTAAATCCCGGACGTAGATTAGCCAGATATTCCTCCTTACAGTTTGAAACATTCTTTAGGTCCTTGCCTTCTATTGCGTCAAATTTCAAATGATAGGCTTCTTTATAGTATTCATAAATATGAACGGTATTCCAGTAAAGGTATACTGTGTCTCCTTCTTTAAACCTGTCATTAACAAAAAGTAAAGCTTCCCTATTAAACTCCCTCTTGTAAAAGAGATTTGGATTAGCAACTGTTCTGGCAGAATTCCATAAAGGTGGAGCCAATATTAAGACAAAAAGTACAGCGGCCATTTTAGCATTGAAAGCAAAAAAAGTGTATACTTGTTCTGCCCCCAGTGCAATGATCAGAATAAGAAGAGGAGTTGTGAATAATGTAAACCGCTCTAAAAAAGGATAAAGTTTCAGGCCTGAGGCCGTAAGAGCAAGAATAATCGGGAAAATGAAAACTGCTAAGCTCAACTTGTCTTTTCTGAATAGATAAATTAGCCCAGCTATTTCAAGCAAAATAGGAAGCAAGGGCATTCTTAGAAGGGTTTCACCTTTGGAATAATTGTAGTACCAGACATCACTAAAGTTGAGCAATAGCCCAAGAGGATATTGCAATGCCAAATAGGGTACTCGTGGAAACCAAAGGAATTCAGAAACGGAAGTAGGTGGAACAGGCATAAAACCATGGTGTTTCTCAAAGAAGAATGCCAGCCATCCAGAGTCTTTATATTTTCCGATAAAAAAGATGTATGTTAGCGCAAAGCAGAGCAGCCATATAGAAAAGGGAATGAGATAGAGGAGCAGCTTCCTCCAGTTTCTGTTTAGAAGTGTGTTCAGACAAATGGCAAAGGCTATTCCAGCCAGCACAAAAATAACAGAGTAAGAGAACAGCAACAAACCACCTCCCAATATACCCCACTTCACAAGAGGACCTAAGCTTATCTGTCGGCTGTAGCGTGTGTAAAAAAGCAGCGCTAGAATAGAAGCAAATAGTTCAGAACTATACTGCTTTGCCTCTACCGAGTGATAGACTGCAGGTGTAGACAGAGCCAAGATGCCTAAAGCCATAACGGCGGCCCACGGCTTTAGGAAATAACGTGCAATTGGCATGAAGATAAACAGAGAGGCTATACCGGAAATGAGAGAGAACAGGCGTAAGGCCATTTCTCCTTTCCCAAAAAATATCACGAAAAGCCGTACTATCCATAGGTAACCGATGGGAGCTTTCTGCTCGTACTCCAGCGGTAGTGTGGCTAATTCCCAAAAATTCATCTTTATTAGGCTTATGCTCAGATATATTTCATCCATCCACAAAGACCTGTTATCAAAGAAATGAAACAGACGCAAAAATATTCCTAGCATGATGATCCCATATAGCAAGACCGTATAAAGATCAAACTTGATGGCATTATTCGAGTTAACAGATAAGAGAGTTCCTTCGTTGACTTTGCAAGATGTGGCTTTAAACTTTGAAATCATTGAGTTGAAGTATTCATTTTACATAAATAGTATATATTTAATATTATGCGTATTCAAAATGACCTAAAAGGTACTTAAATATTTATATATTAGGTATGTTTTGAAAATAAAACAAGCTTAATTTAGTGTAACTAGTTGTAAATTAATAATTTATAATGAATGTGGTTTGGGGAAGTACTCTTTTTTTCTTCAATGATTGAGCTTTATTCTTTGTCAAATTAACGTAATGCTGAAAGTTTCGAGATGTATCTTTAAAGGTGCAAAGCACGTGGTTTATTAAATAGCGGTAGTGCACCGTTTTATTTATGATGTAACCAGATCTTTAAGTATAAAGCTAAGACAAAGCACGTTCTCGATAATGACAATATGCTACAAAGGAGTTGACTAAATGCGCAGAACCACCGTAAATTGAATAACAGCTACAGTAGCAGGTGACGGAGCGGAAACCAAGAACCGGAACTATTTATATCTAGTATCTGTAATATATAGTTTGAGGAATGTGTCTATGATCCAGAGAATCCAATGGAACATCTGGATATCGATTGAAGACGAATAGAAGAATAATATATTATGCCAAACACAACCATCACACATGAACATTTAAATAGAGCAATCAACTATACTCAGTACCGTGAAATGATTGACATGCTGTTGGCAGAGCAGAAGACTACTGGTACGAATCACTCTACAGATATGGTAGAGTATACTCGTATGAACCTGCAACGCATGCGGCGTGTGGAGAAAACAACTGTACTGGACGATGAACTGGTTAACCTTATGCTAAGCGTACAGGAGAAAATGGTTTGGGTGGTACTGACAGAAGCCTGGTGTGGTGATGCTGCTCAAAGTCTGCCTGCCATAGTGAAGATAGCTGATGCTTCTCCCCTGGTAGAAGTAAAGCTATTGCTACGAGATGAGAATCTGGATGCAATGGATGGCTACCTGACAAACGGAGGCCGCTCTATTCCTAAACTTATTGCTCTTAGTGCTGATACTTTGGAAGTATTAGGGACTTGGGGCCCACGTCCTGAACCGGTGCAGCAGCTATTTCTGGATATGAAAGCTAATGATACACCATATCAGGAGTTTGTAGAGAAACTGCACAGCTGGTATGCAAAAGACCGTAGCCGTACACTAATGCAGGAGTTTAAACAGCTGATACCACAGTGGACAAAATTGCTTAATCCGCAGAATCAGTTTATCCAGCATTAAGATGTAAAACAAAAGCAGGCAATGTAATATACCTGCTTTTGTTTTATCTGGAAAAGATGTAGTTCAGACAAATTCTCTTACTGCAATTCTACACTTAATATTTTATCCCCTACCTCAAGCTGGTGTACTACGTTTATGCCGTTTATAACCTTTGCAAAGATAGAGTAACGGCCATCTAAGTGAGGAGTAGGGGAGTGTGTGATAAACCATTGATTACTTTCAGTGTCTTTGCCAGCAGAAGCCATTCCTAAATAGCCCTCGCGGTATCGCAAGGGGGCAAACTCCGACCGGATAGAATAATCTGAGCTGCCCCAACCATCTCCACGCTTATCACCGCCTTGGGCCACAAAGTTAGGCACCACCCGGTGAAAGTACAGACCACCAAAAAAGTCTTTGTTTATCAGTTCTACAAAGTTTGCCACTGTACCCGGTGCATCTTCAACAAAAAGTTGTAAAGTAATGTCTCCTTTTACAGTTCTGATAAGTACCTGTTGGTTTACCGGAATTGTTTTTACCAGAGCCCAGTCAATGGGGTGTGTGAATGGGTTTTGGGGTGTTTCTGTTGCGGGAGTGCCTCGCAGGAAGTCAATAGCTTTTTGGAGCTCAATGTTGGTCTCCATATCTCGTGGAAGTATCAGCTTTTGCTGAGCATCCGTTAAGAAACTAAAGTCATTGTACATACTGCGCAGGTTAAGTCTGGGGTCGCGCATGGCACTGGCTGCCATGCCTACCAGTGCTACGTCTCCAGAACCAACAGCCTTTTTGAAAATGTCAGCAAACTCCTGCTCCAGATCTTTTGGGAAGTTAGGCAACTGACGCATAATAATCAGGGCATCCATACCCGTTGTGGATATAACAGGTTCCTGAGCTGCAAACATTTCATCAGCTATAAAGCTACAATTGGCAAAGTCGCCGGAAAGAGCTTTTAGCAGATGCGCTTTATCATATGTGTAAGGGGCGTTCTGATACAGTTGTTTATATCGGTTACTCAAAAACTCTTTCCGCTCGCTATTCCGTAGTATCACCCATATTAAGTTGCCTCTTACACGGGCATCCTGTGCTTCCTGTAGTGCCTGTTGCAGCACTCCCAAACTGGCACCAATTGGGTTGGCCTGCAAAAACTCAGCAGTGGCGATTGCAGTATTAATGTTCCCATCCTGCAGGCCAGCCAGTATAGCGTCCTGCATCTGGCTAAACTCTTGCCCTGCCATAGCACGGATGGCACTTAATCTTACACGATAATCCGGGTCGCTTTTTACAATGCCTGTAAGAAAATTAGCCTTATCTATAGCTCTTATCTTACTTAAAGCCTGTACGGTAGCCATGCGGACTTCTGCGGCTTCATCTGAAGTAGCAACTGTTATTAATTGCTGTCTGTAAGGTGTAAGATCTGCTTTGGGGGCACGGGCAAGAAAGTGGGCAGCTGCCAAGCGTGCCTCATAAGGTGCATCGGAAGCCAGTATTGTTACACCTCGCTGTAGACCTTGCGTATTAACTTGCTGGCGTAGTGCTGCACGATATAACCCCCAGGCCTGTCCTGCCAAAGCTGTAGAGTTAGGGGCCTGATAACTTGCTAGAAAGCTCAGCCCTGTAGAATCTGCTACTTTTCCTAAAGCTTCTAAAAGTTCGGCCTGTACCTTTGGCCTGCGTTCTTTTTGTAGCTGAGCTATAATTGCTGACTCAGCCTTTGAAGAGCCAGCTTGCCCCAGGGCATAAGCTGCCGCATACCTGACAGAAGTGGTTGTGTCGGCAAATAAGCTTAGCAATTGTGGTATAGCTACGGTGTCTTGCACAGAGGCAAAAGCAATAGCTGCTTCCTGTCTGTACTTTGCCTGTGGATGCTGCAGGAAAGGGAGAAGCTGACTAGTGTTTCGTTCATCCTGCAGAGTATGAATTTGCTGAATGTTATTATCAAAAAATTTATTTACAGTTGGTGGTACGCTTTGCTGGGGCTGTCGCTGGCAGCTGGCTAAAGCAAAAAGTGCCATAGCTAATAATAAAAAGTTTTTTTGCATGGAGTGTTCTTCTTTTAATGCTAAATATAACTAAAATCCTATAAAGCGAATCTATTTACAAAGAAACAGTAAATTGAACTTAGTTTATTTTGAAAAGAGTTTGATAATTTGTATGTTGCTTTAGTCATGGTTAAAATTGATGCATATGCAGGAAACAAGCTTTCAACTATCCCCGGGGGCTTATGCTGTAAAGGCAAAAACAGAATGCCTGTTTATGCTGTTTGCGCTTTGTTCTGTTGCCGTACATATTAACCTGCTGTATCGGCTATTGGCTCTCAATGATTATAAATCAACTTTTCTAATAGTTTACTCGCTTAACCTAATCCCTCTTGCCTATTTTTTAGTTACTATTTGGCTGGATAAGAAGCCAAAATGCCGTCGACATCTGACACTTAGTACAACAGGTGCTCGCTATAGAACAAAGTTTATGACGAAAGAGCACGAATTCGACTGGGACGAGGTTGATGTAATACATCTGGAACATTTTCGGGTTCTGTTTGTCTTAAAGAACGAAGAAGAACACGATGTAAGTCTTGAGAGAGTTCAAAATAATGAAGAGCTTAGCCTTATAAAAGAGCAGATCAGAGAAAGAGCGCTTATGAAGGGGATTGATCTGGATTAGCCTTTAAAAGAAGTTATCACCCATATATGCATGTGCCCCTTTATCCGCCAAATCAGAAGCGGAAAACACAAAATTTTATTCGCTTAGCTGGTGCCTTTTTTACTGTAGGAGGCGGCGTTGCGCTTTTGCGTGAATTCTTCATAGAAGATCTATTCAGGTTAAGCTGGGCAGTAGACAGTGGTTTGTTGCTGTTGCTAGGAGTGCTGTTTCTAGAGAGGGTAAAGCTGAAAGATGCATATTTTTCTATGGATACTGACTATATCCGTTATCGGCTTACATTAGTAGGTCGGGAGCGGGAACTGTCATGGAATATGCTGAAGGGCATACGCGTTTCAGAGCATGTTGTCCTGTTTGAAATGAACGATGGGCAAAGCCTAGCAATGCGCTTAGGAAACATTCAAGATCCATTAGTGGCCCTGCATGTTGCAAGAAGCCTGCAATTAGTCGCTTTAGAAAAAGGTATTATTGTTAACGGAGTAAAAACCGGAACCATTAAAGCGGCAGACAAGTGAGAGCTAAAGAGGGGGCTGTTTGGCAATAGGTTATTCTTATAGCTAAATGCTGAAATAATAACTTTGTTAAGTCTGAGTGAAGCTCGTATGGTGGGTCAGGCTTTTTTTTGATTTTTAGTAAACCTCTAAAGCCTTGAATTTTGCTCCGGCAACGTTTATAAGCTCTGTTACAGATTTGCTAATAGTGGCAACAGGATTTGGTATTGCTTAGGCATTGGGGCACTTATGATAAGCACTTTGCCGTTCTGTTGGGTTTACAACAAATCAAAGTGTTCCTTCTTGTGTTTTACCTGCTATAGCTTTTTCTTTGTCTGCTGCTATTTGTTAGAATACAATAAGTTAACACGTCTCTCTTTGGAGCGCCCGTAGATTGGAATAAGTGCTACACGCTTTTGCTTAAAGAATCTTATTAACTTTACTTCAAACTTAATTGTGACTAGAGCGTTAATTAACTTCTACAGAGCTTAGCTGAGCATATGCAAGAAAACTTTGCTGACAGGCTTTATGCCATACATAGAACATCAAATGGCGGGGTTCCTAAGGCTGCATCATATCATTTTTGTGACCGATTACTGGAGTTGTTATTTCCACAGCTCTCCAACCACCGTTTCAACTCTGCACATGAGGTAGAGGTACACCTGGAGGTACTAAGGTTGGAACTTACCCGCATATTATTAGGTATTGGTCTCCGTTCAGAGCAAAAGGCGCTGCACATTGCCAGTGCTTTTATGGAACAACTGCCCTGGATACATGATCAGTTACAGCAGGATGCACAGTCTATTACGGATGGTGATCCTGCAGCCCAGAATATAAATGAAGTAGTGAGTACTTATCCGGGCTTCTGGGCAGTGACTGTGTACCGTATAGCCCATGCCTTATACATGCTGGATGTGCCTCTTCTTCCACGCTTATTAACAGAATATGCACACGGAAGGACAGGCGTGGAAATACACCCTGGTGCGCAGATAGGCTCTCATTTCTGCATAGACCATGGTACAGGTATTGTAATTGGAGAGACAGCTGTTATAGGAGACCATGTTAAACTTTACCAGGGAGTAACGTTGGGTGCCTTAAGTGTGGATAAAAGTATGGCCAATACAAAGCGCCATCCCACTATTGAACATGATGTGGTTATTTATGCGGGAGCCACAATACTTGGCGGAAATACCGTTATTGGGGCTTACAGTACCATTGGAGGAAATGTGTGGCTGACAGAGAGTGTGCCAGCTTACTCCAGAGTATATCACAAAGCCCAGATCAGAGTCAGTCGTTCTGCTGACCCAGCCGATGCCCTTAATTTTTCAATATAGAAAACTTAAACAATTCAGTAAATGAAAGCTAATAATATTCTTGAGACTATCGGGCGTACACCACATGTGCGCATTAACAGACTTTTTGATAAAAATGTGGAAGTATGGATGAAATCAGAGCGCAGTAACCCAGGTGGCAGCATTAAAGATCGTATTGGTCTTGCCATGATTGAGGATGCGGAGCGCAAGGGCACCCTAAACGAGAATAGTATTATTATTGAGCCTACTTCTGGTAACACCGGTATTGCCCTGGCAATGGTAGCTGCAGTAAAGGGCTATCAGTTAATACTGGTTATGCCGGAGTCGATGTCTATAGAGCGTCGCCGCCTGATGGCCGTTTACGGTGCGAAGCTGGAGCTCACACCTCGTGAAAAAGGTATGAAAGGTGCCATTGAGCGAGCGCAGGAAATGGTGCAGGAAAACGAGAATGCCTGGATGCCAATGCAGTTTGATAACGAGGCAAACATACAAATCCATATCGACACAACAGCACAGGAAATTCTAGAAGATTTCCCTGACGGGCTTGACTACCTTATTACAGGTGTTGGTACAGGTGGGCACATTACAGGTGTAGCAAAGGTGTTGAAAGAGAAGTTCCCTAACCTGAAAGTACTGGCTGTTGAGCCTGCTGCATCTCCTGTATTAAGTGGCGGACAGCCAGGGCCACACCCATTGCAAGGC
The DNA here is from genome assembly GCF_020907275.1 of Pontibacter silvestris. GTDB lineage: Bacteria > Bacteroidota > Bacteroidia > Cytophagales > Hymenobacteraceae > Pontibacter > Pontibacter silvestris. The sequence goes on along the minus strand of NZ_JAJJWI010000020.1, from coordinate 83,266 downwards.
TTAGGCGCCGGTTTCATCCCTAAGATTATGGACACAAGCTTACTGGACGGTGTTGTGCAGGTAGAGCAGGGAGAGGCATTTGATTATGCCCGTCGTGCGGCTCGTGAAGAGGGTATCTTCATTGGTGTATCCTCTGGAGCTGCTTTGGCGGCAGTTGCTAAAAAATTAGGTGATATAGAAGAAGGTGCTAAAGTACTTACCTTCTGCTACGACACAGGAGAACGTTACCTTTCTGTAGAGGGGCTGTTTGTGTAATAAGTTTGATCATCATAAAATAAAAAAGCCACAGAATAGTAAAAAGTTCTGTGGCTTTTTTTATGATTGCTATAGTTTGATTATCTCCGTGCAACTCCCTGTATTTGATAAGCTGCCAGCCCGCTATCTAAGAAGTTGATAAAATTCTCTGTACTGTAGTTAGCACCCTGTGGCTGTGCCAGCAGTTCTCCCTGGTTATTGAGCAGCACATAATACGGCTGTGAATTAGAGTTGAAACGTGCTGCCTGAAAATCGCTCCACTTATTACCGATAGTTCTGATCTTTTTCCCACTGAAGTCAGAAACAGTTTGCTCTTCTGCAGGCAGCTCAGTTTTGTCGTCTATATAGAGCTGGATAAGCACGTAATCTTCACGTAGCCTTTTCAGAACCTGTGGATCTGGCCACACGCTTGCTTCCATTTTTCTACAGTTAACACAGGCATGTCCTGTAAAGTCTATCAGTACAGGCTTGTTTACTTTTCTGGCATAGGCCATACCTTCCTCATAATCAAAGAATGGCTGAAGGTTAAGTGGCGCATGAAAAAGGTCGCTGTACTTTCTGTTTGCAGGAACTTCCTGCACTGTGGCTGTGCTTCTACTTCTACTAGTGAGACTACTAGTATACAAATCGAAGTCCTGGGTGTGCTGTGGCGGAAGGAATGCAGCTATAGATTTAAGGGGCGCTCCCCAAAGGCCGGGAATCATATAAACTGTAAATGCCAGTACTATAATAGCTAGAAAGAGCCTTGGGATAGAAATATAAGGCAAGTCGCTGTCGTGCGAGAACTTCAGTTTACCTAGCAGGTAAAGCCCCATCAGGCCGAAAATCACAATCCAGAGTACCAGGAAAATCTCCCGGTCAAACCAATCCCAGTGATAAGCTAAGTCTACGTTGGAAAGGAACTTTAACGCCAGGGCAAGCTCCAGAAAACCTAGTACAACTTTTACACTGTTCAGCCAGCCACCCGATTTAGGCAAGGCGTTCATCCAGGATGGGAACATAGCAAAAAGGGCAAAAGGTAAAGCAAGAGCTAGAGAAAAGCCTAGCATACCTATAGCAGGCCCTAGCCATTGCCCCATTGCTGCAGCCTGTACCAGTAATGTGCCAATAATGGGGCCTGTGCAGGAGAATGATACAAGAGACAGTGTCGCAGCCATAAAGAAGATACCAATCAAGCCGCCTCTGTCTGCTTGTGCATCGGTTTTATTGGCCCAGGATGTAGGCAAGGTTATCTCAAAGGCACCAAAGAAAGACGTGGCGAACACGACCAGCAGTAAAAAGAACAGGAAATTAAATATTCCGTTTGTAGAGAGGTTATTTAAAGCATCTGCTCCGAATAAGATAGTAATCAGTAGCCCTAAGGCTACATAAATAACGATAATAGAGATGCCATAAAATAAAGCCCTGCCTACTGCGGTACCTTTTGAGCCAGCCTGTTTCGTAAAATAACTGACCGTGAGCGGCAGCATCGGGAAAATACAGGGCATTAGTAAAGCAGCAAAGCCTCCGAGCAAACCGGCCAGAAAAATGGCCCACAGCGACTGGCTTTCCTGATCCGCAGTAGGGTTTACTAACTGTTGTTCCTGCTGTTGTGAGGCAGGAGGGGCCTCTGAAAAGGCAGAGGTAGAAGTGTCGCTCAAAGCCTCTGCGTTAGTTGCAGCGGCAGTGTCTTGTACTGGTATTGCTTCGGTCTGGTTCGGAGCTGTTTGGCCTACTTCGCTGCCTGCTGCGCGTGTAGGAGCTTCTGCTTTTGTGCTTTGAGCAGAGGATGCAGGGTTTCCTGCAGCTTTTTGCTCTGGCTGAGGCGTAGTAGTTAAAGCGTCAGCCGGAAGTTTCGCCTGTATATTAAACTCCACCTCGTCAGGAGGAAGACACTGCCTATCGTTGCAGGCCATAAACTCCACGGTACCTTTTATGGTTGTGGCAGGTACTTTAAGCTTTACCTTTTGTGTAAATACGGCTTTGTGTTCAAAGTAGGCGACATTCATACTGAACACCTCTTCGAACACACTTTTAGGTTTTGTTACTTCCACTGTCTTGCCAACCAATTCATAGTCAGAAGAAGGGGTGAAGGTGAAAGAGGTGGGTATAGGGCCGCCATCTTCAATATGCTGGGAATAGATGTGCCAGTTCCCGTCAATGTTAGCCGTAAACGTAAGGGAGACTTCCTGATCAGAAGCGGGTTTTGCATTGAAGCTCCATTCCACAGGTTTTAAAATCTGTGCTTGGCTCAGAGTGCAAAGGGTTATAAGGAATATCAGCAAAAAGCTTTTTCTCATGATGCTTTATCGAAGTAATAATTCAATTTGGCGAAATTAGTTAATAATGATAACACAGGCTAATCTTGCTTAAACTCGTGGCTGGCAAAGCTTTTAAAATAGCTACATAACATCATTAAAACAAGTAAAGAAGAAAGCACTTCCTCTGAAGAAGAGAAAGTGCTTTCTGTTACTAATGTACGTTGCAAGTTGCTATTTTATTAGTTCAGCCAGCTTGTCACCAAGTGCCTCTCCTCTTAAGTTCTTTGCAATAATTTTACCGTTCGGGTCAATCAGGAAGTTCTGTGGTATGGACTGTACCCCATACTGCAGAGCAACTTCATTGCGCCAGTACTGCAGGTCAGAGACCTGTGTCCAGGTTAACTGGTCGTCATTAATTGCCTTAAGCCATGCCTCACGGCCTTTCTCATTATCGAGAGATACGCCCAGAATTGTGAAGTTCTTATCTTTATATTGATTGTAGACTTTCACAACATTAGGATTTTCCTGGCGGCATGGCCCGCACCAGCTCGCCCAAAAGTCAATTAGAACATATTTCCCTTTAAAATCCGATAGCTTTACTGGTTTACCTTCCGGCGTGTTTTGTGTAAAGTCAGGAGCCGTAGCACCGAGTGCAGTTACTTTCAGTTTATCAAGAGCCTGACCATATTGCTTGCCTACTTCGCTGTTTTTTACCTCAGCAGAAAGTGAGTTAAACAGAGGAGCTACTTCTGAATATTCAGGTGCTGCTCCACCCAATGATACCAGAGCATCCAAGCTGACTAATGTTTGAGGGTTTGCTTTGATAAATTTCTCTAAAATCTGATTTTGCTCCTCTACAATTACCTGGTATCTGTCAGCATACTCTGCCTGGAAAGCCTCTGACTGTTGTTGCGCAGCTGGTGCAGACCTATACTCTGCCATCAGGCTCTGCGCCTTATCCTGAATCGGTTTCAGTGTCTCTCTTAGTTTCTGATTATCTGCATTAAGCTTAGAACCAGTAAACTTAGCTTTTGCCACTGAATCAGGGCTGGTAAAGGATATAGTTCCTTTCTCAAGGTAAACTTCCAGCACGTCAGCGCCTTGCCTTAAAGATTCCAGTCCGCCTCCTTTGTGGTCCAGCACCAGCATAGCTTTGCGAGGACTGTTAACAGTGCCCTTAAATTCAAAAGCGCCATTCTTAACCATAGCTGAATCTGTTTGGCGACCGTTCTCCGCAGCCTGAATTAAGTAAGCTTTTGCCGGTGAGTTTAAGCTGCCAACTTTACCCTTTAAGGTGTAGCTACCAGTCTGGGCAAATACCATGATGGGAGATATCAGCAAAGCGGTTAAAAGAATCTTCTTCATTATGTTTTGTTGTTGAGATACGAAATGCTTTAACAGCAAAAGTTAGTTATTAATGCTTATGATACAACTATGCAACGCTTTTTAATTGTACAGTTGTATAGGCGCATAATTTTAAAGTATTGCTGTATAACAAATTATAGAAGGCTAAGTTCTTTTTCGCAATAGAATTTTTGAGGTATTGGCTGACATAGATAATATTTATTTGAGCTCCTGTAGCTATAGTTCATTCAGTGGTATCTTACTTATTATAGTATTGTTGTGCCTGTTTTGTGCGCTCCAGATCATCGAAGACTCTTTTCCCGTTTAGCACTTCTGTTAGGGGAGAGGTCCTCTGTCTCGTTCCTTATCTTATGGGGCTGCTCTCGCAATACCCGGAACTATTGAGAAGTCTCACGGGAAACGGGCAATGCTTTCAATCCGTTTGATAACTCATACGAAACTTTAAAAGCATTCTATAGCAGGAGCTTTTAGCGTCGAGTGATTGAAAGACAATAAGTTTCACAATTGAACAGCATAAAAAAAAGCTGAGCAAATGCCCAGCTTCTTAATGTATCTAATTTATGAGAATTGTTTAGTTTAATCAGGAATGCTCCTTAGATATATCTGTTGATCAGGTTTTCCAGGTATTCCTGTCTGCCGCTTTTCAGTTCTGGCTCACCGTTTTCGATGGCATAAGCACGCAGATCTTCCAGTGTTAACTTGCCTTCTTCGAATTCTTTACCTTTTCCACTGTCAAAAGAAGCATAGCGGTCTTCACGGATTTTCTTGTAGTCTGACTTCTGCAGGATGTTGTCTGCTGTAACAAGTGCTCTGGCAAAAGTGTCTACACCACCAACATGCGCGTAGAATAAATCGGCAGGGTCAGTAGAGTTTCTTCTGATTTTGGCATCGAAGTTAGTGCCGCCTCCCTGTAGTCCGCCAGCTTCTAAAATAATAAGCATAGCTTCTGTCAGTTCATTTATGTCGTTCGGGAACTGGTCAGTATCCCAACCGTTCTGATAGTCGCCACGGTTAGCATCAATAGAGCCCAGCATTCCTGCATTGGCCGCTACCTGTAATTCGTGCTGGAACGTGTGGCCGGCTAGTGTTGCATGGTTTACTTCAATGTTTATCTTGAAGTCGTTCAGCAGGTCGTACTTCTGCAGGAAGCCAATAACAGTTGCAGAGTCATAGTCGTACTGGTGCTTGGTAGGCTCCATTGGCTTAGGCTCAATAAAGAACGTACCTTTAAAGCCTTGCTTGCGTGCGTAGTCTTTCGCCGTATGCAGGAACCTAGCCAGGTGCTCTTGCTCACGCTTCATGTTAGTGTTCAGAAGTGTCATATAACCTTCACGACCTCCCCAGAATACGTAGTTCTCGCCGTTTAGCGCAATGGTAGCATCCAGAGCTGCTTTTACCTGAGCACCTGCGTGCGTTAACACATGGAAATCAGGGTTAGTAGAGGCACCGTTCATATAGCGGCTATGAGAGAATACGTTAGCTGTTCCCCACAATAGTTTCACGCCGCTTGCTTCCTGCTTCTGCTTGGCATACTCTGTAATAGTCTGCAGGCGACTTTCATTCTCTTTAATGTCGTTGCCGTAATCTATCAGGTCCACATCGTGGAAGCAGTAGTATGGCAGGTTCATTTTAGTGATGAACTCAAAAGCTGCGTCCATCTTATCCTTTGCGCGCTCAATTACGTCTGACTTTTCATCCCAAGGGAAGTGAAGTGTTGGGCCTCCGAATGGGTCAGAACCATTGGCATTGAAAGAGTGCCAGTAAGCAACTGCAAAACGCAGGTGCTCTTTCATTGTTTTGCCGGCAACAACTTTGTTTTCGTCATACCAACGGTACGCTAACGGATTATCCGATTCCAGACCTTCATATTTGATCTTACCTATTCCTTTAAAAAATTCTTTTTCTCCTAATAATGGGCTTGCCATAGCTGATGTTGTGTTAATTTATTTTTGATTTATTTTCTGTCTAATTGCTTTAACAGTAGTTCTTTCCACTCCTGGTAAATAGGTTCATACTGGTCTATTGCCTTTGGCTCTATCAGTTTAACCGGCTGAAAGTTGTTGAATGCTTCATTGGCAGAGGCAAATGCTTTTACACCTATACCAGCTCCCAGTGCGGCGCCTACGCTTCCGTCGTTTTGGTACAACTCAACCGGAACGTGAGTGGCATTCACAAAGGCTTCGGCAAACAGTTCGCTCTGGAAAAGGTTTGCGTTCCCTGCCCTGATTACTTTAGGCTCCATGCCATTCTCGCGCATAATGTCCAGACCATACCGGAAGGCAAAGGCTATACCTTCCTGCACTGCTCTGAAAATATGTGCTTTAGTGTGCAGGTTCAGGTCGATGTTGTGGAAATGTGCGCCGACTATTTTGTTATTGAGCATCCTTTCAGCACCGTTGCCGAATGGCAGGATTCTTAAGCCGTTGCTGCCTACTTTTACCTTTTGGGCGGCCATGTTCATAGACGGGTAAGTTTCTTCAGTACCAATGTTATGCTTTGCCCAACTGTTAAGTATGCCTGTGCCGTTGATGCAAAGCAGTACACCAAGCCGTTTCTTGTCACCAGCATAGTTTACGTGTGCAAACGTGTTTACCCGCGACTGAGGGTCATAAGTAAGTTGATCGCTTACACCATAAATAACACCTGATGTGCCTGCTGTAGCCGCTACTTCTCCCGGTTGCAACACATTAAGTGACAAAGCATTGTTAGGCTGGTCTCCGGACTTATAGGTAACCGGTATGCCTGCTTTTAATGATAAGGCCTCTGCTACTTCTGATTTCAACTCTCCGTGAGGGGAGAATAAAGGACGTACCTCCGGAATAAGCTCCTTTTCAAAACCAAAGTACTTAAGGATATCTTCCGATACATTATCGCTCTTAAAGTCCCAGAACACTCCTTCTGATAAAGCTGAGGTACTTGTCGTAATCTCACCTGTTAGCTTCATCGATATAAAGTCTCCTGGCAGCATAAGGCGGTGGATTTTGCTAAAGGTTTCGGGCTCGTTTGCTTTTATCCAAGCCAGTTTAGAAGCTGTAAAATTACCTGGAGAGTTAAGCAAATGCGATAAGCTCCTTTCCTGCCCGATCTTCTCAAAAGCTTCGTTCCCGATTTCCACGGCTCGGCTGTCGCACCAGATAATGGAATCGCGCAGTACCTGCTGGTCTTTATCTACCACCACTAGGCCGTGCATCTGGTAAGCAATACCTACAGCGCCAATGTCTTTAGGGCTGTATTTACCACTTGCGTTTGCACGTAATATAGCCTGCTGTGCATGTTCCCACCACATGTCAGGCGATTGCTCTGCCCACCCTGGTTTGTTTGAGATGATTGCTGTCTCTTTATCAGGATATTGCGCTGAAGCAACACTCTTCTGTGTTTCTGAGTCAACTACCGACACCTTTATAGATGACGTGCCTATGTCTATTCCAAGTAATAACATATTTAAGTCGTTCGGGCTACTTCTTTTATAATTTAGAGAGTGTACCTTTTTATATTCTTTTACGGTTGCTTTTGATTTTATGCCAACGTTGGCATAAATTAGAGAAGTTTTTCTTATAAAAACAACTGTTAGTTAAAATATTCTTTAATTTCAGCAACTCAGTGTACTTTGAGTTGCTGAAATATTATTAGCGAAGACAGGTTTGATGACATCTTTTAAAACTGTCTTAGCAGAAATTAAATGGTCTAGTGTATTGAAGAGAACGACTATAAATGATATTGCCAGGGAGTTGAACATTTCGTTTTCAACTGTTGCCAGAGCTTTAAACGATCATCCGGCTATAAGTACGGCTACCAAGGAAGCTGTCCGGGAGACAGCGCAGCGGCTTAATTACCGGCAAAATAAATTAGCTTCCTCCTTAAGGTCGGGCTATACCAAAGTGGTTGGTGTTGTAGTGCCTAGCCTGGATGTAAGCTTTTTTAGTTCGGTAGTACATGGTATTGAGCGGATCATGAACGAGAACGGCTATAGCATATTATTGTATCAGTCTAATGAGTCTTTTGAGCAGGAGGCTAAAGGAGTCGGTACGTTTCTGCAATCTAGGGTAGATGGTATTATAGCCTCTGTGGCAAAGGAAACGGAGACATATGAGCACTTTGCCGAAATTAAAAAGCGAAATATTCCACTGCTGTTTTTCGACCGGGCACCTGAGATCTTAGGAGCACCTGCTGTGTTGATTGATGATTATAAAGGTGGATTTCTGGCTACTGAGCACCTGATTAAGCAGGGCTATAAACGAATAGTACATATAACAGCCTCTAAAACCATCAACATATTCAAAGAGCGACTGAGAGGGTATACTGAGGCTTTGAAGTTTTATAATCTGCCTGTAGATGAGAGCCTTATTATGTATGGCGATTTCTCGATTGAGTTTGGGAGAGCGTGCATAAAGAAATTGTATGAGCAAAAAGTAAGCTTTGATGCTGTTTTTGCACTGGAGGATTTTACGGCTATGGGGGTGCTGCAGCAGCTGAAAGTTTACCAGGTACAGGTACCTGAAGAGGTAGGAGTAATCGGCTTTGCTAATGAATCGTTTGCGGCCCTTGTAACGCCAGGGCTATCGACCATGGACCAGCAGACTGTACGAATGGGGGAGGAGGCCGCAGAACTCTTCCTGAAAATGCTTAAAGCTGTAAATGCTTATGAAAATCCGCCGGGAAAAACTGTGCTAGATCCTATCCTCATTGTACGGGAATCTACAAGCCGTACAGCCTGATATTATTTGTAAACAGCTAAAATAAGGCCTATTGATAATCTCAGATAAGTTATTTGATGCTGCAATTATGTCTTTTAACAGCTACCCTAAACTGTACAGGAGTGGAAAAGCTGGTGGTAGTGCTTGCTTCTGGTCAGAAGGAGGCTTATAAATAAAAAAGGCAAAGCGTGTTGCTTTGCCTTTGGTGGAGAATATCGGAGTCGAACCGATGACCTCTTGCATGCCATGCAAGCGCTCTAGCCAGCTGAGCTAATCCCCCTTAGAGTGGCACAAAAATAGAATAAAATTTTATATCACAAAAACTTTTACTTCTGATTTAGGGCAAATAAAAAAGGGGAGCAGATTTCTGCTCCCCTTTTTTATTTTAAACTTACTGTATTAGTTGAAGATATAACGTACTCCGAGCTGCATGTACCAAGTGGTTGCAGTAGTAGTTACATCTCTGTATGCTTTTGTTGGTAATACAGTTTGGCCTCCTTCAGAAACTGTTCTCATTGAGAAAGTAGGAACACCATCTGCAGAAACGCTTTCAACGTTTAATAGGCTCTGGGCATTGTTTAAAGTTTGTTGCACGCCCCACTTAGAATTAATTAAGTTACCTACATTCATGATGTCTGCACTTAACTGAAGTGTATTGCGCTTGCCTCCAATGTTAGTAAAGATGTCTTGTAATATTCTTACATCAAAACGGTTCAACCAAGGCATTAAAGATGCATTACGTTCAGCATATTGTCCTCTTCTTGTGCTTAGGTAGTCATCGTTGTTGATAAATGCATCGAAAGCATCACGTTGTTGTTGTGCCGTAAAGCCATTCTTATCAACAAAGTTTAAATTACTAACATCATTAGGTACATATAACAAGTCTGCGTTGATACCATCCTTGTTCAAGTCAGATGCATAGGTATAAGAGAAACGTCCTTGGTTAGACCCGTTATAAAACAAAGACACAGTAGTAGCTAAATGGTTAATATATTCCTTACGGAAAGAAAGGTTAGCTACTATATTATGCGGAATAGCATACTGTGAGTTGTAAAGGATCTGCTCATTAGGGTTGTTGATAGATGGACTTCCACCCCATGCTGATGAAGCGTTAGACCCTGGGTTACCAGATATATCTTTTGCTCTTGTATAAGTGTAGTATACAGAACCGTAGAAGCCTCTTCGTGCTGGAAGGGAAAGACCTACTGTTGCGTTATAGGAATAACCTTTCTTATCTGTATTAGTTAATACTACACCTGTATTAGCGCCGACAGCGTCATTATACGCTGCATTGCTTGAGCTAACATAATATTCACGGTTATCATTTTCTGAGTCACCACCATAGTTCAACGTTGTTGTAGCTGCTTTTCTATTGGCTCCGAACTGGTAAGCAGCGTTGATATCTTTTGTGTACATCAAGTCTGCAGTTGCAACCAAAGGAGTACCCGGAATGGTATAATCGGCACCTATACTGGTTCTCCACACTTTCGGCATTTTAAAATCACGATCAACAAGAGCAAAACTAGTTGGAACACCTGCATTAGGGTTTTTGATAAACACATTTGCTGCGCTAGCTGGTGTGTTGTTTAACCAGTAGTATGGGTCTGGGTTAAAGCGAATGTCACCAATCCAACCTGCTACAGCATCATACCCATTAGGCTCAACGTTATTTTGGATTACGCCAGAGTTGGAAGGCATGTTAGTAAGCCATACAAATGGCACACGACCTGTAAAGAAGCCAGTTCCTCCACGCAATTGTAAAGAACCGTCTCCAAAAGCATCGTAGTTAAAGCCGATACGAGGTGATAGCATTACTCTTGATTTAGGCCACTCACTTGTAGTGTAGTGCTTCGGATTACCATCTGGATCTAACAGTTCTAAGTCATCGATAGAAGGATTTGCCGTTAGGTCATTCATATAAATAGGCATGTCAGCACGTAAACCTAAAGTAAGGTCTAAACGATCGTTTACTGTGAATTTATCCTGTACATAAAGACCGGCAGTACCTAATTTAATTGGTGCATAGGTGTCTTGGCCTTCATAAGGGTAAGTAAGACCAAACATGATTGGAGCTACCTCGTTAGGAGTACCAGTGGTAAGGAAATCCTCTACGGATGCATAACGATAGTAAGATGTACCTAAGCGGATATACTGGTTACCAAACTTCTGAGATTCAAAGCTGGCACCCGCAGTTATGGTATGATTACCAGCTAAATATGTAAGGTTATCAATGATGCTATAATTGTTATTAAGTACATCATTGCCGTAGGTAAACAATTCGTACCCAAAGCTCATATAGTTAGAATATTCACCTGTTCCATCCCAGATATCTACCATTGGGAATATTTCACTTGGAGAGGTACGTGTATCCTGAATACGGCTGTAGGTAGCTAAAAGCTGATTAGATAAACGAGAAGAGAAAGTACTGTTCAACTCTGCTGATGCTGAACGAACAATATTTTCAGTATTATACATTGTCTTGCTAAACGCAATTGACTCAGAACTTACTCGGTTAACAGAAGAGCGTGGGTTTGGACCGGAGCTACCATTAACCAATGAGGCAGCTTCTCCTTTTACTTGGTTGTAACGAACAGCTAATTTATGCTTATCACTAATGTTCCAGTCTATACGAGCCAAGAAATTTGTGCTTTTACTTCCATTGTCTCTAGCGTATCCTTCATAAGCACCTGGGTCATATCCCCATACATTTATGAGGTGGTTGCGAACAGCTTCTAAGTCTGCTCTGGTAGTTCTGGCAATATTATTGTCAGGATCAGATACACCGTTCTCAGAAGGTCTCCAAAGGTTAACAGCATATGGGTTAGTGCCTTTGTTTTCGGTGTGTTCTGCGTTAACAAAAAAGAATAATTTATTCTTTATGATAGGGCCGCCCAAACGGAAACCATAAGTTTTACTTGAGTTATCATCTCCTTTGTCTATTTCGTTGCCATTAACTTTTCCGCCAGTCATGTCCTGGTTGCGGTAGAAGCCATAAACTGAGCCAGAAAACTCGTTAGAGCCGCTACGGGTAATTGCATTGATGCCTGCACCGGTAAAGCCACTCTGGCGCACATCGTAAGGTGCAATGTTTACTTGCACTTGCTCAATTGCATCTAAAGAAATAGGCTGAGAGTTTCCACCAGGAAGTGGGTTGGTATTTAGGCCAAAGCCATTGTTAAAGTTTGCACCGTCTATTTGAACATTGTTGAAACGTCCATCACGTCCTGCAAAACCATTTCCATTAGCCTGAGGTGTAAGGCGAGTAAAATCTGTTATACTTCTGGATATGGTTGGTAAGGTGTTAATTTGTTGGGTAGTAACATTGGTTGCAGCACCGGTTTTTTGTGCATTAAAAACAGAACTCTGATCAGCAGTAACTATCACTTCCTGCAAGTCAGTACCAGATTCAGAAAGCGTAGCTTCCAGTTGATATGGCACCCCTAGCTGTAGGTTAATGCTGCTATACGTCTTTGTCTGGTAACCAATATAGCTTACTTCAACTGAATATGGTCCCCCAACACGCATATTCTGGATGTTGAAACGCCCTTCTGTATTGGTCGTAGTGCCATATACTGTACCAGAAGGCTGGTGAGTTGCTCTAACGGTTGCACCTATAAGAGCCTCCCCTTGAGGATCTCTTACAGAACCATTGATACTACTCGTTGTTACCTGGGCATGTAGTCCTACTACACTTAGTAACATGAGAAGTGTGGTGAGTAAATACTTCTTCATAAATAAAGGTTTGGATTGGTTGGTTGTAACTCTTTGCATCCTACAGCGCCTGCTATTTAGCTGAGCTGATGGAGTACTATAAAAGTCTTTCATAAAAGGTTGGTTGATTTTGTGCGCAAAAGTAATGCACTCAAACCACATTCTCCTAACCTGATTGTTAATTAAATGTTAAGAAATAAACTTTTTGTCGATTAAGACGTATAAGCGTGACTATGAAATTTTTAAAGCTTAACTTTACTGGCTATTTCATTAAAAAGGCCAGGGAGTACCCCCGGCCTTTTATGTTCTCTGTTATGGCTTTCGCTTTTTACAAAGCAGTTAATTAAAAATATACCGGATACCTACCTGGCCCCTCCATCTGGAAGCTGGATCAGATACATTGTATATCTCATTGTTTGTTTGCCCGGCACCAGTATATTGGAAAGTTGGTTGAGAAGTTTCGTCGGCAAGGCCTGTGTAGCGGATAAGCTCAAATGTCTGGTTTGATACATAGTATACTTTACCCCAGTCTTTATTAAGCAGATTACCTACGTTAAAGATGTCAAACGTTAATTGCAGTCTGTTGGAAGTATTGCCGATCATGGCACCAATGTCCTGCAGTATTCTCAGGTCAAACTCATGCTGGAAAGGCAGTCGCTTACCGTTGCGCTCAGCATACTGGCCTCTTCTGTCATCCAGGTAAGAATCATTCTCAATAAATGCATTAAGGTTTTCCCATTGCTGATCTGCGGTAAGACCATTTGTTATATCCACCAGGTTAATTTCTGAGCGATCTCTCGGTACATAAATCAGGTCATTGTTTGTGCCGTCGTTGTTCAGGTCGCCGTTGTAGATGTACGATACAGGCTGGCCAGACTGCCCGTTATAGAACAATGATACCTCTGTTCCCCAGTTGTTAAGATAATTGAGGCGATAAGAAACAAAACCCGATACTCTGTGGCGCAGGTCAAAGTTTGCATAGGATGCCTCCAGGTTATTTAACCCATATATATTAGGTACGTAACGCCAGTTAGAGTAGGCAACGCTAGAGGTGCCGGAGTTTACATCTTCTGACCTGCCATAAGTATAAGCAATTGAACCAGCCAGCCCATTGTCGAACTGTTTTTGAAGTTGAGCCACCAGGTTGTAAGAATAGCCTTTGTCAGTGTTGTTCAGCAAAATAATCTCATTAAAATCTGGATAAGCTCTGCCGCCTGAATAACGCGGCCTTTGGTCCGGGCCCTGGAATGTGAACTCCGGGTCAATTTGCCTGTTAAGGTTAATAAAGTTTACATTATTTATACCTTTACTAAAGACAGCCTCAATTGTAGCTACTAAACCCCATGGCAAGGCTTTATCGACAGCTAGATTTGTTCGCCATGTTTGTGGGAATTGAAAATTGCTGGACGTAATGTTAATGTCTCCTAAACCTGCTGTACCACCAAAATAATCGGCTGTAGGTTGATTATATGGGTCAGATATAAATCTTACCGGAGGATCAGTATTTGATATGGGGTCAGCGCTGGAGCTACTGCTTCCTATGGAGTAAGTGCCATTAAGAGTTCCATTGTTTGTGTATTGGTTTGAAACCCAAACGAATGGAACCCTACCCGTGAATATACCGGTACCACCTCTAACTTTTAGAGATTGATCACCTAACACATCCCAGTTAAAGCCAAACCTAGGTGACCATAGTACCCTTTCTTCCGGAATAGTGTTTGTAGCAACACCAAGGGTTCTTAGTAGTGGTAGGGCCTCAGAGAACGTGGCATTGTAAGGAGGATCATCTGTAAAAATTGGTAAATCAATTCTTAAGCCAAGTGTAAGGTTTAAGTTAGGGCTAGCCTGAACCTCATCTTGTGCATAAAAGCCTAACTGCATGGCCTTGAATTCTGATGCACCTTGTGTCTGTAGTGGACCATCTTCAGCAAAAGAGTAGCCAATTTGGTAATAAGTAGGAGCAACCTCATTCGCAGTGCCAACGCTCTCAAATGCCTCCAGAGAATTGTAAGCATATCTGCCAAAAATATTTTGCACGAACAGGTTATAGAACTTGTAGAACTCGTTATGAGTACCTAGCGTGAAGGTGTGTTTACCTGCAAAAATGTTGAAGTTATCAGTAATAGAGAAAATATCCTGATCTAACTGGTTGGCCACAGATGAATATTCCCCTCCTAAAGTAATAGAACCTCCACCACTAAGGTTATTTATGGTTACCTGGGGAAATGGCGATCCCAATGGTTCTCGATCATCTCTAACAGCAGTATAGCCTAATAGCAGATGGTTAGCCAGCCTGCCTCCAAAATTACTGTTTAGTTCTAATGCGCTGGAGTTAGTGGTGCTTGGAAAGAATACACCGTTATTATAAAATCTTAGCTCATTATTGTCTCTGCTGTTATTTATGCTTTCGCCATACGTATAGCTATGTCTTAAAGTAAGCTTATGAGTCTGATTGATGTTCCAGTCAATTTTAGCCAGAATTTTGTCAGAGTTAGTTTCGTTGTTAATGGCCCCATAGGTGCCTAAGTCGTAGTTAGGTGAGATTCTGGTTACAGTGTTAATTACACGTTGTATTTCATCTATTGTAACTTGGGAGCCAGACCCACTAACTGTGGGGTCAAACGCTAATGGAGTGGTATTGCGTGTAATTTCACCATTTACGAAGAAGAACAACTTGTCTTTTAGGATTGGCCCACCCAGTCTAAAGCCAAGTTGATAATCTCTGTACTCTGGATAATCAGCTTCCTCCCCTGTAGTTGGGTTGCGACTGCCAACGAAGTTCTCATTGTTTCCGAAGAAATAAGCGGATCCCTCAAAGTTGTTGGTGCCGCTTCTGGTAACTGCATTTATACCACCACCAGTAAAACCACCCTGTCTTACATCATAAGGAGCAATGTTGATCTGAATTTCATCAATTGCATCCAGGCTAATGGGTTGGATACCCGTTTGCCCACCATTTGTTCCTGATCCTGAAAGACCGAATACGTCGTTGTTGATGATACCGTCGATAGCGAACTGGTTGTACCTGTTGTTGCTGCCTGCAAATTGGGTGCCGTTGCCACCTGTGTTTGCAAGAGGTGAAAGCCTGGTGAAATCCTGAAGGCTTCTGCTAATGGTTGGTAACGACTGAAGAGCTTCAGTAGATACGTTAGTAGCTGCACCAGTTCTTTCTGCATTCAGAAGGTTATTCCCACTACCACTGATAACAACTTCCCCGAGTTGTTGGGTGTTACTGTTCAGTGCAACGTCTCTTCGCAATGTCTGGCCTAATGCCAGGCTTAGGTCATTGATAACTACATCCTGAAAACCTAAATAAGATATGCGTAAAGTGTAAGGCCCACCAACACGCATGTTAGGAATAATGTACCTGCCGTCTGATAAAGCTGATGTGCCATATTGAGTACCGGATGGCGTGTGTATTGCTACAACTGATGCTCCAGGCAAACCCTCGCCGTTCTCATCAGTAACGACACCCTGCATAGATGAGGTCGTTACCCCCTGTGCCCAGAGCAACTGCACTGGTAATAACAACATCAAGCACAAAAAAAGATTCCTGTAAAGAGTTTTCATAAGTTACTTTTAAGTGGTTTTGTGAAATAGATATTCCGACTTAAAAGTTCTTACGGTACTATAGGTGTAATGTTGATTATCAGATTATTAAGTGATGTAAGTGGCGCAAATTACTGAGCGCTGGCCTTGTATGACTGCATGCGGGGGCGTACAGCCTTGATGAATATTTTCTGATAATGTTCTGCAAAAAAGTTATTCTCAATTACTCCTAATGAGGTAGAGGCATGAATAAACTTTATTTCATCATTACTGATTACCTCTGTTACCATGCCTACATGCGTAACCTCGCGGCTATGTTTTGTCGCTCCAAAAAAAACCAGGTCGCCCTCGCGTAGGTCTTTTACCTTAACATTATCGCCAAAGCGGCTTTGTTCGTCGGAGGTGCGGGGCAAAATAACATCTATGCTTTGGAATGAGGTGCACAGCAGGCCGGAACAGTCCATACCTGCTCGTGTGGTGCCTCCCCATAAGTAAGGGGTGCCTGTGTAAGACCGTGCTGCTTTTATAACAGTGGCTACATCTCTTTCAACGATGCGTGTATTGCGGCTGGTGCGGTTTTTCGAAGAAAGTGTTTTATTGCTCGCCGCTCTCGTGCCTGCTATTTTCCCACTTCTTTTAGCTGCCCTTTTCGCGGCAGCTATTTCCCTGGCAGATCTGTACTCTTCTCCCCGTTTGCTAAAAACAGGCTGAGAAGACTGGCAGGAGGCCATCAGAACAAGAAAAACTATAAATAAAGCAGAAGTAGTAAATAATGTTTTCAAAGCTTAAATTGGCAAAGAAAGTAAAACAATAAATGTTTGGCTAAGATAGTTATTAGCAGCTCCTTTTAAAAATGAAATTTAATACTGTTACTCCTGACATTCTAGAAGCCCTTGCCGCCATAGTCGGTCAGCAACATGTGGTTTTACCCGAAGCCACCGAACAGATGCTGCGCTACACGCACGACGAAACAGAAGACCTGCATTACGAGCCAGAGCTGGTTCTTAAACCTGCAAACGCTTCAGAAATAAGTTCTATTATGCAGTTGTGCAACCAAAACTTAATTCCGGTTACGCCACGAGGGGCAGGTACAGGCTTAAGCGGAGGTGCATTGCCCATACACAAGGGTGTCGTGATCAGCACCGAGCGGCTCAATAAAATAATAAACATTGACGAGCGTAACCTACAGGCAACAGTAGAGCCGGGCGTAATTACACAGGTTTTTCAGGAAGAGGTTATTGCCAGAGGCTTATTTTACCCGCCTGACCCTTCCAGCCGCGGAAGCTGCTTTTTGGGAGGCAACCTGAGTGAGTCGAGTGGTGGCCCCAGAGCAGTTAAATATGGCGTTACTAAAGACTATGTGCTGAATATGGAGGTGGTGCTCCCAAGCGGAGAAATAACCTGGACCGGAGCCAACGTACTTAAAAATGCCACGGGCTATAACCTTACGCAGTTAATGATTGGTAGCGAAGGCACGTTGGGAATTATTACTAAAATAGTTTTCAGGCTGATACCTTACCCTTCGCAGAACCTGGTTATGCTGGTGCCTTTCAAGAAAGAAGAAGAGGCATGTGAGGCCGTGCCTAAAATTTTTATAGCAGGTATAGTGCCATCTGCCATGGAGTTTATGGAGCGTGATGCCATTGAGTGGACAAACCTTTACCTGGGAATGGATATAACTGTGCCGGAAGATGTACAGGCGCATCTGCTTATAGAACTGGATGGAAATGACATGGATATTTTATTTAAAGATGCAGAACGGGTGTACGAAGTGCTGGAGTCTTTTAATGTAGGTGAGATGCTGATTGCTGACACAGAGAAGCAAAAAACTGACCTCTGGCTGCTTCGTAGAAATGTGGCACATGCCGTAAAGCACAATTCAGTTTATAAAGAAGAAGACACTGTTGTGCCAAGAGCAGAACTGCCAACGCTTATCAGGGGAATTAAAGAGATAGGAACTCGCTATAACTTTAAATCTGTTTGTTACGGTCATGCCGGCGATGGAAATTTGCACATAAACATTGTAAAAGGTGAAATGAGCGATGATGACTGGAACAACAAATTACCGGAAGGTATAAAAGAAATTTTCAGGTTATGTGTGGGCTTGGGAGGTACTATTTCCGGAGAGCATGGGGTAGGATTAGTACAGCGCCCTTATATTGGTATTGCCTTAAATGAAATACAACTGCGGCTAATGCGAGGCATAAAAGATGTTTTTGACCCCAACGGAATCCTGAACCCTGGAAAGATTTTCAGGACAAACGCAGAAGTGCAGGAGCAACATAAAGAATCGCTGTTAACTGATTTGATATAAAAGAAACAGGCGCAGAAAATAATAACTGCGCCTGCTTTGCATACTCTGTAATAATTGTTTTGTCGTACCTGGTAGGTTGTGTCATAAATGTTTAATTAAGATTCCTTATTTTTGCATTGCTGCCAAGTCCCTGTCCATCCCACGCAGGTTAAGCCACGATTGCATCAGGTTATGATGCGATTCGTTTAGCTTTGAAGGTTGCGTGGCATCATATGATGTATCAGTTTCCGGTTTGTTTATGGCATACAGTTCTTTTGGTTGATTTGTGCCACTGTAACGTGTTTCATTTAATGGTTCTTTAGTTTTCATGTTGGTTTTGGTTATTGGTTAAACTTATTGGTTAAATTCTAACAGGCGCTTCTTTTGCTCTTCCTTTATAAAGTTGCCTACATAGGCTGCTATCTCACCTGCCTTATCCTCCAGCAGAAAATGACCACTGTTTTCAAAATGGATAACATAGCACTCGTGGAAGAACCTTTTCCATTTTTGAAGTGCCTCGATCTTTATCAGTTTGTCTCGCTCACCCCATAAAATCAAAGTAGGGGTTTCCTGAATCTGCTTTCGCTGCGCCCATAATTCATCATACCATTTGCTTATGCCGACTAATTCCCGGGCACAGGCTAGCTTACTGACTTTGTCATCCGGGTTTCCTAAGGCCTTTACATAATGCTGCCGGACAGCTTCCGGCAGTTTTTCTTCCTCTCCGAACAACTCATTCACAAGTGTGCGGGCAGACATATTCAGCCTATCATGTAAAAACTTTCCCAGTGGCCCCACCAGATACTTACTCTCTTTAGAGAAAGTCTGGTGCTTTGAGAGCGACCATGTCCAAGAGTTTAACATCACTATGTTTTTTACATTCTCCGGATGCTTTATGGCATAAGCAAAGCCAACTGGTGCACCAAAATCCTGCACCAGTAATACAATATCCTTTAAGTGTAGGTGCTCCATAAATTGCTCAAAGTTCGCAGCATGTGCTCTTGGCTTGTAGCTGAAGTTTTCAGGTTTTTCTGAGAGCCCAAACCCCAGCATATCCATAGCTATGCAGCGATACGCTTTGCTCAGCTCTTTAATCAGGTTACGAAACAAAAAAGACCAGGAAGGGGTACCGTGCAACATTACAATAGCGCTGCCCTCTCCTTCGTCTATATAATGCATGATGCCTGCATCTAGTTTTATATATTTTGACTCAAAAGGATATTCTTCTATGTTCAACCAGCTTGGTTTCATAAATGGCTTAGCATAATACCTATTAAGCTATACTTTGAAATATGGTGGGAGTTGCTGATTTCTGGAAAAAATAAGAGGGGTAGAAGGTTAATTTTAGGGGCTGACGTTTGTTGATAGGCGAACGTAAAGGAAAACCTTAACTTTACTAGTAGATATGTGTGGAATAACAGGAGTGTTTGCTTTTACAGATGCAGGTAAGCTGGCAGTAGCACAACTTCAGCGGGCCTCTGCTGCATTACAGCATCGTGGTCCTGATGCAGAAGGTGTATATTTGCATGGGCCGGTGGGGTTGGCACACCGCCGCTTATCTATCATAGGGCCAGCTGCTGAAGCTAACCAGCCCTTTTCTGACAGCAGTGGCAGGTACACTATTGTTTATAATGGAGAAATATTCAACTACACATCTTTAAGAAGCAAACTGCAGAGCAAAGGGCATGCGTTTTGCACAGAATCAGACACCGAAGTTATCCTTCACCTTTATAAACAGGAGGGGCAGGAGTGCCTTAAAAAGCTGCAGGGCTTCTTTGTTTTTGCCATTTATGATGCTGATGAAGAAAGCCTCTTTATAGCGCGGGATAGATTCGGGGAAAAACCTTTACTTTATTATAGGGATGCTGATAGACTGCTGTTTGCTTCAGAGATGGGGGCACTGCTGGAACTGGGTGTTCCACGTGAGTTAGACTACGCATCACTTTACCAGTACCTGCAGCTGACGTACGTGCCTGCACCTGCTTCTATGTTGAAAGGTGTGAGAAAGTTACTGCCGGGCCACTCGCTTTATATCAGAGGTGAAAAACCTAAAGAGATGCTGTGGTACAGGCTTTCTTTCGATGCTGATAAAGCTTCCCAGAACCCGCTGACATATAAGCAGCAGCAGGTAAAGTTAAAGCAGCTTCTGGATCAGGCTGTGGAGGGTCGGCTAATAGCCGATGTGCCTGTAGGCGCTTTCCTGAGTGGTGGCATCGATTCCTCTGTAGTGGTAGCACTGGCCAGCCAGAAAGTGCAACAGCTTAAAACATATTCTGTCAGTTTTCCTGAGCAACCGTATTTCGATGAATCGAAATACGCCCTGTTGGTCGCAAAGAAGTTTAATACAGACCATACGGAGGTGCGCTTAACACAGCGCGGCATGGAGGATCAGCTGGAAGGCTTTCTAAATAGCATAAGCGAGCCTTTTGCCGACTCTTCCGCTCTTGCTGTTTACATGCTGAGCCAGTATGTCAGCCAGGATGTAAAAGCTGTGCTCTCTGGCGATGGAGCTGATGAATTATTTGCCGGATATAATAAGCATCAGGCAGAGTATAGGCTCATGCAAGGGGGCATAGCTGCTGATTTGATAGCCAAATTGGGGCCACTATGGGATATTTTGCCAAAATCAAGAAACTCTTATACAACAAATAAAGTAAGACAGCTTCAACGCTTCTCAACTGGAGCAAAACTGCCTGCGAAAGAACGGTACTGGTTGTGGGCAACATGGCAGCGTGAGAAAGAAGCCTTAGCCTTGCTGAGAGCAGAGCATCAGACAGTAGCTGAGAGCCGTTTGTATAGATATAGAAAAAAATATTTATTAGAATATATAAATAATCAGAACCAATATAATTTAAACAACGTATTAATTGCTGATTGGCACCTGGTACTTGCAAACGATATGCTACCTAAAATTGATATGATGGGTATGGCACATGGGGTGGAGGTGCGAAGTCCTTTTTTAGACCACAGGCTAGTTAAGTTTGCATTCTCGCTGCCGGTAAGTTCTAAGATAGCCTTAGACATACAGAAAAGGATATTGCAGGATACTTTTAGAAATGTTTTACCTTCTGAATTGTATAACCGACCAAAGAAAGGATTTGAGATTCCACTGTTGCATCTCCTGCAAACTGCTGGAGAAACTGGTTTGTTTGAAGAATACTTGTCAGACAAGTTTATAAAAGAACAGGGTATCTTTAAAGTGAATGAGATAAAGGCTGTACGGGAAGCGCTAAAAGCCGGAAAAGAGGCATCTGTGCAAAGTAAAATGTGGAGTTTGTTAGTGTTTCAGTACTGGTGGGTAAAACATCTCAAAAGTTAATATAATATTCTTAACATAATATTTTTCAACTATTTATTAGATCATTTTGACAAATTTTATAAATTAGAAGCTAAAACCTGCTTGTTTATAATCTTAAACCTATAATTTTGTAACCTTAACCTGATTAATTATGAGAATTGCTGTAGTTGGAACCGGATATGTCGGCTTGGTAACAGGAACCTGTTTTGCCGAAGTTGGTATCGATGTTACCTGTATCGATGTTGACGTAAAGAAGATTGAGAACCTAAAAAATGGGATACTGCCTATTTACGAGCCAGGTTTGGAGGAAATGGTTGCTCGTAACAGCCAGAAAGAGCGGCTGTCTTTTTCCACAGACTTACCATCCAGTATCCAGGGTTGTGATGCAGCCTTTATTGCAGTGGGTACGCCTCCGGGAGAAGACGGCAGTGCAGATTTAAAATATGTACTTGCCGTGGCCCGCAGCATTGGCCAGAACATGAACGACTACATTGTGGTGGTTACTAAGAGTACAGTACCGGTTGGTACTGCTAATAAAGTACGTCAGGCTATTGCCGAAGAACTGGAAGCCCGTGGTGTGGATATTCCTTTTGATGTGGCTTCTAATCCTGAATTCCTGAAAGAAGGTGCAGCTATTGAAGACTTCCTGAAGCCTGACCGTATTGTGGTAGGTGTAGCTTCTACAAGAGCTGAAGAAGTAATGAAGAAGCTTTACAAACCATTCCTGATGAACGGTCATCCGCTTATCTTTATGGACGTGCCTTCAGCTGAAATGACAAAGTATGCCGCTAACTCTATGTTGGCAACCAAAATCAGCTTCATGAACGATATCGCCAACCTATGCGAGATTATGGGAGCTGATGTGAACATGGTGCGCAAGGGTATTGGTAGCGATGCACGTATAGGTAACAGATTTATTTACCCTGGTATTGGATACGGCGGGTCATGCTTTCCTAAAGACGTAAAGGCTCTTATCAGAACAGCTTCTGAAAATGGTTACGAGATGAAAGTGCTGAAGTCTGTTGAGGAAGTAAACGACAACCAAAAGATGGTGCTTTACAACAAGGTGAACAATTACTTTAACGGAGACCTTGCTGGTAAGACATTCGCTATATGGGGGCTTTCCTTTAAACCTAAGACTGATGATATGCGTGAGGCGCCTTCATTGGTAATTATTGAGAAGCTGTTGGCGCAGGGAGCTAAAGTTCGTGCTTACGATCCGGTAGCTATAAAAGAAGCCGCTCATACTTTAGGTGATACAATCGAGTATGGGAAAGATGAATATGAGACATTAATTGATGCTGATGCGCTACTGCTCGTAACAGAGTGGCCGGAATTCAGATCACCTAATTTTAATGTGGTAAGCAAACTAATGAAAGATAAAGTTATATTCGACGGCAGAAATATTTATGATCCTGCCGAAATGAATGAAAAAGGCTTTACCTACTATGGCATTGGCACAAAGCAACAAATGTCACAGCAATTAGATGCAACCATATAAACAATGACAAAAAAGAGAGTACTGATAACAGGAGGTGCCGGCTTCTTAGGCTCGCACCTCTGTGACAGGTTTATAAAGGAAGGGTATCATGTAATAGCCATGGATAACCTGATCACTGGAAACCTGGAAAACATAGAGCACCTTTTCAAGCTGCCGCAATTTGAGTTTTATAACCACGATGTATCAAAGTTTGTGCACGTGCCTGGTCACTTAGACTATATTTTACACTTTGCCTCTCCGGCCAGCCCTATAGATTACCTTAAGATTCCTATTCAGACCTTGAAGGTAGGTTCTTTGGGTACACACAATCTGTTAGGTTTGGCTAAAGCCAAAGGAGCACGTATGCTGATTGCTTCTACTTCTGAAGTGTATGGAGACCCGTTAGTGCACCCGCAGCAGGAAGATTACTGGGGTAACGTAAACCCTGTAGGCCCTAGAGGGTGCTACGATGAGGCCAAACGTTTCCAGGAAGCTATGACAATGGCTTACCACATGCACCACGGTTTAGAGACCCGTATTGTGCGTATCTTTAATACCTATGGTCCTCGCATGCGCTTGGATGACGGTCGTGTACTGCCAGCATTCCTGAGTCAGGCATTGCGCGGAGAGCCACTAAGCATTTTTGGAGATGGTAGTCAAACCCGCTCTTTCTGCTATGTAGATGATTTAGTAGAGGGGATTTACCGCCTGTTACTTAGTGATTATGCGCTTCCTGTAAACGTTGGTAACCCAGGAGAAATTACCATAAAAGAGTTTGCGGAAGAAATCTGTAAGTTAACAGGTGTCGAACTAAACATCGCTTACCAGCCGCTTCCGAAAGATGATCCGCAGAAGCGCCAGCCAAATATTGCAAGAGCAAAAGAAATATTAGGTTGGGAGCCGCAGGTTGATCGTGCTGAAGGCTTAAGAAGAACCTTGGAGTATTTCAAAGAGAGAATCCAGTTTCCTACTGAAACAGTAGAGAATTCATAAAAAGCTATTAGAGCTGTAAAACAGAAAATGCCTGGCTTAATTCAGGCATTTTCTGTTTTACAGCTCTTCTCTTAGCAGTATATCCCGCAGCCGTTCTCCGGCTTTGCCATCGAACTTATAAAGCCAGTCTTGCTCAAATTGTTTCTTATTAGGGAGTTGCTCCTGGTGTAACTGCTCTACATGCTGCAGTGCCCAGTCCAGCTCTTGCATGTCATAAACCGGATGGGCAACGCCTGCATCAACAAAGGATTTTGAAACAAGTAACTTGCCCGCTGGATGATTTTCAAGAGTAATGAGGGTGGTATGGGGTAGTGCAGCAATAGGTAGCAAATATGTTGAAAAGAAACCTAATACGATTCTGGTGGATGGGAGAAGCCTCTTTAGCTCAATGTCATCAATAATACTTATGTTTTCAGCAACAGGCAGAGCATCTTTATTCAGGTTAAACTGAGTAGGGTGTGGCTTTGCATAGATGGTATAGCCTGACTCAGAAAGTTCCTGAGAGAGTTGAGTTATAAAATTTTTGTAAGTATTCAATGACCAACCGAACATGTTTCTAATATGCAGCCCTTGGTCTATAAATAACACATATTTTTGGTGTGGTGTGTGTGGTAAAACGCCTGCTAAATGATCAAAGTTAGGAATGCCAATATGATGGACTTTATAGTTTGGAGGTGGTGTATCATAAAATTGATGTACTTTAAAAATACTAGGGCTAAAAGAAATATAAGCAGTTGGTAAAGCAAAAGGCGATGGTACTAATTTTTTTGTCTCTAAATAGATGTTTTTTCTCCTGACTTTAGAAAAAGACATCATGTATTGAGCTTCGGGGAAAGGAAGCTTTCTATAAGTGTTAAGAAGAAAAATTCTTGCCTTTAGCCTAGGGAGGAGTTGCTTGATAATTGTTATGAATTTAGAAGTTTTGGCTCCCTGCTTAATGTAGTTGATTAATAAAGTTTCAAACCTTACATTAATATTTATGTCACGAATGCCATGGTCAATATGATAAGTAGTAACTCCTTTAACCTTGCATGTAAGGTTAAGAGCAGTATGAAAGTAGGATTCAATAAAAGTGAAAATTACTTTATGTGGTTTTATTATGTCTAACAGTTCAAAAGCACTATTAAAGTTGCTCCAATAAATAGCTTGGCCGTACTCTTTATAAAGAGTTGAAGATTCTTCTTTAGCTGAAGTATATTCAAGAAAATAAAAACTAAAGTGTTGTTTACAAGCTGTAAATAGATTAAGGTAGTCTTCTCGGTTATAATCCCCCACAAAAAGTAAATTTGGTTTAGAAGGCATAGAAGGTTATATTTTAAAACAGAATCAGGCTTAAAGTTATTACTTGTGAGCAGTAAATGCATGAAAAAAACAATACTGCATATTATTGAGTCTCTTAGTATAGGAGGTGCAGAAGTGTTGATTACAAAATATCTTAATAGCTTTACAGACTATTATAGCCATGTAGTGGTGTATATGTTAGGCCCTGATACTTTATTGAGCAATCTAAATAATTTTAAAGTCTACTGCCTAGGTTGCGGAGGAAAAGTTAGTTTTGTTTCTGCCGCTTACAGGTTAAGTAAAATTATTCAGCAGGAAAAACCTAATCTAATTCATAGCCATCTCTACTGGCCAACACTTTTGGCGCGGTTAGCGAAACCCAAACGTGTTCCCTTGTTATTTAGTGTGCATAATCCGCTTAGCCATGATGCATTCAACCATAATGCTTATACGCTATATCTGGAGAGGCTAACTTATTGTAAAAGTCATTATCCGTTGTTTGTTTCTGATTGTGTTAAGAATGATTATGCTGATTATGTGGGCCTTAAAAGCCAACACTTTGTTTTAGAGAACTTTGCAGATGATTTGTTCTTTGAAAACAGCATAAAGCCTGAACAGACTCAAAACTCATATTTAAAATTTATATCTGTTGGTAATCTGAAAGAGCAAAAGAATTATAGTTATTTAGTTGAAGCGTTTGCTTACTTGCCTGATTCTATAAAAAGTAAACTGCATTTAGATATATATGGTGAAGGCCCCTGTAGGAGTATGCTTGAGAGGCTTCTTCATGACAAACAAATAAAAAATATCTCTCTTAAAGGGCAAGATGTAAACTTTCATAAAAGGCTGAATGACTATGATGTTTTTATTATGTCCTCTAAATTTGAAGGCTTTAGCTTGGCTGTTGTAGAAGCAATGGCGTCGGGACTTCCCTGTCTTTTGTCTGATGTAGCTGCTTTCCGTAGTCAGGCTAAAAGCAGTGCTCTGTATTTTGACCTAACATCACCTAAAGACTGCGCTTGCAAGATTGAAGAGTTGTTTAGAAATCCTGAAAAAAGAAATGCATTAGCTAAAGCCGGATTAGAGAGGGCAATATTATTTACTAAGCAGATCTATATAGATCAATTGCACCAGATATATCAAACACTCATTAGTGAATGACAATACTTTTTATATGTTTATGGCCTATTAAAGATGTACTTACAGTTTCAACAGTACTGCCAAGTATAAAGGTGCTAAGTACGTTGCCTTATATAAAGAAGGTGATACTAGTTACTCAGGAAAGTAACAAGTATAACAGTAGTAAAAAAACTGAGCCACAGTTGCTGAAGCCTTTAAATAATGTAAGTTGGGTGCCACTAACAAAAATAGAAGGAAGTATAGGAACAACCACACTGTTTCAGATTTTAAACGTCTGGCAGTTGCCTTTTACTCTAAAGCGCATTATAATAAGTAACGAGGTTACTTGTGTCTTAGCCCATGGAGCACCGGCAGGAGCTTTGGCATACAAAGTATGGAAGAAAACGAAGGTGCCTTTTTATGTCAGTTCTTTTGAGCCTCATGCTGATTATATGGCTGAAACCAACACCTGGAGAAAGAGCGGCCTGAAGTATATTTTTCAAAAGTATTGGGAGCAGCAGCAGAAGAAATATGCCGCAGGTCTTATGCCTGTGACACAAAGCTATAAACAGCAATTGTTAACTGAGGGGGTACTTTCAGATAAAATATTTACTGTGCCAGTAGGAGTGGAGGCAGGAGTTTTTGTCTTCAGTAATGCGCAACGAGAGCAATTGCGGGCACAACTAAAAATCAATTCTAACGATATCGTTGGTGTTTATGTAGGCAAGTATGGTGGTTTGTATTTAGAGGATGAGGCGTTTGAAATTTATCGCAAATGCTTTAAAATGTACCCCAACTTCAGACTAATCATACTCTCTCCGCAAGGTAAAGAACATGTTCAGAAAAAGTTGGTGCGGCATAAGATAGATTTGGCAAGAGTTTTTGTTGCTTCAGTCTCTCATCATGAAGTGCCAGCCTACCTTTCTGCTGCTGACTTTGCTTTTGCTACCATCAAATCTTACCCATCTGCACGATATTGCTCCCCCGTAAAAATAGGCGAATATTGGGCCAATGGTCTACCAGTCCTGCTTACAGAAGGAGTAGGCGATGACAATGATATTATCAAAAAGGAAGGCGGCGGAGCTTTATTTAATTTGAGAGAAGAAGGCAGTGTAGAGCGGGCATTGGAGAAGATACAGCAAATTTTAAAAGACCCAGCGCATCGACAGGAAATACCAAAGTTGGCACAGAAGTACCGGTCACCAGACAGCATACGGGAGGCTTATGAGTACTTCTTTGGGAAAGAGGAGGTATAGCCAGTGAGTGTATTGTTTGTAGTTCCATATCCGGTAGGTAAAGCGGCCTCACAACGGTTTAGAGTAGAGCAACTGCTGCCTTTGCTGCAGGAGCAAAGCATAAAGTATAAAGTAGCACCTTTTTGGAGCGAAGAAGCATGGGGCATACTTTATGAACAGGGGCATTGGGCACAGAAGCTAAATAGGTTGCTTATTGGTTGCTTTAAAAGGCTGCTGCTACTCCTGCAACTGCCACGCTACAGCTATATTTTTATACACAGAGAAGCCACTCCTGTAGGCCCTCCCTGGTTCGAATGGATGGCTGCTAAGGTGTTTCGAAAAAAAATCATTTTTGATTTTGATGATGCTATATGGTTACCTAGTACAACAACCAATAACAACAAGGCTGCAAAGTACAAGTGGCACAGCAAAACAGAGAGTATCTGCCGCTGGAGCTATAAAGTTAGCTGCGGGAATAAGTTTCTTCAGTCGTTTGCAAACAGACATAATAAAGCAACTGTATTCTTACCCACTGTAATAGATACCCAGCATCAGCATAATCAACTGAAGCAGCAATATACTGAAGAGGTAAACATCGGCTGGACAGGCTCTCATTCTACCTTGCCTTACTTAAAACTTATTGAGCCGGTGTTGCAGCGCCTGGAGCAGAGATATGATTTCAATTTTATTGTGATTGCTGATAAGGCTCCTGACCTGCAGCTTAAGTCGCTGCGTTATGTGCCCTGGCAACAAAAGACAGAAATAAATGACCTCCTGCAGTTTAACATTGGTATAATGCCTTTGCCAGATACAACATGGGCTAAAGGAAAATGTGCCTTTAAAGCACTGCAGTATATGGCTTTGGGAATTCCGGCAGTAGTATCGGCTGTCGGAGCAAACTTGCAAGCTGTACCTGATGGTGTAGCAGGATACGTGTGCCACACAGAGCAGGAGTGGTACAATCGGCTGGAACAGTTACTTCTGGATGCTGGTTTACGTGCTGAAATAGGAAAAGCGGGTCGGCAGCATGTGCAACAATGTTACTCCTTACAGGTATACAGACAAATCTTTACAGAGCTGTTTTCTTATTAGCCTTAAGGTACTTTTTAGCTTCTTTAAAATTATCAGACTTTTTTTCGCTGTTTTTTTGCACAACAGTGTAATACTGCTTCGCCGCAGGTATGTCTTTTTGCTGATGTGCTATACGAGCCAGGTTAAGGTAAGAGTTTACGTAATAACCTGATTCCTGCTCATCTGTCATCTTTGCATACATAATGGCATCATTGTAATGTTTCTTAGCCTTTTCTAAGTCGCGGTACTTGTGTTGGTTAATATAGGCTAAGATATAAGAAGCATAACGGCCTGAAACAGATTCATAACCTGGCATGTTTTGCTCAATCTTATGTAAAATGTCTTCCGACACGCGCTCTGCCATAGTAAAGTGCCCCTGTACAAATAGCAGCCTGGCATAAGAGCGGTGGAAATAAGCATTATCTGGGTACTTTATAGCCAGTGACTGTGCTATTTTCAGGGCTTCCCCTGTGTTTTTCTCCTCATTGGCATAAATCTTCATTAAAAACAATTTAGATTCGGTGCCTGTGTAAAAGCCCTGGTTAGCAACGTATCTCAGTTGCTTTATACCTAAACGCTTATCGCCATTAGGGAAAAACAGAAGCACAGGGCGAAGCATGGTATAGTTTTCATGAATCCACACGGAGTAGTAATTAAAAAGAGCTTCTCCGAACAGGAACTCAGGGCTAAGGCCATTGCCAGCCTTTGCTTTTTCCATAAAGTCCAATGCTCTTTTGCTGGCTACAGTGGCTTTGCGCCAGTTACTGCGCTCAGAGTGCAGGCGTCCTTCAAAACCGTAAGCTGCGGCTAAAAAGAAAGCAGCCTCAAAGTCCTTTTCATCTTGGTCATACATCTTCTCTGCTTTCTGAATCGTAGTGTCCATATAGGCAAGAAAGATATCGTCATAAGCACGGGTTTGAATGTTGGTAGGCATAATTTTCCACCACTGGCTCAGGCCCATCAGAAAGTAAGGCAAAGGGTGGTGCGGGTAGCGTCTACGCAACGACTTAAACTGTTTCTCTGCTATCTCATATTTAAAGTTGTACATATTGTCTACAGCCCCTTCCAGTTCGTACTTAATGTCAGGGTTCAGCAATAGCATGCCACTAACAACACCCGATGAAGGCAAAACCTCGACTGATTCCAGCGTTACCTCTCGCATAGCTGTGGTATCAGTAGGTGGGTTTTGTTGTGCAATAGCTAAGCCTGGTACAACTAGAGTGAAGATTATAAAAAATAAATTCTTCATGAAAATATAAGAAAATTAAGGACTGTAACGTCTGATACCTTCTCTTTTAGAGAACGAAATAAAAGTACAACAATTATATTAAATTTGAACTTCCCAAACGGAAATTAAAAAATGAGACTTTTAGAGCAGCTTTGTCATATTCAGGCACCATCAGGTAACGAGAAAAGCCTTTCCAACTTCCTGCTAAACTACATAGAAGAGCATAAAGTTCAGTGGAAGAGCCAACCTTTAGTTTTGTATGGTGATAAATTTCAGGATTGTATTTTACTCATATTTGGTAGGCCTAGAGCAGCTATTTTTGCTCATATGGATTCCATAGGATTTACAGTACGTTATGGTAAGCAACTGGTCAGGATTGGCGGACCAGATCTGGAAACAGGATATAAACTGGTAGGTGAAGACTCACAGGGGAAAATAGAATGTACCTTACATTATGATGAAGAGGAACATGAACTGACGTACGATTATGAGCGTGAGATAGAGCGTGGTACAGAGCTGGTTTTTAAATGCGACTTCAGGGAAACAGAAGATACAGTACAGTCTTGCTACATGGATAACCGCCTTGGTGTGTGGAGTGCCTTAAAAGTAGCCGAGACTATGGAGAGTGGCATTATTGCTTTCAGTTGCTGGGAAGAACATGGTGGAGGCTCCGTAGCTTATCTGGCAAAGTATATTTATGAGCAGTATGGAGTAAAACAGGGGCTAATCTCAGACATAACCTGGATAACTGAAGGAGTGCGTGCAGGGGAGGGTGTCGTGATATCTTTGCGTGACAGCCTTATTCCCAGGAGGTCTTATGTGGAGCGCATTATTAGTATAGCTAAAGAGGCAGGTATACCTTATCAGTTAGAAGTAGAGGGCTCTGGTGGTAGCGATGCAAAAGAACTGCAGCATAGTGCCTATCCTTGGGATTGGTGCTTTGTTGGTGCTCCCGAAGATAATGTACATACACCAAATGAGATGGTGCATAAAAAAGATATTGACAGTATGGTGTCATTATATAAAGTATTGGTGGATAAGTTATAAGCTAGTTCAATTTAGGATTATCAAGAACATAAGTAATAGGCATGAAGAGCAGCTTACCTTGTTAGTAATGAAAATACAGCGTAGGCTTTTGTTCTTGTTGTCCAGTAGCTTAGCAAAAAGATGTAAAGAGGCAAAAGTTGTGTTGCCGATGGTACCATGTTTTTTGAAGGCAGAATATAAGGTGATAGCCTATTTTGCTATCATCGCCTCTCTTTTTCTGGTTTACCTAGGGTCTACTGGTGAGAAATCTCATCCACTTATAGTTGTTGCTTTCCTGATAGGAGCAGTTTTGAGGAAGGTGTAGGGATGAACGGAGTGATGAGTACAAAGGCTCAAAACCACACAAGCCTTAGTTACCGGAGATACGGTGGGCGACCCGTTCAAAGATACCTCAGGGCCATCTATGAACATCCTGATTAAGTTAATGTCCATTGTTTCTCTGGTTACGGTGCCTCATATAGCCTTGGATCAGGAACCTGCCATACCAGAGCTTCCGACTCCTATCGACAGAGAAATAAACCTGGATAAACAGCAAAATTCTCCTGCAGTAGCTATAGCAGACATGTCAGCGAAAAGTAATTGAACACATCTATGTCCTATTACTTTGCAAAGTAACAGTTAACAGTAAAATAAGGCTGACAACTGCATTGGGCTTATTTTTAATTTATATGTACCTTTGTGAGGTATCAAAAAGATAACCAATGCATCCGCGTACGATTACACTGCACGATTGCGACTTTAGTACCTATATGCACGAAGAAGAAATTCTGAGTTATATACAGTTGCTGGCAGACCAAATAAACAAAGATTACGCTAACAAAAAACCGCTTTTCCTGGCTGTGCTCAACGGCTCGTTTATGTTTGTTAGTGACCTTGCAAAGCGTATTAACCTGGATTGTGAAGTATCCTTTATCCGGCTTTCGTCTTATAAGGATATGCAGAGCACCGGAAAAGTAAAAGAAATACTAGGCCTTACTGAAGATGTTCACAGCCGGCATGTGGTTGTGTTGGAGGATATTGTTGACACAGGGCATACTATTAATGGTCTGTTGCAACAGCTGAAAGAGAAACAACCAGCCTCCTTAGAAGTGGCTACGCTGCTCCTGAAGCCAGACTGTCTTCAGCATAAACTCGATATAAAATATGTTGCCAAAAGCATTCCTAATGACTTTGTAGTAGGTTATGGGTTAGACTACAATGGCCTGGGGCGTAACCTGCGCGATATTTACAAAATTGTATCGTAACCCGAAAAAATAGGGAACGTTAGCAGGACTAAAGATGAATTTCTTTATCTTTAAATGCTTTTGCGACTGTTTTTTTATATAATTAACATCTATTTTATACTTACTTTTGCTTATTACCAAATAAGAAGATATGCTTAACATTGTTTTGTTTGGCCCTCCTGGTGCCGGAAAAGGTACACAAAGTCAAAAACTGATAGAGAAATATAATCTTGTTCACCTGTCTACAGGTGATTTGCTTCGCTCTGAAATTGCCGCAGGCACCAAGCTTGGGCTGGAAGCAAAGCAGTTAATGGATAAAGGTATACTTGTGCCAGACGAAGTAGTGATTGGTATGATTGATACTAAAGTAAAGCAACATCGTTCTGCCGGTGGGTTTATTTTTGATGGTTTTCCACGCACTGTACCACAGGCACAGGGCCTTGATAAGCTGCTGCAGGATAACGAAACTGAAATATCCTGTATGATTGCGCTGAAAGTAGATGACGAAGAACTGACAAAACGCCTGTTACTTCGTGGTAAAACCTCAGGCCGCCCTGATGACCAGAATGAGTATCTTATTCGCAAACGTGTACAGGAGTACAATACAAAAACAGCACCTGTAGCTGATTATTATGCGGGTCAGGGTAAGTTCTATGCTGTAGATGGTATTGGCGATGTGGAGTATATCTTCAAGCAGCTGTGCCAGCAGATTGATGCACTGAAAGAGAAAAATTAAGATAAGTAACAAGCTCATTTACGCTTACCAGGTTTGGCATCATCCAACTTTATAGATTACGTTAAAATTTGCTCCCGCTCCGGACATGGCGGCGGCGGATCAGCTCACCTGCACCGGGATAAGAAAACCGCAAAAGGTGGCCCTGATGGCGGTGACGGTGGGCGTGGCGGGCACATAATACTTCGCGGCAATTCGCAGCTCTGGACTTTGTTGCACTTGCAGTACCGCAAGCATATTATTGCCGAAAATGGCCAGAATGGTGGTCCTAATCATTCTTTTGGTGCACAGGGAAGCGATGAGGTACTGGAAGTGCCACTGGGAACTATAGCCAGAAACGCTGAGACAGGCGAAATAATGTGCGAAGTAACCGAAGACGGGCAGGAAGTAGTACTTACTCCCGGAGGACGTGGTGGCTTAGGTAACGCACATTTTAAATCACCAACAAACCAGACTCCCCGTTATGCGCAGCCTGGAGAGCCAGGCATAGAGGAGTGGGTAATTCTGGAGCTGAAATTATTGGCTGATGTGGGGCTGGTAGGTTTTCCGAACGCCGGGAAGTCTACATTGTTGTCTGTTGTTTCAGCAGCTAAGCCTAAAATCGCAAACTATCCGTTTACGACCTTGGAGCCTAACCTGGGAGTGGTAGCTTACCGCGACTATAGGTCGTTTGTAATGGCTGACATACCGGGTATTATAGAAGGTGCCTCAGAGGGGAAAGGCATTGGGCTTCGGTTCCTGCGCCACATCGAACGAAACTCTATGCTGTTGTTCATGGTGTCGTGTGAGAGTGCTGATATTGCAGAAGAGTACCACATCTTGCTGAACGAACTGCAGACTTTTAACCCGGAGCTACTGGACAAGAAGCGTATTTTGGCAGTAACTAAAACAGACATGATAGATGATGAACTGGAGGCAGAAATGCGGCAGACATTACCAACTGAGCTGCCAACCGTGTTTATTTCCAGCGTGTCTCAGAAAAACATCAGTAAATTGAAAGACATGATTTGGGAAGCATTGAACAGTTAATGCCAACCTTATGTTATATATACAATCGGTAGAAACTGAAAAGTTATCTACCGTTTTTTTTGCCAGCCCGAAGAGGAATTTTAAATAACTGTGTAGCAGAAAGCAGAGCAGTAGGGTGTCGAACTCAAAGCATTCAGACATTCTGTAATTTAGTCATCTAAAATATTTAGTGTCATTCTGGCATTAGATAGGGTTTGGCAAGTTAATTGACAAGACAAAAGAGACCCATTAACCTAACTTTTTTAAGGCATTATGTCAGATAAAGATATTAAGAAAGAACAGGAGCAAGAAGAGCTACAAGATAATACTGTCAATGCGGAAGCTAACGGGCAGGAGGAGCAGGCCCTGAATAAGGAAGAAGAAACTGAAACTGCCGAAGGTACGCAGCAAGAAGATAAAACAGCTGCTGAATTGGCAGATATGAAAGATAAATATGTCCGCTTGATGGCGGAGTTCGAGAACTTCAGACGCAGAACTGCTAAAGAAAGAATCGAACTTTCTAAAACTGCCACACAGGATTTAATGGGCAGTTTACTGCCTGTGCTGGATGATATGGAGCGTGCACGCCAGTCTATTGAAACGGCAAAAGATACAAACGCTGTGCTAGAGGGGCTGGAACTGGTATTCCATAAGCTACAGCATGTAACACAGCAAAAAGGCCTGAAAGTGGTAGAAATAAATGTAGGAGACAACTTTGATAGTGACTACCATGAAGCTGTTACGCAAGTGCCTGCACCGTCTGAAGAACTGAAAGGCAAGATCATCGATGTTATTGAGAAAGGGTACACTTTAAATGAAAAGGTTATCCGTTTCGCAAAAGTTATAATAGGAGCTTAAGAATGGCTAAGAGAGATTATTATGAGGTTTTGGGGGTAAGTAAAGGTGCTGGTCAGGACGAGATAAAGAAAGCTTACCGCAAAATCGCAATAAAATACCATCCGGATAAGAACCCCGACGACCCTTCTGCTGAAGATAAGTTCAAAGAAGCTGCAGAGGCTTATGAGGTGCTTAGCGATGAGCAGAAGCGTGCACGCTACGACCAGTTTGGCCATCAGGGCATGGGTGGCGGCTTCGGCGGTGGCGGCGGCATGAACATGGATGACATTTTCTCCCAGTTCGGCGACATCTTTGGCGGCGGCGGAGGCAGCCCTTTCGAGAGCTTCTTCGGAGGTGCTCGTTCAGGAGGTGGCCGTCGTACACGTAAAGGCAGTAACCTGCGCATTAAGCTTAAGCTTAATCTGGAAGAAATAGCCAATGGCGTTGAAAAGAAAATCAAAGTAAAACGCTATGTAGCCTGCAGTACCTGTGGTGGTAATGGTGCTAAAAATGGTACAGATATGCAAACCTGTAACACGTGCCAGGGATCTGGTCAGGTGCGCAAGGTGGTTAATACCATGCTGGGCCAAATGGTTTCTACAGCTACATGCCCTACCTGTAACGGAGAGGGTAGAATTGTAACGCACAACTGCGAGGTTTGTAATGGTAGCGGTAGAGAGCTTAAAGAAGAAGTGATCTCTATTAATGTGCCTGCCGGTGTAATGGATAGCATGCAGCTGTCTATGAGTGGTAAGGGTAACGTACCGGAGCGTGGTGGAGTGCCAGGCGACCTGCTTATACAAATAGAGGAAGAGCCACACCCAAGCCTGAAGCGTGATGGCAATAATGTCATATTCGATCAGTATATCAGTTTTGTTGATGCAGCCCTTGGTTCTGATATCGAGGTGCCAACTATTAGCGGCAAAGTAAAAATCAACATTAAGCCAGGTACGCAAAGCGGTGAGATTTTCAGGTTGCGTGGTAAAGGCATCAAAGACATAAATGGTTATGGCAAAGGTGACCAACTGATCCACATTAACGTGTGGACGCCTAAGTCATTAAGCAGTGAAGAACGTGCTGCACTGGAAGGGCTGCGCGAGTCTTCTAACTTTGCCCCGCATCCAGGTAAGAACGACAAAGGTTTCTTTGAGAAAGTAAAAGATTATTTTCAGTAAGGATTACCCACTATAGTTTAAAATTTAGCTCTAAGCCATTCTTTCCACGTGGAAAAGGATGGCTTTTTTTCTGTGCCGGCTTTGCTGGTAAGCAATCTCCGGCCTTTCATCTGGTTTTAAGCTGGCTTGGTCGATTTTGTACATCGTATAATTAATATATACTTGTCCCAAAGTTTATATAAAGTTATTTTTGATAGAATCTAAAGTAATCTGCCTTGAGCATTCTGAAAATTGACAGCGTAACAAAAAGTTATGCGAACCATACCGCCCTTAACAATGTAAGCTTCGAGATACCAACAGGTTGCATCTTTGGATTATTAGGTCCGAATGGCGCTGGTAAAACTTCTCTTATCCGCATTATAACCCAAATTACAGGAGCTGACAGTGGAGCAATCTATTTTAAAGGAGAGCGTCTGAAACCGGAGCATATCAGAGACATGGGCTACCTGCCGGAAGAACGTGGGCTTTATAAGAAGATGAGAGTAGGGGAACAGTTACTGTACCTCGCACAACTAAAGGGGCTAAATAAAGCAGAAGCTACTACTCGCATTAAAAAATGGGTTGATCGGTTTGAAATTCGGGACTGGTTGGGGAAAAACATAGAGGACTTGTCTAAAGGAATGCAGCAGAAGGTTCAGTTTATTGCTTCTGTATTGCACGAACCGTCTCTTATTATTCTGGATGAGCCTTTCTCTGGTTTTGACCCTATCAATGCAAACCTGATAAAAGATGAGATATTAAGCCTTCGCGATAGAGGAGCTTCTATTATCTTCTCTACGCACCGCATGGAGTCCGTGGAGGAACTGTGCGATAATATCGCCCTGATTAACAAATCGCAGAAGGTGTTGGACGGGTCGGTGAAAGAGGTACGTGACACTTACAGAACTGATACTTTTCAGGTTATCGGGAACGGTCAGTTGCTAATATTATCCCCGGATTTCCAGGTACTGGAGCAACATGAGAACCATGGAGTGTTCCGGGCTAATATAAAATTACTTAATGGTGCTAAACCAAATGATTTGCTGCGCTACCTGATCGAACGTGTAGAGTTGCATTCTTTTATAGAGTTGGTACCAAGTATAAATGATATCTTCATCAGAAAAGTAAAAGAAACACACCATGCATAAAATCTGGTTAATCGTACAGCGCGAATACACGACGCGTGTGCGGAAGAAGAGCTTCATTGTAATGACGCTTATTACACCGTTGCTTTTTGCTGCTTTTATGATTGTGCCAGCTTGGCTCGCCACTGTATCAGACGGTGCAGAAACAGTAATGGTGCTGGACGAAAGCGGGCTTTTTGCTGATAAGCTGCAGGACAGGGAAAATCTTAAGTTCGTGCCACTACAGGGAACACTTGACCAGGTAAAAACCGTGTACAAAGAAACTGATAATACGGCCTTACTTCACATACCTGATCTTGATATTAGCGACCCGGAGGGTATTACGATCTATTCCAAGAAGAATACCAGCCTCCAGACTCAGATCAGGCTGGAGAACATCCTGGAAAAAGAAATAGAAAACCAGCGCTTGATTGCTTCGGGTATAGAGCGGGCTACATTAGAAAAGATGAAGCCTGACCTTAACATAGCTGCCGTCAATTTAAGCGCCGAAGGAGAGAAGGATAATAATGCTATTGTAACCTCTGTAGCAGGCATAGCAGGAGCTGTGGTTATTTATTTCTTCATTTTTTTGTATGGTGTGCAGATTATGCGAGGTGTAATCGAGGAGAAAACAAACCGTATTGTAGAGGTAGTTATCTCCTCTGTAAAGCCGTTTCAGCTGATGATGGGCAAGATTGTAGGTATAGCTGCCGTAGGCTTAACACAGTTTTTACTTTGGGTAGTGCTTTCTTTTGTTGTGGTTACAGGCGTGCAGGCTGCGTTTGGTATTAAACCGGCACCAACTCCTATTGAGCAATTGGCTGCTGGCCGTGTCGCCGCTACCGGTGAGGAGGAAGAACAGGTAGAAAAGCAAGCCGCTGATAGTGATGCAGCGAGAATGATGAGCGATGCCATGAATGCAGTAGCAAACCTGAACATACCACTTATACTGGGGTGCTTCCTGTTTTACTTTTTAGGCGGGTACTTACTTTATGGCTCTTTATTCGGAGCCATAGGCGCTGCTGTGGATAACGAGACGGATACCCAGCAGTTCATGTTCCCTATCACCATACCGCTGGTGATCTCATTTATCATGTCCTATACCATTATCCTGAAAAATCCTGATGGACCGGTGGCTTTTTGGATGTCTGTTATTCCGTTTACCTCGCCTATTGTAATGATGGTGCGTGTGCCATTTGGTGTCCCAGCCTGGGAGCTGCTGCTATCTATGGCACTGTTGATCGCCGGATTCGTATTTACTACCTGGTTAGCAGGCCGTATTTATCGTGTAGGCATTCTGATGTACGGAAAGAAAGTAAATTACAAGGAACTTTCTAAGTGGCTCTTTTATAGAGTGTAAGTGCTATAAATATAAAAGTTTAGTTGTTGAATAACCGGTACCACACGTACCGGTTATTTTTTTAGATACTTTTTGTATTGATATTGCCTTATCAGGAATCTTTCTGTTGACAACATGGCTGTACTTCCTTTTCTAAGAGTTGTTAAGAGAGTATCTTCGGGAACAGTTTAATCTTTTTAACAGTCTTTTTACAAAGAATGAGAATTATATTGATAAACATATTGCTGTTATTAATAGTAACTGCTACCACCGTTATGGCCCAGAATAAAGATAAACCAGCGTACCGCCTTTTTAACTCTAAAGGAATAGCTGTAAGTTATGGTAAAATGCTGGAGGAACTGAAGAGAGCAGAGGTCGTGCTTTTTGGGGAGCAGCACAACGACCCTATTGCGCATTGGTTGCAGTTGGAGTTAACTAAGGGCTTACATCAGGCGAAGCAACAAAGCTTTGCCATTGGTGCGGAAATGTTTGAGGCTGACGTGCAGCTGGTACTGGATGAGTTTATCGTAGGGCAGGTGCCGGAGAAGAACTTTGAGCAGGAATCGCGTCCATGGCCTAATTATGCAACCGATTATAGACCTATTATCCGTTACGCCAAAGAGCAGGGTATTCCGGTTATTGCCACTAATGTGCCACGACGTTATGCGGCCATGGTGTCTGGCGGTGGCTTAGTGACTTTAGAAGATGTATCGGAAGAGGCAAAGAAATACATTGCTCCGCTACCAGTAACTGTAGATATGGAGCTGCCAGCTTACAAGAACATGATGGCTATGTTTGGCGGCGGCACGCATGGCAATACCAAAAGTCAGAACATTGTGCAGGCGCAGGCGCTGAAAGATGCTACCATGGCGTATTTCATACTTGGGCAGGTACAGCAAGGCAAGCAGGTACTGCATTTTAACGGAGCCTATCATTCTGATAACTTTGAAGGTATTGGCTGGTATCTGAAACAGGAACAACCGCAACTAAAAATGTTAACCATTACAACTGTGCTGCAGGAAGACTTAGGCAAGTTATCGGACGAGAACATAAATAAAGCTGACTTTATACTGGTGGTGCCAGCTAGCATGACAAGAACATTTTAAAGCAGGTGTGCCTTGTTCAAAAGTACTTGATGAAGTTGATGCCCGTTATGCGAGATTCTTATAAGAACAACAAAGCCCAGTTCGAAGAGCCGG
Organism: Pontibacter silvestris; assembly: GCF_020907275.1. Classification (GTDB taxonomy): domain Bacteria; phylum Bacteroidota; class Bacteroidia; order Cytophagales; family Hymenobacteraceae; genus Pontibacter; species Pontibacter silvestris. Next base: position 43,790 of record NZ_JAJJWI010000020.1, on the reverse strand, counting down.
GCTTTGTCTATTCTAAAGAGAAAGAGGGGGGGGTTATGCAGAGAAAGAGCTGCCACAACCACAGGTGCTGGTAGCTTGCGGGTTGTTAAATGTAAAACCACGGGCATTTAAACCATCCTGGAAATCTACTTGCATGCCCATTACGTACATGCCGTGCTTTTTATCCATGATTAGGTTTATGCCATCTACGTTATAAACTTCATCAGCATCTTTTGCTTTATCGAAGCCGAGCAGGTAGGACATGCCAGAGCAGCCACCACCTTGCACACCTACACGCAAGCCGTAATCTTCTGGTACATTCTTCTCTTGCATTATATTTTTAACTTCAGCTAGTGCTCTTTCAGTCAGAGTGATAGGTGCAGTTTTAGTATCTGTTGCTGTTGCCATAGTTTATATGTTTGATAATGGTACCACAAAATTACGTAATTATAATTAATTAATTATGCTTGTGGCAATCCCTATAGTCTTAAACAGTCAACGGGGATAAAAGATTCAACATTTAAATTGATTTTTTACGATATTTAATTTTCTGACATATTACACCTGTAGAATATGATGAATAGCTTGGCCCTTTTATTTACTTTGTTACCAACCCTTCTGATAATAATTGAAGCCGGAGTATTTCTGTACATACTGGCGAAGCACTTTCAGAACATGCACCAGACCCGTTTGTTGAACGTACGCATGAAGAAAGATGCTGTTGTGTTACCTGTACGCTTACATGCTTATGAGCGTGTCGTATTGCTATTGGAGCGCATTACACCAAGTAACCTGTTGTTACGTGTAAGTGGAGTTGGTCAGACAGCAGCAGATTACCACCGGGTATTGTTGACAGAAATCAGGAATGAGTTTAACCACAATATGTCGCAGCAAGTGTACATGTCTGATCAGATATGGCAGCAGGTAAAGCAAACAAGAGAGGAAGTGGTAAACCTGATTAATAAAACTTATCAGGAGATGCCTGAAAATGCACGTGGCAATGACCTGGCTAAACGTATCCTGGAAACAATTCTTGTTGAAGAGAGAGACCCAACAGCACGAGCCATATTGGCTGTAAAAGAAGAGATGCGGGAAATATTCTAAAAAGGAACAGGCAAAGCATCAACAGGAAAGCCGATAGTGAACCTAACGGCTTTCCTGTTGATGAAAGAAAGAATTCCAGAAGCCTATCCTATCAGCTCCTGTAACTTATACACTAAAGCCTGTACCTGTGTAACAGCATGAGCCGGAAAGTTGGCTATCCTGATCTGGCTTTCTTTGTAGCTACCATAGCCGCTGCCTACTGCCATGTCAAACGGGGCAAGGCGTTTGTTAACTTCAGAAGCAGGTAACTTAGTATTAGCGATAATTGTAGTAGGAGAACGATGCTCCGGCTTTTTTACCGCAATGTCAAAGTTTTCGCTGCTGCCTATGTAGTCGTATATCAGCTTTGCTTTTGCTTCTGTTTCTTGACGAATGGCATCAACACTTTTTTTGTTCATCTCATCCAGTACCTGGCTCAGTAGGTATATGTTCAACACGTTAGGCGTTTCAGGTGTTTGATTCGCTTTTGCTTTGCTTAGCAGTGATGGAACACTATGGTAAGAGCCTACAGATATTCCTTTGGCAACCAAAGCCTCTGCTTTTGCTATGCAGCGGTCGTTCAGCAGCCATACGCCTAATCCGGCAGGTAAGCCGAAACATTTCTGTACCGAAAAATAAGCGGAATCTATTTTGCTGTAGTCAAGCGCAGGGTTGGGCATAGATGAAACCACATCAACAAAAATCAGCGCTTCTTCACCTGCTTTGGCTCTAATCTTGTTAATGTCAGCTACAGGCATACAGGCACCTGAACTTGTTTCGTTCTGAACGAGTGCTACCAACTCGGCACTGGCAGGTATTTCTATTTTGTCAACGTTAAAGCCTTCTCCAAACGCTACTTCATACTTGGTCGCTTTCCTGCCAAGCTCACTCGATATTTCATAGAATCGCTTGGAGAAAGATCCATTTACCAAATGAAAGCTTTCATGCTCTACCGTATTCTGAATAGCACGTTCCCATATCTCATTTGCGGAAGAAAGAAACAAAACCTCGTAATTATCCGGCAGTTGCAGCAATTGGCGTAAGCCTGAAACGGCATGTGCATAAATGTCTTTAAACTGCTGGCTGCGGTGCGAAATGCTTCCGATTTTGTTTGCCATAGCCGCCTGCATGTGCTCTGGCACAGAAGGGTAAAGTTCAGAAGGCCCCGGCGTGAAATAGACTTTATTGGTCATGAGAAGGATGTTTTAATACCAGAACGGCAACATGATTTCTCTGCTGCTATTTTGGTTTTATCATTAATAAAGCATTCTGAATTTAATAGTGGCAGGCAGGCTCTTTAGCTCACCGATCACATTTTTATCATAAGCTTTGTTGATATCTGTAATCACATAACCAACCTGCTCATTTGTCTTCAGGTACTGCCCCTCAATGTTCACATGGTTACTGGCTAACACGTTGTTTATGTTAGCCAGCACGCCCGGAACGTTCTTGTGAATGTGTATCAGGCGGTGTGCATTTTTAAGCTCCGGTAACTGAATGTTCGGGAAGTTTACACTCTGATAGGTATTGCCGCTGTTAATGTAGTCCATGATGCGGTTCGGAACAAAATTGGCAATGTTTACCTGTGCTTCACTGGTGCTACCGCCAATGTGTGGCGTCAGGATAACGTTTGGCAAGCCTCGCAATTCACTTATAAACTCCTCTTCATTATTGGCAGGCTCCTGCGGGAACACATCTATGGCCGCTCCTCTGACTTTGCCAGACTTAACAGCCTCTACCAAGCTAGGAATATTAACCACATGGCCACGGCTCAGGTTAAGGAAGATAGCGCCTTTTTTCATGGCAGCGAACTCTTCAGCACCAAACATGTTCTTGTTGTTAGGGCGACCATCCACATGAAGAGTTACAAAGTCTGCTATTTCGAGGAGTTCTTTCAGCGTATTACATTTTCTGGCATTACCTAGCTGTAACTTCTCTACAACATCGTAGTAGTACACTTCCATGCCCATAGATTCAGCCAAAACAGAAAGCTGAGCTCCTATGTTTCCGTAACCTATAATGCCTAATTTTTTATCGCGAACCTCATAGCTGCCTTTTGCTGATTTGTCCCACTCGCCACGGTGCATTTTCTCACTCTTGTCAAAGATGCCACGGCTGAGCATAATAATCTGCCCGATAGCTAGCTCCACTACACTTCGGGTATTGCTGTATGGTGCATTAAAGACAGGTATTCCAGCATCAAGGCAGGCTGTAAGGTCTATCTGGTTGGTGCCAATACAGAATGCCCCCACACTAATAAGCCTGTTAGCATGCTCCAGCACCTTTTTAGTGATATGCGTTTTGGAACGAATACCAATGATAGAAACATCTTTTATTGCCTCACAAAGTTCTTCTTCACTTAAAGCACCAGCTATCGTTTCTATCTGATAGCCTTCTTTCTTGAAGAGTTCTACCGCTTTAGGGTGGATGCTTTCAAGCAACAGTACCCGGATACGGTTTTTAGGGTATGAAATAGCCATTGGCAATTGGTTTTGGTATAGGAATTCGTCAAAACTAGGAGCAATGTATTCAGTTTTAGCAATTACATTGTCTCGTGCTATGTTCTCTGTAAAAGCATAGAACTTATTTGCTAAACCCGCTTCTTTTATCTCATAATCTGTGTAACCATCGCCTACTACATACACATCACCTTTTAAAGCCATTGTTTCCAATAGCTTTATTTTGCCTTTGTCCAGGCACAGTACATTCTCTTTGTCAAAGCCAGTAATATTACCATTTTCATCGTAAAGGAAGGTGTTGGCATAAACGTTCTCCTCTTTAATACCATACTCTGTAACTATTGGCTTTATAAACTCCTTGAAACCGCTGGATACAATAAAAGTATGATTAGCAAACTCTGCAAAGAAGTTCCTGTTACGCTTAATAGAGTCAGAAACTTTATCTTTTAATCTTTCGATGAGTGGTTGCAGGTGCTTTTTATTAGCCTGAAGCAAAGCCAGGCGTTTGGTTAAACCCTCTGTAAATGAGCTTTTCCCCTCCATGGCACTATTGGTCAGGTTTTTTATTTCCTGCAGAATCTGTTCTTTGTTAGGGTCGTCGTGCAAAGAAATTTCTCCTAACTCATCTAAAGCTTCAACCTTGGTAAAGGTACTATCAAAATCAATAATGAAATATTTGTCTTTACTCATGATGTAAGTGAGGTGTCCGATTACTTTTAGAGATTAGATAAGTAGCCTCTAAAGCTTAGAAAGTATGCCGTAAACGTGCATACTTTCTAACTCTGTTAAGCTATGGTAAAGATAGTATAAAAAAATCCGGCTGTTAAAATGATAGCCGGATTTTTCTTAAGTGCTTTCTGATGATTTGCTATTACATGATAGCCAGCTGTTCATCAATTACTTTCTGATAAACTACTTCGTATTTTGGAACAATCTTCTCCACATCAAAGTCATGTGCACGGGCAAGTGCGTTCGCCTTAAAAGTAGGTAGGTTAGCATCATCTAAAATATAGAGCGCATTGCGTACCATGTCGTCTACGTCGCCAACAGGACTTACAAAGCCTGTAACGCCATGCGTATTCAGCTCTGGTATGCCACCTGCATTAGAAGAAATAACCGGTACCTCACAAGCCATAGCCTCTAACGCCGCCAAACCAAAACTTTCCTTTTCTGATGGCATCAGGAACAAATCTGCTATAGAAAGCACTTCCTCCACAGCTTCTAACTTTCCTAAGAAACGCACATCGCTGCAAATCTGAAGTTCCCGGCAAAGCATTTCCATTTTAGGGCGATCTGGCCCATCGCCAACCAAAAGCAGCTTGGAGGGCATTTTCTCCCGCACCTTGGCAAATATCTTTATAACATCTGCTATGCGTTTTACGGCACGGAAGTTAGAGGTATGCACCAATAGTTTTTCGTCATTTGGGCTAATTGCCATGCGGAAGTGCTCTTTCTTCTGGCGCTTAAACTTTTCCAGGTTAATAAAGTTCGGGATCACCTCAATGTCACGCTCAATCTGGAAGTAATCATAGGTTTCTGCACGCAAACTGTCAGAAACAGCTGTTACGCCATCCGATTGATTGATACTAAAAGTAACTACCGGCTCAAAAGAGACATCTTTACCCACTAGCGTTATATCAGTACCATGCAAGGTGGTAATAACAGGAATATTGATGCCTTTTGTGCGAAGAATCTGTTTGGCCATAAAAGCAGCCGAAGCATGCGGAATGGCATAATGCACGTGCAGTACATCCAGCTTCTCAAATCGGACAATATCTACCATTTTACTGGCCAGAGCCAATTCGTAAGGCGGATACTGGAAAAGAGGGTAAGATGGAATATATACTTCGTGATAAAACAGGTTCTCGTTAAAGAAATCGAGTCGGGCAGGTTGGCTGTAGGTGATGAAATGTACCTGATGACCTTTCAGGGCCAAAGCTTTACCAAGTTCAGTAGCTACTACGCCACTGCCTCCGAATGTAGGATAACAGACAATACCAATTTTCATAATGTATGTATGCTGTGAAAATAACAAGTGCAGCATTTAGGTGCTGCACTCGCTAAATTACAGGTTATTTTTAAGTTTTTGGCACAATGGCCTTGTATATCACGTCGTGTATACGTGTACGAATATTATATTTAACCAGCTTACTATTTCCTGCATCCGGGTAAACCCTGTTAGACAAGAAGATGTAAATCAGCTTGCTTTCCGGATCTACCCAGGCGCCGGTGCCCGTAAAACCCGTATGGCCAAAGGTGCTCATAGAGGCCAGGCTGGATGTAGGACCGTTTCCATCGGGCTCAGGCTTATCCCAGCCAAGGCCACGGCGGCTATTTTTAAATTGCTTTTTAGAAAACTCTGTTACCACGTTACTGTTAAAGTACTGCTCACCGCCATATTTGCCATTCTGCAGGTTCATCTGCAGCAGTATAGCTAAGTCATTGGCATTGGAAAACAGACCGGCATGCCCGGCGACACCGCCCATCATAGCAGCTCCCTGGTCATGCACAGTACCCCAGATCAGGTTCTTACGGAAATAATTATCATCCTCGGTAGGGGCAATTACTTCGCGAGGGTGGTTCAGCAAAGGGATGTAGCCCATTGTGCTTAAGCCGAGTGGAGCATAAAAATTCTGTTCCATAAACTCATCCAGCGGCTGGTTCAGGAGTGTTTCTGCCACACGCTGTAAAACGTAAAAGTCGAGGTCACTATACGTGTAGCCGTAACCATTGGCACCCTTAGGTAACAAAGGAGACTTTACCGTCCAAGCCCATAAAGAGTCTGCCATCGATTTGATAGAGTATATACCTGGAGCCACCTCGTTGGTGAAGTTATCGTTGCGGGTGCTGGCGTAGAAGGTATCTTTCAGCTTTACCTTATCCAGTGTCTTCTGCCAGTGTACAATGCCTGCCCGCAAACCTGCTTGGTGCGATAACACGTCCCGCATAACAATGCCTTCCTTATTGGTGCCTTTCAGCTCAGGTAAGTAAGTAGAGACTTTCGCATCCAGGTTTATTTTGCCCTGGTCTTTCAGGAACATAATAGCCTGCAGGGTAGCGGCGACTTTTGTAATAGAGGCAATGTCGTAAATGGTGTTATTGGTTACCGGCTTTACATTGTCATAAGTATAATAACCATAAGATTTATTGAAAACAACAGTACCATCTTTTACTACTAATACCTGGCAGCCTGGTGTGGCAGCATAGGCAATAGCTTCCAGGGCAATGTTATCGACTTGCTGAAGCACTTTAGAATCCATGCCCACACTTTCAGGTACACCATATTTCAGACGCCCAAGCGTTTGTGTTGCTATTCCTGTGCCAGACGTGAGCTTAGCAGAGGCTGTAACGGGTAGCTTGCCTTTTGCTGCCCTGGCCCCGAACAGTACTTGTGGCACAAGTAACTGTGAAACATCATTGTCTTCATAGCCGCACACTAACCAGTTGCTGTTGTCGAAGAATTTTAAGCTATAGGCATTGCCCATTACAGCAACTACCACTTTCTTCTTTGTCCGCTCCTGCAAATACTGTATAAAAGCTCTGGTGCCCACTCCTATGCCAAAGTCTTTAGCTGGCGTTATGTTCATATTATGGATACTGATAACCACAACATCATAATCCTTGAGCTTTGGAATGATTTTCGTAAAGGAAGAATCAGGAGCAAAGCGGTTTTTGATGGTAAAGCTCTTAATAGGTGCATAGTTGCCAAGTGTTTCCTGAAACACGTTGTGTGGTTTTGCACCAATGGCTACAGAAGCTATACGCATTGTGTCGAGGTGCATAAAAGGCAACAGGTTATCTTTGTTTTTTGCTACGGTTACGGAGTGTTCATACAGTTGCTCCTGCACCACAGTGCTAAGTGGTCTGTCTACTTCTTCCTGTAGGTTGGCCAGGTCAATAGGTTTATATTTATTTAATCCAGCCCAGTACTTGGCATGCAGAATTTTTCTGACGTGTTCATCAATTTCTTCCTGCGTTAGTTTACCGGCAGCAACAGCATCTTTTATTTTAGTTATGGCTACAGGAACATCCTCTGAGAACAGAAGCACATCGTTACCGGCCTCCAAAGCTCTTACGTCAACTTCACCAGGAGCAAAGTAGTTGCTGACACCCTTCATGTTTAGAGCATCTGTAAATACTAAGCCTTTGTACTTCATTTTATCCTTTAGAAGACCAGTAACAAGCGGCTTGGATAGTGTTGTTGCTATGTTACGGGTAGAGTCTATGGCTGGCATATACAAATGTGCTACCATCACGCCCATTACTCCTGCATCAAAAGCTTTGTTGAACGGGTAAAGTTCTACCTCAGTCAGGCGTTCAATGTTGTGCTGTACTACAGGCAGAGAAAGGTGAGAGTCTGTATCCGTATCGCCGTGGCCCGGAAAGTGTTTTGCGACAGCTATAACACCATGGTCCTGAAGGCCTTTGATGTAGGCAATGCCCCGGCGTGTAACTTCTTCCTTAGACTCACCAAAAGAGCGGCTACCAATGACAGGGTTAGCAGGGTTTACGTTAACATCCATTACAGGGGAAAAGCTGACGTGTACGCCCATCCGCTTCATCTTAAGAGCAATTTCACGCCCCATCAGGTAAATGTAACGGTCGTTGTCAAGTGCGCCGAGTGTCATCTGGCGTGCAAAGTGCATGCTGCTGTCCAGGCGCATGTCCAGGCCCCACTCTGCATCCATGGCAATGAGCATTGGCAGTTGGGCTCTTGCCTGGAAGCGGTTGGTAAGCACAGCCTGTCGCATAGGGCCACCCTGCATAAACATAATGCCCCCAATGCCATAGCGGCTTACCAATGTGTCTATTTCACGGTAATGTCTTTCATCTTTGTTGGAGTAGGCTGCTACCATAAATAGTTGGCCCAGGCGCTGGTCCGGAGTAAGAGCACTGAAGACGCTATCTACCCAAACTCTTTCTTTTGCATCTACGACAACCTCATCTGATGATTTCAGTGACATCAGAGGTGCCATGGCAAAAAAAACAAGTATGAGTAATCCTAAACTAAAACGCTTCAACATCCTACACGGGTATTATAATAATTGGAACAAGACGAAATTAAGGCTAATTTTGCAGTAGGCGGTTCGGGTAAACAGAAGAAATCTGCCTTGCTGCCTTTCAGCTGATTAAGCGAAGAAGTTGAATAAGCCTGTGTGCCTGCCTTGCTATACGTGGAACAGGAGGAAGCATTTAAGTTGCTAACACCACACATCATTTTTCGTACAAGCAACATTTGCAAATTTTTAGGATAAAAGGCAAACCGAATCTTTACAGGTTTTTCCATCTTCATTCGTAATCGGTCTGTAAATTAATAATAAATTTAATTCTGAATAAGTTCTGTTTTTACTATTTAGTAAACGCAAAAATCCCGCCGGGTTTAGTGTTTTTTCTGTCAAAAAAGGTAAAAACTTTAAATTAAGGAGTATTTAAATCGGATGCCCGACATCATACATTTATTGCCTGACTATCTTGCCAATCAGATAGCTGCCGGAGAGGTGGTACAGCGCCCTGCCTCGGTGGTGAAAGAGTTGCTGGAAAATGCCATTGATGCCCAGGCTACCAGCATTCAACTGATTGTGAAAGAAGCAGGTAAGCAGTTGGTACAGGTGGTAGATAATGGCGTGGGTATGTCGGATACAGATGCGCGCATGTGCTTTGAGCGCCACGCCACTTCTAAAATCAGTACGACCGAAGACCTCTTCCGCATCAAAACAATGGGTTTTAGGGGAGAGGCTATGGCTTCTATTGCTGCCGTAGCACAGGTAGAGCTTAAGACAAAGCCTCAGCATACTGAAATAGGAACGCATCTTATTGTGGAAGGCTCAGCTATTACCTTGCATGAGCCTGTAGTAGTTCCAGAGGGTACTTCTATAGCTGTTAAAAATCTTTTCTTTAACGTGCCTGCCCGTCGTAATTTCCTGAAGACGAATGCAGTGGAGATGCGGCATATACTGGATGAATTTCAACGGGTAGCGCTTGCTTACCCCGAGGTAGCATTTTCGCTATATCACAATGATGTGGAAGTGTTTAACCTACCGGTTGCAAAGCTGAGCCAGCGCGTTGTTAGTATTTTTGGATCAAATTATAAGGGGCAACTTGCCCTTTGCGAAGAAGAAACACCTTTCCTGAATGTGCATGGGTACATCGGAAAGCCTGAGTTTGCCAAGAAGACCCGTGGTGAGCAGTTCTTTTTTGTAAATAACCGTTTCGTAAAAAGCGGTTACCTGAACCATGCCGTGATGACAGCCTTTGAGGGGCTGCTTCCGAAAGACAACTATCCGTTTTATGTGCTCTTTATTGATATAGAGCCGGATCGGATTGATATAAACGTACATCCGACTAAAACCGAAATTAAGTTTGAGGATGAGAAGACGGTGTATGCTATTGTACATGCCGCTGCAAAGAAAGCTTTAGGTGCCCATAGCATTGCGCCATCTCTGGACTTTGAAAGCGACGTGAATTTTGCGCCCTTGCAGCCTATCAGAATACAGGATAATAACTTCTTTAACGAGTTTGATACCGACCGCGACAAAGAAAGTAAAGGAAATAGCTCCTTCCCCGGGTTTACCCCTCCTGCTTCTTCTGGAAATACGGGAAGCAGGCGTGCTACCTCAAAAGGCTGGGAACAGCTGTATGAACCTCTTAAGCAGGAACCACCGGTGCAGGAAGAGCGAATAACCTCGGCCTCGTCTACCATGAGTTTTCTGGATGATGCTTTTTCCGACAACTCTGTTACTTCCAGCAAAACTTTACAGGTGCATCAGAAGTACCTGCTGGTGCAGGTAAAGTCCGGGATTATGATTGTGGACCAGCAGGCAGCACAGGAGCGGATACTCTATGAAAAGTACATGAGCTCCCTACAGAAGAAAAGCGTTACTTCACAGGCATTGCTTTTTCCGCAGACTGTGGAGTTGTCTACGGCCGATGCCACACTTATAAAAGAACTGGCAGCAGAGTTTAAAGATATGGGTTTTCTGTTTGAGGATTTTGGTGGCAATACCATTATTCTGAATGGCATACCAGCTGACATACACGCTGCTAACGAAAAAGAGCTGCTAGAGGAACTGATTGAGCAGTATAAAAACAATGCAGCTAATCTGAAACTGGATAAGAGAGAGAACCTGGCCCGTGCTATGGCAAAGCGACTGGCATCCAGATTACAGTCGCGTATGTCTGACCTTGAGATGAATTCTCTCGTAGATAAGCTGTTTGCCTGCCAGGTACCGAACTATACACCAGGTGGACAAAAAACACTAGTGATAATGGAGCTTGGCCAGCTGCATGAGCTTTTCCTTAAAGGCTGATTTTAAAATACAAGTATTTAACTGTTAGACAAAGCTTTTTATCTCCATACAACTACTGGCATCTTGCTACAACAGCTAAGGGGGAAGATGCTGCTAAATTATGATAAAATGAAAAGTCTGATACTTAAGCTAAAAAATATACACTATGTTCAATATCACCCCTATGGTTAGGAACATCCTGATCATCAATGTGGTCGTATTTATACTTCAGGATAAGCTATTTAATTCGGCAGACTTTGCACTGTATTATTTTGGTTCCGAGTATTTCAGGCCTGTGCAGCTATTTACACACATGTTTATGCACGGTAGCTGGGGACATTTGTTTAGCAACATGTTCAGCTTGTTTATATTTGGCCCAATGCTGGAGCGTTATTGGGGGGCACAGCGGTTTTTGACATTTTACCTTATTACAGGGTTAGGAGCGAGCCTGTTGTACCTGGGGGTGCGTGCGTACGAGCTGAATCAGCTGAAAGAGGACACCGTCCAGTATATTGAAAGCCCTTCGCCTGTGGCCTTCAATAACTATATGGATGAACATGTGGGCACTGGAGCTGGCAGAGAAATAGCTATAGCTTTTCAGCGTGAACCCGACAACCCCGAATATATTGAAGGCACTAAAGAAGTGGTGTCAAATATGTTTACCCGTATCTATAATAGCCCCTTAGTTGGAGCCTCTGGTGCAATATTTGCTATTCTGATGGCTTTTGGGTTGCTGTTTCCGAATCTGGAGCTGTTTTTGCTATTTTTGCCAATACCAATTAAAGCTAAATATTTTGTATTGTTGTACGGAGCCTACGAGTTGTATGCTGGCTTTAACCGTGTGCCGGGCGACAATGTGGCACATTTTGCCCACCTCGGCGGAATGCTGTTTGCGTATATATTAGTGAGAATGTGGCAACGAAGTGACTACCAAGACTATTAATCGTCCATGAGCATTATAGAAGACATAAAAGATACTTTTCGACAGCCGAATAACACCCTAAAGCAGCTCATTCTTATAAACGTTGTCGTTTTTGTGGTGCTTATTGTAGCCCGGCTTGTTCTTACCCTTACTGTAGGTCCGCATCTGTATAACCTGCTGATGTCCTACATTGCGTTACCTTCGTATCCGGCATCTCTGTTAGTAAGGCCGTGGACACTGATAACGTATTTCTTCACACATGAAGGCTTCCTCCATATTCTCTTCAATATGCTTAACCTGTACTGGTTTGGGCAGTTAATAAGGGAATACTTAGGAGATAAGCGTTTATTGAGCCTGTACATACTCGGAGGTTTGGCTGGTGGAGTACTGTTTGTTCTATTTTTTAACTTCATTCCTTACTTTGCCGACAGAGCTTTAGGAGCATCTATGATCGGGGCTTCGGCCTGTGTGCTGGCTATAGTAGTGGCAGCAGCTACATTGTTGCCAAACTTTACCTTTAGCCTAATCCTGATCGGGCCTGTAAAAATTAAATATATCGCTCTGTTCCTTGTCATACTTTCTATGTCTGGGGCTGTAGGAGATAATGCCGGTGGTAACATTGCTCACCTAGGAGGTGCACTGATAGGCTGGGTGTTTATAAAACAGCTACAACGTGGAAGCGATATGGGCCGTCCGATACATGCTACTTTCGGCTTCTTTGGTAACCTGTTAAAAAGAAAGCCTAAGCTAAAAGTGACACACCGTGGTGGTGGAGGCTTCAGCCGTCGTAGTACAAATGGCACCTCCAGTGCAGCAGCAGCTAGTTATCCTGGTAAACCAAGCCAGCATGAGATAGATCGTATTCTGGATAAGATATCAAGCTCAGGTTATGAGAGTTTGTCTAAAGAAGAGAAGCAGAAGCTATTTCAGGCAAGCCAGAAAGATTAGCTCTAAGTATTACTTTAAAAACAGCAAAGGCGCTACTTAGAAGTAGCGCCTTTGCTGTTTTTAAAGTAAAGAAGCTTTGCAGGTTATGCAGTGGCATTTATTTTATCCAGTACCTCCATCACATCTTTAACATGACCGCGGGAAACTTCCAGAAGCTGCTTTTCTTCTTCGTTCAGTTGTAGCTCTAACACTTTCTCAATGCCATTTTTGCCAAGAATAACAGGAACGCCAAGGTAAACACCATCAATACCATATTCGCCCTCCAGTTTAACACAAACCGGGAACACACGGCGCTGATCTTTCACTATAGCCTCTACCATTTGCGCAGCTGCTGAACCCGGAGCATACCATGCAGAAGTGCCCATTAGTTTCACAAGCTCCCCCCCGCCGTTCTTTGTACGCTCAATAATGGCATTTAATTTATCTTCAGCAATAAGCTCAGTTACAGGAATACCACCAACTGTGGTATAGCGCGGAAGCGGCACCATGGTGTCACCGTGTCCGCCCATTAGTACCGCCTGTATATCTTTAGGAGAAACATTTAGTTCTTCTGCTAAGAAAGCTCTGTAGCGGGCAGTGTCTAAAATGCCTGCCATACCCATTACACGTGCACGAGGTAATTTAGAGGTGATATGTGCAGCATATGTCATCACATCCAGTGGATTGGAAACCACAATAATGATGGCATCAGGAGAATGTTTTACAACATTTTCAGTAACTGACTTTACAATACCTGCATTGGTAGAAATAAGATCATCGCGGGACATGCCAGGCTTTCTCGGAAGGCCTGATGTAATTACTACCACATCAGAACCGGCAGTTCGGCTATAATCGTTCGTTACACCAACAGTGCGTGAATCGTAAAGGTTGATAGGCGATTTCTGCCAGATATCAAGTGCTTTGCCTTCAGCAAAACCCTCTTTAATATCCACTAGTACTATTTCGTTCGCGATTTCGCGGTAAGCAAGCACATCGGCACACGTTGCGCCAACATTACCTGCTCCAACTACAGTTACTTTCATTGTCGGATATAATTATATATATGGTTCTAAACTCTGTTAACTACGGTAAAAACGGCATAAGCTGTTCCTTATTACCGCAAGCACTTATTTCCTGTTTGGCAGGCATAATTATTATGGCTGTGTCTGTTCGGCACTTTTAAGCGAAAGCACATCATTGGTCCAGGCTCTTACCTGGTCGCACAACTGCTGGTTCTCGGCTAATGATTGACCAAAAGATGGAATCATCTTCTTTATTTTGGTCTGCCATTCTTCTGTTTTTATTTTATCCTTAAAGCAGCGCTCCAAGAGGCTTAGCATGATAGAAACAGCGGTAGAGGCTCCTGGCGAGGCACCGAGTAAGGCTGCAATAGAGCCATCGGCTGAGCTGACAACTTCTGTTCCAAACTCAAGCACTCCGCCACGTACAGGGTCATTCTTTATCACCTGCACACGCTGGCCTGCTACCTCCAGTTCCCAGTCTTCCATTCTGGCATTGGGATAATAATCTTTAAGCGCCTCCAGACGGTCTTTAGGAGACTGGCGCACCTGGTCGATAAGGTAACGGGTAAGAGGGATATTCTTGATGCCTGCTGCCATCATCGGGCGAAGGTTAGTCAGCTTTATAGAGCGCGGCAGGTCCAGGAAAGAACCTTGTTTCAGGAACTTGGTTGAAAAGCCTGCATAGGGCCCAAACAGAAGTTCTCTCTTGCCATTGATCATTCTAGTATCAAGGTGCGGTACAGACATGGGAGGCGATCCTACTGCTGCCTTACCATATACTTTCGCCTGGTGCTGCTTAATAACCTCCTCATTGGTGCATTTTAGCCACTGCCCACTTACCGGAAAGCCTCCAAAGCCCTTCCCTTCCGGTATGCCGGATTTAATCAGTAAAGGCAATGAACCTCCGCCAGCACCAATAAAAACGAACTTCGCCTTTACTTTTTTCTTCTGGCCGCTTTTAAGGTCTTTTATTTTTACATGCCAATAGCCAGCAGCATCCTGGCGAAGCTTATATACCTCATGCCCGAAATGCAGATTTACATCGCTCATGGCCTGTAGGTGATGAAAAGAGTCACGGGTCAGGGCTCCAAAGTTTACATCTGTGCCAATTTCCATGCGTGTAGCAGCTAGCTTTTCTGATTTATCGCGCCCCTGCATAATAAGTGGCATCCATTTCGTCAGCTGCTGTGGATCTTCAGAATACTGCATCCCTTTAAAGAGATTGTATTTTGTGAGCGCTGCATGTCGTTTTTTCAGATATGTTACATTGTCGGCTCCCCATACAAAGCTCATGTGCGGGATGCTATTGATAAAGTGAGGCGATCTAAGTAAGTTGTGCTGTACAAGGAAAGCCCAGAACTGCCTCGAAATTTCAAAAGACTCCGCAATCTTAACAGCTTTGGATACATCAATAGAGCCATCAGGTAGCTCTGGAGTGTAGTTCAGCTCGCAGAATGCGGAGTGTCCTGTTCCTGCGTTATTCCATGCATCGGAACTTTCAGCTGCTGCCTCATCAAGCCTTTCAAAAATTTCTATTGTTAACTCAGGCTGCAGCTCTTTAAGCAACACCCCAAGCGTAGCACTCATTATACCAGCACCAATCAAAACTACATCAGGATCTGTTTTTAAAGAATTATCGCTTGTAATCATCTATTTTCTAAAGAATTTTCCCTGCAATTTATAATATTTACTATACTTACAAAGGTACGTTGAAAATCTAAAAATATCTTGTAACACGACCTGTTATTCTTTATGCATACTATTTTAAGTAAGCACTGCTGTTAAAAGCTGCATGTATGTTACAGGTGTTCTTGCTAACGAGGTGAAACTGCAAAATATGCCTGTTATAATCAAAATTATTTTAACCAGTAAGATTTAATTTTGTTTAACGCTTAATTTGCGTTATCTCTACTACCCGTTGCGTTTTATCTGTTACCTTAAACCTGTTATCAAGGCGCTGACCAACTATCCAGGCAATAGACTGGTCAGAAACTAATACCATAGTTTGCTGCTTAAGGTTAGTGGGTATCTTCTTGTCAATCAGGAAATCACTTAATTTTTTCTTGCCGTTCATGCCTAACGGCACAAACCAGTCACCTTCCTGCCATGCCCGGAGCTTTAAAGGGAATTTTAACTGATCAGCGTCAAGGGCAGCTACACTAGGCTTGGTGTTTAATTTATACTTATCAGCATCAATCCAGCGGAGGGTAAAATGCAGGTTGTCAGCCTCTGCCTCCGCCTGTCCTTCGTTTATTAAGATGCTGCCAAAGCTATTCAGGTTTTTAGAAGTAACTACCAGTTGCTCCCTGTCCTTTACAAGGGTGTGGGTAGGTGAGTCGAACTGCTTTCCGGAAAGGCCACCAAGCGCCTCTGTCAGCTCCAGCACTACTGCATAACTGAAATTGTAAGGGCGCAGCAGCTCATATAGTACTACAGGCAGTCCAGTGGCTTTATGTAAAGGCTGTAGGTCTACATAAATAGTACTGTCTTTTTCCCGCACAGCCTGCTGCCCTAGCTGAGAGATGTAAGCCGCCACTATGGACTCGGCTTGGCTTACCCGCTCTGCCGTCTGCTGTATTGTTTCTTCCAGGTTTGGGTTTATCTCTTTCAAAACTGGAATTACATTGTGTCTTATTTTGTTACGCTGATATTTGGTGGTTTCGTTAGAGCTGTCTTCGCGCCACGCCAGGCGGTTGCTTGTTACAAAGTCGTAGATGTCGTCTTTGCTAACAGACAGCATAGGACGGATGATATGGCCGTTCTTCGGCGGAATACCATGTAAGCCGGCAATGCCTGTACCTTTGGTCAGGTTGAGCAATATGGTTTCGGAGGTGTCGTTGCTATGGTGGGCTGTAGCTATGTAATCGTAGCCTTCCTGCCGGCGCACTTGTTCAAACCAATGGTAACGCAACGTGCGGGCTGCCATCTGTATCGATAGTTTCTCCTGTTCAGCAAATGTGCGGGTATTGAAATTTTCGGTAAAGAAGGGCACATCGTATTGTTTGGCTAGCTTTTTGACAAATAACTGATCGGCCTCGGCATCTTCGGCGCGCAAGCCGAAGTTGCAGTGAGCAATGGCAAAGTTGTACTTGAGCTGGTGCAACACTTCGCATAGAACCACAGAGTCTATGCCGCCGCTCACAGCCGCTAAAATTTTGGTGTCTGGCAAGCAAAGCTGGTGCAGTTGAATAAAACTTGAAACTTTCTGAAGCATAAAATAGCAGCTGGTATTTTTTTTCTAATTTTGACTACGATTTATCTATATAAATGAAGATTACAAAGCTACTGTATTCTCTTGTCTTTACCCTGCTTTCGCTTTCGGTTTTCGGGCAGCAGCAGCCAAAGCAGGGGCAGGCGCAATCAGGCAGAGTAGAACTGCTTGGTGCCGATGAACTGATTGGAGGTACCACTTTTAACGGCCAGAAAGCTGATAAGCTGATCGGGAATGTGTCTTTTAAGCAGAAAGATGGTTTTCTGTATGCCGATTCGGTTTACCAGTACCGTGACAGCGAACTGCTGGAAGCCTTTGGTAAAGTACGCATAGTACAAGCTGACACGGTAACAATGACCGGCGACCATGCGCTTTATGATGGTGCCACACGCACAGCTACCATGACTGGTAATGTAGTAATGAAAGACCCACGAATGACACTTACTACGCCGTCTTTAGATTATGATCTCAATACCAAAACGGCTTATTACACTGAGGGAGGTACTATTGTAGACCCTGAGAATCGCCTGCAGAGCCGTAAGGGAGTTTATGAAACACAAACCAAAATGTTTACTTTCGAGCAAGACGTAAAAGTTACTACGAAAGACTATAATATTACAGCGCAGAACATGAAGTACAATACTCTTACGAAAGTAGTGTACTTCCAGGGGCCAACTGTTATCAAAGGGCAGCAAGGCGATCTTTATGCAGAAGAGGGGACTTACAACTCGCTGGAGAAGATATCCCGATTTGGGCGCAATGCCTATATTCTTACACCCGAGTATCGTTTGGGAGGAGATAAACTGTACTATGACGAACAGAAAGGCTATGGCTATGCTGAAGTAAATGTATCGTTACGTTCTCTTAAAGATGATGTAACCATATATGGGCAAACGGGCCGTTACTGGCGCGACAGTGGTATATCCAAAGTATATGGTAAACCGATGATGGAAACAATCATGGACAACGATACCCTGTACATGGCGGCAGATACACTTGTTTCACGTGAGTCAAAAGCGCCTGGCATGCCTAGTATGCTGTTCGCTTATAATAATGTAAAGATTTTTAAGTCTGACTTGCAAGGCAAATGCGACTCGCTGAGTTATAACCGTACAGACTCAGTTATGCACATGAACATAAAGCCGGTACTTTGGAATGAACAGACACAGATGGTTTCTGATACTGTGCGCATGCACATGCGCAATAAGACTATTGAAAAAATGTACATGTTCGGCAGCGCTTTTATTGCTTCTGAAGATTCTCTGAAGAATTATAACCAGGTAAAAGGCCGGGATATGACAGCTTTTTTTAAGGAAGGGAAAATAAGCAGGGTAAATGTAAACGGAAATGGAGAGAGCCTGTACTTTGCATTAGAGGGAGATTCTGTGCTAACAGGAGCCAACAAAGCCATCTGCAGCGATATGGTATTACGGTTTGCAGATAATAAACTGCACAGAATCTCGTTCCTGATGAACCCGGATGCTACCTTTGTGCCGCCGCATGAGCTAAAAGTAGAAGATAAACAATTAGAGGACTTTAAGTGGCTGCCAGAGTTAAGGCCAGAGAAACAGGATATTGTATCGCTTAAGTCACTTCCTAAAGTACAGCCGATAGCTCCACGAGTAGTTAAAAAGCAGAGTACAGCTGTAAAACCTAAGGTGGAAGCCAAAGCGAAACCATCAGCAAAAAATAAAAATAGTTCACGATAAGGTGTTTTATGCCAGATGTAAATCTGTTTTGTAAATCACGCAGTTATTATATAATTTTGCCTGTTAATGAATAGAGGCTTTCTCCATACCGTTGCTTTTGTTGCCTTGTTACTGCTGGGTGCCAGCTGTAGCAACTTTCAAAAGATTTTAAAGAGCACTGATGTTGATCAAAAATATCAGGCAGCTGTCCAGTACTACGAAAAAGGTGATTATTACCGAGCTAGCCAGTTACTGGAGCAGGTGTTACCTTTATTGAGTGGTAGGCAGGAAGCTGAACAAGCTAAATTTTACTTTGCCAATACTTATTATCAGCAAGGCGATTACTTGTTAAGTGCTTTCCACTTTAAAAGCTTTTATGAGTTGTATCCCAGAAGCCCGCTGTCTGAAGAGGCAATGTTCTTATATGCCAAGTCGAATTACAACAGTTCGCCAAGCTATGAACAGGACCAAACCAGCACATTAACTGCTATTGAGGCTCTTCAGGAGTTTACGATACGCTACCCGAACAGCAAGTTTGTGGATGAAGCTAACCAGATGATTGAGGATCTTAACGTTAAGCTTGATAGAAAGGCATTCGTAAACGCAGAGCTGTACTACAAAATACGCTATTATAATGCGGCTGTAACTACACTCACGAACTTCTTACAAGAGCATCCGGCATCACCATACAGCGACCAAGCCTCTTATTTAAGGCTTGATGCACAGTTTCAGTATGCGAAGCAAAGCGTGCTGAATAAGCAGGAGGAGCGGTACTATCAGGTGATAGATTACTATCAGAGCTTTGTAGACCTGTACCCGGATAGTAAAAACAAGCGTAATGCAGAGCAGATTTATGATCAGGCTTTAGCTGCGCTCGATGAAATAAAGAAAAATAAAAACGAAAACTCATAAGTTAATATATATGGCAACTGTTCCATCATCTATTGTTACCCGCAACATGGCCGATTTTGCTAAGCAAACTGGCAATGTGTACATGTCTGTGGCTGTAATCTCTAAAAGAGCAAATCAGGTTTCTGTTAAGCTGAAAGAAGAGTTAAACTCTAAACTTGCAGAGTTTGCGACTACTGTAGATAACCTGGAGGAAGTGTTTGAGAACCGCGAGCAAATCGAAATCTCTAAATACTATGAGCGTCTGCCTAAGCCAACTAACCTTGCTATCGAAGAGTTCTTAGAAGGAAAGGTATACGTGCGTACTCCAGACGAAGAGTCAGACGAATTAAGCCTGTAAGTAAGGCCTATGCTCCGGCATAAAAGAATAATACTGGGAGTTTGCGGAAGTATCGCTGCGTATAAGTCAGCGCTTCTTGTTCGCCAGCTCATTAAAGCAGAAGCAGAAGTACAGGTCATTATGACGGCTTCTGCTTCTGAATTTATAACCCCTCTTACCTTGGCTACTCTTTCTAAGCGGCCAGTACTTAGCCAGTTTGTGAAAGATGATACTGGTGTGTGGCATAATCATGTGGAACTGGGCCTTTGGGGCGATGCCATGGTATTGGCTCCTGCCAGTGCCAATACAGTTGCCAAACTAGCCAACGGCCTTTGCGATAATTTGCTTAGTGCTACTTATCTTTCTGCCCGCTGCCCTGTTTTTGTTGCCCCCGCCATGGACCTGGATATGTATCAGCATCCGGCTGTGCAGAATAACTTCAGAAAGTTACAGGCGTACGGCAACCATATAATTGAGGCAGGACATGGCGAGTTAGCCAGTGGTCTTGTGGGCCAGGGCCGTATGGCTGAGCCAGAGGAGATTGTACAAGTGCTATTGAATTTCTTTTCGGGTGTTGGAAAAATCGTTTAAGGGTAAAAAAGTGCTGCTTACAGCAGGCCCAACTTATGAAGCTATAGATCCTGTTCGTTTCATAGGGAACCACTCTACAGGTAAAATGGGTTTTGCAATAGCAGAGCGCTTTGCGCAGTGTGGAGCTACTGTACAATTAGTATCCGGCCCTACTTGTTTAGACATAGACAACCCGGCTGTTATCGTTACAGCAGTTACTTCTGCCGACCAAATGTATGAGGCTGTAAAAGAACGAGCTCCTGCAGCCGATATTATAGTATATGCCGCTGCTGTAGCTGATTATAAGCCTAAAGTAGTTGCCGATAAAAAAATAAAGAAAGAAGGAAACGACCTTACCATTGAACTTGTTAAGAACGTTGATATAGCAGCTGAACTGGGGAAAGTAAAGCTGCCGGGGCAGTTCTCGGTAGGGTTTGCACTTGAAACGCATAACGAGAGCACAAATGCCCGGGAAAAGCTCAGTAAGAAAAACCTGAATATGATTGTGCTGAACTCGCTGAATGATAAAGGCGCAGGTTTTAAGCATGACACAAATAAAGTAACCATAATTGAGCCTGACGCTGTTACTGCTTTTGAACTGAAGCAAAAAAATGAGGTGGCACAGGATATTGTAAATTTAATCTGGGAGCGATTACATGCTTAAGAAAGTACTGGTTTTGCTGTTGTGTTGTGTAGCAGCCTGGAGTGCAAAAGCGCAGGAGCTGCAGTGTGATGTAGTGGTTAACAGCGAGCAGGTGCAATATACAGACAGGCAGTTGTTCAAGGATATGCAAACACGCATTTTCGAGTTTATGAACAACCGCCGCTGGACAAACCAGCCTTACCGCACAAGCGAACGTATTAAGTGCCGCCTGCTTATTAACCTGACAGAAATGCCGGAAATAGGTGTTTTCAAGGCTAATGTGCAGGTTTTATCTGTGCGCCCGGCTTATGGTACCGCGTACGAGTCTACGCTTTTCTCTTTCATAGACAAAGACTGGACCTTCCAGTTCAGTAATGCACAACAGTTAGAATATGCCGATAACGGTTATACCTCTAACCTGACCTCCATGCTTGCTTTTTATGCCTATATGATGATAGGGATGGATAACGACAGCTTCGGAAAGTTAGGTGGAGCCGCTGCTTTTGACCAGGCACGCAGTATACTGAATGTGGCTTCTTCGCAGGGAAGCTACCCAGGCTGGAAACCATTTGAAGATAACCGTAACCGTTATTGGATGATTGACAACCTGCAGGACCCGCAGTTCCAGTCTTTTCGCGAGGGTATTTACATAATGCACCGCCAGGGAATAGACATCATGGCTGAAGACCCGGAAAAAGCACGTAAATCTGTGTTAGATGTATTGGCCAATGTTCAGCGTTTGCAACAACAGAAGCCTGGTGCTGCCATTTTGCGTTCATTTTTCGATGCGAAAGCTGATGAGCTAACCAATATGTTTAAAACAGCTGCTCCAGCCGAAAAGCAGCAGGCATACTCTATTCTATCGCAGGTAGACCCAACCAATAACTCTAAATACGAAGTGCTGCTACAGCGTTAATCCTTTTCCAAATCTCACAGAAAGAGTGTAACTTCACGGTGGCAGATAGTGCTGCCAGACCATCTGATACACTACATGGGAAAGCGCCAAACCCGAATTCTAAGAAAAGATATTGTACAACATGCCCAGGAGCTATTACAACGCCCTGTGGTGCAGGTAGTGCTGCGTAACAGAGTAGTCTTACATGGCTCACTTAAACAAGTGACAGCAGAGCAGTTAGTAATGCAAGACCAGCGGGAAGGCAGGCATGTGATGCCTTTGCCGCAGATAGAGGAAATTATTTACGACAGAGAAACAGCTTACTGAAAGCACAAGAGCAGTTACTGAGCCTGTGCATTAACGTAAAGTTTCTGATTTTTAACCAAGCTTTTACAAAGAACAAAATAGCGAACTAAGCATAGGCAAAAAGTCTTTATCTTATGTCTATTGTCTTGTGTCTTATTTCTTATGCTGATAGATCTTAAAATTAAAAACTACGCCTTAATAGAGAAGCTGGAGATGAACCCATCGCCGGTGCTGAATATTATTACAGGTGAAACTGGTGCCGGTAAATCTATTATGCTGGGTGCCATAGGCTTACTGCTTGGTAACCGGGCGGATAGTAAGTTGCTGTTTAATCAGGAACAGAAATGTGTAATTGAGGGCGTATTTGATATTTCTTCTTACAACCTAAAGGAAATTTTCGTAGCGGAAGACCTTGACTTTGATAATCAGTGTATTCTGCGCCGGGAAATAAGCCCAAGCGGTAAGTCGCGTGCTTTTGTTAATGATACGCCTGTTACGCTTGATGTAATCCGGAAGATAGGGGAGAACCTGATGGATGTCCATTCGCAGCACGACACGCTACAGCTTGGCGATACAAGTTATCAGCTAAACATACTCGACGTGTATGCCGGTAATACTTCACTTGATATTTATGCGGGTAATTTATCTTACTTAAAGGTTTACCATGATACTTACCGCAAGTATAAAAAGCTTGAGTCTGACCACAAAAAGCTGGTAGACCAACTTGCCCAGGCACAGAAAGAGCACGATTACCATGCTTTCCTGCTGAATGAGCTGGAAGAGGCAAACCTGCAGGAAGGAGAGCAGGAAACCCTGGAGTCTGAGCTGAAACAACTGGAGAATGCTGAAGATATTAAGTTAAAGCTGACACAGGCAGTACAATACCTGACAGAATCAGAGTTTAATATTACCTCGGCTTTAAAAGATACAATATACCTGATCGGTCAGCTATCGTCCTTTTCACCCGTATACGATGAGTTACGTACCCGTACGGAAAGCTGTATGATAGAGCTGAACGATATTGCCGGTGAACTGGAAGATGCCGAACGCAATATGGAAGCAGATCCAATACGTGCTACTGAAGTGCAGGAGCGCCTGGATATGATTTATACTCTGCAGCGCAAGCACCAGGTATCAACTTTAGCCGAGTTGCAGGATATTCAGCGCGACCTGGAGAATAGGGTTGGCAGTGTGGTGAATCTGGATGCCGCTATAGCGAAAACTCAGAAAGCAATGGAGAAGGCAGAGAAAGACGTGCTGGAGAAAGCGAAGGTGCTTTCTGAGCGTCGTAAAGCCTCGTTTGGTAAATTTGAACAGGAGCTTTATAGTTTGCTGGCAGAGTTAGGTATGCCAAATGCCCGCATCGTTATTCAGCATAACGCTATATTACCTTCTGCCACTGGTACCGACGAAATCAGTATTCTATTTAGTGCAAACAAAGGAGCACAGCCACAGTCTCTTAGTAAGGCAGCTTCTGGTGGTGAGTTTTCCCGCTTAATGTTGAGCGTGAAATATATGCTGGCAGACAAAACAGCGCTGCCTACCATTGTGTTTGATGAAATTGATACAGGTATTTCAGGAGAAGTAGCCGTAAAAGTTGGAAAGATGATGCAACAAATGGCGCAGAAGCATCAGATAATAGCTATCTCACACTTGCCTCAGATTGCGGCACAGGGCGACTCTCATTACTTTGTGTTTAAGGAAGACAGAGAAGACCGTACTATCAGCCGGGTAAGAAAACTGGATGAGCAGGAGCGTGTGGATGAGATTGCACACATGATTGCAGGAGCAAATCCGAGTGCAAATGCGTATCAAAGTGCTAAAGAGTTGCTTTCACTATAAATAGTTATGCTTATATTGCTGCCTTAATTTTGGCAATGCTGAAAGTAGCCGGATTTAGAGAGAAACAATAAAACTATAAAGACATGTCCTATAACTTACTTAAAGGAAAGAAAGGAATCATTTTTGGCGCATTGGACGAAAAGTCTATAGCCTGGAAAGTGGCTTTACGTGCCAAAGAAGAGGGTGCTGAATTTGTGCTGTCCAATGCCCCTATTGCCATGCGTATGGGAGAAATAAATAAGCTGGCCGAAACCTGTAATGCAGAGATCATACCTGCCGATGCTACTTCTGTAGAGGATCTGGAAAACCTGTTTACAAAGGCTCAGGAAATATTAGGTGGTAAAATTGATTTTATACTGCACTCAATCGGCTCAAGCCCGAACGTCCGTAAAGGCAAATCCTATGGCGACCTGAACTACGACTGGTTCCTGAAAACGCTGGATATCTCTGCATTATCTTTCCATAAAGTAATGCATGTGGCCGAAAAGCAGGACGCTATGAGTGAGTGGGGTTCTATTGTGGCACTTTCTTACATTGCGGCACAACGTGTATTCCCTGACTATACCGATATGTCACAGGCCAAAGCTGTACTGGAGTCTATTGCCCGTAACTATGGCTATCGATTAGGTAAAGCTAAAAAGGTACGTGTAAACACTATCTCTCAGTCTCCTACTAAGACAACAGCCGGTACAGGTGTAGGTGGTTTCGATGCCTTCTATGACTATGCTGATAAAATGTCTCCGCTTGGCAATGCCTCCGCCGATGCATGTGCTGACTATTGTGTTACCTTGTTCTCTGATCTTACTAAAATGGTAACTATGCAGAACCTGATGCACGATGGAGGTTTCTCAACCATGGGTATTTCAGAAGATATAGTAGACGCCATGAGCAAATAAGCTTATTGCTTTTTGATCAAAACAAAAGTGGCTGCCTCTAAACAGAGGCAGCCACTTTTGTTTATCGGTAATAGATTCAAACTCTTACCGTTCCAGCTTTGCTCCCGGGTCAACGTCAGGACGCTCAGCTGTTTCAGAAACGGCCCAGCCAGTAGCATACATCCATTGCGTCATACGGGCCAGTTTAGAAATATCAATCCCTTTTGGCTCATCGCGGGGAGTATGGTAATCAGGGTGTAGTAATGTGGTAAAGAAGATTGCTGGAATACCGGCCCGGGCATAAGGAAGATGATCGCTTCTGAAGTACCAGCCTTCCGGGTGAGATGCTTCATCCCAGGAGGTATCTACGGTAAACTTAGTAAGTTGCTCATTTGCCTGCATTGCCATGTTAACTAAATTAGTTGAATTACGGTGAGGAGGGATAGCCCCCAGTAAGGCAGCAGAATCAGGAGCATTTCGCCCTATCATGTCACCATTTAATACAGCCACTATCGATTCTTTTTCTACTGTAGGATGCTCTGCGTACCAGCGTGAACCAAACAATCCTCGCTCTTCAGCTCCATGCCACACAAACAAGGCGGAACGTTTACCCAGGCTCTGGGTCCAGGCGCGGCCTATAGCTAGCAAAGCTACACTTACAGAAGCATTATCGTCAGCACCATTCCAGATAGAGTCTCCGTCTATCGGTACGCCAACACCATCGTGGTCGTGATGGCCACTGAATAGTACATACTCGTCACGAAGCTCCGGGTCAGTACCTGGTGCTACAGCTACTACATTTATAGATGGATAAACATAGCTATTTACGTTTATAGCAGCTGTTATTTTGGCTTGTGCCTGCTGCAGATTGGAGGCAAACTTTTGTTTAACTAGGATGAGAGGTGTACTACTGCCGTACTGATTGTTGGCAGCATCTTCTAATTGGTAAGTTCCTTCCTCAAAACCGTGTCCGGCAAAAGCAAGGTTTGCTTCTGCCATAGAATCTGACACTAATACAATGGCACTGGCTCCCTGCGATCTTAATGTGGTGGCTTGCTGCCGTAAAGCAGACAAAATGTAGCGGTAACCCCACAAACTCATACCCTTAGCAGGAAGTGTGGCCGGAGGCTGTAACGACATGGCTACAACTTTTCCTGTGAAGTCTTGCCCGGTGGTATCGGCTAAAGACTTCAGCCACACGACAGGGGCATTGTTTATGTTGCCTGCCACTGGTGATGTGACCCAGGCATCTTCCCAAAGAGTTAGTGGCTGACCATTAACCTGTAGCTTACTTTCTTCAGCTACTTGCTTTCTTCGGAGAGGAAAGAACTGAAAATAAGTACCATCGTCACCAGCAGGCTTCAAGCCTGCCTGGCGGGCCTGCTCTGCTACCCAGGCAGCAGCCCGCAGTTCGTCTACGGTTCCAGCTCTTTTTCCTCGCATATCATCCCCTGCCAAAGTGAAAATGTCCTCCCGAAGCTCATCTTCCCGAATAGATGAAAGAGCAGGTGGTTTGTTTGGGCTTTCAGATGAGGAAGCAGCAGGTGGTTGTGTACATGCCGAAGCAACCACTGCCACAAATAAAGATGAAAAGAATAAGTTTTTCATTAAGTTAGGTTAGTAGGTATGATGAAGTGTATAAATAACTGATTTTTTTGCCAAACACCAAATCAACTTCTGGAACTACAAAAGGAGAGATAGTGACAAAGCGTAAGGCTTATATAAAATAGGGAATCTCATACCCTGAAAATGAGAGCATGAGATTTTCTAAGGTGATAATGTAAATATCTCTGTTATCCAAGGAGGTCAGGCTTACCAGAGTAGGAACTTACCCTTCTTCCCGGTGTACAGCGTTGATATCGAATGCCGGAATGCAGATGGACCAGTATTCTGTTTCTTCGTCATAAGGGTTTGCGTAGCGAATGCGGGTGCCTGCTTTAACTAATATAGATTCTCCTGCACTTACTTCTACCGCTTCACCATCTATCTCAATCAGCTTTTTACCGCGTAGCACAATGGTTATTTCGTCAAAGTCCGGTGTCTGATGGGGTTCGTTCCAATGGGGTGGGGCAACCATGTGGGCAACACTGAAAGCTGAAGTTTCTGTAGACGCTTTCCCAAAATGTTCTTCAATCAGCTTGCCATCGGTAGTCGGTACTACAAAGGGCTTCGTTTGTTTAAAATATTTCTTATCGCTCATGTGTAGCTGTTTTTACATGTTTAATTGCTGGAACTGCACTCACCTTTGGTGTAAGACGTAACACCTGCCTTTTCGGCTTCACAGGCATTACTGTAGGTTTTGCCATCGCAGCCACATACAGGGGCATACTGCATTGTACAGATGGTATCGGGGTTTACTTTATCAGGGTCAATGCAAACGGTACTTTCTGAGGTTTTGCAGGAAGATGAAATGCCAAACAACAAGGTAGAGAAAATAACCAACGTCTTTTTCATAAGTCTATAGTATAAAGGGTTTGGGCTTTTATACATGCTAAATAGCAGATAAACTAAGTAAGTAGTGTAGCCGTATGTAGTTTGAAGCGTAAAAATAGAAATATTAACGTGCAGTGTATACTTTTATTATTTACTATATAAACGCCCACTGCATTTAAAAACTTAATACAACTGTTGACTATGAATAAAGATAATGGGAAAATTTTACTGGCTACTTTAGCTGGTATAGGAGCAGGTGTTGCTGCCGGTATGTTATTGGCCCCAGACAGTGGCAAAGGTACACTAGATACAGTGAAGCGTACGCTCACAAAAACAGGTGACGACCTTAATAATATAGTAAAACGCTGGACAGAGAGCCTGAAGTCTGGAGAAGGCAACAGCGAGGAAGACGACCAACTGGTAATGCATGGCTCATGGGAGGATGTAAAAGGACAGCTAAGACAGAACTATGATGAACTGACTGAAGAGGACCTGGAATATCAGGAAGGAGGAGAGCAGGAACTGCTGGGGCGCCTGCAACGCAGACTCGGCAAAACCAAGGATGAAATTATGCATCTTATTTCCGGTAAATAAACAGAGCTGTATATCCGCTAAGCCAACTTGTACTATATAGTCTTAATGCAAGCCAGTAAGCTAATTTTTAAGCTTTAAACGCTGTATAATAGAATTCTTTAGTATAGGTATAACTTAATGCTATAGTTCACGTTAGAAAATTACTATATTACATAATAGTAGTATATTAACTGAAGAATTTAATCTTAACCATTTATAACTAAATACTATGAAAGACAATAGCGGAAAGATATTGCTAGCTCTTTTGGCTGGTGCCAGTGCCGGCGTTGTTGCAGGACTTTTAATGGCGCCTGATACAGGTGAAGTTACTCGTACAAGCGTTAAAAGCTGGGCAAATAAGGTTAGCAAAGACCTGGAGAAAAACTTACAGGTTGGTCTGGATGAAATCAAAACCAGAAGCAACGAAGCCATGAGCAAAATGAGCAGTGCAGCGAAAGAAGCAACAGATGCTGTTAAAGAAAAAACAGGAAAATCATCGGATACTTCGGCTTCAGGCGATAACGCTTAAGTTTATGAACTTTAATATTTAAGTGAGACTTAGGTAAACTATCTTCTTTATGACTCACTGATGTTGCGTAATAAGAAGGCTTGTTATGTAAGATATTTTATTCAAATTGATTAGGGCGCTTGTTTCATATATTGGAACAGGCGCTTTTACTTTACATAAGCTTAACCTTCAGCGGATACTTTCGTTTATATTGTTAGTACCCAATAAAAGGGCCCTACAATAATAAATAAAATAAAACTATGAAAACACGTTTGGAATGCAGATCGCTTGGCGAAGATAAAGGAAACTACACAACTTCATCTGTTAAACAAATCAGACAGAAAGATACAAGTGCTGCCAAAGCAGAAAGAAACGATAGCAGTAATGGATCTGGAGCTGGTAAACTAGCTGCCGGTTTAATAGCAGGTGCTGGTGTAGGTATATTAGCTGGTATATTACTGGCTCCTGAAAAAGGCAAAGACGTACGTAAAAGAGTTACTGAGTCAGCCTCTAAAATTACTGATCAGCTAACGAAGGGATATAATGCCGGCATGGAAAAAGCAAATTCCTTAATGGGCAAAAAGGACGGCAATAAAAGTGAAGAAACAAGAGGTAAAGTTCAGAAGAGCCCTTACACAGATACAAACAAGCATGACGATGCAAGAGTTGATGCCATGATTGAAGATGCAGGCAAACAACCTGGCGTTGCAGGTGGTCCAGTTAGTACAACTGGTACTGTAGGCGGAAGCCGTGCTGGAAATACTGGTACATCAACACCTCCACCAACAGGAGGAAATAAGCCTGCCACTGGTGGCCCTGGCGTATCAGGCAAGCAACCTGGTATGATAGAATAGTAATTAACTTTTGTTCTATAAACAAGAAGCGCCTGTTATACTATAGCAGGCGCTTCTTGTTTATAGAATCAGAATTGAATGAATCTTATTCTTCTTTCTTTTCAGGTTTCATTTGAGGGAAGAACAACACATCTTGTATAGAATGCGAGTTCGTCATGATCATGCTCAGGCGGTCTATACCTATACCCAAACCAGCTGTTGGTGGCATACCATATTCCAGGGCACGCAGAAAGTCTTCATCCAGCACCATGGCCTCTGTGTCTCCACGCTTGCCTAACTCCAACTGCTCCTCAAAACGTGCACGCTGATCTATTGGGTCATTCAGCTCAGAGAATGCATTACAGATTTCTTTACCATTACAGATCGCTTCAAAACGCTCTACCAGTCCGGGCTTGCTGCGGTGCTTTTTGGCCAGCGGGCTCATTTCTACAGGATAATCTGTAATAAAAGTAGGCTGAATAAGATATGGCTCACAGGTTTCACCGAAGATCTCATCGATAATTTTTCCTTTACCTAACTTAGGATCAATATTAATACCTAGCTTGGTCGCTGTCTGGCGTAGTTCCGGCTCATCCATTTCAGAGATATCAATCTTAGTGAAATGCTCAATGGCCTCGAACATAGTGAAACGCTTCCAGGGGCGCTGGAAGTTTATAACGTTCTCACCAACCTGTACCTCTGTAGTGCCATGTAAGTCTAAAGCAACTTTCTCTACCATTGCTTCTACTAGGTCCATCATCCAGTTATAATCTTTGTAGGCTACATATAGTTCTACCTGCGTAAACTCAGGGTTATGGAAGCGGCTCATGCCTTCGTTACGGAAGTCTTTCGCAAACTCGAATACACCGTCGAAACCACCTACTATCAAACGCTTCAGGTACAGCTCATTGGCAATACGCAGGTACAGCGTCATGTCTAAGGTGTTGTGGTGTGTTTTAAAAGGACGTGCAGCAGCGCCGCCATATAATGGCTGTAGAATCGGTGTCTCTACCTCCAGATAACCTTTGTTGCTCAAGAAGCTGCGCATGGAGTTAACCAGTTGCGTACGCTTCTTGAATGTTTCGCGCACATTAGGGTTTACCACCAGGTCTACGTAGCGCTGGCGGTAACGCAGTTCAGGATCGTTGAAAGCATCGTATACATGCTCTACGCCGTTTTCATCTACCTCACGCTTTACGATAGGCAATGGCTTCAGCGACTTTGTTAACAACTTCAGTTCTGTTACGTGCACCGAAATTTCGCCTACTTGTGTTACGAAAGCATATCCTTTTATACCAATAAAGTCACCGATGTCCAGCATTTTCTTGAACACGGTGTTGTACATGGTTTTATCTTCGTCAGGAGCTATGTCGTCGCGCGACACGTAGATCTGGATACGTCCTGTGCTGTCCATTAACTCAGCAAAAGAGGCTTTACCCATTACACGGCGGCTCATCAGGCGGCCAGCAAGGCTTACTTCCTGATAGTTGTTCTTTTCCTTATCGAAATTTTCCTTTATCTCCTTGGCAGTGGCAGTAACTTCAAATAGCTCTGATGGATATGGGTTGATGCCCATTTTTTCGAGCTCTTCGCGCTCGTGGCGTCTGCGTAGTTCCTGTTCGCTCAGTTGCATGCGTTCTGTACTATAAGTGATAGTTTAAATCAAACTACAAAATTGCTAAATAGTTAGCAGCTTTGAAAGCTATTTTTAAGACGCTAGCAATAAGGAGGCTCTCTTCTGACTTTGGGGCGAGAGTTGTGCTGAATGATCAACCTTGTATTATTCACTTATTAAAACAAAAAGCCCTTGCAGGTAAATTATGCAAGGGCTAAATCAAAGGAAAAAAAGAATACTTATGCTGCTGCTCCCATGCTGTAGTTGTTGTCCTGCAGTAAAGGCCTGGTCTGCTCTTCTAACCTTGTTTTTACAAAAGAACCTTGTAAATGCGGCGGTAAAGCGTTAACAAATCCCTCATACTGTTGTAAACCCATCGCCTGTGCTACATAACTTTCGTGTGTGTTGTTCAGGTAGCTTACAATTTCCAGCAGTGATTCATGGAACAGCTTAAAATCAATTTCAGCTTGCACAAAGCGTTCTATCTCTCTGTGTGATGAGGAGATACGCAATCGTGCCATCAAATCAAATATAGTAGTATAGCCTAAGCGCCAGGTTATCTGTTGCCAGTGCTGGGGTCCGAATTTTTGCAACACTTCATTATTGCGACTGCTTCGGATAGCCGTGACAGGGTTTGCCTGTACCTGTTGCCTAATTACTTTAGCCTTTTGGCGGCGTGTTGTGCGTAAAAACTGGCCTATCTGTGCCTGTGCTTCCAGTTCTTTGCCAGCTATCTGCAAACTTGGTTTGTAATGTGCTAAAGGCAGGCGGCGGATGTTAAAATCGTCGTAATGGCCGGCAGCATAAAAACCTACGGCTTGTGGGTAAGCATTCTTTACCACCAAGCGACCTGCTTCACGCAGTATGAGTGCTTCGTTATTAGAATTTACTCCTCTGGTATATAAAAAAGCTTGTAGACTAGCAAATACAGTATAAAATGCTTGCGGAAATGTCCAGTGCAGAGCATTGCGCATATAAGCTTCATCACCTAATTCAGCTGTAGCTCTTAAAGCATATTCAGTGCTCCAGCAATTGAGCAGTAGTCTCTTTACAGCCTCTACATCCTGTTCGCTCAGTGCTGGCTTTACCTCTCCGAAAAATGCCAGCTGATCTAAGCTATTGTTATCGTTCTGCTTTATGTGGTAATTGATTGCAAAAAAGTAGTTAAGAAACACCTGTGCCGGAATAGACTTTTGCCACTCTTTGCCCAGTTGTTTTTGCTCTTCTGGATAGATGGAATACACGTTTTCTTCTGCTTGCTCTTTCATGTAAATACAACATTCAGAGGACATTATCAGTTGCAAAAAAGGCTTTAAAAATGATCTTTTTATTGAATTAAAATTATTGATTATCAACAAGTTGTAAATTTCCTTTTAAGAAGAGGAAGCCTAGGTTAAGTACTAGTAAGGCAACGTGTATTCGGTTCTGATTCTTAAGAAGTTAAGGCGGGTAAAGCTCAACTTTAGGAGCAGTTTGGTAGTTAAACAGATAGTCTCAACTATATATAACAACATTATACTCTCGATATCATCTATGGAGCTTTCTTACATTATAAACAAACTGGGAGAGGAGCGGAACACTATTATAATGCTGTAGCACCACCTGTTGTACAAACCAGCAACTTTGCCTGCAAAGCGGTAGCTGACATGCGCTATAATATGCAGCATGTTGGCTTGAAAGATCCTGAATTCCTGATAAAGGACCTGGAAAAGGCGTTAGAGAAAATTTAAATATTTTTTCTGAAAGCTTCTGAGTGTTTCGTTAAACCTTTAGAGCATTTGAAGGTACAATTATTACAAATGAAATAACAACTTATACTATGGCCATAACAGA
This sequence comes from Pontibacter silvestris, assembly GCF_020907275.1. Lineage (GTDB taxonomy): Bacteria > Bacteroidota > Bacteroidia > Cytophagales > Hymenobacteraceae > Pontibacter > Pontibacter silvestris. Next base: position 11,059 of record NZ_JAJJWI010000020.1, on the reverse strand, counting down.
CAGACCAGATATCTTCAATAATGTTCATGCAGCCACGCTTATAGCAGCAGGCTTAACAAGTTATTTTTTGAATGAAAGCAGGCCTAAAACAGCGCTTATACCTCCGGCTGTAGGAGGTTCCCTTTTATTTCTAACTCTTGGTATAAAATCAGGAAACCGAACTAGTGCTCATGTAGCAGTGGGTGTAACTACCTTATTAACCGGCATGACAGCACGTATGTTAACACAGGCAGTGTCACCAAGTTCGGAGGCAAAGCAGAAGTTTACCAAAGAGGTACTCAACCGAAGAGCCACCGTATTTGGCCTGATGACAGTAACCGGCGTTACAGCACTTGGTGTTTACGTAGCTGGCTTCATAGCTAAACAAAAGTAAAAGGACCGTTTATTTCACTTTGGCTTAACGTCCCGTGTACACCATGTGCGAGGCCATCAGCCGGAGCATAAGATATACACAGGACGTTATTCTTCTTTTTCTTCGGAGTTATTGGAAGCATAAGTATTAATTAGTTCTCTACACTTCCTAAGAATATCAGCTTTAAATTTCCTGTTGGTTTCGTCAAACTCTTTCTCAAATTCAATGAGTTTTTCAATATTCCATTGGAGCCTTTCTGTTCCAACAGGTAAATCATCAACATTTAAATCATAGTCTCGAAAGATGCTCACATCTACATCATCAGTCTTTTTATAAGGTTCTAACCAGCTAATGATTTGATTCATTTTATAAACTCCTAAAGGTATAGCCACTTGATTGGAAATAACGGCTCTTGCATTAGATACCATTTTGTTAATGAACCTTTGCCTTTCCTTTTCTTCTAGAGTCATTCGAAATTTCTATGATTGTAATGCAGCCCAACTATTCGGAAACGTGAACATACAGTTATTGGCACTATGTGCGAAGGTGGGTTTGACCATTTTCCTTCTGGTTTTGGGGCAGCAACAATCATTTTATGCGTTCTCATTATAATATCTTGCTAAAGAAATATAGTAATTATATAGAATCTCCATCATCCTTTACTTTTAATTAGGCTCTATAGTCATAAAAGTTGCAAATGATATTTTTGTAGTGGCTTAACAGGAATTGCACTACAGCGAATGTGCCTTTCATTCATTTAGGAGCTGACTCATTCATTCTAATAGTAGTGATAGAGTTCCTTGAAAGGCAACCTGTAAAAGGGAACTGACAAATCGAAAGATAATTAAAAGCCAGCAGCAGCATCATCGCCACGCGGGTCTGCTCCGCCTTCCAACTTACCATCCGGTAAAACCAGAATGGCATCTACACGGCCAAAAGGTCCTCGTTCCTGTAACTTGTATCCTTTCTGCTGTAGCTCATTTTTTACTTCGGCAGATGATATGGCATTAGGGTCGTATTGAATTTCATCCGGTAACCACTGGTGATGGAATCGTGGAGCTGCTACGGCTTCCTGCATGCTCATATCATGCTCTGTTACGTTTAGTATTACCTGGAACACAGAGGTGATAATAGTAGAGCCGCCAGGGGTGCCAACTACCATATACAGTTTACCATCTTTCTCTAAAATGGTAGGCGTCATAGAGCTAAGCATGCGTTTGCCTGGCTCAACAGCGTTGGCTTTGCCTCCTATCAGGCCAAACATATTCGGAACGCCCGGCTTTATACTAAAGTCATCCATCTCGTTGTTAAGCAGAAACCCTGCACCCTCTACCATTACCTTTGAGCCATAACTGCCATTAAGGGTGGTGGTAATAGATACAGCATTGCCAAATTGGTCTATTATGCTAAAGTGCGTTGTCTGGTCTGATTCATAGACGAGCAAATCGCCTGCTTTAATTGTTGCAGATGGTGTTGCTTTATCAAAAGTAAAAGAAGTCATTCTCTCTTTCAGATAAGTTGGGTCTAGCAACTGTTCTACAGGCACCTTCACAAAGTCAGGATCGCCTAAATATGTGGCACGGTCTGCGTACACGCGGCGCTCAGCCTCGGTTAATACTTGAACAGTTTTCGTGCTTTGCCAGCCATACTCTTTCAGGTCATAAGGTTCTACCATGTTTAAGAGTTGTAGCAAGGCCACTCCACCACTGGAAGGAGGCGACATAGAGATAATTGTGTAGTCTTTGTACTTGCCCTTTACTGGCTGTCGCCAAACAGAATTGTAATTTCTTAAGTCTTTATGAGTGATAATACCGCCACCTTTCTGCATTTCCTTTACGAACAGATCAGCTGTTTCCCCGGCATAAAATCCTTCACGGCCTTTGTCTCGGATGCGTTCCAGGGTGCGGGCAAGGTCTGGGTGGCGCAGCGTATCGCCTGTCTGCCAGGGCTCTTGTCGAACTAAGTAAGGCAGGTGCTTATTATTCTCTATAAACCTCTCTCTGGCGCTGTTTAAACCATTTGCTTCTTTTTCGGTAAGCACTACCCCACGTTTGGCCAAGTCAATAGCAGGTTGCACTAACTCTGCGAAAGGCAGGGAGCCTAATTTCTGATGTATCTTTACCATGCCATCTACAGAGCCTGGTACGCCAACAGCTAAATGCCCTGCGGTACTTAATCCTTCGATTACATTGCCTGCCGAATCCTGATACATAGTTTCTGTGGCAGATGCAGGAGCCATTTCACGGTAGTCGAGTGCCCCGGTTTCTCCGGAATGATGGCGATAAACCATAAAGCCGCCGCCGCCAATATTACCAGCCGCAGGATGTGTTACAGCTAAGGCAAACTGTGTGGCAATGGCGGCATCATAAGCGTTTCCTCCTTTTTTAAGGACTTCCATGCTTATGCGGGAAGCATCCGGATGTGCTGATACGACCATTGCTTTTTCGGCGGTAAGGCCTCTGGCAGATGGTGCTGAGGTTTTGCTACCTGAGGTACTACAGTTGCTTAACAGTAGCGGCAATAAGGCCAGCAATAAAAGCCATATTCTTGTATTATGTGCAAGAGAATGCTTTCCTGAATGAGAGAAGTTTATCATAAGCAGAAACTTTATGGAAGATTTATAAAAGGTAATATACAAAAAAAGCGTCGGTTATATATAACCGACGCTTTCTAATACATTTTAAAGTAACTTCTATTGCTTTATATCTTTGCTGATGATAGCTACTGCTTCTTCAACATAAATATCTTTTTTAAGGCTTTTTAAGAACTCTTTACTGCGGGCAACTGAAGCAGTGTCCTGGCCCATTGCCTGTAGGTCCTGAGGCAGTCTGGAAACCTGCAGTGCATGAACTTCTTTCTGTGCTTCCTCAAAGCGTCTATTTGTTTCTTCCGCTTTCTGCTCTTCTTCCATGTACTTGGCTAATTTTAGTGAACGGGTTGTATTATCCGCCTGCTTTTTTAGTCTCTCTCCACTTTCTTTTACAAGCTGAAAGCTCTTGTTCTGGGCTATGCGGCTACGGCTGCTCGTCTGTATCTGAGATATATTCAGCTTATTCCATGGCTTGTAATTAGCTGGAGCAATTTCGTCGAATGGAAGCGGGTAATCCTGCTCTTTCTCCCCAAAGTCTAAGAAACTGTATGCATCCGGAAGAATAACATCTGGTGTAACACCACGAAGCTGGGTTGTGCCTCCATTTATGCGATAGAACTTCTGGGTAGTCAGTTTTAGTGCTCCAAAAGGCTTATAAGCATTAAATTGTGATGGTAGGGCATCATCCAGTTCGAAGAACTGCTGCACAGTACCTTTACCAAATGTTGGTGTTCCTACAATTACAGCACGCTTATAATCCTGCATTGCAGCTGCCAGAATTTCTGAGGCAGAAGCACTATTGGAGTTAACCAGAATTACCAGTGGGCCGGCATACTGCACCTGCGGATCGCGGTCGTCTAGCACTACTGCTTTTCCTGCTGCTGTTTTAACCTGCACGATAGGGCCTTTGTCAATAAACAGGCCTGCCATTTCAATAGCATCTGACAAGGAGCCGCCACCATTGTTACGTAAGTCAAGTACAATGCCTTCTACGCCGTCAGCCTTCAGTTTCTCTACTTCTTTCTTTACATCGGCACCACTAAAGCGCCCGTTCTTATTTTCGAAGTCAGCATAGAAACCAGGTAACTTAATGTAACCGATTTTTTTATCGCCATTAATCAAAGCAGACTGAGCGTATGTTTCGTCAATGATAACTACATCGCGCGTGATGGCAACTTCTCTGATAGAACCATCGGCCTTTTTAACTGTAAGGCGTGCTATTGTGCCTTTTTTACCTCTGATCAGTTGTACAGCATCATCAATGCGCATTCCTTCGATCAACACAGGCTCTTCATCGCCTTGTGCTACCTTCTGGATAACATCGCCGGGCTTCAGGTCACCTTGCAAATAAGAAGGGCCTCCAGGTACAATCTCCATTACTTTAATCTGGCCATCTTTCTCCTGTAGTGTGGCACCTATACCTTCTAATTTACCTGTAAAGGCAATATCGAAGTTAGATTTAGCTTTTGGTGGAAAATACTCTGTATGCGGATCATATACATTCGTGATAGAGTTGATATAAACCGCACGGCGGTCTTCACGATTGATCTGGCTTAAGCGCTTATAAAGGTCATCGTAAGATGACTTTACTTTCTCTCGGGCCTCTTTCTCCATCTGCTCAGGAGTTTTTTGCTCTACTTCTTCACCTTTAGTACTTGCAGAATCCTGTGTTTCTTTCATATCAGCTAAGCGTACCAATGTCTGGTATTTTAACTGCTTACGCCAAGCCTCTTTTAGCTCTGCTTTGTCTTTGGCAAAGGTTAACTTCTCACCGTCTAACTCTACACTTTCATCTTTGCTGAAGTCGAAGGGCTTATCAAGAATCTCTTTATAATATGCCGCAGATTCCTTAATGCGCTGGTCTATCAAATCTGTAGCAACATCAAAGTACTCATAAGAGCCTTGCTTAAGCTGATCGTCTACAGTTGTTTCGTATTTGCGCAACTGGTTAACGTCTGAAGCCAGTAAGTACTTTTTGTTATAATCCAGGCGGTCCAGATACAGGTTAAACACTTTCTTTGAGAAAGAGTCATCAAGCTTTTCAGGTTGGTAGTGGCCGGAGCTCAAGCCTTGCATTAAGGCTTTGATCAGGATTTCATTCTTACCTTCAGGTTCACTAGATACGTTGTTGTTGTAAAGTATGAACGAGCCTGTCAGCAGTATAACTGCGACTACCGACATTAGGATTTTTATTCGGGTTGTCAATGATAGCATCTATTTAATTATGTTAACTATAAAGGTATACGCAAAAGTAATGCCGTAGATTAAGGAAGCTTCTGCATACTTGTGAATAACATGTAATGTAGCGGAAAAAGTTGTCAAATCAATATATATGTTTTAAATCAAAATCAGTGATTGTGTATCTTTTTTTAAGGTTTATCGGTGTTTATATTATAGCTATAGCCTCCTTTTTTTGTTTTAATGAGGTGTAAGCGGTATAAAAGATGCTAAACAGCTGTAGAACTGCAGGTGCTTTACGGTACCTTACCTTGTTCGTAAACCCGAGAGTGGAAGGAGATTAGTAGGAGATAACCCTTTCTTGTTTATACCTGTATGTTTCAGAACGATATTAGTTTACGCGGAGCAGTTGATATTTAAGTACTATGAAAACAATCTTATTTTTTGGAAATAGCTTAACGGCTGGGTATGGGTTAATGGCCTCACAGGCCTATCCTTCTCTGATTCAGAAACAACTGGAGCAGGAGGGATATACCTATAAAGTAATAAATGCAGGTCTTAGCGGTGATACTACAGCCGGAGGAGTATACAGGATAGAAAGATGGCTGGAGCAGCCTATTGACATAATGGTATTGGCACTAGGTGCTAATGATGGCCTGAGAGGCATCCCCACACGCGAGACAACATATAACCTGCAGGAAATAATAGATAAGGTAAAACATAAATACCCGGATGTGAAGGTTATACTGGCAGGAATGGAGATACCAGACATTGTGCCAGGTCGTTATGCTGCAGAATTCAGAAAGCTGTTTCGGGAATTGGCTACCCAGAACAACGTGGTCTTTCTTCCTTTTTTATTGGAAGGGGTAGTAGGCATGCGGCATTTGAACCTCCCAGACGGTGTTCACCCAAATGCAGAGGGGCAAAAGGTGCTGGCCAAACACATATGGGGTGTGTTGAAAGACTTGCTATAAGAGCTTAAATATAAGGGCGAAGCAAAGCTTCGCCCTTATATTTAACAGTTAATCTTAATCCTGCTAATGGACTGTCGTTTAGTTGGAGTTATCATTTCGAATATTTCTTGATATGCCTCCATCACGGTTGTTAAGTTCAAAAGCCATCGACTCCGCAGCTTCCCTTTGTGCCTGTAGTTCCTTTAATGTGTTACGAGCCCATAAACTAAAAGCCGTAGCATTAGCCTCTTCTATATCGTTTAAGTTATCCTCGTAATGGCTTATAGCTTCTTTCTGTGCGTCTGTCACACTTTCCCAATATTCTGAATCAAACTCATTGGCATCAGCTTCCTGAATTTCCTTTATATGCTCCGTTTGTTCATCGTTCATAGATGTTGGTAATGATACATTGTACTGCTGTGCCAGCTCTTGTAGCTCGTTTTGTTTATTGGAGTACCAGTCAACTAGTTGCTGACCATACTCCTGTACATTGTCTGTACTGCCTTTAGAAACTGCTAACCTACCTAATTCTACCTGCAGCATGTTATTGCGTGCAGCAAACATCAGAAGTTCTTGCTTGTCCTCTGTAAGAGCAGAGTCCGGGGCTACCTGTGGTGTTCCATTTACAGCTTGTTGCTCATTGTTCTGTGTCTGAGTGTCTGAGTTGCAGGATGCAAACATAAGAGCACTAACAAAGCAAAAAGCACTTATCATGTATTTTTTCATAGTTTTAAGTATTGGTTTTCTATACCTATAAGCATACGAAACTACCGGAAATTGTTTGTCGGTGCCTGAAACTTGGCGGCGAGCTGTTGCTTTATAGAGGATAGACTTTAACAAAGGCTTTTAACTGGTTCAGCTATGCCTGATAAAAAAAGATAAGCCAGGCTTTCCGCAGAAAGCCTGGCTTATTAATAGAATAGTTGGTGGGAGCGAAAATTAATAGTAAACGTGCTCACCGCGGTTATTCTGGAAATGCTCTTCAAAATAGCGAGCATCCTCAGCACTTCGAGGCTTAAAGCCTAACACTATATTACCTTCTTTAACTCCGGATTCATATACCTTAGCACGTTCTTCTGGAATACCAGCACCTATCAGGGCACCTATTAAGCCACCAGTTAAACCACCGGCGCCAGCACCAGCTAGACCAGCTGCTAACGGACCAGCTACAATTAAGCCAAGGCCTGGAATTGCTACTGAAGTACCAATAGCGGCAATAGCGCCCACAATAGCACCTAGTGTACCACCAATAGCTGAACCAGCTCCGGTACCTTCTAAAGATTTATTTCCGAGTTCTGTTGTATCATCTGCGTCATCATCTGCGAAGTGGCGCTTACGAGCCTCATCAGACATTATGACATTTACATCGTCTTTATCATATCCGCGTGCTCTGATTTCATTGTAGGCGCGCTCAGCGCTATCTCTGTCACGGAACATTGCGGTTAGCATACCTGAATTATCTGTGTTATTCATCATAGTTTTTTTGTTTTGTTCAAAAGTAATCGGTCAAAAAAATGTGCTGCCTAAGCTGCTTAGACATTTTATTTATATTCTTTATTAACGATGATCAGATCGTAGAGTTACAGACTCGTTAATGTACTTTGTTTATTATCAGAGTATAGCTATATTTAGTTTGATCGAGCCTTGTACATTCCTTTCTTGTTGCGCTTGAATAAAAGTCAATACGTGTGCAAGTGCAGTAAGCCATTCTACTTTAAGTACATGAGTGTTCTACTAATCATTTACTGAGCTATGCTTATGCTATCATAAAAGCTTATTTCACATGCATTGATTTGATTCAGGAGCAACAAAAAAGCCTTTCAATACGAAAGGCTTTTTTGTTCTATACTAGCTTAGTTTGACTAAGCTGCGTACTTGCTTAGTAACGTATTGTGGTGTCATCAAAATTATCCGGATCGATAACTGAATCTACTATATGAATAATACCGTTAGACGTTTCCACATCTGACTTTACAATGGTAGCACCACCTACTGAAACGGAAGTACCATTCATATTTACATCAACAGGAATATACTTATCACCGCTTTCTATACGCTGTGTACTGTTAAATTCCATTGATGACACTTTAGATGGTAAGAAGTGAGCCTGAAGAACTTTCATAAGCTCAGCTTTATTATTAGGGTCCATCAAAAACGCATAACGTTCTTTAGATAAGTTCTGAAATGCTTCGTTTGTTGGGATGAACAACGTAAACTGTTGGTCGTTCTGTCTTAAGGCAGCATCCATACCTGTTTTTTCAACCAGGTCAACGAAAGTAGACAAGTTCGGGTTAGTTCTTGCTAAAGTAAGCACATCGTATTGTTCTGTATTCTCAATGTCATCAAACATGGCACCATAATCCACAGTTGAAGAGGAAGTGCTGCTATTCATATTCGCACTGGTATTAGAACTCATGCCAGTAGAAGTATTGGTGCTTGTGCCCATGTCTGTATCACCAGCCATAGCTTGGGTTTCGCTCATGGTTGTTCTGTCCATAGCGGTAGAGTTATCCATGTTTTCGTTAGAGCTTGCACAGCTAAACATGGTAAAGGCTACCACTGTCATAGCTGCAATTGGTTTTAGCATTATCTTTTTCATAAGTTTTCAATCTTAATTAAACAATCAGTAAGATGTTTTGTATCTTCACTTAGTATATTAAACTGATTATAACCAAAATTGTTAAGGTAATGTAACTATAAAGGTATTTAATGCTCTGTTATAATAGCTTCTTAGCTAAAACGTAAGTATGATTAACTAATTAATTATAAACCTTTACTACAAAAACGTAGTCTTTTAACTTTTTAAGTTGTTGTGGCCTGGTGTTGCCTGATAAATTGTTCTTTTTGGGGAGCGGGATAGGCCCGTCTGTAGCAGTTGAAGGCAGTTCACTGATCATCTGCAGCAGGTAAGCAGACTTAACTGCAAAGGCTGCGCCTTCCTGTCCTGCTTGTTTTCCGCTAATCACACCAATAAGATTACCTTTTTCGTCTAATAAAGGACCTCCGCTATTGCCAGGGTTAAGTGGTATAGAGATCTGATAAGAGGTTGTGTCACCCTCAAAGCCTGATGAAGAACTAAGAGAACCTTCTCCAAAAACAATGTCTTCGCGAGGGTACCCTAAGGTAAATACGCTTTCACCCAAATCAGATTCAGTGGTTTTAAAAGTAAAAGGAAGCCTGTCAAAGCCTGTAAAGGAGGTATCTATTATTTTCAGGATAGACAAATCGTGAATCTGATCACGGTACACTTCATCTACTTTAAACTTTAAACCGGCTTTATTTTCAATCATGATAGAATCGGCCCCTTCCACCACGTGAGAACTCGTTACAAGATAACCTTCAGAGCTAATGGCAAAACCGGTACCGCTAAATGCTGCAGGACGTGGAGCAGGTTTAGAAGCATCGTTGATACCATTGATGATAGCCGTCTGGTTTTTCTTCAGGCGCTCTACCTCGCGTCTGAGCTCTACATAATGGGCTGCCTGTTGCTTAACGGGGGCTTTTAGCTGTTGCACACTCCACAAAGTCCCAAAAACTGACAACAGCGATACACTGGCCGCTACAGTAATTGTCTGGACATGGCGGTTCCAGAAAACTTTCCAGACAGGAGTCGTTTCGGTAGCAGCCATTTCAATTTCCATGTCTTTATGAAAGACATTAAGTTTTTGTTTGAGTACCTCGCGTTGCCCCATCTTCTGCATTAACTGCATCATCTGCTTGTGTTCACGCACTTTTTCGGCAAGCCGCAAGTCGGTATGTAAAAGAGCTTCAAAAGCAGCATGTTCCGCTGCTTCCATATTTCCGTTCAGGTAGCGTTCAATCTGTTCGTAAACGCGATAGTCAATCATTTTCGTCTTCTCCTTGGCCAAAGGCCTTTCATACTGTGTAACCCTGTTATACCTCGGGCTTGTAGGTTGCGAAAAATATCTTCTTAAGACGTTGCAGGCACTTGTACTTTTGGTTTTTGGCAGTATCGGTATTGGTATAGCCAAATTTCTCTACAATATCCTGCATGTTTTGTAGTCGTATGTAGTAATCTTCCAGCAGTGTGCGGCAAGGCTCTCCGATTTCCTCTAATGCCGATGCCATTACGCCAAACTGCTTTTCCTGCTCTTCATGCCTTGATACATCATCTTCCAGCGGAAGGTAAGGTTCAGAGTCATCTATTTTATTAGCATAGCGCCCCTTTTCTGCTAGCCGTTTTAACCACAACCTTCTGCATACCGAGTACAGGTAAGTCTTTATCTGGCAACTGAGTTCCAGAGTATTATCTTTTATCTTTTCGTAGAAAACAATAACTCCCTCCTGATAAATGTCCTTTGCCTCATCATCAGTTCCACTGTTATTCAAGATAAAGTGCGATATCATAGGGTAATGGAGCTTGTACAGGTAAGCCAAGGCTCTTTCGTCATTATTCCGGATGCCTTCCATTATCGCCACATCCGTCTCATACAAGCTCTTCTTCATTCCGTTCATTTTTTAATACAAATAGTCGCACTTTGTAACCCACAAAACCTCTGGAAAAAATATTTTAATTTTTTTTTTAAAAGCCGGGTTACCTATGGCCGGTTTCGGTATGAACATCAAAATCGAAACCAATAACACTTACTTACAAACACAAAAATGAAAAATTTATTCAAATTCGCTATCGTTGCTTTTGCTTTCACTGCTTTCACTGCTTGCTCTAGCGAAAATACTACTGAAACTGAGGCTGTTGAAACTGAAGCTACTGAAGTAACAACTGAAGAAGAAGTTGCTCCTTTAGAAGAAACTGTAGTAGAAGATACTGCTGCTACTGATGCTACTGTTACTGACACTACTGCTGTAGTTCAGTAATCTTTTTTGGAACTACAGGCATCAACTTATAGTTCTACAGAATATTAAAAGGGCCTCAGGCATAATGCCTGAGGCCCTTTTGCGTTTTTCCGGTAGCTATTTAGATGGTACTAAATTTTGATAGCTAATTCAAGTTGCGATGTATAAACG
>NZ_JAJJWI010000002.1 GCF_020907275.1 Pontibacter silvestris | reverse complement strand
TCTCCAGTAAAACATTGCAATTCCAGTGGTGGCTGACAAGGGCTATGACAGCAGCTCTTTTGCCCGAGTCATCGCTGAGTTGGGCGCTGAGGTAGTGGTTCCTTCACGTTCTAACGCAAAGCAGCCCCGCCTCATTGACGAGAACCTCTACAAGGACCAAAATAAGATAGAGCGCTTCTTCAACCGTATCAAGCACTACCGCCGCATCGCCACACGATACGACAAGACTGCCTCTAGCTTTCTAGCCTTCCTGCATCTGGCTGCAGCTATGACACTGCTGCTCTAATTGTCAACACAGCCTAGTTAAATCCTTTCAGACAGCTATGCTGTAACAACAAAACGAATTGTTGTAATAGCTGAATTTACATCGTATGAAAGAACTATCTTCAGCACCACATACTAATGTAAGTTAAAAGTATATGAATATAAAAGCCTTAAAGCTTTTTAAAATTCCACTGCTGCAGCACTAGTTGCTAATGCTAATGTGGATCAGGATAAAACAGATGTAAGATGATCTAAAAGCTTGTTTTTATTATATATCTCTTTGCTTTGAAGGTGGCTTATAGTCTTGATGCCTGTTACATTAGCGGAAAATACAGCGTCTGCTTCATACAGCTGCTCTACCTGATAATTGACCTGATCTATCTTTATCTTTTCTGATGCACAAAAGCGTAATATATTCCGCCGCATAATTCCATTTACACAGCCTGTATCAAGGGCAGGAGTATAAAATCTGTCATTCTTAACCCAGAAGATATTAGACGAAACAAGTTCAGAAACGTAAAGCTGGCGGCTAAGCAATAGCATGTCGTCTTGTTGCTGTTCTTTTTTCTCCAGGCCTGCTAAGACATACAGTAAAGCATTAGGTCCTTTGAAATGAGAGAGAGGAGAATGGATAGTGCGTACGTTTTGGCATACACTAACAGCTATCGATTTTATATCAGGAGGTGTAGCAGGCTGTACTGTAACCAACCATTCTACTGCATTAGATACTGGAGTATAGAGGCCTGCGCCGCTTCGCCAAACCTTTAGTTTAAGCCGCCCATATGCTGTGGCTGCGTTTAGGCCAGCCAGTTTTAAAAGCTCATCTTCAAAGGCAGGAGCTAATATTTGCTGTGGTAGTTGGAGCTTAAGTGCCTTTGCTGCTTCCTGTATGCGCTCTTTATGGTCTTGCCAGAAACGCAGTATTCCATTTTGAATGATTACTGTTTCAAAGAACCCATCATTGTACTGAAAGGCTCTATTACTTAAAGGGAAAAGTAACTCTTCCTCATGTACCAGCTGGCCGTTGTAAAGCAGGATCAAATTCTTTTGCAAGTAATTATGAATGAAACGTAAAGAAGAAACAGAAGCTAGCGGACCAACATAAACCTTTTGCCCGGCATTTGCCTTACCATGCCTTTGAACTCCAAGCCCAGCAGAACAGATGAAAGCTGGCTTATCGGAATTTGAGTTTTCCAGCTCAGATTATCCATTAGTTCTTCCTGAGATTGTTGAAGTAACTGCAGTATTTTTAGCTCTTCAGCATTAAATTCTGAAGAATCAAATATGGGAGAGGCAGATGGAACAGCAGCTGCTTTATCCTGCAGATCCCAGTTCAACAGTTCTACCAAATCCTGAACTGAAGTGTAAGGTACTGCTTTGAGAGACTTAATCAGGTAGTTTGTCCCTTCAGAAACCGCAGAAGTGATATTACCAGGCACTGCCATCACCTCACGATCATATCCATGAGCAATATCAGCCGTGATGAGTGCCCCACCTTTTATAGCACCCTCTACAACAATAGTGCAGTCAGCCAGACCGGCAATTATGCGGTTTCGAGCCGGAAAACGGGGAGCATCTGGTTTAGTACCGAAGCGGTTTTCTGTTAGCAAACCTCCCTGCGTCAGCATCCGCTCTGCATATTTCCGGTGAGCAGCCGGATATATAATATCTGGCCCACTTGCCATTACACCTACGGTTTGCAAACCTGCCTGTAGGGCAGCCCGATGAGCAAAAATATCAATACCATAGGCTAAACCGCTCACTACAGTTGCTCCATAAGGCTTCAGTTCGTCTACAATTCGCTCCGTTACAAGCCTTCCATAGTCTGTTGCATTACGAGTGCCAACAATGCTGATGCTGCGCCGCGCATTCAGGTTCGCATTGCCTTGCAGATAGAGTAATACAGGAGCATCAGCTATGGTTTTAAGCCTGCTTGGATAATCTGCATCAGTAAAGAAAAGCATGCGTACATGTTGCTCTTCAGCTAACTTTAATAGATGCTCAGCCTGACGTAATGCTTCGGATGAAGCTCCCAATATACCAGCGGCTGTTTTCTCACCAATGCCTGGTATCTTCATTAATTTACCTTTTGGAGCCTCTAAAACATCTTTAGCTGATCCGCAATAACTTATTAAATGCCTAATAGTTATAGCTCCTGTATTGGGTAAAAGCGTGAGCGCTACTTTGTACAGATTCTGTTGGTCTACCATGTTTTACAACAGTACGCACCTTAGCTTTTGGTGTTTAGTTGGTCTTTAATACCTATCAGGAAAGACTTTATCTTTTCAAGAGACTGAATAATCTCTACCTTATCTTTTGTCTGGATAGGTTTATTTTTTAAAACCTCTTTAGCACCTTGTATGGTATAGCCACGCTCTTTTACCAGGTGATACACCGTACGGAGATTCTCGATATCTTTTGGAGTAAACTGGCGGTTACCTTTCTTGCTCTTTTTAGGTTTAAGGTGTTCAAATTCCGTCTCCCAAAATCGGATAAGAGACGGAGCGACATCAAACATAGCCGCTACTTCACCAATAGTATAGTACTGTTTTTCTATTTCTTTCTCTTTATATGGCATAATAAAATTCTTAATAAGTGGCAGAAACAGGAGTTATTTTCGTTCATTTACTACACATTCAGGCCAAAATATGCTACTTTTGCCATGAATGCTTCAAAGTAAAGGCTGCCGAAAAGCAGGTTTCTGTGAGGCAAAAATTAGATATTTTTTGTTCTTAAACAACAAGTATAGCATTTAGTAGCTAAAGGCTTAATACTCATACATGAACTCAGCTGAGATTAGACAGAAGTTTCTAGACTTCTTTGCTTCCAAACAGCACCAGGTAGTGCCATCGGCCCCTATTGTGGTGAAAGACGACCCTACGTTGATGTTTACCAACGCAGGCATGAATCAGTTTAAAGATTATTTCCTGGGTAACAAACCAGCACCTTACAAGCGTGCCGTGGATACTCAGAAATGTCTTCGCGTATCTGGCAAGCATAACGACCTGGAGGAAGTAGGTTATGATACCTACCACCATACCATGTTCGAAATGCTGGGAAATTGGTCGTTCGGAGATTATTTTAAAAAGGAAGCACTGGAGTGGGCCTGGGAGCTACTTACTGAAGTATACCAGCTGCCAAAAGACAGGTTATACGTGTCTGTTTTTGAAGGCGATGAAAAGGACAACCTGGTAAAAGACCAGGATGCTTTTGATATCTGGAAAACCATGATTTCAGAGGAACGGATTTTATTCGGGTCCAAAAAAGACAACTTTTGGGAAATGGGCGACACTGGCCCATGCGGCCCATGTTCAGAGATCCATATTGACTTGCGTCCTGAGGAAGAGCGTGCCAAAGTAGATGGCAAAGATCTTGTCAATAACGACCATCCTCAGGTGGTGGAGATATGGAATAACGTGTTCATGGAGTTCAACCGCCTGGCCGATGGCTCACTTGTAAAACTGCCTGCACAGCATGTAGATACAGGTATGGGCTTTGAGCGTTTGTGCATGGCGATACAAGGCAAGCAGTCTAACTACGATACCGATGCTTTCCAGCCGCTTATCCAGTTTGTGGCACAGGAGGCTGGTGTAAAGTATGGCGATGATGAAAAAACAGACATTGCCATTCGTGTTATGTCTGATCATATAAGGGCCATTGCTTTTGCTATTGCGGATGGACAGTTGCCTTCTAACAATAAAGCGGGTTATGTGATTCGCCGCATTTTGCGCCGCGCAGTGCGTTATGGCTTTACATTCCTTAACTTTAAAAAGCCGTTCCTGTACCGCTTATCAGAAGTATTGGCCAACCAGATGGCACATGTTTTCCCAGAGCTGAAGCAACAGTTAAGCTTTGTACAACGCGTTATAGAGGAAGAGGAAAATGCTTTCCTACGTACGCTGGATAATGGCCTGAAGCGCTTGGATGCTTTAGAAGACAAGTTCAAAGAAAACAATAGTACAATAGACGGCAAGACAGCCTTTGAACTATACGACACCTTTGGCTTTCCGCTGGACTTAACTGCTTTGATTGCCCGTGAAAAAGGCCTGACAGTTGATGAAGCTGGCTTTGATGTAGAAATGGAACAGCAGAAAAACCGCTCCCGCAATGCCTCTACCACCGAGCAAAGTGATTGGGTAGTGCTGCAGTCTGATGTAACCACTGAGTTTATTGGGTATGATTGTGATACGTCTGATTCACACATTGTGCGTTATCGCCAGGTAAAAACAAAAAATAAGAGCGAGTATCATATTGTTTTAGACAAAACACCTTTTTATGCTGAAAGTGGTGGCCAGGTAGGAGATCAAGGATACCTGATCTCAGATTCGGAGCAGGTGGAGGTGCTGGACACCAGAAAAGAAAATGACCTTATTCTGCACATCACAGCTAAGCTGCCTCAAAATACAGAGGCTTCATTTAGAAGTGAAATTGATGCGGCACGTCGTAATCTTATTCGTAAGAATCATTCAGCTACCCACTTATTACATGCCGCATTAAGAAAAGTTTTAGGTGACCACGTGCAACAGCGCGGGTCATTGGTGAACGAAAGAGTGCTCCGCTTTGACTTTTCTCACTTTGCCAAGGTAGAAGATGCTCAGTTGCGTGAAATAGAACGAATAGTAAATGAGCGAATACGTGAAAGTATTCCTTTAGATGAGCAGCGTAATGTGCCTGTTGATGAAGCAAAAGGCATGGGTGCAATGGCTTTATTCGGTGAAAAATACGGAGAGTTTGTTCGTGTAATTACTTTTGGCAGGGAACATTCTGTAGAGCTTTGCGGTGGTACCCACGTCTACAATACAGGGCAGATTGGTTATTTTAAAATTGTTTCTGAAAGTTCTGTAGCGGCTGGTGTACGTCGCATTGAGGCTGTTACAGCAACCGCTGCAGAAGATTTTGTGCAGCAGCAACTGAATGAATTAAATGCTGTACGGGAGATACTGGCAACACAAAACAATATATCCGGAGCTGTTCATAAACTGCAGGAAGATAATAAAGCCCTGCAGAAGCAATTAGAGCAGTTTGAACTGAAGCAACTAAGTAGTCTAAAAGAAAGCCTGGCGCAAAAAGCACAGTCCTTGAATGATGTAAATTTTGTAGCTGAAAAAGTTGAAGTAAGTTCTTCTGACTACCTTAAAAAGCTTGCTTTCGACTTACGACAGGCCGTAGATAACCTTGTTTTAGTGTTAGCATCCGAAATTGATGGTAAGCCACAGATTGCCGTTATGCTTTCTGACAGTATAGTATCAGATAAGAACCTGAATGCCAGCCAGCTGGTGCGTGAACTTGCCAAAGAAATTAAAGGTGGCGGCGGTGGACAGCCATTTTATGCTACAGCAGGAGGTAAAGACACAGCAGGCCTTGCTTCAGTTTCAGCAAAAGCTTTAGAGTTAGTAAAGAAATCATTAAATCAATAATCTGTACTTAAACAGATGGATCAAGCAATAAGAGATAAATACCAGCCAGTTATAGGTTTAGAAGTTCACTGCCAGCTGTTAACATCCAGCAAAGCATATTCTTCTGATTCAACAGAGTATGGCATGTTGCCTAATACAAACCTGAGTACTATAACGCTGGCTCACCCTGGTACACTGCCTAAAATAAACAAGAGAGTGGTGGAGATGGCCGTGAAAATGGGTCTGGCTACCAATTGCGACATTACACGTTATAACGTATATGCCCGAAAAAACTACTTCTATCCTGACCTTCCGAAAGGGTACCAGCTGACTCAGGATAAAACCCCGGTTTGTGTAGGTGGGCACTTAGTTGTAAAAAATGCGCAAGATACAGACAGTCGTATCGGTATTACGCGAATTCATATGGAGGAAGACGCTGGTAAATCAATGCACTTGCCTGGTGAAATTGAGACTTTGGTAGATTTTAACCGTGCAGGCGTTCCGCTCATAGAAATTGTTTCTGAGCCAGATATTCGAGACTCTACTGAAGCCTATAATTACCTGGTAGAGATTCGCCGTTTAGTTCGTTACCTGGAAATCTGCGATGGCAATATGGAAGAAGGTTCTTTACGCTGCGATGCAAATATTTCAGTTATGCTGAAAGATGCTAAAGAATTCGGCACGAAGGTAGAGGTTAAAAACATGAACTCCTTCCGTAATGTTCAGCGTGCCATTGAGCATGAAATTGAACGCCAGATTATGATACTGGAGAATGGCGGCACCGTTGACGGCGAAACCCGTGGATTTGATGCAAATACCGGCACTACAAATGGCCAGCGTTCAAAAGAAAATATGAATGACTACCGTTACTTTCCTGAGCCTGATCTTCCGCCCTTGGTTATTGAGCAGGATTGGTTGGATGAAATTAAAGTTAGTATGCCTAGCCTTCCGCAAGAGTTGTATAACCGCTTTGTTAACGAGTATAGCTTGCCAGAATACGATGCAGCTGTTTTGACTGATGCCAAAGAGATAGCACTTTACTTTGAAGAACTTTGTAAGCATACCAAAAACTATAAAGCTGCCTCCAACTGGATGATGGGGTCTGTAAAGTCTCACCTGAACGAACTTCAGCTACACGTGAGAGACTTCCCGCTTGCACCGGAGCAGATCGCACAAATTATTGCTTTGATAGATGAGAATAAAGTAAACCATTCTGTAGCTACAAAGCAATTGTTCCCATTCTTTTTAGAACATCCTGAAAAAACTGCACTTCAGGTTGCAGAAGAACAAAATCTTCTGCAAGAGTCTAATTCTGATGAACTGGCACAGATTGTGCAGTCAGTAGTAGAGGAAAATCCTGCTAAAGTGGCTGAATACAAAGCTGGAAAGCAGTCACTGATAGGTATGTTTATGGGTGAAATCATGAAGAAAACCAAAGGGAAGGCCGATCCTAAGGTGGCTAACAAATTGCTTCGTGATAGCCTTAACGCTTAAAAGTTACTTATGAGTTTAAAGAAATATGTTCCTTTGGTATTAAATTGCTTCGTGATAGCCTTAACGCTTAAAAGTTACTTATGAGTTTAAAGAAATATGTTCCTTTGGTATTAAATTGCTTCGTGATAGCCTTAACGCTTAAAAGTTACTTATGAGTTTAAAGAAATATGTTCCTTTGGTATTAGCTGTCTTACTAGTAGGCGGTTGCCAGAGCAACAAATCGGCATCCGAGGGTGCTGACAGTTATGTGCTGGAAGGAAAGTTGAATAATGCTTCATCTGGCCAGGTTTATTTATTTGAGCTTGGTGACCAACAGTTTATAGCACGCGATACAGCTGAAGTAGGGGAAGACGGTTCTTTTAAGTTTTCCGGAGAAGTGTCTGAGCCGACTTTGTATCGCATTACTGTTGACCAGCAAAACGGACTAATGCTGGTATTAAATAAAGGACAGGTTAATATTGAAGCGGATGCCAAAGACATTAATGGAACTGCCAAAATTCAGGGATCCGAAGATTCAGAGCTTTTTCAGCAGCTTAATAAACTGGTAAATGAAACACAGCTAAAGCAGCAGGAGTTAGCACAACAGTATACGCAATATATTGATGCTGGCAAAACTGATTCTGCTGAGGCATTGAAAGATCAGTACCAGGTAGTGCAAAAGCAGGTAAAGAATTTTCTGGCACAGCACCCGGGTTCTGTTGTTTCAGCTTTTGGTACAGCTACCTTAGTTGACCCTGTTAATGATTTTGCTTTTGCAGATAGCATGGCAACGCTTTATAACGATAAGCTGCCAAACTCAAAATACACGGCTATGGTGAACGATCGGTTGAAAGATTATCGGAATACCGCCATCGGTCAGCAGGCACCTGATATTTCCTTGACAACTCCGGAGGGCGAAACCAAGAATCTTTCTTCTTTACGTGGAAAGTATGTACTGGTAGACTTCTGGGCTTCCTGGTGTGGACCTTGTCGCAAGGAAAATCCGAATGTTGTAAAAATGTACGATAAGTATAAAGATAAAGGATTTGAAATTTACGGTGTTTCATTAGACCAGTCTAAAGACAGATGGGTAAAAGCCATTGCTGACGATAACCTGAAATGGGTACATGTTTCTGACCTGAAAGGCTGGGAAAATAGTGCCGCATTAAAATATAATGTGACTGCTATACCTCAAACTGTTTTATTAGACAAAGAAGGAAAGATTATTGCCAAAGGTTTAAGAGGAGAGGACTTAGAAGCAAAGCTAGCCTCCTTACTTGATTAAAGAAGTAGTGCTCATCAGCTTAAAAGCAAAAGCCTTTCTATAATGGAAAGGCTTTTGCTTTTACATTATAGAATACCCTCTCTTATAAAAACACTTTTTTCAGTGCCCCCCAAAGCATTTTCTTGTGCTCTGTATCATGTTCTAAAATAGCAAGAGACTGGGAAAATACCACCGGAACCTGTGCTATTGCTAC
Organism: Pontibacter silvestris; assembly: GCF_020907275.1. Classification (GTDB taxonomy): domain Bacteria; phylum Bacteroidota; class Bacteroidia; order Cytophagales; family Hymenobacteraceae; genus Pontibacter; species Pontibacter silvestris. The sequence continues at coordinate 349,171 of NZ_JAJJWI010000002.1, read as the reverse complement.
AGGGTTATAAAGTGTAAACTTATCATGCGGCAAATCAGTATCAACACGACTGGCAAAGCTGATGATGTAGTTTATTGGTAGTAGTTGCTTTAACTCTTCAAACTGAGCAGTTTTACCTGTCAGATTGTTAACATAAGCTACATCCTGTCTTTGAAGCCCTATAGCATGTAAAATCTTCTGTAAAAACTCTAGTTTAGGAAGGTTCTGAAACTCATGCTCAGGCAAAGTAACGAGGACCACGACACCTTTAAGATTCTCACCAATTACATTAAAACGTTTTGTCTCAGTAGCATTCTTTTTGGGTAACTCAGAAGGCTTTTCTGAAACTGATGCAGCTAATTGCTCAGGTGAACCAGTTTGCTGGTCAGAAATGCCTCCATGGAAATGTTCGGGCACAGCAGCAGTCTCTTCTGAAGTAAAGTTATCTTCAGGCAGTAAGTAAACTGTTTCCGGAAGGAAAGTTTTTAGAAACTCGCTGTTAATGTTATCTGCCTTCAAAGCCGCCATCACCATTAATACAAAAGCTATTCTTTACTTTCTTTGATATCAAATATTGTCATCAGTTCCGGTGCATCGCTAAGCTTCATTCTGCCAGCTAAAACTAGGCGAAGCTGCCGCCTTTGCAAAGCACGTTCATAATGGTGTATTTCCTCCTCGGTTTCTGGTATTGATTCAGGTACATCAATGGGGTTACCTAACTGATCAACAGCAACAAAAGTAAAATAAGCCTCATTAGATTTAAACCTCTTGCCACTTGGAATATCCTCTGCATTTACTACAATATGCACCTCCATAGAAGAGTTAAAAGCACGTGTAACATTTGCTTCCAGCGTTACCACATTACCTAGTTTAATGCTTTCCGAAAAAGAAACATTATCTACAGAGGCTGTTACTACTATTCTGTTTGAGTGCTTTTGGGCAGCAATCGCCGAAACAATATCCATCCAGTGGAGCAAGCGGCCACCCATTAGATTATGTAAGGTATTGGTATCGTTAGGCAATACCAACTCGGTCATTATAACGTAGGAGTCTTTTACTTTTTTCTGTTTACGCATTCGTATCATGCAATTATACCAGTTACAAAGATAAGCTTAAACGCTTAAACCAAAAAATTTACAAGAATTTTAACTATTAATTGTTAGTAAAAATTCAGCAATATTTTTTCTTACCTTTAAAATTATGCTAAAAAACAAGATGTAGCTTAATAGCCTATCTAAAAGATGATAAAACCAACACAAAAGTTACATCTCAGATTCCCAGCCAGACTTACCTAAAAGAGGCACAAACTTGAAAGCAGAAAATTCTTCTTTTGTAAACTCATTTTCTTCAACACGAGTAATACGCATCATTTTTTGAGTTTTTTCATCACCTACTGGTATCACCAATGCCCCTCCAACTGATAATTGTCTCACCAGGCTCTTGGGAACACCAGGTGCCCCGGCGGTAACTATAATTTTATCATAAGGTGCATGCTGCGGTAAGCCTTGTGAACCATCTCCATGAAAAGTAAAGGGTTTAAGGCCATATTTTTTAAAGAACATGGTGGCTTTCTCATAGAGAGCCCGCTTATACTCTATGGTATATACGTAAGGAGTCAGTTGGAGCAGTACAGTACACTGGTAACCGGAGCCAGTACCAATTTCCAGCACTTTATCAGTTGGCTTCAGGTTGAGTAGCTCTGTCTGAAAAGCAACGGTATAAGGCTGCGAAATAGTCTGACCCTCACCGATAGGGAAAGCCTTATCCTGGTAAGCCTGCTCCAGAAAGGCTTTTTCGAAAAAGAAATGCCTTGGTACAGCTTCTATAGCAGCCAGAACGCGCGCATCGCGGATTCCTTTTTCCCTTAATTGATTTACCAATGTCCGGCGCATGCCTTTGTGTCTGTACGAATCGGTTTGCATTAATTTGATGATTTAAATATTGAATCTCTACTGTTAAAATACGGAAAATAGCAGAGCCTTAGATGTTGGAGTATGCGAAAATAATAAACTACAGCTTAATCTGCGTAAGTCTTTTTTAAATTAGCTTTATGAAGAGTCGTTTTGCATGAAGAGTAAATCGCAAAAACATATTAATTTTGAGTAAAACAGGTATGTCCGTAGCTAACTAACTGTTCAAAAACTGTTATAGCTAACATGCAGTAAACCTACTACACCAAATAAAGAAAATTATGTTTACAGGTATTATTGAAACCTTAGGTCATGTTACCAATATCAAAGAAGAAGGCACCAATAAACATTTTACCATAGCTTGTCCATTCACGCAGGATTTACAAATAGACCAGAGTATCGCCCATAATGGTGTGTGCCTTACGGTGGTAGCTTTAAATGCTGATGATACCTTTACCGTTACAGCAATTGACGAGACTCTGAAGAAAACGAATCTGAACAGCCTCAATGTAGGTGACATTGTTAACATGGAGCGTTGTATGCAGGCAAACGGCCGCTTCGATGGGCATATTGTACAGGGACATGTGGATCAGACAGGTAAATGTGAAGAAGTGCTGGACGAAAATGGCAGTTGGATTTTTACCTTCAGCTATAATGCCAGCCTGGGCAATGTTACTGTTGAGAAAGGCTCTATTTGCATAAACGGCATCAGCCTAACTGTAGTGAATTCTAAAGAAGACAAGTTTTCTGTAGCCATAATACCATATACTTACGAGCATACGAACCTACAGCATGTAAAGCCAGGTGATACTGTTAACTTAGAGTTTGATATAGTAGGCAAATATGTGGCACGCCTGCTAGGTAAAAGGTAGCACAGAAAGGCCCCTCTCTGTTTATTTGTTTTTTAAGAAACAGAGAGGGGTTGAAGCTGATTCTATTAAATAAGCTTATCAGGTGTTATTGGGAGTTCTCTAATTCGTTTGCCAGTAGCATTAAAAACTGCATTGGCAATTGCCGGAGCCATACCAATAAGTGCTATTTCTCCGATACCCTTGGTGCCTATAGGGTTTACATGTAGGTCAGGTTTATTTACAAAAATGACATCAACCTTTGGTATGTCTGCATGCACAGGTACATGATATTCTGCCAGATCTTTGGTAACATAACGGCCGAAGCGGTCATCAATAACTGCCGCTTCCATTAAAGCCATACCAATTCCGCCAACTGCTCCGCCAATCATCTGGTTTCCGGCTGTCTTCTCATTTACGATAGTACCTGCATCGGCACAAGACACTACTTTGTTTACTCTTACTACGCCTGTTACTGGGTGAACGTGTACCTCTGCAAAATGAACCGAAAAAGAATACATAGAATAATTTTTCCGCTCATCATCTGGTTTGGCTTCTGCTGTAACATCAATTTCCTGTAGGTTGTTTTGCTTTAGTAAATCCACATAAGCCACTTTAGCCGAAGCATCATTGGGTACAGTAATCATCCCCCCAATAATCGTGATGTCCTCTGGAGTGACTGCGCTAAAAGCCGTTCCACCTAACTGCTGAATCTTTTCTTTTAAGGCTATGCACACAGCATGTACAGCGGAACCCACACTGGAAACAGTAGAAGAACCACCCTGGGAAGGAGAATGGGGGAAAGCAGAATTTCCTAACTGAAATGTAATCTTATCAGGAGGCACACCAAGAGCGTCAGCAGCAATCTGCACCATAGCAGTGCCGGTTCCAGGGCCAATATCGGTAGTGGCACTCTGAATAATAACGGAACCATCTGCCAGCATACGTGCTCTTGCTCTTGCCATTCTAAAGTTGGCCCCGAAAGTTCCTACGCCCATTCCATAGCCAACCAGCCACTCACCAAATTTCAAAGAACGCGGCTTTAGCTGACGCTTCTCCCAGCCAATGCGCTCTGCGCCCAATTGTATGCATTCTTTTAAATATTTTGTAGACCAAGGCAGATTCTTTTCCGGATCTCTTTCTGTGTGGTTAAGCATCCTGAACTCAATAGGGTCTATGTTCAGAGCATAAGCCATTTCATCCATAGCAGATTCCAGAGCAAAAGCACCAGTAGCTTCACCAGGTCCCCGCATCCATATGGGTGTGCTTACATCCAGTGCCAGTATCCGATAGCGGGTAGTTACATTAGGGCAGGCATACATCATTTTGCTCTGCTGCAAAGTAGACTCCGTAAACTCCTCATAAGAAGAAGTCTGACCTATTGACTCATGCGTAATAGCCGTTAGTTTACCGTCAGCCGTGGCACTCATACCAATCTTCTGCCAGGTGTGCGGCCGGTAACCAACCATAAAGAACATCTGCTCACGTGTCAGCATCAGTTTTACCGGGCGGTTTACCTTTTTAGCCGCTATAATGGCAGCGGTTTCATGAGGCCAGGTGTGTAGCCCGTTTCCGAAAGCACCGCCCACAAAAGTGGCAATTACCTTTACGTTCTCTACAGGAATATTCCAGTCTTTCGCAAATGCATTTTGTGTTCCTTTAACAGCCTGTGTTTTGTCATAAACTGTTAATTTATCTTCCGCTTCCCAATGGGCAACAATAGCCTGTAATTCCATTGGGTTATGTACTTCTGTGGGTTGTGTGTACTCGGCTTCTATCTTGATATCTGCCGTTTTATAAGCATCCTCTTCACCCCGCACATAATCAGCAAGGTGAGAGTTCTTGTTATTTTTTGCCTGTGAGGGAATGAAGGCTTTTTCTTTATTAGCCTCAAAATCTGTTGTGTGCTTCTCCTGCTCATACTGCGCCTTTACCAGGGACGACGCATAAAGAGCACGCTCAAAAGTATCCGCCACCACCAGGGCAATAGGCTGTCCGTTGGAGTAAACTTTGTCATTATAAAAAACACGAAGAGGTTGCCCGCCTGTAGGAGGTTCTGCTGGATGGTCATGCTGAGCAAAACCAGGGACCTTGGGGGAGTTAAGATGTGATATAACAGCTAATACACCAGGTGCCCTTTCTGCGACTTTCGTTTCCAAACTTTTAATGCGCCCTTTAGCGATGGTGCTTGTTACCAGCACAGCATGAGCCAGGTTTGGAAGCTCAAATTCAGCAGAATACCTGGCTCTACCTGTTACTTTCATCCGGCCATCCACCCGGTTCATCGGGTCACCGATAACGCCATCTTTTAATAGTTGCTCTTTCATAATATAATTAATGCTCATGCAATGCCAGCTGCTTATGTAATATTTTGAATGATTTAAAAGAACTTAAATTAGTTTATCCGGTGTAATCGGAAGCTCCCTGATACGTTTTCCTGTAGCATGATACACGGCATTAGCCACAGCTGCAGTAAATCCAATTAAAGGTATTTCGCCCATTCCTTTAGCTCCCATAGGATCTAAAACTGGATCTTCTTTATCAATAAGAATAACCTCTATAGCCGGCACATCCGCACTAACAGGTACATGATACTTTGCCAGATCATTATTGATATGTCGGCCAAAACGGTGGTCAATGATTCCCTCTTCCATTAATGCAATACCAATTCCCCAAACAACAGAACCATACACTTGGCTTTGCGCTGTTTTATGATTCATAATCTTGCCGGCATCCACTACAGAAATGACTCTGTTTACCCGCACTTCTCCAGTTGATGAATGTACCCGCACTTCCACAAAGTTGGCACAGAAAGACTTGCCTGAGTAATTGTTCATTGAAGGGTTACTGTCAGACTCTTTTATAACCTCCAGCTCCGGCAGATTATGCTGCTTTAGAATATCAGTATACCTGAGGCTGACGGAACTCTGTTTTAGCCGGATATGACCATTTCCAAACACTAAATCTTCGGGGCCAGCCTGTTGTACAGCTGCCGAAGCTAACTGCTGTAGCCGCTGCTTTAATGCGGTACAAACATCATATACGGCAGAACCTACAGAGGCAGTCGTATGGGAGCCAAACTGACCGGGTGCATAGGGCAAGGTCGAATCTCCCCATTCAAAGCGGGTCTTTTCCATGTCAGTACCCATTACGTCAGCTGCGATCTGAGTGAAAATGGTAGCAGAGCCCGGCCCTGTATCAGCAACGGCACTTTGTACCAGAAGTGAACCATCAGGAAACAACTTTGCTCTGGCCATAGCTCTGTCGCGGACAGCTTTATAAATCCCAGATGCCATGCCCATACCTACCAGCCAGTCGCCATCGCGCATTGAGCGAGGTTCTGGGTTCCGTTTGTTCCACCCAAAACGCTCTGCACCCCGCTCATAGCACTCATTCAGGTATTTGCTTGACCAGGGCTTGTTATTCTCTGGATCTTTTTCTGCATAATTTTTCAGCCTTAGCGCCAGTGGGTCCATACCCAGGGCGTAAGCTAATTCATCCACTGCAGATTCTAAAGGGAAAGAGCCACTTGTCTCGCCGGGGCCGCGTGTCCAGCAGGGTGTACTCATGTCGAGTTGCACAAGCCTGTATGTTGTATCTAAGTTAGGGCAGCTGTACATAGATTTAGTAGGATCCAGTAAGCGCTCTGTAAACTGCTCATACTGCGAAGTGGTACCATAGGCATTGTGTGTTATACCTGTTAAGGTGCCATCGGCTGTTGAGCCAATGCAAAATTTCTGAACAGACCGAGGTCTGTATCCTACCATATTGAACACCTGGTCACGCTTTAACATCACCTGCACTGGCCTGCCGGTAACTTTAGCACCCATAATAGCAGCCATTTCCTGCGGCCAGACTCTTGATGAACTCCCAAAGGCTCCACCTACAAAAGGTGAATGTGCCCGTACATTTTCTTCTTTTAAATCAAAGGACTTAGCAATTTCTTTGTGTGATATTTTTGTGGCCTGAGTTTTATTATATACCGTTACTTTATCTTCACTCTCCCAAACAGCAGTTGTGACGTGTGGCTCCATAGGGTTGTGCACCTGTATTGGCGTTTGATACTCCTGTTCTATAATAACCGGAGCAGCTTTATAAGCTCCAGCCTGACCACGGGAATAATCGTTATGATGTTCTGGCTTAATAGCTTTGCTCAAATCATCTCTGATATCTGTCACATGCGACTCTTCTTCATATTCCACTTCTACCAATGAGGCTGCATAATCAGCCCGGGCAAAGGTATCGGCTATAGCCAACGCTACAGGTTGATAATTATGATAAATTTTATCATCAAAAAACAACCTGAATTGCTGCCCATAAACTCTTGAACCCTCGTTATCGACAGAGGCATTATAACCGGGTACATCGGGCGCATTTTCATGTGTTATAACTGCCAACACACCTGGGGCATTTTCAGCAGCCTTTGTGTTGATACTTTTAATACGCCCTTTTGTTATTGTACTAGTCACTAACACACCATGAGTTTCATCTGGCAAGTTGTACTCAGCGGCATATTTCGCTCCGCCTGTAACTTTCAGCAGACCTTCGACCCGGTTTAGCGGATCACCCATCTCAACCTTCGTCTTTACTGCTTTTTTCATACGTAATATTTATGCTATCCCTGCCGCTGTTTTCAGCGCCTGCACAATGGAATTCGGAGCTAGCTTCAGCTTATAAGCATTATGTTCAAAAGCTTTTGCTCCACGCATAGCTATTTCAGCGGCTTGTTCAAAAGTTGTCTCAGATACAGGTTTACCCACTAATGCTTTTTCAGCTTCGGACAGGCGCCAGGGCTTATGAGCCACGCCTCCCATAGCCAGACGGGCATCTCTGATAGTGTTGTGATCAATATCTAAAGCGGCCGCTACAGATACCAACGCAAAGGCATAAGATGCACGCTCCCGCACTTTCAGGTATTCCACGTTTTTGGTAAAAGGCGATTCAGGAATATCCACAGCAAGGATTAATTCATTTCGGGCCAGATTTGTATCCACTTCCGGATGATCGCCAGGCAAACGATGAAAATCAATAAATGGAATCTGCCGTTCTCCTTTAGGTCCTGTAACTAATACTGTAGCATCTAAAGTTACCAGAGCCACGCTCATATCACTGGGATGCACGGCAATACACTTATCGCTGAAGCCAAAAATTGCGTGCATACGGTTAAACCCCTCCAATGCACCACAGCCTGTACCTGGCTCTCTTTTATTGCAGGGCAAAGCCGTGTCATAGAAATAATAACAGCGCGTACGTTGCATCATGTTACCACCCACTGTGGCCATATTGCGCAATTGTGCAGAAGCTCCTGACTTTAATGCCAGCGAAAGCAAAGGGAATTTCTCTAATATAACTTTGTCTTCAGCTACAGCGCTGTTCAATGCCAGGGCACCAACGCGAACACCGCCTTGAACTTTCTCAATACCTTTAAGGGGGAGCCTGTTTATATCTACCAGCTTTTCCGGTGTCATCACACCCCGCTTCATTAAATCAATCAGGTTGGTTCCACCAGCAATAAACATGGCATTCTGGTCTTTTACCAACAGGTCTATCGCCGCTTTTTGTTTTGCTGGCCGTGCATACTGGAACTGGTTCATACTTTTTGTCCTCCGTTTTTAACTTCCAGGATTGCATTTACAATGTTAGGGTATGCACCGCAACGGCAAATGTTTCCACTCATGTACTCTCTTATTTCTGCTTCAGAGTTAGCATGTCCTTCACGTATACAAGCCACAGCCGACATAATCTGACCTGGGGTGCAATAGCCACACTGGAAACCATCGTGCTTGATAAATGCCTCCTGCATAGGGTGTAATTCTTCACCAGCAGCAAGGCCCTCTATAGTTGTAATTTTTTTGCCATCCTGCATCACAGCAAAAGTTAAACATGAGTTTACACGAGTGCCATCTATATGTACTGTACAGGCCCCACATTGACCATAATCACAGCCTTTTTTTGTGCCGGTTAAGTTTAACTGCTCACGTAGTAAGTCCAGAACTGTTACCCTTGGTTCTACCGACAGCTTTTGCTTAACTCCGTTTATCTCAAGTGTAACAGGTACTTTCTCAAACTTTTCAGCCACTTTCTCATCTAGGTCAGCCGCTTTAAGTACGGTGGGAGGTGTTAAAGCAAGAGCCATCATAGCGGATGACTGCTTCAGAAATGTACGTCTTTCTTCGCTGTGATGCGTACAGTTATTTCCTTTCGGAGAATTAGCATCACAATTTTTCTTTTCAGCCATAAAAGAATTATATGAGTGTCATATGATTATTAACCTTTGCAGGCAAGCTTTAGATTTATTTAGGTTGGTTCCCCGCCTCTTGGGGTGAATGTAGTAAAGATGCTTCTCTGCTGAAGCGAGAACTTTACATTTAGTATTATTTATGAAATATAATAAATTCGAATCTATTTATATGGAAGAGTCCGCTAAAAGCAAAATTATTGTATGGTTAAACTAGACTCAATTTTTTAGTTTACTTTATACTTGTTTTCAGTTAATGATGTTGTTGTAGAAACTTAGAAAGTTTCTACAACAACTTTTAAAACAGAGAGGCAGCTATGACAATAGCTGCCTCTCTGTTTTAATTTTAATTTTCTGAACTTAATAGTATTTCAAAGAAGAACGGACCTACAATCTCATTGAATAAAAGAGGAATTCTTTTTTAAAACTATTTTATAAGCCAAGGAACACAAATAAGCCAGAAATGCTCCTAACAGTGCCCCGGCTATGGTGTCTCCTGGATAGTGTACCCCCAGGTAAATTCTGCTGTAAGAGACTATTACCGCCCAGGTTACCAACACTATCTTAAAATACAGGTAGCGGTCTGAAAGAATCAGGTTAAAGAAAACAGCCAGCGCGAAACCAGTAGAAGCATGTGAAGACATAAAACCAAATTGCCCGCCACAGCCTTGCACAATATTAACCATAGCAGATAAGTCAGGGTTGTGGCAGGGGCGAAGCCGCGCAAAAAAAGGTTTAAATACACCAGAAGCAATAAAATCTGCTAAGCCTACAGCTGCTATAGCCAACAAAAGCATAGGTATGCTTTGCTTACGGTAGCGGTAAACAATATAGGCTATCAGCAAAAGGTAAAATGGAATCCAGATATATTTATCTGAAGCGTAAATCATAATGGTATCCCAAAAAGGGCTGTGCTGGCTGTTCAGGTATACAAATAATTCCTGATCCAGCCTTTCTAGCGACTCCAGCATAGATTATTGCACATTTAACCAATCAATATCCTTTTTCAGATAAGCCTGTGTTTTTTCTTCCGGGCTTTCCGGCTCCGGAGTGAAGTTATAGACCCAGGAAGCATGTGTAGGCAGGCTCATCAGAATAGACTCTATACGTCCTTTGGTCAAAAGGCCGAACTTAGTTCCCCTGTCATAAACCAGGTTAAATTCAACATAGCGGCCCCTACGGATCATTTGCCATTGCTTTTCCCGCTCGCCATAAGATAGATCACGATTTTGATTCATTATAGAAGTGTAGAATGGAGCAAAAGCCCTGGCAACGTCTTTTACAAATTCGAAGCGAGCCTCAATAGAAATTTCTTCAGTAGCCATTAACCTGTCGAAGAAGATACCGCCTACACCACGTGTCTCGTTACGATGTTCGTTAAAGAAGTAGTCATCTGCCCATTTTTTAAACTCGGGATAATAAGAGGGATGATGCTTATCGCAGGCAGCTTTCATTTGCTCATGAAATTCTTTTGCCTGTTTCATGTCAAGGTAAATGGGTGTCAGGTCAATGCCACCACCAAACCAAGCTTTGCCGTTACCTGCCTCAAAATAGCGCACGTTCATGTGCGTGATAGGCACCATGGGGCTGTGCGGGTGCAATACAACAGAAACACCAGTGGCAAAATAATCAGGGGCAGGCATCTCCAGCATTTTTAGAAACTGTGGCGATAACTGGCCATTTACGGCAGAAAAATTAACACCGCCTTTCTCCAGCACATCGCCTGCCTCTATAACACGTGAGCGACCACCGCCACCTCCCTCATGCTGCCATATATCTTCCTGAAATGTAGCTCCACCATCACAAGTCTCCAGTGCCTGGCAAAGATCGTCCTGAAACTGCTTAAAAAACAATTCAACTTCTTCTCTGAACATCGTATTTTATATTATGTTAGTAAGACTGCAGTAAAATTACCTAATTAAGCCCATAGAAACGCACTTAGACTTACATTTTAGCTATCGGTCAGAATTTAGTAATTTTGAATAAAACTATCTCACGTTAAGTGAACGACGCTTTGGAAAAATTAAACCTGGATGTGGCAATTCTCAAAAGAGCTTATCGCCTGATGAATACAGCCAAGGCCATGGCTGAAACCTATGAAGAGAATAAGACCATCTGCAGCAAATATGTCCACAGCACCTCCCGGGGGCACGAAGCGGTCCAGCTAGCAGCAGCTTTCCAGCTTAAACCTTTCGATTATGCCTCACCATATTACCGGGATGAGTCTTTTTTGCTAGGCATTGGCTTACAACCTTATGAACTGATGCTCCAGCTCTTAGCTAAGGCAGACGATCCTTTCTCAGGTGGCCGTTCTTATTATGGGCATCCATCCCTTAAGAGAGAAGGTTTTCCCATAATACCACATCAAAGCTCCGCTACAGGTATGCAGTCTATCCCTGCCACAGGTATGGCGCATGGTATTGCATACCTGGAAAGTCAGGGGCTGTTAAAAAGTGCTGACAAGCCCGTGGTAATATGCTCTATGGGAGATGGCGCTGTTACAGAGGGAGAGGTCTCGGAAGCATTCCAGATGGCAGTACTGAAAGAGTTGCCAATTGTGTACCTGGTGCAGGATAATGACTGGGGCATATCAGCAACAGGCAAAGAAATGCGTGCCATGGATGCCTATGAGTATGCTGCCGGTTTTAAAGGAATGGAGCGTTTGCGCCTTGATGGAGCTGACTTTGTAGAGTCATATGAAGGAATGAAAGTTGCCTTTGAATATGCCCGCAAAGTAAGAAAACCCATACTTGTTCATGCCAAATGCCCACTGCTTAACCACCATACATCAGGAGTAAGAAGTGAGTGGTACCGTGGAGAGGATTTAAAGAAACACACGGAGAAAGACCCTTTACCTATACTGCGCCAACAACTATTAAATGCGGATATTGATGAAGAAGAACTAAACAGGATAGTGGCCGGGGCTGCTAAATTAGTAGCAGAAGATTTCAGACAAGCTCTGGCTGCCCCTGACCCGGACCCAGCCACTTATAAGCAGTATACGTTTGCACCAACACCTGTAACTGACGAAGAAGGAGAACGCACCCCGGAAGGTGCTGAGAAAACCAATATGGTGGATGCCGCCTTACATGCTGTAGATGATATTCTGCGCACATACCCGGAGGCCTTATTTTATGGACAGGATGTAGGAGGGGAGTTGGGAGGTGTTTTCCGTGAGGCGGCCATGCTTGCCAAAAAGTATGGTGATCATCGCGTATTTAATACTCCTATTCAGGAAGCTTACCTTATTGGCTCTACGGCTGGTATGTCTGCTGTGGGTGCTAAGGCTATTGTGGAAATACAGTTTGCCGATTATATCTGGCCAGGCATTAATCAACTGGTAGAAGAACTATCAAAAAGCTGTTACCTGACGCTGGGGAAGTTTCCTGTTCAGTCGTTGATACGCATTCCGATTGGTGCTTATGGTGGCGGTGGCCCTTATCACTCCGGCAGCATTGAGTCTGTGTTGCTTTCAATAAGAGGTATAAAGGTGGTATATCCTAGTAATGCAGCAGATATGAAAGGATTAATGAAAGCCGCTTTTCTGGACCCTAACCCCGTAATTATGCTGGAACATAAAGGTTTGTACTGGTCCAGGCTACCTGGTACCGAAGATGCCAAGACTGTTGAGCCCGATGAACATTATGTTTTGCCTTTGGGTAAAGCAAATGTGGTACAGCAGGCAGACGATAAGCAGGTGCGTTCAGGCAACAGTATGACTGTTGTTACTTATGGCATGGGGGTCTATTGGGCAAAAAAAGCAGCTAAGAAAGTTAAAGGTAGTGTTGAAATACTGGACTTGCGGACGCTAAACCCGCTTGACTTTGATGCAGTAGTTTCATCTGTAGGCAGACACGGGAAAGTGTTGGTGTTAACAGAAGAACCGCTGGCAAACTCCTTCGCTGAATCTCTGGCAGGCCGTATATCAAAAGTTTGTTTCCAACATTTAGATGCTCCGGTATTTACTGTTGGGGCTGAAAACCTGCCAGCAATTCCATTAAATATAAAGCTGGAAAAAATGATGCTGCCAAACCCAGACAAAGTTGCAGCAGCAATGGACGAATTATTAAAATACTAGTAATTACAAAGGCATAAATAAAAAGAGCTGCTGACTCAACAATAAGTCAGCAGCTCTTTTTATTTGATCTGTTGAAAGAAAATACTATGATGTAAAAAATGACTTAAAACACAGAATATGTATCTTTCGCTAATAATTTTAAAAAGGATAGCCAATACCAATGTTCAGATTGCTCTGATTGTTGCGTGAGAAAAAGTCACCGAAGTTAAATTGGTTCAGAACAAGCTTATCACCGTTTATTCCTCCCGGGTCATATACTTTAGTGGCGAAATCAAAGCGCAGAACAACTACTGATAAGTTTAAACGAATACCAAAGCCAGTACCTACAGCAATTTCCTTATAGAATGTGTTAAATTCAAAGTTTGCTCCAGGTCTTGCCTTTTCTTCCCGTAGCACCCACACATTACCTGCATCAACAAAGAAAGCACCATCTATAAAGCTGAACATATTAAAGCGATATTCTGCACTGCCCTCTAATAGAACTTCACCTGGTTGCTCTAAGGAAAAGTCTCTGTTGCGTACAAGCTGATCTCCATCAAACTCTAATGTTTCTGTAGCATATGAACCAGGGCCAAGTCGCCTGGATTGCCAAGCCCGCACACTGGATGCTCCTCCCGCAAAAAAATACTTGTCATAAGGGAGAATTGATGAGCCAAACAAAGGAGTGCCTACACCCATATTTACCCGAAAAGCAAACAGCCTTCCTCTGCCTAAAGGTATGTACCTTCTGAAGTCGGGGTTAATTTTGGCATATTGAAATGTTCTTAAACTACCAAAACTTAAGTCAAGCCCTAACTCATTCGTCAAGCCGCCCACTTCCATTAATGTTCTTAAGTAATAAGCGTTTCTGGATTGAAGATAATCATTTGTGTTGTAGATAAAGTTAAAAGCCATATTTGAAATTATACCGCTTCTAAAGCTCTCTTCCAACGAACGGCTACCCTGGCTGTAGTATCTCAGTTCTTCTAAAAACTCATCAGAGATTTCATCAGTCTGCACAATGTTTAAATTTACAGGGGAGAAGATGAACTGCATAACTGGAGGCTGAAGCGGATGGCGGTACCTCTGCCAGATGTAATCAAGTCCTAATTCATAATTCGATCGCTTGTACTCTTCCCGGTCTACATTTGTATAGCTGGCAATTAAACGTGTTTTAGGGTTATATTCGGCCAACAAGCTCCTGTTTGTGAAAGGCAGAAGAATAACGGGAAATGAAAGAGAGACATCCCCTCCAAACTCTTTCATCATTACTGTCTGGCTTGCATCTGTTAAACCAATCTGCCCCTCAAACCCACCACGTAAACCGATGTCAAGGTTTTCTGCTCCACCAAAAACATTCCGAACACGCAATCTAACACTCGAAAAAGGACCAGGAGTTCGTTCTGTGTAATTCAAACCAAGCTCAGCAGTTTCCTGGAACCTCTTAGCCGGCTGCGAACTGATAAAAGCATCCAGCCGGTAAACCGAATCTGCAGGATCTACGACTTTGTTGAAGGAAACATTATTAAACTGAAAAATGTCCAGGTCTGCCAGTTTACGCTGTGTGGTAGAGGTACGAAGCTGGCTGTAGCGTTGCCCGGGATAAATGTCAATCTTTTTATCAAGTATGTTTTTAGATATTATGTGGTTATAGGCAATGTAGTTTATGCCATTGTATTCAATAGTGTCGCGCTTAATACCAAACCGGTCTCTATCGCTCTTAAAGTAAACTTTATTTATAGTGTACACTTTATGCAACGAGTCCTGTTCAGGGTTTCTGATAATAGTTTTTATCTGCGCGGTATTTCCACTATAGCTTGTATCTACTTCAAACTCGATGTAGGCTCGGGCAAAGTCATAATAGCCCCTGTTGCGTAGCACTTCGTACAGCCTGTCACGTTCCTGCGTGAGTTCATCCTCATTATAAATCTTTCCTGGTTTAATAAGGGAGCGGGCTGAGGTAGCCTGTACAATACGTAAAATGGCAGAGTCAGGAATACCATATGTTAAATTGGAGTAACGATAGGGGATGTTTTCATCAATATTTATGGTAATGTATACCAGTTTACCCTTTTCTTCCTTTGTATAATCGGCGTTATGGTTAAAGAAGCCATTGGAGTTTAAGTAAATGCTGATCTGCTCCATCGTTCTCTCCATTAGGGTAGAATCATAAATAGCAGGAGGCTCCCCGATACGCATCAGGAAATTTCCTTCTTTCCTCCTTTGCTGCAGTCTGTTTATACGTTCATCAAACTTAATGCGCAATTCCCTTATTTCTGTAGAATCGTCGTCGGCATCATTAATTCTTCGCTGAAGTTTTGTACGTTGCCGCTCAATGCGGCGCTCTACTTGCTGTGGGCTGTAAAATTTTTGCCCGAAGTTGTAGAGAGCCAGGTAAGGTGTTGAGCCAAATATCCTTCGGTTAGGTTCCTGCTGGTAAAGCACCTCAATAGCAGTGGGTTCGATTCTTTCCAGCCCCTGCGGCGTTATATCTACCAGCAGCCTTTCATCATCAGCCAGGAACTTTGTTGGTACACAAGCAGAGAAAGCTAAAATTGTAATTAAGAGAGCAGATATGTATAATCGTGATTTCAAACGTTAATCGGCTATGTTATCAAAAGCAGTTCAGAAATATATAAACTCGTTGCAAGTAAAAAAATACCGCAACCAACACCAAGCCTTTGTTGTTGAGGGCGCAAAAAGTGTACTTGAATTGCTTCACTCAAATTTTGAGATACAGCATTTATTCATAACAGAGACGTTCCAGAAGGATAACACCGCAGCTTTACGTAAAGGTTCTTCTTATGAAGTGGTTACAGAGCAGGAACTAGTTAAAGCAGGTACATTTGCCAGTAATAATGCTGCACTGGCAGTAGCAAGCATGAGTCACCTTCCTCCTCTACATGTTGTACCTACTGACCTTATTATTGCTCTGGATGATATCAGGGACCCGGGTAACCTTGGCACCATCATTCGTATTGCAGACTGGTATGGCATTACAACGGTGGTTTGCTCAGAAACTTGTGCAGATTTTTATAATCCTAAAGTAATTTCAGCTACCATGGGTTCTTTTACGCGGGTAAATGTACATTACCTAGACCTGCCACCATGGTTGCAACAGCAAACAGCTACCCATAAAGTCTATGGAGCGGCCCTTAATGGGAATAACATTCATGCTATGCAGCTTAAGCCTGAAGGTATTGTGGTATTAGGGAATGAAGCAAATGGTATAAGAAAAGAAGTAGCGGAACAAGTAAATACATTGATTAAGATCCCGGCCTTTGGGCAAGCAGAGTCCTTAAATGTGGCTACGGCAACGGCTATAATTATGGACAACTTTCGCAGAGGGTAGAGTACAAAGGAGAGACTGCCTAAAACAAGATAGCCTCTCCTTTGATGGATTATAAATCTAATATGATAAGAAGTTAAGGCCAAAGCTGATCACATTTGCCTCCGGCCCTCGGTCTTCATCCCTGAAAAGCTCATTCATATTATATTTCACAAAAAAGTTTATAGCTCCATAGCCAATTACTCCCTTAAGCCCATACTGAAAGTCCGTAAGGTTGTAGTTATCTCTGATTTTAAGCTTTACGGTGCTGCTATTTTCGTCATACTTTAGCTTGGAATGGCTACCTAAACGATAACCGGCAAAACCACCGGCACCAACCTTAAACCCATTGCTGCCATCTGCACGCTTAAAGTTCAGCATAGCTATCAACGGTATGTTTATTGCTGACTGGCTGAGTTTTGATTTATCCAGGTTAACACTTTCTACTTGTGTGAATTCCGTAACATTGTTTACATCCTGAACAACGACATTGTCATCAAACATATAGTTGTTGAAGGAAAACTCCAGACCGGATATCAGGTAGAATGGGCTTGTGATACCACCTATTTGAAAATTAGGAGACCAGTTTAAACTGACATAGCGTGAGCCGAATGTTTTTAAATCAGGGGCAGACCCAGCATCATCCGTATTTAAGAAACGGTTTAAACCTATATCAATACCAAATCTAAACAGTGAAGTACCACTGTAAAACCCTTCTTCGTGGTGTCTGAAACTTTTTAATGAAGCTGCCTTAGTTAATGGCTGCCTGACAACCATTTCAGCTTTACCCTCTTTATTGGCGGCTCTACTTCCTCGTGCTTCAGATGGATTCAGAGCAACTACAGTTTCGGTGCCTGCTAAGTTTAAACTGCTACTTTCTACTTTTATCCACTCCTGATTTGAGGCCTTGCTACCTATAAGATTATTTTGCGCAAACACACCAGTAGTGGTAGCCATAAGAGCAGCTGCAATGAGTAATACTTTTTGTTTCATGATGAAGTATATGTGTTCTTTTCAGATTTAGTTTCAAAGGTAACGTATCGTCAGCTACAGCCTTTTGACAGCTTTACCTCGTTTCCGCTGCTTAGGTTCTTAACTTATGCCAAGTTGCTTCTTCTTTACATATCTTTTGCCCATCAAAGAACCATCTTTCAGAAGAGCTTGCTTTTGAAAATTAATTTCCAAGCGGCAGTTGCAGGCGAACAGTGATTTCAACTCTCTTTTTTTCACTTTAACAATGTTTTAAAAAAGAACAGAGGCTGTCTCAGGTATTGAGACAGCCTCTGTATAATGTCTTATGTGATTGCAGGTGTCCTTAAATTATATTGGATATTACCAGAACAAACGAAAACCAAAACTAGCAACATTAGCCTCTGGGCCACGGCCATCTTTAAAAAGATCATTCATATTATATTTTGCAAAAAGTGTCAGGCTTCCATAGCCTACCACACCTTCCAAACCATACTGGAAGTCATTCAGGTTAAAGCTGTCACGGGTTTTGTCTTTCTCGGTTTTTCCGTCTTGTCTGTACTTTTGTTTCGTATGGGTGCCTAAGCGATAGCCTGCAAAACCACCACCACCAATTTGAAAGCCATCTTTTCCATTCTCTCTTTTAAACTGGAGCACAGCCATCAGTGGAATATTTACAGCAGAGTGAGTGAGTTTTGATTTCTCAAAGTCAACGTCTTCTACTCTTGTAAACTGAGAAACTCCATCTATTTCTTCCACGATATAGTTACGCTCAAACATATAGTTATTGAAAGAGAACTCTAAACCAGACACAACGTGAAAAGGGCTTTTACGGCCACCAACCTGTGAGTTTAAGCGCCAGTTAAGACTTACATAGCGAGAACCTAAAGGCTTAAGATCTGGCACCAGGTTATCATCCGTATTAACAAAAGTATTCAGGCCCAGATCCATGTCAAAACCAGTGTGCGTAGCTTTATAATTCTTTTCCTTGTTAGCTATGCGAATACTGTCTCTTTCAGCCCTTGTAGGCACATTAACGTTGACTTTAGTATCATTGCCATTTTCCTCAACTTCCACATCTATCTTAAAAGTCTTGTTCAGCCGGATTTCATGGTGCTCGGTTCTTACATCGCCCTCCTGATTGTTAGTTCCCTGAACTGTAACAGTTACTTTTTCGGAGGTGTCATTACCTGATTCTCCAGAAGGACTGAATATAACGGTCATTTCTTTAGAATCTGAAGTTACTGTAGTATCTTCCATGTTATCTACCTGCTGAACATATTTGTTTAGTACCCTCATAAGCGAATCCAGGCTATAGTTCTGGAAAGCCTTTAACTGTTCTTTGTTCTGAAGGTAGAGCGTCATTTTAGCGCCGTTAGCCATTTTAACAACAATGGTGTCTTTGTTGTCTCCGAAGCGTTGGCCTAAGGTAGGTCCGCCTTTGGCAGACACACCTGTAACGGCAGCCATGATAATGGCTGAAAGGAGTAGTAATATACGTTTCATGGTTTTAAGTAAATTAGAGATTGATTACTTTAGAAATTTTCTGTTTCCCAATTTGGGTTTGCAGTGAAATTTTATCTGCACGAACTATCTCTGATAATTCCACAGGTTCACCGCTGGCAAGGTTTTTTACTTGTTTAAAGATGTTTTTAGCCACCCCTGTCTTCTTATCAGTGCCACTTGGCTCTTCTTCTACTGCTGGCTGAGTTGTTTGAGATGCTACAGCGCGCTTAATGATGATCTCAACAGGCTCCGCGTTCATGTCGGAAGTAGTAGCCGCAAAGGCAGGAGAGGCAGGCATTACAGGTTTTACATCTGGTGTTACAACTTCAGGAACTTCAGTTGGCAGGCTTGCAGCTAAAGCTGTTTCGCTTACCATTGGACTATCTGTTGTTGTAGTTACAGGTGTTGTTTTAATTACAGGCTTCCTGGTAATGGTCTCGGCAATTGCCTTGGTGTTAAGCACCTCATCTGTAACCTTAGATGCAGCGTTGGCATTATCGGTTGCCTGGGTATCAGCTTTTTTTTCAGATTTTCTTTCAACATTAACCTGAGCAATAGCTTTGGGCGCAGGCTGCTTTACAACAGGAGTTTCTGTAAGATCCTGTTTCTGCTCTTTCTTAGCTAATGTACTGCCTACCTCTGGTGTTGTTTTTACATTGTAGAACACGACCCCAACTGTTAAAACCAATGATATAGCAGCAGCTATAGAAGAATAAAGCCACATAAAGCTGCGTTTCTCATCTTTAGGCTCCACCAGCATTACAGGCTGGTCCTGCTGAGGCATTTCTGCTTCTATGCGTTCCTGCAGGCGGCTCCAAAGATCTGCGGGTGGAGTAGGAGTCGTATTATCTAAGCGGTCCTTAAAAAGTTTATCTATGTCTTCTGGTTTCATTTCTTTTTTTAATCCTTTTATTTAAACAATTATCGCCTTTTGCCCTGTAAGCCGGCGCTGCAACATTGTGCGAGCTTTGCTTAGCTGCGATTTTGATGTCCCTTCTGTGATGCTGAGCATGTCAGCAATTTCTTTATGAGAATATCCTTCAATGGCATAAAGATTAAAAACAGCCCTGTATCCGGCTGGCAGTATCCGGAGCAGTTCCAGAAGTTCGCCTTCTGCAATGTCATGATCGGCTCCCCCCACAGAGGCTACCTGCACAGTATTATCTTCTATAGCCATGTGCAAAGGTTCTTTCTTTCTAAGAAAAGCCAGGGCCTCGTTTACCATGATGCGGCGAACCCAACCTTCAAAGCTACCTTTGGCCTCGAAACGATTAATGTTTTGGTAAATCTTCATAAATCCATTTAGCAGCGCTTCCTCCGCATCCATCTGGTTTTTGAGGTAGCGCAAGCAAACACCATACATAGGAGAGGCAAAGCGTTCATACAGATACTTCTGCGCTTTACTTTCGCCATTCTGGCATCCTGCTATCAATTCCGCTTCAGTCACGTAAGGTAATTGTTTATCAAATTATGTATCAGCTTTATTCATCAATTGTTCAGGAGCTTACTACAGCTCTTTAATCTCTAGATGCAAACGCTAGAGAGGAGGTTGCCTGAGAAGCTATAAATATGTTTAATTTTTCGGATAAATCTTTATTAAGTATGTATGATATTGATTATCAAGATGGATATTAGCTTAATTTTAGAATTATTCTGAATTACATTCCTTTTGCCAGATATAGTTAAAGGTGTTTTATCTTTGCTATAATGAAAAGCCTGGCGACATATTTTGCCCTTTATTTGCTATGGATGTCTTGCTTGCCTTGTACTGACCAGATATTGGACAAGCATGAGCATCATCCTAATGTATATGATGCGGCACAGTCTACTGGCCAAAGCCCTTTTCATGAAAACACATGCCCAATATTTTGCGGTTGTGGCTGCTGCGCTATTTTTACTATTGCCGTAGAGCCTGAGCTCATTGTCTTTCGTAAACCTATAGAACAGCCCGAAACCTATCCGCTTTTCTTTATTGTTCCTAACGAAAAGCACTTCACCTCTTCTATCTGGAACCCTCCCCGACAAGTAGCTTAAGTTTACAATTGCCTTCAATTCTCTACCTGTATCTCATTAATACAGGATATTTTGCCATGTTATAACAATAGTTTCCATCATTGTAAAAGGTTTTTTTAATAAGCTTTGTTCTCCGAGATCAAGCTGGCAGTTCATTCTTATAAATTACAGACCATTACTCTGCAATAAAGCACAGGTAACAGAATTCAAGGCAATAGCAATACTTTTCTCCCTTGGTAATTGCCTTTTATAAGGTTTTGCCAAGAGAGAAGCTGGTTTATTTATTCCTTTTTAAGTTATTATTCATGTTTCAGAAGATTATCAGTTTTTCTATCCATAATAAACTGGTTATTGGGCTGATGGTGGTGGTGTTAGTTGCAGTAGGTATTTACAACCTGACAAAGCTGCCGATTGATGCTAATCCAGATATCACCAATAACCAGGTACAGGTGGTAACATCTTCTCCTACGCTGGCGGCGCAGGAGGTAGAACGCTTTATCACCACACCCATCGAAATTGCCCTGGCCAATGTGCCCGACATGGTCGAGTTACGATCTGTGTCCAGGTTTGGACTATCTGTAATTACTGTTGTTTTTGAAGACGATGTAGATATTTACCTGGCCCGTCAAATGATTAAAGAACGTATTGACGAAGCTGCTGAAGATATACCGGCAGGAGTTGGCACACCCGAAATGGCACCGGTAACAACAGGTCTGGGCGAGATTTATCAGTACACCTTACATGCAGATTCGAATAGCCCTAAGAAGTACGATGCAATGGAATTGCGTACCATTCAGGACTGGATTGTGCGGCGGCAATTGCTGGGCATTAAGGGCGTAGCCGATGTAAGTAGCTTTGGAGGCTATTTGAAAGAATATGAAGTTGCGCTTAACCCGGACAGGCTCCGCAGCCTGAACCTTACAGTGCCTGACATACTGGATGCCATCAGTGTGAACAGCGAAAATACAGGTGCTGCTTATATTGAGAAGAACCAAAGCGCTTTCTTTATCCGTGGCTTGGGCATGGTAAACAGTCTGGAGGATATTGAGAAAGTTGTGGTTAAGAATAGCCAGGGCTTACCAGTGCTGGTTAGTGACGTAGCATCCGTACAATACGGCCATCCAGTACGGTATGGAGCGCTAACACGAAACACAGAAGGGGAGGTAGTAGGTGGCATTGTACTGATGTACAAAGGGGCAAACTCTTCAGAAGTAATTGATAATGTAAAAGCTCGTGTGGCAGAAGTGCAGGAGACTTTACCCGAAGGCTTGATTATTGACGCTTACCTGGACAGAAGTGAACTGGTAGGACGTGCTGTAAACACAGTGGCTAAAAATCTGATAGAAGGAGGCCTAATTGTAATCTTTGTACTTGTGCTGCTGCTTGGTAATCTTCGTGCAGGACTGGTGGTAGCTTCAGTTATTCCACTTGCGATGTTGTTTGCTATCAGCTTAATGAATCTCTTTGGAGTCTCTGGTAACCTAATGAGCCTAGGGGCCATAGATTTTGGTTTAATTGTAGATGGTGCCGTCATCATTGTAGAAAGTGTGCTTCATTTCATTGTGATAAAGAACATGGACTCGCCGCTTCGCAAACTTACACAGCGGGAGATGGATCTGGAAGTAGAAAGTGCTGCCTCCAAAATCATGAACTCAGCAGCTTTTGGTATGATCATTATCCTAATTGTGTATCTGCCTATCTTAGCTTTGGTGGGTATAGAAGGGAAAATGTTCAAACCAATGGCACAGACTGTAAGCTTTGCCATTTTAGGAGCTTTTATACTTTCTCTGACTTACGTGCCGATGGTATCTACGCTGCTTCTTAGCAAGAAAACAAAGCACAAACGCAATATTTCAGATAAGATTATGGATCGCCTGATGCATTGGTACCAGCCTGTTATACGCTTTGCCCTCCATAGCAAAGCGGTAGTATTAGGCATCGCTATGGCCTTGCTGGCAACCAGCCTGTTTGTTTTCAGTAGCCTGGGCGGTGAGTTTATTCCATCTCTGGATGAGGGGGATTTTGCCATGGACCTGCGCTTGGTGCCAGGGGCATCGCTGGAGCAAACAATTAAGACCACCACAAAGGTAAGCGAAATTCTTCAGCGCGATTTCCCTGAGGTAGATGAGGTTATCGGTAAAATTGGTACTGCCGAAATTCCGACTGACCCTATGCCTATTGAGGCTGCTGACGTCATGATTCTGCTAAAAGACAAGGACGAGTGGACCAGCGCCAGCACGAAAGAAGAACTAGCTTCTAGAATGGATGCGGCTTTGCGGGTTATTCCAGGGGTGAACTATGGCTTTCAACAGCCGATGCAGCTTCGCTTTAATGAGTTGATTACCGGTGCCCGACAAGATGTGGCTATTAAAATATTCGGAGAAGACCTGGATAAGCTGACAGACTTAGCCAACCAGGCGGAGAAAATTATAAAGCCTGTTGCTGGAGTGCAGGATATTTTCGTAGAAGAAGTAACTGGCCTGCCTCAGATTGTAGTGGATTATAATCGCTCACGCTTGGCGCAGTACGGCCTGCAGGTTTCTGACATAAACACTTTACTTAGAACCGCCTTTGCCGGACAGGCAGCCGGAGCAGTGTATGAAGGCGATCGCAAGTTCGACCTGGTTGTGCGCCTGCAACAGGAGAGGCGTGCTAGTTTAAGTGACTTAGAAAACCTATACTTGTCTCTGCCCAACGGAGGACAGATACCATTACAACAGGTAGCTGATATCCGTTTTGAAGATGGCCCGATGCAAATTTCACGTGAAGAGGGCCGTCGCAGAATCACAGTAGGTTTCAACGTTCGCGATCGGGATATTGAGTCTGTTGTATCAGAAGTTAAAGTGCTGTTGGCAGATAAACTGAACATGCCTGCTGGTTACTATACCACATATGGAGGGCAGTTTGAGAACCTGGTAAACGCTAAAGAAAGGCTTCAGGTGGCAGTACCAATAGCCCTACTACTTATCCTGATGCTTTTATATTTCACCTTTAAGTCTGTAAAGCAAAGTCTTCTTATTTTCAGTGCTATACCTCTGGCAGCCATAGGAGGAGTGTTTGCCCTCTGGTTACGGGATATGCCTTTCAGTATTTCAGCAGGAGTAGGATTTATAGCCTTATTTGGTGTAGCCGTATTAAACGGGATCGTACTGATTGGTTATTTTAATCAGCTAAAGCGCGAGGGCGTGGAAGATGTATACGAGCGTGTCATAAAAGGGACTACTATACGCCTGCGACCTGTGTTAATGACAGCCTCAGTCGCTGCGCTAGGTTTCCTACCCATGGCGCTTTCATCTTCCGCCGGGGCCGAAGTACAAAAACCACTGGCAACAGTGGTCATTGGAGGCTTGGTCACATCTACTATGCTTACACTAGTCGTGCTGCCTGTGCTGTATTTTATTTTTACATCCAGAGAAGAGAAAAAACTTAAGCCTGTTTATGTGAAAACTTTCATACTGCTGGTTTTAAGCACAACTATAAGTTTTGCAGGTAAAGCCCAGGCACAGGGTGAACCTCAGGTGTTAAATTTGCAGGAGGCACTGAAATATGCCCAAGAACATAACCAAAGTCTAAAAGCTGCCTCACTTGAGGCAGAACGACAGAGAACGCTAAAACACGCTGCTATCGATTTGCCTAAAACGAACCTGAGTTACTCCCGGGGGCAAATCAACACTGTTGAAACTGATGAATACATTGCTGTTTCTCAGCAATTTGCTTTCCCGACGGTATATGCACAGCAAGCGAAGCTGGCAGGTGCGCAGGCAAACCGGGCTGAGCTAAGGCAACAGGTAGTACAAAGGCAGTTAACAAGAGATGTAAAGCTGGCATTTGAAACCCTACAGCACTTGCATGCTCTGCAAAAGCTGTTGCTGGCACATGACTCATTATATAGCAGATTTGAGCGTGCGGCTGTACTTCGGCAGGAAACAGGAGAAACAGGTGCTCTGGAGCGTGCCACAGCCGAAACAAAGAGATTATCATTACGTGCAGAATTAGCCAGAGTAAAAGCAGACACCAGAATTGCAGAAAATAAGCTTAAACAGCTCATACACGCTCCAGAAGGTGCTGTTGCTTTTGCCGTAGAAGATCCTGTTCACTATAGTTTTACTTTAACCACAGATTCAACTGTGGCTTCACAACTTATTAAGGATCTGCTCTATACAGATGTACATATTGCAGCGCATCAAGCAAAACTGGAACATGCCAGATTAATGCCTGATTTATCTGTTGGATATTTTAACCAGACATTTATAGGAGAAAGCCCTGTAGGTGAGCCTGGTAGGCTTTACGGCTATTCAGACCGTTTTACAGGAGTGGAGGCAGGTATTGCAATACCATTATGGTTTGGAGCACAAAAGTCACGGATTAAGGCAGCAGAGCTTAATAATGAAGCAGCAAGAAGTCAGGCAGAGGCGCAGCAACAGGCACTTCAGACTGAATTACAGAATGCCGTGCAGCAGTTTCAGAAAGAAGCAGATATGTTGCAGTATTATGAGCAGGGAGCTCTCCAGCAAGCAGCACAACTAGAGAAGGCAGCCGATCTTAGCTTCAGGTTAGGAGAGGTGGATTATATAGCCTATGTACAGGCGATGGAGCAGGCTTACCAGTTACGTTCTGAACATCTGAATTCTCTTTTAAACTACAACCAGAGTATTATCAACTTACAATTTTTATCCGGAGCCGAATAGTCATGTTAAAGCACAACTATATATTATCTATAACTATAGCAGGTATGCTTGCTGTAACAGCCTGCACCAAAACTGATAGTAGCACTCAAGCAGATGTTACTACTGAAAATGGAAACACAGCTTCCTCCAACGCCCCTCTTGACGCGCAACTTGTTCAGTTTTCTCAGGAGCAGCAGGAAGTAAGCGAGATAGAGGTAGGGCCACTACAGGAACGGGAACTATCAACAAGAATACAGGCAAATGGCCAGCTCTCTTTACCGCCGCAAGGCAGGGCTAGTGTAAGTCCGCTGATTGGAGGCATGGTACGTTCCATTACAATTGTTGAAGGTGATTTCGTACAGAAAGGAAAGGTGCTGGCGACTATCGAAAATCCAGAATTGATAAAGCTGCAGCAGGACTACCTGACCACCCGTAACCAATTGGCTTTTGCAGAACAGGATTTTGAGCGGCAGAAAACGTTGTCAGATGAACAGGTTGGGGCAAGAAAAAAGTTTGAGCAGGCACATACAGACCTTCAGGTACAACAGGCTAAACTTAAAGCACTGGCTACCCAGCTTCAAACATTTGGTATATCACCTAAACGAGTAGAGGCTGGAAACATAACGTCTACCATCAATCTCATAGCGCCTATAAGCGGTTATGTGCAGGAAATAGAAGCTAATATCGGTACCTTTGCAGAACCAAATAAGCCTATACTGCAATTAGTTGATGATCATCACCTACACTTGGACTTGAATGTATTCGAGAAAGATTTCCATAAATTAGAAAAAGGGCAGAAAGTTATATTTACACTCCCAAATGTTGCCTCTGATGAAATAGAAGCTGAAGTGTTTGCTGTTGGTAAATCTTTTGAAGGCGAGTCAAGGGTAGTTCCGGTTCATGCCGAAATTAAAAACAACACACATAAAGGGCTCCTGCCAGGTATGTTCATCAATGCTAACATTCTTACTGGTAAACATGCAGTACCATCGCTGCCGGAAGAGGCCGTGGTACTGTACCAGAGCAAACCCCATATCTTCTTAAAAGCAGGTAGCACAACTTTCAGAATGTTACCTGTCGAAACAGGGGTTACAGAAAATGGTTATACAGAAGTATCTCTCATAGAGAGCTTACCTGCTAATTCTACAGTAGTACAACGAGGTGCTTATTTTATTCTTGCAGAAAAAATGAAAGCAGAAGTTTCAGAGGATTAACTGCCCTGATCCAGTCTAATAAAAAAACTAAAATAAAAAAAGAGGCTCCTATCAGATAGGAGCCTCTCTCTTTGCAAGTTTATTTCAAAACTTTACAACTTTTAGCCATTTGTTTATACGGATGGGTTGTTGTTTTAGTTGATGAAATTTTGAAAATATTTTTTCTGAGACAGAATCAGGAGCTAAATATCGCCTTTTAGTTAAAATGACATCAGGTACAATTATAATCACCTTTACTCTCATGCCAAAAAAAACAGCTATATATTGAGATATTATCAACTTAACAAAGTTTGTATTTTGTTTATCGTATTTATTCGCTAAGTTGTGCTTGTGTTTCTTTGACAGGAGTTGGCATTGTTTAAAACAGTGTTTTAACATTAGTACGCTGGATCTCCTGTAGAATCAGCTTTTGAATCTGATTGCCTATATTCTTAAGACGATTAAAGCTGTTAGTAATTAGAACCATTGCCTATTAATATACTTTTACAACAAGCTTATGTGGATTGTACGCCTTGCCTTAACCCGGCCGTATACCATAGCCGTTATGGCTTTACTGATCCTGATAATGGGTGTGCTCTCCATTCTCCGGACACCTACAGACATCTTCCCGAACATTAATATTCCTGTTGTTAATGTAATCTGGTCTTATAAAGGACTCTCTACTGATGAAATGGATAAGATGATTACGAACTGGAGCGAAAGCACGATCTCCAGCAACGTGAGTAATGTCAGTAAAATAGAATCGCAGACACATAGTGGCGTTGCCGTAGTCAAAATATTTTTCCAACCTGATGTTAAAATAGAAGAAGCAGTTACCCAGGCTGCAGCCAGTGCACAATCAATTATCCGAAGGATGCCGAACGGAACGCAGCCGCCACTCATTCTCCGCTACAATGCCACCGATGTTCCTATTCTACAGCTAGGTTTTTCTTCCGATAGCTTATCAGAAGCACAGGTTTATGATTATGTTCGCACGCGCATTCGACCCAAGCTTAAAACAGTGCGCGGTACTCGTATGTCGGTTCCTTTCGGAGGGAAAAGCCGCCAAATACAGGTAGACTTAGCCCCAGACTTAATGATGGCCCGGGGAGTAACTCCGGAGGAAATAGTAAACGCTGTATCTGTTCAGAATTTAACATTGCCTGGTGGGTCAGCAAGGCTTGGTGAAAGAGAGTACTCTGTCAGACTGAATTCCAGGCCGGAAATTCTTTCTGCACTTAACGATATTCCTATCAAACAGGTAAATGGAGTTACCATTCATATGCGTGATGTGGCCTACGTACATGATGGGTCTGACATTCAGGCGAATATTATAAAGGAGGGGGGAGTAAAAGGTACTTTAATAAGCATTACAAAGTCTGGTAATGCCTCTACCACGGCTGTTGTAGACGAAATCAGGAATAAAATTTTACCTGAAGTACGGGCAGCTGCTCCTAAGAGCCTTAAGATTGTAGAGCTGTCAGACCAGTCAGTATTTGTTAAAGCCTCCATACATGGTGTAGTGGTAGAAGGAATTATAGCTGCCATGTTAACTGCCGCTATGATTCTGCTTTTCCTGGGAAGCTGGCGAAGCACCTTAATAGTCGCCATTTCTATTCCGCTATCCATTCTTGCTTCTCTTATTATAATGTACCTGTTGGGCGAAACGCTGAACATTATGACATTAAGTGGACTGGCTCTGGCAATAGGCATATTAGTGGATGATGCTACAGTGACTATTGAAAACATCCACCGTAACCAGGAGTTGGGCCTGCCCTTACGGAAAGCGATTGTTGAAGGAGCCCAGCAAATTGCCACACCGACGCTGGTAGCGACACTTACCATATGTATTGTTTTTATCTCCGTTCTGTTTTTAGAGGGGCCGGCATATTATCTTTTCGGACCAATGGCTATGGCAATTGTTTTCGCCATGCTGGCTTCTTATTTACTTTCCAGAACGCTGGTGCCCACACTAGCTGATCTGCTACTTGCCTCTGAAGACCATGCATACTCCTCCCAAGGTAGGTTTTATAAGTTACATACCTCTTTTAACAAAGCTTTTGAAAGGCTACAGACGGGTTATATGTCAACGCTTCGCTGGACACTAACTCACAGAAAAAAAGTACTGGTTATTTTTGTGGTAGTAGTTGCTTTTACAGCTTGCCTTGTACCTTTTACAGGAAGAGACTTTTTTCCGACGGTTGATGCTGGCCAGTTTCGGCTGCACATGAGAGCTCCGGCTGGATTACGACTGGAAGAAACAGAAAAAATAGCTGCGCAGGTAGAAGGAATCATTCGGGAAACAATTCCTGAAGAGGAAGTGGAGTCTATTATCAGTAACATCGGGCTTACGGCAGAAGCATATAACTTTACTTTTATAGATAATGCTACCTTAGGTTCTTCAGATGCTGAGTTACTGGTTGCTTTATCCGAAGTAAGGTCTAAACCAACCTTAGAATATACCCGCAAGCTGCGCGACATTCTTCATGAAAGATTACCCGAAGTTACGTTCTTCTATCAGGCTTCTGACATTGTAACTCAAATTCTCAATTTTGGACTTACAGCTAGCATTGATGTGCAGGTTATCGGTAATGACAGAGAGAACAACGTAAAAGTAGCCAGGGCAATTCAGAAAGACTTGTCCTTAGTACCTGGCATTGTAGATGCACGGCTGCATCAGGTACTAGATGCGCCGGAGCTTTTCTTAGAAGTAGATAGGGAGCGTGCCATCCAGTTTGGCATGAGCGAACGCCAGATAGCTAACAACCTGATGATTTCATTAAGTGGCTCAGCACAGGTGCAGCCCAATTACTGGTCCGACCCTAAGACCGGATATCCTTACTTGATTGCGGTGCAAACACCTCCTAATAAATTGGCTTCCCTGGATCAGGTGCTGCAAACACCTTTGGTTTTAAATAAAGGTGAAATTACTCCGCAATTGCTCTCAAACGTAACCAGCATTAAACGAAAAGCTGCTCCAGTTATCATTAATCGATATAATACAGAATTGGTCTATGATGTTTATGCTTCCGTTGAGAAAACCGATCTGGGGTCTGTATCAGGCGAAATAGATAATATTGTCGCAAAGTATAATGAGCAGCTTAAGCCAGGTAATAAAATAGTTGTAAATGGCCAGGTAGAGAGCATGAAGAGTGCATTTACCCGCCTGGGCATCGGTCTTGTGTTTGCCGCTTTACTGGTGTACCTGCTGATGGTAGTAAACTTTCAGTCTTTCCGGCTGCCTTTTATTATTATTACAGCCCTGCCAGGAGCTATGTGCGGCATGATCTGGATGCTGTTTCTGACCCAAACACCATTCAGTATCCCATCTTTAATGGGAACTATCATGAGCGTGGGTGTTGCGACTGCAAACAGTATCCTGATGGTGAATTTTGCTTCAGACACCTTACAGGAAACCAACCTTTCTCCTTTCGAAGCTGCTTTGGAAGCTGGTCGTACGCGCTTGCGCCCAATTCTGATGACAGCCTTAGCCATGATTATAGGTATGTTACCTATGTCGTTAGGCTTAGGTGAAGGAGGGGAGCAAAACGCACCGCTAGGACGTGCTGTAATTGGCGGTTTGCTGCTGGCAACTGTTACGACATTACTTTTTGTACCTGTTGTGTTCAGTTATCTTGCAAAGAAGAAAGAAAAAAGGGAGCTTGAACTTGTTGTTTCCTAATGATTTACCAGATATTGCTTAAAGCTTAAATTACTATACTAATGCGACAAAAATTCCTCATCTGGCTAGTACCTGCTGTCTTGCTCTTTATGTTTGTTTTTTTTGGTGTTATGCCCCGTATTCTGAACCAGCAGGAACTAAAGGCAGCTGTTAATAAGGAAAAGACAAGAGTGGCAATTGTCAATGTAATTACAACAACCAGATCTAAAGATTCCACCAGTTTAGCGTTACCAGGACAAATAGAGCCTTACAGAGAAACAGTGTTATATGCCCGTACACAAGGCTTTCTAAAAAAGCGCCTAGTGGACATTGGAAGCGAGGTTAAAGCAGGACAGTTATTAGCTACCATAGAGGCCCCCGAATTAGACCAGGAATTATCAAGAGCACGTGCTGATCTGAAACTGGCGAACAGCAATTTAGAGCGCTCCAGAAGTGTAACATTGCCTGGTGCTGTAGCCAAGCAGGAATTGGACAGCCGCGAGGCGGCCTATGACATCAACATGGCTACTGTTCGTCGTTTAGAAGCCCTTAAAACATTACAGGAAATTCGTGCTCCTTTTAAAGGTGTTATCACCTCACGGAATATTGAGTTAGGTGCGCTTGTAAATGCAGGTGGCACTATGCCGCTGTTTACTATTTCACAGCAAGATACTCTTCGTGTATTTGTAGACGTGCCACAGGCATATTATCGTTCCATAAAATTAGGGCAGAATGTTGCAGTTAAAATACCGGAAATGCCCAGCAAAGTGTTTACAGGTAAAGTCATACGCACTTCAGGGGCTCTTCGCACACAATCCCGCACTTTACTGACAGAAGTAATTATCCCTAATACAAAGGCAGAACTTGTGTCAGGCTTATATGGGCAGGTAAAATTTCATGTTCAGCAGGAGACTCCGCCCGTAGTCATTCCGGCTAATACATTACTTGTTCAGTCAGAAGGCCCTAAAGTAATGCTAGTTAGTCACGATAAAACACTGCATTTACAGGCTGTAGAAATAGGAAGAGATTTTGGCACCTCCGTAGAAATTGTCAGTGGGCTAAACGGGAATGAGCAACTAGTTCTTAACCCTACTGACAATCTGCAGGAAGGACAGCTGGTACAGGTGAGAGCAGTAGAAACGTCAGCTAAATAGGAGGGCTTAACAAATGAAAGGACTTTTAAAGTATATATTTGGAGCTTTAACAGTAGGCAGTACTTCGTTATCTTATGCGCAACAAACTAATCCAGATACTTCTAATTCTTCTGTTTCCGAATCATATTCAGACAGACCTGTTGACGAATGGTGGACTGTCTTCAAAGATCCCTTACTAGACTCTCTGGAGAAAACAGGTTTAGCGAATAACCTGGATTTACAGGAGGTAGTGAGCAGAGTAGAGGAAGCTCGGACACGTGTAAAAGTAGCTGAATCTTACTGGTACCCTTCTGTGCGCTTAACCCCCTACATTGCTAAGCAAAGCCTGGCACCAAACCGCCCTACCACTATCCAACTGCAGGAAGGACAAGTGCTGAACCGCTATATGTTAAATACCTATCAGGTTCCTTTAGATGTAAGCTACGAAGTAGACATATGGCATAAGGTAAAAAACCAGGTACTAACAAGTCAGCAGCTTGCTGAAGCTACTGAAGCTGAATATAAGGCGGCGCAGCTAACGATTACAACGGAAATAGCCCGAATTTATCTTTTACTACAGTCGGTTGATACAGAAAGGCAAGTGCTACAGCAAAGTATAGGCCTGCGTGATTCAACTCTACAGATCGTCCGCGCTCGTTACACGGCAGGGCTGGTGAGCCAAATGGATGTACAGCGTGCAGATACAGAAGTAGCCAATACAAAGTTCCAGTTAGAAGCATTGAACAGGAGTCGTATGGAAGTCAGCATGTCGCTGGCTGTACTGTTAGGCGTTTCTCCTACTGATTTTAAAATAAGACAAGGTTCCTTACCTGTTTTTTTACCTCATGTACCAGCCACAGCCCCAACAGATTTAATATACCGGCGCCCTGACCTGATGCAAACTGAACGAATGGTTGCAGCTGCAAATAGCCAAGTGGAAGTTGCCAAGACAGCTGTACTGCCTCGGTTTAATTTAATAGGTTCTGTCGGGTTAACCTCAAGAGAGCTAAGCCCTTTATTAAATCAAAACAGTGGCACTTATTTATTGGGAGGTACTATTTCTGTGCCTGTTTTTGAAGGATTTCGAAATAAAAACAATATCGTAATAGCGCAGCAGCAGGTGCAAACGCTTAATGCAACTTACCAGAAAAGAATATTGACTGCTGTTCAGGAAGCCGAAACTGCACTAGCTAACCTACAGCAATTGTCTCAACAAGCCGTTATACAGCAACAGGCACTGGAGTCAGCTCAAAAAACCCGGCAATATGCCAGAGAACTTTATGTTAAAGGGTTAACGTCCTTCCTGGAGGCAGTAGATGCTGAACGAACTGCTCTTGAACTTGAACGACAGTCGGTTAACCTGAAAGGGCAGCAACTGCTTTATACAGTAGCTTATATTAAAGCATTAGGAGGAAGCTGGTAAGTATCTATAAACCAAGTTAAAGCACCTGAATTACTTATCTTATAACTTAGAAACATTCTGGATTGATATCTGGCAAATGTTTAAAACAAAAAAGGCTCCTGCATAAATTATGAGGAGCCTTTTCCGTAGTTTATTAAAAAAACTTTTCAACTTTTAGCCGTTTGTTTATACGGTACCAGATAAAGTAAGTTTTTTTTAAATGTTCATCCGATGTAAAAGCTTTTTTGGGAACAGTTAAGAGAAAGAAACTATCACCTTCACGAACAAATTAAAATAAACAAGCACAATATCCCGCTTCATAAGCTACTTTTGCACTTTCTAAAACTCTAAAGAGTGTTTCCCACCTTCTATTATGATTTTGCTATAGATGGGGTTTGCCTACTGGAGTGTAAACATCAACATAATTATCTTTTTTAAACCTGAACCAGTCAATCCCTTAATAGCTTTTGATTGACTATCCACTTATGAAATCTAAATTATTACCACTGACCATGGGCGGCTTTGGCCTTGGAATGACAGAATTTGTTATCATGGGAATTTTACCAGATGTTGCAAACACATTACATGTCACAATTCCTTCAGCAGGGCACCTTATATCTGCATACGCCTTAGGAGTAGTGTTTGGGGCACCTTTATTGGTTGCCCTGGCTAGTAAAATTCCCCCAAAGCGTACCCTTGTCGGGCTGATGGTGCTGTTTGTTATAGGCAATGCTTTGTCTGTGTTTGCACCTGGTTATGAACTAATGCTGCTCACAAGATTTATTTCCGGATTGCCGCACGGCGCTTTTTTTGGAGTCGGAGCAGTAGTAGCTGCCCGCTTAGCTGATCCTGGCAAAGAGGCACAGGCTGTTTCCATTATGTTTGCTGGCTTAACAATAGCCAATATTATTGGGGTGCCATTGGGAACATACATCGGTCACAATTTCAGCTGGCGTATTACTTTTGCCATTATAGTTGTAGTAGGTATACTGGCTGTGCTAAGCCTGAAACATTGGTTACCCGAAATTCCTGCTTCAAAAGAATCCAGCTTAAAGAGAGAGGTAAAAGTATTCACCCGTGCCGAGCCGTGGCTTATTTTTGTTATTTCCATTTTAGGAAACGGAGGCTTTTTTGCCTGGTTTAGCTATATAGCACCTTTATTTACAGAGGTTGCAGGCTTCAGCAGCAACGCTGTTACCTGGCTTATGGTGATAGCTGGCGTGGGTATGGCTGTCGGTAACCTTATAGGAGGTCGTCTGGCAGATAAATTTTCTCCTTTAAAGGCAACCTGTTGGCTATTACTTATGATGGCTGCAGCACTTATTAGTATCATTTTCACGGCGGAGTATAAAGGTGCCACCCTTCTTATGACTTTTATAACAGGCGCCATTGCTTTCTCTATGGCATCCCCAGTGCAGATGTTAATGATACATGCAGCAAAAGGGTCTGAAATGCTGGCTGCTTCTGTGAGCCAATGCGGATTTAATTTAGGAAATGCGATTGGTGCTTACCTAGGTGGCGTGCCTATTGCAGCAGGCTTAGGCTTTACTTCGCCTGAATGGGTAGGCGCAGCACTGGTTATAGGGGCTTTTCTGTTTTCTTTGGCTATTGTAGGTACTAACAGAGGCAAAGCGACAAAACCCGCACCTGCTGTTATGTCCTGAGAAAAGAAGCAGAGGTTGGATAAGTAACGTATTCTGAATTACTCTTGTACTCTTAAAATAAGTATAATAAACAGCAATGGCTCCTACTTTACAGGAGCCATTGCTGTTTATTGACAATGCGTAATTGATTTAATTATGCATGTAAAATTTATATATAATAAATTTCAGGAGGCATTTTCTTTTAATATTGGTGCCAATACCTCCCACACATTCTCAGCCAAAATCTTTTGTCCTTCTACGGTAGGGTGTACACCATCCGATTGATTCAGGTCAGAAATGCCGGCAACGCCTTCCAGCAAAAAAGGAATAAGTTCAACATTCTCGTCCTCTGCTAAGCGGGTGTAAACCTCTCTGAATTCCTGTGTAAAATTTTGCCCCATGCTCGGAGGCATCTGCATACCCGCCAACACAATTCTTACGTTTGGGTTCTTTTCGCGCACTTTCTGAATTATCGTTTGCAAATTCTGATAAGTACTGGATGGATCAATACCACGTAAACCATCATTCGCACCTAATTCCAGCACAAAAATATCTATCGGCTGACGCAAAAGCCAGTCAATCCTACTCTTGCCTCCAGCTGAAGTCTCACCACTTACTCCTGCATTTACCACTTTATAGGAGAGGTTAAGAGAATCTATCCTGTTCTGTATAAGAGCCGGAAAGGCCTGATCAGGTTCCAGACCATAACCTGCAGTTAAGCTGTTCCCAAAGAATACTATTGTCTGCGTATGCTCATTTGTCTGGACTATATCAGCTTTTCCTTCTTCATTAGTTTGCTGCTTTGTTGCTGTCTGCTCTTTTGTTTCTACGTTAGCATCGCACCCTCCAAGGCACAACAGCCACAGCAGGCAGATGGTTAAAATATTGTTCTTTATCTTCATATGTAAGCAATGTTTCCTAAATTTAAACACAAGCACAAAAACCTATAACGCATAGTAACAGTTATTGGATTTTGAAGTTTTACTTGTTGTTGATAACAAGATGCAACATTAATACCTATTCCATCTTTAAAATAAAGATAAAACGTGTCGGCGATATTAGATATTCAAAACCTGAAAAAAATATACAACAGCGGTAGCCGGGAACTGACGGTACTACAGGATATTAATTTCACATTATACACCGGTGATACCTGTTCCATTGTGGGACCATCAGGTTCCGGTAAAACTACTTTGTTGGGCCTTTGTGCCGGCCTTGATCGTGCCAGTTCTGGTTCAGTTATCCTGAATAATATCAGGTTAGACAACCTTTCAGAAGACAAACGTGCACAGGTCCGAAACCTGTATGTCGGTTTTATCTTTCAGAACTTCCAGTTGATACCTACTTTAACAGCACTTGAAAACGTGATGGTGCCACTGGAACTTCGTGGAGAACGTAACGTTCAGCGCCAGGCATTGGAGCTGCTGGAGCGGGTAGGGCTGGCACAGCGCCACGATCATTATCCTACGCAATTATCGGGAGGGGAGCAGCAGCGTATATCTCTGGCCAGGGCTTTTTCTAATAAACCTGCCATTCTTTTCGCTGATGAGCCTACAGGGAACCTGGATGAAGAAACAGGAGAAAAGGTGGAGCAACTTTTATTTGACCTTAACAGAGAGACTGGCACTACCTTAGTACTTGTAACGCATGACCTGGAACTGGCAGAGAAAACCAAGCGCATCATCCGGATCAAAGGAGGTACAGTTGTTTCGGATACTGGCGTTCCGGCTGAAAGATAGCGTATTGCCTGATTTATAGAAATCTACTACTGCAGTATTAAACTAATACGTGAAAGAAGAACAACAACCACAAGATATTCCAAAACAGAAACTGCGGCTTAAATGGCTTCTTAAAATGGCCTGGCGCGATACCCGCCGTAGCAGGGGGAGGCTTATTCTTTTTCTGTCGTCTATTGTACTTGGAATAGCCGCACTAGTCGCTATTAACTCTTTTCGCTACAGCTTAAATGTCGCCATAGACGAAAAAGCAAAGACGTTGATTGGAGCCGACTTAGTGATGGGTATGAACAAAGAACCTGACTCTACAGCTGTAGCATTAGTAGACTCTGTTTCAAACCTTGGCAGAAGGTCTGACGAAAACCGACTGGCCTCTATGGTTTATTTTATCAAAAGTGATGCTACCAGGCTTGTCCAGGTTCGTGCTTTGGAAGGTGAATTTCCTTATTTTGGAGAAATTGAAGCTGATCCCGAAGAGTCCAGCCGTACCTTTAGAGAGGGGCAAAATGCCCTGGTAGATTACAACCTGATGCTTCAGTACGAAGCCCAGCCTGGAGATTCCATAAGAGTAGGGAGCCTTAAATTCAGAATTGCAGGGGCTCTGCATCACATACCAGGGCAAACAGCGCTAACCACGGCTATTGCCCCGGTTGTTTATATACCACGGCAGTATCTGCCTGCAACAGGATTAATGCAACGGGGCAGTCGCATATCCTATTATTATTACATTGACTTACCTTCGTCCGTACAGCCTGACACTTTAGCCAGGAGGCTGGAACCTCGCATGGAAGAGTATGGCTTGTTCTATGATACTGTACAAACACGCAAGGAAGGCATGGGAGCCGCTTATAATGAACTGGCTGGTTTCCTGGCATTAGTAGGGTTTGTGGCCCTGCTGCTAGGTTGTGTGGGGGTAGCGAGCGCCATACATGTGTACATGCGGGACAAATTATCTACAATAGGAGTACTACGTTGCCTTGGCATGAGTAGCAAGCAAGCATTTCTTGTTTACCTGTTCCAGGTGATAGGCATGGGACTAACAGGTGGCTTAGCGGGCGCAATACTGGGAAGTATAATTCAACTGGTATTACCGGGCTTGTTCGGAGCTTTTCTTCCGGTGGAGGTGGAGCCGTACTTTTCATGGGGTGCTGCCCTGCAGGGAGTGCTGCTTGGTACTATAGTATCTGTATTATTTGCATTACTGCCATTGCTATCGATCAGGCGAATTTCACCACTAATTACGTTAAGAGCATCTATTGAACACCTGACCAGCCAAAGAGATCCGCTTCAGTGGGCTGTATATGGGCTGATTATTCTGTTTGTATTAATCTTTTCGTGGTGGCAGATGGGTACCTGGTGGCAAGCATTGTCCTTTACGGGTGGCGTTATAGGAGCATTTCTGGTGCTGGCAATACTGGCAAAACTGCTCTCCTGGGCTATTCGCCGCTTCTTTCCTGCAAACTGGGGATATGTGTGGCGGCAGGGGCTGGCAAACCTGTACAGGCCCAACAATCAAACTTTGTTATTGACCGTTTCAATTGGCTTAGGCACCGCCCTGATAGGAACACTTTACATGGTCCAGCTTACCTTATTAAGTGAGGTGTCTATTAGTCGAAATGAAGATCAGCCGAACCTGGTCCTATTTGATATTCAGAATGCTCAGAAAGATGAAGTCGTATCCATGACCAAACAACAAGGGCTTCCCGTCCTGTTTTTAGACCCTATGGTAACAGTGCGACTGGAAAGAAAAAACCAGATTACAGGCGCGGTTGCACGCAATGACTCCACATTGGATATTCGTCCATGGCTTTTTACCCGCGAGTACCGCATCACTTACAGAAACAACCTTACAGACGCAGAAAAGACAGAGAAAGGTACCTGGGACGAGAATAATAATATCAACCAAGATATTATACCTGTCTCACTGGAAGAACGTTATGCAGAAAGGCTTAAAGCTGACCTTGGAGACACATTAGTGTTTAACGTGCAGGGGGCAATGATTTCTACTAAAGTAACACATATACGGGAAGTAGATTGGAACAGGGTGCAAAGCAATTTCCAGATAGTTTTTCCGGAAGGGGTTTTGGAAGAGGCACCTCAGTTTTTTGTACTGATGACACGAAGCAAAAATGAACAACAGGCAGCACAATTTCAGCGAAGTATTGTAGAGCGGTTTCCAAATGTTTCTACCATTGGTTTGGATCTCATTTTAGAGACCCTGGATGAAGTGGTTGGGCAAATTTCTTTTGTGATTCAGTTTATGGCACTTTTCAGCATCTTTACAGGCTTGTTAGTACTCGTAGGCTCTGTTAATGTAAGTAAATTTCAGCGGATAAAGGAGAGTGTATTGCTTCGCACGCTTGGCGCAAATCGTAATCAGATTCTGGCTATTACAGCTTTGGAATATACTCTTTTAGGGTTATTAGCAGCAGCCACAGGTTGCCTTATTGCATTCGGAGCATCCTGGGCCTTGGCAGTATTTAGCTTTGAGGTTGAGTTTGTTCCTGTAATTTGGCCATTGTTTATTATTTTCTTACTTGTCACTATGCTTACACTTGCTGTTGGCTTGCTCAATAGCAGAGGCATACTTGACCGGCCTCCCTTAGAAGTACTGCGACGGGAAGCTTAAAGTATAACTTAAGCTGTCATAAAAAGGCTGAACAAGAAGCATTGTTCGGCCTTTATTATTTATTAATGGACACTAAGAACTTCTTTATCTTACAGTTATTATTCACATCATTGTTTCTGTAACCGAACATGCTATAAAACAAGCTATGCAACATTAGTGTAGCTACAACTGTAAACAATAAGAATTGTATTAAAAAATATAATAACCATAAAGCCAACTATATATTTGATAAAAGCTATGAAAAAGCACAGAAAAGGAGAAGGGAAAACCGTTCTAATAACAGGAGCCTCTAATGGCTTCGGAATGGAGTTTGCCAAGCTTTTTGCTAAAGACGGATACAACCTGATTCTAGTTGCCCGCAGTACGAACAGGATGAAAGCACTAGCTTATAGTCTACAGGATGCCTACAAACTGGAAAAAGTTTGTGTGGTTACTTCTGACCTTTCCAGAATTGAGTCTCCTCAGAAGATTTACAATGAGGTAAAGAAAACTGGTCTTACCGTTGATGTGCTGGTTAATAATGCAGGATCAGGACATTTCGGCTATTTTTATAAAACACCCTTGCAGCGGGAACTGGATATCATTCAGTTGAATGCTACCTCGCTTATGCAACTTACAAAGCTGTTTCTGAAAGACATGAAGCAACGAAACGAAGGTAAGATTCTTAACCTGGGTTCTGTTGCCTCATTCTCGCCTACACCGCTACAAGCTATTTATGGAGCGACCAAAGCCTACATTCTTTCTTTTTCTGAAGCTTTGGCTAATGAATTAAAAGATACTAACATAACGGTGACAACCTTATGCCCTGGTGCCAGCAACACCGATTTCTTTCATAAAGCACATGGCGCAACTACAAGAGTGGCTAATGGGCCATTATCAGAGCCTGAAGAAGTGGCGAGAGACGGCTATAAAGCTATGATGAAAGGTGAACTGAAAGTTATCTCAGGTGCTATGAATAAAGCACAGGTAGACTTAACAAGAGTTTCCTCAGACGCGGCCATGGCTACAACAATGCAAAAAATGGATAAAGAAATGGAATAAAGCTTTTATTTAATATAAGAAACATAAAAGTTGCATCATCAATTATTTAGACTATCAAAATAATGAAAAAAAATAAAAAAGGAGCAGGGAAAACCGTATTGATAACAGGAGCCTCTAATGGTTTCGGAATGGAGTTTGCCAAATTGTTTGCTAAGGATGGGTATAATCTGGTTTTAGTTGCCCGCACAGAAGAAAGACTGAAGGCTTTAGGATATGGGCTACAGGATAAGTATAAACTTGAAAAAGTATGCATCGTCACTTCTGATTTATCAAAGCCAGAGTCTCCTCAGGAGATTTATGATGAAGTAAAAAAAGCAGGTATTACAGTTGATGTATTGGTAAATAATGCTGGTGCAGGTTCTTATGGTTTCTTTCATGAAAAATCAATGCAAAGTGACCTGGACCTGATGCAGTTAAACATTATATCTTTGGTACAGCTAACCAAGCTGTTTGTATATGACATGAGAAGACGCAATGAAGGAAAAATACTGAACCTGGGTTCTCTCTTCTCTATTATGCCCTCTCCGCTTATGGCTACCTATGGCGCTAGTAAAGCCTTTGTACTATCCTTCTCAGAGGCTCTTGCCGAAGAGTTGAAGCACACAAATGTTACAGTTACTGCCCTTTGTCCTAACGCTGGTAATACGCTGTTCTTTAAACGTGCAGGTGCTGAAAAAACTCTTGCTGCCAATGGTATGCTTTATGAGCCCGAGGAGGTTGCCAAAGCAGGATATAAAGGAATGATGAAAGGAGAACTTAAAGTAATAGTCGGAGCTATTTCCAAATTGGAAGCATTGAGTACGAACATAATGCCTGATGCTGCTGTTGCCGCTACTTCGCGTTACCTGATGAAAGAAGTGACAAAGAATGAACGGGTGATGAAGTAAGTTAAGGTTTTCAAATAGACCCAATAAATTAAAAAAGGGACCCTAAATAAGGTCCCTTTTTCTTTATGAACATAGACAACAATGCCATCTGTCCATTTATAGTTTATTATACGATCTTTAACTTCTTCAAGTTTAACAACCTTCAGAAAATTTAATAACTGTCGGTTGCCAGCATTACCAGTGTGCAATGGTGCAGCGTTTCAATGTTAGCATCCTCTGCCAGTTTTTCCAACTCACGGTTTTCGGTTCCGGGGTTAAAAATAATTCGCTTAGGATGCAGGCCTATTATATAATCGTACCAGAAAGGCTGATTCTGCGGCCCAACATACAGCGTAACCGTATCGACATCTGTAATTTCCTGTTCCTTATCTGTGATGATAGGAGTACCAACAAGTTCACCTTTTCTAATTCCGACAGGTACCACCTCATGCCCATGCTGCTTTAAACGATGTGCAGCTTTGTAAGCGTAGCGGGCAGGGTTATCCGTGGCACCTAATACAACTGTCTTTTTCATATTATTATATAATCAAATTCAACATCAGGTATATACTTTTTTACATCTAGAAAGGATAAAAAGTTAGAATTGCTGAATTGTGCAGAAAAATGAGCTGCAGAACAGACAATTCCCTAGCGCATAAAAGACACACCAGCCTTTAAAGCAGCCATCTCGGCACAACGTTCTCCATCCATCGCAGCAGAAACAATACCTCCGGCATAACCTGCACCTTCACCACAGGGGAAGAGTCGCTTTATCTGCACATGTTCCAATGTTTCTTTGTCACGCGGAATACGGACAGGTGAGGATGTGCGACTTTCAACACCAACAATCTGTGCCTCGTTTGACAGGTAACCCCGCATTTTATGACCAAATCCTTTAAAGCCTTCGCGCAGACGGTACGCCATATCCGGGGAGAAAAGCTCGTTCATATCTACAGACGCTAAACCCGGCTGATAAGAAGTATCCAGCAATTCACCACCTGTTTTACGACGGGTAAAGTCCTGTAACAACTGTGCCGGAGCAGCTTGCGTACCACCAGCCATGGCACATGCTTTTTGTTCAAGCGTCTGCTGCATGCGTAAACCAGCTAAAGAACCATATTTTTCCAGTTCCATATCTTCCAGCTCAATTGCTACTACAATACCAGAGTTAGCAAAGCGGGAATCACGGCGGCTGGGAGACATACCGTTTACCACCACCTCTCCAGGAGCTGTAGCAGAAGGCACTATAAAACCACCAGGGCACATACAGAAAGAGAAAATGCCTCTTTGCCTGTTATTGTAAACTGTCTGCTGTACCAGTGCATACGAAGAGGCAGGCAGGTAAGGACCACGATCATCACAATGGTACTGGATAGAATCTATCAGCTGTTGCTGGTGCTCTACACGCACGCCCATAGCAAAAGGCTTCGCTTCTATGGTAATTCCCTTCTGATGCAGCAACTCAAATATATCTCGGGCACTATGACCTGTAGCTAAAATAACAGCTTCACCGGTGTATTCCTGGCTATCTCCTGTCACGACACCCCGCATTTCACCTTTATCTAGAACAAAATCAGTGACGCGCTTATCAAAAAACACTTCACCTCCGGCACTACGTATGGTTTCCCGTATGGTCTCAATTATTTTAGGGAGCTTATTCGTACCAATGTGCGGATGCGCATCGAAAAGAATGTCTGGTGTTGCTCCATGCTGTACCAGCAGTTGCAGAATTCGCTGCAAATCTCCGCGTTTCTTTGATCGGGTATATAATTTACCGTCTGAGTATGTTCCTGCCCCACCTTCACCAAAGCAATAA
This sequence comes from Pontibacter silvestris, assembly GCF_020907275.1. GTDB lineage: Bacteria > Bacteroidota > Bacteroidia > Cytophagales > Hymenobacteraceae > Pontibacter > Pontibacter silvestris. The sequence goes on along the minus strand of NZ_JAJJWI010000002.1, from coordinate 306,536 downwards.
TTGGAGTCAGGATTAACTGTATGTTCTTTGTTGATGGCAGCCAAATCGCGGCGGCGGCTTCTCACATCTTTGCCCCGTTCCAGTACCACAGGTTTTAGCCCCAATTCAATACAACGCATAGCGGCAAATAAGCCGGCAGGACCTGCACCAACAATTATTATTTTCTTGGCATTGGAAACATCCGCATAATCAAACTTAGGAGAAAGTATATCTGTAGGAGGGTTTTCAAGATACACATCAGCCCGCACACGAAGCTGTACTTGCCGACCACGGGCATCAATAGAACGTTTTACTCTATGAATAAACTTTACGTCCTCTGGATTAACCTGAGCGTGTTTCAGAATCTCACGCTCTAATTGCTGAGCATCATAAGCCACTTCAGGAGCCAAGACCAGCTCCAGTTCTTTTTTTTTCATTTACAACAGGTAAGGTAGTTAACCTTAAACTTTTAGTTTAAAATATTTAGATACAGTACTGGTTTTAGAGCAAAAGCGAAATACTGTATAGTTGTCTTTTAAACAGATTAGAAGCTATACTAATTCCAATCCTGAACATTGATTCAAGCATAATTGTTTACACTTTATCCTCGTTCAGTACACGTTCAACCCATCCTTTTCCCCATTCTTCAAGCTCTTTAATCATCCAAAGTTCAGGATAAAAAACACGTTTCTGGAAACGCGGGGGGAGATATTTCTGCCAGTTAGTCCCACCTGTAGCCGCTAAAACTTCGGGGTCGCGCTGAAGGTAACGCACAGCTGATTTGTAATGCATGAGTGGCCAGTTTACATTAACATTGCTGTCCAGGTCACGCAACATCTGTTTCAGCTTTGGGTTTTCCTGGTCTTCTTTTGGGAGCCGCTTATAAACTGACCAGACATTTTTATGCTCGTACTCCTTTGCAAACTTTATCAATTGGTCCGTATACTTCTCTTCAAAACGAAGAAGCGTAAGGGTTTTAGCACCGGAAGCCACTTCTGTAGCACCTTCTTTCCAGTAAATACAGCCAATCATTTCTTCATGCGTACTTTGTAGCCCAAGAGCTTGCCGCTTAGCCTTGTCTACCAGATTACGCAAGTCAGTAGAAGCAATCTCAATAAGACGATACTGCACCGACTGAAACCCACTGGCAGGCATTAAAGCCATTCGGAACTGTAGAAACTGCTTTGGGTCCATGCCATCCACCATCACGTCAAAAGAGCTGATCAGATTGTCGAAATATCGATTAATACGTTTCAGGCGCATCATGAATGTCTTTAGTGTCATATCTTTATCATCAGCTATTTGCCTGTACTCTTCCAGGCAAAGCTTAAAGTACAGCTCTGTTATCTGGTGGTACATAATAAAGATTTTCTCGTCGGGTATGTTTGTGCGCGGGTTCTGAAGGCTCAATAATGTATCGAGGTGAATATAATCCCAGTAATTAACAAATTCAGTATAATAAAGTCCTTCCAGATAAGCTGCTAAATCCTGGCCTAAAGGCACATACTTTTCTTCCAGACGCTTTAGTTGCTCTAGCACTTCAGGTTTGAAAGCTTGCTCCATTGCATACAATTGTTAAGAGATAAATGTAAAGACGGCGCAAAATAAGGAAATTATAACAGTAGGTGTCATTCTATTTTTCAAATATTATCTTCAAGCATTCACTAAAACAGTAAGGTGAACTCCATCATCTACTGCATAAAGGTTAAAGCTCCTATTGTTGCTCCGGGTAAGCATTTAATGGTCTATAGCAATCGATTGGTAGATTAAAAACAGGAGTTTGTATAATAAAAATTGTTTTAACAAGCATTTTCGGCTAAACTGCTACTTAATTGTTAAATTTGATTTTTACGATATAACCTATAGATATAATTCTCTATGGCAGAGAAAAGTAGCGTCTTCGACATGATAGGACCTGTTATGATTGGACCGTCCAGTTCACACACGGCTGGTGTAGTTCGTATTGCACGTGCTGCCATTCGGGTGCTGGGAACAGCTCCGGAAGAAGCTGTTGTGACTTTCTATAATTCGTTTGCCCGCACCTATGAGGGGCACGGAAGTGACAGAGCTATAATAGCCGGGTTACTTGATTTCAAGACCGATGATAAGCGCATAAAAGAAGCTTTTGAATATGCGAAGGAGCGGGGATTAAAATATATCTTCCGATCAGTAGGAAACGCTTCGACTATGCACCCTAACACCATTAAGCTGAACCTGAAAGCCCAGGGACGTGAAGTTGAGGTAATTGGCCAGAGCCGGGGAGGTGGCGTAATCAAAATAGTGGAGGTGGATGGCTTTTCCTCTAACTTTTCAGCTAACCAGCACACGCTTATTATTGATGCAGATGACCAGAAAGGAAGCATTGCCTTTATTGCTTCTGTTATTGCGCATGATGAATGTAACATAGCGACCATGAGTGTTTCCCGCAAAGGAAAAAACGAGTTGGCACGTCAGTTTATTGAAATGGACTCAGGCATAAAACCTGTTACACTGGAATATCTTAAACAATTAAGCTGGGTGAAACATGTTATTTACATACCTAATATCGACCTCTAACTAACACGCTACTATGAAAAAACTATCAAAGAAAGTACTCTTGGCGATAGGCCTCTCTTTGACTGGACTATCGGGTGCCTTTGCACAACAAGACGGCACCGGAAACGACCAAATATGGTCGCTTGAGGAGGCTTTGAATTATGCCAAGGCTAATAACCTGCAGGTCAGGCAAAGCAAAATAAACCGCGACCTTGCCAGTACTGACTTGAAACTTTCAAAGTTTGGCCGCCTGCCAAGTATAAACGGGAGCGGTTCTTATTCAATTAACAATGGTACAAACATTGACCCGGCAACCTATGATATCAGAACCCAGCAAACACGATCCAGTAGTGTCTCTGTCAGCGGTTCGCTTCCCTTGTTTGCAGGGTTTCAGCAGGTCAATACAATTAAGCAGAATTCCCTTGAGCTACAGGCCAGTGAGCAGGATATTCTTTCTGTTCAAAATGATATAACCATACAAATTGTAACTGCTTACTTGAACATATTATTCGCTGATGAGCTAATGAAAACAAATCAGCTGCAGCGAAATACGACACAACAGCAGTTAGAGCGCACCCAGATACTCTTCAGAGCTGGAAGTGTGGCTGAAAATGATGTGTTAGACCTTCAGTCTCAGCTGGCGACAGATGAGTTGAATATTATCACTGCAAAGAACCAGCTTGATATTGCAAAACTTAACCTGATACAGTTATTAAACCTGGACAATCCGGATAACATAGAAGTTGAGATCCCAGAACTCCCGGAGCCTGATCTGGAGCCTGCTATATCAGACCCTAATCAGGTATATGATGTAGCTATTCAAACACTTCCTGCCATTAAGGCAGCCGATGTAAGGGTTTTAAGTGCAAACAAGGGCTTGGATATTGCTCGAGGGGCGTATCTGCCAAGGTTATCACTTAATGCCGGTATAAACACTTTCTACTCCAGCAGGTCATATCTTTTAAGAGAGTTAGAGGATGGAGAAACCATATATACACAACAATTAGTAGGTTTTCTGGATGAAGCCCGTACACAACCTTTTTCGCTCTACGTGCCTCAAGGCAGCGCCGAACAGATCGATTACTCTTTAAAAGATCAGTTTAAGGATAACATAGGGAACCAATTCAGTTTATCGTTACAGGTACCTATTTTTAATGGACTTCAGACAAGGATAAATGTTGAACGAGCTAAAATTTCACAGCAGAATGCCAAACTGAATGCCGATATTGCACGCAATAATCTGCGCCAGACAATAGAGCAGGCGGCCGTAGATACCCGAGCCGCTCAACTAAGATATGTTGCATCCAAACAACAACTTGCTGCCTCAGAAAAGAGCTATCAGAACGCACAGCTTCGACTTAATGCAGGTGTTATAAATTCGGTTGATTTTAATATTATTGCCAACACTTTCCGTTCAGCACAGTCTAGTCTGCTTCAGGCAAAGTATGAGTATATTTTTAAACTTAAAATTCTTGACTTCTACGAAGGAAAAGACTTATCATTCTAAAAAATAAACATGGCGAAGAACAAAAGTAGACTCATCCCTATTCTAATTGGTGTACTTGTTTTAATTATAGTTTTTGTTGTAGTAGCGAAGAAAGCAGGATGGATTGGCTCAGATAATGGTGTTGAAGTAGTCCTTTCTGAGGCAAAAACAACTGAAATTGTTGAAAAAGTAAGTGCATCAGGTAAAATTCAACCTGAAACAGAAGTAAAGATAAGTCCAGACGTATCTGGTGAAATTATAGAATTAAATGTAGAAGAAGGAGACTCTGTTGTAAAAGGACAGCTTTTGCTTCGCATCAGACCCGACAACTATCAGTCTATGGTAGATGCACAGGAAGCTGGTGTAAATCAGACACGTGCTAATCTGGCACAAGCCAGAGCTAGATTGGCACAGGCACAGGCGAGTTTTGTTCAGACAGAGCAAAACTATGAGCGGAACCAGGCGCTGTTTAACCAGCGTGTTATTTCTGAATCAGAATGGCAGGAAATTAAAGCTAGTTATGAATCAACCAAACAGGAAGTTGAATCGCTACGGCAAAGTGTCAGAGCCGCTGAATATAGTGTTGAAAGCGCACAGGCCTCTTTAAAAGACGCTAGGGAAAACTTAAACAAAACAACCATTTACTCTCCGGTAAGTGGTACTGTATCAAAGCTTAATGTAGAGCAGGGCGAACGTGTAGTTGGTACTTCTCAGATGGCAGGTACAGAGATTATGAGCATTGCAAACCTGAACAACATGGAGGTACGTGTAAATGTTAATGAAAATGATATTATCCGCGTGTCGTTGGGAGACTCTGTAATTGTGGAAGTTGACTCTTATGCCAGTCGTGATGAAAAGTTTAAAGGAGTGGTAACAGCCATAGCAAACACTGCCAAAGATGCTGCAACACTAGAGGCTGTTACAGAATTTGAGGTTCGCATACGCCTGCTGAACGAGTCTTATGAGCACCTGCAGGAAGTTACCAGCCGCCCGTTCAGACCAGGTATGACAGCATCAGTAGATATTGTGACAGAGAAAAAAAGTGGCGTATTATCCGTACCTTTATCAGCAGTAACTACCCGTTCTGCCGGTGGCCAGCCACAAAATGCAGCACCAGAAGAAGAACAGGAGGAAGAGGCAAGTGCGGTACCTGAGCAACAGGAGGCAGCTCCGGCACAAGTAGAAGAGGTAGTATTTGTTTATGACAATGCAACTAACACGGTTAAAACTGTGAAGGTTAAAACTGGCATCAGCGATTTTGAGAATATTGAGATACAAAGTGGCCTTAGTGCAGGACAAAGAGTAGTTTCTGGTCCTTTCAGGGCTGTTTCTGCTACCTTAAGTGACGGTTCAAAAGTAGCTGTTAAAGATGCCAGTTCCCTTGACAAATCTGCTATAGCTGCAGAGTAATCTTTTGAACTAACATCTATCTTAATCCTGTTTTGGAAAAAATTGCTGTATTAGGAGGAGGTAGCTGGGCAACGGCACTGGTTAAGATCCTTTCAGAAAACAAGTCAAGAGTACACTGGTGGATGCGCAGCCATAGCGATGTGCAGCACCTGATAAATTACAGACATAACCCCCGTTACTTAAGCGGGGTGTCTTTCGACCTGAATTACGTAAAGCCTTCTTCGGACATACAGGCTGTAGTGGCCGCCGCAGACTGGGTTATACTGGCAGTGCCAGCCGCATTTGTGCAGCTGGCACTTGCCGATTTACAGGAGGATGCACTAAAGGGCAAAGTAGTAGTATCAGCAGTAAAAGGCATGATTCCTGGAGAAAACCTGTTGATTACGGATTACATGGAAAAGAAATACCATGTACCAAATACGCACCAGCTTATAATTGCGGGCCCATGCCATGCAGAAGAAGTTGCTCTTGAAAAGCAATCTTATTTATCCATTGGTTCCCATAGCTTAGACACAGCTGAGCGCTTCTGTGAGTTACTGCGTAACCGTTACGTTAAAGCAAACCCGCTGGATGACCTAGATGGAATTGAGTATTGTGCCGTAATGAAAAACATAATAGCCCTTGCCTGTGGTATTGCCAGAGGCCTGAACTTTGGCGATAATTTCCAGGCTGTGCTTGTCTCTAATGCGATGCCAGAAATCGAACGATTTCTGGATGCAATTATGCCTTTACATCGTAATTTAAGTGGCTCTGCTTATCTGGGTGACTTACTTGTTACAGCTTACTCGCAGTTTAGCCGCAACCGTACATTTGGTAACATGATTGGGCGTGGCTATACGGTTAAGTCTGCCCAGATTGAAATGGACATGGTTGCTGAAGGGTATTATGCTGTACAAAGTATATATGATCTCAACAAAAAGCTTAAGGTTGATATGCCCATTACCAACGCAGTTTACCTTATTCTGTATGAGCGTATATCGCCGCCCGTTGAGTTTGATATACTGAAAGATAAGCTTAAATAAATCAAAGAATGAAATAATAAAGGGCGCATAATTCTCAGTGTGCCCTTTATTATAAGCTACAGTTTAGGACTAACTTTTGAATCTACCATTGCCCGATAAACAGCCATTACCGTAACAGCAGCACCTAGCAATGCTGCAAAAATTGATTTGAAGATTATGAACTCTTTAAGCGGCATTAAATAAACCTGTTCTAAGTCAAATAAAAAGATAGAAACACCAGCCATTGTAGTACCAGCTAAACCTAACATAAACGAACGGTGTAAAATATTGGACGGAAGGCGGTCAATTAAAGTCTGGCTTTTCAGGTGCCAGTGTAACGGTAGAACTTTCTTTGTTAGTAAGGCTCTTCTTGTAATACTAGTTGTAAGTAAGCTGAGTACAAAACCATAGATAAAACTTGAAAGCAAATGGTGTACAAGGGAACTGTTAGTTCCCGAAAGAGGAACGAGAGCAACATCACCCCAAAACAGGAATGTGACCAACCCGCTTACAAAACAGGTAATAAAGGCAAACAAACATCCTAAATACAGTAAGAATTTGTAGTTTGAGCTTAATCCCATAGTTATAGTACCTGTCTTTTATCTTGTTTAGTGGCAGCCAATTTAGCTTCAGAAAGATAAGTATTTAACTATTAAAATAACAGACCAAAAGCTAGCAAACCAATACATAGCCTTTGATTTATATTTTATCATTAACTAGTGAAGCAGTATTATCAGCAAATTGACATTATAAAGGGCTTTGCCATATTAGCTGTACTGCTGTTGCACTCCCTGAACAAAGCTACTCTAGTAGATTATTACGCTGTTTATCACATCTGGCAGGCTGTACCGCTGTTCATGGTAGTAATGGGTTTAAATCTTGGTTTATCATCTTCTGCTAAGAAACCGGAATTAACAGATCTGTACTCGAAGCAATATTTTCAAAAAAGAGCCAGTCGCTTAGTAATCCCTTGTATTATAGTTTTTATAGTATCAGCAATTATGGGCCTTATCTGGCTATGTGTTTCAGGAAACAGTATTTTAATGTTCAATGAGTTCAGTATTATTGGACTATTACCCATTTCAGGACCAGGAAACTATTTTATTACTCTTCTGCTGCAGTCAGTACTGTTTCTTCCCATTATTGGCTATGGGTTTTCTGCCAGAGCATCCTTAACAATTGTTTTATTAGTCCTGCTGGAAGTACTTTTTCTCTTGTTCATTAAATGGATATCCATGACTGAGCATGCAAGCTACCTCTATGATGCGGCATTCCCGAGATATTTCTCGGCTATTGCTTTTGGAATGGCTCTGTCAAGAATTGTTACAAATAAAGTTAATCTTAAAGTGATGACGCTTCTTGTTACTGTTGCTGCTGCCGCTTGTGTTTATCTTTATCAGTTACAGTATGGGGAGCAAAACATTAAACAAATACGGCCTGAGTGGCAGATACAGACAATTTTATCTTTTGGCTACGCTGCGTTTTTAGTTTATTTAAGTTTTAAAAGCTTGCCAAATCAATCTTCCAATAAAATTTTATTGTTTTTCAGTACCACTGGCAAAGCTTCTTACCATATTTTTTTAGTGCAGGTAGTTTATTTCGGACTGATAAATGGTGCTGCCAGTAAGGTGTGGCTAAACCTTTTGGTTTGTCTTTCCATTGGTTTTCTTTTTTATAAGTATGAACCAGGTATAACTTCACTTTTTTCTGTTAAAAAAATAAAATAAGGCAAGGCTTCTTAGCAATTAGCTTAGCTAAAGAGTACATATTGATATTAATAAATGAAGAAGACATTATGTTAAAAGTAACCTGTGCTATTATCGAAAAAAATCAGCAAGTGTTAATTACTCAACGTGGCCCGCATAAATCGCAGGCCTTGCTGTGGGAGTTTCCCGGGGGCAAAATAGAGCCCAGTGAAACGGAAACAGATTGCCTGATTAGGGAAATTGAAGAAGAGTTGAACTTACAAGTAGAGCTTGGTTTACGTTTAACTCCTGTCGAACATAATTATGGTAACTTTATGGTTAACCTGATTCCTTATGTCTGTCAATACAAAAGCGGAACAATAGCATTACGCGAACATGTTGCTTACAATTGGGTATCAGCTAAAGATCTTAACAGATACAACTGGTGCCCTGCTGATCTTCCCATTGTAGAAGAATACATCAGACGGAAGAAGTAGATAGTTAAGGCTTTTGAGACTTTCAACCTGCCTGCTTTTACAGTACCTTTACATGAATATGCAACTTCCGAATACTTTTACAGAACGCATGCAACGCCTGCTGGCTCAGGATTACAGAGCTTTTGAAGAAGCTCTTGCGCAGCCGGCACCTGTCAGCATCAGAATTAACAGAGCCAAAGTGCCTGGGCTTTCAGTAAATTTACCGCTGGTGCCCTGGACAACAAGTGGCTTTTATTTACCAGAACGCCCGCTTTTTACCTTAGACCCGCTTATTCATGCGGGCGCATATTATGTACAGGAGGCAAGTTCCATGTTTCTGGAGCAGGCCTTTAAACAAACATGTGATCTTTCCCAGCCATTGCAGGTACTGGATTTATGTGGCGCTCCGGGTGGTAAATCGACCCATATTGCCAGCTTACTGTCTGCTGGCAGCTTACTTGTTTCTAATGAAGTCATCAGGAGCAGGGCTAATATATTGGCTGAAAACATTACCAAGTGGGGCAGTGGCAATGTACTTGTTACCAGCAATGATCCCCGTGATTTTGGAAAACTGCCCTCTTTCTTTGATGTGATGGTGATAGATGCCCCATGCAGTGGTGAAGGTATGTTCCGTAAAGATCCGCAGGCGATAGAAGAGTGGTCTGAGGAAAACGTTAATTTATGCGCACTGCGCCAGCAGCGCATTCTGATGGATGTATGGGATGCTCTAAAGCCAGGAGGCATGTTAGTTTATAGCACCTGTACCTGGAATGAACAGGAGAATGAAGAGAATATGGCATGGCTTGCAGCACAGGAGCAAATTGAAAGTGTTCAGCTGGAGCTTCAGCCGGAGTGGGGAATAGTGCCAGCGCAGCTAAATGGAATAACAGGTTATCGCTTTTATCCGCACAAAGTGAATGGCGAAGGCTTTTTTATGGCTGTAATGCGTAAAGCTGGCGGAACAGAAAGCAGTCCTAAAAGCAGCAGGAAGAAAAAATACAAGCTAACAACTGCAGGTAAAAAAGAGCGGGAGTTGGTACAAAACTGGTTTCAGAAACCAGAGGAGTATGAGTGGCTGCAGTATGGCGAAATATTGTCAGCTATTCCGGCTAATTTGTTTGAGGCTGCGGATGAGGTTTACCAGAAGCTTTATGTGATTTATGCCGGGACCGAAATTGCAGAAGTAAAGGGTAAAAAATTAAAGCCTTTACACCCACTCGCTTTATCGCAGCATCTGAACAAAAAAGCCTTTGCCGTTGTAGACCTAGACATGGAACAAGCATTACGATATTTACGCAAAGAAGACATTAACCTCGGCAGCAGCGGTAATGAGTGGCTTCTACTGCAGTATCAGAATATCCCATTAGGTTGGGCAAAACAGGTTGGGAACCGGATAAACAACTACTTTCCTAAAGAGTGGCGGATACGAATGGACCTTCCACAGGAGTTGCCACAGGGCGTGATTGCTTAGAAAAGTAAGTTTATGATAACTATACAATATAGGCTACACATTGTAAGTGCAGCCTATATTGTTTATCAGTCTAAATACACTACAACCTATTCCACCATCAACACCAGGCCTTTCAAATACTCTCCTTCGGGATGAAAAATAGAAACAGGGTGATCGGCAGGTTGAGAGAGGTTATGCATAATCTTAATGTTACGTCCTGCCTCAATAGCAGCTGCCATAACTGTGTTGCTGAACAAGTACTTATCAACTACCTGTGAGCAGGAGAAAGTAAAAAGGATTCCGCCTGGTTTAATCTTTTTCATGGCCTCAGCATTCAGGCGTTTATAGCCCATCAAGGCATTATGGCGCACCTTCTGGCTCTTAGCAAAAGCAGGAGGGTCTAGTATAATAACATCGTACTGATTTTCCTTGCCTTTTAAGAACTCAAAAGTGTCAACGGCAAATGCCTCATGTCGTTCCGGTGCCTGGCTTAACTCCCCGTTACGTACAGTAAGCTCTATCGCCTTTTTAGATACGTCTACTGAGTGAACTTCTTTAGCTCCGGCATTCAGCGCATAAACAGAAAAGCCACCGGTATAGCAAAAGGTATTTAAAACAGATTTGTCTTTTACGTAGCGGGCCAATAAATCACGGTTCTCGCGTTGATCAATAAAAAAACCTGTTTTTTGTCCGCTTTCCCAGTCTACGAAGAACTGATTTTCATTTTCTGTCACAACAACTCCTCCGGAAGATTGGCCAAACAGATAATCATTTACCGCCTCTACCGGTGCTTTAGCGGGCAAGGACTCTGCACTTTTATCATAGATAGCTTTAAGTTTGCTTCCGAATATCTCCTGCAAAGCCTTAGCTATTTGCTCCCGAACTCTATACATACCCACTGTGTGAGTTTGAACAACGGCAGTATCTTTATAAACATCTACAATTAAACCCGATACACCATCACCTTCCGCATAAATCAACCGGTAAACATCAGTATGCGGATTATCTACCAGCCCTAAGCGTTTGCGGTAATCATAAGCTTTTTGAACTTTTGCTTTCCAGAAATCAAAGTCCGGTTCAACCTGCTCAAAAGAAAAAATACGTACGGCAATGGAGCCTGGTGCATAATGCCCCATGCCCAAAAACTCTTGCTTACTGGAATAAACTTCTACAATATCACCTTCAGCAGCATCTCCCTCAGCTTTTCGGATGGCACCGGAAAAAACCCACGGATGAAAGCGTTTTAAAGAATTCTCCTTACCCGGAGCCAAATATAATTTAGTTAAAGACATTCTTATTAAATGAGCTAATTGTTTGATGTAATTAATATATTACAGTACCGCTAAACTACAAAGATAACTATTTCAAGCTGTGGCCCAGTAATTGGCTCCTGCCGAAATTTGAAAAAGATGACTTTAATGGATCACTATTCCTAACTCTATTAATTGAGTATAAAGTTTCTGCACTGGCAGGCCCACCACATTAAAATAGGATCCTTCAATACGCTCAATACCTATCATCCCAATCCACTCCTGTATCCCATAGGCTCCGGCTTTGTCTAATGGTTTGTAGTTAGTGATGTAGTAATCAATTTCTGCATCCGAAAGCTCTTTAAAGAAAACTTTGGTAGTGTCATGGAAAACACTTTTCATTTCATTAGTACTGATGCAAACACCGGTAATAACATCATGAAAGGTTCCGGAAAGGGAGCGAAGCATTTTATAAGCCTCCTCATAGTTTGCAGGTTTATTAAGCACCTTGTCGCCTAAGCAAACAATAGTATCAGCTGTAATGAGTACATCATTCTGAAGTTCCTGCTGGTAAGCATCCGCTTTATGCGAAGCCAGAAATTCAGCTATTTGCTCTCGCTTTAATGACGCTGGAAAATCTTCCTTTACTTCCTTTATTCGCACTTCAAATGGCAAGCCTAAACTGGTAAGCAGTTCTTTCCGGCGAGGGGAATTAGAGGCAAGCAGCAGTGGCCGTGACAAATTCATCTTCTTTTATTGAGCTAAATAAAAATCCACAGATAACTTTAGGATAGAAATAAGTTGATTTCTGAGGCATAATGGCACCACTCCGACTCACCCGCTTTACCTGATCCATAGTTATTTCATTCGTAATAAGAGCAACTCTTGCCTCGCCGGCATCTACAAGCCGAATGCAGGAAGTAAAGTTACGGATATAGCTTAAACCACCATAACTGCGCTGGGCTGCTCTGTAAATGCCTAAAATCTTTTCAAAAATGAAATAATGCATTACAGTCAGGTCCAGGTCTTTCACTTCCTGGGGAAAGTTCCAGTTTATGAAAGGGTGCATTTCCGGCTTTAACCGTATTGCGTAAGCACTGCCGCTAAGGTAAAGGCCAAAAGCCCACTTCTTACCTGCAATCACCTCATTCAATTCACTAGCATCATCTATCGGTTTAATTAAAAAATATTCCTGCAAACGGTTTAAGAATGCATCATCCGAAAGATTCATGCTTCGTAGCACGCGGTGTGTCGGCAACACCCGCAGATCATCATGTTCGGAATTTGTCAGGTACATGAGATGGTAATTATATGGCTCCTGACCTGTATGCTGGGGATTCTGCCTCAGCTTCTTTTTACGAAACTCCAAAGAGCCCTCGTAGCGGTGATGCCCATCAGCTAAAATAACCTGCTTATTCTGTAGGGTCTGCACAAAAAGCTTTATCACATGGTGGTCCTGTATTACGGATAGCACATCGCGTACGCCTTGGTAATCTTCTGTTTCATATAAAGGAGATTTTATACTTTCATCCATATAAGGTTCTAGTATAAAATCTGGGTCAGCATACAGACCATGAGTAGGACTGGCGTTTAGCTCCGTTTTCTCCAATAGATCAATTCTATCATTTACAGCACCAGGTATGGTGTTCTCGTGCCGGAGCAGCACCCCTTCATTCCAGTCATAGGCTTTTATGTTACAGATAAATCCTTTGCGGCAGTGTTCTTTACTACTGCCCGGCAAACGAAAGTACTGATAATAAACATAGATACCCGGCAGCGGGTCTTGCTGAATAATGCCTTCATCTTTCCATTGCTGTAGTAAAACAGCAGCTTCTTCAGCTGGTCGTTCACCACGTGGTACTGACAGATGAATGCTATTGTACGGGTTTCGGTACAGGGTCTCGCGTTGCTTGGCCGATACTACATCAAACAAAGGGGAGGTAAGTTCATCTATATCTAAAGCAATTTTGTCGTTGTAACGCCAGGGCTTCAGGGGGAGTATTTCTGTCATTCAGATGGTTAATGTCTATTAACAATTTAAGACACCGGTTCAGGGTGCCAATCGTTTTATCTGCCAGTTACTATTATCCAGCAGTTCAAAAACAATACGGTCATGAAGGCGATTTGGTCTGCCTTGCCAGAATTCTACCCGCTCGGGCTGCAGTTCATAACCTCCCCAATGTTCTGGCCTCGGAATTTCATCTAAAGCAGCAAACTGCTCTGTAAACTGCTTGTCTCTTTCCTCCAACAGTTCCCGGCTCTCTATCTCCTGGCTCTGAGGCGAAGCCCAGGCGCCAATCTGGCTCCCTTTTGGGCGACTATGATAATATTCATCAGATAGCTGAGGTGCTACTTTTACCACCACGCCTTCTATGCGAACCTGACGCTCCAGCACAGGCCAGAAAAAAGTAAGCGCAGCATAAGGGTTCTGGGCCAGTTCCTGTCCTTTACGGCTGCTGTAGTTTGTGTAAAATAATAAACCTGTCTCGCTCACGCCTTTCAACAGTACGACTCTGGCGGATGGCTTTCCTTCGTCATTAACCGTAGAAAGCACCATAGCGGTAGCTTCGTCTGCCTGAGCCTGTATTGCTTCCTCTAGCCAACTCTGAAACTGGTCAAGAGCATTAGAGGATACAGATTCTTCTGTAAGTGCCTGTTTGGAATAGTTTATCCGAATATCTGCAATATTATGTTTAAGTGCCATTTCTGCATTGGGTTTGGTCAAAATTATGAAATTATCCCAGCTAGATAAACAAAATTATGGTTCGCTCAGGCGTGATAGCTTAGGTTAAATTTCAGAATGATTATGTAAAAATATCGAAAGGATGTAAATTAGGGTATTGCAAACAAGATTAATACAATATTGCATCCTTTGCGTAAGAATAATAAAGTTGCTGAAATTAACGCAACTGAAACAGAGGGATACATCTTTCTAAAATAGTTTCTTAAATAGAAAACCTTAAAACGGATGACAGATGGAAGAAGAAGTAAGGATGATAAAACCAAAAGGCGGTAGCTTGTTAATATCTGAACCATATATGGGAGACCCTAATTTTGAAAGGACCGTGATATTACTTTGCAGCCATGAAAATGAAGGTTCATTTGGGCTGGTACTGAACCGCATGTCTAACCTAAAGCTTTCTGATGTCATTGACATCTATGATGAAAGCTTTCAGGCTGATTTAGGAATAGGAGGCCCTGTACAATATAATACCCTGCATTATGTACATAGACTGGCAGAACTACCTCAAGCTGTACACCTGATGGATGATTTATACTGGGGCGGTGACTTTGAAGTTCTCAAGGCTATGATAGGTTCAGGTTTGGCTAAGTCATCTGAAATCAGGTTTTTCCTGGGCTACTCAGGCTGGACACCGGGGCAGCTACAGGAGGAAATTGACAAAAATGTTTGGATAGTAAATAACAATGCTGCGAATAAATTGTTTAATTTGGATGCAGATAACCTTTGGCGCAGCGTCTTACGCCAAATGGGCGGCAAGTATAAAGTGCTTTCAAACTATCCGGTAGACCCGCGATTAAATTAACGCTCCTTAACTTTGTACCAATAAAGAGAAGTTATGACAACTGATAACAGAAATATTGACACCACCGGTGCTGAGGCAAATAAACCAGAGAGTCAGAACAATACAAGCCAGAATGTAGGTGGCACACAAGATGTAGAAAAAAATGTAGAACAACCTGTAGGGAGTGCCACAACAGGTAGCTCCGAACAGCAGTCTGCTCCGGAAGTTGCCAAAGAAGCTCAACCAGAAATGCAGCCGGAATTAACATCGCAGGAAGAGAAATCTCTAACGGAGGAAAAAACAGAAGCTTATGCCGCTGCTACTACTGATGTTTCCGACCCGGTATCTGCACCTGCCTCAGAACCCGCTTCAGGCCCTTCAGGCCCTCCTCCGGACGCTGTTACATCTGAGGGGTCCAGCATTCCGACGGCTACTTCTGAACCGAATGAGAATACTAATATTACTGCAGCCACCTCTGCTTCACATGCTGACGAAGAAGAGCATGAGGATGAGGATGACCATGTGGATTACAGTCAGTTGTCAATTAACGATCTGCGTAAGGAGCTTAACAGCATACTGAAAAGTGCTGATGCCCGCAAGAAACATCGTGTTATAAATGAATTAAACAGGCAGTATGACCTGAGGTTTCAGGAAGAACGAAGTGAAGCATTGGAGCGTTTTAAGCAAGAGGGAGGTACTGACGAAGACTTCGATTACCACCCTTCTACAGAGCACCAAAGCCTTGAAAAGCTGCTGACAGCTTACCGAGACGCTCGTTCGCAGGAGCGGATGAATGCTGAAGAGCAGCGCCAGCGTAATCTACAACGGAAGCAGGAACTACTTACTAAATTACGGGAATTAGTAGAGTCAGCAGAAACCAAAAACAGCAGCGACGAATTAAAAAAACTACAGTCTGACTGGAAATCAATAGGACCTGTTCCGGCAGGTGAAGCACAGGAACTGTGGGATTCGTACCACGCACTTCTTGATATTTTCTACAATAACCGCAGCATTTTCTTTGAACTGAAAGAGCTGGACCGTAAGCGAAACCTTGATGCTAAGCTACAATTAATTGAACGTGCCGAAGCACTGGCCGGAGAAGAGAGTATCAACAAAGCACTTCAGGAACTACGCCATCTACATGAGGAATGGAAAAATATTGGTCCTGTTCCAAACGATCAGCGCGACCCTATCTGGGAACGATTT
Source organism: Pontibacter silvestris (assembly GCF_020907275.1). Taxonomy (GTDB): domain Bacteria; phylum Bacteroidota; class Bacteroidia; order Cytophagales; family Hymenobacteraceae; genus Pontibacter; species Pontibacter silvestris. Next base: position 290,534 of record NZ_JAJJWI010000002.1, on the reverse strand, counting down.
ATACAGGCTTCAGAGAAAGTACATGAGCGCAGACGGGCTTACCAGGAAGAGCGTCAGGGGAGAGAAACGGAGAACCTGGCAAAGAAACGTATTTTGTTGGAACGCTTAGAAAGCTTCCAGAACTTTAATACGGACAGGATTAATGAGTGGCGTGATAAGACTGACGAGATTCAGAAGCTGAAAGACGAATGGGAAGCTGCTGGACTTGTGCCTAAGCAGTATGCGGAAACTGTAAACAAAAGCTTCTGGGGCAGTTACAAAGCTTTTTTCCAGCATAAAAACCAGTTCTTTAAAGGGCTGGATGAGCAAAAGATGCAAAACCTCCGCATTAAAACGGAGCTTTGTGAGGAGGCTGAAAGCCTGAAAGATAGTACTGACTGGAACACAACCAAGGAAAAGCTGATTCAGCTGCAAAAGAAATGGAAAACTATTGGCCGTGTTCCGGATAAATATTCTGATAAAATCTGGCAACGTTTCAGAGCAGCCTGCAATGAGTTCTTTGATCGTAAGCAAACTCAGGAACAACAGCGAGGGGCAGAACAGGAGAGGCTCTCAGCAGAAAGAATGGAAATATGCGATAGAGTTTCTGATAAGCTTTCGCAGCCTAATGTTACAGGATCAGTAGAAGAGTTTGAGGATTTTGTAGCCCAATGGCGGTCATTAGACAAAAGTAACAGGCGTACCAGCACCAAAAACGAAGAGAAGTTCTTAGTATTAATGGAGCGCTACCTGGAGATAGTACCTGAATTAACGTTTGATGAGCGCAATAATATGTTAATCAGGTTACAGGTTGATCGTCTGAAGCAAAGTCCGGATGCAGGGCAGAAACTACACCAGCGGGAACAAACCGTCCGACGTGAAATTTCTCAGCTGCAAAACGATATACAGACACTGCGGACCAACATAGGATTTTTTGCGCGCTCTAAGAATGCCGATAAACTTCGTGAAGAATATGAAGGAAGGATTGCAGATGCTCAAAAACGCATGGATCAGCTAAATCTGCAACTGGAAGCACTCAGAGGATAAATTTTTCTCCCTGAATTTCAAAAGCTTATATTTAACCAGCTAAAAAAGTTTAGGAAGGTGTTTGCATAATAAAATCTAAGCGATACCTTTGCATCGCTTTAGAACAATAAAGCACAACAAAAAAAGAGTAAGCCTCCTTAGCTCAGCTGGTAGAGCAACTGACTTGTAATCAGTAGGTCGCTGGTTCGATCCCGGCAGGGGGCTCACCTCTAAAAAGCACTTGATTGAAGAGCATATGCTTTTTTACTAAATAACAACTCTTCAAGCCTCCTTAGCTCAGCTGGTAGAGCAACTGACTTGTAATCAGTAGGTCGCTGGTTCGATCCCGGCAGGGGGCTCACCTCTAAAAAGCACTTGATTGGAGAGCATATGCTTTTTTACTAAATAATAACTCTTCAAGCCTCCTTAGCTCAGCTGGTAGAGCAACTGACTTGTAATCAGTAGGGCGCTGGTTCGATCCCGGCAGGGGGCTCACCTCTAAAAAGCACTTGATTGAAGAGCATATGCTTTTTTACTAAATAACAACTCTTCAAGCCTCCTTAGCTCAGCTGGTAGAGCAACTGACTTGTAATCAGTAGGTCGCTGGTTCGATCCCGGCAGGGGGCTCATTTTAAAGCCACTAATGATGATTTCATTAGTGGCTTTTTTTGTTTGCAGCAAAATCTTAGATAAAGCTAGTCAAGCTCTAGAAGTGGTTTCTTCGGCTGTTCTTTATGTTTTAACTGGGATAATCCTTTAATTTGAGTTTTCGACCAAAGTACAACTATGCAATTAATAGAAGTTACTACTCCAGAACTGGCGAATGATTTTCTCATGGTGCCAGTTAAGCTATACAAAAAGGATCCTAACTTTATCAGGCCTTTAGACAAAGACGTAGAAAACGTTTTTGATCCTAAAAAGAACAAACTGCTTCGTGACGGAAAAGCCATAAGATGGATTTTGCGTGACAGTAAGGGGAATTTGATTGGGCGCATTGCCGCTTTTATTAATAAACTTACAGCCAATACCTACGAGCAGCCAACAGGAGGCATGGGTTTTTTTGATTGTATAAATGATCAGGAAGCAGCTAATTTACTTTTTGATGCCTCAAAAAGCTGGTTGCAGGAAAGAGGCATGGAAGCAATGGATGGTCCTATAAACTTAGGTGATCGTGATAGGTGGTGGGGTGTTTTGATTGATGGCTATTATCCTCCGACATACTGCATGAATTACAATTACTCTTATTATCAGCAATTGCTGGAGAACTATGGTTTTCAGATTTTCTTTAAGCAGTATACCTACTACCGTGCTGTAAAAGAACCTCTGTCTGCCGAATATCATGAAAAAGCAGATCGGATACTAAGGGACCCTAACTTTAGCTTCAGGCATATGGATAAGAAGCATATTGAGAAGTATACTGAAGACTTCCGTATTGTTTACAATAAAGCCTGGACCAAACATGAAGGTGTGAAAGGTATGAGTGAGGCACAGGCTAAATTAATCATGAAAACACTGAACCCGATAATTGATGAACGCATTATGTGGTTTGCCTACCATCAGGATGAGCCGATTGGTTTCTTTTTAGCTATACCAGAACTAAACCAGCTGTTTAAGTATGTCAATGGTAAAATGGACTTATGGGGTAAACTTAAGTTTGTTTTCAATCGCTGGCGTGGGGCCTGTACTACCATGTATGGTATTGTGTTCGGGATTACTCCTGAGTTTCAGGGAAAAGGGGTAGAAGCTGCTATGATAACGGCTGAAGGGAAGCTTGTTATAGATGATCCGTCTATCAAGTACACAGACCTTCAAATGAATTGGATCGGTGACTTTAATCCCAAAATGATGAAAGTAGCCGAACAAATAGGCAGCCGCATCTATAAGACTCATGCTACTTATCGTTTCTTATTCGACAGAAATAAGGAGTTCAAGCGTATGCCTATTATAAGGTAAGCTTTGAAAAAGCATCCCATTTTGGACTTAGCAAGGGTTTATTTAAATCTTCCCATTCCCATCCATCGTGTAATACCATTGTTTTAAGAATACACCTTCGGTATTTAACCTGTTCTAAAGTTTCTGCATCAGGTGACATCAAATTAATACCAGCCTTTCTGATTGCCTCTGTCTCTAGGGACGGAGGTTCTTCAGACGGTTGAATGAAAGTTGTGCTGAGCGATTGTAAGAAAGTTGTAAGCGCAATGCGAAGAGGAATCAGGAATTGCTTAGCCGGCTGCTTTTCTTCCGGTATGTAAAGCATCAGAATAGTTATGGCTTCATCAAGCATAGCCAAGTTTGGCAGTAAAGAAGCTATCTTGTTTTGATGATGGAAGAAATGAAGAACAGGATAAGAAAAATGTAACTGCCCTTGTTTCGTTACCTGCTGTGCCAGTTCCTGAAATTGATCCTCCAGCATTTTAAAGTTTTTCCCATTCCAGTTGTTAAGTAGCATAAGCTGCACACTGTGACCAATAGAGGCAATACGTATGCTAAGCGCCCGTCTTTGTGTAACAGCATTAACGACAGGTACAACATAAGTTATGGCTATCGTAATCATAATTAAACCAGAGAAAGAAATTATTGCTGAGTACACCCGCCAATTGTCTGTTCCTGCTTTATAATCCCCGTTACCCATAGTAGAAAGCAAATATCCAGTATAATACAGAACCTGCTTTGGAGTTGCAAGCTCATTGGTAGTTGAGTTAACGACAGAATCAGTTGCCGAAGAAAAGATCAGGAAATTAGCCAGCCATAACATAATGACCCAGGTCATGAGTATAAATACCACTATCACCACACCCGCTCCTTTTAAAACATTCCTGTTACCTGTTATACGCTTAAGGCTATAGAATATGTGCCAGATACCGTTGCTTACATGACCACTTACCGGTGCAGCACCACTTGGAGCAAGAGTAGTGTAAATGACATCATAAACAACTAAAGCCAGAATAATTATGCCTGGTATAAGCAGGATCAGGTTCATTAGAAAGTTATTAAGGTGCTAAAAGAAAGGTAAACATAAATACAGGTTGTATACTTTTGCTGTAGAGAAAGGGTTTTAGTTGTGTTTCCGACAGGCATAACACAACTGCTTGTTATCGCCTCTATCAAATTATACTATTACGAATGGATTCACTTACACAAATAGTGCTTGGGGCTTCTGTAGGAGAAGCTATAGCTGGCAAAAAAATAGGGAATAAGGCTATAATATGGGGAGCAATTGCCGGAACAATACCTGACCTGGACGTACTGGTGAGCCCTTGGCTGGACACGGTACAAGAACTTACTTTCCACCGTTCTGTTACACACTCTTTGTTGTTTGCTGTTATAGTGTCGCCGATACTAGGTTGGCTGCTAAAGAAATTGTATCCCAACCAATCAGCAACTGTTAAAGACTGGACACTGCTGTTTTTCCTTGGGTTTACCACACATGCTATACTAGACAGCTTTACCACCTGGGGAACACAGCTCTTTTGGCCGTTCAGTAACTATGGCGTGGCTTTCTATAACATATTTGTAGTTGACCCACTGTACACTGTTCCCTTTATGGCTTTTGTTGCTGCGGCTATGTTTTACAGCCGCTACAGTAAAATGCGCAGCAGGTTGAATTCCGCTGGCCTCATTATTAGCTCATGCTACCTAGCTTTTAGTTTTATAGCGAAACATTATGCTAACAACGCTTTTGAAGAAAGCCTGCGAGAACAGAACATAACCTACAGTGACTACATCAGTAAGCCCACGCCCCTTAATACTATTTTCTGGGCAGTAACAGTAAAGACACATAATGGCTTTTATACAGGTTTTTATTCTCTTCTTGATAGCGATAAAGAGATCAATTATGATTTTGAACCACAGCAAAAAGAGCTTTTACAACCCTATAGTGGCAACAAAAAGCTAGAGCAGCTTCTTAGTGTAACCAAAGGCTATTACGCCGTTGAACCTGCTAAAGAAGGAATTTACATAAAGGATTTACGCTTTGGAAAGTTTGATGGATGGCGCAAAAATGGAGGGCAATACGTTTTTGTGTACCATGTATGGCCCAACGACAAAGATAAGCTGGTTGTTGAGGAAATAAACAACCGCCCTAAAATAGATAAATCATACTTAAGGGACTATTTTAGACGAATAACAGGTAATAAGCAACAAGAGAATTGAACTGGAGCTTTTCCTATTTCTCAAAATGAATTGTAATAACTTAAAACTTTAGCCCAACCAGCTTCAGAAGCTGCATCTATATTTTCCTTTTTAAGATTCTACTTCAGGGTTTTTATTATGCAGCACTTGTAACAAACTTTTTTTGTTTAGTTTTATCTTTTGAGCCTCATTATTATGATCTACAAAGTAATACCTCTTGGCGGTCTGAAGTTCATCATATGTGTTTCCAGCACTGTAGCCACCCTGATAATTCGCTTTTATAAAAGTTTTCTCTGGTAGCATTAGCAACTGGCACTTCTTCCCTTCGTGTAAAACAGCAAAAAAGCTGTTCATCAGCTTCACATCAAGCCCCTTAAGGTTTTCAGGCTTTTTAAAAGTAAAGCTATCTATTGTAAAATAATCTATTTGGTGAGGTTCCAGAAAAAACTCCTTCCCATCTGTACCACGGTATAAAACCCTGTTTTCATAAACATTGTATTTTACTTCAACTTGGTCATAAATAGTGTTTTTGAAGCCCAACGTGCCTTTGTGCCAGTCATCTACAAAGTAAGGGGTTCCTTTCACTCCTTCATACCTGTTATTATAAGTTAAAATCATACCTCTGGCATCATCACTTCCTAGGCTTTCTAGGTTTTATTGGGCAGCCAGCCCAATAGGTTGAGTAGAACTGTCAACTGTTTGGGCAATGGATAGGCGTGCCGCTAAGGCTACAGGAAGAATAAATAGTAGTGTTTTCATATAGCCGTAGATAATGGTTTAAATAGTGATCTTTTCAGGTATTAAAGTAAAAAGCAGCTAATTAGAACTCTATGTAGATGCAATATAATTTTTAGTTAAGATACATCAGATAATATGCTTTAAAACTTCTTTATAAAAAATTAAGTTATTTGCATAATCAAACTAATAAAAACTGATTATGCAAAACAGATGGTTACTTACTGGTCGAAAAGCAGTTGTTACGGGCGGGTCTAAAGGAATAGGAGAAGCAACTGTTAAAGAGTTTCTTGATTTAGGTGCTGAGGTGTTAGCTGTGGCCAGAAAAGAAGAGGATTTAAAAAAGCTTCATACTAAATATCCGGAAAGGCTTCACACACTCCAGGCTGATCTTAGTACAAGTGAAAGTAGAAGCGTACTGGCGGCTACTGTACAGGAACTCTGGGGGGAACTTGACATTCTGGTAAATAATGTGGGCACCAACATCCGAAAACCCACTGCTGAATATGCTCCCGAAGAATATGACTTCATCATGAACACAAATCTTCGCTCCGCTTTTGACCTGAACAAGTTGTTATACCCTATGCTAAGCAAATCAGCACAGGGTAATATTATTCATGTAACCTCAGTTGCTGGTTTAAGACATGTTAGAACAGGTTCTATTTATGGCATGACAAAAGCAGCACTCAATCAGCTTACCAGAAATTTAGCAGTAGAGTGGGCCAAAGATAAGATTCGTGTAAACGCAGTTGCTCCCTGGTACATTAGTACTCCTCTGGCCGAAGCCGTACTCCAAGACCAGGATTTCTACAATGCAGTTATTAGCCGGACACCTATGCAACAGGTAGGCAAGCCTGAAGATGTAGCCGGAGCCATTGCATTTTTATGCCTGCCAGCCGCTGCCTATATTACGGGCCAGACACTAACCGTAGACGGAGGTTTTACCATAAATGGTTTTCATCCACAATAGTTTTAAAACCGCTCTTAGCACCATTTAAACGATAAAGTATGTACAGGAATAGCTAGTGATTATAAACAAAAAACTGTACTTTTGTAGGTAGGCTATAAAAGCCACAGCGCAAATTCTGTGGCTTTTATCAAACCAAATTTTATGGCAACTAACCGACTGCTTAGACTCTTTAGCATGTTTTTTCTTTTTCTTTCGGCAGCATCCTGTACACCCCGCTGCCCGATTACTTCATGCCAGGTGCGTATGTTGCACGCACATGGTGAACACGAATTCAGAGGCCAGCCTTTCTGGAAAAAACAAAACCCTAGAATGGGAGAGAAGCTTCCTAAAATGAATTCGGAAAAAGCAGCAAGAAGTAACGATAAAAGCAAAAATAAGAATTAAGCTATATAGGCTATAACGGCTTTTTTGCATAAATTGCCCGATCTTATAAAAACACACTATTTTTTACATTTAGACCTTAAACATGATAGAAGGCGAACGAATAATACCGATAAACATTGAAGACGAAATGCGCGGCGCGTATATCGACTACTCAATGTCTGTTATCATTTCTAGAGCCTTACCCGATGTTCGAGATGGATTAAAGCCTGTGCATCGCCGTGTGCTTTATGGAATGTCCGAACTGGGGGTATCCTATAATAAATCTTATAAGAAGTCAGCCAGAATTGTAGGAGAGGTGCTTGGTAAGTACCATCCGCATGGTGACTCTTCTGTATATGACACCATGGTACGTATGGCCCAGGAATGGTCTCTGCGCTACCCTTTGGTTGACGGACAGGGAAACTATGGTTCGATAGATGGTGACTCTCCGGCTGCCATGCGTTATACAGAAGCCCGACTGAAGCGCATTGCTGATGAGCTACTGGCTGATCTTGAAAAAAACACAGTAGATTTTGTTCCGAACTTTGATGACTCTCTGAAAGAGCCATCCGTGATGCCTGCCAAATTCCCGAACCTGCTTGTAAACGGTACATCCGGTATTGCAGTAGGTATGGCTACCAATATGGCACCTCATAACCTGAAGGAAGTCATAAACGGTACAATAGCCTATATCGAAAATAAGGAGATTACAGTGGCAGAGCTGATGCAGTACATTACAGCACCAGACTTTCCGACAGGAGGCATTATTTATGGTTACGATGGTGTAAAGGCTGCTTTTGAAACTGGCCGAGGCCGTGTGCTGATGCGTGGTCGTGCCACATTTGAGACTTCCTCTACAGGCAAGGAACAAATTATCGTAACAGAGATTCCTTATATGGTTAATAAGGCTTCTTTGATTGAGAAAACTGCTGCACTGATTAACGATAAGAAAATAGAGGGTATTTCTGACCTGCGTGATGAGTCTGACCGTGATGGTTTACGCATTGTGTACGACCTGAAGCGTGATGCTATTCCGAACGTGGTACTGAACAACCTGTATAAGTACACGCAGTTACAGTCTTCGTTTGGCGTAAACAACGTGGCTCTGGTAAAAGGCCGGCCAATGACGCTGAACCTGAAAGAGCTGATTCAGTACTTTGTGGAGCATCGCCATGAAGTAGTTATACGCAGAACCCAATATGAATTGGACGAAGCTAAAAAGCGTGCACACATTCTGGAAGGTTTACTTATCGCCCTGGATAACCTGGACGAAGTAATCAACCTGATTCGCTCTTCACGTGACCCTGAAATTGCCCGCAATGGCTTAATTGAGCGCTTTAATCTATCAGAAATACAGGCTCGGGCTATATTAGATATGCGTCTGCAGCGTCTTACTGGCCTGGAGCGTGATAAGATTGTACAGGAGTATCAGGAGATTATGGCTTTAATCGACGACCTGACTGACATCCTGGCAAATGAAAGCCGTCGTATGGAAATTATCAAAGACGAACTGATTGAGATCAGGGAGCGCTATGGTGATGAGCGTCGTACGAGCATTGAAGCCAGCAGTGGCGATATTAACTACGAAGATATGATTCCGGAGGAGAACATGGTTATCACCATTTCTCATGAAGGATATATCAAGCGTACTTCGTTAAGTGAGTACAGAAGCCAGAGCCGAGGAGGTGTAGGTTCCAGAGGTGTAGCTGCTTCTAAAGAAAATGATTTTACCGAACATTTATTTATAGCCAGTACGCATAACTATATGCTCTTCTTTACTGAATTTGGTAAAGTATTCTGGCTTAAAGTTTATGAAATCCCGGAAGGTGGTAAAACAACCAAAGGCCGTGCTATCCAGAACATCATTCAGATAGAGAAAGAGGATAGCGTACGTGCTGTATTGAATGTACATGACCTAAAAAATGATGATTATGTACTGAACCATAACCTCGTATTCTGTACAGAGCAAGGTACTATTAAGAAAACAGTGCTGGAGGCATATTCACGCCCTAGAACAAACGGTATAAATGCCATTACAATAAACGATGGCGACCGCCTGCTGGATGTACAATTAACAAATGGTAACAGTGAAATTGTCGTTGCACTGGGTTCAGGAAGAGCCATTCGCTTTAACGAAGAGCAGGTAAGGCCAATGGGGCGTAACGCAGCAGGTGTGCGTGCCGTAACCTTAGCCGGACCTGAGGATAAAGTAATTGGTATGGTTTGTGTTCAGAATGAAAGCACAGAGCTTTTAGTAGTTTCTGAAAAAGGATTCGGAAAGCGTTCATTGCTGGATGAGTACCGCATCACGAATCGTGGCGGTAAGGGTGTGAAAACAATGAACGTTACGGAAAAAACAGGTAAACTTGTCGCTATAAAAGGTGTGGTAGATGGTGATGACCTGATGATTATTAACCGTTCCGGCATTACCATCAGACTTCGCGTAGCTGACATTCGTGTAATTGGGCGTGCAACCCAAGGTGTACGCCTGATTAAGCTGAATGAAACAGACAAGATATCATCTGTGGCAAAAATTGAAATGGAAAACGAGGCTGAAGCTGAAGAAGTTCTTCTGGAGCAATCAGAGCTAAGCCCTGAAGATTCACTTCAACCTGACACAATGGTTGATCCGGAAAAGAACGAAGAAGAAGATAATGAAGATTAATTTCTAACGAATAATCACTAAAAAAGAAATTAATTTATAATATTTATCGTTTTAGAAAGAACAAACACAAATCAATCTTTAAACAAGTATGAAGAAAGTACTTTTGACTGCCTTTGCTGCTGCCAGCATATCTGTAGCCAGCGCACAAAATTCGGCTGTAAATAGTGCCATCATGAACCATAAGAATGGTACACTTGATAAAGCACAAGCCGATATTGATAAGGCTATCGCTCATGATAAAACAAAAGATAAAGCTAAAACATGGTTTTACCGTGGAGTGATTTACCAGGACATGATTGGTAACCCTATCTATAGTAAAATGACGAATGATAGTACACCAACTCTTGTTTTAGAGTCTTTCAACAAAACTGTTGAGCTGGATGGTAAAGATGGAGAATTTGGTAAGCAGGTTCCAGATCGTTTAAATATGCTTTACGGCCAGGTACTGAACCAGGCTGTTGAATTCCACAATAGCCAAGACTGGGACAATGCTATTACAAAATATGATTTAGCATCTAAAATTAATCCTACAGATACTACCTCTGTGCTTTATGCTGCTTATGCTTCTACAGCCAAGCAGGATTATCCGGCTGCTATTGGCTATTATGATAAACTAATAAGCATTGGCCACAAAACGGAAGATGTTTACAAGGCAAAAATCCAGCTGCAGCAGGCAACTGAAGCAAGCGATGAACAAGTACTTGCTACACTTCAGGATGGTTTAAAAGAGCACCCTAACAGTGTGTACCTGATGCAGGAAGAACTTCGTTATTACCTAAAAGCTGACCGTGGAGATGAAGCTCTTGCCAAACTTGAGAAAGCAATTGCTGCAGACCCAAATAACGCCAGCCTTTATGCTGTGATGGGTAACTTACAAGAGCGTAGCAAAAAGCTGGATGAAGCCGTTAAAAGTTACCAGAAAGCAGTAGAGTTAGATCCAAATAACTTTGATGCTTACTTCAACTTAGGCGTGCTGGAATACAACAAAGCTAGCGAAATTAACAATAAAGCTGCTAAAATGGACTATGCTACATACCAAAAGCAAGGTAAAAAACTTGAGGCAGAGGCCAATAAACATTTCGAGGCTGCTTTACCTTATTTCGAAAAAGCACATGAGATTCAGCCGAAAGACGAGGCGACTATGCAGAACTTGCAGCGCCTGTACACAAGGTTAGACCGTAAAGCAGATGCTGAGCGTGTAAGCAAATTAATGAGTAACTAAACTTACTCAGCTACTAAAACAAAAAAGGGAGGTCATATGACCTCCCTTTTTTGTTTTATAAAATCATCCGTTCTGTAGCTTTAAATAAAATCCCACTAAAAATTTTAATATTCCCTACCCATTAGTGCTTTTTTGAAGACCAAAAGGTTTCAGCCTATTTCCTTTTCCTTTCGTAAGGAAAGTGACAGTAATATTTAAACGTTTTTTTATATAATTAAATAAACATGAAATATGTTTAACATCTACAGTGAAAGTATTAACAAGATTAATATTACCGCTCAAACCCACTCAAGACAACTCACCTTAAGTCACGTTTTATTATTCCTCATTAACAGTTATTGATAGCTACATATGCTAGGCTGTTTAGTTCCAATTCAATTATATTTTTTTCTGTAATGCCTATAAGCATGAAGGCTATTATTAATAAACATTAAGGAAAGACCATGAATAAACCTTTTCGCAAAATTCCATTATTAGTGCCGGTATTACTTTGCGCTGGGCTTCAGGCACCAGTACAGGGCCAGAATTTAATGGCCTATAATGATTTTGTAACCAACAAAAGTCACCTAAAAGATGCAACCCCAGCTGCGTCGCGCGCGGTGCCCAGAAGAAGTAGACTTAACAGTGAAGTCGCTGAACTTAAGCCCATAAAGGCAGCTGCTATTACTGTTACTGGCAGGGTGACGGATAGTAATGGTGAAGCGCTTCCTGGTGTTACAGTGGCTTTACAGGGAACAACTGTCGGGGCCTTTACTGATGTGGAAGGAAATTATACTCTGGCAGTTCCAGACGATCAGGAAAATGGAACACTTATTTTCTCATTCATTGGATACGTTACTCAGGCAATTCAGATTAATAACCGCACTGTTATTAATGTTACGTTAGATGAGGATGTTAAAGCCTTGGAAGAAGTAGTTATAATTGGTTATCAAACAGTTAGAAAAACCGATTTAACAGGTGCAGTTTCTGTGGTTGATGCAAATGATGCACAACGTGTTACCGCTAACACAGTGGCAGAATCCTTACAGGGCCTGGCTGCCGGAGTTACCGTACGAAATACAGGAGCTCCTGGTGCAACTGCCAGCATTGATATCAGGGGAACCGGCACCTTTGGAGCTAACCAGCCTCTGTATGTGATTGATGGTATGCTTTCCAATGCCACTCCAGACTTCAACCCTAACGATATAGAATCTATTCAGGTGTTAAAAGATGCTTCTGCAGCTGCAATTTATGGCTCCAGAGCTGCTAATGGAGTAATTATCATCACAACCAAAAGAGGAAAAGAAGGCCCTTTGCAGATTACGGGGAGTGTAAAGACAGGTATACAGCAGTTCCCAAAACGCTGGGACTTGATGAACAGTTCTGAGTTTGCTGCTTTAAACCGACAGGCTTACATTAATTCTGGTTTAACTCCCCAAACAAGTGTCTCAACTGAGTATGACCCTAATGTGGATATCGATTGGCAGGACGCCTTGATGCGTACAGGTTCTACTCAGGACTACAACCTGAGTCTTTCTGGAGGTAGTGCGACTGGTAACTATCTGGTATCCGGGAATTACTTCAGAAATAAAGGAACCATTATAGATAATAGCTTTGAGCGCGCCAGTTTCCGCGTGAACACAACCGGGGAGCGTGGCAGGTTTTCTTTTGGTGAGTTTTTCCTGTTTTCTTACACCCATGATGACTATTTAGAAGGAAATCCTTTAGTAGAGATGCTGCGGATGTTACCGACCATGCCTATTCAAAGCAGCCGTTATGTAGGACCTAGTAATCCAGAAGGCTGGGCTGTTGGAGATCCTACTTTTGCCAATACTTTTGGGACCAACCCTGTAGCCTTACAAAGGCTGTCACAGCGGGATCAGTATAGTTACAGAATAAGAGGGAATGCTTTTGTAGCTTTTGAAATACTAGAAAACCTGTCTTACAAATTCAATGCAGGCCTGGAGACAAACTTTGATAATTTTAAAGGTTTTCGCCGCCCAGGAGTGGTTAGGCAAGGTACTCCTAATGTTCTAGCTACTTCTGATGAAAACAGAGCGCAGTTTATCTCCTCATTATTTGAGCACACGTTAAACTTTGAACGACAGATAGGAGACCACAATATTAGTGCAGTGGCAGGTATCAGTAACCAGATATTCCGCTATGAACAGCTCTATGGGCAAAAACAAAACCTACCTCTTAACACCGGTACAGGTGAATACTATACAGTATTGAATCAGGGAGATAATCCGACAGTAGGCAGTTATATTAACAAATGGGCCATTTTAGGTTATTTGGGCAGAGTTAATTATAATTACAAGGATAGATATTTGGTTAGTGCCTCTTTTAGACGAGATGCAGATTCTCGTTTTGGACCTGAATACCGTTGGGGTAATTTCCCTTCCGCATCCGTTGCCTGGCGAATTAGTGAAGAGGATTTCTTTGGAGCAACATGGGTAAATGACCTGAAACTGAGAGCTTCTTACGGAGCACTGGGTAATAGCGAAGTACTTTCTCCCTGGCAGTATTTTGGACGAATCAGCCCGTTCCCAAGAGCTGTATTTGGTGCAGACCAGACAATACAGTCTGGTGCAACTAACATACAGCTGGCAAACCCCGACTTACACTGGGAAGAGAAGAAAACGACTAATTTTGGAGTAGATGCAGGGTTTCTGAATAACAGGCTTACTGTTACAGCTGAATATTTCATCTCTAAAACCGAAGATGTGCTCACCAACCTGCCGGTACCGTTAACTACCGGAAATGCTGCACCTAGTGGAACAACAAGTGCCCCGCCTGTAAATGCTGCTTCTTTACAAAATACGGGTATAGAACTTTCAGCTACCTTACGGAGTGTAGAGAATCCTTTTAAATGGGACCTCAATTTAAATCTCACTCACATTAAAAATGAGGTGTTGGAATTAGGTAACCTGGGAGCTGGAAGAAGTTATATTCAATCAGGAGATGCAAGAACAGAAGTTGGACGCGCTATCGGTGAATGGTATGTATTGGAGACAGATGGTATTTTCCAGTCACAAGCTGAAGTTGATGCTCATGGAATACAGCCCTGGGCTCAGCCAGGCGATATTCGGTATGTTGATGTGAATGGAGACGGTGTCCTTGATGTTGATGAAGACCGCACCTATGTTGGCAGTCCATGGCCAAAGATTCAGGGAGGCCTGATATGGAATGCCTCTTACAAGAATTTCAGTTTCTCCATGCAGTGGTATGGAGTAGCCGGGAACAAAATTTATAATCGCCCCCGCTACTGGACAGATCGAATGGATGAGAATGCGAGCTACCGGAGTGACCTTTCTCCATGGACCCCGGAAAACACCGATACAGATGATCCCAGAATAGGCATCGCAAATGATGATCAGGGTATACAGTTTAACGCAAGACCAGATACTGACCGCTGGTTGGAAGACGGTTCTTACCTGCGCCTGAGAAATCTTGAAATCGGCTATAACCTACCTGAGAACCTTCTTGAGCGGGTTGGGCTACGATCTGCACGTGTCAGCCTTAGTGGTCAGAATCTTTTCACATTTACAAAATACACCGGCCTAGACCCGGATGTAACAGGGACAAACATTTTTGAACGTGGCCTGGACAACGGTCAGTACCCTTCCTTGAGAATCTATTCTATTGGTGCTCAATTCGGATTTTAAGAAGCCCTGATAACTAAATAAGCATACTACTTCTTATGAAAAAGATATTCAGATATATTTTAGTCTTTGCCATTTCAGGTATGGCCATGTCTTGTGAGGAAACACTCGACATAGAAAACCCAAATGAGATAAGTGAACAAAACTATTGGCAAACACAAAGCGATGCGCTGGCTGGTGTAAATGCCATCTATGGTGCTTTTTACCGGAATGGCACTTATGCCCGCTGGCTTCAGATTTATTATAACCCTCGTTCAGATGATGGCTTTGCTTCTACAGGTTGGGCAGAACTCAGAAATGCGATCAACTTTAATCAGGTAGACTATAACTTTGAGGGTCACCGTAATATCTGGGATCATCAATACCGTGCTATTTTCAGGGCAAATCAGGTATTAGCCTATGTTCCTGATATCGAAATGGATGAAACCCTGAAGCAACGTTATTTAGCAGAAGCTAAGTTTTTACGGGCGCTTCATTATTTTAACCTTGTTTCGCTGTTCCGTTCTGTCCCCTTAGTTTTGGACCCTTCCAACCCTACAGATCTTCCTTCTCAGGCACCAGAAAGTGAAACCTGGGCTCAAATAGAGCGGGATCTGACGGAAGCGGCTCCAAACCTCCCCACCTCTTATGATTCAGAAAATTTGGGAAGGGCAACACGTGGAGCAGCTTATGCTTTATTAGGTAAGGCGTATCTACAGCAACATGAATATCAACAAGCAGCCGATGCTTTTTCGTGGTTAGTTGAAGGAGAAGGAAGTAGCTATTATGACCTGACTCCAAATTATCGTGAGAACTTTCTGCATACCACAGAAAACAACCCGGAATCAGTATTTGAAGTCCAGTTCCTCTCTGTGCAGTCTACTACAGACGAAGACGCGCCAACCTCTAACTTAGGTAACCAGCGTGGTCCTTTCTTTGGCCCAGGTAATGGAGCAGGTTTTAACGATGTGGAAATGCGCAGATGGGTGATAGATGAGTTTTTGGAGGAAACTACTGTGAATGGAGAAAGAGATCCTCGGCTGGCCAGTACAGCACTCTACAGTCATACAGATGAGCGGGGACCTGAATTCTCTACTTTCTATGGCAGAACCTTTGCAGAATTAGTAGGCCCTGATGATCAGCGTGTATGGTACCGTAAGTATTTAAACGATTACTTTAGAACCGATGAGACCTATGAAGGCCCAATCAACTTTCGGGTAATAAGATATGCTGATGTGCTCTTGATGTATGCTGAATGCCTCAATGCATTGAACAGGACAAATGAAGCTTATCAGTACGTAGACCGGGTAAGGCAACGTGCAGGCTTAGCCTCCCTCTCTGCAGTTAAACCAAACTTATCGCAAGAAGCTTTTCTACAGCAGCTTATGCACGAAAGAGTGACTGAGTTGACAGGAGAAAGTGTTCGCTGGCTTGACTTGCTCCGTTGGGGATACTTGGATGATCCGGCTAAAGTAGAGGAATTACAGGCCCGTGATCCTGAGTTTAATGACTATGATATTAACAGAGATAAATGGCTGCCAATCCCTCAGAGTGAATTAGACATAAACCCTAACCTCCAGCAGAACTGGTAATTTAGAAAGTATAGTAGAGAGAAGGCTGCCTTTGGAGCCTTCTCTCTACTATACTTTTTCTATGAATTTAATAAGCAGAAGCATAGTAAATGGCTGCTTGAATAAGCCAGCATAAAATAATACATCTTAATTTACTACAGCTGATGAAAGTATAGCAGTTACAGAACCAATGTTCAGAAAAAACCTCCTATTATTCAAAAGAAACCTTCTCATTCCTGTGCTAGAAAGTCTACTAAACGTTCATTTAATATTATGCCGTTAAAGAAATACATTACCCTGTGCCTATTAGTTTTCTATTCCTTTCAAATGCCAGCACAGGAACTGGAAACAGAATTCTTTCAAAATCTGCATTATAAAGTCTTAATAAAGAGTCCTGGTAATCTTTCCGAAATTCATGAGTTAGAGACTATTGCTGGGCAAAGTGCTTTAAGGGCTACAAAAGAGCTTCCCATACAAATTAGCCAAAATGTTAAATCAGTGGCAGAAAGTGCAGCTCAATTAACAATACATATAGAAGCTACGGCAAACACTTACTTTAATCTACAAGGGCAGTTTGATACACAGAATCTGGTGTATGATTCGTCTTACATGTACCTGCCCGGGTTTTGGTATCGCAAAAATTTACGTTCCCCTGAAAATGCACCTTCTGCCCGTGTAAGCAAAAATTGGATTGTACGGGAAGACAGGCTAAGTTCTCCCTTAGTTGGCGTGTACGACCGCCAGAAGAAAGTAAGCTATTCCTTAGCTCGTTTAGATACAATTGATGACCATGCCTTAGTGCCACTTAACCAGGGCGAAGTAATATTAAGTGGCCTGTCTGATCTTGGAGCTGTAGGATTTGGAGAAGAAAACAGCAAAGCTTTCCTTGCATTTGCCTATCCTTACAGGGAGGCACCAAACAGCTACTACAGAAAGCTTACGCTTGGTGCTCCTGTCACTACCTTTCTGCATCTGGAAAAAGGGGAAAGCATTACACTCCGCTATTTACTTGTAAAATTTACAGCCACAGATTATGCCGACTATATTAAACATATCTGGACACGCTCTTATGATTTATACCAACCTGCGCCTCTCGCTAACAATAAATTAACTGATGACGAAATAAAGCAAACACTAACCAACTTCTATAAGCAGTCTTTTGTAGAAGTTGGAGATCTTAAAGGGTTTTCAGGAGTAGAGCTGCAGACAAATATATGTGAGAAGCTCAAAATACTGGAAGTAGGTTTTATAGGCCGGGTGCTGCTCAATGCTTACAATGCTCTTGATTTTGCTGAGCAACATAAGGACCAGGAGCTAAAGCAAATCGCTTATGAAGTACTTAACAGCTATGAGCAGCACGGCTTTACAGCTGATGGTTTCTTCAGAGAGGTAGTTAACCTGGAGGATAATAAAAAGGCTTCTGTTTACTCTATCCGTAGGCAGTCGGAGGGGATTTATGCTGCTTTACATTACCTGGATTATGAACAAAGAAATGGTAGAAAGCATGCACAATGGGAAAAGCAGCTACAGAGCTTACTAGCTACTGTACTTGACTTGCAACAGGCAGATGGCAGTTTCCCCCGTAAGTTTAAGGGTAACTTAGAACTGGTTGACACAACTGGGGGCAGCTCTCCCTCAGCCGTGTTGCCTTTAGTGATGGCTTATAAATACTATGGCGAAAAAAAATATTTGAACGCGGCCCGTAAAGTAATTGATTACCAGGAGCGGGAAATTATCTCCAAGTCTGACTACTTTTCATCTACGCTGGATGCAGATTGTGAAGACAAAGAGGCTTCTTTATATGCAGCAACTGCTCTTTATTATATGGCAATGGTAACAAAAGGAAAAGAGCAGAAGAGGTATATTAACCTTGCTAGTCAGGCAGCTTATTTTACACTTTCCTGGTACTATACTTGGGATGTTCCTTTTGCACAAGGGCAGATGCTTGGTGACTTGAGACTTCAAAGCAGAGGTTGGGGCAACGTATCTGTAGAGAACAATCACATAGATGTTTTTATTTTCGAGTTTGATGAAGTACTGAAATGGCTGGCACAGGAAACAGGGGAGAAGCGGTTTAGCGAGTTTGCCAATGTCATTCGCACCTCCATGCGCGAGCAGCTTTTACCTTACCCGGGACATATGTCAGGCATAGCTAAAGTTGGCTATTACCCCGAAGTAGTACAGCATACAGCGTGGGATTACGGACATTTTGGGAAAGGATTTTACAACCTGCACTTTGCCCCAGGCTGGACAGTGGCTTCTATTTGGGAACTGCTAACAGACAGTCGTACTAAAGCTTACCTTACAAGGAAAAGATAACCTTACTTTAGCTAGTCATTTGTAATGCTGTAATTCTACCCAAGTGAGGATACAAATGGAATGGGGGTTGCTTATAGCTAAAGAATTAACAGGCAGCTTTAAAGCTCTGATACATCAATTTAAATTCATAAAGAAAAAATGAGGAAGCTATTTGCAGCAGCTTTACTATTACAGGTATTATTAATCAGCTGTGTAACCAGCCCCCACACTTCAGAAAAGTTTTTTACAAACCCTGTCAGCGATGGTGCAGATCCCTGGGTCATAAAAAAGGAGGATAACTATTATTTCTGCGGTTCTGCGGGCGGAGGTGTAGAGGGAATCTATGTCTCGAAATCAAAAAAGCTTACCGAACCCGGAAAGAAAGTTGTGGTGTGGAAAGCACCGGATAGCGGATGGAACCAAAGCAGTATCTGGGCACCTGAACTGCACTTCTTTAACGGAAAGTGGTATATCTACTATGCAGCCGCAAAAAAACCTGGCAGTCCTTTTTTGTTCCAGCGGGCAGGGGTTCTTGAATCAGCTTCAGATGATCCCTTCGGACCCTATATAGATAAAGGAATGCTTTATACCGGAGACAGCATACAGGATCCGTCTCCGTCTACAGCTAAATGGGCAATTGATCTTACTCCCTTAAAGCTAAACGGTCAGCTATACGCAGTCTGGTCTGGCTGGGAAGAAAACGCAGAAACTGATAAAACAAAGCAGCATTTATACATTGCTAAAATGAGCAACCCATGGACAATTAGCAGCAATAGGGTTAAAATATCATCTCCTACTAAAAGCTGGGAAACAGGAGGGGAACTTGATTTAAATGAAGGACCGCAGTTTCTTAAAAACAAAAAAGCTTTTATTATTTATTCTACCCATGAGTCGTGGTTAAAAGAATACCGCCTGGGGCAATTAGCTTTAGCTGATACGACCTTGAGTCCGATGGAACCCGATAACTGGGTTAAATCAGGACCTGTTTTTCAGGGAACAGATAAAGTTTTCGGAGTTGGCCATCCCAGCTTTTCTAAATCACCGGATGGAACGGAGGATTGGATTATTTATCATGCAAAAAAATCTACAACGCCTGGCTGGGACAGAGACATACGGCTCCAAAAGTTTATCTGGAAAGTAGATGGTTCCCCTTATTTTGGAGTACCTATTCCTGCAGGGGTTCCTATAAGAGTGCCCTCAGGAGAAGAACTTATACCTTAAACATGGTAGTTTGGCAAGCTTAACATGAAATCTAGATAAAGCAGGAGCAGATGAGGCGCCTTAAAACATTAATTAATTTTAATGTTTTAGCTTGATATGACCCGAAGAGTCTTTTACTTTAGTAACAATTAGTAAAAACAGGATAAGATACATTGGCGCATAACTGCAATAAATAAAGCAATGAAAATAAAAAAAGATGCATTTGGCACTACTACGGAAGGAACAGAAACCAGCCTTTACACCCTTAACAATGAAACTGGGATGGAGATAAAGGTCTCCGACTATGGTGCCACTATCACCTCAATACTGGCACATGATAAAGACGGTAAACCTGGTGATGTTGTCTTAGGTTTCGATCATGTAAGTGGCTATCAGAGCGAGGCTTATTTAAAGAGCAATCCTTACTTTGGAGCCGCTATAGGTCGTTTTGGAAATAGAATAGCCAGAGGTAAATTTACTTTGGATGGCGAAGAGTATACTTTAGCAACTAACAACGGGCCTAACCACTTACACGGAGGCAATAAAGGCTTTGACAAAGTTGTGTGGAAGGCAGAACCATTAGAGGAGCAGAATGCAATCAGGTTTACGTATGTTAGTGCTGATGGGGAAGAAGGATATCCTGGTACACTTACTACCACTGTTACATATACCCTTAGCAGTGCTAATGAGCTAAAGATTGATTATAAAGCATCAACAACCAAAGCAACACCCATTAACCTTACTAACCATACCTATTTCAATCTTGCTGCAGGTAAATTAGAAGATGCGCTAAACCATGTGCTAACACTTCATGCCAATAAATATACTGTTGTTGATGAAAGTTTTATACCAACCGGAGAAAACCGAGATGTAACAGGAACTCCAATGGATTTCAGAACCCCTGAAGTAATTGGGTCACGTATAGAGCAAGTACCCGGCGGTTATGATCATAACTATGTTTTGCAAGACAAAAGTAGTGCCCTTAAGTTAGCGGCAACTGTATTTGACCCTGCGACTGGGCGTACACTTGAAGTCTATACAACGGAACCGGGTGTGCAGTTTTATACGGGAAACTTTCTTGATGGAACTTTAACAGGTAAAGGAAATATCACCTACAAGAAACGGTATGGCTTTTGCCTGGAGACGCAGCACTTTCCAGATTCTCCGAACCAACCGGACTTTCCATCAACTATATTAAGGCCTGATGATACTTATACAAGCTCAACCGTATACAGGTTCTCTGTAAAAGATCAGGCATCATAACTTTATAAATTATCAAATGCAAGACAATATTGTTGCTTACTTAAACCATGTACGTTAAAAAAAGAATAGCCTGAACTGTTATCTGTACAGAACCATGATGCTGTCTGTAAGAAAAAAAAATAGTTTATCCTTACATAGCGTATAAAGACATGTTCTATTAGTATCGAAAAGACAAGATAGCTTTTCTTTTTGGCTAAAATAATACTATGAAAAGAATCAACTTTTTTCTGGGTGTTGCTAGCTTACTCTCCGTTTCCTGTAGCAGTAATGTAACATCTACCCCAGAAACAACAGATGCTGTAACACTAAGTTCAGAAGCAACCAGTTACAGCAATCCTGTTTTAGCTGGAGATTATGCAGATCCTTCTGTCATACGCGTAGGAGATGATTACTGGGCAACTGCAACCTCTTCCGAGTGGGCTCCGCTCTTTCCGCTGCTACACTCAAAAAACCTTGTCGATTGGGAAACTGTAGGACATGTGTTCCCAGAACAGCTTCCTGAATGGGCAGAAGCACATTTCTGGGCTCCTGAAATTACCTATGATAATGGTAGGTACTATATCTATTATACAGCGAAAAAGAAAGGAGGAAATCTTTGCGTTGGTGTTGCCAGTGCTAATAAGCCAACTGGTCCTTATATAGATCATGGCCCCTTGGTTTGCCAGGAACTTGGTTCTATCGACGGTTACCAGATCCGGGATGAGCAGGGTGATCTTTATCTTATATGGAAAGAAGATGGGAATAGCCGTGGGTTGCCGACTCCGATATGGGGGCAACGCATGAATGAGGAAAGAACTGCTTTACTAGGTGAGAAATTTGAACTTTTCCGCAACGACCCTGGCACATGGGAAGGCGGCTTGGTAGAAGGAGCAGCGCTGGTGCGAAGAGGCGACTATTACTACGCATTTTATTCCGGGGATGCCTGCTGTGGCCGAGAGTGCACTTATGGTATAGGCGTGGCTCGTGCAAAAACGTTAACTGGCCCTTGGGAGAAGTATGAGAACAACCCTATTATGCAGAAGAACGAGGAGTGGAAGTGTCCGGGTCATGGCACATTAGTCACTACTCCGGAAGGAAAAGATTATTTTCTATACCATGCGTACAGTACTGATGCATCGGTTTATGCAGGGCGACAAGGGTTGCTGGATGAGGTAAAATGGAGAGAAAACGGCTGGCCTTATTTTGAAGGCAGATCTCCCGATATTACATCTGAAGCACCCACAGGTAGTAGAGCCAATAAAGCCACAGCCTTAAATGTTGAGGATGAATTTAACACATCCGGTTTAAGCCAGGAATGGCAATGGCTACTTAATAAATTGCCACAGTACAGCATTAAGAGTGGTAATAACGGGCAATTAGTTCTTCACGCTTCTCCTGATAATATTGGTAGCGTAGTGGCACAGCGAACAAAATCAGCAGACTACTCCGCTACCACTGCCATTGATAAAAACAGTTTACAGAATGGCACCATGGCTGGCCTTGCAGCCATAGGTGACAACGAAAATGCGGTAGGAATAGCTGTAACCAATGGTGACATAATCATTTGGACAACAAAGAGTAACATTACTACTACCATAGCCAAAACAGCAGCTCCTGCTAGTACAAACCTGCTTCGGCTTAAGCTTTCTTCCGAAAATGGCGAACAAATGCAGTTTGCCTGGAGCACTGATGGAAAGCAGTGGAATACGTTACAAGATGCAGATAGTGTTGATGCATCGTACCTGCCACCCTGGGACAGAGGCGTACGAGTTGGGTTAACAGTGAAAGGCCCTTCCGCTGCAACAGCCACCTTTGATTGGTTTAGGATAACGAATGATACCGAATAAATAATGGATGTATCACTAGAAATTAAACTTAAACTATAGTCTTAAATTTTTTAACTAAAGCTTTTAAAGTTTAAACATATAAATAATGATAAACGACATTGTTTCTAAATTTAAAGAGTTATACAGTCAGGAGCCTGTTATTGTCCGTTCACCTGGGAGGGTTAATCTGATTGGGGAACATACGGATTATAATAATGGGTTTGTATTGCCAGCAGCTATCAATAAGGAAATATATTTTGCCATAGCGCCTAATGGGAGAGATACTTTTCGTGCCTTTTCATGTGACATGGGAGAAAGTGCCGAATTCAATATATCAAACATAAAACCATCTGATATAGGCTGGGCAAACTACCTGTTAGGAGTAGTGGCCCAATTACAAAAAGCAGGGCATACAGTTAGCGGGTTTGACCTTGTTTTCGGTGGTAATGTTCCCATTGGTGCCGGATTATCCTCTTCTGCAGCTGTAGAATGTGGCCTTGCCTTTGCCTTAAATCATATTTATGAGTTTGGTGTGGAGCGCTTTGACCTGGTAAAAATGGCTCAAAAGGCAGAGCATGAATACGCAGGAGTTCGTTGCGGAATAATGGACCAGTTTGCAAGTATGTTTGGCAAGAAAAACCATGCTGTAAAGCTGGATTGCCGCTCGTTAGAATACGAATACTATAACCTGGACATGGCAGACTATCGCATCGTACTCTGCGACACACAAGTAAAGCATTCACTGGCTTCGTCAGAATACAATACCCGTCGCCAGGAATGTGAGACAGGTGTTGCAGTTCTGCACAAGCACTTCCCGCAAGTAACCAGCCTGCGAGATGCAACCCTTGAAATGCTCGAAAAACATCGAAATGAATTTGATCCCGTAGTTTTCAAACGTTGTACTTATGTAGTAAGTGAAAATAATAGGGTAGAGGAAGCCTGTAAAGCGCTGGAAGCCGGTGACATGAAAACCTTTGGTGAAAAAATGTATGCCTCTCACAATGGTTTACAACACAATTATGAAGTAAGCTGCCCAGAACTTGATTTCCTGGTAGAGCAGGCAAAAAAAACAGAGGCAGTTCTTGGCGCACGTATGATGGGTGGCGGCTTCGGAGGCTGCACCATTAATATTGTAAGGCTAGACATGCTGGATGAATTTAAGAAGCAGATAGGGGAGGCTTACCAACAGAGATTTGATGTGCAGCTTAAAACTTATATTGCCGAAATAGTAGACGGCAGCAGTTTAGCAACCCAGTTGGAGCCCAACAGCATCAATTACTAATAATTTAGCAATCATTGAAAAGGGGCATATCTTTGAAAAAGGCCTCATAACATATCATCATAGAATATGAGTACATTCGATATGGCGGAACATCCGCACCGCAGATATAATCCGCTTAACGGAGAGTGGGTGCTTGTATCACCACACAGGGCTAAAAGACCGTGGCAGGGCCAGGAAGAAGATGTAAATAAGCATGAACGGCCTGAGTATGATCCATCCTGCTATTTATGTCCGACAAATGAGCGTGCAAATGGCGAGAAAAACCCTAACTACCAGTCTACCTATGTGTTTGACAATGATTTTGGTGCTTTACAGGAATCAACACCAGAAGGTACATTCAGTAAAGGTGGTTTACTGAAAGCCGAGAGTGAAAGAGGAATATGTAAAGTAATCTGTTTTTCACCACGCCACGACCTGACACTGCCTGATATGGAAATAAAAGAAATCCGTAAAGTGGTAGATCTGTGGCAGCAGGAATACGAAGAACTCGGTAAGCTTGATTTTATTAATCATGTTCAGATCTTTGAGAATAAAGGCCAAGTGATGGGATGCAGCAATCCTCACCCGCATGGACAAATTTGGGCACAAAGCTCTGTACCGGAGGGACCAGCTAAAGAAACAGAACAGCAGGAAAAGTATTACCAAGAGCACCAGCGCAGCTTATTAGCTGATTACCTGCAGCTTGAACTGGAAGAGAAAACGCGCATTATATTCGAAAATGAACATTTCGTGGTACTTGTGCCATTTTGGGCAGTATGGCCATTCGAAACAATGATCATTAGTAAACGTCACATTCAGGATATCACACAGATGACTGATGATGAAAAAGATGCTTATGCGGAAGCTATCAAGCAAATTACAATGGCGTACGATAAAGTTTTCAATGTTTCTTTCCCATATTCAGCTGGACTTCACCAGCGCCCAACGGATGGCAAGGAACATGCAGGCTGGCATTTCCATATGCATTTTTTACCGCCGTTACTGCGTTCAGCTTCGGTTAAGAAGTTTATGGTGGGCTATGAGTTACTTGGTGATCCGCAGCGAGACATTACCGCAGAAACAACCGCTGAACAATTACGAAGTCTTATATAGATCATGAAGGAGCTTTAGATTTATTTTACAAAGTGCTAGCTGAATAGTTAAATAGTCAGCTAGCACTTTTTGTTGATCGTTGGTTAAACTTTTCTAAGAGATAAAGTAAGGAATGGAGGGTAGATATTCTAAGTATTGGTCTAGCTTTTTAAATAGGAAATCAGGTAACCTAACACGCTATTTAACATAATATAAATTATAAGACATATAATATACGAATAAATCGCAATAAATATGTGTCACAAATAATATACTTTATGTTAAATAGGAGTAGCAGTTTTAATTACTAACTAAAGGCATGTTTAATCTGTTTGATTGTAAATGGACCTAGCACACTCTTAAACCAACAAAGAAACATTACTGAAAATACTAACCTGCTGTCACATGTAGACTTGATCAGGTATTAAATCAACTTTTCCAGATCAGATCATCGAAAGGCACGTCCAACACAACAATTTATAACTGCTCTTCACTATAAACATTTGTATTTTTATTAACCAGGTATAAAGCAGCGCAGGATAAGCAAATTTTAAAGATCTCGGAGAATAGCTTAATGTACTGTTCCCTCCCACTGTTTCATTTAACCATTATATAAAAACTCACGCTGATGGACTTCATGTTCCAGTTTAAAATCTGTCGGAATTTGTATCTACTCTGTTGTTTCTATTTAACATAATACTTAAGAGTAATCAGCGGGTTTTCTGCTGTTGGTAAACTTTGGGTTTTACTCCTGTTTCTTTGTTAAAAGCTCGAACAAAATAATTTAGATTTTTAAAGCCCGCCATGTAGTAAAATGGCTGAACCTCCTTCACTATAAAAAAAAGCCTGCATTACATCGAAATGTAACGCAGGCTTTTTTAAGGCTATATGCAATAAAGAAGCCTTACCTTAAGGTATACAACTGCTCCACCTTTGTTTGTTGCTCCATGGTTATATAACCTTCATCTTTAGTAGTTAACCAGCCTACAATAGCACCAGCAACAGCCAGGGCAACAGCAATAATCAAAGCAGGCAAAAAGCCATCTATCTTAAAGTTACCTACCAGCCAGTCAACAAATTTTATAATGATGGCTGTAACCACCAGGCGAACCAGAAAACTAAGCAGGAAAAAGGTAAACAGGTTCAGTGGAAAGCGAATAATAGCTCCAATGGTAGCGTTTAAAATACCAACCAGAAATGCCACCCAAAGCGCAGTCCAGAAACTCTTTATATGAACCGTTGGCAGCATATACGCCATCAGCATAAGTACCCCGGCACTAACTAATAAGTCAATAATAAAGTCCATAGTTTTATTTTTAGTGTTACATACAGTTTTCAATACCATACGCACACATTCGCTAAAATGATAGACTTTATACTATTAGTGACTTATTCTTCTTTGTTATCGCCTTTTAATTTACCCTGAAAGACGTTTTCAAACTTCTTCATTTTAGGCTTTGCCACAGACTCTATGTAAGGGTTGTTGGGGTTACGACGGTAAAAGTCCTGATGGTATTCTTCTGCTTCCCAAAACTTTGTAAATGGCTCTACCTGCGTTACAATTTTGTTTTGGTATTTACCACTAAGCTCCAGCTCGGCAATGTATTGCTCAGCCATTTTCTTTTGCTCCTGATTGTGGTAAAATATAGCTGAGCGATATTGTTCTCCTATGTCTGGTCCCTGCCTGTTCAAAGTCGTCGGGTCGTGCGTCAGGAAAAAAGCTTTAAGTAATTCCCGGTAACTCAACAGCTTTGGATCATAATAGATTTGAACTGCTTCCGCATGTCCGGTTTCTCCAGCACTTACTTCATAGTAGGTCGGATTAGCTTTGGTACCTCCTGTATACCCTGAAACAACTCGTTTTATTCCTTTAAGCCGTTCAAAATAACCTTCTGTACACCAAAAGCAACCACCAGCAAATGTTGCTTTCGCTAAACCTGTTGTATCAGTAGAGTCATAAGTCAGAAAGTTCTTTTCTCCGGTATTAGCCTGACGTTCTCCTTCAGCTTGTGTGCAGGATGCAACAAGCAGGAAAAGGGGCAGGAATATAGATAAACTACGCATTACATTCATCATAAATATGTTATGTTTTCTTCTATACTGTAAAGCAATGATTTGGCCATACCATTAGTTTAGAATTATAAAGCAAGCTCTAGATACCTGTAAAGAATAGTTTCCGTATTTAGTTAATAAACTCCATGCTTCCGGTCTGCAATAACTTTATCAAATTCCCACTCAACCCGATGGTGGAACTTATGCTGACGATTTTCACAACTTTCTTTCGTACAGATCTGGCATGATGGCTCTATACAGGGATCTGTATGAATGAACAGCTCTATACCTGGGTCTATTTTTTCTCGCACTAAGGCGGCTACTGCATCTACCTCATCATGAGCCTGCAACACAGTCAGGTACCATGGCACGGTCAGGTGGCAGTCTATATGTAAGGTAGAGCCATACTTGATTACACGCAGGTTATGAATATCAATCCAGTTTTCACGACGGTTCTCATTCAGAACCTTTACTATACGCTTCAGTAAGTCATAATCAGCTTCGTCCATAATACCGCCTACCGATGACCTGATAATACGGTAACCAGTTGTAGCAATGATAACTCCAAACATCAAGGCCACCATACTATCCAGCCAAACCAGGCCTGTCAGGTAAATCATCAGCAGTCCAACTAATATACCAGCAGTGGAATAAGCATCAGTTTTAAGATGCTTCCCTCCTGCCTTCAGTACCATATTGTTGCTTTGCGTACCTTTCGCTTCTATTAGATAACCTACACCATAATTTACGATTCCCCCGGCTAATACAAGAAGTATACCTGTATCCAGTTGCTGTAGCGGCACTGGATCAAATAGGTTGTAAGTAGATTTAAATATAATGGCTCCCCCAGCTACCATTATGAGAGAACCCTCTAGTGTGGCAGCTATAAATTCAATCTTTCCATGCCCATATGGGTGGTTTTCATCTCGCGGACGTGAGGAAACAACTAAGCTATAAAGCGAAAAAGCTCCCGCTGCCACATTTATAATTGATTCCAGCGCATCAGTAAGTATCGCATTAGAGTTGGTCAAACCAAAAGCAATAAACTTGACCAGCAACAACACAACACCCACCAGCACAACAAACATTTGCAGCCTGATATGCTCGCTTTGCTTTTTGATAAATTTGATCAACATTAAAAATTATTACCTGAACTCATTAAAACGGAAAAAGCCAGGCCACTGATGCGGCACCGGCTCAAGAAAGCACAAAGTTAGGGTTATGATAATTAAACGCCTAGTTTTTTTCCTCTAACAGAAGAAGAAGCTTAAGCATTATTTATTGAATTTATATTTAAAGTAAGGCTTACAATTAAGTTCCATAGCTTAGCTGCTATAAGTTGGGATGGTTTCAATTATGAAATCCTTGAATCAATAAATACACTAATAAATTAAGCTTAAAGGTTGCTACTACTTTTGCTTATGTAACCTGTTAGATATGTTTTACAGCATATCGCTTAAATCAAGCCAATTAGGGTTCATCGATTCGATCAGGCTAAACGCAGAATCTGCACCTCCGTCTTTTATTTGCTGCTCTCGTGTCAGGGCAATCTCTTTCTCATCGTAATGCTCATAATAAACAAGATTGTTCTTATCTGCAGTAGCATAGTTAACAGCCGGCGGGGATGACGACCTTATAGCTTGCACATATTGGTGCAAGTCATCAGCAATTCCTATTTTAACCTCTGAACGAGGTTGCCCTCCCATTATGTACACAAAGTAGTGTGATTGTTGTGCTTGCATAGTTTAACGTTTTTATGTCAAAAGCGCTTCATATACTACGTTTAAAGTAATAGATGCCTTTAAAACAATTAACGGCTTATAACTGTTCCTATTGCCCCTATGTAATACGTTATCTTCTGTTAAAAGAGTAAAAAGCACACCAATAGCGAAATAAAAAAACTAAAAAAGAAGATGTAACCTTATCAGTTTAAAACCATAAAAGTTAATAGCACAAGCAATACGACGCATGCCATTAAGTACTAAATTAGATAAACTGCTAAGCAAAGTTTACGCTCCACAAGAAAGATACGACTCCAAATATATGGGGAAAGATATCACGTACATCACCAATGAGTTCGGAGAGCCCGTTTCTTTGTTCATAGGCAAAAGACGAGACGATGGGGAAATAGCAGGAGAACGATATGCCCGACGTATAGTTAGAAAACCTGACAGCAATGAAATACTCAAAAGCCACTGGGATCTAAAGGGAAAGACTAGCAGATAAAAGCAGCGTATTAGAACTACAGTTCTTCCAGGTCAAAGTCTTTTCCTTTACCGTATTTAACCAGTTCGCTTAAGTTGTAAATGTCCAAGGTATTTAGATCCTTTACACGGTAAAGACCGTCTTCTGGCATATCTATTACCTGGAAATCAAACTCTTCTCCATAGTTCCGCAATCTATAATGTTTGCCTTTTCGCAAATTGTTAAAAGATATGGCCATCTACTCCGTTCTGTTATTTCAGTTACAAATATACGGGAGCAAAAGACATTGTTTCAATAAAACAGCAAAAGCCACTTATTAAGGTGGCTTTTGCTGTTTTATTGATCTGTTTACAACTACTTCATAAACTTACTCGACAGGTAAGAAGTACCTGATGCGGCTTTGACAACATAAATTCCTTTGGTAGCACCATCAACTGGAACTGTAACAGTTCCATAGCTATCGTTCAGGTTAAACTGACGGTTTAGTAGCACCTTGCCCCCAAGGTCAACTATCACTAATTCCATTGAATTGGCTTTCAGGTTGCTATAATTCACTTCAACAACAGAAGTAGTGGCATTAAAATAAATCCCTTCAATTTTACCAACATTTATAACCTGCTCCAAGGCTACTATTTTGGAAAGTTCAGTTGCATTATCAGTATCAATCTGGTTTAGACGGTAGTAAACTGTAGTAACAGCTATTCTCTCAAAATCTGTGTCAGTAAATGTATAAGAACGTTTTACACTGGAGTTTCCAGCTCCGGTTACTTTACCAATAACCTCCCAAGTTTTACCGTCTACAGAACGTTGGATTTCAAAGTAAGCGTTATTCTCTTCACTCGCAGTACTCCAGGTTAACTGTGCCTGGCTGTTAGCATCCTTTTTAACTGTAAAAGAAACAAGTTCCACAGGTAAAGTAGAAGTACTGTTTCTACTTACTACGTCGCTACAAGTTGCACATGTAGCGGTAAAAGTATTAGTATCAACGTATGAAGTTACCTCGCTACGGGTTGCCTTACTTGTTGTTTTAGAGTTATTCACATCAAAAACAGCGTTATTGGTGCTGGACTTGTCATAAAACACTATATAATCCTTGGAAGATTTAGCAAAGGTACCTTGGTTTATAGTTGTTCCTGTAAAGTAAAAGCTACCAATTCCGGATACTGTTCCATCATTAGTAAAATCAACACCCTGAATTAAAGAAGAACCACCCATGCTAATCGTGCCATTATTTTGCAACCCTGATTCTTCTATTAAAATTAGAGCATTGTTAATGATGGCACCTCCGTTAATAAAGCCTTTTTTAGAAATAAAAGTACAATTATTAGTCAGGCTCATGCTGCTGTTCATATTTATAAATCCTGCTGCAGTAAAAACTCCACTGTTTTCTATAGCACCATTCA
The DNA here is from genome assembly GCF_020907275.1 of Pontibacter silvestris. Classification (GTDB taxonomy): domain Bacteria; phylum Bacteroidota; class Bacteroidia; order Cytophagales; family Hymenobacteraceae; genus Pontibacter; species Pontibacter silvestris. The sequence goes on along the minus strand of NZ_JAJJWI010000002.1, from coordinate 259,670 downwards.
GGTTTATATTGTAATTACTGTTACTGGCATTCATGTAAGCAGTATTCACTAGTTTTGTACCGCTGTCAGTGGTTAAATCTGCTAAGAACTCTACTGTACCGTCATTCACCATTCCAGATCTATTCTGCAACTTAAGGCTTTGTGTAAAAGTCATGGTGGCTCCTAAACCATTGTAAAAAGTGGTTTGGCCGTTCATATTAAAAGAATACTCAAAGCTCATCTTGCCGTAATTGTTTATAACCAAACCTGAATTAGTATTAAAATTCTGAGGTATATAAGTAGTACCGCAGTTATTAATTTCACCAGCTGGGTTACTAATAGAACCTGGCTTAAAGGTAGCATCGGCATCAATATAAATTTTTGATCCTTTTGGCAAACTATTTATATTACCAGTAAAATTACCTTTGAAAAGATAAACATCAGAACTATTAATGTTGTATGAGCCATTGCCTCCGTTAACAACAAAAGCATTGCTTGGGTAAGTTGGGCATTCAGCTTTAGCAGCAAAAGCAGAAATCATTAATAAAGCCAGAAGGCATATATAGACTAACGCTACAGTAGCTTTCGAAAAACCAACATCTGCTTTACCTTTTAAAGAAAGTATTATAGTAATGACTCTTGAAAAGCTATGTTTGTTCAGACTGCTGTAATAAACTTTCATCATTAACACTGTTATATTTGGTAGACGGTTTTACCAACCACATGCCAATGTCACAAAACGCCTTCAGGAGCATTTAAAGTCGGTTTTTTATATTTCCTACCCTCTTATATTCCCAATATGGGATAAGCATTTCTAGTATTAGGAAAGGTAAATACTTGAACTATTTTTATTACAGATGTAATAATATACGAAAAGCATATACTAGTTTCTCCCGATTTCAAAATGCTGTGGAGAATCAGTATCATTGTCTAATCAACTAAACTTTTATTGTGCTAGATATTATTTTTGAAGATGAGCACTATGTAGCCATCAATAAACCGAATGGTTTACTGGTGCATCGCACCCGAATTGCGGAAGAGAAGAAAGAGTTTGCCTTACAGATGCTGCGTGATCAGTTAGGCTATCACCTGTTTACAGTACATCGACTGGATAGAGGCACATCTGGTGTTCTGCTTTTTGCAAAAAGTCCGGAAGCAGCAACACCCTTAGTAAAGACTTTTGAGGATAAGGAAGTGGCAAAAACCTACTTTGCAATTGTTCGTGGTTATACAGCTGAGGCTGAAACAATAGATAACCCGATAAAGCCAGATAAAGATCATCAGCACAAAGCCCCACAAGATGCAGTTACACACTACTCCAGGTTGGCTACAGTAGAACTGCCCATTCCGGTTGGCAGGTACAATTCCGCGCGCTACAGCCTTGTCAGGGTTAAACCAGAAACCGGGCGTATGCACCAGATCAGGAAACACTTTGCCCACATCAGGCACTACATTATAGGCGATAAGAGGCATGGTGACTGGAGACACAACAAAATGTTTCTGGAAGAACTGAACAGCCCCAGCCTTTTATTACATGCAGCAGAACTGAATTGTATACATCCCTTTACTGGTGTCCAATTAAGGATTAAAGCGCAGCTGCCCGGAAACTTTCTGCGTTTGTGCTTTCAATTCGGATGGCATAATAAACTGGCTGAACAAGATGCCTTACCACAGCCTTTACCGATACGTAGCTAACACACTTTTTAGCATAAAGATAATTTTTAAGACTAATATGAGATAAAGTTATCAATGTTTTGGCAGATCTCAGATTAAAGTAATATTTTCAGTCTTGAATATAAAACCACTCCGTAAAACATGAAATTAACTATCTGTTCATTTAACCTACCACTCAAACATACTTTTACCATCTCCTACGATTCCCGTGACGTACAGGAAACACTTATTGTAGAGTTGGAGCAAAACGGCTACAAAGGCTATGGTGAAGCAACCAGCAATCCCTATTACCGCTTCACTATAGAGAGTATGACCAATGCCCTGGAAAGCATTAGAGAACAAATTGAATCGACAGATCTTACCAGTCCCGAGCAGTTCTGGTCTAAGATGCAGCCTCTGCTACCTAATAACCCTTTTGCTTTATGCGCATTGGATATGGCAGCCAATGATTTGTTTGGCAAGATGAACGGAAAGCCACTGTATCAGCTATGGGGGCTTAAAACAGATAAGATGCCCCTAACGGATTATACTATTGGCATTGACACCATTGAAAACATGGTAAAAAAACTGAAGGAGTGCCCTTGGCCTCTCTATAAGATTAAATTAGGTACTCCGGAGGATGTGGCTATTGTACAAGAGCTTCGCAAACATACAGACGCAGTATTTAGAGTAGATGCTAACTGCGCCTGGGGTGTAGCCGAAACAATTGAAAACTCAAAGCAACTGAAGCCTTTGGGTGTGGAATTTATAGAGCAGCCTATGGCAGCTGACAATATGGAAGGGATGAAGGAGGTTTATCAGCATTCCGCACTTCCACTTATAGCAGATGAAAGCTGTATTACAGAAGCAGATGTGGCTAAATGCCACCACCACTTTCATGGAGTTAACGTGAAGCTGGTTAAATGCGGAGGCCTGACGCCAGCCCGACGAATGATTGCCGAAGCTAAAGAGTTAGGCATGAAAGTAATGGTAGGCTGTATGACGGAATCCACTGTAGGGATATCAGCTATCGCACAACTGTTACCTATGCTGGACTATGTGGATATGGACGGCCCTTTATTGATAAGTAAGGATATTGCTACCGGTATAACCATCGACTTTGGAAAAGTGAACTACAGTACTACAGTTAACGGAACCGGCGCCACTCTCATTGCCTCATGTTAGTACTCAATAATATTCATACTGATGAGCTGCCGGGGCGAACACTGTCAGTTGAGGGTGTGGAGTATTTGTTTTGCAGTGGCACCTCGTACTTAGGTATAGCACGAAACGAGCAATTTAAGCAGCACTTGTTTGAAGGTTTTCACCGCTACGGCACAAACTACTCCAGTTCCAGAAACTCAAATCTGCATTTGCGGGTGTTTGATGAAGCAGAAGCCTACCTGGCTGCTTATTCCGGTGCCGAGGCAGCACTAACAATGTCCTCTGGTTTTCTGGCCGGACAAACACTAGTGCGAGTATTGCAGGCAAGCGGCCACTTTATTTATGCCCCCGGTACTCACCCTGCTATGTGGTTAAATGAAACCAGTACCACGGTAACCTTAGACTATGATAAATGGGTGAAACAACTGATTGTTGAAGCGCCAACATTGCCAGCGGAACATATTATTATAGTATGCAACTCTCTGGACCCGCTAAGAGCTAGGAATTACCATTTTAGTTGGATAGATGCTTTGCCAGAAAATAAACAGATTACGCTGATTATTGACGACTCACATGGTTTTGGTGTGACTGGTGCTAACGGAGCCGGCATCTTCAGTCAGCTAAGCGACAAATTAACAGACAATGTGAGACTGATAGTGGCAACATCATTCGGTAAAGCTTTTGGTATACCGGCTGGTATAATCTTGGGTGATAAAGAACTCATTTCACAGCTAAGGTTAAGCTCTAACTTTGGGGGAGCTTCTCCCGCTATTCCAGCTTATCTTTATGCCTTTCTCCATTCTGAGATGGTGTTTAAAGAAGCCAGAGAGAAGCTATTAGCTAATATTACTTTTTTCAGGCAACAACTCTCCTGCCCTGCTCTATTCAACTGCATTGAAAATTTTCCTGTTTTCTACACACAACATGAGAGCTTATGCCCTTACTTGCTGGAGAACCAGGTGCTGATTTCAAGTTTCCGGTATCCTACTCCAACTGATGATGCCATTACGAGAGTTATCTTAAACAGCCTGCATACCAAAGAAGATTTACAGCGCTTAACTGAGTTGCTTAATAAGTTTCAAGCATAAAAAGGAAGCAGCAAGCTCTTAAGCTTGCTGCTTCCTTTTTATGCCTTTTCTTGCTGCAGTATCCGCTTTACCATTTCTACCTGAATGTGAGCGACAAAATCATTACTAGAATCGGAGTTAAGCACCATCAGCAGGTACGCCATGGGCGATAAGCGCCAATCCTGCACTACCTCCCCTTCCTGTGACCGATATACTACTTTAAAATTCTCCCGTAGCGGCAGGTGCATGTTATTGCAAACCTGCGTAGCCCTTTTTAAAGCCTGGCTCAGTTCATCCATTGTTCTGCAGCCTTTTTGATTGAGTAAATCACTTGCATAAAAAGTGAGATTACGATCTGCAAGACTATTGACGAACTCATCAAGCTGCCGGTAAGTCTTAGTAGTTTCAATTGTCAGTAACATAGCTAACAGTCTTTAAATTTAAATGAACCTACACTTGAGCTGTTTTTACCTGATGCATTTCCCGCAGCTTATGTAATAGCCCTTTTTCCTCATCAGTTAAATTAATTGGCAACACAACTGAAATAGTTACATAAAGATCCCCGTACTGATCTGGTTTACCATACACAGGCATTCCTTTTCGTTTTAAACGTAATGTTTTACCGTTTTGTGTTCCTGCCGGTATTTTTAATTTCAACTGTCCACTAAGGGTATTAACCTGAGTATCACCACCAAGTATAGCCGTAAACATATCAACGGACAAGGAGGCATATAAGTCATCGCCTTTACGCTCCAGATTTGGATAAGGCTGTACCAGCACCTTAATATAAAGGTCTCCATTTACGCCGCCTCCCATTGCAGGAGCACCTTTTCCTTTTATTCGAAGCGTTTGCCCATTGGCAACACCTGGCTTAGTGGTTATGCGCAGTTGTTGGTTGTTCACTGATATCAATCGGGAAGTTCCGGTATAGGCTTCTAGCAAGGTAATCTGCATTTCTGTCTCGTAGTCCTGGCCCCTCGCTGCCCGTGCGCCACCATTTCCCTGGCCAAAACCAGCAGCACTGCCAAAGAACTGCTTAAAGAAATCAGAAAAACCTCCTCCGAACATGTCGTTAGGGTCACCCTGGAAATGCCCCTCAAAGCCTCCTCCTGGCTGCCCGTAATACTGTCCGCCGCCAAACCCATTTCCACCTTGCTGAAACTGTCGCCAATTTGCACCCAACTGGTCATACTGTTTCCGCTTAGTTTCGTCTCCTAACACCTCATAGGCTTCGCTTATATCTTTGAACTTATCTTCTGCATCGGCATTACCTTTGTTTTTGTCAGGATGATATTTTTTAGCCAAGGCACGATAAGCTTTTTTTATATCTGCCTGCGAAGCAGATTTATCTATACCGAGTATTTTATAATAGTCCTTGTAATCCATATCGCTTTATTTTTGAGCTGAATAAATTTCAACCATATTCACAAAATCAGTAAACGCCTTTCAAATTAAGTTGTTAACTAAAACAAAAGCATCAGAAGCTTTCTTTAAAAGTTATACATTCACTAATGATAATACTACAAAAATCATGCAAACCAAAGTGGCATTTGGTTTAAACAAGCTACTTATAAGGGATTTAAAGCAAGGGTATGCTTAAGCGTTTACTACTTTAAATAACAAACCATAATACAATAGCAGCTACAGATTCATGAATATGTAGGCATTTTAAAGAAGCCAAACGGAACTTTACTATTTCACCTCTCCCTTATCATCCTATCCCAAGACGAGCTCCAAGCACAACCCGTGGCTGTGCTGTTGGTTTAAGTTTATATTAATTGACAACAGGTAAAAGAAGCCCAAATGACTGGTGCTTATAATGAAATGAGTGAACACTCCTATAGCACCTATACTGGTGGCACCGAAGAACAGCGCCAGACGCGGACCTGCTTCGCACCAAAATGGAAGCGCAAGGATTCAAGGTGTTAACTAATGAATGGTGGCATTTCGATTACAAGAACTGGCATTTATATGATATCGTGGATATTCCATTTTCAGAGATATGATGAAGCTTACTTGAAGTTAAAAAGAAAACCAATGCTTTTAAAGTGTTACTTAAAAATATACATTTGATTCAATTTCAATGCAAAAGCTCCCATCTGGCATACAATCAATTCGCTCATATACAACCCTCCAGGTTATCTACGCTTTAACTTCTATATATTAAAAGTGGGAATCCTAACACCTATCCTGTACATTTGACCTTGTGCTATACCTCTTGCTTATTAATGTTTTGTCGGAATCACTTTAGACTTCTTTTTCCAAAGCTTGTTTCGTCTGTCACTTTATTTTAAGTAAGATGTTGGTAAACTTAGAATCTTCACATAAAGGAATTACCTCTTAAAGTTATATATGAGTTTATTATATGTATCAGGAATCTGTGTACAGGAAGATAGAGGATTTGTCTTAAATGACATCAGCTTTACCCAACAAGAGTTTCAAAAAATAGCTATTTCAGGAGAAACAGGCTCAGGCAAAAGCACCTTGCTAAAAACAATTGCAGGGTTGATGCAACCGGATACAGGCGAAGTGCTTTTTGATGATGAAAGAGTAAAAGGTCCGGCAGAAAGGTTAGTGGCAGGGCACCCGGAAATAGCCTATTTGTCCCAACAGTTTGAGTTGCCTCAGTTCCTGCGGGTGGAGCAAGTACTGAAATATGCCAACACACTATCAGGCGAAGAAGCAGATACCTTGTATGAAGTCTGCAGGATTAAGCATTTACTTAAAAGAAGAACAGATGAGTTGTCTGGCGGTGAAAGGCAGCGTATTGCCCTGGCCCGCCTACTTACCACATGGCCTAGGCTTTTGTTGCTCGATGAACCATACTCGAACCTTGACTCAGGTCATAAGGATATTCTGAAATCTGTAATTTATGATATAGGAGAAAGTCTTGGAATAACCTGTACCCTTATCTCACATGATCCGCTAGACACTCTTTCCTGGGCAAATGAAATCATTGTTCTAAAGGATGGGAAAATTCTTCAAGTGGGAAAGCCTGAGCAAATTTACAGGCAACCCGTTAATGAATATACCGCTGCTCTGTTTGGCAGCTACAATTTAATAGGTGCTGCAAACACAGAAATTTATTCCCGCTTAGCAGGAATAAAAGAGAACGGAAAGAAAATACTTGTTCGCCCGGAGAGTTTTAAAATAATAGAAAAAGACAGTGAAGCTATTACAGGAACAGTTACAAAAATAACCTTCTTTGGCAGCTATTACGAGCTTACAGTCTCTATATCAGAGGCTGTTGTAAGAGTTAAGACAGTAGAATGCAATATTTCTGAGGGAGATAATATCCATCTAAATGTGTCTCCTGGTGATGTGTGGTATGTTTAATAGATGTTAGTTATGCTATTACGAAATTGCTCCAAGTGCAGTTTTATGAATTTATTTAATTCATTCACAAGATAACTAAACCAGCTATGCCTCATAAACTTTATGTACTGCCCGGCCTTTTGAGTGTTTTAATCTCCTGTGATAATAGTCCCAAGTAAACTTTAGATAGACCAACTAACTCTATTGTAGCCAGTGAAACTGTTGCGCCACAGTGTTATGCTTACATACAGAAGAAAGACAGTATTTTACTTTATATAACTATAGATGAAAATCGAGAAGTTACAGGTAATCTAACATATCACCTGAATGAGAGAGATAAAAATTATGGTTCCCTTCAAGGTGAAATGACAGGAGATACACTATGGGCAAATTATAGCTTAATGTCGGAAGGAGTTCAATCGGTACGAGAGGTGTCTTTCTTAAAAAAAGGAATAGCTTTATCGGATTATATGGTGACACTGAGGAAAAAGGTAATATGATAAAGTTTGAAGACAGAAATAAATTGCAACAAGACAGTATGGTCACTTTAAATAAGGTAACATATGGTAAATAATAATAAAACCTTCACTTTAGGTGAAGGTTTTATTATTAAAGGATTTTATTTCTGATGTTAAATGGTATCAGTTACTACTAACAAGGCATGTATAATACCTGGCAAGAAGAATAATAGTGTCAGAATAATGTTAATCCAGAAAGATGTTCCAATGCCATCGTGCAGGAATACAGCAAGCGGTGGTAAAATAATAGCCAGGATAATTTCCACTACAGATGTTCTGGAGCTACCTGATTGGTATTTGATAACATCTTTAATCTCTTTCTTCATGGCCTTCTTTTCTGCTCTGGTCATGTTAGATAGTCGCTCTTTGGCCATTGCTATAGCTTTCGCTTCTGTTATGTTGGCTTCTTCTTTTGTGATTACCTCAGGAGCGGTAACTGAAGCAGTTGACTCATTTGAGTAAGCTGGTGTTGATGCTACGCTAGCCTCTAAAACTGGCTCAACATCTGCAACTAAAACATCTTTCTCCACAGCAACAGCTATTTCAGGTGCCACACGCTCTTCTTGTTCAGGAGCAGGCTTTTGCTTTATAGTATTATAAGCTCCTGCTTTGTTTGGAGTAAACTCATAATACTTTGCTGAATTACAAGCAAACATTAATTGCCCAACAACCAGTGCCACTACCAGTTTCAGTAAACTTTTAATTCCCATAGTTTTTAAAGTGATTTAAATAAAACATTTTGTAAAATATTTAAGCCATCCTCCCCTTAAACTTCTGTTGCAGCATGCTTAAAAATTAATATGAACTAATATTCATATTTGATACAATACTACAATCACTGTGTTTTGGTTTAAATTTTTAGACCTATTTTTTTAAAAGGTTTTTACCTTTATCATCCATTTCTGCATTATAATAAGACAACAAACAGGATAATGAAACATTGATGTTTTTTTTAATTGTTGCCATGCATCATGTTTCTGTAGTACAAATGCTTGGTTAACTTCCACCTCGAAACCTGTATATTCATCAGTATTAGATTTGTGTCGCAGGTAAGCAGGAATCCTATCAGCAATACTTAAATTAAAATACTGATAAACCGCGTGCAGGTTCATAGGGCCACAGGTGGAGTAGTCTGCTGTGTGTGTATCTATGTTGGAATTACAGGGCAAAGAATTATTAGCTTTTATTATATAAGACGTGCCCTTTATACCTTAAATGTATTTCTTGTACTAGTAAATTTTACAAGATAAAAATCGCATTAACCTTAGTTAGTATTCCATAAGGTTGGTGCCTTACAAGAATCATCTATACACTCAGTATAACAAAAACCCCACATGTCAAAGTGAGGCTTTTGTAAAAAGCAAAAAAAATTATATCAGTTTTCAAGCAACTGCATGACAGCATTATCTACTTTATGGAAATCAAACTCCTGCAGCACACGCTGCATCTGTTCTTTTACCTGATCGGTACATAAATTGCCTATACTGCCCTCATGAGTATGATTTACAGAGGCTGGTGCTTCAAAAGAGCCCTCCGCTATAGCTTCTCCAATATTTTTGTAAGCATCTCGGAAAGGAACTCCCCGTAGTACTTCGTTATTCACCACTTCTACACTAAAAGCATATTTATACTTCTCATCTTTCATGATGTCTGCCCTTAACTGCAGCCGCGGCAGCATATAAGTTGCCATTTGCAGACAGTTTTGCAACTCCGTAAATGCAGGAAATAGGTTCTCCTTCAGTATTTGCATTTCCCGATGATAACCGGAAGGCAGGTTTGTCATTAGTAAAGCAACCTCGTTCGGTAATGCCTGCAGGCGATTGCACTTACCGCGCATCAGTTCAAACACGTCAGGGTTCTTTTTATGCGGCATAATGCTGGAGCCAGTAGTCAGCTCTTCCGGTAGAGTGACAAAAGCAAAGTTCTGGCTCATGTAAAGGCATAAATCCATGGCCATTCGGGCCACAGTGGCGGCCACAGCAGCAAGTGCAGTTGCAACTGTCCGTTCTGTTTTGCCACGGCCCATTTGCGCATACACTACATTATAGTTCAGGCTGTCAAACCCTAACAGGTCTGTTGTCAGCTGCCGGTTTAGAGGGAATGAGGACCCATAGCCAGCGGCAGAACCCAATGGGTTTTTATTGCTGATGCGGTAAGCAGCCTGTACCAATAGCAGGTCATCTACTAAACTTTCGGCATAAGCACCAAACCATAAACCAAAAGAAGATGGCATCGCTACCTGCAGATGTGTATAGCCCGGTAATAGCTTATCCTTATGTTCTTCGCTTAATATTTGCAGCGTACTAAACAGCTCTTCTACCTGTACAACCACTTCACGTAATTTGTGACGCAAGAACAGTTTAAGATCCACTAAAACCTGATCATTGCGTGAGCGTCCACTATGAATCTTTTTTCCTGCATCACCTACTCTTCGTGTCAATAACAGCTCTACCTGCGAATGCACATCTTCCACGCCATCTTCAATAGTGAAAGCACCTTCAGCTACTTCTTTATATAGTTGCTTTAACTCCCGTTTCACTGTATGTAGGTCCTCCTTATCCAGAAGGCCTACCTGTGCCAGCATTTGGGTGTGTGCCAGAGAACCTAGTATATCAAAAGGGGCCAGTTCGAGGTCTAGTTCACGGTCTTTTCCAACTGTAAAGCGTTCTATTTCCTCCAGTACCTGTGTCTGTTTTTGCCAGAGTTTCATCTTACTGTATTATTGAATAACCTGTTAATTTAAAAGAATAAAGCTGATTAGATTAAAGTGAATTATTTAATTCTTATCTAACATTTCATATAAAACATAAGAACAGCCTTTATTCCTATGTTCTTTAATATTCTAAAGAACTATTTTTTCAAGCATCTGTACATACAGACTAACTCCCTCCTGTAGTTCATCGAGATAAATAAACTCATCAGCTGTATGAGAACGGGCAGAGTCGCCAGGACCAAGTTTAAGAGAAGGAACTGGTAATAAAGCCTGGTCTGATGTTGTGGGAGAACCATAGCTTGTTCTGCCTAAACTTAAACCTGCCTGCACAATCGGATGACTCAAAGAAATACTGGAGGGCTGCAGGCGAACCGAACGAGGCGACACTTCCGCTTTCACATGCTTTCGCACCGTTTCCAGCACTTCTTCCAGTGTATAAGCATCTGTTACACGTACATCAACAGTAAATTTACAGGTATCCGGTACGACATTATGCTGTTTACCGGCTTCTATTACTGTTACAGTCATTTTAATCGGCCCAAGCGTCTCTGATATATTTTCAAACTGGTAGTTACGGAACCAGGCTATATCAGGCAGGGCTTCGTATATGGCATTAAGCCCCTCCTCTCTCGCTGCATGTCCTGTTTTACCATGTGCCACGCAATCCAGTACAAGCAGTCCTTTCTCTGCCACAGCCAGATGCATCTGTGTTGGTTCCCCCACAATAGCAAAATCAATCTTTCCCAACTCCTGCAGTATATTCTCAATACCACCTGTGCCTGAAACTTCTTCCTCAGCCGTGGCAGCAATAACTATATTATATTTTAAATTCTGCTGATTGTAAAAGTAAAGAAAAGTCGCAATAAGAGATATAAGGCAGCCTCCGGCATCGTTACTCCCTAAGCCATATAGTTTCCCGTCCTTCACCAATGGCTTAAAGGGGTTTATTGTCCAACTTGGGTTTGGCCGGACAGTATCATGATGCGAGTTGAGTAATACAGTAGGCAGGTTGGAGTTAAAGTATTTATTGAAAGCCCAAATATTATTCCCCTTACGCTGAACATCCACACTATGCCGCTGCATGAAATCAAAGATTATTTTAGCAGTACCATCTTCTTGCCGACTAAGAGATTCGGTACTAATAAGCTGCTTTAGTAAGCCTAAAGCTTCCTTATAAAGTTTGTCAAATAGGTTTTGCTTAGTAATAGCTGAAGATGTGAAATTTTGCATTAATTAAGAATATCAAAAATAGCAGCTAGAGTTCAACTGTATATGGATTGCTGCAAGTTTATTTATCTTCCGTATAAAGCCCTCCTGCTTTGTTTGCAGACATGATAATGCCTTTGATGAGAGCTGAACTGAAGCCAAAATGCTCCATTTCATTTAAACCAGCAATCGTACAACCTTTTGGAGAAGTAACTTTATCAATTTCATTTTCAGGGTGAGTTTTCTGTGTCAACAGCAAAGAAGCAGCACCTTTGGCTGTCTGAGCAGCCATATGCAAAGCTTCAGCCGCATGAAAGCCTATTTCAGTACCACCCTGTGAAGCGGCCCGAATAGAGCGCAGAAAGAAAGCAATACCGCAGGCACAAAGAGCCGTAGCAGAGGTTATCAGTTCCTCATGAATTTCAATGGTTTCGCCAACTGTGTCAAATAACTGCTTAACCAGCTCCATATTTGCTTTTGAAGCGTTGCCGGTTGCTATACAAGTCATTGATTCCCTAACTGCTATGGCAGTATTGGGCATGGCACGTACTACCTGTACTTCTTTACCGATTCTTGAGGTAATGTCGTGGCCTGAAACACCAGATACAATAGAAACAATCAAATGCTTCTCAGGATCAACATCATCTTTGATGGTGTCCAGCATTTTGTTTAACTGCTGCGGCAAAACAGTTATCACAATAATCTCTGAACTGGCTACAGCGACTTTGTTGTTATCTGTCACATGAAAACCATCTTTCGCCAGTGCATCCAGCAAACGAATATTTCGGCGGGTAACAGTTATATGTTCAGGAGCATAATTACCTGATGCCACTAGGCCTTTGGCTAATAAGGCACCCATGTTACCTCCACCTAAAACAGCAATTCGTTTGCTATGTATATTCATATGCCCTTTGTATTTAATAAACTTGTTAAGTATATAGTTTTGTCCCTAAAGCTGCTTTATGCTTTACAATCTCGAGTACATCATCTGCATGACAGATGTAAACCGATTGAACGCCTTCCTGAATGGCTTTCATCGCATTATCCAGTTTAGGAATCATGCCTGCTGCTATAATTCCCTCCTCTTTCAGTTGCGCATACTCTTCTTTTGATACACTGGAAATCACAGAAGCATCATCATTCACATCTCTAAGCACGCCTTTCTTCTCAAAGCAGTACATTAAATGTACATCAAAATTCTGAGCTAAAGCAACTGCAATGGAAGAAGCTATGGTATCAGCATTCGTATTTAACATGGTGCCTTGTCCATTGTGCGTAAGCGGTGCTAGTACAGGTGTTAAACTATTTTGTAGGAAAGCAGTTAAAATGGCAGTGTTTATACTTTCAGGACCTTTGATATCTCCTGCAAAACCATAGTTAATTTCTCCAACAGGTCGCTTTGTAGCTTGTATTATGTTGGCATCAGCACCTGTTAAACCAATCGAATCACAGCCGAATGCCTGCAGCTGGGCCACCACATTTTTATTCACCAGGCCACCATACACCATCGTTACTATCCGAAGCGTTTCTTCATCGGTGATGCGGCGTCCGTTCATCATTTTAGGTTCTATACCTAATTGCTGTCCTATTGCAGATGCTATTTTGCCCCCTCCGTGTACCAACACCTTCAGCCCGTCTAAGGCCGAAAAATCTTCTAAAAACTGGTACAGCTTTAACGGATCATCTATAATGTTCCCGCCGATTTTAACAACGTGTAGGCTTTGCATGAAGGGTTTAAAGTAGAATTCGTGATTGTAAAAATACTGGGTAACGCTTTGGATTCGTATATAAAGTTTAATTTAATATACGGAGCGCCTTAAGAAAAGAGGCTTTTGTAACTTACCTTAAAATCAAAGGCTTTCCAACATCTGCTTCAGAACGGCTTGAGCTGCATATACACGATTTCCCGCCTCTTCTATAACTATAGAGCTAGGGCTATCCAGTATTTCATTGCTCAATTCTAAGCCACGACGCACTGGCAGGCAGTGCATTACCTTAGCATCATTGGTTACTTTAAGCTTTTCTGGCGTCATCATCCATCCTTTACCATCACTCAGCACTTTACCATAGTCCTGAAAGCTTGACCAGTTTTTAACGTACACAAAGTCTGCTTCTGCCAAAGCTTTATCCTGGTCATATTCTATGGTAGCGCCATCAGTAAAGCTGCCTTCTAATTCGTAGCCCTCCGGATGAGTGATCACGAAATCAACATCTGCTTTACACATCCATTCAGCAAAAGAATTTGGAACAGCTTGCGGCAAAGCCTTTACGTGGGGCGCCCAGGTTAACACAACCTTAGGGCGCTTGCCTGCTGGTGCTTTTTCTGTAATGGTAACAAGGTCTGCCAGGCTTTGCAAAGGATGACGGGTAGCAGACTCTAAACTCAAGATAGGAATACCAGCGTACTTGATAAACTTATTCAGGATATCTTCACTATAGTCTTCTTCCTTATCTTGTAATTTCGGGAAAGAGCGAAGCCCCAGAATATCACAGTATTGCCCCATAACGGCTGCTGCTTCTTTGATGTGCTCCACAGTTGTTCCATCCATCACGACACCTTCCTGTATCTCCAGCGCCCAACCTTCTTTATCAAGGTTCATTACCATTACGTTCATGCCCAAATTTAAGGCGGCTTTCTGAGTACTCAGGCGAGTACGGAGACTTGGGTTCAGGAAAATCAAACCTAATGTTTTACCAGCTCCCAGTTCTTTATGGGCAAAAGGTGCTTTTTTAATTTCTAAAGCTTCGTTAACAAGAGCCGCAACATCGGCTACATCGTGTACAGAGGTGTAATTTTTCATGTGGAGGTTGTTTTGGGAAATGGCTTTTCCTCTTCTCTCTGCTTCTACTTCACAATTAAACCACTCCTGTCCCCTCTTATAACCAGGAGAGAACTTTGATGCTATAACTACTTAATTTAAAACAAGATTAATCCAAATTATTTAAGAAACTGTTTCAGCTAAAACAGCCTGAAAAGCTTCTAAAAACTGATCTGCCTGCGCCTTTGTTATACAAAGAGCCGGCAGCAATCGCAGAGTATTTTTATCTTTAGAGGCACCCGTAAATATTTGATGTTCATATAGCAGAGACTTGCGTACGGCAGCACATGGTTCAGGTAACTCCACACCAATCATCAGACCCTGGCCCCTCACTTCCACTACTGAGCTAACCTGGCGTAGCTCATCCATCAGGTAATTGCCTATTTTATTTGTATTCTCGATGAGGTTTTCCTGCTCCATTACTTCCAGCACCGCAAGGCCAGCAGCACAAGCCAGATAATTGCCTCCAAAGGTAGTGCCGAGCATACCATGCTTCGCTTCGATACCTGGACTGATTAGTACGCCAGCTACTGGGAAACCATTACCCATTCCCTTTGCTATAGTTATAATATCCGGCTTTACATCGGTGTACTGATGAGCAAAGAATTTACCGGAACGTCCATAACCTGACTGTACCTCATCCAGAATTAACTTAGCCCCTACACGCTCACAGCCAGCTGCCACAGTTTTGAGAAAAGCAGTATCCGGAATGTTTACGCCAGCCACTCCCTGCATACCCTCAACTATAACTGCCGCTAACTTATCACCAACCTCCAGTAAGGCTTGTTCGAAAGCACTTAAATCGTTTAGAGGTAAGAAGATAATGTTATCTGATTCATTTATAGGTGCAATAATAGAAGGATCATCTGTAGCGGCTACGGCAGCAGAGGTACGGCCATGAAAAGCTCCTTTAAAAGCAATCACCTTTTTGCGTCCTGTCTGGAAAGAGGCCAGCTTTAAGGCATTTTCGTTAGCTTCGGCACCCGAGTTACATAAAAAGAGACTGTAACCTGTGTACCCGCTCATCTCCCCCAACTTCTCTGCCAGCTGTTCCTGTAAAGGCATTTTAACGGCATTAGAGTAAAATCCAATATCATACATCTGCCTTGCCAGGCGCTTTAAGTAATGAGGATGGCTGTGACCGATAGAGATAACGGCGTGTCCGCCATATAAATCAAGATATTTTTTACCTTGACTATCCCAAACAACAAGGCCAGCGGCCTTTACGGGCTCTATGTCAAAGAGCGGGTACACATCGAACAGGTTCATCTTGTTATATTTTAGGTGCTAAGATATTAAATATTAAATAAATATATTAGGGGGGGGCAACTATATAGATATCAACACTTTATTCCCCTTACACATTATTCCTTAATAAGTTAAAAGGCACTTGCCTTTAATTTTAAACCATTTGTTTCTTGCAGACCAAATATCAGGTTCATGTTCTGAACAGCTTGCCCAGCGGCTCCTTTTAATAAGTTATCAATCAGGCTGGACACGACAAGCATTTTTCCATGCTTCTGCAGGTGAAGTACACACTTATTCGTATTTACCACCTGCTTCAAATCTGGATTTTTCTCACTGATAACCGTAAACGGATGACCACTATAGTAAGTGCTATAAAGTTGCTTTGCTTCATCCAGCGAAAGTTCAGTAGCCATGTAAGCTGTAATGAAAATTCCCCTGGCAAATGGTCCACGATAAGGAACAAAGTGAATGGCAGGCACCTCATCAGTTTGCAGGCTTTTCAGTGTTCGACCTACTTCACGCAGGTGCTGATGCTCCATTACCTTATAGGTCGAAACATTCTCTGTTCTCCAGCTAAAGTGCGAGGTTGGGCTGAGAGCTTGTCCAGCCCCAGTACTCCCTGTTATGCCACTGATGTGTACCTCCTGTAGCAATTTACCCTCTTTTGCTAAAGGTAAAAGAGCCAGCTGCATGGCCGTGGCAAAACAACCTGGGTTTGCAATATTTTGTGCCTCTTTTATTTGCTCACGCTGTAGCTCCGGCAAGCCATACACAAAAGCTTTATCAGCTGTTTCTACTACCTCACCAGTTGTACTTTCATTCCAACGGAAGTCCTGACTCAAGTCTATGATCTTAGTAGAGGAAGGAACGGGATTAGCAGCCAAAAACTCTCTGGCCTTCCCGTGTCCGGCACATAAAAATATCACATCTACTTCGGCACTGGCATCAGCAGTAAAAGAAATGGTTAATTCGCCCAACAGGTCATTATGTATGTCTGATACTGGTTTACCTGCCTGGCTCTGACTTTGTGCAAACTGAAGCGATACATTTGGGTGCTGCAGTAAAAGGCGCAACAGCTCTCCTCCGGCATAACCCGCAGCCCCTACTATACCTGCTTTTATTTCCCTCATCAGAAACTTGTCTCATTTATTTTGTGGTACATCATGGCTTGGTTGCCGAAGATTTTAGCAAAGCCTTTCACATCTTCTCCAGACCAGGCTTTGTTCATTTCGCCGTAGCTGCCAAACTTAGACGACATCAGGTCATGCTCACTATCTATGCCTTCCACCTGGAATCGGTATGGCGCCAGTAATACATATACTTTACCTGTAACCTTATCCTGCGTACTTGTCAGGAAAGCTTCAATATCACGCATTACCGGATCTACGAACTGTCCTTCGTGTAGCCAGTTACCATAAAACATAGCCAACTGGTCTTTCCAGTTAAGCTGCCACTTGGTTAGTACATGCTTCTCCAGCGTATGATGTGCCTTAATGATGACCATGGGGGCAGCAGCCTCAAAACCCACACGTCCTTTAATGCCAATAATTGTATCGCCCACATGTATGTCACGACCAACACCAAAAGGAGCTGCTATCTCCTGTAGCGCCTGAATAGCCTGAACCGGGCTGCTGTAGGTTTCATCGTTCAAACCAACCAACTCTCCTTTTACAAAGTGTAGCGTTATGCGCTCTGGTTGCTGCTTGGTAACCTGCGTCGGATAAGCTTCTTCAGGCAAAGGCGTGTTAGAAGTAAGCGTTTCTTTACCACCTACTGAGGTTCCCCAGATACCTTTATTAATAGAGTATTGCGCCTTCTTAAAATCTACCTCCACGCCATGCTGCTTCAAAAACTCAATTTCCTCCTCCCGTGAAAGTTTATTGTCCCGGATAGGTGTCAGAATCTGAACATCGGGAATCATGATATGGAAAATCATATCGAAGCGCACCTGGTCGTTACCGGCACCGGTGCTACCATGCGCTACATACTCAGCACCAACTTCTTTGGCATAACGTGCAATAGCCATCGCCTGCGTCACGCGTTCCGCACTTACAGATAAAGGATAGGTATTGTTCTTTAGCACATTACCAAAAACAAGATACTTTATGCAGCTTTGGTAATAGCTTTCAACTTCATCTAGTGTAGTATGCTGCTTCACACCCAGGTCGTAAGCCCTCTGCTCTACCTCTTTTAGTTCCTGTTCTGTAAATCCACCGGTGTTTACCAGGGCAGAGTATATTTCCAGGTCTTTCTCTTCCTTCAGATATTTAACACAGTAGGAAGTATCGAGGCCGCCACTAAAGGCTAAGACTACTTTTTTCTTCATCTTTTAGTTTTACGTTATGCTTTGAGTTGATAGGTTTTTGTTTCGTCGTTTTCTGATACAGGTTCAGCTAGTGCAGGAATAATAACAAGCTCTTTTGTTGTCTCCTGCTCCTGAACAGCTTTAATTTTCTTTTCCTTTGACGGATCAAACAGCATAGCTGTGCAAAGACAGTTCGTACGTCCTTTAAGTGTCAGGATCTCGTAGTTTACACAGCTTTTGCAACCTGCCCAGAATGCTTCGTCGTCGGTTAACTCAGAATAGGTTACCGGCTGATAGCCCAGGTCAGAATTAATCTTCATTACGGCCAGCGCTGTTGTCAAACCAAATAGTTTCGCATCAGGATATTTCTGGCGGGATAACTCAAACGCTTTTTGCTTAATTTGCTTTGCAAGGCCACTTTTACGTAGATGTGGCGACACAATCAGTCCTGAGTTAGCAACATATTTGCCGTGACCCCAGGTTTCGATATAGCAAAAGCCTGCCCAGGTACCATCTTTTTGCAGCGCAATTACAGCTTTGCCCTCCATCATCTTTTGAGCAATATAATCTGGAGAGCGCTTGGCTATACCGGTACCTCTGGCCTTTGCCGAAGATTCCATTTCGTCACATATCTGTAACGCATAAATAACATGTTGCCCATCAGCAACTTTGACGATAAATTCTGATTGATCCGCCATAATGTTAAAATATATAGCAATGCTGTACTTAGACAGCAATTAAAAACTCCTTAAAGAATAGTGAATACGACTAAAACAGGCTGTGTAGTTGACACCAGCCAATGTTTATTAGCAATTCAATGAAATAAGTAAAAAGTGTATTGGAATAATGATTACTACGTAAGTAATCTAGATGCTCGTCGGCCTAGGGCCTGTAGCGGACTGGAGTTGTATAAGGCCTGGAAACTATCCTTTTGGCAAGGACAGAAAAAGTCGCACTCTTGTTGTAAGAGTGTTTTACCACGAAAGATGATAAAAGCGCCTTTTTTTGCATTTTCTAAACTATTAAAATGGGAATTTGATTTTTATACCCATTTTTTCTTAGCAAAGGTTTCGGATTATTTTTTAAATATCCAATAAAATGAATAAAAAAAATTAATTTTTCGTTCCATCAATGCTATAGTTTAGGCTGTAGGCTTGGCAAAAGAGTTTTCAGGGCTCTTTTGCCAAGCAAATTCATTTTAAAAAGTTTTAACTTGCGGCCTTACAACCGTCTTGCAGTTGTGCAGGATTTATGCTGTTTATGAAGAAACTTTCTATAACAACTTTTGTAGGGATACTATTTTCTGCTATTGGCACTGTGAGCCTTTTACTTTCACGGGAGATACTTACAGCAGCCATTTGGCTGAGCTTCGGCAACGGGCTTATTCTTTCAGGACTACGTTTTACAGCAAAAGACGAGCATGGTAACGTTTATGTAAAACCTGTACCCAAAATAAGATTAGCAGTGTCTGTTTTTCTTATTGTACTGGCCGTTGCATTGTTAGGCCTTCAGGTTTACCTTGATTTAAATAGCACAGATGCTAAAATTAATTAGTGCTAGATACGACTTTGTAATACCAGATTAACATCAATTTCCTGAGACTCCCGGCGGAGCTTCATTTTTAATTTTCTTCCGGGTTTGCTTTCTAGCATTTCCAGCACTTCTGTTAACTGAAGATCAGAGCAACTTTTTCCATTGATTAACAGTAGCTGGTCCCCTGGCTGCAATCCTACTTGTTTGGCTGGTGAGTTATCAACCACATTTGAAACAATGTATAAGTTTGTTCCTGGTAGTGGTGTGCTTACCTCGAACCCAGCCAGATTATAGTGGAAAGGTTCTTTAAATTTCTTATTTGGTATTAGCACCAGCCTTTTGTGAGGATAATCAAACAGCACATCAAAGCGTTTAAGCACTTCAGAACCAAGGTTCCCATTCCGGTTAGACAAATTTATAGCTAATTGAATCGCTTCTTTATCCGGATAAGATGCGGGCAAGTTCAGGAGTTCATATTTACCTATTTTAAAGCTGTTTAACCGCCCAATTTTCCCGTTAATATCACCATTCAGGCCCCTGCCAAGGTAAGCTTCCATTACTTTGGGCGGCAGGCTTATTCTATTGTCACTAGGCAGATACAACGACAAGGAGTGACTGGCTCCAGTATCAATTACAAGCTTTACTTTTAAACTGTCGCCATTATGCTGATTAATATTGGCAAAAATATATGCTTTACTTTTATCTAAGTGCAAGGGATACTCCTCGGCCCGCTTCTTTGTTTTTACATAGATATCTGGCCTGTATAAAGTTAACCTTTTACTACTGTAGTTTATCTTCACCACAAAGTTTTTAAAGATATCGTACCCTATTATACCATGCATAGGCATTCCCATACGCGTTGATAGGTTAAAGATATCCTCCAACAGTACATATACCTCATGGTTATCACCTCTGATTCCGGGTAAGGACATAGTGTTCCCAGTTGAATGAATTGCCTCGATATCGTAACCAGTTCCTAAGCCATTAAGATACAATTTGTTGGTGTGATTCAGGTTTAGAGAATCTGAATAGTATAAACGGGTAATTAGCGTATTCTTTACCCCAGAGTCAAGAATGAAGTTCAACTCTGTAGAGTTGTTGATTTTTACGGGAATTATAATCAGGTTATGGACTAGCTTAAAAGGAATCGTGACATGCTTTCTCTTTCCGGCAAAGTATGCTGTATCTCTTTTTTGGCTTAAAACTTCCTGTGCTTTGGTCCCGCATGAGTAAAGCAGACAAAGCATCAATAGTAAAGCTAATCTTGTCATAACCTTCGTGATAGCTTATGTTATTACACATAAAGTATACGTAAAACAAACAATACTAGCCACTGTTTACAACATGATATATAACATGTTGTAACATTTAACTTTATCAGAAGGTTTAAACCTTACACTTAGTAGGTAAAGGTAAAAATGAATGTTAATTTTTTTTTCTTTTCTTCCTTGCTGCTGTCACTGATGATAAATTTATTCCTTTCTCCCGTCCGTAGAACAAGCTTTTAGGGGAGCCAATTATCTGGGCTCCATAAACGCCCGAATGCCCGGAAAAAAGATACGCTGTTACACAAGCAAGCGCCATAAACACACTGCTTTCAGCACCGAAAAGTTCTATGGCCATAATAGTACAGGTTAAGGGCGTATTCGTTGCTCCGGAAAACACAGCAACGAAACCCATTCCTGCCAAAAGCGCCATCGGCAAAGGTATTGCCTGAGACAAAGCATTGCCTAGTGTTGCACCTGTAAAGAACAGAGGTGTAACCTCTCCTCCTTTAAACCCTGCACCTAAGGTAAAAGATGTAAGCAAAACTTTAACTGCCGCATCATAAACAGGCAGTAAACCAGTAAATGAATCTAAAATTGTAGGTATACCTAAACCAACATACTTAGTCGTACCTATCATCCAAACCACTACAGCAATAACAGCACCACCCACCAAAGGGCGAAAGGGAGCATAATCAATTCGCTGTTTAAACTGCTCTCCCCAAAAATGGGTTGCTTTGGCAAATGCCATTCCCGTCAATCCAAATATGGCACCAGCTATAAGAGTGTATCCAATGCCAGCTATAGTCAGTTCCGGCACAAAAGAGATCCTGTACTGTGTATGGTGAACACCCCAAGCCAGGCAGGCATAATCGGCTATAACAGCAGCCAGAAAACTAGGCATAAGGGCATCATAGCGGATACGGCCTATAATAAAAACTTCCAGCCCAAAAATAGCCCCAGCCAGTGGAGTGCCAAATAAAGATGAAAAGCCGGCACTGATACCTGCTATAATCAAAATTTTACGGTCGCGCGGGCGCAGACGAAACACTTTCGTAAATTGGTCAGCAACAGTACCTCCTATTTGAACAGCGGTACCCTCCCTGCCAGCAGATCCACCGAACAGGTGTGTCACCAAAGTGCCGAACAGCACCAATGGAGCCATGCGGAAAGGAATGATTTGCGTTGGATGGTGTATCTCCTCTAGCAGCAGATTATTTCCTTTTGCTGCCCGCTGACCATAATAGTAATACAACAAGCCTACAATTAAACCACCTAAAGGCAAAAACCAGATAATCCAGGGATGTGCCTCCCGATAATCTGTTACCCAATTTAGTGATACCAGAAAAAAGGCTGAAGCACTACCTACCAGCACACCTACCACCACACAAACAAGTAGCCACTTAAAAGTATACAGCAAGGCATTTACTTGCTCTCCTGTAACAAGGAGCCTGCTTAAAAGCTTTTTAAAGGAAGATTGTTGAGATGCTTTTGTATTCATTGGTTTCAGCTAATGACAAATATACTACAAGCGCAAGATATACTTGCAAACTTCGCAGGAGTCATCAGCCGATATACAGGATGTACAGGCGGTTTCAGGTGGTACCCCATCACCTACTGTAAAGATAAAAAACCTTTGGCTATAAAAAAGGAATATTATTCAGGGTAAACAAATTCAATCTTATACACTCCTGTCTTCCAATGTTTTGTAGTAATACATAATAGAGTTTAAGTACAACTACTTACTGCTGGTGCAAATACTTATTTATTTACTCATATTCAATAAGAAGTCTTGTATTATAATTAGACTTCTCAATATTTTATGATACCCTCACCTCTGTTTTTAAAAGCTACTGATGCTAAAATATTCTAATTTTTCATCAAATGAATTGGACTTATTCCTTAATATATTAAAAGAAGCACCCTAATCCAGTTTCTGTGGCACTAGCTCCTCAAGCCATGTATTATTGCACAAATTACCACTAGTGTAAGTTGCACCTACTTACCAAAACCAGCCTTAGTGCCTCGAAACTTCCTGTTTAAGCAAATATTTACCTATATTTGAAGATAACCAACCGCTAAGCCCGCTATCAGAATTATACTTTTCCGCTAATGCACTACATTGACTTAATAATTTTTGTATTATATATGCTCGCCATGTTAGGGGTAGGCTTTTATTTCCTGAAAAAAAACCAGGGAGCTGACGACTATTATGTTGGCGGTCGTACCATGGGCAGTGGCCATATTGGTTTGTCTGTCGTAGCGACAGATGTGGGCGGAGGCTTTTCCATTGGTCTGGGCGGTTTGGGATTTGCGATGGGTTTATCTGGTTCCTGGATGCTTTTTACCGGACTTCTAGGTGCCTGGCTGGCTGCAGTTTTTCTTATACCCAAAGTAAAAAACAACCCTGCTTTTGAACGCTTTCTTACTTTCCCTCAGATATTCGGACATTACTTTGATACTCGTGTAGCTTTACTGGCAGGTGTCATATCAGCCATAGGCTATACAGGCTTTACCAGTTCCCAGATTTTAGCAGGCGCAAAATTAGCAAGTGGTACTTTTATAGACCTCGATCTAAATACGGCCTTACTTATTATGGGTATTATTGCCGTTGTCTATACTGTAATGGGGGGCTTAAAAGCCGTTATATACACCGATACAGTGCAGTGGGCAGTGCTAATGGGCGGCCTGATTTTTATTGGAGTGCCTGTGTCGTTCTTAGCCGTTGGCGGAGGCATAGAGAAAATAAGCTTTTCCAACCTGTTTGACTTAGGTTGGTTAACAGCCCAGTCTGGTAGAAGTATAGAAGCAATAAAAACTACCTTGCCTGAAGAATTTTTAAGCCTGTCAAATATTACGTGGCAACAGTTAGTGAATTGGGCCATTACTATCATACCCATCTGGTTTGTCGGCATGACGCTTTACCAACGCATTTATGCCTGCCGCGATGTTAAGACAGCGAAACGAGCCTGGTATATAGCCGGCTTATTTGAGTGGCCCATAATGGCTTTTATGGGTGTGGCGCTAGGTATGCTGGCACGTGTTGCAGCAGAACAGGGCATGTTTGCCGACTTAGGCGCAGGCGAAGTGGTGGACCCTGAAACGGGGCTGCCAATGCTGTTGCGAACAGTACTTCCTGTGGGTTTAATGGGCCTGATGCTTTCCTCCTACTTCTCTGCCATCCTCTCCACAGCAGATAGTTGCCTGATGGCATCTTCCGGCAATATTGTTACAGATATCATAGGGCATTTCAAAAAGATTGACCCTGATGCTCCCGCTACTCTTCGACTCTCACAGCTAATAACCTTACTGGTTGGTGCGCTGGCGCTGTGGCTGGCCACTATGATGACGAATGTGTTGGATATGATGCTATACTCTTATGCATTTATGGTTTCAGGATTATTTGTGCCTGTATTGGGTGCTCTTTTCTGGGAACGAAGAAGCAGTAAAGCCGCATTTTGGGCAATGCTGGTTGGAGGAATAACGACGGTGATTCTACAAGTATTTATGCTTTCGCCCTCAGACATACAGGCGGACGCGACAGGGCTTGCCCATGTACTACAACCCTACATTCCAGCAGAAATTAGCTCTAGCCTCGGAAGCTTGAGTGGTTTAGAAATCAAAGAAATACTGAGTCAGGCAGTTTCAGATAACAGCATAGTTCATATTTTATGGCTAAACCTGACGTTCCGGCTTCCGTTTAACCTGGACCCGAACTTATTTGGGCTTACAGCTTCCTTAATCATTTATATTACGTTAACTATTCTATATCCTGATAAAAAGAAATAAGCAAGTATGGTAGAAAATAACAGCGTCCAGTACAACATTTATACGCCCGGCAAAGAACAAGACTTAACCAGAGACGAAGTGATAGACTTTTTGTTTAAGCACTTGGATGAGTATGGCGATGCCCGTACAGACATCTCAAAGTGCATGGATTATGCTCTGTCTCAAGCTGAAGGTAAAGGAGGTTCTGTTATTGTAGCACGCGAGGATGGGAAAGTAGTTGGCGCACTTATTCTGAACAACACAGGCATGAGTGGCTTTATTCCTGAGAACATACTGGTTTATGTAGCTGTGCATAGCAGCCAGCGCGGAAAAGGAGTCGGCAAGCAACTTGTGCAGTTAGCTGCTGACAACACTACCGGAAGCATAGCCTTGCATGTGGAGCCACAGAACCCTGCCCGTCATCTTTATGAGAAAATGGGCTTCACTAATAAATATTTAGAATATAGACTTTTAAGATAAACGATGGCTGTTCTTAGGCTGTATCGAGATAAACTGAAGCAAAATTACAACCATATCAATCAGGTCTTTCAGGATGAGGGAATTGATTGGGGTGTAGTAACAAAGCTTCTGTGTGGGAATGAGCTTTTTTTGAAAGAAGTGCTTGACCTTGGCGTTGTGGAGGTACATGATTCACGTGTCAGCAACCTCAAAACGATTAAAGAAATGGCTCCTGATGTACAGACAGTTTACATTAAACCTGCCCCTAAAAAAAGTATATCAGACATTATTCAGTATGCTGATGTAAGTTTTCAGACAGAACTGGATATAATCAGGCTGTTGTCGGAAGAGGCTGTGCGGCAGCGTAAGCTTCATAAAATCATTATCATGATTGAGATGGGCGACTTGCGTGAGGGCGTAATGGGTGATGAGCTGCTTAATTTTTATGAGAAAGTGTTCGAGTTACCTGGCATTTCTGTCATAGGCTTAGGCGCTAATTTCAACTGCTTGTATGGTGTTATGCCCACCCAAGATAAGCTAATTCAGTTATGCCTGTATAAACAGATAATTGATGCAAAGTTCAATAAGAATATCCCCTGGATATCTGGAGGAACGTCTGTAACTATTCCTTTATTGTTTCATCATGAGCTGCCAAAAGGTGTTAACCATTTCCGTATTGGGGAAGCTCTCTTCTTTGGACTAAACTTGTTTACAGGAGAAACTTTTGAGGGAATGCACGATGATGTGTTTGAACTTGAGACTGAGATTATAGAGCTAACAGAAAAGCCTATGTTGCCGAATGGCATGCTGGCCGAAAATCCTAGTGGGCACAGCTTTGAAATTGATGAAAGCCTTTATGGGAAAAAATCACATCGTGCTATTCTGGATGTAGGCTTGCTGGACATTAACCCGAAGTTCCTGCTTCCTAAAGACGAAAGTTTAAGTGTAGTTGGGGCAAGCTCTGATATGCTAGTTGTTGAACTTGGAGAAAATAAGCAGCATTGTAAAGTTGGTGATGTATTAAAGTTCAACCTTCGATACATGGGCGCTCTGAGTGTGATGAACTCCAAATATATAGTCAAGGAAGTGGTGTCATTTTAATAATAGTTGCTTAAGATTTCAAAAATAAGGAACAACTTTTCTCTATCATTAAACTTTGGGAATAAACAAAGAGCACCCGTTTAAAAGCGGGTGCTCTTTGTTTATTAGTTATAATTAATACAGGTCATGTATTTAACAAAGCTTCCAGGAAGCCAATTTCTTCTTTAGGTTTTCTGAAGATGGTTAACGGAATGTCACTGTCGTACCGCAAGACTTTCTCCGTTACGCTACCTAACACAAACAAGGCGGCAGCTGATTTACCTTTTGCACCCACCACCAACATATCCGCCCAGGCTCGCTTTGCCTCCATCACAAGCAGCTCTCCAATGTTTTCATCATTATCTAACCTTACCATTTTAAACTCACCCCGCTCACGCAACTCCGGGAACCTCTTTAACAGTTGCTCATATTTATTTCTGGCAAAGCCTTTCATGCGTTCTTCAAACTGTTCAAAACTTTCCCCTAAGGTAATGTAGCCAGTAGGCACTTCATACGCATGCAGACAAGTAACCTGTACATTAGGCGGAAGAATAGAAGAATGCAGCACCCGGTCTAAGGCCAGTAAACTGTAGTCGGAGAAGTCAATGCTTACTACAACATGCTGCAGGACCGGCTCCGCTGTTTCTGGAACAAACAATACAACAGAGCGCCCTGTTCTAACAAGCTTTTGCGCCAGTACTCCGCTCCCACTAAGTCTTAGCTTACGACCAACCAAAATAAGGTCGGTTTGCTTAATGTTGTTCCAATGCAAAAGCTCTTTTAAAGGGGAGCCCTCCTCCACCAACACGGTTACCTGCACATGGGGCAGTCCTTCAAAATAAGGTTTAATTTTATCTTCCAACGCCACGCGAATTCTCTCATCTGCAGGTGCGGTTGCAGGAAAAATGTTCCGAAGTTCATCCGGGATCTCCAGGTTTTTCTCCACATGAATAAAATAAACTCTTTCAATCTTAGGGTTCTGGCACAGGAAAGCTGTATAGCCGATAAGGGTATCATCCATCGGTGTCAGGTCTAGCCCTACCATTAGTTTTTGCAGGTTCTCCATAGTTTGTGGTTACGAGTTGGTTGCTATAACATAAAATGCCCACCTAACTGTACATTAAAATCTTTTAATGTAACTAAATCAATTTAAGCAGGTAAAGTACAGTTATCACATACGGTTCAAATCAGAATTAATTTACAACCTCTATCTAATAAATGATATTTATTGTATTAGCAGGCTTTATTACTTCCTTTCTGGCACCACTACTATATCGTTTGCTGGGCAGGTATGTTTATGTACCAATGGTGCTGCTACCACTGGCAATCTTTGTTTGTCTTTGCAGCTTTCTTCCAGAAGTACTGGCAGGGCAATATGTTCAGCAGGAGTATGTGTGGGTTTCTTCGTTGAACATTAACCTGCAGTTTTACCTGGACGGGCTTGCCCTGTTCTTTGCTTTACTGATTAGTGGCTTTGGCACCCTTGTAATGCTTTATGCTAAAGGATACCTGGACGACCACCCATTATTAGGAAGATTTTACCTGTATCTAACGTTGTTCATGACAGCCATGTTAGGCCTTGTAATGTCAGACAACATTTTCTCCCTCTTCGTTTTCTGGGAGCTTACCAGCATCAGTTCCTATCTGCTGATAGGCTTTAAACACAAAAATGAAACTTCACGCACTTCTGCCTGGCAAGCACTGTTGGTAACAGGCGGCGGTGGCCTGGCTTTGATGGGTGGGCTAATTCTGCTTGGCATTGGTAATAATAGCTATACCCTAAGTGACATATTGGTTAACAATGGTTTTATATCACATAACCTTTATTTGCCTGCCCTGATACTGATACTACTAGGATGTTTTACAAAATCGGCACAATTCCCCTTTCACTTCTGGCTGCCTAATGCCATGGAGGCTCCGACACCTGTCAGTGCTTACCTACACTCAGCTACCATGGTAAAGGCTGGAATTTACTTACTTGCCCGCTTGTCTCCGCTCTTGGGAGGCAGTGAGGTTTGGCAGTACACACTACTGCTTGTAGGTGGAGTTACGGCCGTAATGGGTGCTTTGCTGGCTCTGCAGAAAACAGACGTGAAAGCCATCCTTGCCTATACCACCATCAGTGCTCTCGGCTTATTGGTAACAATGATCGGGCTGAATTCTGAGTTGGCCTTAGAAGGAATGCTGGTGTTCTTGCTGGCGCATGCGCTCTACAAAGGTACCTTGTTTATGGTAGCTGGAGCCGTAGACCACAGCACAGGCACCAGAGAAGTACAGGAATTGTATGGATTGGGTAGGCAAATGAAACCTGTTGCCATAGCAGCTACTCTTGCAGGGTTGTCTATGGCTGGCTTACTTCCTTTTCTTGGGTTTATAGGGAAAGAATTGCTTTATGAAGCGGCTTTGGAAGACCCAGCCAAAGAACTTCTTGCATTTGCAGTGACTTTTATAGCAGGCTCTGTTTTTGCTTGTATCGCCACCCTAGTAGGTTACAGGCTGTTCTGGAGCAAATCAACCAACTCCTCTCCTGTTAAACACGCTCCAGGGGCTATGCTATACCTCCCACCATTACTATTAGGTACTGCAGGACTTGCTTTTGGCTTATGGCCTGAGCTTTTAGCTACTCCAATATTACATCGGGCAGCACAAAGTATAACGGGTAATACTGAACTACTGCTGGAATTAACTCTGTGGCATGGCTTTACTTTAGTTCTTGGGCTCAGCCTGCTTACTTTATTGGTGGGACTACTGCTATATCGCTTCCTCCCGCGCCTGCACCAGTTTGCTCCTGCGTTAGAAGCTATCTATACCTATGGGCCTAATAACCTATATCATAAAGGCATAGCTGGCTTCCTTAATAGCTCACGCAAATTTATAGGCTGGCTGCAGAATGGGTACCTTCGCAGTTATGTTGCTACTATTGTTTTAACCTTTTCAGGATTAGTTTTATATACCACCTTCAGAAATAAACCAGAACTTGCTTTAGCGGAATATGCAAGTCTTTTGAAAAATACAGAACTGTATGAAATAATTATCATGATACTTATGGTGGCTGGATTAATCTTCCTGATGAATACCCGATCAAGGCTAACCTCTATTGTAGTGATGGGTTTAGTTGGTTATTCAGCGGCACTCTTCTATATTTTGTTTGGAGCACCTGATGTGGCTGCTACGCAACTTCTGATAGAGACACTTACTGTTGTTATTTTCGTGCTACTCTTACACAAGCTGCCCGCTTTTACCTATCTCTCCCATGTGGGGCATAAGTATAAGTACATTTTTGTTTCAGTTATATTCGGAGCTACTATGACGTATGTTTTGCTTTTTACGCAACAACATGCAGTAGGCTCTCCTCTAAAAGATTACTATGGCCAGGCAAGTTACCTGGAGGCACACGGTCGTAATATCGTAAATGTAATTCTGGTCGATTTTAGAGGATTAGATACATTGGGTGAGATTACGGTTCTGGCAATAGCGGCCTTAGGCATTGTGGGCCTGCTTCGCCTTAATCCTGAGAAAGGAGGCAAACGATGAAAACAATCATCTTATCGACAGCCATTCGTCTGCTGACGCCTTTGTTTCAGGTATTTTCTATTTACATCCTGCTACGGGGGCACAATCACCCTGGCGGAGGGTTTATAGGCGGTTTGATTGGTGCCATCGCTTTTGTGTTTGATACACTTGCTAATGGGCACGAAAGTACTGAAAAAACTTTTTTCACACTAAAAGTATACCAGCAACCTCGTAAGTCCGGGATAAGTTATCTGCAGCATTACCTGCAGTTTATTCGCATGAACATCCAAAGGAAAAAGGAAGCGGGGCAACTGGATGTACAGCAGCAATATTGTATACAGTTAAGACCCGTTTACCTGATGGCGCTAGGGCTGTTTATAGCCACTATAAGTGGAACCATAAGTTTACTGCTTCAGCAGCCCTTCATGACATCTCAGTGGCCGGAATTTCATATACCCGTTTTAGGGTCCCCTGGTACACCTCTTTTGTTCGACCTGGGCGTCTACCTGTTGGTAATGGGCATCATTTTGAAAATAGTTTTTACACTTGCTAAAGAGTAAGCCATGGAAG
This sequence comes from Pontibacter silvestris, assembly GCF_020907275.1. Taxonomy (GTDB): domain Bacteria; phylum Bacteroidota; class Bacteroidia; order Cytophagales; family Hymenobacteraceae; genus Pontibacter; species Pontibacter silvestris. The sequence goes on along the minus strand of NZ_JAJJWI010000002.1, from coordinate 229,495 downwards.
CGCTTTTATCAATTGTTACCGGAATGCTGTTCATGGTGAGCATGTACTTTATACTGCACCGCCATTTGTTTAAGCTGATACTTGGCCTGATATTATTTGGCCTTGCCACCAACCTTTTTATGTTTGTAGCCGGAGGCTTAACACGTGGGAACTCAGCTATTCTTAAACAAGATCAGGAAGTTGCTATAGAGCCTTATGCTGACCCTGTTCCGCAAGCCCTTCTCTTAACAGCTATTGTGATTGGCTTTGGTTTACAGGCTTTTGCTATCGTGATTATTAAAAGAGTCTATCAGGTTTACAAATCTAATAATCTGGATGATTTGGCAAATAATGACAACATAGAACACTAACGAGAATAGCTATAAAAGGCACTATTTTTCAAGGATAATTATACTGAAGCCTTAAACACAACATAATTTTACAGACAACATGTCGCAACACTTACTTGTTTTGTTGCCATTACTCCTGCCCCTTTACGGAGCCATTCTGTGCCTGCCTTTCTGGAAGCGCTCTTTGCCGCAGCAGTGGGTTGCAGGCTGCACTCAAGTCTGCTGGATGGCCTCTGCTGCTATGCTTATTTATGAAGTTACCACTACAGGTATTGTCAAGACACAAATCGGGAACTGGCCAGCACCTTATGGCATTACAATGGTAGCCGATATTTTCAGTGCGCTAATGATAGGCGCATCAACCATAGTCGGTTTTGCAGTTTATCTCTTCTCCTTACGTGGCCTTAACGAATCCCGTAAGACCTACGGGTACTATCCCATGTTGCTTCTGCTTCAAATGGGCATCAGCGGCGTGTGCCTTACCGGCGATATTTTTAACCTCTATGTCTGGTTTGAGGTCTTACTGATCAGCTGCTTTACACTGTTGGCTCTGGGTGGTACAAAAGCACAGTTAGAAGGAACAATTAAGTATGTAACCATTAATATGCTGGCTTCAGGCCTGCTTCTTACCGGTATAGGCATGGTCTATAGCTTAACAGGATCTTTAAACCTGGCAGAACTTGGTCGTTTAGTACGGCAACCTGGTTCAGACTTATCTTTAGTAAATATTGCCAGTATTTTTTTCCTGATAGGTTTCGGCATCAAGTCTGCCATTTTTCCACTATTCTTCTGGTTACCTGCTTCTTACCATACACCACCTATTGCCATTTCCGCATTTATTGCCGGGCTGCTTACTAAAGTGGGAATCTATACCTTAATCCGTCTTTTCACTTTAGTGTTTATAATGGATAGGAACTTTATACTACCACTGCTGCTTGTTCTTTCAGGATTAACAATGGTAGTGGGAGTACTGGGTGCAGCCTCTCAAACAGATTTCAGGAAAATTCTTTCCTTTCATATTGTCAGCCAAATCGGCTATATGTTAATGGGCCTGGCTATTAACACACCACTGGCTATAGCAGGTAGTGTCTTCTTTATTCTCCACAATATTTTAGTAAAAACGAACCTGTTTCTGATAAGTGGCGTAGTGGCGCAGCGGCATAAAACTTTTGCATTAAAGAAGCTCGGTGGAGAATACCTGAAGAACCCGTTTCTGGCCATACTCTTTCTGCTTTCGGCTCTTTCGTTGGCTGGTATTCCGCCATTCTCTGGGTTTTGGGGTAAATTTATGTTAGCCAAAGCAGGCCTGTTAAATGAGAACTATAGTATAGTAGCCACTTCACTTGCTGTTAGTTTGATTACGATCTTCTCTATGACAAAAATATGGAATGAGGCTTTTTTAAAACCGAAACCTGATAATAATGGTTCAGAAAAAGAGGTAGTTACATCAGAAGAGAAACAGGCGAGTCGCTATTTGCTCGTACCTGTTGTGCTACTCGCTGGGATTATACTTTTCATTGGCTTATATGCTGAACCAGTTATTTCACTTTCCATTAGAGCTGCCGAGCAACTTAAAAATACCGATTTATACATTAACGCTGTACTAAACAGATAACAAGTATGAAAACATTTGTCTTTCATTTTATAGTAGCCTTTACAGCAACCTACCTTTTTTTTAGCCAGGCGGATTTGCCAATACCTTACAATGCAGAAACTACTACAGCTATGTTTCTAGGAATTTTGACTTTGTTGTGGCTGTCAGCGTTGTTTTACAATAAATCTTACTTCCGGAAACTACCTAAAGCTATTAATCTACTGCTTTATTTTCTGAAAGAACTATTCCTGGCAAATATTAAAGTTGCCTTTGATATTGTTACGCCACATTACTATATGCGTCCTACTATTATTGCATTGCCGCTAACGGTAAAATCTGATTTAGAGATTACCTTACTGGCTAACATTATTACCCTTACACCCGGAACGCTAAGCATTGATGTTCGGAAAGATAAAAAAATACTGTTCCTGCATGCCTTATATGTCAAAGACGATGATATTGAACAACTCAAAAATTATATTAAGCACGGATTTGAGCGTAGAATACTGGAGCTGACAGCATGAACTTATTTCAGGTAACATTAACTATTGCCATGGTCGCACTTAGCCTTTGCTTAGTGCTCACAGCCGTACGCTTTGCCATAGGTCCTACGCTGCCAGACCGCATCACAGCTTTTGATCTTTTTGTGGCTAACGTAATTGGCATGATTGCCATTTACACGGAGTTTACCGGTAACGAGGATTTCATAGATGTAGCCATGATTCTTTCCCTTTTTGGCTTTCTTGGGTCTATCTCGTTTGCTTATTATATCATGAGAATAACAAAATAATTTATGCTGGAGAATATTGATTGGCTGTTGATCAGGGAAATTATTAGTTGTGTTCTGATTCTGACAGGAGTTCTATTCATGTTGATCTCAACCTTGGGGCTTCTGCGCTTGCCGGACTTTTACATCCGGATGTCTGCCATTACGAAAGGTACAACCTTAGGGCTCGGGCTCATTTTATCTGGTATGGGAATATACTTTAACCAACCAGACATATTACTTAAAGTATTAGCCATTATTGTTTTTTCATTTATCACTGCACCAGTGGCAGCACATGTAGTAGGTCGAACTGCAGTGCAGAATAAAATTCCGTTCTGGGACAGAACTAAAACAAAAGAGCTAAATGAATACCTGGAGCAAGAGAACTTAGGAGAGCATGTAAATCGAGATAAATATATAGAAGATCTTAAGAAGAAGAAAAAGAATGCTCCTGGTAATCAATAAAAGGACGCATGGGTTCAGCATAGGTTTTAAAAGCCTCTATGGAAGTTATTTCATTATCAGGATATGAAATTGCCGTAAGGCGCCCCCCAAAAACACAACCTGTATCGATATTGATGGTATTGTTTCGCCACACAGGCTGCTTTACAGGTGAGTGCCCGTATATAACAATTGCTTTACCACAATATTCCGCTGCCCAATCCAGTCTAACAGGCAAGCCATTATCATCAGTCTTACTAGTAGTGGGGCCATATAAGCATAAACCACGAACACCTTTACCGTTCTTACCATGTAACCTCTCTTGTAAACCAGCATGCGCTATTAGTAACTTGCCGTTATCCAATATTATGTAGTAAGGCAATTTGCTTAAAAACTTTTTTACCCGAATGTGAAATGCCCGGTCATATTTTTCCATCTGCTCAATGGTTAACTCAAGCCCATAGCGAACCTGCACTTTGTGTCCCTTCATCATCCGGCTAAGCTTATCATCGTGGTTACCTATAACACATAGGGCAATTTGCTGCTCCACCATGTCCATTACCAGTCGCAGTACCTCAGGCGAATTTGGTCCCCTGTCTACCAGGTCACCTACAAAAATAGCTTTATAACCTTTTGGCGCACCCACTTCATATTTTTGTAACTCATCATTAAATTTTATGCTATAACCTAACCTGCAAAGCAAGGCTACTAATTCTTTAAAACATCCATGTATGTCACCTAAAATATGAAAAGGGCCATGTTCGTTCAAAAGTATAATATTATCATGCTGTGTCTCTACTTCAGTTGCCATATCTTAAATACGTTTTGAACTCCTTTAGGATTCTTTTACAACTATTACCTGTAACGTAACGGGTTAATAAATGCAGGTTTACATTTTTGTACAATTATTATTTCGATGACCATAATATCTCTTTAAAAAAGTGTTGAGCATGGGTTCGTTTATTTGTAGTTTTGCATATCCTGATTTATGAAAGCTTCAGGTAAATTTCAGGCATGCCCTATTATAAAAAATATAAAATTCCTCTTATCTGGCTTCGACGTCATACCTCCAGCCGTGACTTCATGCTTATCTCAAGTGCTATTGTCGGGTCATTGGCTGGTTTGTCTGCCGTTGTGCTCAAAGTATTTGTACATTACCTGCATATGCTGCTGGCTTATGGCAACAGGTTACTCGATCAGCCTGTGTGGCTGGTAGTTTTTCCTATCATAGGCATTTTACTTACCGTATTTGTAGTTCAGGTATTCTTTAACGGAAGAATTGGGAGAGGAACAGCTAATATACTCTACAGTATCTCGCAAAAGTCAAGTATGGTGGAGCGGGATAAAATGTACTCGCACATCATTACCAGTGGCATAACAGCAGGTTTTGGTGGGTCAGCAGGCCTAGAGTCTCCTATTGTAGTAACCGGTTCTGCTATTGGTTCTAATTATGGGCGCTCCTACCACTTAAACTACCGAGACAGAACTTTGCTATTGGCCTGTGGAGCTGCTGCGGGCATAGCAGCTGTGTTTAATGCACCTATTGCAGGAGTTTTATTTGCCGTAGAGGTCTTGCTTACAGATATAAGTATCTCTGCTTTTATTCCGCTTATTATTGCTGCCGTTGTAGCTACGCTTTGCTCAAAAATAATTCTGAATGAGGAAATACTATTCTTTGTTGAAAAGTATGAGTTCTTTGAAGCAGGCAACGTTCCTTTTTATGTACTTTTAGGTATAATGGCAGGTTTTTTATCAGTATATTATACCCGTATGGTACATCGGGTGGAGGACCTTTTTGAGCCATACCAGGATAAAGTTTATTACAGAGCTTTAGCCGGAGGTTTATTACTTGGTTTGCTTATTATGCTTTTCCCGCCTCTATTCGGGGAGGGCTATGGAAGTGTAAGACTGCTGGAAAGCAACAACGCACAACAACTGCTACAGGATAGCTGGCTTGCTTTTTTTGGTACTAATGAGTGGCTTGTGTTATGTTTTGTAGGTGCATTGGCCTTAGTAAAAGTTTTTGCCACCACCATCACCATATCTGCTGGAGGTAATGGCGGTAACTTTGCACCTTCTATGTTCGTTGGTGCCAGCTTAGGCTACTTCTTCTCTAAACTGGTAAACCTACTGGAGATTAGCAGGCTGCCTGTCAGCAGCTTTTCAATGGTAGGCATGGCCGGTATATTAAGCGGCGTGATGCACTCCCCGCTTACAGCGGTCTTTCTTATTGCTGAAATTACAGGAGGATATACGCTGATGATACCTTTGATGATTGTCTCAGCTACCTCATATGCAGTGGTGAAATACTTTGAACCTTATTCGCTGGATACAAAAAAGCTGGCACAGAAAGGGCAACTGCTTACGCACAATAAAGACAGGACTATTTTGCGCATTATGGAAATCAGGCACCTGATTGAAACTGAGTTTCAACCTGTATCACCGGAGGCTACTCTTGGTGAATTAGTGGAAATTATAGCGCATTCCCGTCGTAACCTTTTCCCTGTTGTAAGTGCAGACGGAAAACTTGCTGGTATTATACTTCTAGAAAATGTGCGGGAAATAATGTTCAAAACAGAAAAGTACAGTACTGTAAAAGCAAAGGAACTAATGGTAAAACCACCAGCAGTTGTGCAATACAACGATAGCATGGCCGATGTAATGAAAAAGTTTGATGAATCCGGTGCGTGGAACCTGCCTGTGTTGCGAGATGAGCAATACCTTGGTTTTGTATCAAAGTCCAGCATTTTTACTAAGTATAGAAAGTTGCTGATTAAAACCACTACTGTTTAAGAAAAAATGACCTCTGATAAGGCAGATTTATCAGAGGCCTCAGGAGCTTACTAAACTTTAGTTAACGGTTCTTTAAAATCTAAGCTATTTTTCAGCCTTGTTGTCCAATCCGGCACTGGATAAAAAACCACTGGCAAGGCAATCTTTCCAATAGTTGAAAACCGACTTGGTGCTGTTTCGGTCAACTGTAATCTCACCAGTTCTGGGAGCTTCTCCTTTGTCATCCGGGTTACTAGATTTTATGGCCACCAAGTTAGCTACTTTTGAGAGAATTTCTTTCCCCAGACTTTGCTCTGTATCTCCTTCTTTAGAAAGTAAATCTATTTTAAAATTACTATAAATAACCTTCATACTGCCTCTTGCATGTTGTTTTGTTAACTCTGCCTCGAAGGTAGCTTCGCTTATATGGCCACTCTTGATACTAATAAATGAAGTAGGTTCTAAAATCTTGTTCAGTATCTCAGGGTTTGTCTCACCTAATCTACCAGACAACGTGTGATAGTAGTTCTTATTTAGTAAAGGTAACCGAACTTCAATTTGCAGAGATGATTTCCCCATTACCATTGTGTTTGCTTGTATAACTGCAGGATGTTCTAATGAAATTTGGGCAGGTATATTAGAGAGGTTTGTAATAGTAACATTCAGCTCCTGAAACGTTATGTAACCTGGCTTTTCAGCCTTTGGCACTAACTCAGCATACCTAATAAAACCACCTTTTACGTCAATGGTGTCAATTAAAAACTTTGTGCTGACGCTTTGTACCATTTCATGTGGTAAGGGCTTTTGTTCATTTTCATCCGGAAAGTTCTTTTTGTCTTTAAAGGCACTCAGGTTAGGATTTACTATAAGTAAATGTTTTGCTATGAAATTGTTGTTTCGGGAATGTGCCGGATAGTCTAAGTCAGTAAATGCTACGCGCTGAATCTGTGCCTTATTATAAGTTATAGACTTTCCTTTTTCTCTGGCTAATTCATTTGGTGCCCCCTGAGGCACCAGCTTTAAATTATTAGCTAGTAAAGTTCTTTTGCTGGTGTTTAATTTAATGGAATCAGTTGTAATACGGTATCCGCCACTTGGGAGAAGGTAACTTACCTGTGCAGCCTCCATTTGGATATTATTAGCATAATAGGCTCTATCCTTGGCTCTAAAAGATCGTTTATCCAGTTTAAAATCATCTACAGTCAGGTTAAATTGCTTAATGGCAAAAGTGCTTTCCGCTGCGTCTGCTTTATTACGAAAACGTAAGGTGGCATTATCAATATCAATTTCATTAATCTGGACACCTTCAACAACTCCTTTTACAGTCTCATGCAATGGTTTATGTTGCTCCGTTATATCCTGGCGCATTACTGTAAATAATATTTCAGGCTGCTGTAATACCAATTTGTCAAGCTTTACACTTTTACCCATCACTAAACCAATGGTGTTCAGGCCGCGTAGCTTTGTCTTTTTAGTATGAATATCAATCAACATTCGGGAGGTTTTAGTATCGGTATTCTGTAATTGCTGCCATCTTTCATAATCAGGTGTTAGCGAAAGGCTATCTACAGAAACTGAACCTAAAAAAGGGGAAACATGCAAACCATATAACTGCAGTTTATTTACTCCATCTGACTCCTGATATACCATTGTCTCTATTTTATTTTCGAGCCAATTGGTAAAAAAAAACAAGCCAGTAAATAGCAGCAGGGCAATGCCCACTGTCCAACAAACTGCTTTTAGCCAAGCTTTGGCTTTGGCATTATTTCTTATCATTCCTATATAGTATTTTTAACTTTATTACTGCTTACGTATTTTCTATACCTGATCGCTACTTTATAGAGGAAATTGCTTTATTATCAGAAAAAGGGACTAAACAGAAAGTAAAGCCGACTGTTGTGTTTCCAGAAAGGTTCTTATAGCTTTGGTTGTATCGATAAAATCAGAATCCGACAAAAATGAACTCTCCAAAGTGGCTCGACCGTATCCTTTATCCTTTTGCTCATCATACACTGCAGTTACCTGCCGGACAAATGCATTATGTAGATGAAGGAGAAGGATCGCCCATTGTGTTTGTTCACGGTACTCCAACCTGGTCTTTTGTATGGAGACAGCAGATCAAATCGCTTTGCAGAACTCATCGTTGCATTGCACCCGATCATTTAGGCTTTGGCTTATCCGATAAACCAGAACACTTCAACTATACGCCAGAGGCACATGCTGATAACCTGGAACAGTTAATTAATAGCTTACAGCTGAAAAACATCACCTTAGTAGTCCATGACTTTGGCGGACCAATAGGTTTTCATTACGCGCTACGACACCCTGAAAACGTTCAGCAACTGGTTATTCTAAACACCTGGATGTGGAGCTTAGCTGATGAAAAGCGCATAGCCAAAGTAAGCGGTTTTATGAGTAACAGCATTGGAAAATTTCTGTACCAGCGTATGGCTTTTTCTACAAAAGTATTGTTGCCGCAGGGTTACTATCAGCGCAAGAACCTTACGAAAGATATTCAAAGGCACTACCAGAAGCCACACGACTCCTCTGTTGCAAGGTTTGGCAGCTGGAGATTTGCCGCGGCTTTAAAAGAATCGTCTCCTTACTTTGCACAACTCTGGCAGCAGCGGAATGAACTACAAAAAATTAATATGCTTATCATCTGGGGTGAGAATGATAGGCTTTTACCCCTACACTTCCTTGATAAATGGCAAAAGGCATTTCCTGATACGAGAATAATAAAGCTAAAGACTGGTCATTTTCTGCAGGAGGAAAAAGGAAGTGAAGTGACAGAAGCAATACGCGAAGTACTGCAAAGCTAAAAGACCTTCTCTTTGATTTCCCTTAACAAATAATACAAATAGCGGAAATCGCTTTCCGCTATTTAACATAAATTTCTTACTATTTAAACAGGCTTAGTCTTTTGGTGGCTTATGGGAGGCGACTATTTCCTGTAAGAATTTAAAAAAAGGATCGGCAAACTCCTGCCGCTTCAGTGCAAACTCCACATTTGTTTTTAAGAAGTCCAGCTTATTACCAATGTCGTAGCGCTTACCCTCAAAGGTGTGGGAATAAATTTTTTCCCGCTTCAGCAGGCTAAGTAAAGCATCCGTTAACTGTAACTCATTATTTTTTCCTTTTGGAGTTTCATCCAGCGCTTTAAATATTTCAGGAGTCAGAATATAGCGGCCGGCAATAGCCAGGTTAGACGGAGCCTGGTCAACAGAGGGTTTCTCTACAAACTGATCTAGCTGCAAAATGGAATCGCTTATCTTTTTACCACCTACAATACCATAGCGGTTTACTTTGTCTGCAGGAACCGTTTCAACAGCAATTATGGAAGCATGGTACTGCTCGTACATATCCATCAACTGTTGTGTAACCGGAATAACGGAGTCAATAATTGTATCTCCTAATAGTACAGCAAAAGGTTCATTACCTGTATGCTGACAGGCATAACGTATAGCATCTCCTAAGCCTACAATTTCTTTCTGGCGGATAAAATAAATGTTTGCCATATCAGATAACCTGCTGATTTCCTGATAGAGTGCCTCATCTTTTTGCTGCAAGCGCTCTTCCAGTTCATAGTTATGGTCAAAATGATCTTCAATAGCCCGTTTGCCTTTACCTGAAATTATAAGTATGTCTTCTATTCCAGAATTTACTGCCTCCTGCACCACATACTGAATAGTGGGGGTATCAATAATTGGCAGCATCTCTTTGGGTTGTGCTTTGGTTGCAGGTAAAAATCGTGTTCCTAAACCAGCGGCGGGTATAACAGCTTTTTTAATCATTTTCTACAGAAATAGGTATTGCGGTATTTTTATTAATTCAAGTTCAACAGGACTTCAATATAACATTTTAATCAAAACGAAACTACTCTACTGTAGGCCTGATTACTCTGGCTTTAATCTTTTTAAAATCTCTTACCAGACAGTTCAGCATTTCATCGCCATAGTAAACACCGATAATAGAGCCCCCGGAACCCGTAAACTTTGCTGACGCTCCACAGGCTCTGGCAACATTTACCAGCTCCTTATTGCTGTCACTGATATTCATTATTTTACAACGCTGATCAAAGTTTTCATTCATCAGCTCATGAAGCAGCTTATGGTCTCCATTCAACAGTGCTTGTTTTCCCTGCTCTGCAAGATCAGCAATGTCAGCTAAGGTATTAATGACAAACTCATCTCCTTTTTCGTAACGGGAACGGATGTTATTGAGAACTTTGCCAGAAACTTTTCCAAGTTCAGTTTTATAAGCAATAAATAAGCTTGGTAAAAGTGCAGGATCAAGAGGTTCATAAATTCCATGCCCCTGCTGCTGCAGGTAATCTTTATCGAAATCCATATAAACCAAACCTTCATATACTTGTATAACGCGGTCCTGCAAACCTGCTGTTATACCAAGTTCTTCTGTTTCTACAGCCAGCGCCAGGCTAGGAAAAGTTACCTTTGGAATTTCTACCTTATAGAACTCAGACAAGGCACGTAAAGTAGCAATAATGATAGCACTTGAACCTGACAGACCTACTTGTCTTGGAATAGAAGAACTGTAACGAACTGTAAAGTTTTTATTAGGTAAGGTTATTCCTTGTTTATCACAAAACTCGCAGAACTTTTTAATTGCCGCTTTAACCAAAGGTACACCACCATGATAACCTGTTAAATTAATTTGATCACGGAGCTTGTATATATTTTTAAACTGGTTTGAATCCTCGGTTTGTTGCTCAATAACTAATTCCGGAGTTTGGTAAAGCTGAATATATGCTCCAAAATTCTTGACAATTAGAGAAACAGTTTTCCCAAAATATCCATCCGAAGGGTTGCCAAGAATAGCCGCTCTGGCATAGGCTCGCGTCTCGATTATCATTGATGTGCTTTTTCTAGAGTTAAAGATAACATATATTTAAATATAATAATATCAATTAAAAATATACATAAACGACCTTTTTAAGTTTGGGTTCAACAAAATATTAAAAATATCTTTGTAAAAAGGCAATAATCTATTTTACCAGTCTATAGAAATCAGCAGTGTGAATGCTGTTTGTTATTAGCTGTTGCACAAGGTATGACGAGGTATATTAAGAGTGGCTGAGTTGAAAAGAAAAAGGAAACTTGTATGTTTTTTTAAAGCAAAAGCCCGGGGCAGTACCTCCTCCTATAGTAGGTACTGCCCCGGGCTTCCAGGTGCATTTATTACTTTATCTACTTCTTATGCCTCTCCTCTAGTACAGCTACAATATCTTTTAACTCTAACCCTGTCGCAGTCAGCAATACCAGCAAGTGATAGACTAAATCAGCTGCTTCACCTTTCATAGTGTCCAGCTTACCAGCTACAGCGTCTATTACTGTTTCAACGGCTTCCTCTCCTACTTTTTGTGCAATTTTGTTAACGCCTCGACTGAACAGATGATTGGTATAAGATCCTTCTATTGGGTTTGTTTTACGCTCCTGAATTACCTCTTCCAGATGCGCTATAAACCGGATGGCTGCTGCTCGACTTGAAGTTTCTTCCTCTCCGAAACAACTGGTAGTACCTGTGTGACAGGTAGGGCCATTGGGCTTTACTTTGATTAACAAAGAGTCATTGTCGCAGTCTCTGGTAATGCTGATTACTTCCAACGTATTGCCGGATGTTTCTCCTTTTGTCCAGAGTCTGTTTTTAGAACGGGAGAAAAAAGTAACAAGCCCCTCTTGGCGTGATTTGTCCAGCGCCTCCTGGTTCATGTACCCTAACATGAGCACCTGCCCTGTCAATTCGTCCTGTATAACGGCTGGCACTAAGCCGCCAGCTTTATTAAAATCAAGTTCCACTTGTTATAGTTAATAGTTTAAAGATATTAGTCTTTACTCATTCAAAATTATATACGTACATCAATGCCTTGTTCTTTCAGAAAATGTTTCAGCACGGGTACTTCCAATTCCCTGAAGTGAAAGAGACTTGCAGCTAAAGCAGCATCGGCATGAGCTTGCTCAAATACATCGGCAAAATGCTGCATGCTGCCTGCACCACCGGATGCTACCACTGGCACACTTACAGCTTTGGCCACATCTCCTGTAATATCCAAGGCAAAACCTGCTTTGGTTCCGTCGTTATTCATGCTAGTTAACAATATTTCACCAGCTCCTAAATCTGTTATCTGACGCGCCCAATCTACAGTAGCATGTTCTGTTTCGACAGTGCCTGCACGGGCGTAAACTTTCCAGCCTGTATCATTGGTGTATTTTGTATCTACTGCTACGGTCACGCACTGGCTACCGAAATGTTTTGCCAGCTCTTCTACTAACTTAGGGTTCCTGATAGCAGCTGAGTTTACAGACACTTTATCGGCTCCGTTTTGCAATAGAACTTCTACGTCTGCTACAGCTCCAATGCCACCACCAACAGTAAACGGAATATCAATGTGCCGGGCAATGTCTTTCACTAGTTCCGCAAAAGTTTTTCGTTCTTCGTTTGTAGCTGTAATGTCCAGAAAAACCAGTTCATCAGCACCTTGCTCAGCATACCAGGAAGCAAGCTCTACGGGGTCTCCGGCATCACGTATATTCTCAAAACGGACACCTTTTACCGTACGCCCGTTCTTAATGTCAAGGCAAGGAATAATGCGTTTAGTTAACATACAAATCGTTCTAAATCTTTTAACTCAATAGTGCCTTCATAAATGGCTTTGCCAATAATAGCACCTTTTACTCCAATATCCTGCAGAGCCTCCAGATCTGCTATGGTGGTTACTCCTCCACTGGCAATAACACCTGCTTCAGGTAAAAGCTGTCTTAGCAGTTGGTAGGTTTCTGTAGCAGGTCCCTGCAATTTACCATCTTTACTGACATCCGTGCATATAAACAGCTTGGCACCAGTTTGTACATAATCAGAAATAAAATCCTGCAGAGCATAACTGCTTTCTTCTGTCCAGGCACTAATAGCAATGTTCTTTCCTTTGAAATCAGCGCCTATTATAATCTTATCAGCCCCGTATAGTTGTAGCCAACTTTTCACCGTTTCCGGCTCGCGCACAGCAATACTTCCAGCCGTAACCTGTGCAGCACCGGCATCAAAAGCCTGTTTAATGGCTTCCTCCGACTGCAAACCTCCGCCAAAGTCTATGGTTAACCCTGTATTAGAAGCTATTGTTTCCAGCACTGGCAGGTTAACTGGTTTTCTGGCACGGGCACCATCGAGGTCTACTAAGTGCAGTCGCTTAATTCCATGTGCTTCAAATCGTTTTGCCACCTCAAGGGGGTTACTGTCGTAGGTAGTTTGCTGGTCAAAATCGCCTTCGGTAAGGCGTACACACTGGCCACCAATTAAATCAATGGCTGGGATAATCTCCATCATAAGGCTAAAAAATTCTTTATTATCTGGCTACCGGCAGGTCCGCTTTTCTCAGGGTGGAACTGTGCGGCATAAAAGTTTTTATATTGTAAAGCAGCCGAAAACGGTTCCGGGTAAGACGATTGAGCAATGGTATTTTCATTTACGGGCACATAAAAGCTGTGCACATAATATACATAATCCTGCTCCTGTAACCCGCCAAACAGGGGTGTTTGCAGCTTTTCCAATCTGTTCCAACCCATGTGAGGCACCTTTAGGTCTGTCTGGAAACGAAGAACTTTAGAAGGGATAATACCTAATAATTCAGTATCACTTTCTTCGGAATGCTGGCATAATAGCTGCATGCCCAGGCAAACTCCAAAGAAGGGTTGCTCCAGCGTAGGCAACAGCTTATCCAGGTTTCGGGACTTTAGCTGAGCCATTGCCGAAGAGGCTTCTCCCACACCCGGAAAGATTACTTTATCAGCGGCTTTTATAGTTTCTGCGTCAGAACTTAATGTCGCCTGAATGCCTAAACGCTCCAGCGCAAACATTACCGACTGCACATTGCCTGCCTTGTAATCAACTATAACTAGATTCATTTCTTTATTAGTGATGAATTAGAAAATATGCATTTATGAAGTATGACTTCAGTTTGTTTTTGTCTTTGAGATTTACCGTAATGATTCTGAGCTATGGTTATAATTATTATGACAAACCCTTGTTAAACCAACAAAAAAGCCTGGCTCTTTCGGAGTCAGGCTTTTGGATATAGGTCTACATTATTAGCAAATCCATAGGCTTATAGCTCCGAAACTGTTGTTTCGTGCATGATGGTGATGCAAATGAGCTATCGTGCCTTTCATTGTTGTAAATATACGCTATCTAGAGAATAATATATACTATTAAAGTTAAAAAATTCCGTTAGAGGTAATGGCAAATACAGGTTACACATGCAAGTGTTCTCCTACTTTCAGTCATTCTTAAGAATTTAGTTGATGCGAGACAACACCAGTATCCTTATTAAATAATATTCTGACAGTGTGGCAAATCAGCAAAAAGAAGTATTTAGCTTATTGATTAAATAATACTTTTATTTACAACAAAGTACCACTTAAAATACTGGCTGCAATAGTAAAATAAATAATTAAACCTGTTACATCCACTAAAGTAGCGACAAAAGGCGCTGAAGAAGTGGCGGGGTCTAACCCTAATTTTTGAAGCAAAAATGGAATCATGGAACCAGAAAGCGTTCCCCAAAGCACGATACCAATCAAAGATAGTCCGACTGTAAGACCGATTAGGGAAGCATATTCGCCATAATTATAAAAACCTGCTTTTTGCCAGATAACAATGCGAAGGAAGCCGACAGTACCAAGTATAAGCCCCAGCATCAGCCCAGACAAAACTTCTTTACGCATTACGTACCACCAGTCTTTGATACCCAACTCTTTAATTGCCATAGCACGCACAATAAGCGTGGCCGCCTGGGAGCCGGAATTACCGCCGCTGGAAATAATCAGAGGTATAAATAAAGCGAGCACTACAGCCTGGGAAATCTCTTCTTCAAAAAAGCCCATGGCTGAGGCTGTAAGCATTTCGCCTAGGAAAAGGATGAGCAGTACGCTAGCCCTTTTTCGCACCAATGTTAACAGCGGGGTTTCAGTATAAGAAAGCTCCAACGCTTCCAAACCACCAAACTTCTGTATATCTTCGGTATCGCGGCGTTCAATCTCATCAAAGATATCGTCGAAGGTAACAATTCCTACCAGCACTCCTTTCTCCGACACCACCGGCATTACGGCACGGTCATACTTGTTAAACTGCTCAATAGCTTCATCTCGGTTCATGGTGGTGGTAAGGCTCACAAAATGATAATCCATGAGAGATTCAATCGTCTGTTCCTCATCAGCCATCAGTAACTTCCCGATACGGATATCATCTATCAGCTTATTTTCTTTATCAACCACATACACATGGTTGAGAGTCTCTGCTTTTTTGCCATAACGCCTGATATTTTCCAGAGCCTGTGTCACCGTCCAACCTTTTTTCACCTGTATATAATAAGGTGTCATGATACGGGCAATACTCTTCTCAGGGTAACCAAGCAGGTTCAGGGCAATACTTTTCTCCTCCGGAGAAAGCAGGTTGATGGATTCTTTGATGAGCAGGTCAGGAAAGTTCTCAAAGATCTCCGTCCGGTCATCAGGTGCCATATTTTCCAGTATGTTGGCTGTTTCTGTTGAACCAAGTTCTTTCAGAATCTCCTCCTGCACATTGTGATTGAAATACGTGAAGACTTCTGCTTTTAAGTCACCGGGAAGCAGAAGGAACGCCAGAATCCGCTCCTTTGGATTCAACTCACAAATTACCTCCGAAATATCGTTGGGATGCTTATGCCGCAGGTCTTTCAGGTCAATATCATTAGATATATAACTCATAGATGTTCATTCAAAATTGGAAACTCCCAAGCGTAGTACTTGATTTAACCTTTCATACTGGGTGCAGTAATAAAAAAGCCTGGCTCAGATGTTAGTCAGAGTCAGGCTTAGGTTTAGAATACCTTTTCACTGGCACAACCATAAGCCAACGGTTCCAGAACCAGTACTACCCGGAGTTGGATAAGAACTATGTTCCATTACGCCATTTATAGTCGCAAAGATATAAGTTCTATAATATACAGTAGCAGACTAAAAATTTTCACGAAGCTCAAAAGCTTTACGCATGCGCTTGATTAACCGCTCCGATTCCTGAAAGTTAACAGTTTGCTGTCCGTCAGAAAAAGCTTCTTCCGGTTTCTGGTGTGTCTCGTAAATTACACCGTCAGCACCTGCCATTACGGCTGCCAATGACATTGGCTCTACATAATCGCGCAAGCCAATACCATGCGATGGATCTACAATAACAGGTAAATGTGTTTTCTCTTTTAGCACGGGCACTGCATTCAGGTCAAGAATATTGCGGTAAGCTTTTTCATAGCCCCTGATACCGCGCTCACACAGCATAATTTTCTCGTTACCGTTAGAGAAAATGTACTCTGCCGCTTGCAGCAACTCTTCTATCGTGCCAGAAATACCCCGTTTTAAAAGCACCGGTTTCTGTGCCTCACCAAGAGAGTCCAGCAAATTAAAGTTCTGACTGTTACGTGCTCCCACCTGAAATACATCTACATAATCAATCATCTCCTCGATCTGCGACACCTGCATTACCTCAGTAATAATTTTAATACCGTTGGCACTACATATCTGATGAAACATCTTTAAACCATCTATTCCTAAACCCCGGAATGCATAAGGAGAACTACGTGGCTTAAATACACCTCCACGCATAATTTTTACATTATTCACCTTCAGGTGCTCTACCACCAGTTCAATCTGGCGTTCGTTCTCAATGGAGCACGGGCCAGCCATAATGCTGAAGTTTCCTTCACCTATCACCACCCCATCTCCTAAATCTATAAGCGTCGGCTCTACTCTCCATTTACGGGAAATAAGCTTGTATTCATCAGAAACACGGTAAATATCTGCGACACCAGGTAACTGACCGATAGACCGGATGTCGAAGTCTTTTTTACCTATTGCTACCAGGTAATGTCCTGCCTGCGTTTTAACCTCATTGGCCTTATAACCTATGCCTTTAACAGCTTCAAATATATTTTCTTTAACATCAGCAGGTACACCTTGCTGTAACTGTATGATCATAATCTAATTTCTTAAGCTATGGATGAATGATTGAATATTTTGCTGCAGACTTCTCTCCTGACCAAGCGCTTTTATGAAGGCACTACCAATAATGGCTCCACGGGCATGGTTACAAGCTTGCACAAATGTGTCGCGGTTATGAATTCCAAAACCGATCATAGCAGGATTCTGAATTCCCATTTGCGCCACGCGCTGAAAATAATCTGTATTAGCTACAGCTTTGCCATTTGTACTACCTGTGGTAGAAGCCGAGGATACCATATACACAAAGCCATTCGTATGGCTGTCAATCTCCCGGATGCGCTGCTCCGGCGTCTGAGGCGTAATCAGAAACACCTTGCTCAGGTTATTTTCTTCAAAAATAGATTTAAACTCCCGTACATAATCCGCCAACGGAAGGTCCGGAAGGATGATGCCATCAATACCTACTTCCTTACATTTCTGACAAAAGCGTTCCACACCGTACTGCATTACCGGGTTAAGGTATCCCATGAGCACTAAGGGAATCTGTGTTTTCTCACGGATGTTCCGTAACTGCTCAAAGAGAAGCGGTATGGTCATCCCATTCCGGATAGCCACTTCGCTACTTTGCTGGATGGTAGGTCCGTCAGCCAGTGGATCAGAAAAAGGCATACCTACTTCAATCAGATCAACGCCATTCTTTTCCAGTTCCAGGATGATAGACTCAGTATCGTTCAGGTTAGGATAGCCAGCGGTAAAATAAACGGAAAGAAGCCCCTCCTGCTGCTTCTCGGCGAAAAGCTCCTGTAATCTATTCTTCATCGAAGTGAAATCTTTTTAAATAAGTTGCCAAATCTTTATCGCCACGACCAGATAAATTCACGACTACTACATCCTCCGGTTTAGCCCCTATACGGTCTAAAGCGGCCAGTGCATGAGCACTTTCCAGCGCAGGTATAATTCCTTCCAGCCTCGTTAGTTCCAGTACTGCCTTTAGTGCTTCATCATCTGTAATACTTTCAAAAACGGCACGGCCTGACTGGTGCAGGTGCGCGTGCAGCGGGCCGACTCCAGGGTAGTCCAAGCCTGCAGAAATAGAATAAGGTTCTACCACCTGCCCATCTTCCGTCTGCATCAAAAGGGTGCGGCTACCATGAATAATACCTTCTTTACCCAATACTGATGTTGCAGCAGATTCACCTGACTCAATACCTAAGCCGGCAGCTTCTACAGCAACCAATTTTACCTCCGGCCTGTCCAAATAATGATAGAACGCACCGGCCGCATTGCTACCGCCGCCTACACAGGCTACTACATAATCAGGATAGTCCCGACCTGTTTGCTCCTGCAATTGCGCCATCATTTCTTCTGAGATAACCGCCTGGAAGCGAGCCACCATGTCCGGGTAAGGGTGCGGACCAACGACAGAGCCTATAATATAATAAGTATCTTCAGGATTATTAATCCAATCGCGAATTGCTTCGTTAGTAGCATCTTTTAAAGTTTTACTTCCACTGGTAGCAGGTACAACACTAGCACCCAGCATTTTCATTCTGGCTACATTCGGCGCCTGACGCTCTATATCTACCTCTCCCATATACACAATACATTCAAGGCCCATTAAAGCACAAACAGTAGCTGTAGCCACACCATGCTGACCGGCACCTGTCTCGGCAATAATACGTTTTTTGCCTAATCGCTTTGCCAACAGGATTTGTCCCATTGTATTGTTGATCTTGTGTGCTCCGGTGTGGTTCAGGTCCTCCCGCTTAAGGTAGATTTTGGTATTGTATCTCTCTGAAAGGCGCTTTGCAAAGTATAAGGGTGTTGGTCTGCCTACGTAATCCTTCAGCAGGGCTTGTAACTCCTTCTGGAATTCAGGCTTATATATAATTTTAAGGTAATTCTGGCGCAGCTCCTCCACGTTTGGGTAGAGCATTTCCGGTACATAAGCCCCACCAAACTTACCGTAAAAGCCATTATCGTCAACAATATAATTCATAGCTGATTCTGATTTCTTAATTCAAGTAATTCTTTAATAGCCTGTACGTCTTTCAAACCTGGTTCCAGTTCGAAGCCACTGTTAACATCAATTGCAAAAGGCTTTAGTTTCAAATTATTTATGCCTCTGATATTTTCAAGGTTTAGGCCTCCACTTAAGAAGTAAGGTATGTCTGAAGTATAATTTTGCAACAACTTCCAATCAAAGGTAACACCATTGCCTCCATAATTTTTTCCTCTCGTGTCAAAAAGAAAGAAGTTACAGCTACTTTCGTATGGAAGAATGTTATGAAAGTCAAAGCTTTCATCCACCGAAAAGGCCTTAACTACTTGCAGACCAGAATCCTTAAGTTCTTTACACTGTAAAGGTGTCTCTCTTCCGTGTAGCTGCACCAGGTCAAAACCGTAAGTATGTGTTAAACGTTTTATCTCCTCAACCCCCTCATTTACAAACACACCCACTTTTTTAATAGAACCTGGCAAGCCTGAGATAAAGTGTTGGTCTATATGTTCCGCTGCATAACGTTTGGAACCCTGAAAGAAAATAAAGCCAAAGTAGTCAGGCTGCATGGCAGCTATTTCCTGAATATTTCCAGGTTCACGCATGCCACAAACCTTTACCTTCATAAGGCCACCTCCTGTTTGTGCTCCAGCAGATGCTTGAACTCACGGATAAACTCCATAGCAGCACGTTCAGGACGGCTACTCGTCATAAAAGTTTCTCCTATCAGAAAACCATTATATCCCGCCTCTTTCAGTTCCAGCAGCGTTTGCGGATTACTGATACCACTTTCAGAAATCTTAGTCATACCGACAGGTATGTGCTTTGCCATTTCATAAGACTGGTTCACGTCAGTTACAAAATCTTTCAGGTTACGGTTATTTACTCCAACCACTGTTACATGCTCATTCAAGCTTGTATCCAGTTCTTCTTTATCACGCACTTCCAGCAATACCTCTAAGCCAAAAGTACGGGCAAAAGCAGCCAACTCTTTCAGACGGGCAGGCTCCAGCGCTGCTGCAATAAGCAAAATGGCATCTGCACCGATAGACTTCGCTTCTATAACCTGGTATTCATCCACTGTAAAGTCTTTCCGTAAAATTGGGCAGTAATTATATTTTCTGGCTGTCATCAAATCTTCAGTTTTGCCGCCAAAGTAATTTTTATCTGTCAACACAGAAATAGCAGAAGCACCAGCCTGCATATAACCTATAGAAGTTCTCTCTATAGATACATAGGGGTTAATATCGCCTTTTGAAGGAGATTTGCGTTTGATCTCAGCGATGATGCCGCTTTTATCAGGGCGCAGCAGGTAACGTTCCAGCGATAAACAAGGCGTTTCAAAATACTGGCTTTTTTCAAGCAGCTTAACTGGATACAGTTCTATCTGAGAGGCCACCTCCTTATGTTTATGGGCAATAATTTCGTCAAGAATATTCATTGGTTCTGAATGTAAAATTTTATAACGAAGAAGTCATAAACGCTTATGCTTCTACAAGTTTATTATCTTGTACTAACCTGTTAAATAACTTATAAGCTTCACCAGATTCAAGTGTTTCTTTAGCCAATTGTACAGCATCAGGAATATTCACTTCTGGTCTGGCACAATTAATCGCCATACCCGCATTAGCAGCTACGACAGCATTTTGTGCTCCAGAGCCTTGGCCTTGTATCACTTTTACAAAAATATCGGCTGAATCAGCTACACTATTTCCTCCTTTAATTTGTTCATACTGCAGGTGTGGTAAGCCTAAATCCTCTGCATTAAGTAACGATTCGCTTTTATCTGAAATAAGTTTAAAGGGGCTGGTCAGAGAAACTTCATCATAGCCATCTAAGGAGTGAATAATACTATAATGAGTATCTGTCTGCTGATAAAGGTAACCATACATTCGGGCAAGCTCAAGACTGTACACGCCTACCATTTGTTTTTTAGGAAATGCAGGATTTACCATTGGCCCCAGCATGTTAAAGAAGGTTTTCACACCTAAATCTTTACGTATGCCTCCAACACTTTTCATAGCAGGATGAAACAGCGGGGCATGTAGAAAACAAATGTTATATTTCTCTATGCTGTGCTCCAGTTTATCAGTGTCAGTGGTAAACTTTACTCCTAATGCCTCCAGCACATTAGATGATCCACAGGAAGAGGATACGCCGTAGTTACCATGCTTGGCTACAGAAATGCCATTGGCGGCTACCACAAAAGATGATAAAGTTGAAATATTAAAGGTGTCCTTACCATCACCGCCTGTACCACACAGGTCAATGGGGTTATAAGCATCAAGGTCCACCCGACGGCACAGGTCTAGCAGCGCATCACGGAAACCTTCCAGCTCTTCCACTGTTATACTGCGCATCATGAACACTGTCAAAAAACTGGAAATCTGGTTCTGGTTATATTTACCGTTGGTAACATTTACCAGCACCTCATAAGCCTGCTCTTTCGTCAGTGTTTTATGCTCGAATAAATGATTGAGTATCTCTTTCATTAGTTTTAGGATATCAGTAGTTAGACATTAGAGACAGGATTTAATATGCGCATGAAAGACTACTCACCTTTCATACCTTAAATCTAGCTTCTAAAGAACGCCTCTATTTTTCTAACCAGTTTTGGATGATTATCTTCCCATTTTCTGTCAGGACAGACTCCGGATGAAACTGCACGCCCCGTACATCATGCTCCCGGTGACGCAACGCCATAATATGACCAGTATCGTCCACAGCTGTTGGTACTAGGCAGTACGGCATATCAGCTTCCACTAACCAGGAGTGGTAACGGCCTGTGCCGAATTGCTGCGGAAGGTTTTTAAATAATGGTTCTTGGTCACAAACTACTTTAACAGGAGTAGCAACGCCATGCCATACTTCATTGCTGTTAAACAATTTACCACCATATACCTCTCCTATAGCTTGATGCCCTAAACATACACCAAAGAGGCTTTTGCTTGGGCCAAAAGTGCGGATAATTTCCTTCAATAAGCCAGCCTCATCCGGAATGCCAGGACCTGGAGAAAGCATGATTTTTTGATAGCCGCCTACTTCATCCAGCGTAGTCTTATCGTTGCGGCGTACTGTAACTTTCGCCCCCAGCTCCTGCATCAGGTGTACCAGGTTATAGGTGAAAGAGTCGTAATTATCGATTACCAGAACTTCCATATTAATTTATTTCTTGGGCTAGTTGTAACGCTTTTCTTAGGGCCATAAGTTTATTATCTACCTCCTGAAGTTCACTTTCCGGTTTAGATGCTGCCACAATACCGGCTCCGGCCTGGTAGTAAAGCTTATAGTCTTTACTAAGGAAAGAGCGAATCATGATAGCACTGTTGAAGTTTCCGTTGAAGTCGAGGAAGCCAATACAACCACCATAAAAAGCCCTGTTGGTAGTCTCATAACGATCAATGAGTTGCATTGCCATATGTTTAGGAGCACCAGACAGTGTGCCAGCAGGAAACGTACTGGCCACCATTTGTAAAGAATTGTCTTGGCTATGCAGTTTACCTGATACTTTAGAAACCAGGTGAATGACGTGAGAGTAATATTGAATTTCGCGGAAAGTCTCTACTTTCACTTCAGAACCATTACGGCTTAAATCATTGCGGGCAAGGTCTACCAGCATTACATGCTCGGCATTCTCTTTAGGGTCAGCCAGCAGCTTCTCGGCTAGCGCTGCATCAGCGGCATCGTCTCCTGTTCTTCTGAAAGTACCCGCTATGGGGAAAATACTGGCTTTCTGATCTTTTATAACTAACTGAGCTTCTGGCGAAGATCCGAATATCTTAAAGCTGCCATAATCAAAATAGAATAAGTAAGGCGACGGGTTAATTGACCGAAGGGCACGGTACAGGTTAAAATCATCTCCCTTGAAAGCCTGTGAAAATCTTCTTGATAAAACCAATTGGAATACATCACCTCGAAAGCAATGCTGCATTGCCTTCTCAATGTTTTTAAGAAATCCTTCGCTGCTGATATTGTACTCTTCCTCACCGGTTGTTTTAAACGTATAACTTGGAATATTCCGGCTGTTCAGCAATGCTTCCATCTGAGCTATGCCACCTTCATCTTCCTGGCTGTAGCTATGGGAGAATATATAGGCTTCGTTAGTAAAGTGGTTAATAGCGATAATGTAGCGGTAAACAGCATAGTACAAATCAGGAATCTGCAGGCGATCAGGCCGCATATCCAGATCCAGGTCTTCATAGTAACGAACGGCATCGTAACTCATGTAGCCAAACAAGCCATTATGTATTAAGCTGAAAGCCTGTTGTTCTTCTACCTCAAAGCTTTGTGAAAAAGCAGCTAGCTTGCTTGGCACATCTGTTTCTTTAGTTATTGGTGTGGTATGGACTGTGCCATCAGGGAAAGTTTCTGTCAGCTCCTCATTTTCCGCTTTGATGCTAGCCATAGGTCCACAACAGATGTAAGAGAAGCTGTTTTCTGCACCATGATAGTCAGAGCTTTCCAGCAGGATACTGTTTGGGTAGTGGTCACGCAACTTCAGGTATGCACTTACAGGAGTAAGTATATCGGCCAGTAGGCGCTTGTACTTGGTACGTATTGTATACTTTTTCATCTTAGGGTGGAAGAGAGTTAAAACAAAAGCCCGCTGTTCATGTGAACAGCGGGCTTTTAAATATTTTCTATTTAAATTGCTACATTCTTTCTCAGGTTATATAGCAGTGCTGTCCACGATATTTCTCATAACGTGCCACCACCATGCCATATGAAGATTCTGATTCATCTTATCTATTGTATTGAAAGCTTTCTATTATTCGCCTTTCTATTGCAAATGTAAAGGCTTAAATGAAAACTCCAAAATTATTTCCATCTTTTATTAATAAGCCGTACTTCGTTCTTAAAATGAAAATTTGGCTTCGGTAGTTTCTGCACCTAATAACTCACATGCATTTAAATAGAAAGGAACAGATGATGCCGAAAATATTAGCGCTTCAGAAATACCAGAACCTCTTTCTCCAATTGTCGTTGTATTCCACGAAAATGTACCATTAGATGGCTTTTTTTAAGTAATTTAAAGTACCTGAAAAACGTTTTTAGAGGGGGATTTAGACATTGATCTTTCTAAAAGATAGGAACAAAACGCAACAAGTGGCAGAATAAACAAGTTATTCTTGTTTATTACCTACAACGCTTTGTAGTTTTGCAAGCGTCGCATTGAGCACAGATTATGAAGTTGATGAGAAACGAAATATTATTTAGAGATTCATACATACTTATAGAGCTTAATCATGCAGAGGGTTGGATTTATGTTAACTGGAGAGGTTACGTAAATTATGATACTGTAACCTCCGGTTGCGAAAAGGTTCTGGAATGCATGCAAGCCTCACAATGTTATAAAATCTTAAATGATAATTCTAATGTAGAGGGGCCTTGGTCAGCGGCATCTAAATTTGTAGGCTCCGATTGGATACCCAGAATGCGTTCCGCTGGTATGGAATGTTTTGCTTGGGTTTACTCTCCCAGTACTTTTAGCCGCCTCTCTATGGATAAAGCATTAAAAAATACGCCTGAAATTCATATTGAATATATAAGGACCTTCGGTGATGTGGAACATGCAATGGATTGGTTACGCACCTGTTAAAGTTCTTATCCGCTATAAAAGAAAAAGGAGCTGCAAAAACAGCTCCTTTTTCTTTTATTATTCTTCGCTTATAAAGTACCTTTTGTGCTCGGAATACTGGTATCATTAGGGTCCTTATGAACAGCTACCTGAATAGAACGGGCAAAAGCCTTGAACACGGCTTCTATTTTATGATGTTCATTCAGCCCTTCTACCTTAATGTTCAGGTTAGCCTTTGCTGTATCGCTAAACGATTTAAAAAAGTGGAAGAACATTTCGGTTGGCATGTCTCCTACTTTTTCACGTTTAAACTCCGCATCCCAAACTAGCCACGGCCTTCCACTAAAGTCTATCGCAGCCTGTGCCAATGCTTCATCCATAGGCAACAAGAAAAAGCCATAGCGGGTTATGCCTCTTTTATCTCCTAAAGCCTGTAGGAAAGCTTCTCCTAAAGCCAGACCAGTATCTTCAATAGTATGGTGTTCATCAATGTGCAAATCTCCCTTCACCTTTACTGTCAGGTCTAGCTTCCCATGCTTTGCTACCTGCTCCAGCATATGGTCAAAAAAGCCGAGGCCCGTATGTATATCCATTTTGCCGGTACCATCCAGATTCAACTCTACCAGAACATCTGTCTCATTCGTTTTGCGACGAACTGTGGCGCTGCGTTGTGACAACTTGAGAAAAGAGTAGATACTATCCCAGTTATTTGTACATAGGGCCACATCCTTATTGGGTGCATCGGCAATAAGAATAGCTTTCGCTCCTAAATTAGTGGCGAGCTGTACATCTGACAGGCGATCACCAATTACATAAGAGTTAGCCAAATCATATTCGCCAGCAAGGTAATTCTTCATCATGCCGACAGCTGGTTTACGTGTGTCCAACTTTTCATGCTCAAAGCTACGATCTATGAGAATATCAGCAAACTCAATTCCTTCACTTTTAAGGATGGCGAGCATCTTATTCTGGTAAGGCCAGAAAGTGTCTTCCGGATAAGAATCAGTTCCAAGTCCATCCTGGTTGGTTACCATCACAAACTCATAATCCAGCTCAGAATAAATCCTGAAAAGATTCCTGATTACTTTAGGAACAAACTCAAACTTCTCAAATGAATCAACCTGGAAATCTGTTTTCGGCTCCACTAATATGGTGCCATCACGGTCAATGAATAATGCTTTTTTCATTTCTAAGTGGATCTAAGGCACAAGCTAGCACATAATTCTGAAGGCTTGTGTCTCTAATGTCTTAATCTTGTATAGGGAAATTTGTCATTGCCTGAATTAGCTGCTGGTTCTCTTCCAGGGTACCAACAGAGATACGCAAACAGTTCTGACAGCCAGGAACGCTGGAGCGGTTCCTAACAACAATGCCTTTCTCTAATAAATAGTTATACATCTCCTGTGCATCTTTTACTTTAACTAATATAAAATTGGCATCAGACGGATAAACTTCTATTACAGCATAAAGTGTAGGCAAAGCTTTAGTCAATAACTCTCTTTCCTGAAGAATCTCCTCTATCATAAACTTAAGCTCTTCTGATTTTTCCAAAGCTGCCAAGGCAAGTTCCTGCGTCGACTCATTGATATTATAAGGAGGCTTAATTTTATCCAGCAGGGAAATAATTTCTACAGAAGCAAAGGCCAAACCTAAGCGTAAGCCAGCCATTCCCCAAGCTTTAGAAAAAGTCTGCAACACAACAAGATTTGGAAACTCCTTAAGACGGTTAGTCCAACTTGGGCTCTCGGCAAAGTCGATGTAAGCTTCATCTATTACGACCACACCCTCAAAACCACGTAGTACAGCTTCTATGCTTTTGGCATTGATACTGTTGCCTGTAGGATTGTTGGGAGAGCAGATGAAAATGATCTTTGTTTCTGGTTTTATATTTTGCAGTACCTTCTCAACTGGAATCTGGAAGTCGTCAGCTGTTAACTGCACCTCATCGATACGCACCTCATTCAGGTTAGCTGACACCTCATACATACCGTATGTAGGCGGAAAGCTCAGCAACGCATCCTGGCCCGGGCGGCAAAAGAGCCTTAACAACAAATCAATTGCTTCATCGCTGCCATTACCCAGGAAAATCTGATTTGGCAGTACACTTTTGATTTCAGCAATGCGCTCTTTCAGTTTACGCTGGTGCGGGTCTGGATAACGGTTATAGTTTTTACCTGCTAAACTTCCCAGGTTATTTTCATTCGCATCTATAAAAACAGTGGCAGTTCCTTTAAATTCATCACGCGCAGAAGAATAAGGCTTCATCTTGAGCACATTCGGGCGAACTATACTTTCTAAATTAAACATTTTGCACCTCTTTTAATCTGATAGAAACAGCATTTTTGTGAGCGTCAAGCCCTTCTGCAGCAGCCATTATCTCAATGGTTTTTCCTATGTTTTGCAAGCCGGCCGGTGTTATGTGCTGAAAAGTGATCTTCTTAACAAAGCTGTCCAGAGAAACGCCACTGTAGGCACGGGCAAAGCCATTTGTAGGCAATGTATGGTTAGTTCCAGAAGCATAATCTCCCGCAGACTCAGGGCTGTAATTGCCTAAGAAAACAGAACCAGCATTTGTTATTCCATCCAGCAGGCTTTCAAAATCAGCTACAGAAAGAATCAGGTGCTCTGGCGCATACAGGTTTGAGAACTGAAGCATCTCCTCAACATCTTTTAGCAGCAATCCTACACTGTTATCTAAAGCTTTTGCTGCAAACTCTTTACGTGGCAGTACCTCAAGCTGTGCTTGCAGCTCCTGAGTTACTGCCTCAAGTAATTTTGCTGAATTTGTCAGCAACACCACTTGAGAATCTGCCCCATGTTCTGCCTGAGACAACAGGTCTGCTGCTACAAAAGCCGGATGAGCCGTATCGTCAGCCATCACTAATACCTCAGACGGTCCTGCAGGTAAATCAATTGCTACGCCTGCTTTACTAACCATTTGCTTAGCTACAGTCACATATTGGTTACCCGGACCAAATATTTTGGAAACAGCTGGAACGCTTTCTGTACCATAAGCCAAGGCAGCCACTGCCTGTGCGCCTCCTGCTTTAACAATTTTAGTAATACCTAATAAGGAGGCTGTATAAAGAATAGCAGGATGAACAGACCCTTCTTTATTGGGAGGCGTGCAAAGCACTATTTCACGACATCCGGCAATACGCGCAGGAACACCAAGCATAAGTAAGGTAGAGAACAAAGGTGCTGTACCACCAGGAATATACAAACCTACTTTATCAATAGCTACACTCTTGCGCCAGCAGGTAACCCCAGTCATTGTTTCTACCTGCTTTATCGGCTCAGCCTGTTGCTCATGAAGTTTTTTTATATTACTGTATGCTTGGCGGATAGCCTCCTTAAGTTCATCTGGAAGTTTAGTATCAGATGAATTAATCTCATCTTCAGAAGCAAGCAGATCAGTTAAGTTTACCTTATCAAATTTTTCAGCCAGTTCCAGAAGCGCAGTATCCCCTTTTTGCTGTACTAGTTTAAAAGTACTTTGAATACCGGCTTCCAGGTCCTCATAGTTTTTGGTCGGACGCTTTACTAACTCTGCCCATGTTTCCTGGGCAGGATATTCAATTCTTTGCATGACTAGGAAATCATTTTTTCAATTGGTATAACCAGGATTCCTTGAGCGCCTGCATCTCTTAGTCTTTCAATAATCTCCCAGAAATCATCTTCATTTACAACTGAGTGCACAGAACTCCAGCCTTTTTCGGCCAAGGGCAATACCGTAGGAGATTTCATACCTGGTAGCAACGACACAATTTCGTCTACTTTGTCATTTGGAGCATTCAACAGGATATACTTAGTACGCTGTGCACGCTGTACAGCATGAATTCTGAAAAGTAATTTATCAAGTATGGCTCGTTTCTCTTCAGATAAGCCTTTGTGAGCTATAAGCACGGCCTGCGATTTAAAAACCCGCTCTACCTCTCTAAGACCATTGCTGATCAAGGTGCTGCCTGAACTGACAATATCGCAGATGGCATCGGCCAGGCCAATGCTGGGAGCTATTTCTACAGAGCCGCTAATAGTATGTATATTAGCCTTAACACCTCGCTCATCCAGGTAAGACTGTAACAGGTTAGGATAAGAAGTTGCTATATTTTTACCTTCCAGGTCATCTACAGAATTGTACTCTGCACTTTTAGGTACTGCTAAGGACAGGCGGCATTTTGAAAAGCCTAAAGGCTCAATGGCCAGTTCCTGCTTTCCTTCTTCAACCAAAACGTTTTCTCCTACTATACCAATGTCAGCTACGCCATCTGCTACATAACCCGGAATATCATCATCACGGAGGTACAGGATCTCGAGCGGAAAATTAGTTGATTCTGTTTTTAGTTTTAGAGAGCTCGTAATAAAGGATATACCACATTCTCGGATCAGTTTAAGTGAATCTTCACTAAGTCTGCCGGACTTCTGGATTGCTAATCGAAGCATGTTATAATTTCAGTATGATCAAATATATATGTAAATATACAGACTCTAATTTTATGCAGAGTCTTAAAAAGGGATTAAATCCCTCGGGGGACGATATGATGCAGTTATTCCTCTTACGAGGAATGATGGAAATGATGAGTGAATACATGCGCAGCTGATGCAACAGAAGTTGTCAGAGTATAGAGGGATATATATTGATTTCCTGCGTTCATGTATATTGATGCAAATAAAAAACCTTTTTACGAATATACGAAACAAAAAAAGTTTTTTCGCATTAGCCGATCACTAAACAATAGCCATTGCTAGCACCTGTTGTAGTTTACCTGATGGTATAGCTTATTCAGAGATTAGCTTTAATAGAGTTTTGAATATAATTTTACAAAAAAACATATTTGTAACTGTTATAGTATGGCATAGTTTTTTCAATAAGAGCTGTAAAACTCTGCCTCCTGGTTATTTAATAGTGTTATACTTCAAGTTGATGAAAAAGTTATTGCCTTGCTTCATTGTTCTGCTATTCTTAGTGGTTGTTTTGCCTGCTCATGCTCAGGTACAGCTTCCTCAGGCAAGTCCGGAATCATTACTGAAACAGACAATAGGGTTAACAGAGATTACCATACGTTATCATGCGCCTGGTGTAAAAGGACGTACAATTTTTGGTTCACTGGTTCCTTATGGTCAGATATGGCGTGCTGGTGCCAATGAGGCCACTTTAATTACCTTTTCTGATGATTTGTTCTTAAACCACGAGCGTGTACCTGCCGGTACTTATTCTTTTTTTCTTCTTCCGGAAGATGAAAAGAACTGGAACATTGTGTTAAACAAAGACACTACCCTATGGGGTTTGGAGGGCTATGATGAACTGAATGATGTAGCTTACCTTCAGGTATCGCCACAGCCTAATGAGTTTCAGGAAACTATGCAGTTCTCTTTCTCTGACATTGGCACTAACACGGGTTATCTGAACCTGACGTGGGAAAACACGAAAGTTTCGCTGCACATTGAAACAGAAGTAGAAAAGAAAGCTTATCAGAATATAAAGCAAGCCTTATCTAAGGCTGCACCGGACGACTGGTATATATGGGCACAATGTGCAGAATATATGCTTCCACGTAAACAGTACCACGAAGAGGCACTGCAATGGATAAATAAGTCCATCGAAATAAAAGATAACTTTTTTAATAACTGGATTAAGGCCAAGCTTTATGCATTGAATGATGAATACGAGGTTGCTGCCAGTTTAACAGCAAAAGCTATAAAGTTAGGCAATACAGACCCGGAAGCTTATAAAAGCTATTCTAAAGAAATAGAGACAGCTTACAATAACTGGAAAAAAATACGTTACTAATTGCTTTTCTGCTAAAACATCATAGCAGTATGTCAAGCCACCAGCACGAGTAAGTTTACCGCTAGAACTTCGCTATAAAACGCAGGTTTAAGCGCCGGCCAGATAAGAAGTTTGGAACAGCATAAGTCAACCCATTTACGTCCTGCAGATAAGTGTAGGAGATGCGGTTATTAGCATTAATCAGGTTAAGCACCTCAAGGCCAATCCACAGGCTTTGCAGCGATACATTCTTACGATTTACAAGATCACTCTCCAGCACAATCAGCTTTGAAAAACCTATGTCAACGCGTTTGTAGGCACTGCCATTAAAAGCGTTTCTGTACTCTGGTTGCCTTGGCGGGCCAAAAGGAAGCCCACTGCTGTACACCAGGTTCAGGTTCATTCGGATAGTCGGGTTGTCAGGCAAATGGTCCTGAAAAAAAACTCCGATATTCAAGAGTTGATCTGTAGGTCTTCTGATATATCCTATTTCTTTACGCTCTGCAGGACTTCCATCAGAATTAAAAATAGTTAAAGAGTCTCCTTCCAGGTTCTCCTTTGTTGTTAAAATCCCAAGACTGAGCCATGACTCTGCTCCTTCTATAAACTCACCATTCACACGCACATCAAAACCGGCAGCATAGGCTTTGGCATTATTCCGGGCATAATACCGTAGCCGAACATTATCTATATCGTACGGTATCACATTAGTCATGTATTTATAATAGGCCTCTGTTGTAAGCTTAAATTCTCTTCCCCAGGCTTGAAACAAATAGTCACTTCCGATAATAGTGTGCAAAGACCGCTGAGCTTTCAGATCAGGGTTAAGCTCACCTGCATAGTTGCGTAGCTCCCTGTAAAATGGCGGCTGGTAATATAAACCAACTGCAGCTTTAAATGAAAGATCAGGATTGTGTTTTGTAATAAAGGAATACTGCACACGCGGAGTAATGGTTAGCTCTCTGTTATAGCTCCAGTAACTGGCCCGCACACCATAGGTAAGGGTTTTCAGAGAATTAATGTCATAAGTGTGTTGCACATAGCCATTATAGCGTACACTGTTCAGGTTAAGGTCAGAAGCTAAATAATAAGCTGGAGTAACATAGTCCGCAGAATCTGTAAACCCGTACTCAGCCAAATGATCTTCTAAGCTTTCAACGCCTGCTTTAGCACCAAATAATAGCTGACTCCTGGAACTTAGTTGCCAGCTGTTCCGGCTCTCCATAGAAGCTATTCTTGCTAATAACGTGTTTCGTGAATGATCAAACTGACTTCCGACACCTCGGGTACGTTCCGATTCTCCCAGGTTATTGGCATCTGTACTTACATCACTTAAACGGTATCCTGCCTCAATGTCTCTAAACTCTCTTTCCCTGGAGTGGACACCAGAAAATATAAGTTCTGACAGAAAGCTTTCATTGAAATGATGAGCCAGGTTAAGCCCTAGCTGATATGTATTATACTGCATTTGCTCCCGACCATCGAAACCAACATATAGCCTGAGCGGCGTCTGTAAAGTTCCAAATGTAGTAACCCTAGATTCCGGCACCACCAGATAGTCGTTCTGAGCATAGCTGGCTAACACCCCCAATGTCGTCTTATTTCGGTTTATAGTATCTTTAGAGAGATCAATGTGTAGATAAGCCTGAGCATCAGAAAAAGTCGGTCTATACTCTCCATTCACTTGCAGGCTATTTAATATATACTGGCTGTTTTTATGGCGCAGCCCTACCAGGTAAGACACTTTTTTGTTCTTTGAAGCAGACTCCAAATGTAAAGACCCGCCAGTTAAACTACCAGTAACAGAGGCTGCAAAAGCTTCAGGCTCTTTGTATTTGATAGCTAACACAGAAGATAACTTGTCACCGTACTTAGGCTGCCACCCCCCCGAAGAAAACTCAATATTGTCTACCAAATCAGGATTTACAAAACTTAATCCCTCCTGTTGCCCGGCTGAAATAAGAAAAGGGCGGTAAATTTCTATGCCATTTACATAAACCAGGTTTTCATCGAAATTGCCTCCTCTGACTGAGTAGGTACTGGAAAGCTCGTTGTTACTTGTTACCCCCGGAAGCGTAACCAGAATCTTATTAAAATCACCGAAGGCAGAGGGTAATTGCTTTATATCCCGCGGGTCAAGCTTAGTGATACTGACCTGTTCACGCGTATCGTTCTCATCTTTAGACCGTACATTAACAGTGCTTAACTGGCGAGGGTCAGGCTGAAGAATAAAATTAAGATTGATTCTTTGACCAGCTTGTAGTGTAAGTGTTCGCTCCTGCTCTTTATAACCCAGATAACGTACCAGCAGCACCAGTTCTTCATTTGCTGGAACCTTTAAAGAAAACTCACCATTGTTATTGGTTTGCGTACCTCTCGACTTACCCTTGATACCTACCGTAGCCATTTCTAAGGGTTTATGGTCCTCATCCAGCACATTACCCACTATAGTCGCTATCTGTGCTGAAACACCTATAGGCAAGAGCAACAGCAACCACACCGACAGATATTTCAGCATCAGTAATAAACAGCGTAATTAGTTAAAAGTAACAGATTTCAGATCAGCTATAGCCTGAATTGGATCCGAAGCATTAAATACAAAGCTTCCGGCCACCAGCACATCTGCCCCTTTTTGTAACAGTAATGACGCATTTTGTTGGTTTACTCCACCATCAATCTCAATAATAGCCTGAGAGTTTCGTCGAAGGATCAGGTTTTTAGTAGCTTCAATCTTACGGTAGGTGTTCTCGATGAATTTTTGTCCGCCGAATCCTGGGTTTACTGACATCAGCAACACCATATCTACATCAGCAATTATATCTTCCAACAGTTGGACAGAAGTATGCGGATTAAGCGCTACACCTGCCTTAGCACCCGTGGCTTTTATTTGTTGTACGGTACGGTGCAGGTGGTTGCAAGCTTCTAAATGTACTGTAACAGAATCGGCCCCAGCCTCTCTAAACTGTTCAATATACAATTCCGGTTTTACAATCATCAGGTGCACATCCATTGGCTTTTCAGCATGTTTTTTTATAGCCTGCATCACCGGGAACCCGAAAGAAATATTAGGGACAAACTGGCCATCCATTATGTCGATGTGCAACCAGTCAGCCTGACTTTTATTCAGCATCTCTACCTCTGATTGCAGATTGGCAAAATCAGAAGCTAGTACAGAAGGAGCAATTATTGGTTTCATTCCAACAAAGGTAAGTTATTTAGCTATTAATAGGAATTTGAAGAGATAATTATCAAGAAACCAGAATCAAGCAAAAGACAAAATAGCGAAAGCTAGCAACCAGATTATAGTTTAATAAACCTTAAGGTGCTACTACGGCTACCAGATCTAACACGGCACAAGTACAAACCCTGCTTTAAAATTGCAGGCTGTAGCCCGAGTACATACCTGCTTATATTTGGAGGGAAAGTTTGCTTGAAGATAAGTTTACCCGTAGTATCAAAAATAGTTACCACTACCTGTTTCTGTACCCAATACTGGTTTAGTGTTAGCACAATTTCCTTCTGATGCACCGGATTAGTGATAAGTATATGATCATTTTCAGAAGCTGCAAATAAACCAGCAGGAGCCTGCATTCGGGTGTAGCTGGGCACTCCGTACCCAATGGCATTATCCGGTGAAGTAGCATTTGAGCCACTTTGCTTCAATAGTTCTATAATCTCTGTGTTTGTTTTCTGAGGATAGGCCTGCCATATTCCGGTTGCAAAACCAGCTATAACCGGTCCTGAAAAAGAAGTACCATTACTTCTTATAACAATTCCTAAAGCATTTAAAACAGCAACTCTGGTTCCTAAGGCGACAACATCAGGTTTAATGCGCCCGTCTGCTGTTGGCCCAAAGGAGCTAAAAGAGGCACGAATACCAAGTGAGTCTACTGCACCAACTGTAAGAACAGAATCAGCATCAGCAGGAGCCGACACGTAACGCCAGGACTTATTTCCATCGTTGCCAGCACTTACCACCACTAACATTCCGACAGCTGCCGCAAAATCAGCGGCTTTTGTTACAAGAGCCTCATATCCGTTAAGCTGGTCATATGTATAGCTAACAGAGGGAGAATCAAAAGTAGTATAACCCAGTGAGGAGTTTAAAACGTCTGCACCAGCACTATCCGCAAATTCTGCAGCCAGAAGCCAGTTTATTTCTTCCATCTGTTGTTCAGAGGTAACGTCCTCCGTTTTGAATAACAGATAATTAGCTTTGTAAGCAGTGCCTATTAATTCACCGGGTGCATAAGCTGCCATGGTAGACAAGACACTGGTACCATGAGAATTGCCGGTAAAAACATCCTGCTGTTTTAACACAAAATCAAATGTACCCTTTAACTGGTTATTACCAAACAAATGAGAAAAAGCTGTGATTGTATTTACGGCAGGAAAACCAGTGTCTAAAACAGCAATAGTCATGCCCTCACCACGATATCCTGCAGTCTGCAAGTCCAGAGCACCCAACATGTTTAACTGGTGAAAAGCCTGGCTATAATCACTACTATCAAGCTCTGCAGCTGCTGCAGAAGCAAACTCCTGTTCGGTCTTAAGTCTTAAAGAGCTTTCCCTGGCTTGTTGAGGATATAAAACACTATTTAAGGTTCGTGAAGAGCGGACATAAGGCAACGCCTCTACCTGATGCAACTGTTCATCAATACACTGTATAACTGCAGCATTAAACCAACGTGAAGTATACCAAACCTCCACGCCCAGTTGCTTTATAGCAGCTACATAAGCAGGATCAACAGGAAGATCACGGGCAGTAACAGCAATATTTTGCCTGCTGCGCCTTTCTATGGCTTTGGAAGATAAAAATTGCTCCGGCTCAGTTATAGAATAAGGAGTGTTAACTTTATCTGTAAAGTAAATAAGGCGCTTCTGCCCTTCTACGTCCTCACTTGTTTGCCCCTGCCCGAATGTGGCAGGTAACGGTAACAAAAAAAAGATATAGAGGAGCAGAAGTCGCATATTCTTACCTTAAATTACCATATGAAATTAAAACTTCCTGCCGTTCATGTCCATCAATAATATAGCCTGAGCCTAAATCACATTCGCTGGATTCTGTTTGGTTACAATAAGAAAGCCTTTTAAAAAGACGGTACACCATTCCAATATTTTTTGCGTATACCTCTTTCTTATCGTCCAGTTTTACAATATTATTTGCTGGAATACCCTGTACAACAGTAACAGTTGTATCATAGGGCTGATCATTAACAGTGAATGGCTGAGCTACGTCAGAATAATAAAACTCATCTTTGCTTTCTGCCTCATTGGCGTTGAAAGCATCTGCATTCCACTGCTTGCCGTTCTCTACCGGAAATATTAATTTAATTCGCTTTCGATTATCCTTCATAAGGATAAGGCTGTTGTCAGACTTTGTCACCACCATCACAGAATCATCAAGCCAGTTGCTGTTAGCATCCTGCCGGATGGAACGAATAATTTTATAGCTGAGTGTGTTTGTCTGATCCAGGAAAGATGTATCCACACGCTCCCGCAATTGGAAGTGCTCAGTAACACCAACATTATTCTGGTACTTCGTATCCGTTACCTCATAGATTTTATAGTCCCCAACAGCAATCGGATAATATTCATAGCCAAAAAACTGCGGGTCCGGTTCTATGGAACTTTCCGTACATCCTTCAAAAACTGCAGCTACAAAAGCTAGCAGCAACAGTGCCTTTTTCATTTATTGAAGAATACTTAAAGCATAGTCAGAATTATAGTTGGTTTCAATCCAGCCACCGCCTACAACATCGTTCCCTTCATAAAAAACAGCTGCTTGCCCCGGAGCAATAGCATGTACGCCATGCAGAAAGTGGACTTTCATTTTGTCACCCTCCTGTTCTATAATTGCCTCTGTACCTGGGTCATTATAGCGGACTTTTGTAACTGTTGCTATAGGTTTATCTACCAGGTCCGGATATTTGCCCATGCTCAGTTTGCCTACGGTCATGGCATTTTTAGCCAAATCTTCATAGTTACCCAACACTACCCTGTTATGGTCTTTTTCGATACGGGTAACATACGCGGGAAAACCCAGTGCAACACCTAAGCCTTTACGCTGACCTACAGTATAGAAAGGGTATCCTTCATGTTTCCCTACAACTGTGCCGTTTTCCAAGACAAACTCTCCACCAGCTACCTGTTCTGCAAGACCATCTACACGGCGCTTTAAGAAGCCTCTGTAGTCATTATCCGGGATAAAGCAAATCTCATAAGATTCTGGCTTGTTAACAAGAGCAGTAAACCCACGATCCAGAGCCATCTGGCGAATTTCAGCTTTTCGCAGGCCTCCCAGTGGGAATATCGTACGGCTAAGGCTCTCCTGCGAAATGCCCCACAAAGCATACGATTGATCTTTATGCTCATCTAAACCTTTCGATATGACATAACGGCCATTCTCTTCCCGCACATTAGCATAATGCCCTGTGGCAATAAAGTCACAACCTAACTGGTCAGCACGACGCAGCAGTGCATCCCACTTAATGTGCGTATTACAAAGTACACATGGGTTTGGCGTACGCCCAGCCAGGTATTCATCAGTAAAATGATTAATGACAAAATCCCCAAACTCGTTACGGATATCAATAATATAATGCGGAAAACCTAGTTTAACAGCAATATCACGGGCATCGTTAATAGAGTCAAGGCTACAGCAGCCAGTTTCTTTTTTACTGGCACCACTGGAGGCATAATCCCATGTTTTCATGGTCATACCGATAACTTCATAGCCTTGCTCATGCAGCATAACAGCAGCTACTGAGCTGTCTATACCACCGCTCATGGCTACCAGTACCCTTCCTAATTTACTCATCTATGTAAAAAGAAATAAAAGTTCGTGTTATAATTTTTTACAAATATAGCAACAACAGGGCAGCAATAAAGATTCAGCAGTCCAAATATTGCATTACTGGTTTTCGACAAAGTTTAGAACCATCTATAAAAGTTCAGAAAAAATATCTGAAAAAGGTGGCTTTCCACCCAAAATGAAGCTTATTTTGACCCAAAACAAAGTAAAACATCTTATTTAACTATAAAGAATAATATTTTATGAGCTTTCGTACCTCTGTAATAGTTAATGGCATTAACAACCTAAGTGATGCACGCTACTGTGCTGGCATGGGCGTAGACATTATCGGCTTCAACTTGAAATTAGACGATACAGAACGTGTACAGGCAGAAACTGTTAAAGAAATTATAGGTTGGGTTTCTGGTGTTAAATTAGCAGGAGAATTTGAACGTGCAAAGCCGGAAGTAATCAATGAAATGGCGGATGAGTTTGGTTTAGACTATATTCAGCTGAACACCCCGTACCTGATAGATGAAATTGAGGAAATCAACCGCCCTGTTATCCAGAAAGTCTTCATAAATAAAGACACAGTAGAAAGCGAGTTACTGGAAATGATGGAGCTTTATAGTTCTGTTGTAAGTTACTTTATCATATTTTCTTCTGATTTTGAAACGATTGATAACACAAACACTAAATTTCTAAAAAACATTGCCAAGAAGTATCCGATATACATTGGGTTTGGGTTGAATAAAGATAATGTAAATACAATACTGAATACTATAAAACCAGAAGGTATAGGTTTACAAGGTGGGCATGAAATAAAGCCGGGGCTTAAAGATTTTGATGAACTACAGGATATTTTTGATGAGATCGAGGAATAGAAAAATTCACTAGAAAAAGTTATCATATCATAAAATCATTAACTTGTATAGCTTTATATCAGTGTATTAACCTCTGGCAAGCTGGGAATGGAGAAGGATTAATGAGATGAAGAAAGCCTGGTGCTGGTTGATTTTGTTCCAAATTAAACTTTGATCCTATGAAAAAAAGCAGGATTATCCTCCTTATGTGTTCTTTATCACTTTTGTGCTTTACAAAAGCTTATAGTCAAAAAAGCAAAATGGAAATTCCTCTGTACACTAATGATATACCGAATGAAATTCCAGGCCCTGACGAAGAAGTTACTACTGTGCAAGGTGGAAAAGAACGTATCAGCAACATTCGTAAACCGACTTTAACAGTATATTTACCGCCTAAAGATAAAGCAAATGGTACTGCAGTTATCATTTGCCCTGGCGGCGGCTATGCTATTGTAGCGGCTTCACATGAAGGCTACGATGTTGCTAAAAAATTTAATGAACAAGGGATAGCAGCTTTTGTGCTTAAATACCGCCTGCCTAATGTCAAAACCTCAACCAAGCCTGAAATTGCTCCGCTACAGGATGCACAGCAGGCACTACTACTGGTTCGGGAAAGGGCTAATGAATGGAATATTGATCCTGCTAAAGTGGGCATCATGGGTTTTTCAGCTGGTGGGCACGTAGCTTCTACAGCAGGTACGCATTTCCAGCAGTCATACATTGAAAATACTAAAAACACAAACCTTCGCCCTGATTTTATGCTGCTCATATACCCGGTTATCAGCGGCAATGCAGACATAGCGCATCAAGGTTCATTTGTAAATCTTTTAGGTAAAGATGCCTCACCAGAGAAAATAAAGAAATATTCGAATGAGTATCAGGTAACACTGCAAACACCACCAACATTTCTGGTGCACGCCTCTGACGATAATGGTGTGAAATCAGAAAATAGTATTGTTTTTTACCAGGCACTGTTACGTAACAACGTACCAGCAGAAATGCATTTGTACCAGAATGGCGGCCATGGTTTTGGGCTGATCAACAACACAACAAAAGATATTTGGTTTGAAAGATGTCTGAACTGGTTAAGCAGTAATGATTTTGTACCAGAAACATTTACTTCTCAGAAATAGATAACAATCAGTAAAAACACAAAGCCCGGTCTGTTTGAATCATATAATAGACTGGGCTTTGTGTTTTTACTGATTACTCTATTGCTTATACCTGAAACCGAAGGTATTTTATTGGAATTCCTTCTTCCAGATAGCGTTTTTCATAGGTCGTATAAATGCCCATGGTGTACTCCTGCAAGTTAGAATTATAAAGATCTTCCGTATGAAGAAGGTTATTTACCGGGCGTTCCTGCAATACTTCTAAGGTATATCTATACAACTCCAGGTTATCAGTCTTTAGGTGCACTATGCCATCTGGCTTTAGTATTTGCTTGTAAAGATCTAAAAAACGAGGTGAAGTAAGCCTACGTTTAATATCACGGTCCCTTGGACGAGGATCAGGAAAAGTAACCCAAATTTCGTCTACTTCCCCGTTAGCAAAATTTTCATCTATTCTTTCAACAAAAGTGCGAAGGAAAGCAACATTATCCAGTTCCTCTTCAACAGCCATCGTACTCCCTTTCCAGATACGGGCACCCTTTATATCGGCACCAATAAAGTTCTTATCAGGAAACAGCCGGGCCATACCAATGGTATACTCTCCCCGTCCACAGCCAATTTCTAAGATTACCGGATTATTGTTTTCAAAATATATATCACGCCACTTACCAGACAGCTTCCCATAAAGCTCGTCACCTTCCTGTACTACATTTTCTCTTTCAGCTATAGCAGCAAACTTAGCTAGTTTTGATCTTCCCATTTATTAAAGTTCTTCAATCTCTGCAACTACAAAGGTACTACCTCCAATAAAAATAACCTCATCGGGGGCCGCACTAGCTTTAGCAGCGTTAATGGCCATAGCTACCGATTCGTAGGCATCGCCATTAAGCCCAACCAATTGTGCCTTCTCCAGTAACTCCTTTACTGGCAAAGCACGAGGAATATTAGCCTGGCAAAAGTAATACCGGTAATGAGGGGGCAGTAAATCCAGTATACCTGTTATATCTTTATCGTTTACAGCGCCAAAAACAAAGTGAACCTGATTAGCATGCATCTCTTTTAACTGCAAAACAATTTGTTTCATACCATCAATATTATGACCTGTATCACAAATAGTTAACGGTTTCTCAGAAAGTGCCTGCCAGCGCCCTTTTAAGCCTGTTATACTTTTAGTATTAGCCAAACCTTTACGTAAAGCTTCCCAGGTAATACAGATACCATTGCGATGTAAAAGCTCCAGCACTTTCAGCACACCAGGTAAATTGTTCCGCTGATAGATGCCGGCAAGGTCAATTTCAAGATCTTTGAGATAAATCAAACCATCTTCAAAAACATCAAAAACCTGCTGCTGCATATCGCTATGTATCAGCTCTACTCTTAAGTTATCAGTAGCAAAATATAAAGGTGCTCCCTCTTTAGCAGCTCTGATCTCAAAAACAGCCTCGATTTCCTCCTGCTTCGTCGAAATTACAACAGGCACTCCAGCTTTTATTATTCCTGCTTTTTCAGAAGCAATAGTGGTAATATCATCGCCGAGAAGAGCCTGATGATCTAAGCCAATATTGGTGATAAGAGAAACTTCAGGAGTGATGATATTAGTAGAATCCAGCCTACCTCCCAACCCTACTTCTATTACAGCTATATCCACTTTCTCATCTGCAAAATATTTAAAAGCAAGCGCTACTGTCATTTCAAAGAAAGACGGCTTCACGCGCTCAAACAATTGCTGGTACTGCTCTACAAACTGAACAAGGTACTTTTTAGGCAGTTCCTGCCCGTTAATCCGTACCCGTTCAGTGAAAGATTTTAAATGGGGAGACGTATAAAGTCCTGTTTTGTAACCTGATTCCTGTAGTACTGCAGCCAGCATATGAGAGCTGCTGCCCTTTCCATTTGTTCCCGCAACATGTATGGTTTTAAACTGATGCTGTGGTTGCCCAAGCTCCTCACATAGGGCTATAATATTGTCCAGGCTCTTCTTAAAAGCAGCATTGCCGATGCGTTGATACATCGGCAATTGCTGGTAAAGATAATCAAGGCACTCTTGATAAGTCATGGAATATAAAAAGTTATTTTAGCGGGATCTGATAACAAAAGTAACTGTACCACTGGCTCCTACATTAGTCGAACCAGAACCTGTCCGGCTAAAAGTAGTTTTTTGTAACTGATTGCGGTACCATGCCGCAACCTGAGGCGACACATTGCTTTCAACCTGAGTTACAGATACAATGTTACCATCTGCATCAATTTTAATGTTAAACTTTACAACACCCGTTTCGTTATTGTACGGATCTCTTTTTGGTTCAATATCATAGCGCCAACCTGGCAAGTTAAGCCCCTCGCTGCCTCCACCTGATTTTCCGTAAAGCGCTTTAGAGTCCAGCTTTCCGTCAGGTGAGCCTTTGTCTCCTACTTTGCCTGTATCGTCACCGTTATTGTTACCAGTAGCATCATCAGACGAACCGGCTTTACCGTTCCCGGTGCTCTCGGTTGGTTTGCCTGGGTAAAGGGAACGAGGCTTTTCCAGTTCTTTCTTAACTACCTCTTCTTTAGGCTGCGCTTTAGGTTGCGGCTTCTTCACTTCCTCTTTGGGGGTAGGTGTCGGTTTAGGCTGCGGCTTAACTTCTTCTTTTACAGAAACCGGTGCTTCAGCTGTAGTAGTAACTACTTTAGGAGTTTCTACAGGTTGAGCTGGAGGTGTAGGCTGTGCTACAGGTTGCGGATCAGGAGGCTGAACAGGTTCTGGTTCAGTTGGAGCAGGTTTACTGTCCTGTGTGTTTTTAGACTCGTTTGCACTAGCTGTAGTCTGTATATCACCACTGCCCACTGCATCCATACCAAAGTTAAGCTCAATGCCCATTTCCGGTGCCTGTGGACCAGGTGCTTTCCAAGCTAGCATGTATAGCAGAAAAAGCAAAACAAGCACATGCAAACCTATGCTTAGGCCTGCCGCGATGCGCTTATTCTTCTCTTCCTGTTGTGATTGAGCTATAGCCATAATGAAAACTTATTCTGCTGGCACAGTAGCCAGTGTTACTTTAGCATTTAGATTTGTAGCGATACCTGCCACCTTTACCAGGTGCTCAACAGGTACACTTTTATCTACGTGCAACACTACTACTCCTTCTTCTGTTCCCTGCAAAAGCTCTGCCAGCTGTGGCTCAATAGATTCAAGCGCAACAGGTTGGTCATTCAAGTAATACTCTAAGTCAGGTGTAATGGTAATGCTTATTTTCTGCATTACAATATTAGAAGCTTTACTTGATGGTAAACTAACAGGTAAGCCAGATGGAGTTACAAAATTTGAAGTAAGCATGAAGAAGATAAGCAACAGAAAGATAATGTCGGTCATAGACGACATGCTAAATTCTGCATTTATCCTGTTTCTTGAGCGGAGATTCATCGCTATAGTTGTGGTTCTTGTAAAAGATCAAGGAACTCTATAGAAGAATATTCCATAGAATGAACAATACTGTCAATTTTAGACACCAGATAGTTATAGCCGATATAAGCTGGCAGACCAATAATAAGGCCCGTCGCTGTAGTTACCATGGCTTCATAAATACCGCTAGAAAGAAGCTTCGGGCTAACAGAACCTTCTGCCTGCGCAATAGCTATAAATGCACCGATCATACCAGTTACTGTACCAAGGAAACCGAGCATTGGAGCCGCACCCGCTATGGTAGCCAGCGCAGAAAGATTTTTCTCAAGTTTACTGATCTCTATTTTACCGACATTCTCAATAGATGTTTCGATGTTTTTTAGAGGGTTACCAATGCGGGAAATACCTTTAGAAATCATTCTGGAAACTGGAGTATCAGTTTGGGCACAAAGCATTTTAGCTCCGTTGATATCGCCAGCCAATACCATGCTCTTGATGCGCTCATTAAAGCCTTCAGGATTTTTAGCAGCTTTTTTAAGAGTAAGATAACGCTCTAAGAAAATGTAAACAGCTGCCAGCGACAGTAAAACCAAGGGAATCATTGCCCAGCCACCGGCCAGAGCCAAATCAATCAGGTGAACAGAATTTTCAGCAGAAGCTTCAGCACCATCGGCTAAGGCTGCTGTAGTATCGGCGGGAGCCGAAGTG
The DNA here is from genome assembly GCF_020907275.1 of Pontibacter silvestris. GTDB lineage: Bacteria > Bacteroidota > Bacteroidia > Cytophagales > Hymenobacteraceae > Pontibacter > Pontibacter silvestris. The sequence continues at coordinate 186,409 of NZ_JAJJWI010000002.1, read as the reverse complement.
GTAATTTGTAATAAGAGAGATGTCATGTTAATAGTTAAGTACCCAAATTGTTTCTCCGAATGATTTTTTATAGTTGCCTAATTCTTCTTTAGCTTCATTATTATCAGCAAAGTCTGCTACAGCTACCCTGAAAAGCTTGCTACCATGCATTGGCAGAATAACTTTAGCTTCATGGCCTTTTTTAGCAATAGCTTTACGGCTAAGTTCAGCATTTTCCAGTGTAGAATAACCTCCTGTTATGATGTATGAACGTCCTGTTTTCTCCTTAATTGTCAAAACAGGCTCTTTAGTCTTTTCATCCTCAACAGGCACCTCAGACACCTTAACTTCCTCTTTTACTGCAGGTTCAGCAACCTCTTCTAAACCTAAAGTTTCATTATTTACGGGTAATTCGTAAGCAGAATTTTCTTCTTCAAGTTCAGCTTCAGCGTCATAAATATTATTTGCCGGCATAATTTTATCGTAAGCTGCCAAGCGCTCATCTAAGGTAAAGGGAACGTAATCTGAAGCGTAGCGTTTGGCAATAAAATTATTAGCTGCCGCATGATTGCCTCCAAACAAAGAGATTGGGTTTAGGCTGCTTAAGTTATAATCTGTCTGAAGCGAGAGAAAGTACAAAGCAGATGCTGTTAAACCTACAATAGAAAGGCTTGCTGCCACTCTTGTGAAGCGTTTTAAACGACCTTTGAAGGTTTTCTTGCTAGTTACCGGCAATTGCTGATGACGCTCTTTCAGAAGTGTACGAAGTACTGCAGGGTCTTCCACTCGTAGCGGACGTGCCACTAATTCAGGAAGGCCGAAGCTATCCTCGAGAAAATTATCGCTCTCCACATATTCAAATTCAAGCCGTTGCTCTGCATTGTACTTAAAAACTCCAATGCCACTTAGCTCAAAGCGGTTGCCTGCATTCAGCTTATGTTTTGCCTGGCGTACAAAGTCAAAGATTATCTGCTGTGCTTCTTCTTTGGAAAGACTGTTTTTATAAGCAATGGTGCTAATAAGCAGACCATCGTTCAAAGTAAGCTTTTCATTGAAGGCTATCTTTTTGGACGGCGGCATAAGCGCATTTTTCACCGGATGTATCCTGGCTGATACATAGCGGGTGATCAATCCTCCAAAATCAGGAATGATAACGCAGTCATGGTCATATAGTAATGACTTAATATGCTTTTCAACCATAGGCTTTAAAATGAATAAGTTACTCCTCCAATAAGATTTATGCTTTTGCTTGGGTAGTTTAAGAACCTTTCGTATTTCTTCCCAAGCAGGTTATTTGCCATCACAAAAATTGTGAAATTATTTGTGAATCTATAATCTCCCTTCAAATTTAGATCAACTATTGTATCAGTCTCACGCAAAACTGATGTGCCGTCCTGGCGGAAGATGCGGCCGTAAGAACTTCCAATATAATAAAGTTCTGCGTTAAAGAGAATCTTATCATAGAAGTTGTAGGTACCATAAATGCTACTCATGAACTGCGGACGGTGATAGGGTTGCTCTAAGGAAGCCATGTTATATTTGTTATAATCAGCTTTTAATCCAATGCGAATCTCGTCTGAATAATTAAATACGGCCTCTCCATAAATATTTAAAACATTTGTCACACCATCATCATAAACCAGATCAAATTTAGTTGAATCTGATGCAGAGTTGTTGTAGAAGTACATGTTGCGATAGTTCTGGTAAGCTACACGCCCAGTAAGATGTACATAGTTTGCAATGTTCGCAGAGAAACCACCGTAAATCTCCAGCCCTTTGTTTAAATCAGCGACACGTACATTCGGTGCCAAATATGGATTCTCCTCCGTAAGCTTATATAAAGTAACTCTTTCAAGATCTCCACCCATACCTGCATAAATCAACAGCTTATCTTCAATCGGCGTAAGGTCAACCCGCACTACTGGATAAACATTAAATTTACGGGCATCATTTACTGTGTCGCCTGTATAAGCTATTTTAGCTCCTAAAGACAAACGAACAGCATTTAACTGCCTCTCATACGTCGGGCTAACTTTAAAGAAGGTTCTGCTTACATCAGCAGAGTCTTTATGTGACAGAAATGACAGATCAGCATCAACATGAAAACCCGCTTCCTTATCTATACTGTAGTCGGTGCGTAATTTTAAGGCTACATTTCGTTCGCTCATCTCATAGCGATCATTCAGGTAGTTAATATCAATGTCTCCTCTATAAAGTAAGGGGTCGCCTGAGTTCTGGTTATGCAGGAACCCGTTAACAGCAAAACGATTATATACCTGACGAATGGATTCTTTGTCTATCTCAGCACCGTAAGCAGGATCATAGCCATAATAATGGTACTTATCCCGACCATAGTTTAAACTACCTCCAACAGTCGTATATTTTAAATAACGCTCTCCGTGTACGCCAATTCTACTGTTTGCCACAGCAGAATTACCTTTGTCTACAGGTCCTTTGGCCGAAGCTATATGGCTTACTTCAGCACCATAAGCCCCGACATCGCTTCTTTTGTTGTGGAAGTAGCCTTTCAGGTAAAGGGAGGCATAATTGCCGATACCACCTTTCAGATAGTTACCGTACAATTTTGTAAGCTCATCCTGTTTAATGGTAAGCACCTTCATCTGCAGGTTAATATCCTGGGAAGGCAAGCGGTAATCAATAAAACGGTACCGCACATTCCGTTCCCCCTGCTCGGGCTGCTCTACGCGAAACTTCTCAAAGTTTCGCGCTGCCTGGGGGAGTTCAATCACCCTGTTCTTCTCCACTACTACCTGTGCATCTTCCAGTTTAGTAGCTTCGCCCCAGTTATTGTTCTGCGCATGCGCCTCGTTCATAAAGCTATACCCAACACTAAGAACAATGGCAAGAGAGGCTAATTTTAATTTATTTTTCATGATGATACTTCAATTCTGATTAATTGTAATAACTAAATTGTGTTAGCTAGTCCTGCTCATTTTGTGTTGAATCCGGTAATATCTGCTGAGTAGTGTCCGGTAGTATTTCAATGGTAGAGTCTGGCAAAGCATCCTGTGTAGAATTAGAGTCAGGCACTAAATTCAGATTCTGTACACCTGCCGGTGTACTCGTCTTTTTGCCTCCATCCTCATTCAGCCTAGCGAGTTTAACTCTAGCCTCCTCTACAATTTCTTTAACAGGAGACCCCTCTATAATAGAGTTAAGTGTAGCACGCGCTTGGAACTGTTCGTCCTGGGCAAGATAATTATCAGCAATAACCAGGAATGATTTACCCAACCAGTAATCATAATTTGAGAACTTACTATTGTATTCGTAAGCAGCATCGAGCGACTCTTTGTATTTTTTCTGCTTATATAATACTTCAGCCACCAGGTATTGTGCCTCAGCTCCATTTACATCGGTGGCTGCTTTAGCCGTTTCACGCAACTCTGAAAGCGCCTGGTTTAAATCACCTTGAGCATAGGTTGACTTAGCACGATATAACATAGCAGAGTTCAGGGCATTAAGCGAAGCGTTTCCCTGACTGATCAATTCATTTGCTACACGCTTGGAAGCAGTATAGTCATTGGTTTTATAGTAGCTCTGCATCAGGCCAACCAACGCATTTGCCTGCTCTTTACGGTTACTGGCGAGGTCACGCAGACGCGTATAATATTTTATCGCCTCTTTATAATTCTTAGCCTCAAATTCCAGATCAGCCACACGTTGTATAGCCCTGTTTACGAATTCTGAACGGTTCTCCGTAATTACCTGCTTCATACGCTGCAAACCTGTCTGCACATCATTTTCGCGCAGGTAAGAATCGGCTAAGTAATAACGTGCATCTGCCTGGTAGGAACTCTTAGGATAAGACTTCAGGTAACTTTCAAGCTTAGCAATAGCCTGTTTATAGTTTTCATTGAAATACAAAGTCTTAGCAGCTTCATACTCAACTGTTTCCAAGGCATTGCTTTCTGGGTTAGCTGTTTTAAACTTAGTCAGGTAATCATCAAACTCACTGCTTCTGTTCTCAGCACCCAGCACTTCCTGTAAGCTATATAAAGAACCGCTTGCTACACTAGATGAAGGAAATTCGTTTATAACTCGCTGCTGGTCTGCGATAGCCTCACTGGCACGCCCTTGGTTGGCATAAGCAATACCTCTTTTCTGCAAAGCGTTTGGTACCAGCTTGCTGTCCTGCATATTCTGGATAAGCGTGGTGAACCCAGTAATAGCAGCAGGATAGTTACCTGCCTCAAAATCTATTAAAGCATACTGATACTGCGCATCATCACGATAGCGGGAATTTGGGAACTTTGAAATCAGCTCCTGGAGGTTTTGTTTTGCTTTCTCGTTGTTATTATTGATACTCAGTAGCACACCTTTCTGAAAGAGTGAATAATCCCGGTCCGGAGAACTGGAAGCAACAACACGCTCATACAATTTCAGCGCTTCATTATAATTCTTCGATACATAATAGGTATCAGCAAGGCGTAGTGTAGCATCGTTATAGTTCGGGTTACTTGGCTGAATCGCGTCTAAATAAGCTTTAAAATGCGTCATAGCCTTTTCATACTCTTTGGTATTGAAGTAGGCATACCCTATACCATAGCGGGACTTAATATAATAGTCTTCCTTAGTGCCTGGGCTTGTACGAAAAACAGCTCCGTAACTGTTAATGGCATCATTATAACGCTGGCCAATAGAGTATGCCTCTCCTTTAACGAAATGGCTCGCAGCAGTAACGCCTTTATCATATGGGTACTGAAGTGATTTATCCAGCATCTGCACAGCCTGTGGGAACTTTGCATCGTTAAACAGGTTAACACCGTGGTAGTAAGTTACACGCTGGTATGTTTGCAGGATGCGCCAGCTTTTCTTAGGCAGACTTTCAATGTGGCGAATAGCTTCTGCATAATTATTAGAGTTAAAATAAGCCTCACTCAGCAAATCGTCTGCTTCAGCACTTTGCTCTGAATCAGGATACTTCTCATTGAAATCTGCCAGCGAATTAATAACTTCTCTTAAGTTACCCAACTCATAATTTACCTGAGCATACTTCAGCGTTGCTGATTCTGTAATGTCTTTGTCTTTGTCGTTCTTGCGAGCCTGGTCAAAAGCCGTCATGGCAAACGGCTTGGTATTTTCTTTAAGATAGCTAAGACCAAGGTAGTAGGATGCACTCTGGCCCATGGCATCTTTCTTAAGGGCTACTACTTTAAGGTTTGCAATAGCATTTTTGTAATTATTGTTCTTGTAATCTGTAAGGCCAATTTTATACTGTACAACTGGGTCTAAAGATCGTTTGCCCTGTGCGTACTGTGAAAAATACTTTTCAGCGGTTTTATAATCAGCTCGTTGGTAGTAAGCGTCACCAACTAGCAAGGCAATTTCATCTGCCTGTTGTACCGAAGGCGTTCTGGCTAAGGCAGCCTCTCCATACCTGATCAACTCGTAGATATCATTTTCCTTATAAAGTATCTCTGTGATCATATAAGGAACAATGTTCGCATACGCTTCATTTTTCTCAGCTATCTTAAGGTCTGTTTTTGCAGCAGCATAGTCGCCATTGCGATAGGCAATATAACCGGCATAGTAATTAGAGGCGTAAGCGAAGCGATGTTCATCTTCTCTAAACCCAGTTGTTTTGTTCTTATCAAAGTAGATTTTAGCGTTATCGAAATCTTTGGTAGCAAAATAGGAATAGCCCAGCTTAAACTCCAGTTCATTATTCTGCTTAATGCTTAGCAAATGCTCTGGAGCCTGCTTCAGAAACTCTACTGCTTTTTCATACTCTTTCTTTTCGAAGTAGTACAGGCCAAGTTCATAGTTTGCCAGAGCCGTTTTAGGGTGAGCAGGAAACTTGTGCGTGAAGTTAAGGATAAGCTGCTCTGCATCGGGGTGCAACAGGTACAAACCACTTAAGGCATAGTAATACTGTGCATCAGCAGTTCTTGCATCGTCACCGATCAGGTTAATGTACTTTCTGAACGCCTCCTGGGCCGAACCATATTTTGCACGGTCAAACAATTCTACACCTTCGTGAAAGTACTTCTCATCTGAGGTAAAAACCTGCGTATGCTGCGCCACCACTACATGGGAGCCTCCGGCCAGCACAGAAGCAAGCGCTACTTTGTATGCTATCTTCATATTTTTCTTTTCCGCCTTGTCAGGCCAAAATTAATCGTATCTTAATTAAGATGTAATTCTTCAGAGATTTGAGATAAGGTTTTATTTGTCAGTTTACCTCATTCAAAGTTAATAAAAAAAGAAGACCTGCCATCTACCTTACATCTTTTCTCCCGATAGCCTCTCTAAACATGGCATTATAACTATATAATGGCGATAGCCTCTTAAATATTGTACCGCAACTAAAATTATATCTAAGTTAAAGAAGCCATGGCACGGGGAACCGGATGTAATATTTTAAAAACCAACTCTCTAAGAATATCCGCATCAGTCATGTCTCCTCCTTCTATACCTTTTACCTGTAAATCAGCCACCCTGATAAAATGAATAATATCAACAGAACGCTGCAAAGGGAACACCCGCAACGCCTGCATGTACTCTTTCACAAGAAAGGCCCGATTCCCTAAACTCTTCCGGATACCAGCCTCTGACTTATCTGCAGATGTATGCAAACTCAGGAGCTTCGTGAAGAAATTAAAGAGCAGGGATAGGTTCGGTATAAGTGGATTATTTTTTGGGTTCGCCTCAAAATAGTTAATAATACGGTTTGCCTTTAAAGCATCCCGGGCTATGAGAGCAGACTGCAGCTCAAAGATATTGTATTCTTTGCTGATGCCAACATTATCCTGCACAACCCGCTCATCTATACTTTGGCCCAGCTTCAGGTTAATCAGCAGTTTGTCTATTTCGTTGGCTAACCTTGACAAATCAGCCCCAATGTACTCACTCAGCATTAGCACAGCCTGCTGTGAAGCCTGCCGCCCTTTTGACTTTATGTAACTGTTTACCCATGCGGGCACCTGGTTCTCGTAAAGCTTTTTTGTAGTAAGCAGTATGGCATGTTTGGTTACAGCTTTTGCAAGGCTCTTCCGACCATCGAGCGTTTTATACTTATGGCAGAAAACAAGAATAGTAGAAGGTAATGGGTTCTGTAAATAAGTTTCCAGTTGCCTCATCCCTTCCTCCTTTTCCAGGTCTTGTACAGACTGCGCCTCTTTTACGATTACTACCTGCTTTTCAGCCATCATAGGAAAGCGCTTGGCCTGCAACAATATAGTAGCTACGTCCACATCTTTACCATACACCACCACCTGATTAAAACCTTTCTCATGCTCTTGCAATGCATGTTCCTCTATATAATCAGCAATAAGGTCAATATAAAAAGGCTCTTCTCCCTGCAGAAAATACACAGGGGCAAACTGCCTGTTCTTTAGCTGCTCCAGTATGCCTTCGGGTGTGTGCGCCATGTTTTTTTGGTCATATAATCAGGTAAAGTCAGTTAAGCACTATTGGGAAACAGCTGTTCCGTGTATGCCTGACTTAAGGCTACAAATTTAAGGTATTAGAGACAAAATGAAAGAGTAAGGCAGGAATTATAGAAGCAGAAATTGAAGCTTGAAACTATGTAAATGCATCAGTAACAGCAAAGAAAATTAAGATGTTAGCTAAACTAGTTAATGAGATTCCAGTAGCTAACTTATTATAAACCTTAGTCTAAAATCAAGCATGTAAAGCAGGGCTTTATAACATTTATCTAGTGTTATAAAGCCCTGCAGCACCTATTTCTTTTCTTCTTTTTTGATAAATAAATTGAAAGTAGTGCCCTTATTTACTGCACTGGTAACTTCTATGTAGCCACCTTGGTTTTCTATGATTCGGTTAACGATATACAAGCCTATTCCTGAACCAGCTACATGGTCATGAAAGCGCCGGAACATCTGAAATAACTTTCCTTTTTGCGTCTCCAGGTCAAGCCCAAGGCCATTATCAGAAACAGATATTTGGTAGTACCCCGGAATTGCAGCGCTTTTTATTACGATTTCTGGAGTACGGTCAGGTGAGCAATACTTAACGCTATTGCTGATGAGGTTAAACAACACACTTCTTAAATTTGCTTTAGAAAATGGAACAGTGGGCACTTCATCTAGTTCAAGTAAAACTTTAGCACCAGAACGATAGAATTCTTCATTTAAACTTAGTTTTACCTCTTCAACAATATCTTTAAGTGATAAATATTCAACGGTAGCATTGATATTTTTCTGAACTTTCACCAGCGCAGACAGATCATCAATAGTGCTATGCAGTTGATTTAATGATTTGTCGAGAAGATTAACAAATATTTTAGTATCGTCTGTTGTGTAAATGCCACTGACCTTTAACTCCTCTAATATCTGCATTATATTTATTACAGGAGCTTTCAAGTCATGAGAGGCTGTGTAAACAAAGCTGTCCAGGTCCTTGTTGATCTTTTCAAGTTCCTTATTTTTCTGCAACAGGGTTTCCTGAGTTGTTTTATAATCATCTACATCTGTGCTTGTACCAACCCAGAGCTGAATTTTTCCCTTTTCATCTTTAACAGGAACTGCTCTTGTTAGATGCCAGCGGTAGCTATTATCTGCAACTCCTCTTAATCTGCTCCCTAACTCGAACGTTTCCCCATTCTTCAGCGCTTTTTGCCACACATCATTTACATGTGCAATATCATCTGGGTGTACAATATTTTCCCATCCATTGCCTTTTGCCTGATCAAAAGATTGACCTGTGTAGGCGTACCACCTTTCATTAAAGTAATCTATGAAACCGTCTGGTAAAGACGTCCAGGCCATTTGCGGGATTGACTCCAGGACCCGTTTAACCCGCTGTTCTGCCTGAAGCTTTGCTTCATAAAGGTGCGCATTGTCTATGGCAACGGCTGCCTGTGCGGCAATACTTAGCACCAGGTTTTCTTCATTCTGAGTAAAAACACCTGATTTAGAATGCCCGAAGAACAAGCCTCCCAACACTTTCCCTTTTTTTGAAACAACAGGCAGGGCCATATAACTTTTAACCGGTAAATGCCCTTTTGGCATCCCCCTGTGAGGTTTGTTTCTTCCGTATCTGGGGTCTTTGGTAATATCATCAGAACGTATTACACCTTCTCCACTAAAAGTAGGCGCCAGCATAGGTGTAACACGAAGCACGGGAAGATGTGCAAAGTCATCTTTGCTGGCACCAGAGAGAGCATAAAGAAGATATTCTTCCCCTTTTTCATTCTCCTTGTTGTAAAACAAGGCACCAAACTGCGCTTTGCTTAATTTTGTGGCAATATCAGTCACATTCTGAACAACCTTTTCAAGCTCCAGTTCAGAAGTAAGCATACTCCCAATCTGGTTAATCAGTTCCAGTTGCTTATTCTTTTCTTCAAGCTGACGCTGTGTTTCTTTTAGCTTTAGGAGTAATTCCTGCTGGTTATCTATTACCTCTTCAGAGTTCATGTGATTTTTTATTAAGCTTCTCCTAAACTTCAATAAATGTAAAACAATTCCAGCTGCTTCTTATAATTACACCTGTAAAGATATGTGCTAACTTTAAGGGTGTAGCCTATGCCCTATAGTTTCTTAAAAGTTGATAACAGAAATTATGAAGGGCCTAACTTAGTGGCTTTCGGGAACAAAGTTTATATCTGCACCTTCTTCAAATACTACATAAGCACGTTTCCAGGGCTGATCATCTATAATTCGCCATTTATGCCCGGCCCCTGTCGTATCCATTGCAATCAACACTTCCCCTGGATGTAGAATAAATGTTTCTCCTTTACTAGTAGTAAATTCCAACGTACCTGCTAGTGTAATAACATATTGGGTAATAGGTGCCGGATGCCAGTCGTATGATGAATATGGTGCTGTTTCCTGAAAACGAATAGATACCGCCTCCGTCACGACTTTCTCTGAAACTAAGCCGGTTGTAAAGCACGATTGACCATCTGAATCGGTGTATAGTTTGTAAGCTTTAATCATGTAGTTATTCTTCTCGAAATAAAAATCAATAAACATTTCAGTAGAGAACATTAAAACAGGATACTCCACCTCTGCCGTCTACCTTTTCTTTGTATTAATAGTTACGAATATTCTCTATCTAAAGGAAACAAGTCCAATACATTGTTTTAGCTTATAGAATGGCCTCTAAAATTACAGCCTTTACATTTCTATCGTGCTTTGTTTGTCTAATATAGTAAATATTATATTAAGCAGCCGACTTTTTCAGCAGTTATGATACCCACCTAAACTCAGCCAAACTGCATTGATCCAACCAATACTTTCATCCTCTTAGGGCTAACTGCTAACTCTTTTTTATATTTGTCTTGAAAAGACGATTTGGTTTACATGAACTTAATAGAAGAATTACGGTGGAGAGGCATGCTCCATGATTTCATGCCAGGCACTGAAGAGCAACTTGCTTCAGGAATGACATCTGGTTACATTGGTTTTGACCCAACAGCAAATTCGCTACACATAGGTAACCTGGCCACTATTATGCTGTTAGTACATCTTCAGCGGGCAGGTCATAGACCGTTGGCTCTTGTAGGTGGAGCAACAGGTATGATCGGCGACCCATCGGGTAAGTCCGCAGAACGTAACCTGCTGTCAGAAGATGTGCTGCGTGAGAACCAGGAGGGTATTAAGAAGCAGTTAGAAAATTTTCTTGATTTTGATTGTGGTGCCAACTCAGCCGAAATTGTAAATAATTACGAATGGTTTAAAGAATTCAGCTTCCTGGGTTTCCTACGTGAAGTAGGCAAGCACATCACCGTAAACTACATGATGAGCAAAGACTCAGTAAAGAAGCGTCTCAATGCCGACGAAGAAGGCGAAGGCCGCGCAGAAGGACTATCTTACACTGAGTTTGCATACCAGCTTATACAGGGTTACGATTTCTATCATTTATATAAAAATAAAAATGTGCGCCTGCAGATGGGAGCCTCCGACCAATGGGGCAACATTACTACTGGTACAGAGCTAATCCGCAGGATGGACGGCGGGAAAGCTTTTGCCCTGGTTGGCAAACTTGTTACAAAGTCTGATGGTACTAAGTTCGGAAAGTCAGAAGGCGGAAACGTTTGGCTCAATCCTAATCTTACTTCGCCGTACAAGTTCTACCAGTTTTGGCTAAACCTATCTGACGAAGAGGCTGAGAAGCTGATAAAGGTGTATACACTGCTTACTAAAGAGGAAATTGATAGCATTACAGAAGAGCATAAACAGGCTCCTCACCTTCGTATTTTACAAAAAGCACTTGCCAAAGATGTTACTATAAGAGTGCATTCTGAGGAAGAATATAATTCTGCTGTAGATGCTTCAGAAGTTTTATTTGGGAAAGGAAACCTGGAAACATTAAAGAAATTACGGGAAGATGTGCTGCTTTCGGTGTTTGAGGGGGTTCCGCAAGTTGAGGTTAGCAAAGACAGCTACGCAACGGCGCCAAGCGTGAGCGATTTGCTTTCGGAACTGTCTGGTGGGCAGATATTCGAATCTAAGGGTGAGGCCAAGCGAATGATCAAAAACGGAGGCGTTAGCATTAACCGACAAAAAATACAAAGTGCAGACGAGGAAGTTAACTACGAACTGCTTCAGGAGAAGTACCTGGTAGTGCAGAAAGGAAAAAAGAATTATTACCTGCTATCAGTTAAATAGTTAATTAACAGGCTCTTAAAACAGAAAAGGCGATCTATACAGATCGCCTTTTCTGTTTATTACCAGAATAGCCTTATGCGTTATCAGCAGTGCTATTCTTAATGTCTTGAACTTCCTTACGGATATCCTGAGCCATGTTTTTAAGGTCTTGCATACCTTTACGTACACGAGTACCAGCAGCTGCATTGTTCTTCTCGTAGAATTTCTCGAAGTCTGATTCTAGAGACAATACAAGATCTTTGAGTTTGCTAAAGTTGTTGTCCATTAGGGCTATTATTATAGTGAAAAATATGTTTTTAACGCTCTAATATACACATTTAATACAAACAAGCAAAAATTAAGGATTTAAGATATATGCCTTCAGTGAGAAATTAGGCCGTTACCGCAGAAGTGGAGTACAAGCCTTTATCTAACTTTTGTGCTATTTTCTCAAAAGCAACAATCGTTTCCTTTACATCCTCCAGCGTATGAGCAGCCGTTGGAATAAGGCGTAGCATAATCACATCTTTAGGCACGACAGGATACACTACAATAGAGCAGAAAATACTGTGGTTTTCGCGAAGGTCCAGTGTCAGCTGTGTAGCATCAGGAATCTGTCCATTCAGAAATACAGGAGTTACAGGAGATTGTGTGGTGCCAATATTAAAACCTTTTTCACGCAAGCCGCTTTGCAGAGCACTTACAACCTCCCAAAGCTTATCTTTTAATTCTGGCTTAGAGCGAAGCAGCTCCAGGCGCTTAAGTGCACCTACCACTAATGGCATAGGCAACGACTTAGCAAAAATCTGAGAGCGCATGTTGTAGCGGAGGTATTCTACTACCTGTTCGTTAGAGGCAACAAATGCACCAATGCTGGCCATAGATTTAGCAAACGTAGAGAAATAAACGTCTATACCATCTTGTGCACCTAAATGCTCGCCTGTACCAGCACCAGTTTTACCCATAGTACCGAAACCATGTGCATCGTCTACAAACAGCCTGAAGTTAAACTTCTGCTTTAGTGCGACGATGTCGGCTAAGTTACCTAAGTTACCAGACATACCGAATACACCTTCCGTAATCACCAAAATAGCGCCACCTGTGTTTTCTGCCCAACGTGTTGCACGTTCCAGTTGTTTTTCCAGGTTACCCATATCGTTATGTGCATACACAAAACGTTTCCCTTGGTGCAATCGAACGCCATCAATAATACATGCATGAGACTCTGCATCATAAACAATTACGTCGTGGCGGTCAACTAAGGCATCAATGATAGAAATTACACCCTGATAACCAAAATTAAGTAGAAGTGCATCAGGCTTCTGAACAAATTCTGCTAATTCAGCCTCTAATTTCTCATGCAGGTTCGTATTTCCTGACATAATACGTGCTCCCATTGGAGTCGCCATTCCCCACTCTGCAGCCGCCTCAGCATCAGCTTTACGCACCTCAGGATGGTTGGCCAAACCAAGGTAGTTGTTCAGGCTCCACGTCAACACATCCTTACCTCGGAACTTCATACGCGGAGCAATCTCGCCTTCTAATTTTGGAAACGTGAAATAGCCATGAGCGTAATGTGAGTGGCTGCCTAACGGACCTCTATTGGTCAACAACTTTTCAAATAAATCCACTTGTGTAATAATTAAGTTATCGGGATAATTTCAGATTAAATATTCGCTTAACAGTATAATCAAACTGAATATGCATAGTGCAATGCAAATTTATGTTTTTAAAGCTTCATATACAATTTATAAGGCGCTTTGTGAGACTGATTTTAGGGCTAAAACTTTGACTTTTCCCTTAAAATAATTTATTTGATAACAAACAAACTCGGCTTCAGCATGAGAAAGATAAATAAGATTCTGGTAGCTAACAGAGGTGAAATAGCTTTACGTATTATGCGCTCTGCCAAAGAAATGGGCATCTCAACTGTAGCCATATTCAGCGAAGCCGATCGTAATGCCTTGCATGTTCGGTATGCAGATGAGGCTATGTGTGTTGGAGGTTCCAAGTCCAGCGAGTCTTATTTATGTGGCGATAAAATTATTGACACTTGCAAAACCCTGCATGTTGACGCTATTCACCCTGGCTACGGCTTTCTTTCAGAGAATGCGGCCTTTGCTCAAAAAATTCAGGAAGCAGGTCTTATTTTTATAGGCCCCTCTCCTGCAGCAATTAAACTGATGGGTAATAAGCTAGCTGCCAAAGCAGCTGTTGCAAAATATAATATTCCGATGGTTCCCGGTACAGATGAAGCTATAACGGATGTTGAAAAGGCTAAAGAAATAGCCCGGAACATAGGCTTTCCTTTACTGATAAAAGCCAGTGCCGGTGGTGGAGGAAAAGGAATGCGAGTAGTAGAACAGCTGGAGCAATTTGAAGAACAAATGCAATTAGCAATAAGTGAAGCACAATCTGCTTTTGGTGATGGTTCGGTGTTTATTGAAAAATATGTTAACTCACCTCGTCATATAGAAATACAGGTATTAGGAGATATTCATGGCAATATTCTTCATTTGTTTGAGCGCGAGTGCTCCATACAGCGGCGGCACCAGAAAGTGATTGAGGAGGCTCCTTCCGCCATACTTACACCAGACCTGCGCCAAGAAATGGGACTTTGTGCCGTTAATGTAGCCAAAGCCTGTGATTATGTTGGAGCAGGAACCGTTGAATTTTTAATGGACGAGCACCTGAACTTTTATTTTCTGGAAATGAATACACGTTTACAGGTAGAACACCCTGTAACAGAGCAAATAACAGGACTGGACTTAGTAAAAGAACAGATTAAGATTGCACAGGGCGAAGCAATAAGCTTTCAGCAGGAACAACTTCAAATAAATGGTCATGCACTGGAGCTGCGTGTTTATGCTGAAGACCCCGCTAACAATTTCCTGCCAGACATTGGCCGTTTAAACACATATATCCGTCCTCAGGGTTTAGGTGTTCGGGTAGATGATGGCTTTGAACAAAGTATGGAAGTTCCAATCTTTTATGATCCTATGATCGCGAAACTCATTACCTTCGGCAAAAACCGCAAAGAAGCAATCGATAAAATGCTACGCGCCATTGATGAATATCAAATAACCGGAATAGAAACAACCCTTCCTTTTGGAAGATTTGTGCTGCAGCACGAGGCTTTTGTTAGTGGCAAGTTTGATACAAAGTTTGTTGAGCGCTATTTTTCTCCTGATGTTTTAAAACAACAAACTGATACTGATATAGAAGAAATAGCAGCTGTTTTAGCAGCAATTTTACTTGACAAGCATAAACCTAAAACAGCCGTAGCTTTAACTGAAGGCACAGCTGTAGCTTCAAATTGGCGAAGAAACAGGTTGTAAAGCAGAAGAGGCTCCAGATTGTATTCTGGCAGCCCCTTCAACTATGATACTTATTTCTGATGTTACGCTAGATCAAATCGAACAGATTGTTCACCCCTATGTGCCGTTCTGTTGTAAACCCTTCACCATATTTTACACCAATGGAATGTCCATATTCTTTGGCTCTGGCTTCTACAAACTCCAGAAACTCCGGAGATGAAATATAGGTATTTGGTGAGTTGTCGTCTGGGTTGAAGAACTGTGACTTGAATGCCCTTATACTCTCCATTTTCTTATCCCAGAAAGGCGTTACATCAACCACCAGGTCAGGCTTAATGTATCTGTCCTGTATGAAGTGATAAACAGCCTTAGGCCGCCATGCCTGCTGCTGAACTCCATCATCTCCTACTGTCTCAATCATTTTAAGACCAGCAAGAAAGCATGCCTCTGATACTACCACAGAGCCTCTGCCATGGTCCGGGTGGCGATCATGAACAGCATTCATGATAACAATCTCCGGTTGGTACTGGCGGATCTTCTCTACCACTTTTAGCTGATGAGCCCTGTCATTGACAAAAAAACCATCAGCAAATTCAAGATTATCACGCACTTCAGCACCAAGAATCCTTGCAGAATCTTCTGCCTCAGCAGCACGAACTTCCGGAGTACCTCTGGTACCAAGTTCTCCCCTTGTTAAATCTACAATGCCTACCTTTTTACCAGTGGCAATATGTGCAACTAAAGTACCTGAGCAACCTAACTCTACATCATCGGCATGGGCTGCAAAGGCAAGTATATCCAATTTCATAATTTCTGTTGATGTTTTACCTGATACGAAGCTTCCTTCCCAACCTTAAGGTAGTTCGGGTGCTGATACCATTTAATTTTGTAATCTGGCTTACAGATACACCATACTTTTTAGCAATACCTGAAAGTGTATCACCACTACGGATCGTATGATAAGCAACTCTCCGACCTGAACTGGGACTCCCTTTCCCGGCACTGTTATAATAATTAAACAGGGCTGACGTAATCTGAAAACTTTGACCTTTCAGGAGATAATCAGGGAAATCATACATGTTTTCCGGGTCAATAGGGTTACCCTGGTATCGCACCTCGTAATGAAGATGAGATCCAGTGCTTCTCCCAGTGCTGCCTCCCAAACCAATAAGTTCTCCAGCCTTTACAAACTGGCCTGGCTGGGCAATAGCTTTGCTCATATGCCCATACACTGTTTCCAAACCATTATAATGGCGTACTACAATGTAATTACCGAAGCCACCACCATCCCATTTATTAATCCTTACAACACCATCGAAGGCCGCGCGAACAGAATCTCCGGTTTCCAAATCAATATCGGTACCAAAATGCCATTTTCCCCACCGGCCTCCAAAATGACTAGTAATTGGAGTTTTAACCAAAGGCATTTTATAATCCCGGTTTAATTTGGGATCATACAGCACAACATCTACTGTATCTTTTAGCTGCCGGCCATCAATACGGTAAGGGTTGATACTATGTGTATCCCAAATGGCATAATAACCAGCAATTTTGATCCAGGTAGAATCTACCAGTACTTCTTCAGACATTTCTACAATGTGCTGCTCCCCCAGGTCCAGTTCTGTGGTATCTTCGCTTACGATAGAAAGTTCTTTCTTTGGGTTGAAGTAAATAGATTTATTAGCTTCCGAATCATCATCAGGGAACTCCTCATACTTAATCAGGATAGTTGTGTCAGGCCTGACATAATCTATCTTCGGTGACTTTACCTTAAAAAAATCTTTTACTTTACCCTTACTTTGTGCAAAAGAGCTGGAAGAGCTTACTAAAGCAAAAAGCAAAAAAAGTACAAAGAATAAGGGTGTTTTTATTCTTGACATTAGCATCAATTTCGGCTATGCTGCATTCGTTTTAAAAGTGCTTATCGAATTTTTAAACTACAGAACAGCCATTTTATTGTAAATCTTCCAACACTGCACCCTATATTATAGTGCAACACGAAGAGTCTCAGCATCAAAAATCTAATGCAATTCTCTGGCTGCCAGATAGCGTTCTGCATCCAGTGCGGCCATACACCCTGATCCGGCAGCAGTAACTGCCTGGCGGTAAGTAAAGTCCTGCACATCTCCACAAGCAAACACACCATCAATATTGGTTTTGGATGTGCCAGGAATCGTCCTGATATAACCGTTTTCATCCATGTTCAAGAAATCTGCAAAGATGTCAGAGTTAGGCTTGTGCCCAATAGCCACAAAAAAGCCCTGAACAGAAATCTCCTTCAGCTCATTTGTAAGTACATTTTTTACACGCACTCCATCTACAGCATGCTGCCCCATAATTTCATCCGTTACAGAGTTCCAGAGCACCTCAATGTTCTTGGTACGCTTTACACGTTCCTGCATAATAGTAGAGGCACGCATTTCATCACGGCGAACAATCATATACACTTTATTGCAAAGATTCGCCAGGTAAGTAGCCTCTTCAGCGGCTGTATCACCGGCACCAACAACAGCAACATCCTGTCCTCGATAGAAGAAACCATCACAAACGGCGCAAGCAGAAACACCGCTACCATTAAGTTTAGCTTCTGACTCAAGCCCAAGCCATTTTGCTGAAGCTCCTGTAGAAATGATGACAGCATGTGCCTCAATTACTTTATGGTCATCAATGGTGACTTTGTGCGGCTGGGAAGAAAAATCGACAGCAGTGGCTATGCCGTAGCGGATATCAGTACCAAACCGTTCCGCCTGCTTTCTGAAATCTTCCATCATTTCAGGCCCCATTATTCCATCGGGGTAACCAGGATAATTCTCTACATCATTGGTTATTGTTAATTGACCACCTGGTTGCAGGCCCTGGTATAAAACAGGTTGAAGGCCAGCTCTGGAAGCATATATAGCAGCTGTGTAACCGGCAGGTCCAGAGCCAATAATTAAGCATTTTACTCTTTCTATATCCATATTTTCAAGTACAACTGAAATTAGGCTGCAAGTATACAAAAAATCTTGCCCTCTGCCTGCATTCAGTGCTGCATTATTGAAGTATTGGTTCAGGCATCAAAACAAAAAAACAGCCCCGGTTAATACGCCGGGGCTGTTTCTGTAAAGGTTTATCTACTAACCTAAATAAGGTTTAAGCGCTTTACTTCTGGATGTGTGACGCAATCTGCGGATTGCTTTTTCTTTGATCTGGCGTACACGTTCGCGGGTAAGGTTAAACTTCTCACCTATTTCCTCCAGTGTAAGAGAGTGCTCTCCATTTAAACCAAAGTAAAGTGTAATTACATCTGCCTCACGTTTTGTTAGCGTAGAGAGGGCACGCTGTACTTCTTTGCGGAGTGAATCGTTCATCAGGCCTGTATCAGGAGACTCTTCGTCATCATTTTCTAATACATCCAGTAAGCGGTTTTCTTCGCCTTGTACAAACGGCGCATCCACAGATACGTGGCGACCAGAAATTTTAAGTGTGTCTACTACTTCGGCAGTTGTAAGCTCCAGTACTTCAGCAATCTCTTCCGGGGATGGCTCACGCTCAAACTTCTGCTCAAGCTCTGAGAATGATTTGGAAATTTTGTTCAGCGAACCTACACGGTTAAGCGGCAAACGCACAATACGCGACTGCTCGGCCAAAGCCTGCAGAATCGACTGACGGATCCACCAAACTGCATATGAAATAAACTTAAAACCTCTTGTCTCGTCGAAACGTTTGGCAGCTTTAATCAAACCAAGGTTCCCCTCATTAATAAGGTCTCCTAAAGAAAGTCCCTGGTTCTGGTATTGCTTGGCAACTGACACCACAAAGCGCAAGTTGGCTTTTGTTAATTTCTCAAGTGCAAACTGATCGCCTTCCCTAATTCTCTGTGCTAACGAAACCTCTTCATCCGGTGTAAGCAAATCAACTTTACCAATCTCCTGTAAATACTTATCCAGCGACTGGCTCTCGCGGTTAGTAATCTGTTTGCTTATCTTGAGTTGTCTCATCAGAGTATATTGTTATTGCAAAAAATGTGTTAAATTAATTAGGCTCGGTGTGGTAACAACAGAAAACGGCGCAAAGTTCTTATATCCTAGAAATAAAATCAAGTACCAGAACTGCGCTTATGCATATAACTCCTGACCCTGGTTCCGCTATAGAAACAGGCCCAGGAGTTATATCAATTATCTATTTACTAGGTTCCGATGCATCAGGCTTTGGCAAAGCGGCTTTGCGAGACAACTTGAACTTTCCAGTCTTTTTGTCTACATCAATAAGCTTCACTTTTACTTCCTCACCAATTTCAAGCACTCCTTCCATACTTTCCAGGCGCTCAAACTTGATTTCAGAAATGTGCAGCAAGCCATCTTTTCCTGGCATGAACTCTACAAAGGCTCCGTAAGGCTGAATAGACTTTACTTTACCAATGTATACTTCACCAATTTCAGGCTGTGCTACAATACCTTTGATCTTGCTAACAGCATCGTTCATAGACTCCTGGTTGCTGGCAAAGATATTTACATGCCCTTTCTCATTTTTCTCTTCGATGATGATAGTAGCACCAGTATCTTTTTGGATCTGCTGGATTACTTTACCGCCTGGCCCGATAACAGCACCAATAAACTCTTTATCGATAACAATGTTGAACGAACGAGGTGTATGTGGCTTATAATCTGCATTAGGTGCCGAAATGGTTTTAGACATCTCGTTTAAGATATGACTACGACCTGCATTTGCCTGGGCAAGAGCCTGGCTCAGCACTTCGTAAGATAAGCCTTGTACTTTAATGTCCATCTGGCAAGCAGTGATACCATCTTTCGTACCAGCCACTTTAAAGTCCATATCTCCTAAGTGGTCTTCATCACCTAAAATATCAGACAAGACAGCAAAATTTCCGGTTTTCTCATCTGTGATCAAACCCATTGCAATACCGGACACGCCACCTTTTACGGGAACACCGGCATCCATCAATGCTAAGCTACCCGCACAAACCGTAGCCATAGAAGAAGAACCGTTTGACTCCAGGATATCGGAAACAATACGGATTGTATATGGATTCTGATTTTCAGGAGGAAGCACTTTTTTAAGGGCACGCAACGCCAGGTTACCGTGTCCTACCTCACGTCGGCCCGGGCCTCTGTTTGGCTTAACCTCACCGGTAGAGTAAGCTGGGAAGTTATAGTGCAATAAGAATTTATTTGTACCAGATACCATGGCGCTGTCGATCATCTGCTCATCCAGCTTAGTACCCAGCGTTACTGTTGTCAAAGACTGTGTTTCGCCACGCGTAAAGATAGCAGAACCATGTGTAGCAGGCAGGTAATTTACCTCCGACCAGATAGGTCTGATCTCATCAAGTTTACGGCCATCCAGACGAACACGATCATTCAATATCATGTTACGAACAGCCTCCTTCTCTACATCGTGGAAGTATGTTTTAATAAGCCCTTCATCATACGTATGGTCTTCAGGCAAAGAAGAAATAAACTCATTTAGAACAGAAGCAAAACCTTCTTTACGCTCTGCTTTTACGGCACTACCTCTTTTAGCTACTTCATAAGCTTTCTGATAGGTTGCATCATAAACTATCTTGCGAAGTTCTTCGTCGTGGGTTTCGTGCGAATACTCACGCTTAACTGTTTTACCTACTAACTCAGTAAGCTCTTTCTGCGCCTGGCACTGCACTTTAATAGCGTCATGTGCAAACTGAATTGCTTCCAGCATTTCAGCCTCAGACACTTCGTTCATCTCCCCCTCTACCATGGCTACACTATCGTATGAAGCACCAACCATCAGGTCGATATCAGCACGTTGTAACTCGGTTACGTTAGGATTGATCACTAACTTGCCATCAATGCGGGCTACACGCACTTCAGAGATAGGGCCATTGAATGGAATATCAGACACCGCCAATGCAGCAGAAGCAGCAAGTGCCGCAAGTGCATCCGGCATTATTTCTGTATCAGCAGAAATAAGATTTATGGTTACTTGTGTTTCAGCATGGTAGTCTTCCGGGAACAGCGGGCGCAGTACTCGGTCTACCAAACGAGACACTAATATTTCGTAATCAGAAAGCCTTGCTTCTCTTCTAAGGAAACCTCCAGGTATTTTACCTGAAGAAGCAAACTTTTCTTGATAGTCAACAGAAAGAGGCAAAAAATCCACTCCTTCACGGGCTTCTTTGTTTGAAACTACAGCTGCGAGCAACATGGTGTTACCCAATTTTACAACTACAGATCCATCTGCCTGTTTAGCTAGTTTACCAGTTTCAATAATAATCTCCCGGCCATCCGGAAGAGGAATAGTTTTGTTTATCGCGTTATAAGACATCTTCTAATATTTTAACATCAAAAACAGGGCTACCAATTGCGGCCACTGTCAAATACTGGCAAAGGAAAAAGGAAGGGGTGCTGCTAAAAAGTTTAGGGAATCCTAAGTTGAATTCCCTAACACAATATAATAAATTATTTTCTGATACCTAGCTCACCAATGATAGCTCTGTATCTCTCGATATCATTTTTCTGGAGGTAGTTGAGCAATCTTCTTCTCTTACCAACCAGCTTAAGAAGACCAAGGCGAGTACCATAATCTTTCTTATGGATTTTCAGGTGCTCAGTCAGGTCAGCGATGCGCGTAGTGAACAGCGCAATCTGTGACTCAGCAGAACCTGTATCAGTTGTAGACTTGTTACGGCCGTGCTTTTCGAAAATTTCTTGTTTCGCTTCTGTAGTTAATTTCATTGCGTATAAAAAAATATCAATCTGTGTTATCTTGGATAAGATTGCTGTATAAGCCGCAAAGATAAAACAATTTTATTTATTTTAAAATTATTTTGCAGCACTTCTTTTCTCTTACTTTATATAGTATCCTTGCGGAAGCGCTTAGACAATCTGCTCCAGAAGTCAACCTCCAACAAATTAGAGTCGTGCCGCGCCTGGTTCAGAAAAAACAAGCCGATAGGAAGTAATACTGCATTTGCAATACACATACCTACTCCCACTGGTATTAAGCCTTCCCGTGCCCATTTCTCGCCTAGTATGGTCATTACATACATGGCAATAAAGAATGTGATAGAGATAAGCACCGGAACCCCCAGACCACCTTTCTTGATAATAGCACCTAAGGGAGCACCAATCAGGAACATGATAAGGATAGCAGCAGACTGCGTGTATTTACGCCATATCTCTATCTCATAATTATTCGCATCGCGCAGGGTGGCTCGAATACGCTCCACATAGCTGCCCGTAAAGCTTTTAATATTACGGGCTTTATTCGTAGCCAGGCTGGCAATGCCCTCATCTACAACGGCAAGTTCTTTGTCTACCTCTTTGTCGTTCAGGCGCAGTCCGTTTTTCATAGAACTGGTATCGGCTTTAAAGTAGGAGTAAAACGGATCTACACTTGGTGCGAAACGCTCTTGCTCCTTGCTGCCCTGCCTCCGCAACGAATCTGTCACAACAACCAACTGGTTAATGTTCTTCATCATTTTATTTTCAGAGAAATACTCTTCTCGTGTACGGCTAAGGTCAAAGGAAGAAAGGCTGAATACAATCTTGCTTTCATCAAACCGCTGCCTTACAAACTGCTCATTTGTACTGCGGAAAGAGCCATCACCCTGGTCTACATACGATACGCCATCATAAAGATCAAGAACAAGGTAAGTGTCGTTGTACTGCGTATACATTTCGCCTGAATCGGCCAGGATAACCCGTGAATTGGATGCACCCCTGGAATGGTCATATATCATGACATCAACCAAAGATCTCCCTTCGTTCATTTTCTTGTTTACTTTAATACTGTAGCCCGGCAAGCCATTATAGAAAGTTCCTTCCTTTATATTCATGGCGGGTTTTTTCTGCCGGATATCCCAAAGCAGGCTATAGGCTTTCAGGTTTGCCTTCGGAACAACTATATTGTTGAAAAAGAAGGCTCCAACCGACAACACCACTACAAAGAAGAAAAGCGGACGAAGTATGCGCGGCAGAGCAATGCCTGAAGTTTTGATTGCGGTTAACTCATAATGCTCGCCAAGGTTACCAAATGTCATTAGGGCAGACAGTAACACAGCCAGCGGCATGGCTAGCGGTGCCATGTTCAGGCTAAAATAGAACAGTAGTTCAGCAAATACATTTATACCCAAGTCTTTTCCGACAAGCTCGTCGAGGTACTTGAGCATATACTGTGTTAACAGGATAAATTCGACTACGGCAAACGTAAGTATAAACGGGCCGATAAACGACTTTAAAATAAGTTTATCTAATTTCTTCATGTGAGCCAGTGCGGCATTAATACGATCTGGATGTATTTAGCATTACTTAACACACTGTATCCAAAAATCGTGCAAATATAGACAGATGTTGAAGAAATCGAACTACCCTCCTACTGTTTCACGAAGTTTTTGCATTAAATGCTCCCACAGTTCATCCAACTCCTCATGATCCTCTTCATCTGAATAGTCTACTACCTTCACAAACTGCTCCTGGGTAAGCTCACTACTCTCTATTGTAAAGTCAATATAGGACGGATCTTCAGAGTGGCTCTTGTCATCTTCCCTGAAAATAAACCTTACAGAGCGGTTAGTACGCAGCCCTGTAATTTCAGCATAGTGACTACGACCATCCCAAACAAAGTTATAAAGCTTATCTTCGTTCACTGCTACATCGTCGCAGAACCATTGGGCCAGGCCACTGGGAGAGCTTAAATAAGGATAAACCAGTTTAGCTGAAGCATTAATCGGGTACTCTTTTACAAACTTTGTCTTAGTAGCTTTCGTCATACTCGTTATTAATGAATAAATATATAAACATGTAAGTGTCTGAGTAAGTATAGTATTTAATTCTCATTGTTTATATATCATAAAAATAAAATATTTTTTTTTAAAGTGGCTCTTGCATATTTTAAAATTAACATGCTATATTTGCACCACAATTCGGCGGGGTAGCTCAGATGGTTAGAGCGCAGGATTCATAACCCTGAGGTCGGCAGTTCGATTCTGCTCCCCGCTACTTAGAAGTCTCTCAGTTAACTCTGAGGGACTTTTTATATTCTGCTGTGCCTGACACAATTCAAACCCATCTACACCTTTACCCAAAAGTTACTAATGCCCCCAATACTAATGGGTAATGAATGATAACAAAGCTTTAGTCATTAGTTAGAATCTGAGATAATGTCAAATTCTTTGAAAGCATAATGGAAACAGATACACCTTAACTTATGACAGCATTTAAAAGTAAGTAATAATAGCAGGCTCTAAGATTATTTGATGATCGGTCGTACAGCTATGAAGCCAATAACCGTGAATGTAATAATTGATGTTTCAAAACAACAGGCATTGTACCTTAAGGAAAAGCAACATCAAAAGGGGAAATTAATATTATAGCTCAAGGCTTTAAAGATAACTTTCTACCTTCTATTTTACATGAATAATAAATAACTCCTGTTAAACATAAGATGGGTTATGATGTACCAGCACCGTTAGCTACAATAAAAGTTAAAAATATGAGAAAGGTTATACTCATACTCGCTGTATTATCAACTTCATGCAGCTCAAAGATTTACAACCAAGCACACACCTACAGATTTATAGAAACCAAAACTTTAGGGGTTAATTATCAGGGAGCCTTGGAGCGGACCCTGGAGAGGAAGAATATAAAAGAAGACACTCTCGAGTTTGATTTTACTTATTGGGGCGGCTGGAAAAACTCTAAGTTTTACTCTGAAAGTGATACCATTCACATCACAGACAACGGAATAGAGCAAGAATTCATATACTGGACCAGCGAAGGTGATACTGTAGTGCTGGATATCTACAAGCAGTTCAATCCTGGCTCATATGACGATGAATATAAGGCTACAAACGGGGGTAAAGTAAATATAGAGATACCTCAGGTTTATGAGCTAGTTAATATTCTGGTGTCGCTTACAGGTAATGCGCAGCCCAATTGGGTCAACAAGGACACAAAGTATTATAAACGTGTTCTGGAGTACTTTGAGCCCTACAAGAACCACCCCGTCTTTGGGAAACTGAATACTGAACTATCTTCAGGCTCTTATCTAAACATCAGGGAAAACAGCGCCGCTTATGTGTTAGACGGGCAAAGGATAGTCCAGTCCAGTACCTATGCTGGCTTCAGGGCAAGGGACAAGTTCAAAAAGCTGTTGCCGTTAATCCAGGACTTTGCCACGGCAAGTAATTTCCAATCATTTTACCAGAGCGAGAAACTTTTTTATGAAAAGCTGGAGTCGCTTGAGCATGAAAGGGTCCAAGTGCAAGAAGCCTGGGAGTGGCTACAGGAGCAATTCCCTGACAAGGTGGATTCCTACCGAATCATCATGAGTCCTCTGGCAGGTGGCTCCCACAGCATACGCCTGTTCGAAAACAGCAACTTCAAAGAGAACATCATATTCATGTCTGCCCCTTCCCTAGTAAGCAAAGATTCTGTAACCCAAAGCACAGGGGACGCTTTAGCGTTAAGAAGGGCGTTTACAGAGATGGACCACAACTATGTTAACCCCATCTCCGACAAGTACAATGATTTTATAAATGGAGCGATGGCAGATTTAAGGAAGTGGAACACAAAAGGAAGTTACAACAGCCCGTATGAGACCTTCAATGAGTATATGACGTGGGCTGTTTTCGGTCTTTATGTTTATGATAGATTTGGAGAGAGCGCCTATAAGAAAGTAATGCTTCAGCCAATAGAGTTTATGCAGAACAACAGGGGCTTTGTAAAATTCAGTGCTTTCAACAATCACCTGTTGGGGTTGTTTCAGAAGTATGGTGGTAAAAAGAAAGTGCCTGAGCTATACCCAGAACTGCTGGAGTGGGTGAAAAATGAGAATTACAGTAGTTAACCACGTATATACTTCATGTTTCGGCCAACGGCCTCACACGCAGCATATACTAGCCCATTGTAGGTAAGTTGTAAGCATAAAATGAATCTTGTAATACTCATCGTTTCGTTTTTTATTTTTCAATCCAGCCAAAATGGATTTGAAACTGGTTGGTATAGAGTTAAAGTCAAAAATGGAAATCATGAATTACTAATAAGTGCATATAGCACATTCATATTCAAAAAAGGGAGATGGGAGACTATACCTTTGGGAATTGGAAAATTGCAGATGAAAAGCTTATCCTTAATTCGAAGTCTCTCACTCAGATGGATAGTATAACAGTTGCTTTAAGTTCTGGAAATTACTTTAGCATTGAGAATAAAGAGTTTAGAATAAGGAAAGGAAAATTGATTGATAGAGAAGATCATAAATTTATTTATAAAGAAAAATAAGAAAATCTTCCTACACCAAAATTCAGCCTTAACCCTCGCTATGCTTCGGGCTTCGTCTACACAAAACCGTTCTATCTAACATAACCTGGCTTATAAGAATTCTTGTAAACTCGCAATATTCAACAGAAGACTTTTAAATACCTCACCTCCTATCTTCCCGCACAGACATTAAAGCTTTTTCTTTTGCTGCTTTAATATGATCAATAATGGTGTCAAGGTTATACCCATCAAGGGCTCTGGCAAAAACAAAAGGGCCATCACCTCTCATTTTCTTAGCGTCTCTTTCCATTACATCTAAATCGGCTCTCACTAAGGCCGCAATATCAATTTTATTAATGACCAACAAATCAGATTGTGTAATGCCAGGCCCTCCTTTTCTCGGCACCTTATCACCACCAGACACATCAATGACATAAATAGAAAAGTCAACCAGTTCACGGCTAAAATGCGCCGCCAGGTTGTCTCCTCCGCTTTCTACAAAAAGAAAATCTATGTTATAGTTAAAACGGGACATAAGCCCTTCCAACGCATCCATGTTCAGTGAAATGTCTTCACGTATGGCAGCATGCGGGCACCCTCCTGTCTCGACACCTACTATCCTGTCTTCACTAAGGGCACTGTTCCTGATCAAAAACTCTGCATCTTCTCTGGTGAAGATATCATTGGTTACTACGCCCAGTTCATAACCATCCCGAAGCTTTTCGCAAAATGCCTTTAGTAAGGCTGTTTTACCTGTACCCACAGGGCCACCGATACCAACTGTGAAAGCTCTTTTCCGAAAGTTGCGGTACGAGGGAAGTTTTCTTGTTTCTCTCTCATTATAATCTCCCGGCGATTCATAAAATTCATGTGAATGGCCATGAAGTAAAAGGGCTAATTTATCTACAAACGGCATGTGTTTTATATTGTTATTAGTTACATAATTAGCATCTTAAGCTTTATCACTTAAATTATATATTAAAGTATTATCTGCTAGTTATGCCTCTTAATTTTGAAATAGTTTCGAGTAAATATCTTCATGAAACACTTGTGAAGTGTCCAGTAAAAAAGCGGACCTTGTTGCTTCGTAATATTCTTTCTCCTGATAGACTTCTATCAGATTATCGAAAATCGTATAAAAATCATGCTGAAGCCTGTGCCCTTCCATAGGTCCTATAAAACCTAAACGAATGGCCGCACTAACCTGGTCCCGGAGCGTCATATGCAGGTACATAGCCTGAATATCCTGTAAAGTAAAGCCAACACGCTTCAGACATAAGGTAAACACCAGCACAAAATGAAGAGGGAGTTTCTGTTTTTCGAACCAAATCTTTATTTCTCCCATACCAGCGTCAGGGTAAAAGGATTCAAGTAACTTTAACCAGTTTTTTCCCTGCACTGTGCTAGCTTTATGGATAGTGGGTACTAACATCATAGCATCATACTCTTCTGCTATTACTTTAAGACATTCACCTAAATCAGGCAATTCAATTTTATAGCAGGAGTTCATAAACGGGAACTCCAGACTTACCACTTGCTGCAGAAAAGAGTACAGATAGTTCCGAAGCCCAAACAGGTTCTTTACCAAACCAAAAGTTAAGCTGCTTTCCAGCCCATAGGAATAAGCAAAAGACCCAGTAGGAATGGAAGAATCAACTAGATGCAGCAGGCGGGCAAATTTAGACATAGATATATCAGATGCTAGACGTAAGCCCTGAGACTTTACTAGCAATGAAAGAGTATTAATTTATTGGTTCTGTAATTCTGCTTATTGAACATAGCATACAAACAAAGGCGACTATTAATGATCAAAGACTGCTAAAGTTTAACATCAAATCTCCAGCACCTAAAAGCTAAAACAGATTATAAAGCTGTGCCAACGGCAGCTTGGTTGCCGGCTCACAGGTCAAGTGCACTCCATCTACAGTTACTTTGTAAGTCTCAGGGTCAACTTCTATGTCAGGCAGGTAGTCATTCAAAGCCATGTCTTTCTTTTTGACACTGCGGCAGTTCTTAACAGCTACCACTTGTTTACTTAAGCCATAGGTGTTTTTAACATGCTCCACAGAGGCCTGCGACACAAACACCATAGAAGTTTTACCAATTGCCGAACCGAAAGACCCGAACATTGGCCTTGAGAAGTAAGGCTGAGGCGTAGGTATAGAAGCATTAGCATCCCCCATCTGTGATTGCACTATAATGCCTCCCTTGATCACCATTTCTGGTCTGGAGCCAAAGAAAGCAGGTTTCCAAAGCACCAGGTCCGCCAACTTTCCTAGTTCAACAGAACCTATTTCTTCAGAAAAACCATGTGCTTTGGCAGGATTAATAGTGTATTTGGCAACATAGCGTTTCACACGGAAATTATCTGTTTTACTTTCGGAGTCGGCATCTTCCGGAAGCAGGTTCCGCTGCACCTTCATTTTATGGGCTGTTTGCCAGGTACGGGTAACTACTTCACCCACACGGCCCATAGCCTGAGAATCTGAAGCTATGATTGAAAGAGCGCCCATATCGTGCAGGATGTCTTCAGCAGCAATCGTCTCTCCACGAATGCGGCTTTCGGCAAAGGCCACGTCTTCGGGTATGTTTTTATCGAGGTGGTGGCACACCATGAGCATGTCCAGGTGCTCATCAATAGTATTCACAGTAAAAGGACGTGTTGGGTTAGTTGAAGAAGGGATTACGTTTGGCTCTCCACAAATCTTAATAATATCCGGTGCATGTCCTCCTCCTGCGCCTTCAGTATGATAAGCATGTATAGTTCTACCTTTGAAAGCATTGGTAGAGGTCTCTACAAATCCACTTTCGTTTAAAGTATCTGTATGGATACAAACCTGCACATCATATTGATCGGCAATACTTAAACAGTTATCAATAGCTGCTGGCGTTGTACCCCAGTCTTCATGAAGCTTAAAACCTAAAGCCCCCGCCTCCACCTGCTCGATAAGCCCTTCAGGCTTAGAGGAATTACCCTTTCCTAAGAAACCAAAGTTTAAAGGATAAGCCTCCGTAGCTTTCAACATCATTTCGATAAAGAATGCTCCGGGTGTACAGGTAGTAGCATTGGTTCCGGCAGCAGGCCCTGTGCCTCCACCTACCATAGTAGTTACACCAGATGCCAATGCTTCATTTATCTGCTGAGGACAGATAAAATGAATATGACAGTCTATGCCTCCTGCTGTTAAAATCAGTCCCTCTCCTGCGACCACTTCGGTTGTGACACCTACCACCATATCAGGATCAATACCGGGCATAATGTGGGGATTACCACCTTTGCCTATGCCTGATATGCGGCCATTCTTTATACCGATATCGGCTTTGTAGATACCTGTATAATCTATTACAAGCGCATTCGTAATAATCATATCCAGGGCATCGGCTTGTGCTATGCCAGCAGCCTGTCCCATTCCATCCCGCAACACTTTTCCTCCACCAAATTTACATTCTTCACCATAAGTGCAGTAGTCTTTCTCTACCTCCACAACCAGGTCTGTGTCGCCTAAACGCACCTTGTCTCCTACAGTGGGGCCATACATATCAGCATAAGCACGGCGGTCTATCTTATAGCTCATAAGTTTCTAATTTTTTATAGAGAGGATGAGTGTTATTACACATAGCATATCTAGCTATTGTGCAGGAAGTTATTATTTTTCACTTTAACCATAGCATCAGCCTTATGCGGTCCATCTAACTGCCCACTAATAAGGCTGTTTCCGCCGTACACTATTCTTTCTCCAGCCAATGCCACCAACTGCACCCGCTTTCGTTCGCCTGGTTCAAAGCGTACAGCAGTGCCAGCAGGTATGTTTAAGCGGAAACCAAAAGCTTGCTCGCGGTCAAACTGCAAAGAGGCATTTGTTTCAAAGAAAGGATAATGTGAGCCAACCTGCACCGGGCGGTCGCCCATGTTTGTTACCTCCACCTCCACTACTTCACAACCTTCATTTAAATTAACCTCCGCATCAGCAAGCAGATACTCACCTGGGTTAGGATTGATAAGATTGTCAGGTGTTGCAGTTTTAGAATTGTAAGAAAGCCCGGATGCATATAAAGCCAGTTCAGGGGAACCCTGCTGACGACAAACCGGGTGATGTACGGTTACCAGTTTTGTTCCGTCGGGGAAGGTACCCTCTACCTGTACTTCGGCTATCATTTCTGCCACTCCCTCCATTACGTTGTTCAAGCCTAAGATTTGCTTGCCTTTGTTCATCAAGGTCGCCACACTTTCACCATCCCGGATAAATTCCAGTAGCTGTGTCGCAATTAAAGCAACCGCCTCCGGATAGTTTAGCCTCAGGCCTCGAGCAAATCTTTTCTGAGCTACGAAGCCAGCATTATGAAGGACTAGTTTATCAATGTCTTTAGGGGAAAGATGCATGATGATGCGGTATTAAGAGTTAATGTTCTGATTAGCATGCTTATCTTCTTCACCCATCATCACAAAACAGCATACAATTGATTATTGAACAGAAATATAGTAAATATTTAGCCAGAGTAGTGTACAAATTCTAATTAAAGAGCTTTTTCTTAAGAAACACCAGATTACTTTAGCAGCAGCTATATCTTGACGTTCTCATAGATCATCCAACTGCCATACAGAATACATATCAGGGAAGACAGCACTATAACGCCACTTTTAAATGCTCTGTTGATTTTCATGCGTTGTGTGAAGGGAATACTGAACATGCCAGCGGCAATGAACATACCAATAATGGACCCTACGCCAAAGACAAGAATGTAAATAACTCCAAGCACAGGGTCATTGATTTCACTCATGACAATAATCACTAAGGCACCACTTCCGGCCAAACCATGAATCAGACCGACAGTGTATGCCAACCCATGCTGGTAGCGCGGGCTTCTGACTTTAGTATAATTGCCTTTGTTCAGGAGCCGGCTAAACCCCATTATAACCAGCACTAAGCCCACAAAGGCTTCAAAATAGCCAGAACTGAATATTGTAAGCCTGCTTAGAAGGATAAATGTCCCGACTATAAACAAAGTAGTCGTATGCCCTAGCCCCCAGTAAAAGCCATCCTTAACAGCCAGCACCACACTATCACGCTTTGAAACAATATTACTTACAGCAATTAAGTGATCGGCCTCAAAGGCATGTCCCATTCCGACAAGAGCTGCAAACAAAATGGGTAAGAGAGCTTCCATACAAGTGTAATGTTTGAAACAATGAAATTACAATATATAGAAACTTTATCAAAAGATTACTTTCAGCTGATAATCCTCTAATTTTTAGCTTAACTCTAAAGAAATAGCACTTATGTCATTTAATCAGATAATAAACTTCTGTTAACACGCTGTGCTGACATAAACACGCTCAACTTAGGCCTTAAAGCTTAAGAACCTGATCTTGTTTCTTTCTGCTTATTAGTCAGATAAGTAAGCAAGTCCCTTAAATATTGATTTGTCTCCAGATCAGTAAGCTTAACCATGTGTTGACGGCCTTTATCTTCTACTTTGATAATATATTCCTTCATATCAGCTCCACGTACTGGCACTGGAGCTGGCTCCGGCAGGTCAAAGAAGTTTGCCTCACATACTAAATTCTCTACATGAGACGCTTCATCTGCCGGCAAGCTCTCACAGTTAATTTCCAAAGCCTTGTTTAAGCCAGGGAAGAAACCAAACCCTCCTTCAGGTTTAAAATATATTTTCATAACGTAGGGATATAAGCAGTACTCTTTCTAAATTATATTATCATAGGAACTGATATACCAACTTTTGTCCAGGCATCACACACCTCAGCTTCTACTTTATATCGCTTTGCGTTTTCTACAGTTAACTGTGCGAAGCGCTGAAATTTATCATTAGACCTTAAGCGTGAATCAAGCAGGGTCTCGTACCACACACGACCAGCTTTTTCCCACGCGTAGCCCCCAATATTGGTTGCTGCCAGATAAAAGGCTTTATTAGGTATGCCGGAATTGATGTGAACCCCGCCATTGTCTTCAAAGGTATTTACAAAATCATCCATATGCCCTGGCTGTGGATCCCGTCCCAATACAGGGTCATCGTAACCAGTGCCAGGTTCCTTCATAGACCTCAACACAGCAGGGTTACCTCCCACGCCCTGAACTCTATCTGTAAATAAGCCCGCTCCAATCAGCCAGTCAGCCCCTTCTGCCGTTTGGTTCAGTGCATATTGCTTTACCAAACTACCAAAAACATCAGAAACAGACTCATTAAGAGCTCCTGACTGACTGGAGTAAATAAGTTGGGTTTCATCTTCAGTTACTCCATGCGCCAATTCATGCGCTATTACATCAAGTGAAATGGTGAACCTGTTAAAAAGCTCTCCATCCCCATCACCAAACACCATGCGCTGACCATCCCAAAAGGCATTTGAATAGTTAGCACCGAAATGCACCGTACCATTAAGCGGCATTCCTTCATCATCAATTGAATTCCTGTTAAAGACATTCCAGAAGAAGTCGTAGGTAAGCCCGAGGCCATCATAGGCTTCATCTATAGCTGGGTCGCCAGTTGCAGGGCTGCCTTCGGCCCTTACTATTACACCGGGTAATGCCTGAGCATTATTAGCACTGAAGATAGTGCGTTGTTTATCACCAGCCAGCATAAAAGCCAAGGGCCTTTTCTTTATCAATTCGGCAGCAAAGCGAGGTACTGCTCTCAGGCTACGGAATGTGGTGTCGCCACTTAAAACGTGCAGTGCCATAGAACGCTGCTCTTTACTGCCATTTTCAGCAATAGATCGCAGAATATAGGGTGGCAAAATACAAAAAATGGAATGGCGGTGGGGTTTGTTTTGCTGACACATAAAAAGTTTAGTTTGTTTAATGATGCTGATATAGGTCCGAAAAAAGGTAAAGCTGCTTATCAGACTTCATACCTGTTTTTTAGCAATAGGTTGCCCGGCTAATGCAAAGCAAGTAAGCCTGTTATCTATAATAATACTTTAGCACTTTTCCTGTTATAAGTAAAACAGATTTTGCTATATATGAAATAACAGAAAGAGACCAAATCTTTTTTGCTATTTAAGAACCTTTCGAAGGTACACAGGGTAACAAATTCAGATACTTAAGTTAAAACAAACCATGAAAACAAGCAACACAAAACGCCTGGACGGACAAGTAGCCATTGTAACAGGTGCCAGTTCCGGAATCGGCCAGGGTATTGCCATAGCTATGGGCAAGGAAGGAGCCAAAGTTCTGATAAACTATCATTCCGATGAGGAAGGAGCCAACGATACCAAAAAGCAAATAGAAGAAGCGGGTGGTAAAGCTGTCACATTAAAAGCGAATGTATCTAAAGAAGAGGATGTGCAGAAGATTTTTTCCACGGCCAAAGAGGCTTTCGGCACTATAGACATACTGGTCAACAATGCAGGCATTCAGGACGATGCTCCCCTGCTGGACATGACACTCGACCAATGGCAGAAAGTTATCAGCACTAACTTAACAGGACCTTTTCTTTGCGCCAAAGCCGCAGCAAAGGAGTTTGTAGATACTGGCATTAAAGAAGATATTTCAAAAGCAGCAGGTAAAATCATATTTATCAGCTCAGTACATGATATAATACCGTGGGAAGGCAGAGTAAATTATACTGCTGCGAAAGGAGGCGTTATGATGATGATGAAAACATTGGCTCAGGAACTTGCCAGCTACAAAATCAGGGTTAACAGCATCTCGCCCGGTGCCATAAAAACAGACATCAACAAACAAGATTGGGGTTCAGAAGAAGGTAAACAAAAGATGCTGTCTCAAATACCATATGGTCGCATCGGAGAACCTGAAGACATTGCAAAAGTTGCTGTATGGCTCGCAACTGACGAGGCTGATTATGTAACTGGCGCTACCATTTATGTGGATGGTGGAATGGTGCTATACCCATCCTTTATGGACTAAGTTCTATAACTCTTTACTTTCACTAGTCTAGGTATTATTCGATAAGATAAAAGTAAATGCCAGGTACAAAATTATGTACCTGGCATTTACTTTTATCTCACCATCGTTGCGGTTAATTATTCAGTAAAGCACCAATATCTGCTGCCGTTAATTCAGGATTTACCCCATCTCTGGAAGCAACTAATGCGCGAAAAGCTGAGACATAACTTAAGCTTGCACTATTTATAAACTGGTGCAGAAAAGCTGTTAAGTTTGCATCTTCTGGTTTATCTATAACAACGGCAATTCAGCCCATTCTGGTTTATCACCTTATAAATTAAATAGTATCTGTAACTTTATACGCTACTAAACTTTCTGTTCCTTTAACTGAAGAGCAAGCCCTTCTGTATCAGCAAATAAAATTTAATCTCAGCAAGACAAGCCGATAAAAAAAACGATACAACAAGTTATACTACAGACCGAGTACTATATCTTTAACATTTCAGCAAAAAGAATAATAAATGAGTTGACTAAAAATGAACAGAATAATGCTCTGTCAGTTTTATGTTATTGTAGTAGCTTTGTTGTTTTAGATTGATATAAACTAAAAGAAAGCTTTAATTAGATTAAAACATCTACTTGAACAGGACTGCAGAAACACTAGCCCGATTTGGGCTTACGCTTCAAATTTTGAAAACAGCTCTGGCTGCTGCCATATCGTGGTTTGTGGCTACTAGCTTACTACATGCGGAGTATCCTTACTTTGCTGCCTTAGCAGCCATACTAACAGTACAGGTTACAGTAGCTGATTCTGTAGAAAAAGCCACGCAACGCATTATCGGTATAGTTGGCGGAGTGATGATCAGTATGCTGATGGGGCATTGGTTTAAGATTGGAGCAATATCTATTTTCTTGGTGATATTAATCGGAATGGGCATTTCGAAGGCACTGCGCATGAACCCGCAGATAATATCGCAGGTGGCCATCAGTTCCTTTTTAGTTCTTGCCTTTGGTCAGACACAGGAGGGATATGCTTTTGCCAGAATTATTGAAACGATCATAGGATCAACTATAGCCGTAATCTTAAACGCTTTGATTGTACCTAAGAATGCCATACCAGATGTTAAAAGCAGCATTACGACCTTTAGTAGCCTTTCTGCTACTACACTAAAAAGTCTGAATACCCTGTTAGATGATCATGGCAGTAAAAGAAAAACAGGGCGATCTGAAGTAGATGCCCTCGTAAAAGAAACCGACAACTGCCACCAGACATTACAATTGGCAGAACAAAGCCTGAAATACAATCCTCTTTTAACCCGCGAACGAACCCGAATTAAGCGCTTATCTGTAAGTGTCACTAAGTTGGAACACATTACGGTTCAGATCAGGGGCATTCGCAGAGGCTTAGCTGATTTACAACTAAACCCGGTCTTTAAACAAGAATATTCCAACATTGCGCAGTTTAAAGTAGCTATGGAAGCTACAGCAAATTGCATCGCTACTTTTGGTCAAACTATTGTGGATTCTTCTGAAATAAACTTATCGAGACTAAAAAAAGCTATTCAGGAAGCTCGTGCAGAGCAGGCTCACTGCCTGACGGACCTTAAAGGTATCTCGTCTTTGGAAACCTTACGTGATGTAGGCGGCGTCCTGACCGACCTTAGCCGCATAGTTGCGGAAACAGAAAGGCAGAACCCAATAAAGGAAGAACCTAAAGCCTAACTATAGAATATAAGCTTAAATACCTGTTTATAAATCAATTACCCATCAAATATTTCTTAAATCCATAATTCGGCTTAGCTTTCCTCCCTCGCTTCTAGGTAGCTGGCCGTAGCCCATGAGGTTCACTTTAATATTAAGACCAATATTTTCTTTTATCTTTCTTGTGAAGTTCCCCTCTAGCTGTTGCAGGCTTTCATTTTGCAAAACAATCTCCCTGTTTATCATTTCTAGCCCCAGTTCCCTCAACAGGTTTTCCTCTACCTCTACATTTACCTCCACCTCATCCAGTGTTCCTTTTCTGGTTACAATTACCTGATAGTTGGGACTTGCGTGCTCAATATCACGTATTACGTCTTCTACCTGTGTATGAAAGAAGTTAACTCCCCTAATAATCAGCATATCATCGGAACGTCCAATAATAGGTCCCATTTTAATATGCGTACGCTTAGCAGATTTATCATAATAAATATTAGTGATATCGTTTGTCCAGTAGCGGATGATTGGGTTCGCTTTTTTAGTGAGTGTTGTCAGCACAAGTACTCCGTATTCGCCCTCAGCTACAGGTTCTCCTGTATTTCTGTCCACTATCTCCGGGTAAAAGTGATCTTCCCATATATAACTCCCGGATCCCCGCTCCTCTACATCCTCCTGCGACACGCCCGGTCCTATAATCTCACTAAGACCATAGATATTGGTAGCCTGCACCTGCAGCCCTTTCTCCACTTGTTCCCTGATAGTTTCTGTCCAGGGTTCGGCCCCCAGAATGGCATACTTAAGGTTAACAGCGTCTTTGGGGATTCCTCTTTCTTTCATTTCCTCAGCCAGCGTTTGCGCATAAGAAGGTGTACAGCAAATAACCTCCGGCCTGAAATCCTGCAGTAAACGGAGCTGCCGCTCTGTCATCCCTCCAGAAACTGGCACCACCGTCATACCCAACTTTTCTGCTCCATAATGAAGCCCTAAGCCCCCTGTAAATAAACCATAGCCATAAGCATTATGAAGCATCATACCAGGCTTGCAGCCTGCAGCAGCCAGTGACCTGGCTACAACCTCAGAAAAAATATTAATATCAGCAGCAGTATATCCCACTACAGTAGGCTTTCCTGTTGTTCCGCTGGAGCAATGCAGCCGCGCAACTTCATTTTGCGGAACTGCGAACAGTCCAAAAGGATAGTTGTCACGAAAGTCACTTTTTCTGGTAAAAGGAAGCTTATGCAGTTCCTCTAAACCTTTAAACGTTCCCGGAGCAATACCTGCCTCATCAAACTTTTGTCTGTAAAAGGGCACTCGGCTGTATAAATATTGTATCTGCTCTTTTAAAAGAGCATTCTGTAGTTTTCTAAGCTTTTCAATAGGAAGGCGCTCGATCTCGGGGTTAAAAAGCATTGGAGTTTTTAAGTAAGTAAAAGTATAAAATGCATAACAGCCTTTGCAGGAAAGAAACAATGTTAAGAAGCAACAAAGCTAACAATCGCTTTACTATTCACTCATCAAAACAACTAAAAAGCTATCACAACATTAGATGATACCAAAGATACGCTCTCTTATCCAACAAAACCTAATTGCAAAATACTCAATAGGCTTAAGATATTATTAGCATACAGCAGGAACCTATTAACCTCCTTTAGCATTTATCTAGCTGTGTTTAGGTTTATTTATCAGAAACTCAACTTTCACCTCCACGGTTCGGTTTCAGACGCGGTAAAATCTGCGATCAAAATAACACAATAAGTCAGTGAAGTGTTGTGCCATCATAAGCTATTATCCATTTATTATGAAAACAGTCTTTTTTTTTAGTTTTTAACAACAGGCTATTGTATAAAATACTACACCAGCGCCTTCCTTAGTAGTATTTTTGAAAATTTATGATTAACTTAGTGGTTCCCACTCTTCAAAAACAGACTAACAATTTTAATTAACCAGAATTTATCTAATAGATGAATAAAGATATTTTGCCACAAAAAGGACTTTACTCACCAGTATTTGAGCATGATTCCTGTGGAGTAGGATGCGTAGTTAACCTGAACGGCCGTAAATCTCACTCTATAGTGAAAGATGCACTTACTATGCTTACCAACATGGAGCATCGGGGGGCCACAGGTAGCGATCCTGAAACAGGAGACGGAGCTGGGATATTAGTACAGTTACCACACGAATTCTTCAGCAGACAATTAGAAGAATTTGCCATTCGCTTACCAGAGGCAGGCAGCTATGGTGTTGGCATGATTTTCTTTCCTTCTTTATATGAGGTGAGGGAAAACTGCCGGAAAACCTTAAATATATGTGCCCGCAAACTTGGCTTTGAGCTCTTAGGCTATCGTCTTGTTCCGGTAAACAGCCAGGTGCCTGGCCATGAGTCTAAAGCAGTAGAACCTTATATTGAGCAGGTTTTTATTCAGCCCGTTGATAAATCTATCAGAGGCGAAGAGTTGGAGCGTAAGCTTTTTGTGCTGCGCAACTTTATCAAAAGTGAAATAAAGAAAACTGTTGCAGGTGAGAATGGCACCTTCTATATGGTTAGCCTTTCTTCACGCACCGTTATTTATAAAGGACAGCTGAAAACAGATCAGGTAGAGAAATATTACCATGACCTGCGCCATCCTGATTTTAAATCTGCCCTGGCTGTTGTTCACTCCCGTTTCTCTACGAATACTTTCCCTAATTGGAAACTGGCACAACCTTTCCGCTTTATTGCACATAATGGCGAGATCAATACCATTAAAGGGAATGTGAACAAGATGAAGTCTAAAGAAGCTTTAATGTCTTCTGCTCTTTTCACTGAAGAGGAAATGCAATGGATGCTTCCTATTACTGACCCTGAAAACTCAGACTCGTCTAACTTGGATGCCATGGTAGAGTTGCTTACCCTTGCTGGCAGGCCACTCCCTCATGTTATGATGATGTTGGTGCCGGAGGCCTGGCAGAACAACAAGCAGATGGACCCGATGCGTAAGGCATTCTATAAATACCATGCTTCACTGATGGAGCCATGGGATGGCCCTGCTGCCTTGTTCTTTACAGACGGCACACAAATCGGTGCCACACTGGACCGTAATGGTCTGCGCCCTATCCGCTACTGCATCACCAGTACTGGCCGTTTGGTAATGGCTTCAGAAACAGGTGCACTACCTGTAGACCCGAAAGAAGTTGTTAAAAGGGGCAGACTGCAGGCTGGCAAAATGATACTAGCTAATGTAGAGGAGAATAAAATTTATTTTGATGAGGAAATCAAAAAAATGGTTTGCGATGACAAACCATATTATGATTGGATTATACAAAACAGAATAAAGCTTCATGATAATGCCGACCCGGAACTTTCACTGGCTCCTGTGCAGGCAGAAGAACTAAGAAGACAACAAAAAGCATTCGGTTATACTGCTGAAGATCTTAAGATGATTATTCAGCCAATGGTTGTAGGAGGTAAAGAGCCTTTGGGAAGCATGGGATCTGATGCGCCTCTGGCTGTTCTATCGCGCCAGGCACAGCATATTTCCAACTATTTTAAGCAGCAGTTCGCACAGGTTAGTAATCCACCGATAGACTCTATCCGGGAAAGGCTGGTAATGTCTCTGTTTACCCGTTTAGGTGAGTCTCTGAATGTTTTGGATGAAACGCCGGAGCATACGCGACAGGTGCATATTTCACAGCCTGTGCTGAGCCATGAAGAATTTCATAAACTTCTTAACCTGAAACAGCAGGGATACGATTATCAGTTTTTAGATTCAACCTTCTCTACTCACGAAGCTGGCTCTCTGCAAAAAGCGTTAGACAGAATCTGCGATGAAGCAGAAGAAGCAGTTAAAAATGGCAAAAAGTTTCTTGTTATCTCTAACAGAGCTATAAGTGCTGAAAAAGCTGCTGTACCATCTCTTCTGGCTGTCGGTGCTGTTCACCATCACCTGATCGAAAAACGGATACGAACTAAAACAGGCCTTGTAGTTAAAGCCGGAGATGTTTGGGAAACGCATCATTTTGCTACCATTATTGGATATGGAGCCAGCTGTGTTTACCCGTACATGGTGTATGACACTATTCAGGGTTTATTGGAACAAGGTAAGTTAGATGCTACTTTACCTTTCTCTCATTACAGCGAAAACTTTATATACGCTGTAGGAAACGGCTTGCTGAAAATTCTTTCTAAAATGGGTATCAGTACGCTGCAGTCTTACCAGGGCGCTCAGATTTTTGAATGCTTAGGCTTTGGCCAGGAAGTAATACAGAAATGCTTTAAAGGTACTGTAAGTCGTTTAGAAGGCTTGAACTTTGAAGACCTGGAGAGAGAGTGTCTTGCTAAACATCAAACAGCTTTCGGAGCTACAAACGGTATTCTGGAAATGGGAGGTTTTTACCAGTGGAAACGCACCGGAGAAGAACATTTACTGCATCCGGATGTAATCCACCTGCTGCAGAAATCTACCCGCCTAAACGATCAGCAGTTATATAATAAATACTCAGAAAGAGTGCGCAAGCATCAGGAGTCTGCTATCACTTTGCGTAACCTGTTTGAGTTCCGTAAACGCCAGCCAGTTGCACTGGAAGAGGTAGAGCCTGTAGAGAATATCTTAAAGCGTTTTGCTACCGGGGCCATGTCTTTTGGTTCTATCTCTCATGAAGCACATAGCACATTGGCTATTGCCATGAACAGAATTGGTGGTAAAAGCAATAGTGGTGAAGGTGGTGAGGATGAGGCCCGCTATATTATGAAAGAGAATGGCGACCTTGAACGTTCTGCGGTAAAGCAGGTAGCTTCCGGACGCTTCGGGGTAACAAGCCATTATCTTGCTAATGCAGATGAAATACAAATTAAAATTGCTCAGGGGGCCAAGCCTGGAGAAGGCGGGCAGCTGCCAGGCCATAAAGTAG
This sequence comes from Pontibacter silvestris, assembly GCF_020907275.1. Taxonomy (GTDB): domain Bacteria; phylum Bacteroidota; class Bacteroidia; order Cytophagales; family Hymenobacteraceae; genus Pontibacter; species Pontibacter silvestris. The sequence continues at coordinate 145,856 of NZ_JAJJWI010000002.1, read as the reverse complement.
ACCAATGGATTGCAAGAGTGCGCCACTCTACACCAGGTGTTGGCCTGATTTCCCCTCCTCCTCACCACGATATTTATTCTATTGAGGACTTAAAGCAATTAATATTTGACCTTAAAAATGCGAACCCCAATGCACGAATCAATGTGAAGCTGGTGGCTGAAGCAGGTGTTGGTACCATAGCAGCTGGTGTGGCGAAAGCAAAAGCTGATGCGATTATGATATCAGGTGCTGACGGTGGTACAGGTGCAAGCCCACTTAGCTCTATCCGGCACGCGGGTCTGCCTTGGGAGCTTGGCTTGGCAGAAGCGCACCAGACACTTGTTAAAAACGACCTGCGTAGCCGTGTGGTGCTGCAAACAGATGGGAAGCTGATGAATGGCTATGACCTGGCAGTGGCAACCTTATTAGGTGCAGAAGAATACGGTGTAGCAACAGCAGCATTAATTGTCGAAGGATGTATTATGATGCGTAAGTGCCACTCTAATACCTGCCCGGTTGGTATTGCCACACAAAACCCTGAGTTACGTCAGTTGTTCTCAGGGAATCCTGATCACCTGGTTAATTTCTTCACCTTTATGGCCGAAGAATTAAGATTGGTAATGGCATCTTTAGGATTCCGGACAGTAAATGAAATGGTTGGCCAATCTCATGTACTCAAAGTAAGAAACGACCTGAACCACTGGAAACTGAAGAACCTGGACCTGTCTCCTATCTTGTATCATGAAGCGGTACCAGCCAATGTTGGAACTTATTGCCAGATTTCGCAAGATCATGAAATAGATAAAGTTCTGGACAAACAGTTAATCCAGGACTATAACTTAGGAAGCTCTGAAGTTCATAAATACCGCATCATAAATGTTGACAGATCTGTTGGCGCTATGCTTTCTTATGAAGTGTCGAAGAAGCATGGTAAAAAGGGATTAGCAGAAGACACTTTCAATGCTGAGTTTCATGGTTCTGCCGGACAAACTTTTGGGGCTTTCCTTGCTCCAGGTCTTACATTCCGCCTGGTGGGCGAAGCAAACGACTACTTAGGCAAAGGGCTTTCTGGCGGTAAGCTTATCCTACAGCCATTTACAGAAAGCAGTTACATGCCTCATGAACATATTATCACAGGTAACGTGGCACTATATGGGGCTACTTCAGGTAACGCCTATATTAATGGAATGGCTGGTGAGCGTTTCTGTGTTCGGAATTCAGGTGCAGAGGCTGTAGTAGAGGGAGTTGGAGATCATGGCTGCGAATACATGACAGGCGGTAAAGTGCTTGTTTTAGGAGCGGTTGGTAAAAACTTTGCCGCTGGTATGAGTGGAGGTATGGCCTTTGTATATGACCCGACAAATGATTTTCCGGAACAATGCAACCTGGATATGGTCGACATAGAGCAGCCTGAGAATGCAGACCTTGCCTGGATTGAGCAGAAGCTGAAAGAGCATTACAACTATACTGGTAGCATACTTGCTAAAGAGTTGCTGCAAAACTGGGACATGAGCCAGAAGTTCTTCCAGAAAGTAATGCCGCATGATCTTAAGAAAGTCATGCAAGTAAAAGAAAGTGAAATATTAAAAGTAGTTGCGTAATGGGAAAAGTAGATGGATTTTTGCTGTATGACCGCGAATTGCCAGCACCACGCGATCCAAAAGAAAGAGTACACGATTCAAAAGAGATATATCAACCATTTCCGGAAGAAAAAACACAACAGCAGGCAGCCCGTTGTATGGACTGCGGCGTTCCTTTTTGCCACAATGGCTGTCCGTTAGGAAACCTTATACCGGATTTTAATGATGCCGTTTACGAAGGTGAATGGGAACGCGCTGCGCAAATTTTGTACAGCACAAACAACTTTCCTGAATTTACAGGCAGAATTTGCCCTGCTCCCTGCGAAGCCAGCTGTGTGTTATCTATCAATAAGCCGGCAATTACCATTGAGCATATTGAAAAATCTATTGCTGAAAAATCTTTTGAGCTAGGATTAGTTAAAGCTGAACCTCCAAAAGAAAGAACAGGCAGAAGAGTAGCCGTAGTTGGTTCCGGTCCGGCAGGTTTGGCAGCCGCAGCCCAGCTTAACAAAGCAGGCCACCAGGTAGATGTTTACGATAAAGACGACAAAGCCGGAGGTTTACTTCGCTATGGTATACCAGACTTTAAGCTGGAGAAATGGGTAATAGACCGCAGGATAGCCATTATGGAAGAAGAGGGGGTTCGCTTCCGCCTGGGTGTGGAGATTGGCAAAGATGTTAGCTTAAAGAAACTGTACAAAAAGTACGATGCTGTACTTATGTGCATTGGTTCAACCAAGCCACGACCACTGCCAATTCCTGGTGGTCATTTAAAAGGAATTCACTTCGCCATGGAGTACCTTAAGTTGCAGAACAGGAAGGTAGCAGGCAAAACTATACCAGAGGAAGTTGATCTTAATGCGCGGGATAAGCATGTGTTGGTAATCGGAGGAGGAGACACAGGTTCTGACTGTGTGGGTACAGCTAATCGCCAGTTCGCAGAGTCGGTAAGTCAGCTACAATACCGATTTATGCCATCAAAAGACCGTTTGCCACACAACCCATGGCCTGAATGGCCCATGATCTATACTAGCTCAAGTTCTCATGAAGAAGGTTGTGAGCGAAGTTATGGCTGGTTAACTAAAGAATTTATTGCCGATGAAAATGGCTTTGTGAAAGGCCTTAAAGTAGTTGAACTTGATTGGAAAAACGCAAAAGAGTATACAGAGAAGCCTGATAGCGAAAGAATACTTCCGTGTGACCTGGCACTTATAGCCATAGGTTACGAGCGTCCGGAGCATGATGCATTCCAGCCTAACTTCGACTTTGAGTTAGACAGCAGAGGTAACTTTAAGCTGAATGAGTGGCAGACAAGCATTCCGGGTATTTTCTCTGCCGGAGATGCCTGCCGAGGGCAGTCGCTGGTAGTCTGGGCTATCTCTGACGGACGAGAAGCTGCACGTGCAGTGGATATGTACCTGATGGGTAATTCAGATTTACCTTCCAAGGAACTTTCCAAGTTCAAGTTAGCTGCTGAATAATTTCAGAAAGGCCACTCAAATGAGTGGCCTTTTTTTGTACTCCTCTTTAATTCAGATTCTAAATGTTTTCACTTTTAAAGCTGAAACCCCTCTTCTCAAATAACTAAAATCAAAATCTAGCAGATAGCAAAGCTAAATTGCTTTATCTTCCGTAATATATAGAAACAACAATATTAACTGGAATGACCTCTGATTTAAAGACCTTAACAATAAGTGATATAAAAGAAGAAGCTAAAGATTTTAAAACTTTTTTTTTCAAGGAAAATGATGCAGACAGAATAAAGTATAAGCCTGGGCAGTACTTAACGCTGCTCCATCATAGTCTTGGTAGCGAAATCAGAAGGTCTTACTCTATTACCTCCTCGCCAGCCTTACATGAACCTCTTTCTATTGGTGTAAAACGAATCGAGAATGGTGCCTTTTCCAGATTTTTAATTGATAAGGCAAAAGTAGGTGACCAGGTATTAACCTCTGGTGCCGGCGGTTTTTTTACACTACCGGAAGATAACAACTCCTATAAACAGGTTTATTTATTCGCGGCAGGTAGTGGCATCACCCCTATTATATCTCTGTTAAAAACATTGCTTTACAGCCATCCTGATGTAGCAGTAGTTTTACTTTACAGCAACAGTTCCATAGAAAAAGCTATTTACCTGGACACACTATCAAAACTAGCCGCTGAATTCCCTGACAGGTTCCAGATTGAGTACTTGTACAGCAATGCAGCAGACTTAACCAGAGCAAGGCTTTATAAGGACCTCTTGCAGACTTTGGTACGTAGTTATGCGGTTGCCCCTTACGAAAACGCGCTCTTCTACATCTGTGGTCCTTTAAATTATATGCGCATGTGTTTTTATAGCCTTCGCCAGATAGATGTTCCTTTGGAAAATATCCGAAGGGAAAGTTTTGCCATTGAGAGAAACGTACCCAAAGTTGCCCCACCAGATACAGCCGCACACCAGGTTGAAGCCAGGTTCAGAGGGAACACGTACAATTTTAGTGCTAAATACCCTCATACTATTCTAAGAGCAGCCAGAAACGAAGGCATTAGCTTACCCTATAGCTGTGAAGCAGGAAGATGTGGCAACTGTGTGGCCAGATGTGTAGAAGGTAAAGTCTGGATGTCATATAATGAAGTACTCACAGAAAAGGATTTAGCCCAAGGGTTGATTCTTACCTGTGTTGGCCATCCTGTTGATGGAGATGTAGTACTGGACATTTATTAAACTATTGTACTCCTCATAAATAACATCTTTGGTTGCTTTTACTTGCTCAAGTATTAAGCAGTCACCATTTAGGAATAACAGTTGTTGCCCTGGCTCCTTTTAAAAGCCCCTACTCTATTATGCTCTAACACTATCATTCAAATAAAAAATTGCGCTCCGTTTAATATTAATAACTTAAATTTGATGTTTAAACCCTTACTAGTGTTAGTACTTAAAAGATTAGCTTAAACTACCTTTAACTTTAGAAAAATACGTTTTCATTTCATTATCAATAAATAAAGCTTCAAATCATCTAATAATTACGTTCTAATGGCCGGAATTTCACCTAGTCCTAAAACAAGCCCAAGAAGCTCTTCTGCTGATAAAAATATGACCAGCAGCGGAGCCAGTTATACAGGACCTTTAGTTATAGTTACCATGCTTTTCTTCATGTGGGGTTTTATCACCTGTATGAATGATATCCTGATTCCTAAACTGCAGGAAGTATTTACATTACAGAACTGGCAGGCTATGCTTATTCAGACTGCTTTCTTTGGGGCGTATTTTATTATTTCATTCCTTTACTTTATTTTCTCTGTCACCAAAGGTGACCCGATTATGAAAATCGGCTACAAGAATGGTATTATAATAGGGTTAGTTGTAGCCGCTATAGGTTGTACGCTTTTTTATCCTGCTGCAGACTACCACAGTTACGGCCTATTCTTATTGGCTCTTTTTATTCTGGCTTCTGGTATAACGGTATTACAAATTACAGCTAACCCTTATGTAGCTATTCTTGGTCCTCCTGAAACTTCCTCGAGCCGGATGAACCTAACCCAAGCGGTAAACTCTTTTGGTACAACGATTGCCCCTATTATTGGTGGTTACCTTATTTTTGAACAGGTTAGTACTACTGTAAGTGCCGACTCAGTAAAGCTTCCTTATATAGGGCTTGCCGCAGCACTCCTGCTTATAGCCGTACTTATTAAAGTAGCTAAACTTCCTGGCCTTACAGGCGAAGAAAACAATCCTTCATCTGGAGCAGGCGCTTTGCAGTACCGCCATTTAGTACTCGGTATCATTTGTATTTTTATGTATGTTGGTGGTGAGGTAACAGTGGGCAGTTCTATAATCAACTACCTGAAGCTCCCACATATAGCTGGCTTGGATGAGGCGGAAGCCAAACACTTTCTTGCTTTTTACTGGGGAGGTGCAATGATTGGCCGTTTCTTTGGTGCAGTGGCTTTGGCTCAGTTCAAAAACAACAGCTTAAAATATATTATTATGGCTGTAATAGGCCTTGTTACTTTCTTAACTGTTTACGGTATTTATGGAATTGATCAGGCAATTATTATTATTGGTCTGGTAGCCGTTAATTTTATTGTGTTGCTTTTAGGTAGATTTATACCTAACAGAACCGTAGGTTTATATGCCACCAGTGTTATCATCCTGCTCCTGATCGGAACATTTGCACAAGGGCGCCTCGCTATGTGGTCTATTATAGCTATTGGCTTGTTTAATTCTATTATGTTCCCAACTATTTTTGACCTTGCCATTAAAGGGCTTGGAGTTCACACCAGTCAAGGGTCATCGCTTCTTGTAATGGCTATAGTTGGTGGTGCCATTATTCCGCCATTGCAGGGGCTTTTTGCTGATATTACGGGTAGCCTACAACTATCTTTCCTGATTCCAATGGCATGTTATGCTTATATTCTTTACTATGGTTTTATAGGCTATAAACCAAAAGCCTCATCGCAAACAGCATAACCAACAGCTGGCTGTTCATAAGAGCAAAGGTCCTTAAGAAGTTACTTAAGGACTTTTTTATAGACAGAAAATAGTTGTATACCGTATAAGAAGCCAGCAATTATACAGCATAAGACTATGAAAAAAATACCAGATCACTATTTGAAAGCTTTATCCATAGGAGCCGTAGCAGGAATGCGTTCACTTGCAGCACCGGCAATGCTCAGTAATGCACTTGTCCAGAGTTCTTCCTCTGCTCTGGAAGGCTCACCATTAAAATACATGCAATACAGTAATGTGGCATCCATACTTAAGGTAATTTCTGCAGCTGAAATGGCAGGAGATAAAGTGCCTTCTGCTCCCGATCGCATTATGCCATCTGCATTGAGCATACGTGGGTTATCGGGAGCTTTTGTTGGCGCGGTTGTTTTCAAAGCTAAGAACGATGCCTTTTGGAAAGGAGCCTTAGTAGGGGCAACAGGTGCTGTAGCAGCATCTTATGCAGCCTTTTATATTAGAAAGTATCTTACCCAAAAAACCGGTGTCGCTGACCCTGTTTTCGGAGCTATAGAAGATGCCCTAGTAGTAAAAGCAGGTGCAAGTTTAAGCGATATCTAAAAAAAATAAGCATAACATGACTACACCAGACAGTTAAAGAATTATATTAAAATATACTCTACTTGTCTGCTGTAGATTGTGTTTGATCTCCGGGAGCCTGATAAAAGCGTGTAGTCGGATAGGCAAATTGTATATCAGGAGAAGCGATGAAATTAGTTAGAATGTCTTCCCATATCAGGTTCTCGCTTTCCCGGCGGCGACTTAAGTTGCAGAGATAACGTACAGTAATTTCAATACCGAATTCACGTACTTCTGTATATAACTTAGGTTTGAAATCTTTATAGAATATAAGATGCCGCTGTGTTTCTCTCTTTATTCTTAACTGAGCGTCCTCACTCAACTCTTCAGAATATTTATTGGCTATCTCAATCAATATAGCCTTTGCTTCCTGCCAGTCACTTTCAAAAGTTATACGCACATGTAGCTCATTCCATATAAAAGGAAAGCCATAGCTATAATTTGCCTGAGGTCTTGTAAAAATTTGTCCGTTGGGAATATGGACAACACGTCCTGTTGCCTGATCTGCATTTACCCAGTTATGAATTTCGTTGAGCGTAAACTGGAACAGTCTTATATCTATAACATCACCTTTATAACCGTCAATCTCTATCCTGTCACCTATTCTTAAAGGCCGCTTCCAAATCAGGAATGCCCAGCCTGCCATGTTCATGATGGGTTCCTTAAGAGCTAAAACAAGTCCTGCAGAAAGTAAACCTAAGAACGTAGCTATTGACTGGAAACCGTTAAACCAGATATTAACTAAAAGCACGATACCAAGGCCAGTAACGATGTAGTTTGTCGTTTTCCGCCATCGGTAAAGCTTACGGGAATCTGTTTCTCTACGAGATGCTATTTTTAATAAAAGCCTGCTAAGTAACCACAGCCCTAATAGTACAACAACAGATAAGAAGATGTTCTCCTGTGTTTCAGTTTGCAGCCCTAGTACCTCCTCAACCCAATGCTCGATCTTACGCATGTAAACATTTTTTATGTTCTGCATACGAGCATAATTCTTGTTTGGATAAAGCAGTACCTGACAAGAACAGAAGGATTATTCTAACTTACTAAAGCAGAAGAGAGAACTTTAGTAAATAAGAACATTTAGAATAACTTAAGAAGCTTAAATATTTACTACTAATAATAGGTTCTTACTTTCAAGCAAGCAGGCAACGTTTGGTCATGCAACTACTTGCTATAAAAGAAGCAGGAGAAGATACCTGGCCCGTTAATTTCTTTATTAACGAGTTCTGGTACTTAAGAAAGTAAGCTTTTTGGCAGGCTTGTAATTCTTGCTGTAAGCAGGGCAAGTTTCTCTCTGACAAGAAGCAAAAAGAGCCATTAAAAAGACAAAAACCAGTAACTGAGATAAAAGCTTTTTCATAAACATGTAATTTTAGTTTACAACTATTAGATTAAAAGCAGGTAGGCATAAATTTACCTAAATAAAATAACATTTAGTACCCCTGCTAAATGTAAAATTAAATTTTACAACAGACATTACTTCTCCTGTTCAAAATGTTTATACAATATTATGTTATTTTATTCCCATTAAAAAGGAAAAGCTTTAATATATTTTAAATAAAATATATTAAAAATTATATAAACTTTATTGCATATAAAATACACTGATTTACAACACAATATGAAACGCTAAACAGTTACTAATACGGGTCGAACAGTATGAGAGGTGATACTTATTTGAGCTTAAATCCTACAACAACTTTTAACCCGGTCAAAAAAAAGCACGAATAGCTTTAGCTATTCGTGCTTTTTAAAGATGAAATAAAGAAGGAATATTATAGCTCAGATTAATCAGCCATCTTTTCTTCCAATTCCTCAACTTCCAGCATCAGGCTCTCCCATTTTTTTGTTACAACATCCAGTTCTTTCTTAACAGCGTCAAAAGCCTCTGTTTTTTCTTGCAGGAGTGTTACATCACCATATATTTTAGGGTCAGCGATTTCAGTTTCCAGATTGGCTAATTTCTGTTCCAGCTTTTGTACTTCATTCTCTGCATCTTTTATCTGCCTGTTAACCTGCTTTAACTGATTGGAAAGTTGCGAAAGTTCACTTTTCTCACGTTGTTGTTTTGGCTCATCCTGCTTAGGAACCGGCGTATTAGCAGCTGCTTTCTTTTCCTCTTTCTCCCGTTTATCCATAAACAGCTCATACTCGGCATATGTGCCAGGATACTCTTTTAACTGATAATCCTCTATATACCAGATTTTTGTAGCCACATTCTCTACAAAATAACGGTCGTGGGAAATAACTACAAAAGTACCTTCATATTGTTCCAGTGCCTGAATAAGAATATTAACCGACTGCATATCAAGGTGGTTGGTTGGCTCATCCAGCATCAGAAAGTTTGCTTCTGAAATAAGCGTTTTAGCCAAGGCCACCCTACTCTTCTCCCCTCCAGAAAGCACCTTAATCTTCTTAAATACTGTATCACCAGTAAAAAGGAAAGAGCCTAATAAAGTACGAAGTTCTACTTCTGTCTTATTAGAACCTGCCTGCTGCAGTTCCTGTAGCATTTCATTTTCTACATTAAGCGACTCCAGTTGGTGCTGCGCGTAGAAAGACAGAATGACATTGTGACCCAGTTCACGATTTCCTTTGATAGGCTCCGTTCCGGCAATAATACGCAGCAAAGTAGATTTACCTTTACCATTAGCACCGACTAGGGCGATCTTGTCACCACGTTCTATGTGCACATTGGTATTTTTGAAAATAACTTTATCTCCGTAGCTCTTACTCATATGCTCGAGGCGAAGAATGTAGCGGCCTGGCTGTGTATTAAATTTAAAACTAAAATTCACTTTAGCCGCATCCGGAGCCACATCGTCTATGCGATCCATGCGGTCCAGCATTTTCTGGCGGCTTTGCGCCTGCTTTGCTTTTGTGGCTTTAGCTTTAAAACGCTCAATAAATCGCTCTGCCTGTCGTATCTGTGCCTGCTGATTTTCATAAGCTCCTTTCTGTATCTCGTTCCGCAATTCCTTCTCTTCTACATAAAAGCTATAATTACCAGCATACAAATTCAGTTTGCTATTCGATACTTCTACGGTAATGTTGGTCGTCCTGTCCAGGAACTCTCTATCGTGCGACACAATAACCACTGCTCCTTCGAAACGCTCCAGGTAAGACTCCAGCCACTTAATGGATGGCAAGTCCAGGTGGTTCGTTGGCTCATCCAGCAAAAGTAGCGAAGGCTTTTGCAAAAGAATCTTAGCAAGCATTACTCGCATACGCCATCCTCCAGAGAAAGAAGCTAATGGTTGCTGCAATTCCTCTGTACTAAAACCTAAGCCTTCCAGTATAGCCTCAGCATCAGCCTGCATGGTGTAACCGCCCAACACCTCAAACCGCTCCTGCAGATGCGCCAGTTTGTCCACCAACTCATCACGATAGTTATTCTCAAACTCCACCAGCACCTGGTCAATTTCCTTTTGCAAATTTACCGCTTCTTCAAAAGCCTGCATGGCCACAGAGAGGATACTCTCATGGGTTTCATAGCTTAGCAAGTCCTGGTTCAAAAAGCCAATAGTGGTTTCCTTACTCATCTGAATGCTGCCACCATCAGGTTTATACTCCCCTACAATAATACGCAGCAAGGTAGATTTACCTGTACCGTTTAAACCGATAAGGGCTATCTTATCTTTAGGCTTTATATGCAGATTGGCATCCTCATACATGGGGCGGCTGCCAAAATGAAAATCAAGATTATTAATGGATATCATGCAATACGTTTACTACAGTAAACAACAAAGTTACTATAATTTTAAATGAATGGCATCTTTTGAAAGTTTTGCCTCCAATGCCTATAATATAAACCCCAAAACAATTGACAAAGTGCTAGCTATCTTTTAATTTAATTAAATTATTCTTTCATAAAGCTGATAAAATATCAGCTTTATGAAAGAAAGTTGTAGAGCCAAGCTATTCGAGCCTATTAGTTTCAACTGAGGACAGTGAAAACTAAATGTGTTTTAACACGTTTTTTTACATTTGTGCATGTAAAACCAGTGCAGACAATTAACAAGTATTGGTATTAACAGCTATATATTATGATTGCGGTTACTTCGCTTCTTGATAAAATTCATACAGAACGTGTATCGGAACTTACTGAACAGCTTGACAAGCGATTCGGGCTTAACGGTGTAAAGATTACGCCGTACCCGCATTTGACCCTTTTTACTGCTGAAGTCCCTGATGAGGAAGAGTTAAAACAGTACTTGGAGAATACGTGTCTGGAAACCAGAAACTTTAACATTAGAACAACTGGTTTGGGTGTATTTCCAGGACCTAACCCTGTGATTTATATTCCAGTTTTACGAACACAGGCGCTTAACCAACTGCACGCAACCCTCCACCGCGACGTTTCAGAAATGAGCCTGGAGATGGGTGTCTACTATAACCCTAACTTGTGGCTACCACACATTTCGCTTGCTTTGGGCGATACAACTCCGGAAATTCTTGGACCAGTGCTTGCCTTTCTTTGCCAGTACAACTTTAACTGGGACATTACTTTAGATAACCTTACCATTCTGCAAAAGTGTGGCGACTATTTTTTAAAAGAAGAAGAATTCAGATTTGGCAGACCTGAACTAATCAGTTAATAATCACTCTAAGTGTTAACAACAAGTAAAATTCTACCCCATTCTGATTAGCATAATGTATTACTAGTTCTGCTGTTATTACAACAGCAGATGTTTAAATTATTTACAAAAAATTAGTGCAATTCACTGACTTACTAAAAACTGTTAAGTCCTGTAAACTCCTTCTTAAGAAGAGCCAATAATCCTTCTATATAACAAGGCTTATTAATGCATCTATAATACTTCATAAGGTTGTTCCTCATCATTCTTACTAAAGCATAATTAAGTATAAAGCTAAAGATCAAATTTAACTTAATCTTATTTTAATCTAATTTACAAGTTCATTTTCTAACAAACTATACAAGTAAGCGTACTAAACAAAGCCACTCTGCAGTATAATTACAACATAACTTTTAAAAGTTATACAACAGCTTCACCAAAGAAGAACCTGATATAAAACAGATCATTTAGTATCTACAGTTAGAAAAACATTGATATGAAAAGCATGGAAAACAACGACAGTCCTAACCAACGTTCTAGTAATTCCTCAAGTGTGGACGAGAGTAGCAAGAATCGCCAACTGGAAGACTTCAGAGAAAATCCACAGGATCAGTACATGACTACTGATCAAGGAGTTCGAATCAGCCATACAGACGACTCTCTGAAAGCAGGTTCCCGTGGTCCTTTATTAATGGAAGACTTTCACTTTCGTGAAAAAATGACTCATTTTGACCATGAGTCAATTCCTGAACGCGTGGTACATGCGCGAGGATCAGGAGCACATGGATATTTTCAGCCTTATGATAATTCTATGGCAGACTTTACAAAGGCAAAATTCCTGACGGACCCAAATACAAAGACTCCGGTTTTTGTGCGTTTTTCCACAGTAGTAGGTTCCAGAGGGTCTGCAGACACCGTAAGAGATGTGAGAGGCTTTGCCACCAAATTTTACACTGAGCAAGGCAACTATGATCTGGTGGGAAACAACATTCCAGTATTCTTCATTCAGGATGCCAATAAGTTTGCCGACCTGGTGCATTCTATTAAGCCTGACCCTGATAATGAAATGCCACAGGCATCAGCTGCACATGATACATTCTGGGACTTCGCTTCCCTAATGCCTGAAATCAATCACATGATTTTGTGGTTACTTTCTGACCGCGGCATACCACGCAGCTTTAGGATGATGGATGGCTTTGGAGTACATACCTTCCGCTTTGTGAACGAAGCAGGCAAAGGGCGGTTTGTGAAGTTCCATTGGCGCTCCAAGCTTGGCTCTCATTCATTAGTGTGGGACGAGGCACAGAAGCTAGCCGGTAAAGACCCTGACTGGCTTCGTCGCGACCTGTGGGAAGCTATTGAAATGGGCGATTATCCTGAATTTGAGCTAAACGTTCAGATTGTGGAAGAAGAGGATGAATTTAAGTTTAACTTCGACCTGCTGGACGCGACAAAGATTATTCCTGAAGAATTAGTGCCGCTACGCCCAATAGGCAAAATGATCTTAAACCGTAACCCGGACAATTTCTTTGCAGAAACAGAACAGGTAGCTTTTCACCCGGGTAACCTGATACCAGGTATCGATGTAACAAATGATCCACTACTTCAGGGTCGCCTTTTCTCCTACATTGATACACAGATAAACCGTTTTAACAGTGCAAACTTTGGAGAGGTTCCTATTAATCGTCCTGTAAGTCTGGTTCATAATCACCAAGGAGCAGGTTTTATGCGTCAGACCATTAATAAAGGGAAAGTGAATTACTGGCCTAACTCCTTAGGTAATGGCTGCCCCATGATGGCTCCTGAAAACAAAGGTGCTTATGTACACTATATGGAGAAAGTAGAAGGACAAAAGGTTCGTGCCCGCAGCGAAAGCTTTAACGATCATTATAGCCAAGCTACTTTGTTCTGGAATTCAATGACAGAGCCGGAAAAGAAACATATTGTAAAGGCAGCCCACTTTGAATTAGGTAAGGTAATGTCAAAAGAAATCAGGCAGCGAATGGTAGGGCATTTTTCAAAAGTTTCAATGGATTTTGCTCAAAGGGTTGCTGAAGGAATCGGTGTTGAAGTACCAAAAGACTTTGATCAGAAATCTACGGGACATTATGAAGATAACGATGCCTCAAGGAAAATAAAGGATGGTAAGTCTGTGAAAGAGACAAGCTTTGTAAGTATGGAGAAAAACAAAATAGAGACTGCAAAATCAAGAAAGGTAGCAATACTGTTAGAAGATGGCTATGACTATTGTGAAGTAGTACAGGTAAAGCAGGCGTTAAAAGAGGCTGGTGCACATGCTAAAATAGTTTCTAAATTCCATGGCATGCGTAAATCCAGTACAGGAGAAGAAATAGAGACTGATAAGAGCCACATTACCACAGGCTCTATTATGTATGATGCTATTTATATTCCTGAAGGAGAAAAGAGTATAGAGGCACTATTAAAAGAAGGAGATGCCGTACATTTTGTAAATGAAGCATTTAAACATTGTAAGGCCATAGCCACATCAGGAAACGGAATCGCTCTGTTACAGAAAGCAGAAGTTATAGGAATAGACTTTGCGGATAAATCCTCTGAAAAAGTAATCTCAGACAAAGGAGTTGTTACAGCTGGAAAAGAGGCGGATGCTGATGAGTTTGCCAGCCAGTTTATTGAAGCTATAAAAAAACATCGCCACTGGAACCGAGAAGAAAAATCTATGGTACCTTCCTAGTAAATTTTTATTAGTGATGACATTCGTTCTTAATGTTTTATACCCAAAATAATAATAAAAGGCCAGCCCTTATTGGCTGGCCTTTTATTATGAAGCTCTCCCCTATTAAGTTCATAATTTTAAAATCTAACATCTGATGTCTATATTTATTTGCTGCTATTGAATTATTAGCTAATAAATGAAAAGAACAAAAATTTCACCCTTAAAAGCAGGCATTACAGCTCTTTTGCTTTCTTCTACCTTGTCTTGTAGCACTAAACTTACAGAATCTGAGTCGCTTCCAGTAGAAACCGGAGTTTCTAAAACGTTAGCCGAATACCGTAAGGCTGTGCTTCGCCAGGTAGCTTATGATATAAACCTGAATGTCCCGGCACAGAAACAAGAACCGATCCTTGCTGCAGAAACTATTACGTTTAATCTTCTGGAAAATAATCAGCCCCTACAGATCGATTTTAAAGAGAAGAGAGAGCATATACAACAAATGTCTATAAACCGAAAAGAGATACCTGTTGTATTTGAAAATGAGCATATCTTAATCTCACCAGAACACCTGAAAGAGGGTAAGAATCAGATAGCGATAACATTTATTGCAGGAGATCTTTCCCTTAACCGTAATGAAGATTATCTTTACACATTACTTGTTCCTGACAGAGCACGTACTGTTTTTCCTGCTTTTGATCAGCCTAACTTAAAAGCAACTTTTAAACTGTCCTTAACTATTCCGAAAGAATGGTCAGCGCTAGCCAACGCCCCTTTACAGGACTCTTCTTTAGCAGGTAATAACAAGACATATCAGTATCAAACTTCAGATACCATCAGCACTTACCTGTTTGCTTTTGCAGCCGGGAAATTTGATCGTGTAACAAAGGAGGCAGGCGGTAGAACTATGAACTTTTACCACAGAGAAACTGACTCCAGCAAAATAAAGGAAAGTATACTCCCCATCTTCAAGATCCATCAGGATGCGCTTGCTTTCATGCAGGACTATACACAGATTCCATACCCTTTCAAGAAGTTTGATTTTGTAGCTATTCCTGATTTTCAGTATGGCGGCATGGAGCATGTGGGTGCTATACAATATAAAGCGTCCAGTCTTTTCTTAGACGAAGGCGCCACCAAAGATCAGAAAGTATCCCGTTCCAGCCTTATCTCGCATGAAACAGCACATATGTGGTTTGGTGACCTGGTTACCATGCAATGGTTTAATGATGTTTGGATGAAGGAGGTCTTTGCTAATTTTATGGCTGATAAAATTACTCAGGTATCTTTAGCCGAGTCAAACTATGACCTGAAGTTTGTACTAGATCATTTCCCTGCTGCCTATGGTGTAGATCGCACAGCAGGTGCTAACCCTATCCGTCAGCAACTAGATAACCTGCAGGACGCTGGCACAATGTATGGCAGCATTATATATCATAAAGCTCCTATTGTAATGCGACAGTTAGAGCGATTGATGGGAGAAGATGAGTTTAGACAAGGTCTACGGGAATACCTTAAGGAGTACGCTTACGGAAACGCTACCTGGCCTGACCTCATAGCAATCATGGATGCCCACACACCTGCCGATTTGGAATCATGGAATCAGGTTTGGGTTAATGAGCCAGGAAGGCCTGTTATAAACTATCAACTTGAAACCGATGATAACAGAATTACCCAACTCCGCTTTTCTCAAAAAGGAGAAGACGGCTCTGACAAAATATGGCCACAGTTATTTGAAGTAGCACTAGTTTACCCCGACCATGTGGAAGAACTAACGGTAAATATGAACGGGAAGCAAATAAGCATAGAAGAAGCCGTAGGTAAGCCAGCTCCTTCTTTTATGTTATTCAACTCTACAGGTCAGGGCTATGGTTTATTTCCTATAGATGAAAAAATGCTTTCGGTGGTTTATACTTTACAAGATCCTGTAACAAGGGCTGCAGTTTATATAAACCTGTATGAGAACATGTTGAGTGGCCGCTTTGTAAAACCAATGCAACTTCTGGACCTATACAGGGCCAGCTTCTCTAAAGAGAAAGAAGAACTGAATTTAAAGCAACTTACCGGGCAGATAAGCAACATTTACTGGAGCTTTTTAAAACCTGAAGAGAGAAAACAACTCGCAGCCTCTCTCGAAAAGGAGCTTTTCAACGCTATGCAACAAACAGAAGCTCCTAACTCTAAAAAGGTATTGTTTAAGACGTACCAAAGCATTGCTTTAACACAAGAGGCGCAGGATGTGCTCTACATGGTATGGAAATCAAGAAAAGCTCCTGCAGGAGTTAAACTGACAGAAGATGATTATACTTCCCTTGCTTTATCACTGGCCATAAGAGACTATGCTGATGGCGAAATATTGCAGGAGCAGCTGACAAGGATACAGAACCCTGACCGTCAGAAAAGACTTCAGTTCCTGATGCCTGCTTTATCTGCCGATGTAACACAACGTGATGCTTTTTTTGCCTCTCTTAAGGAAGAAGAAAACCGGGAGAAAGAGGCCTGGGTTGCATCAGCTCTAAGCTATCTGCACCATCCTTTACGTGCAGAAACATCAGAGAAATACCTGCAGGAAAGTCTGGAGCTTTTAGAGGATATTCAGCTGACGGGTGACATTTTCTTTCCTACTAATTGGCTAATGGCCACTTTTGGTTCTTATCAAAGCCCTGAGGCATCAGCAGTGGTACGCAACTTTTTAGAAGCTCGCCCTAACTATAACCCAAAGCTGAAGGCTAAAATTTTGCAGGCTGCTGATGGTGTATTCAGGGCAGAAAGATTAACCAATGATGTAAAATAATTTTATGGGGTGCCATAATTAACACCAAAGCAGCAAGGGCCGGAAAAATTCCCGGCCCTTGCTGTTTATAATTTATCAGGTTTCCCCTGAAAATGATTACATATCTAGAACTATCGCAAAAATAAGGGGTGCTACAATAGTTGCATCAGACTCAATTACAAACTTAGGTGTGTCTTTCCCAAGTTTACCCCAGGTAATTTTCTCATTTGGCACAGCGCCAGAGTAAGAACCATAACTGGTAGTAGAATCTGAAATTTGCGCAAAGTATCCCCAAAGTGGCACACTCGTACGCTGTAAATCCTGGTGCAGCATAGGAACCACACAAATTGGGAAGTCACCAGCAATACCACCACCTATTTGGAAGAAACCAATTTTAGATTCTTCAGTAGCAGTATTTGTATAGAAATCAGCTAGGTACATCATGTACTGTATGCCAGTTTTTACGGTATGTATGTTCTTGATATCACCGCTAATTACGTGACCAGCATAAATATTACCTAAGGTAGAGTCTTCCCACCCTGGAACAATAATTGGAAGGTTTTTCTTTGCAGCCTCCAACATCCAGCTGTTTTTAGGGTCAATCTGGTAATACTGTTCTAACTCACCGGATAAAAGTATCTGATAGAAGAACTCATGCGGGAAATATGACTCGCCAGCCTGATCAGCTTTTTGCCAGAACTTAAGTACGGTGTGTTCAATACGGCGCATTGCTTCTTCTTCAGGAATACACGTATCCGTTACACGGTTCATGTGGCGGCTTAGCAAGTCCTCCTCATCCTGGGCAGACAGCTCACGATAATGCGGAACACGCTCATAGTAATCGTGTGCTACCAGGTTAAAGATATCTTCCTCCAGGTTTGCTCCAGTACAAGAGATGGCATGTACTTTATCCTGGCGGATCATTTCTGCTAATATAATACCCAGCTCAGCTGTAGACATGGCGCCGGCTAAGGTTATGAGCATTTTTCCACCATCATTCAGGTGTACTTTATATGCTTCTGCAGCGTCTATCACAGAGGCCGCATTGAAATGCTTGTAATGCTTTTTTAAAAAATTAGTTACGTTCATGTTTGTTGGTTTAAAGCCTGCCCCTATCAGGACAGCTTGAGTCCGCAAGTTATGAATTAATATGATTTATTACTTTACGGAGCATAAACTGCAGCAGTTCAAACCAGTTGTGCTGGCGAATTCCTTTGTCAGAATATCATCCTTATTTCAGAGTTAGAACAACTATTGTGCTAAAAAATTCCAATAGCCCGTCATAATTTTAGGCTATTGTGCAGGCTTCTCGATAATAAGGTTATGGTTAGTATAGATGCAGATATCAGCCGCAATATTAAGCGCTTCACGTACCATTTCTTCAGCAGTCAGGTGTGGCGCATGCTTTTTAAGCGCCAGCGCAGCAGCATGAGCATACATACTGCCTGAGCCAATGGCAGCAATCTGATTATCCGGCTCCAGTACATCACCAGTACCTGAAATAATAAGCAGTTCCTCTTTGTTAGCAACCACCATCATTGCCTCCAGCTTGCGTAGGTACTGGTCTTTGCGCCAGTCCTTTGCTAGTTCAATGGCAGCACGTTTCATATTGCTGTTATAGGAATTCAGTTTCTCTTCGAAGCGCTCCAGCAGCGTAAAAGCATCTGCCGTAGAACCAGCAAAACCTGTAACTATTTTACCATCCAGCAGCTTTCGTATTTTTTTTACGTTGCTTTTAGCAATGTGCTTGTCCATGGTGGCCTGTCCGTCGGCTCCCAGTGCTACTTCTCCGTTGTGGTAAATACCACACACTGTCGTTGATCTTATTTTGGTCATGTGTCTGAGTTTTGTTTCCTGTATAAAAAGGAGTATTTGTTGGTTTCAACGAGTTGCTCCTTGTCTTTAAAGCTATACTTAATCAAAGAAAAAGCCAGAGGTGGTGAGTGTGCCAAATTGGCGTAAATAAAGTAATAGTTATTAAAAATAATTATGTATTTTTAATTTGTAGCGGTTACCTAAGTTGCTTTAAACAAAATGGTTTCCTAAAAAGAAGATTTCCTAAATACTGAGCTGATAAAGCTATTTCCTTCAATAAGAGAAATTATATGAAATACTTAGCTTCTTTCTTTATCTTTTCCCTCTTAGTGTTCTCAGCCTTTGGCCAGAAAAGAGAATTAATGGAGATTCAGTACATAACTATAAAAGACACATTTCTTGTTAAGGAGATGGAAAAACTAATTCAGGACGAAGTTAACAGAGAACCAGACACGACTACGACTGATAAGGTGTTTACCGAGAACTTCTTTGCAAAAGGACTAGGTTATGTAAGACTATACGCTGGAGGTAATCTCGAAGGTGACACATTAACTAGGTATTATATTGCCCCCTCATTAGTGAGCATAAAAAAAGAAGCTGCAGATTATGTATACCCTCCATTTTATTCCTATGTAGGAGGCAGGTTAGTACTTGTATATGTTCCTGTGTTAGAAAATGTTACCAAATTTAACTTCTCTAAAAAGAGTAAAAAGAAACTCCGAAAAAGAGTAGATGCTTTTTTGGAGAAACCACGGGATATGACATTCTATGATATGGAGGGCAACGTAGCTTTCAAAGACAAGCACTTCCGGATAGACTACTTTAGAATTCACGATGACAAATACATTTACATTTTAAAGAATAAACCTCCTATAGTTATAAGAGATCCTCTGTAGTTGTTGTTGTTTTTCTTTCTTTCTTAGCGCTCACAGTGTCTTTTAGACCTGTGAGCATTTTAGCTAACACGTCACTTATGTGCTATGCTTTTACTTTTTAGTATTATAACAACAGGTGCCAGAGCTTGTATATTTAAGCTTTATTAATTTTAATTAAACTTAATGAAAGCGAAAGCAATACTAGCCGCCTTACTTTTAATGGGGGGCACTTTAACATCCAGTGCACAGTCAGTAAAAGCTCATGGCAAGTTATCTGTAGAAGGAACACAGTTAACAGATGAAAAAGGTAAACCCGTTGTTTTGCGGGGGATGAGCTACGGCTGGCATAATTTCTGGCCCAGGTTTTATAATCAGGAATCGGTTAAATGGCTTAGCAGCGACTGGAGCGTTTCTGTTGTGAGAGCAGCTATGGGTGTAGAGCCTGCAAGCGGATACCTCGAAAAACCAGAATGGTCTAAAGAGAAAATCAAAGCTGTAGTAGATGGTGCCATCAAAGAAAATATCTATGTGATCATTGACTGGCACAGCCATAATATAAACCTGGAGGAGGCTAAAGAATTCTTTACCGAAATGGCCAAGACTTACGGAGATAATCCACATGTGATTTATGAAATCTTTAACGAACCTGATGAAGAATCTTGGGACGAAGTAAAAGCTTATGCTACGGAAGTAATTTCTACGATCAGAGCTATTGACCCCGATAACATTATACTGGTTGGCACACCGCACTGGGATCAGGATATCCATCTCGCTGCCGATTCACCTATTGAGGGTTTCGATAACATTATGTATACCCTTCACTTTTATGCCGCTACACATAAGCAGTCGCTCCGTGACCGTAGTGACTATGCATTAAGCAAAGGCTTGCCTATCTTTATTTCAGAGTCAGCAGGCATGGAGGCAACTGGAGACGGTCCATTAAATGAAAAAGAATGGAAGAAGTGGCTGGACTGGGCAGAGAAGAATAAAATAAGCTGGGTAACCTGGTCTGTGTCTGATAAAGATGAAACCTGCTCTGTATTACTACCAAGTGCCAGCGCTACAGGTAACTGGCAAAGCAAAGACTTAAAGAAATCTGGTGTTAAAAGCCGTGCTTTAATAAAAAAGTATTCTTCTAAAAAGTAAATGACAATTACCAGAAGGCCTATTTTATTGTGTTTTTTTCTGGTAATCCGATCAAAATATGGTAAATAGAAAAAAGCCTCTCCGTTTCCGAAGAGGCTTTTTCTGATTTAATTATATGGTTCTATTACACCAGAATTCTCACTGGGTTCTCTAACAGATTCTTAAATGTTTGCAGGAATGCTGATCCTACAGCGCCGTCTACTACACGGTGGTCGCAGGACAAGGTAACTTTCATTACATTGCCAATTTTGATTTCACCGTTTTTAACAACCGGCACCTGAGAAATACCACCCACAGCCAGAATGCAAGCATTTGGCGGGTTAATGATAGCTGTAAACTCTTCGATGCCGAACATACCAAGGTTAGATATAGAGAAAGTACTGCCTTCCATTTGAGCTGGCTGTAGTTTCTTGCTCTTTGCTTTACCGCCCAGGTCTTTTACTTCAGCAGAAATAGCAGAAAGTGATTTGAAATCTGCGTTACGTATTACTGGTACTAACAGCCCTTCTTCTACCGCAACAGCAACTCCAATGTTAATGTGCTTGTTATAACGGATCTTATCACCTAACCACGAAGAGTTAACTGCCGGATGCTGACGCAGGGCTACAGCAGCAGCTTTTAATACTAAGTCATTGAAGGAGAGTTTAACCGGCGACACTTCGTTCATGCTGGCACGGGCTTCCATTGCTTTGTCCATATCAATAGACATAGTCAGGAAGAAGTGCGGAGCAGTAAACAAGCTTTCAGACAGGCGACGGGCAATTACCTTACGCATCTGAGAAACATTAACTTCTTCGTACTCTTCAGTAGGTACTCCAGGCATGGTAGTCGGAGCAGTTGCTGGTGCTGCCGTTTTAGCCGGTGCAGCTTGAGGTGCTGCAGATGGAGTAAAGCTCTCTACATCGCGTAGTACAATACGACCACCTTCACCAGTACCTTTAATCTGAGACAGTTTATAGCCTTTTTCCTGCGCTACTTTCTTAGCCAGTGGAGACGCTTTGATACGACCACCATCTTCTGTAGCTCCACCTCCTTGCGCAGAGTCAGCACCAGGAACTGTTGTCTCTGTTATTGCTTTCGGCATGCCATCTTCTGCACGAGATTGTATATTCTGATCAGATTTGGCGTTCTCTTCACTTGACCGTTGCTCCACATCAGCAGGCACACCTCCTGTAGAGCCGCCTTCCAGTAAAGCTTTATAATCTGCGCCTTTCTCACCAATAACAGCAATAACTGCATCAACTGGTACAGAATCGCCTTCGCTTACACCGATATAAAGCAGCGTACCGTCTTCGTAGGCCTCTAGTTCCATAGTAGCTTTGTCGGTTTCAACCTCAGCTAAAATGTCGCCTGCGCTTACTTTATCTCCTTCTTTTTTCTGCCACGAAACAAGTACACCTTCAGTCATCGTGTCGCTCATTTTCGGCATGCGTATAACAGAAGCCTTAATGCTACTTAAGTCTGCAGAAGTCGAAGGGGCTGCAGCTTCTTGTTTAGCAGCAGGCTTTTGTTCTTCTTTTTTCTCTTCAGCAGGTTTTGCCTCAGCTTTGCCACCGCCATTCAGCAAACCAGAGATATCTTCTCCTTCTTTGCCTATAACAGCTATTAGAGCATCAACTGGTACAGCTTCGCCCTCTTTCGGACCAATATAGAGGAGAGTACCATCATCATAAGACTCCAGCTCCATGGTAGCCTTATCGGTTTCGACTTCGGCCAAGATGTCGCCAGAGCTCACCTTATCGCCTTCTTTCTTAAGCCAAGATGCAATCACCCCCTCAGTCATCGTGTCGCTCATCTTGGGCATTCGTATCACTTCAGCCATATAAATATCGTGTTGTTGTTATCGCCCAAAAAGATTTTTTGTTCTGCCAAAATTAGACCGAAAAATATTTTATTCAAACTATATGATTTAAATTGTTGCTGTGCTACCCATTTAAATTCATCTCATGCAGATGTTCAATGTCGCAGTGCTTCTTTATAGTAAACATACTACCTGTATATTCCAGTTGGTACAGGCACAGATTATGGTGCTCAAACTGGTCCATGTACTGCAGCGGGTAGTTTAGCAGCACACACAGTAAAATACGCATTGCCCGCCCATGCATGCACACCAGAATTGTTTCTTCTTCCGGTCTGCTTAAAATAAGCTCTACAACAGGCCTTTGCCGTGCTGCCACCTGCTCCGGGCTCTCTCCTCCTTCTATCGGCAGGTTGACCTCACCTTCATTCCACTTCTGCAAAATATCATGATAGTAAGCATCTTCTTCTGCCGTCATAGGCACACCTTCCCGGGTGCCCCAGCTTATCTCATTCAGTCCGGCATGTTTCTCATGCGGTATACCCAAATCAATAAATCCCTGTACAGACTGTATACTCCGCTGTAAAACAGAAGTATACACTTTATTGAAAGGAACTGATTTATATTTCTCAAAAAAAAGAGCAGCTTGCTGCTGTCCTGTAGCATTTAACTGGCTGTCAACACCACTGCCTTGCACAATGCCCTGAAAGTTATAGTCGGTCTGGCCGTGGCGGATCAGGTAAATTTTCTTAATACTCAATTTTCTTCTACTTTTGCCTCTTTATTTTAATATAACTGCTAATATATACATTGCAGGCTATGCAAAAAAATATTACGTTAGAAACACTGAACGAATGGTGTAAAAACACCATGATGGAGCACCTTGCTATTGAGCTGACGGACTTTGGCGATGACTACCTTTGCGGAAAAATGCCTGTTGACCATCGTACACATCAGCCTATGGGGCTTTTACATGGTGGAGCTTCCGTTGTACTGGCGGAGACTCTTGCCAGCATGGGAGCCGCACTTCAGGTAGATTTAACAAAAAAAGCCTGCGTTGGTTTAGAAATAAATGCCAACCATGTGCGTGGTATACGTGAAGGTTGGGTTTTTGGTAAAGCTAATGCCATACATGTTGGCCGCACCACGCAGGTTTGGGAAACAAAAATCACAAATGAGTCAGGCGAATTGATTAGTATTAGCCGTATGACAGTAGCAGTGATTGACAAGAAATAAACAACATATGACACAGGCATCTGCTGCCCTGAAGGGCAGAGCTACTGGTGCAGAGTTTCAGAACTTTACATTACAGCAGATTATTGGCGCAGCCATAGCGCAAAGACTGGCAGTGGCTGCCTGGAGGTTACCAAACTCCTCCGACATCAATATATGTATTTCATTCTCGTCTGATTATAGAACAGGGCAGCCTCATCTTGAAGAAAGCCCTTTTGGCTTCCTTTTCTGCCCTTTCCATGAATCTGAAAGGGAAGCTAACCTTTTTATTAAAGCTGATCTGTATTATAGTACTGCCAAAGGACGGCTGCAAGTAGCGGAAGATGCTCCCGTTTATGCCTTAGAGCAATATTACAATGCACTTGCCAAGCAAAAGTCAAAGCCAGCAACGCAGTGGCATACACTAGAAGATCTCGAACATCAGCTTTCCTCGCCTGAACTGTTTACAGAAGCGGTTGCCAGAGCTGTAGAAGCTATACGGGCAGAGAAGATGGAAAAAGTTGTGCTGTCGCGCAACCATACGCAGGAACTACCGGAAGCCTTCGAACTGGTGTCAGCCTTTCAGGCGCTACAGGAAGCGTACAGTTGTGCTTTTGTATCGCTGGTGTCAGTGCCCGAAGTCGGCACCTGGATGGGAGCCTCGCCAGAGATATTGGTAAGTATTGACCAAAACCAGCTGTTTAAAACTGTTGCCTTGGCCGGAACTCAGCCTGCTGCTGAGGGGGCTTCAACTGCCAATGCTATCTGGCGCCAGAAAGAGATTGAAGAGCAGGCTATGGTTGAGCGTTACATCCTGAGTTGCTTTAAAAAACTGCGACTACGCGATTACAGTGAGGTAGGCCCCAGAACAATAGTGGCAGGCAATTTACTTCACCTTCGAACAGATTTTAAAGTTGATTTAAAAGAAGTAGACTTCCCGACCTTAGGTTCTGATATGCTACAGTTGCTGCACCCAACCTCAGCTGTCTGCGGCTTGCCAAAAGCTCCTGCCCTGCAATTTATCCTGTGCAATGAAGGCTATGACCGCAGCTATTACAGTGGCTTTCTAGGTCCTGTTAACAGTGCTGATGGCACTCATATATACGTAAATTTACGCTGTATGCAGTTACTTACTGATACGGCCATACTGTATGCAGGTGCAGGCATTACGGCTGAGTCTGACCCTCAGAATGAACTTCAGGAAACACAGCATAAAATGCAGACGATTGCTCATATTCTACAACAATTTTAATGGTGAAAAATGCATTTTGGGTGACTACATATATTTACAACATTATTATGGCTGGTTAAGCATATAGAAGCTTAACATTGATTACTTATAACAACCTTCTGTTGTTCAGTATTAGTCATTAATAGATCTTTCAAAATTATATAACCTTATGATACTTCAACCTGTTGTAAATATAGCTGAGATATGTGCCCGTAAGGGAGTTGAAAATGTGGTACTTTCACCTGGTTCCCGCTGCGCCCCTTTGACCATAGCCTTTGCACGTCATCCAAAACTGAAAGTACGAACAGTAAGTGACGAACGCGCTGCAGCCTTTATTGCCTTAGGCATGGCACTGACGACAGGCAAGCCAACAGTTATAGTATGTACCTCTGGCACGGCCGCCCTAAACTATGCCCCTGCTGTTGCCGAGGCTTTTTTTCAGCAGGTTCCTTTACTTGTGCTTACTGCTGACCGGCCACCAGAATGGATTGATCAACTGGACGGGCAAACAATTCGGCAGCAAGAGGTATATGGCCGACATATTAAAAACAGCTATAGTTTTCCGGTAGATCTTTCTCACAAAGATGCTGTGTGGCACAGTGAACGAATGGTTTCGGAGGCTTTGAACGAAGCAGGAGCATTTCCTGCAGGCCCTGTACATATTAACATACCACTTCGGGAGCCTTTTTATCCAACCGCTGATGAAACAATTAAATTTGATGCAAAAGTTAAGGTTATTGAAGAAGAACCTAATCTCTTTGAGCTTGGCAGAAATAAGATAACAAAGCTACAGGAAGAGCTTTCAAGTTATAAACGAATACTTGTAGTTGCAGGTCATGATATCCCTAAGGAGCAACTTTTACAAAGCTTAGGTTCTTTTACAAAAGCAACAGGCAGTGTTGTAGTCGGCGACATCATCAGTAATTTACATCAAGGCCAGGAAGTAATCCGACATCAGGATGTCTTTATGGCTAGTACTGATGAGCAACAAAAACAAGCACTACAGCCGGATCTGCTTCTGACGTTTGGGAAGTCTATTATCTCTAAAAGCTTAAAACTTTACTTGCGCCAATGTAAGCCAAAGGCGCACTGGCACCTGCAGCCTGCCGGTCAGGTAGCTGATACCTTCCAGGCTTTAACTAAAATTGTTCGTTGTGAACCAGTAAGCTTCTTTCAGAAAATGGTTGAAGTTGCAACAGTCCGGACTGATATTGCTTTTAAACAGGCATGGGCTTCTTTAGAAAATAAAGCAGCTGGCTTCTTAACTGACTATACTTCCCAAGCAGCTTATAGCGAACTTACTGTAGTGGCACGAGTACTACAACAGTTGCCTCAGGAAAGCAGCCTGCACCTCGCTAATAGCATGACCGTACGTTATGCTAATATCATAGGTCTTGCGGCAGGAAGAAAAATCCAGGTATTTGCTAACCGTGGCACCAGCGGCATTGACGGTAGTACGAGCACAGCTGTTGGCTGCGCCCTTACCAGTTCAGGTATTACAACTATTATTACCGGAGACTTGGCATTTTTCTATGACCGTAATGCTTTATGGCACAACTACATACCCTCAAACTTACGCATTGTGCTGTTAAATAACCACGCCGGTGGCATTTTCAGGTTAATTGAAGGACCTAAACAACAGCAGGAACTCGAGCCGTTTTTTGAAACGCACCAGGCGCTGAATGCCAAAAATACGGCAAAAGACTTTGGTCTCCACTATAGCTCATGCAACTCATTGGAGGCTTTAATACAGGTACTACCAGCCTTTTTCTCTGCTGATGCAGGAGCCAGTATTCTGGAAGTATTTACGGATTCTAAAGCCAATGCAACAGCTTTTACTGAGTACAAGCAAGCGCTACAGAAAGCCTTCTAAAGTAAAGGGCCAGTCCAGCATCAACATGAAAAGCCTCTCCATCCCATCTTTAGTGTGGAGAGGCTTTTTGTTCCCCCTCCTCTTAACCAGAATTAAAAAGCTAACTGTGCTACTCTTCAAAAATAGAGGAAGGATTTTTTATCTTATTTCCAAAAAAGCTAAAAAATAGAACCTATTCAGCACTAACGATCGTTAATATATATACATAGCCATGTTTAACCTAAACTCTAATAGCCATGGACTTATCACATAATTTACACCAATCCGAGCGAATAAACAGTGCAAATAATCCTGTTTGGATGGATGCCTTACGTATTGCTCTTGGAGTTTTTCTGTTTTTTAAAGGAGTTATGTTTTTACAGCATACTAGTGATATGTTTTACATTTTTAGTAATAGACAGGAGCTTATAGAAGCTGGTAAAGCATCTACCTTCACCAGCATTGTGCATATTGTTGGAGGTTTAATGATTGCTTTTGGTTTCCTTACTCGTCTTTCTCTTTTACTGCAGATACCTATTGTATTAAGCGCAGCCCTACTGGTAAACCCACAACAAGGTTTCGGTATTAGTAATACAGAACTTTGGCTGTCCATAGTCATACTAGGTCTACTCGTGTTCTTTATGATTGTAGGCCCCGGGCGATACTCAGTCGATAATAAAGTGCTACGCAAGCAGTCACATTATAATGACGACGACGAAGTTAGCATGTAACACATCTTTAAGAACAGTCATAAAACAACAGGCTGCCTTTTTAGGCAGCCTGTTGTTTTATCATCATCCTGTTTAGGCAGACCTTATACGTGTAGTAACCAGCTTTTTTATTTTTGTCAAAGGCATCATATTTATACAGAACATGGGTGTCGTTTGGCTTAGCACATTATGTAGCCTTTGCACATCTGGTTGGCGGGATACTTATTGGGTGGTTGATTCCACGAATTGCTGTTCTTTTCCAACTCCCTATCATTTTAGGAGCAGTCATGTTTGTAAACACTCAGCGGGGCTTTTTTTATGAAAATGCTGAATTATGACTGTCCATGTTAGTGCTGGCTTCCCTGCTGATATTTCTGTTTTCGGCTCTGGAAGATTCTCTGTAGATCATGCCATTGAAGAACGCAAAGAAGATGCTAATTTTTAAACCATGTCCTCAGTATTTATAGAAATCAAAGCCATGTATAAATCTACCTCTGCTTTGGCTTATAGTTAAAGGTAACTATTCTCCATTAGAAGCTTAAAAAGACGTAGCGGTTTTTAAACAATAGCAGCAATTTGTACTTTTACAAATGAAAGGCAGCACATTTGCATCGCCTATTTTTAACAGACTATTGTTTTACATGGAAAGTAAGTATAACTGGACTACCCTGAAAGAATACAAAGAGATTCTGTTTCAGTTTTATAACGGTATTGCCAAAATCAGCATTAACCGTCCGCAGGTACACAATGCCTTCACTCCACGCACTGTCATGGAAATGAGCGAAGCCATGGAGCTGGCTCGCCAGAACCCTGATGTAGGTGCAGTTATTTTAACAGGAGAAGGTGGAAAAGCATTCTGTAGCGGTGGCGACCAAAGCGTACGAGGCCATGGTGGCTATGTAGGCGAAGATACCGTACCCCGTCTGAATGTACTTGACCTGCAAATGCAGATCCGCCGCATACCAAAACCTGTTATTGCAATGGTAGCAGGTTGGGCAATTGGTGGTGGACATGTGCTGCATGTGGTTTGCGACCTTACTGTTGCAGCAGAAAACGCTCGCTTCGGCCAGACAGGTCCTAAAGTAGGCTCTTTCGATGGTGGGTTTGGTGCTTCTTATCTTGCCCGAATAGTAGGTCAGAAAAAAGCACGTGAAATCTGGTTCCTGTGTGACCAGTACGATGCACAGGAGGCACTACAGATGGGGCTTGTAAATAAAGTTGTTCCATTGGAGCAACTGGAGGAAGCAACTGTTGCCTGGTGTGAAAAAATGCTGGAACGAAGCCCATTAGCACTACGTATGCTAAAAGCTTCTTTCAATGCAGAATTGGATGGCCAGGCTGGTATACAGCAGTTGGCTGGTGATGCAACGTTACTTTACTACCTTTCAGATGAGGCTAAAGAAGGGAAAAATGCGTTCCTTGAAAAACGCAAACCAGACTTCACTCAGTATCCTAAGTTTCCGTAAAGAACTAAAATTCTAAGCAGAAGCCTTTTGAAAGGTTTTACAAAGCAAGTAGCGCAGGTGAAGAATGGATTTCACCTGCGCTACTTGCTTTGTGTGTAAGATGTACCAAAGCTTGTATTATAAGTCGTAAAAATCTTGCTTTATTAGAAATTTTACATCATTTTCATCTTTTAGCTGAAAAATGATAATCACCTAACCTATGGCTGAAAAAACTCTTCTACTGAACGGAAAGAAATTCCATTTCGACGAAATAGTAAATTATTCCTTCCGTAACAGCATTCCTTTAAATGGTTATGAAGCAAAAACGTTAGAATTTTGCCGTAACTGGTTAAATGGTGTTCAGGAGTTCCCAATACAAACATCAGGATCTACTGGTACACCTAAACCTATAACATTAACACGACAGCAACTGGAGCTTAGTGCCCGCCGCACCATCAAAATATTAAACCTGGAGAGTGGTGACAGTACCCTTATATGCCTAAATACAGAGTACATAGCAGGTATGATGATGTTGGTTCGTGGGTTTATGGCAGAGATGGAAATGAATATTGTTGATCCTGTTAGCAACCCTCTAGCTATTCTGCCTGCTGATAAGAAGATCGATTTTGGTTCTTTTGTTCCCCTGCAGCTTCAGACAATAATGCTTGACACGCCGGATCGTATATCACAACTCAGCAACATGAAAGGAATTCTGGTTGGTGGTGCTCCTGTTAACACTTCTCTGCTTCGTCAAATACAGCAGATTAAAACACCCGTTTACCATACCTATGGCATGACGGAAACAGCATCTCACATAGCGTTGCGCCTACTGAATGGAAACAAACCTATTGAGTATTATGAGGTACTGAATGGTTTGAAAATTGGCTTAGATAAACGTGGCTGTTTAACAGTTAAAGGCGACGTAACTAATAATGAACTGCTTATTACAAACGACCTTGTTGAACTCCTTACTCCTACTCGCTTCCGCTGGATTGGCCGGGCAGATAATACCATTAATACAGGAGGTATAAAAGTGCAGCTGGAAAAAGTTGAGAAAGCAGTGGCAGAATCTCTGGCTATCTTAGAAAATGCTTCCCGATTTTTTGTGGCCACTCAACCGGATGAGCTACTAGGCGAAAAAATAATTCTTGTCGTTGAAGGCGAACCATTGACACCAGAAACTGAACAGGAACTAATAACTCACCTTCGCGCCATGCTGAAGAAGTTTGAAGTACCTAAGCAAATACTTTATAGCAGCAGTTTTTCTGAAACAGCCTCGGGTAAAATCTTACGTCAGCGCACCATGCAAAAGTTAGGTCTGGCAACTACTTAAAAATGACAACATAACAGCGTGTTTCTATGACCGTAAATAATGCAAAACCAACTAAAATGAATATGCGTGTTACGTTTTACACTTTCCTCTCCGCGTGCCTAATGGCTGGATTTAGTAGCTGCTCCGGCGGCCTGTTCAGAAGCAAACCACCTGTAGAGTTAAATGAAGTATGGGCCTCTGATAATACATTACGAACCCCTGAGTCAGTGCTGTTAGACCAACAACGCAATGTACTTTACGTTTCCAATATCAATAAAGACACCCGTACAAGCAAAGATGGTGACGGCTTTATATCCAGGTTGGCTCCTAATGGTGAAATAGAAGAGCTTTACTGGGTATCAGGGCTTAACGACCCACACGGGATGGCATTACATAATAATGTACTTTATGTAGCAGACATAGATGAAATTGTAGCTATTTCTACACAAACAGGAGCTGTGCTTGGTCGTTATCAGGCAGAAAAAGCCCAAATGCTCAACGATGTGGTAGTAGACAACGCCGGAAATGTTTTTGTGACGGATACAGAGCAACAGCGCATTTATATTATGCGCAACGGTCGTGTAACTATCTGGTTGGATAAAATGAAAGAAAAGAGACCCAATGGGCTTTTTCTGGAGGGAGACCGTATGATTGTTGCCTTCTCTGGTAGCTCTACGGTTAAACTCTTAGATACGGAAACCAAGAACTTCACCAATTGGACTGATGAAATACCTTCTGCGGATGGTATTGCCAGAGCAGGTAACGGTGGTTACTTTGTCTCTAACTGGAATGGTGAAGTATATTTTGTGAATGAAGTAGGCCGAAAATGGCGTGTGCTTGATACAAAGGGTAGAAATATAAATGCTGCTGATATCAGTTTCTCAGAAGACCGCGGTACACTATATGTACCTACTTTTAATAATAATAGAATTGTTGCCTATGACACAGTTTACTAGCATATAAACATTTAGTAAAGCAAAGGCAGCCAACTTATGGCTGCCTTTGCTTTTTAAATTCTATAAAATATGAGTATCAGTTAAATATAAAAGCTAATTATGTTCTATAGTAACATGCGTTAAAATTGTGGCATCAAAAATGCGTTCTTAGATTTTATTAAATGATGAGAAGATGAAAAAGAAGCAAAAAAACATGCTGCGGCTTTTATTTGGGTTAGGGTTTACAATCTTTTCTTTATCCGCAAAAGCTCAGGCAACAGGGCCAGATCAAGCCGACGAACTAACAGTAAACATTATTCCTGCTGATCCAGAAGAAAATGCAGGGGCATTATCCGGAATTAACCTTTACCCTACTAAGGAGGGAAATTATAACCTACACTTTGAACAGAATCTGAACGAAGATGCAGTACTTGAAATCTCAAACACCAAAGGACGTGTGGTTTATCAGAAACCTCTTAAAGTCAGGAATAAAAGAAAAAGCTGGCACTATGACATTGGCAAAATAAAGCCTGACACCTATCTGGTAACAGTCAGAACTTCTGATACAACCTATTGGAGCCGCTTTAGAGTCAGTAATTAAGTTGAATGAAGCTGTAGTTTCAATTTTTAATGTAGCCTTTGCCTATACATATTTCCATTAAGCCTTACAGCAGCTTACTTTTCATAAAATAAAATTCTACAAAACATGATTCCTTCCCTTTCTGAACTGTCTTCTCTCTTTGCTAATATTGATATTTACCTGTTTGACCAGTTACTTAAAGGCCGCATTAATGCTGGCATGCGCTTACTTGATGCCGGCTGCGGTAACGGACGCAACATTAAATACCTTATACAGGCTGGTTTAGATGTTTTCGGGGCAGATGTGTCAGAAGTTGCAATTCAGGAATTGCAGGAATTAGCCGCACGTATTGCCCCTCATTTACCTCAGGAAAACTTTACTGTATCTGATTTAAGGTCTCTCCCATATCCTGATGCTTGTTTTGATGTAGTACTTTGTAGTGCAGTACTTCATTTCGCAAAGAGTGAGAATCATTTCCGGGAAATGGTAACAGAGTTATGGAGGGTGTTGAAGCCTGATGGAATGCTATTTTGCCGCTTCAGTACCACTATTGGTTTAGAAGGGAAACTTCATCATTTGCAGGATAGGTTTTATCAAATGCCTCACGGCAAAACCTGGTTTCTGGCAGATAAAAAAATATTGCAGGAAGTTGAGCACCAGTTAAAGGCGGAAAGGCTGGAGCCTTTAAAAACAGTTTTAGTAGAGGAGGAAAGGACAATGACTACATGGGTGCTACGTAAATAACAGAGCTTTGATTTAACATACAAAAGAAGCACTTTTCTCATGGGGAAGCACTTCTTTTGTATGTTGGCTTGCTTTGATCAAACAACAAAAAGTAAAGTTAAGACCATTAAGCCATTAACGTATTTTTTACAAACCGATAGCTTTGACCAATGCTCTGATAAGGGTCCATGTTAGCGGCAAAGTTCTCCTGCTCTACAAATACCCGATCAACACCAGATACCTTAGCCTGATCAAAAATCTCGTTGTAGTTAATGCTCCCATTGCCTACCTCAGTATTTAACTCAGGAGAGTTTTTGTCCATATCTTTCACATGCCACATTACAAAGCGGTTAGGATATTGCTTAAACATAGCGGTAGGTTCTTTGCCCGCTCTTACAAACCAGTAAAGATCTGCTTCGAAGCTTACAAGCGACTGGTCGGTTTCGCTTAGAAGAATCTCATAGCCTGTTGTATCGCCAAACTTGTCGAACTCAAAGTTATGGTTATGGTAAGCCAGCTTCAGGCCTGCCTCCTTACACATCTCCCCTGCTTTGTTCAGCTTATCAGCAATGGCTTTATAGTCTTCAGCATTGCTCCGCACCGGCTCTCCTAAATATGGTACAGTTATATATGTATGTCCAACTGTGTTACCAGCTTCTATGTAAGCCTTAACAGCATCTGTGTTGCCATCAGTCATGTACTGGCCAAAGTCATAATGTCCACTGGAGGAGATTAACCCATTGTCATCCAAAAGCTCTTTGAAAGCTTGTGGTTGCAAGCCCCAATAGCCACCTTGCTTGGAGTACCCATAGGTTTCTACATCTTGATAACCAGCCTGTGCCACTTTAGCTATCCCACCCTTTACGTCATTTGGCAACACCTCACGTAAGGTGTACAGCTGTAAGCCAACAGTTTTAATAACGTCGTTAGCTGCACTCTTACCGCCAGCTCCACCATTAGTAGGCTCCTGGCTTGTAGCTGCCGTTTCAGCAGTAGTTGTGTTTCCTGAATCACAAGAAATTAAAGAGGGTGCCACAACAAAACCAGCAGAAAGCATACCTAGTTGTTGAAGGAAAGATCTTCTTTTATTCATTAGTTCTTATTGTAGAGTTAGTTATATGGAATTAAAATCATAATAGGCTCAGACGTCGCAAATCTGAACAGCTTTTCTCAAAGATGCTAACTTATCTTCCTGCTTTGGAATAAACTCCTGGGCAACATATCCTCTGAATCCAGTATTCAAAATGGCTTTTATGATGGCTGGATAATAAAGCTCCTGTGTCTCGTCAATTTCGTTCCGGCCCGGCACACCTGCTGTGTGATAATGTGCTATGTAAGGATGATAGTCTTGTATGTTTCTAATGACATCACCCTCATCAATCTGCATGTGATAGATGTCATAAAGCAGCTTAAAGTTTTCAGAACCTAATCTTTTTGCCAACTCCGCACCCCAGGAGGTTCTGTCGCAATGGTAATCTTTATGGTTAACCTTACTGTTTAGCAGTTCCATTACCAGCACAACGTTATTTTTTTCTGCCAGAGGCAACACTTTCTTTAAGCCATCCACACAATTCTTCAGCCCTGTTTCGTCATCCATACCATTGCGGTTACCGCTGAAACAGATAAGATTTTTATAACCGGCTTTAGCTACTTTCGGAATCATCTCGGAGTAGTTCTTAATTAGTGTGGCATGATGCTCGGGATTATTCCAGCCGTCTACCAGGTTTATCTCCGCTCCATTGCACATAGAAGAGTCCAGCCCATGCTTTTTGAGTACCGGCCAGTCCTGCGGCCCCACCAGGTCAATGGCTTTGATGCCCATTTTCTTGGCTTCTATACATAATTCCTCCAGCGGCATATCATTAAAGCACCAGCGGCAGACAGCATGGTTAACATTGCCCTTTAACCTGAAAGGCTTTGCTTCATTATCTGTGGTACTAAAGGAGCTTAACATACCAGATGTGGTTACAGCTGCTGTTCCAGCAAAAAGGCCTTTTAAAACAGCTCTGCGATTCTGATTTTTTGACATGGCAATTAACAGATAAAATACTTGTTCTATGGTAAACTTGTCAACTCCTGCCTTTCAGACTCAATACCATAAGGTTTGTCCGTAGCAGCATCAACTGGTACTGGCCTGTCTTTGAAGAACAAAACAAAAAGCAATGCTACCACACCCGCTATACCTGCAGGCACCAGCCATACACTTTGCCAGAAACTCTCAGTACCAGCACCTCTGTAGTACTCGCTTACAAAGCCAGCTACCCAGAAACCTATCAACATACCTACACCGTAAGTTGCCAATGTAACAAGCCCCTGAGCAGAACTTTTATATTTTTCTCCTGCTCTTGCATCTGTATAAATCTGGCCTGACACAAAGAAGAAGTCATAGCAAATGCCATGTAAGGCAATACCTATAATTAGCATAAAAGATAACTCATTGGCGTTGCCATAAGCAAACAACAGGTAACGAACTGCCCATGCCAGCATACCTACTAATATTGTTTTTTTAAAGCCAAACCTAGAGAAGAACACAGGTAACAGCAACAAAAACATTACTTCTGAGATTTGCCCAATCGTCATTTTCCCTGTTGGGTTATCAAGGCCGACGCTTGTCAAGAACGGATTCGCATTCTGATAATAAAATGCCAATGGTATACAGATTAAAATAGACGATATAAAGAATATTAGGAAGTCTTTGTTCTTTAAAAGTTTGATGGCATCCAACCCTAAAATGTCAGAAACAGAACTGCTTTTATCCTGCTGTTTTACAGGAGGCGTTTTCGGCAGCAGGAAGCTATATATACCAAGTATCAAAGAAGCAACACCTGCCATCATAAATGTATTACGCAGCAAACCCTCTCCAATACTTTGAGCTGAATCCCAATGGAATATGTAGCTGATAGACAAACCTGCCACAATCCAGCCAATCGTACCCCAAACCCGGATCACAGAGAATTCTTTCTCAGGATTAGTCATTTGTCTGAATGAAACAGAATTGACCAGGGCTAGCGTTGGCATAAAGGCGATCATATAGGTCAGCACGTAAGGGTAGAAAGCGCCTACATTATCAGAATGATACATCTGGTACATTAAGAAGGCGCCGATCAGGTGTAAAACTCCCAGAATTCTCTCTGCATTGAAATATTTATCGGCAATAAGCCCGATAATGAAGGGCGCAATAATAGCCCCGAAAGACTGCGTTGAGAACACACTTGCTGTTTCAAGCTCAGTTGCTTTCAGGTTACTGCCTAAAAAAGTTCCTAACGTAACAAACCACGCGCCCCAGACAAAGAACTCTAGGAACATCATGGTTGATAGTTTGATTCGGGTTATTGAAGTCATGTTATTGAGCTTTCTTGAGTTAATTAAAGTTTTTTGATCATGATGTTCCTGTACCACACATCATTGCCGTGGTCCTGTAAAGCAATCTTTCCTGTTTTAAAAGTACCAAAGGCGGGCATGGAGCTAAATTTACTTTCGGCAATCATTTTTTTCCAATTGTTATCCCACAGCGTAGTGGTTACAACGTTTGTTCCATTCAGGTAGAGTTCAACGTTTCCATTATTGCTGATAATCTCTGAGTGGTTCCACTCCCCAGCGGGTTTCACTGTTTCTTTACCACTAGCAATTAGGTCGTACAAATCACCAGCCCGGTGTTTATGAATTTTAGCATCCGGGTGTCCTTCATTGTCCAGTACCTGCATTTCCAGACCAGTACTCCAGGTAAAAGGATAAGCGGCTGTATCCTCTTTCACAAAAAAGACCACGCCGCTATTTCCATTTGGTGCTATTTTCCAGTCCAGCTTCAGGTGAAAATTGCCGTAATCCTCATCCGTTACAATATCTCCACCATCATTGGTCTGCCAGTCTTTTTTGTTTGATGCATCGAGATGCAATGTTCCATTATCAACTTTCCAGGCTTTTCCTACAGTATGCTGTCC
Source organism: Pontibacter silvestris (assembly GCF_020907275.1). Taxonomy (GTDB): domain Bacteria; phylum Bacteroidota; class Bacteroidia; order Cytophagales; family Hymenobacteraceae; genus Pontibacter; species Pontibacter silvestris. Next base: position 109,609 of record NZ_JAJJWI010000002.1, on the reverse strand, counting down.
ATAGGTATGCCAGCCTTTTGTTGAAGAGCCATCAAACAAAGGAGTCCAGTCATCCTGCTCTGCCACCACAGGCACTGTTGCATCTCCTCCATCTTGCTTTGCCGTTCCATCCTGGCAAGACGAAAAAGAAAGGGCTGTAACTATAAGAAATGCGGAGGAGATGTAACGTACCATGGTGTTATTTATTTAGAGATAAAACATATTTAGCCATTTCTTTGGCATCCTCTTCACTTAGGTCAGGGTGAGGCGTCATAGGAATCTGGTCCCAAACACCACTGCCTCCTTTTATTATTTTCTGAGAAAGGTAATCAACGTTTTTATCGTTAAACTCATACTTATCAGCCACATCATTATAAGCAGGACCTACAAGTTTCTGATCTACTTTATGGCAGGACATGCAGTCTGACATGGCAATAAGGTTTTCACCTTTTTTATAATTGTCAGCAGCGGCATCAGGTGTACGATCTGTACCAATGTTATTTACGCTGGTATCTACATCAGATTGCCTTGCGGCGGCACTGATATTTGCTCCTGAGGCACTGTCTGTCGCATTGTTACCATCATAGTAACCGTCATATTCAGAGTTAGTATTACTGCTGCATGCTGCCATAAAAGCTAAGCAGCTAGCAGCGAAAAAGATCTTTTTCATTAAAATTAGTACGTGCTTAAGTGAAAGGTTATTTTAGGCCTAATATTTCTTTGTTAAGAGATTCATCTATACCTGAAGCAGCAAAATCATCGAATGCTTTTTCGGTAACACGGATAATATGATCTTTGATAAATGCAGCACCTTCGCGTGCCCCATCTTCCGGATGTTTTAAAGCGCATTCCCATTCCATTACAGCCCAGCCCTTAAAGTCGTAGGTTGTAAGCTTGCTAAAGACAGATTTAAAATCTACCTGTCCATCGCCTAAAGAACGGAAACGGCCGGCACGGTTTACCCAATTTTGGTATCCTCCATACACGCCTTGCTTCCCGCTTGGGTTAAACTCCGCATCTTTAACATGGAACATGCGGATGCGCTCATGATAATGATCAATATAAGCAAGGTAGTCCAGGCATTGAAGCACGAAGTGAGACGGATCATACAACAGACAGGCTCTGGCATGATTGTTAACCTTCTCCAGGAACATTTCATATGTTATTCCATCGTGCAGATCTTCACCCGGGTGAATTTCATAGCATACATCTACACCAGCTTCGTCAAATGCATTCAAGATAGGCAACCATCTATCGGCTAATTCTTTAAAACCAGCATCGACTAAGCCTGCAGGTCTTTGAGGCCAGGGATAAACTGTGTGCCATAGTAAGGATCCGCTGAAGGTAGCATGAGCCGTTAAGCCTAGGTTCTGAGATGCTTTTGCCGCATACTTTAATTGTTGCACAGCCCATTCGGTTCTGGCTTTAGGGTTGTTATGATACGCTTCAGGAGCAAAACCATCAAAAAGTTTATCGTACGCAGGATTAACTGCCACCAGTTGCCCCTGTAAGTGTGTCGAAAGCTCCGTAATTCGTAGCCCCTGGCTTTCAACCATTCCTTTTATCTCATCTGCATATGTTTTGCTTTCTGCCGCTTTCTGTAAATCAAAGTAATTAGTAGCCCATGTTGGTATCTGTACACCTTCGAAGCCGATGCTTTTGGCCCATCTGCAGATAGATTCCAGGTTGTCGAAGGGCGGCTGGTCACCTAAAAATTGTGCCAAGAAAATTGCTGGTCCCTGTATTGTAGTCATAGTTTGTTAAATAGTGAAGTCAGTCCATTTTTTATCAGATTTACCAGAGGCAATCACATTTTCTATAAAAGCCATTCCTCGTACACCTTCTTCTATACCCGGATAATCCTGCCACTCAAGTTCCGGAGTTTTACCCTCCAGCCGGGCATTCACACAAAGAGCAAAATTACGGTAAAGGTTAGCGAAAGCTTCCAGATAGCCTTCCGGGTGTCCTCCTGGCGTGCGGGTGTTATGCTGAGCAAAAGAGCCTACGCCAGCTCCGCCCGTACGGTAAATTTCTGACGGGCGATCAAGCCATTTCACAAGCAAGGTATTGGCTATATCCTGCTGCCACTCCAGGCCACCTTTCTCACCATAAACTCTAATTTTAATATTGTTCTCTTCTCCTGCGGCAACCTGGGTAGCAAAAAGCACTCCGCTCGCTCCATTATCAAACTTCAGAAAAGAAGCACCGTCGTCATCAAGCTGCCTTCCCTCTACAACAATATTAATATCGGCACAAAGCTGCACTACCTCTAACCCTGAAACATATTCTGCCAAGTTGAAAGCATGCGTACCGATATCGCCCATAGCCCCGGCTATACCACTTTGCTTTGGGTCAGTTCTCCAGGATGCCTGCTTATTCTCTCCTCCTTCTTCAAAGGTGCTTAACCACCCCTGCGGATATTCCACATATACTTTTCTGATTTTACCAAGCTTACCAGAAGTGACCAACTGCCTGGCTTCTTTCACCATTGGATAACCTGTGTAGGTGTGCGTGAGGCAAAACAACCTATCAGTTTGCTCAACTACTTTGCGAAGTTCCAATGCCTCAGCAAGAGAGAAAGTCATCGGTTTATCCAGGATGACATGAAAGCCGCTTTCCAAAGCAAGTTTAGTAGGTTCGAAGTGCACGTGATTTGGTGTCACAATGCTTATGACCTGTACACGTTCCTCTTCAGGCAATTGCTTTTCTTTTTCATAGAGTTCCTGGTATGAATTATAGACTCTGTCCGGCGACAGCCCCAGCAGTTCGCCGCTGGCCTTAGACTTTTCAGGGTTACTGCTGAAGGCGCCGCATACCAGTTCATATTCACCGTCTATACGGGCAGCAATACGATGAACAGCACCAATAAATGCTCCCTGTCCACCGCCAATCATACCAAGTTTTAGTTTTTTATACATGTTTATTTTTCAGGTGTTTTTCATATTGACAATCTCATTCTTAGCTTTAGCTTAAATTCTGCTTTAAATTAATTTTGAAGTCATTAAACGTATAAGCTATAACTAAAATTGATGATTTCATTCCAGAAAATCTGCTACAGGCAACCTATAATTAGTCATGAAGTAGCCCAGGCTTTATCTCCTTTTTTATAAGGTACACAGGCATCATACCTGCCAGGTACAGCAACATAACGCATTGCTTTAGTCGACCCCTCTTCTGAAGTAAAAAATCCTAAAAGGGTTAGCTCTTTCATCATTCGGAAATAATGATTAGGATCACCTTCCTTTTTAGTTATCATATACTGCTTCTGTTCTTCATCCAGAGCTGTTAAAAAAGCTGTGCGCTGCTTCGTATCACACTCTAAAAACTTTTTACCGTTTTTCTTTTCGCACTGCTCATCCAACTGAGAAATTCCTTCCATAAACACTTTCTGGTCTTCAGGAGTATAGCAATCCTGCACCATTACGGCCATAAATGCTCCAACTTTAGCGTCCTTAGCACCAGGAGAACTGGTAGCAGGCAAAATGGTATCTGACACCTCGTTCAGGAAAGTAATCTGGTCCTGATTAAATAAATCGTTAACCTGTAATGGTCTTGACGTACAGGAAACCAAGAGGTCAGCACCTATTACTGCACCTCCCATTAGCCAGCCTATTGCTGATAAAGCTTCTCTTCTGTTCATAATGTTTTTAGTAAGAGACTAATAACTTATAATAATTTCAAATAGACGAAGCAGGCCTTTTAACTCACGAATGATAATTAAATATAGCCCTTTTAAAATTATGCTCCAAGTGCCCAGCCGCTACGGTAGTCCCGTTTTACAAATTGATTAACATCGTCGAAGTTCATGATCCGCATCTGCTCATTGTCCCACAACAGTTTTATGTATCTTCCCGGATAGTCAAAACCGTTGCCTGAAGCCTTGGGTTTACGAATATCAAACCCCCGAATTGCAAGATTAGCCATGAGTAAAGCTTCCGTCAGTGGTCCTGATATCTCGAAAGGAGCGCTTAACTCTTTTTTACCATAACCCGCTATACATCCTTCCACCCACTGTGCATAATGCCCATCGGCACTACCAGACACCCTGGCCAATTTAGGCTTTACATTGATTTCTGATGTACGGGAGGTCGGTAGTAAACGTGGATTTTCTGAATAAGTACTTGCCATCATTTTACCTTTTGTGCCGATAAACAAAATACCGTTGCCTCCGTCGCCAAACATCTCATTCGGCCCTAACTCATCCGGACGCTCCGGCTGTATGCCCCCATCCATCCAATGAAGTGTTACCCTGCCTTTAGTTTTGTTTGTCTTTGGAAAGGTTAGTGTCACGTGGCTTGAAGGAGGACAACTTTCAGGGAAGTAACCACGCTTAAATTCATCTACATAAATACTTCCTACACTGGCTTGCACATCATTGGCATATTTAAGGTTAAGCACACTAAAGGGTGCTTCTATTAAATGGCAACCCATATCGCCCAGCGCACCAGTACCATAGTCCCACCAGCCACGCCAGTTAAAAGGCACCAGTTTATCGATGTAATCTTTTTCAGGAGCAGTGCCCAGCCAAAGGTTCCAGTCAAGTTCCTTCGGAATCTCAGCTTTAGAGGCTGACCAGGGAATTCCTTGGGGCCACACGGGCCTGTCAGTCCAACAATAAACTGTATGCACATCGCCGATTACACCTGCGTCGTACCACTCCCGCAGCTGACGCACCCCATCACCAGATGCTCCCTGGTTTCCCATTTGGGTAACTACTTTATAGCGTTTGGCAGCCTCTGTAAGCATGCGGGCCTCATAGATGTCATGTGTCAAAGGCTTCTGAACATAAACATGCTTTCCTAACTGCATGGCAGCCAAGGTTGTTATAGCATGATTATGATCTGGTGTAGAGACAGATACTGCATCAAAATTTTTAGCCTCCTTATCGAACATTTCCCGCCAGTCTTTATAATACTTTGCCTTTGGAAAGAGCTGTCGTGAGTTAGCTGCTCTTCGGTCATCTACATCACAAAGAAAGGCTATGTCTGCTTTGCCACTATCATAGAATTTCTTAATGTCGCTTTCTCCTTTTCCCCCAACTCCCACACCAGCTATAACAAGCCTGTCGCTCGGCGCAAGAAACCCTTTGCCTCCAAGCACATGCCGTGGAACAATCATAAAGCCAGCCGCTGCCAGCGCTCCTGCTTTCAGAAAGCCTCTTCTTGATTTGCCTTGCGATGAACCAGTTTTTTTCTTTTTTGCCATAGCTATACCAGGATAATGTGTTTTGGATTTGCTACACCAGAATATTATATATTAAGCTTTTTCATTTCGCCTACAGCATGATCTACTGCTCTTGCTGTAAGGGCCATATAAGTAAGCGAAGGATTCTGACAGCCGGCAGAGGTCATACAAGAGCCATCTGTCACGTATACATTCTTCGCATCCCACACCTGGTTATGCTCGTTCAGCACAGAAGATTTAGGGTCTCTACCCATGCGGGCTGTTCCCATCTCGTGTATACCCATACCCATAGCATAACCAGAATCATAAGTTCTTACATCTTTAATTCCGGCAATTTCCAGCATTTCCTTTGCATCCTCCATCATGTCCTTGCGCATTTTCTTCTCGTTCTCTTTTATCTCGCAATCAATGGCTAATACCGGAAGGCCCCATTTATCTTTCTTATTTTTATCGAGCGACACTTTGTTTTCATGATAAGGCAATGTTTCTCCAAAGCCTGTAATACCCATTGTCCACTGGCCTGGCTCACATAAAGCATCTTTAAAATCAGCGCCGATGCTCATCTCGGCTATTTCTCGGCTCCATCCGTCGCGTCCGGCTCTGCCCTGGTAGCCAAAACCACGAATGTAGTCTCGCTTTTCACCGTTCAGATTCCTGAACCGAGGAATATAAATACCATTCGGACGGCGGCCATAGTAGTATTTGTCTTCGTAACCTTCTGCCACACCAGAAGCCCCTGCTCTGAAGTGATGATCCATTAAATTGTGGCCTAGCTCACCACTGCTACTTCCTAAACCACCTTCCCAAACATCTGTAGCAGAGTTCATGAGCACCCAGGTAGAGTTCAGTGTAGAAGCATTCAGAAACACAACCTTAGCATAATATTCATAGGTTTGGTTTGTCTGCGCATCCAGCACCTCCACTCCTTTTGCTTTTTTTGTATCTTTATCATAAAGGATTTTAGTTACGATAGAAAAAGGACGCAGTGTAAGGTTACCAGTTGCCATAGCGGCAGGAAGTGTAGAAGATTGTGTGCTGAAGTAACCACCGAATGGACAGCCATTCCAGCATTTATTACGGTACTGGCAGTTAACCCTATTTTGAAGAGGAGCAGTAAGATTAGCTACACGACCAATAATCATGTGACGGTTGCCCTTGTAATGTTCTTTTATGCGAGTTGCAACATCCTTCTCCACACAGTTCATATCCATTGGAGGAAGAAATTCGCCGTCAGGTAACTGGGGAAGGCCATCTTTTGAGCCACTAATACCTGCAAACTTTTCTACGTAACTGTACCAGTTAGCCAGATCTTTATAACGGATAGGCCAGTCAGTAGCAATACCGTCTTTAGCATTTGCTTCAAAATCAAGGTCGCTTAAGCGGTAGCTCTGGCGCCCCCACATTAACGACCTGCCACCAACATGGTAACCCCTGTACCAGTCGAAGCGTTTAGTTTCTGTATAAGGGCTTTCTTTTTCGTTTACCCAGAACTCAAGGTTTGTTTCATTTAAAGCATAATCTCGCTTCAGCACCGGGTAATCTGCTATCATTTGTTGTGTACGGCCACCTCTATGCGGAAACTCCCAGGGGTTTTTATTAGTATGGGTGTAATCTTTAACGTGTTCAATGTTTCGACCACGTTCCAGCATAATGGTCTTTAACCCTTTTTCAGTAAGTTCTTTGGCAGCCCATCCTCCTGAAATACCTGAACCAACTACAATTGCATCATAAACATTTTCGGCCATAGTCTAGATTATTTTTTTCAACAGATAAATATAAGCAGATCATTTTAAAAACCTAATGTTAGTTAGCTTATTTAGAATAATTATTACTAAAATTATGTAATCATAAAAGGCTTGCTGATTGTAATAAAGTAACGTGACACGACAGTCAGCAACTACGACCTGTTCTACAGAAATACGTTTAGCTGTAAGATCAGATTGTGTCTGTTTCTGATAAAACTGCTTAAACGGTATATTAACATAAAAAGATATATTAATTATAGCTTTTTATTGATTATTCAATGAAAGCTGGATTTATTTTAACTTCTTAAGGGAGTGATGGCCTATTGGTCTCACCAACCTCACGGCACAAGGAGTAAAAACAACCATAAACAGCTTTAGCATTCCAGATATAACTTTAACCTTTTCCGAACTTTAAGATACCCCTGCTTCATGAAGTGTAGCAGAGCCACTGCGTTCATAAACCGATCCGTTCTTCTTCTGATTTATCCTTATATTTGGAGTTAGGTAATCGCTCAAGCTTTACTTTTGGTTTACTAGAGCTTAATTTATTCCTCTTATCAGAATCAATATATGCAAAAAATCATCCTTACCGGCTTAACCGCCGCTGTTCTGCTTACCTCCTGCTCTAGTCAAAAGACAGAGTCCGCTTCTACAGCCATAACTTCCGAAAACACGGCTGTACAGCAAGAGGCCCAGGCATTTTTAGATAGATATTCGAAAGATTATCAGCAACTATACACTGCATCTACAGAAGCAGAATGGGCTTCTAATACAACGATTGTTGAAGGTGACTCTACCAATGCTGTAGCAACCCGAAAGGCTAACGAAGCATTTGCCGCTTTTACTGGAAGTGCAGAAAACATAGAAAAGGCAAAGGCTTTACTGGAGCAAAAAGAGCAACTCACAGACCTGCAGGTAAAGCAGTTAGAAGCTGTTCTTTACACAGGAGCCAATAACCCACAGATTATACCCGATGTTGTGAAGGCTCGCATTAAAGCAGAAACAGAGCAAACAGAAAAGCTGTATGGCTTCGACTATCGCATTTATGAGAAGTCTGTCAGCACCAACGACATAGATAACATCTTAAAAAATGAGACAAGCCTGAAGAAACGTCTTGATGCATGGCAGGCAAGTAAAGAAGTTGGCAAGAACCTGCGTGAGGGAATACTTAACCTTCGTGACCTGCGCAATAAAACTGTTCAGAGCCTCGGATATGATGACTACTTCTCTTACCAGGCTTCTGATTACGGTATGACACGTCAGCAGATGATGAATCTGGTGCAGCAGATAAACGAGGAACTACGCCCGCTGTACCGCGAGTTGCACACGTATGCCCGATATGAACTGGCCAAGAAATATGGTGTGAAAGAAGTACCTGATTACCTGCCTGCTCACTGGTTGCCTAACCGTTGGGGGCAGGACTGGAGCTCAATGGTAGAGGTCAAAGGAATTGACTTGGATGGTGCCTTAAAACCTAAAGGTGAGGAATGGCTTGTAAATCAGGCGGAGCGCTTTTATGTAAGCCTAGGCTTCGACAAGTTGCCGCAGTCTTTTTATGAAAAATCCAGCCTGTACCCTTTGCCTGCTAACGCAAATTATAAAAAAAATAACCATGCCTCTGCCTGGCACATGGACCTGGACAAAGATGTTCGGAGCCTGATGAGTGTGGAACCAAACTCGGAATGGTACGAAACCACGCACCATGAGCTAGGGCATATTTATTACTACATGACTTACACAAACCCTGATGTACCTGTACTATTACGTGGCGGAGCAAACCGTGCTTACCACGAAGCAATGGGTAGTTTAATGGGGCTCGCAGCCATGCAAAAGCCTTTCCTGATCGAGCTAAACCTGATTGATAAAAACGCAGAGACAGATGGAGTGCAAACACTGCTTAAAGAAGCACTAAGTTATGTAACGTTCATTCCTTTTGCAGCTGGTGTAATGAGTGAATGGGAACATGACTTTTATGCTCAGAATTTACCTGCTAACCAGTTAAACAAGCGTTGGTGGGAACTGGCGAAAAAATACCAAGGTATTGTGCCTCCCTCGCCGCGTGGAGAGGAATATACAGATGCCACTACTAAAACGCATATCAACGACGATGCGGCACAATACTATGATTATGCACTGTCTTACGTAATTCTGTTTCAGCTGCATGATCACATTGCAAAGAACATACTAAAGCAAGATCCGCATGCAACAAACTACTACGGTAGCAAAAAAGTCGGGAACTTCCTTCGTGAAATTATGTATCCCGGGGCTTCCGCCGACTGGCGTAAAATGCTGAAAAATAAGACTGGAGAAGAACTAAGCGCCCGTGCTATGGTAGATTATTTCCAGCCGCTGATGGAGTATCTGAAAGAACAGAACAAAGGCAGGAAATACACTTTATAAATTTTCTTTCGTCGGCTATAAAGTAAAAAAGCAGCATGGGTTCATGCTGCTTTTTTACTTTATAGCTTTATAATCTGCCTTAGCTAACAACTTTATCATTAACAATAAAGTACAACAGGGGCAGCTAGATTAAAAGTTTACCTCCAGAGCTGGCACATCTACCAAAATAAAAGAAGCCTTAGAGGTAGCATGTATTCGAATTACCTCCTGCTCTTCAAGACGCACCTGGTCATGTATGTTTACCTCCATATTATCAATTAACAAGCTGCCACCTGTTACATAGATCAGGGTCTTCCGGATCTTAAAGGTTCTAAAATCTACTTCATCACCAGAACCTAAGTTACAATAATAAACAGTGGAATTAGAATTCAGGAAAACCAGATCTTCCAGCACTTTTTGTCCTGTTGCCAAGGGAAAAAGTTCACCAGTCTTGTCCAGAAACCCTAAATCCATTTGTTCATATGAAGGAGCCAGATCACGCTTATTAGGCAACAACCACAACTGGTACACATGCGCATCTTTATCGGTCATGTTTCTGGCAGAATGAGTTATGCCTGTTCCCGCTGTTATACGCTGTACCTGCCCTGCAGCTAAGGTAACCTCGTTTCCTATATTGTCCAGATGCACTATTTCACCATCCAGCACTATGGTTAACACTTCCATATCTGCTTGCGGATGTGCCGGAATACTACCTCCTGGTCCTATCACAACATCGTTAAACACCCGCAAAGATCCGAACTGAACATTATCAGGGTCATAATAATCAGCAAAAGAAAAAAGATAATGAGATGATAAGGAGTCTCCTACTCTTGCTTCGCGACGCTCAGGTGCTGTAATTAGTTTTATCATTGGATGGAATAGTTAATATTAATATGATATCTTAAAAAATGAACAAGTACATCGGTTATGCAATACGCATAAAATGCTTTCTTGTTAGATTTAAGCTTAACAGAAGCCTTATAACCAGCTAAAACAAAAAATCCTGCGTCTTTCGAGCAGGATTTGAAGTATTATCAAAAGATTAATTTTTTAGGCTTTTTTAAGTTTAAGCACCTCTTTTTGCAGGTCAAGCACAATAGAAGAAAGCTTGTCTAAAGAAAGATCTGCAATAGGAAATGTAGAGCTGATATAAGATTTAGCTTCCCATATCTCCAGTACATCCTCTACGTTCAGTTCATAAGGAGAATAAACAGGATTGTCAGAATGAAGCCTTAAAACAGCAGCTTCCTGAATTTTATTATAGATTCTCTTGAATACAACTCCTTCTTTCTGGCTGACGATAATGCAAGGAGTACCATCTTTGATAGAACTCCATTCTTCTATAAAGCGACCTACTATAACAGTGCCTGAGGCAATGGGCAACATAGAGTCACCACTGATTTCAAAAGCCCTGAAGGTGCCTGTATTACCCAACATAGGTAAACGGAAGCGTGGCAACTCCTCAATAAACTCAGGATCAGCATAGCCATTCAGGTAACCAGCACTAGCTTTATAGGGAACAAGTTCTATATTTTCTTTCTGCTCATCATCTACCGTAATAGCCAGAACACGAAGACTGTTTCCTCTACTTGGCTTCATACCTTTACTTCCAGCATACTTCTCTTCTGAGAGGTCAAGTGTAATCAGATCATCCAGAGATATATCGAAAAGGCGTGCTATGTTAACCAAGGTACTTAATTTTGGTTCAGCTCTCCCCTCTTCGTAAGCCCCTATTAATGAGCGTTTTATATCAAGCTTCTCAGCTAACTGTGCCTGAGTAAAGCCAATTTTCTTTCTTAAGTACCTAATATTAGATGTTACCATTTGCACTTATATTGCCAATAGTTTTAGTTCATTTTCTTAAATAGCCACTTCTGCAACTATACATATGTGTAAATGTACTAACAAGTTAACTAATATACTAATTCAATTAGCATTATTTTTTTATAATTAAGTTATTTTTTGCACTATAAAGACACTTACAAGAATATGTATAAAATCAAAAGGTACTTCTGAAAAGGCTTTTTTATTGATTAACTTTATTAACTAAAAAGAAGAACTTGCCTTTACCTGATACCACCTCTTCTTAGAGACATTTTAAATGCTATTTTGTTTCTTATAAATTGCCAGTGCCAATCTTATTTTATGATATTCGTACTGCTCGCCCAGCATCTCAAAAAGATCTTTTAGCTTAGAATCTGCTCCAAGTTTTTCTATGGCCTTTTTTATGACATTATATTCTGCTTTGGAAATAAAATCAGACAGATTAACGGCATAACCTTGTTCATATAAGGTAGCCAGATGAGAATATATGGTAACAGGATTCAGATTCCGCTGTATGGAAATCTGCTCAGGACTTAACCCTTGTTGATAGGCTTCAAAAGTAAGCAGATGAGTGGCACCTTTTACTTTGTTTCCTTTCGCTTGTTCCTCTGTTACAAAACTTATTATTGCATTAATAAATGCATCTCCATACCGCTCATATTTCTGTGCTCCTACTCCGGATATTGCTAACATTGTGATACGGTTCGTAGGCTTTTCTGCAGCCATTTCCTGCAAAGTGCTATCGTTAAACACTACATAAGGCGGAACATTCTGTTCATCGGCAATTTGCTTGCGTAACGAGCGAAGCTTATCAAATAAGGCATCTTTAATTACCTCCCGTTTAGGACGCGGTTTTACGGTCTCTTCCTGCTGCTTAGCTTCCTCAAACTTAACCATCTGTACTTTTTTCCCCTCAAAAAGCACTTGTCTACTTTGGTCTGTAAGCTTTAAGGCATAATTCTGATCATAAGCAAGCTCTAACAAACCGGCATTCAGCATCTGGTGCAGATAGCGGTTCCAGTCCATCGTACTCACATCACGGCCTGCTCCATAGGTTTTTATTTTATCATAGCCTGCTGAGAGAACCTGGCTACTCCTCGACCCACGGAGGACGTCTATGAGCAAACCAATATTTGCTTTCTCCTGGGTGCGTGCTACCGCAGAAAGTGCCTTTTGAGCTATAAGAGTACCGTCAAAAGTTGTGGGCGGATTCCGGCAAATGTCGCAGTTACCACAGTCTTTGTCCATGGTTTCTCCGAAGTACTGTAGCAATATGCGCCGGCGACAAGAAGCTGCCTCAGCAAACTGTTGCATGCGCTCTAGCTTGACAAGTTGCAGTTCTGTCTGTGCTTTATCTCCCTCCGAAAGCATGTTGCGCATGTTCATCACGTCTGCGAAACTATAGAACAGCAGTGCATCAGACTGTGCTCCATCCCTTCCGGCACGACCTATCTCCTGGTAGTACCCCTCGATGTTTTTTGGAAGATTATAATGTATTACCCAACGCACATTAGATTTATCTATGCCCATACCAAAAGCAACTGTCGCACAAACTACCTGCACATCATCGCGCAAAAAAGCCTCCTGTGCCTTGGAGCGTTGCTGTGCCGACATGCCAGCATGATAGTATGTGGCATTGTAGCCCTGTGTCTTTAGCTTATTAGCCAAAGACTCTGTTGCCTTACGACTAAGGCAGTATATAATTCCCGGCTGTTTATAATGTCGTTCCAGGAACTCCGTAATTTTATTAAACCTGTCTTTGCCAGGCTTTACCATCAGGTTAATATTGGGTCTGTCAAAAGAAGCAACAAAAACATCGGGGTTCTGCAGCCAAAGCTGCTCCTGTATATCTTTTTGTGTGAGCCTGTCGGCTGTAGCGGTTAACGCAACGACTGGCGTAGTCTGGAACTGTTGCTTCAGTGCTCTCAGCTGTGTATACTCCGGTCTGAAGTCGTGGCCCCAGGCAGATATACAGTGTGCTTCATCCACGGCAAAAAGAGAAATATTAATACGCTTCAGAAAAGACAGGAAACCGGCAGACAAGAGCTTTTCCGGAGAAACATATAGCAGCTTAAGCTCTCCGTTCAGACACTGGTTTTCGATAGTATATTGTTGTTCTGCACTTTGTGAACTGTTTATGTATGCCGCCTGTATACCATTGGTTAATAAAGCCTCCACCTGGTCTTTCATTAGAGCAATTAGCGGTGATATTACCACGCATAAGCCCGGCATTACCACAGCTGGCACCTGGTAACAGATAGATTTACCACCACCTGTAGGCATTAGCACCACCACATCTTTCTTATTCAGAATATTGGTAATGATCTGCTCCTGCATAGGGCGGAACCTTTCGTAGCCAAAGTATAATTTTAAAGCTTCGCGAGCCTCTCTGATATTCATGTTTTAATCAATCTCAACCTCAGGCTTAGCCTGAATTTTCCTCTTCACTTTATTATTCAAAGATAAAGCATTTTTCTGCTTAAGCTGGAGTTTATCTTACCTCTACATCTATTAAAATAACCACAGCTACAATGCAGCCGTATTTTGTTTCATTAAACTTTTAACAACAAAACTATGAAATCAGATAAAACAAACGACTTACAACATGTACTGGTAAAATGTATAACAGCATGTGAAGTATGTGCTACAGAATGCCTGCAGGAGGATAATGTAAAAATGATGGCCCGTTGTATTATGCTGGACCGTGACTGTGCAGATATTTGTGCCCTAACCTCCCGGTTTGTAGCCCGTAGTTCAGAACATGCAAAGCACATCATGAAGGAGTGTATCGAAATTTGCCGCCTGTGCGAAGAAGAGTGCCGTAAACATGACACTGAGCATTGCCAGCATTGCGCTGATATTTGCAAGGAGTGTGCTGATGCCTGCCAGAACTGGATTAATGGGTAAGAGCTTGTAAAAGCACTAGGAGATAAAATAAAAGCGGCCTGCCATTTAGTTAGCAGGCTGCTTTTATTTTTTTACCAGAACTATTACTATCTATCAAAAATAGCATCGAGTATAGACGTTACAATAGCTAAAACAAAGCTAAAAATCAAAGCCCAAAAGAAGCCGTCTACATTGAACCCCGGTACCAGTGAATCAGCCAGTAGAATAATCAACGCATTTATCACCAGCAAAAACAGACCAAGAGTAAGTATGGTAATAGGTATAGTCAAAAGCACTAGTATAGGCCGAACAATAGCATTGAGAATAGCAAGAACTATTGCCAGCATAAGTGCTGAGGTAAAGCCACTGATCTGAACGCCTGGCAGTATGTATGATGAAATTAAAGCTGCTGCTACGACAACTAAAAGTCTGATAATTATTCCCATAGTTTAAAATGTTTATCAAATATAGTTTTTCCATATTATGAAACATACATACGGGAACATAGCTAGAAAGATAAGTTGCGCCCTAGTAAGCTTAGATTTAAAACAACAGATAAAGGAACTAAAGTTTAACTATAACCAATACAGGTTAATTAGCTTGTAACAAAACTATTAATACATAACCTACAGACCTTCTGATTTAACGTGGACTCGGGAATTAACCTATTTCAAATCATAATTTTACACAAACAATAAGGCTAAGGAGCGGGTAGAAATAATATCCAATGTTTCACCTAACTCCTTAGCCTTATGTACTTTATCATAAATACTGCCAAAGTCGTGGAAGTGTTCTGCGAAATCGATGATTTCTGCCTTCAGTTGAAAGAGCACTTTACTACCCATCCGTTGCCAGAGGGGCTCGAGCCGCGCCACCTGGCTGGCCGCAAGCCTGGCTTAAGTGACAGCGAGGTCTTGACTATCCTTACCCTTTACCATCTGTCGGGCTTCAAGTGCTTTCAGTACTACTATGAGCGCCTGGTTCTGGGGGAGATGAGAAGCTACTTCCCCCGTGCCGTCTCGTACACGCACTTCCTGGAGCTGGCCAAGCAGACGCTGCTGCATGCTTTCCTGCTGGCCCACTACCGGGCGGGCCGCTCCCAGAGAGGCGGCCGTTACTACATCGACTCCAAGAAGCTGCCCGTCTGTAACAACCGCCGCATCCACTCCCACAGCGTCTTTGGGGACGTGGCCAGCTGGTGCGCTTCCTGGTCACACCGGCCCATGTGGCTGACAACAACCCGAAGGTGCTCTCCTTCCTGCTCAAGGGCCTGAAGGGCAAGTGCTACGGCGACAAGGGCTACCTCACTTCCCTGATGAAGGAGCTGCTGGAAAAAGGCCTGCACCTGGTCACCAAAGTGCGGCGCAACATGAAGAACATGCTCAGACGCGGCAGCATTGAGGCGGTCAATGATATTTTGATGACGGTTTGCGACATCGACCACATACGCGACCGAAATCCGCTCAACGCCTTGGCGCAGATCTTCTCAGGGCTGACCGCCTACACCTTTCTGGACCAGACATGCAGCTTTAAGCCCGCCAGAATAAATGTCTAAATCCCGAGCTCACGTTGATTTAAGAAGAACCTTAACAAATTAACAGGCAATGAACCACTTTTTATAAAAAAGAAAGCCCTACAGAAATCATCTGTAGGGTTTTCAATATCTTAACTAAAGCTATTGAACTTCTTAAAACTGAGCTTCTAAGCGCTTCTGTGATACTGCCATCCAGTTACAAAGCTTATAAAGCATACGGGCTCCCACATTTCCGTTCCACTCGCTGTCGCCAGGAGCAACTTCACATAGGTCAAAGCCTACAATCTCACGGCCAGATTTTACCAGTTGCTTGATCAGGTAAACTGCTTGCTCAAATTCTAACCCTCCAGGTACTGGTGTACCAGTTGCGGGACATAATTTTGGATCAAGCCCATCTATGTCGAAGCTGATGTAAACCTTCTGCGGCAACTGAGCAATAATCTTTTTGCACTGTTTTTTCCAGCTGTCGCCTTCATACATGTTTTCTTTAAGCACAGCATCATAAAACACTGTTATTCTGCCGTTAGACTGATCAGCCATTTCTGCTTCTGACTCAGCTAAATCTCTGATGCCTACTTGTACCAGCTTCTTTACCTGAGGTAGCTTTAGGGCATTATACATGATCGAAGCATGTGAATACTCGAAGCCCTCATAGGCATTGCGTAAATCTGCATGCGCATCTACCTGAAGTATACCATACTCCTCGTGCTTCTCAGCTAGCGCATGCATCAGTCCAAGCGGTGTACTATGATCTCCGCCCAACACACCAACCAGTTTCCCTTTTTCCATTAAGGTTAGAGCTTTTTGCTTCAGCCATTGTAGCAACTCCTCTCCTTTTGTAGTAACTTCTGTAGCCAGGGACTCAAACTTTGCTTTATCATGCTCCGGGCTTCCTGCTTCCAGCCATGTAATATATTCCTCTGCTTTTTTTCGCAGCTCCTCGCTTGCATTCTCCCACACATAAGGAATTTCCTCCATAGCAAGGCCCAGCTTCCAGGCATCTTTAATGTTGGGGTCAAAAAGGTCGAGTTGCGGCGAAGCATCTTTAACTGCTCTTGGTCCCTGTGCCGTACCAGCGCTATAAGACACCGTTACTTCCCACGGAACCGGTACAATGACAACTTCTGCTTCATCTACATTAAAGGGCAGGCCAAAAAGGCCTCCACTCACATCACCTACTCCATTAGGATCAAAGCCGGCAATTTTTTGTTCTTTATTATTCATGTATAAAGTAGCGGAGACTAATTATTTTTGATTCGTTTTAAGTAGTCCTTTTACAAAGTTTGGCAATGCAAAAGCGGCCGTATGAATTTCTTCATTGTAGTATTTAAGCCCTTTAGCTACCGAGAATTCTGCTGCTGCCTCACGGTTAAATTTCAGCGGATGAGATTCTCCTTTAGAAGAATAAGAAAAACTCCAGGTGCCTGTAGGATAGGTAGGAATGGCAGCAAGGTAGCAGTGTACTTTATCCTGTCCGAATATCTGCTTATAAGTATCATAAATCTCAACAAACACACCGCTATTAAAGCGTGGAGATTCACTTTGCGTAATCATTACGCCGTCTGGCGTAAGGCAACGGTACACCTGCTGATAAAACTCTGCTGTAAATAAACCCTCTCCGGGACCAACCGGATCGGCAGAGTCTATGATGATTAAATCATACTGCCCGTCAGCACATTCGTTGATGTACTTAATGCCATCTGCCACCAAAAGATTTAAGCGAGGGTTGTCAAAAGCAACTGCTGTTTCCGGGAGGTACTGCTTACAGGCTTCAATTACAAGCTCGTCAATTTCCACTAAAGTTACTTCTTCTAACTGCTCATGGCGCAGCAGTTCTCGAACTGTACCGCCATCTCCACCTCCAATTACCAAAGCTCGTTTTGCCTGAGGATGGCTGAACATAGGCACATGCGTAATCATTTCATGGTACACATACTCATCTTTTTGTGTACACATAACCATGCCATCCAGCGTCAGCATATTACCGTAAGCCAGTGTTTCGTAAATTTCTACCCGCTGGAAAGGAGAGTCTTTTTTATATAGCTGATTTCCCGAGTGTTTAAGAGACAGAGCTATATTTTCATCACGCTCCGTAAACCACACATCACGCGTAATAGCACCTTCTACTTCCGGTGGCTTAGGCGATACATCGCGCATGTTTTCAATATTGAAATCATTACGTTTCAACAGGTCAAGCTGTCCGCGACGGCACTCCATAGATGAACCATGTCCTGCTTTAAACGCCTCTTTTAAAAACTTGTAAGACACCCACGGGTCAACTGAATCGCCGCAAGTAAACAGGTCTACAGCTGCATAACCATATTCCGGCCAGGTATGTATAGCAAGGTGGCTTTCCTGAATCACAACAACTCCGGAAACACCATAGGGTGAGAAGTGGTGAAAAGTACTGTTTATAACAGTTGCTCCTGCAGTTTCGGCAGCGGCTACCATACTGTTTTCAATATGAACGACGTCGTTCATAAGCTCAGGAGAGCAATCGTAAAATTCAACTAAAATGTGTCTTCCTAAGGCGTTCATCAACGGGGAATAGAAGGTTTAAAACTAATAAGACAGCAAAAAAACAAAATATAGCGCTATAATCAAATTAACACAGCACCTCCTCTATATACTCCTCTGGTACGCAATATGTTAATTATATTATTATTTAAGTAATAGCTGTTCAGCCTTAGAGCAAAAAGTAAATCACTGCACCTATTCCCCCTCTAGTTCCTTCTCTACAATATGTTCTGCTTTATACTCTTCCACCAGCTCCTCAAAAATATCAAATGCGTTATCTATAGTAGTAAACTCTTTCAATAGGTTAAATTTTGAGACATGATATATAAGGAATAATTCAGGTTGGGTAAAACTGGCTTTGGTAATAAAGCTGTAGTATTCGTGTTCATCGTGGGTGTCTACCCGGTACTTCTGTATGAGCTTGAAAAGCACGCTTAGGTTCTTCAGATAAGGACTAAGGCTGCTCTGGTAGAAACTGAAATGATAGGTAAAATACTCCTGAAAATAATAGGCTAGGTTAGCCCGCGTTTTTTCCTCCTGTTTAAGAGAACGCACTTTCTGTACAAAAGAGGAAAGAACTTTTTCCTGAAAGAAAACAAAAAAGCTTGTGCCTGACCAGGTACTGTTCTGTATATCGTGCGCAGTAAGGGAATTAATTATCTCGTTGTGCTTATCTATAAAGCTGATAAAGAGCGTGGAGAAGTTCTGTTGCTGAAAGATTCGCTGCGTCTTATCCAGCTCAATGCGCTGTAGCTCAAATTCGCGCTTTTGGTAGGTGAGTGTTGCAAAGAAGAGAAAAACGCCAGCCAAGGCCCATAATGAACCGACTATACCGCCAATAAACTCACCATATTCCCCGAAAACGCCACCTTCCCTGTCTGATGGGTTCAGGTACAATTCCCGTATCAGGTTAAATTTGACGGTTCCCCAAATTAACACTACGGTTCCGGCTAAAATCAAGAAGTAGCCTATTAATTCGTATCCGCTTAATTTCTGTCTTTTTTGAGACATGTAAGAAAGTATAGCTATAATTCAGCTACACATACTGCCTTTACCCTTACTCGGTTACCAGAAAATTACTGTCACCTAAATTAAAGCTGCGGATAATCTCTACCACTTTAAGCAACGTGGATGTATCGAAAAACAACAGCAGAGGCAATTCGACAATTTTAGAATTGTGAGTAAACTGTGTAATAACCGTAAACACTAAAGGCTGAAAAAGCGGATGCTGCACCAGAATATCTTTCAGAGAATCAGCTATGTAGTTTTTAGGTGCTCTAGGCGGCGAGCCATAAATATTGGCCTTCAGAATGTTAGCCAGTTGTGTTACCATGGCACCTGTAATAATATTGCTGATCTCAAGCAGCAGCGATTCTTGCATGGCTGTAAGCTCCCCTCGCTGCACTTCTATCATGTTCAGGCAAACCTCAGATAAATGCCCTACTTGGTCTTCAGAGAAAAGCATTAGCGTGGCACCATTAAAATCTCCTTTGATATCTGATTGAATAATAACATGAGTCTGCTCATATTTGGTAACCAGAAGCAGAAGATCTTTGACATCAATCAGCTGTATATCGGGCACTTTCAACAATACCCTGTCTTTTGCAATGGCAGCAAAAGAATCCGCGGCACGAGCAAGCCCAATATTCAGTATTTCTTTTATTACGTCTCTTTCTAACTCAGTTACATGAGGGTCCATCATGATATTAAAGTTATTTAGTTCTTCTGCCATGCCCACTGCCTATCTTCTGTTGTTAATAAAATATCGGGTAATGGCTGATACATCCAGCACAAGGCAAACTTTACCAGTCCCCAAAAGGGTTACGCCACCATAAAGATCTAAATTGTCTAATGGTTTACTTAACGGCTTCACGACAATATCCTGCTGCCTATATAGTTTATCTACTATAAGCCCGAGCTTTCTGTTGTTGTAAGTTACTACAATAATATTCTGTACCTGCCCTTTTAGCTTTGTTTTATCGCCTAATCGCATTTCAGCTTCATCAGCATTTAGCAGTTCGTGCAGGTACACTACGGTTATGGTCTCTCCTTTTATGTCTGTTACCAGTATATCCCCTACCTCATGCAGCTCGTCTTTATCCATTGCCACCACCTGGTCTGTATGCATCAATGGTATAGCATAAAAGATTTCATCCACCTCAAACAGCAGCGCTCCTTTCACTGCTATGGATGTTGGCAACTGTAAGGTAAAAACCGTGCCCTTGTTTTTTGCAGAGTCTATACTAATTCTTCCACCAATAGAGTCTATGGCATTTTTTACCACATCCAGGCCTACGCCTCTTCCAGAGTATTCTGTTACTTCTTTGGCCAGTGAAAAACCTGGCTCGAAAAGAAAAGAAAGTACATCTGAATCCTGTAATGTTTTTGCAGCATCCTCTGTAATTAACTGCCTGCTTACAGCCGCACGCTTAACTTGTTTCATATCAATGCCTTTCCCATCATCAGATAAGGTGATAATGACATTGTCGCGGTCACTCCTGGCTGCCAGCACAATACTGCCAATACGAGACTTCCCTTTCTTCTCCCGTTCATCCGGCTTCTCAATACCATGAGAAACAGAATTCCGCACCAGGTGCACGAGTGAATCTGTTATGATCTGCAGAATATTACGGTCAATCTGAATATCCTGCCCAACCAGTTCCAGGTTAATTTCTTTCTTTTCAGCTGAGGCTACGTCTCTTGCTATACGCGGAAACTTATTAAAAAGAGTACCCACGCTTACCAGCCGCGCATCCATTACACTGTACTGCAAATCTTCTGTGATGCGGTACAGGTGCGAGCTTACACTTTTTAGCTCATCATGGTTCAGCTCCCGACTTATTGAGTTTATTCTATCCCTGTCAATAATCAGCTCTCCTACCAGGTTAAGCATGTGGTCCAGCTTTTTGATCTGGATATAAATCAGATCTGACAGGGTGAGGTTTTTAGAAGTATTATACTTCTGCACCTTTGTTAACTCAATGGCACTGTCGGAGAGATTGTCTACGATAATGTCCAGGTTGCGAAGCAGTACCGGGTCAGGCTCTCCGTATTCAGGATTATCTATGTTCCTGATCAATTCCCCCAATAGGTCAATGCCATCGAACAGAACAGTTACAACCTCCTCACTAAAACTTAATTCTTTACTACGGATTAAGCTAAAAGCCGTCTCCAGCTTATGCGACACATCCGATATCTGGAGGTAGCCAATCGCTTTAGCATTAGCTTTCAGGTTATGCAATAAGCGAAAAATCTCAGCTAAAGGCTGATCATTCTGCGGCTGTTTCTCCAGTGCGCTAATATGCCTGTTCAGCGCATCAAAATACTCCAGCGCCTCTGCAATAAATATTTCTTTATATTCCTGTTCTCTCGATTTCATGCCACGTCGCCAGTTATACTGACCTCAAGCCGCTGTTTACATACCTCATCCTATGAAGTCTAACTAGGCTTCCCCTATAAGTACTGCCTTCTATATACTGCTTTGCAAGCGACCAAACACGTTTTGCCTGGCTCAGTGCTTTACCTGGTCTTGTAAAACAACAGAGCTTACAGCTAAAACGAACCTATTCTGCCAGAGCCTGACTAACAACCTCTAACACCTTTTCTTCTGAAAAAGGCTTTACTATATATGAGAGCGCACCAAACTCCAGGGCTTCGTTTACAATAACTTCCTGCCCTACAGCACTCACAATTATCACCTTCATATCAGGCTGATCAGCCTTAATGCCTTTCAGTACATCCAGGCCAGTGTTATCCGGAAGAATCACATCAAGTGTTATAAGATCAGGATTGGTTTCTTTTGCAAGTTCCAGGGCTGTTTGCCCGTTCGGAGCCTCACCGACAACTTCATAACCGGCATCGGTCAACATGTTTTTTAACATGGTGCGCATGTAGAAAGAATCATCTACAATCAATATTCTTTTCATTCTATGTACTGCTTCGTATAATGTTCTAAACTTCAGCCTTGTTGATTTACTACTTTGGTAGTGCCTTTATCTCTTCTGCAGACAGTATCTTGAACATGTCCAGCACAATGATTAAGCGAGAGTCTACTTTGGCTATACCCTCTATATAATTTTCACTAATGGTGGTGTCCTGCAGGAAAGACGGTGCTTTATCTATTTTAGACACAGAAAGGTTCAATGACTGCGGCACCTCCTTTACTACTACACCTATACTATAATCTTTCGCCTCAATTACCAGCGTATATGAAATATCCTTTGTTAAAGTACCAGGTGGTGTTGTAACCATTGCTGCAGGCCGAATCCCAAAGCGCTGCTCCAGGTCCATTACAGCAATAATATCTCCCCTGATGTTAGCTACACCTTTAATAAACTTCGGCGTGCGCGGCATACGTGTAACAGACGGGGTAACAGTAACCTCCTTTACCTGCTCAATCCTGATTCCATAACTTTCTTCACCTAATTTAAAAACGATCAGGTGCACCATTGCCTCAGGTTGATACGGTTTTGCAGCATCACTGTCTTTTCCATTGGCTTGCTGCTCGGCTTCCCTCTGCTCTACGACCTCTTCACTTACTCCCCCGTTACTTTTGTCACTCTTCTTTTTCATGAAGTTTCCTTTCCGTTAGATTATCACTCACCTCTTCTAGCTTTATCAGAGGATGAGTTACCCGTGGCTGGCCTTCTGTTTCCTACAGGAGGTTTGATATTATTTGTAGGGAAAGATGCTAACCTGCGATTTTTGCCATTATTGCTAAACACTAAGTTACCGTCTATCAATTTGAAGGCAGAAATACTTATCTGCAGATCAGCTGCAATGTCGTTCAGGTTCTGAGACGAAGATGTAAGTTCCTGCATGGAACCTGAAAGCTGCTTCGCTGTACTCGCTACCTGCTGTGTTCCAGAGGCAGTCTGTTCTGCAATAGCAACCACTTCTTCCACATATTTCACCACGTCACCGATAGAGGATTTCTGCACTTCCGTTGCGGTTAGGATATCCTGCGCCGTACGAAGTGTTTCGCCACTGGAAGCCGCAATGTTTTTAAAGGCTCCGGAAGCCTCAAAAGTAGCATTCTTACCTTTTAATACACGGCCTTCCATGGTTGAAATGGCTGTAGCAGCAGAGGCGGTATCTTTTTTCACGTCATCTACCAGCGTAGCAATTTCACTGGCTGATTTTCGTGAACCTTCCGCAAGCTTCCTGATCTCTTCGGCAACCACCGCGAAACCACGACCGGCCTCCCCGGCACGAGCTGCCTCAATAGCAGCGTTCAGGGCAAGCAGGTTTGTTTGTGAAGCAATATCCGTTATCACACCAAGAGACTTTGAAATCTCTTGTGAGCGTGTACTTAATACTTCGATTGTTTTAGCTGTAAGCGCCGCTGAACTGGAAATTTCTTCCATGTTCTTCACCACTTCCGCCACTGTTTTCAGACCATGCTGCGATGTTTCCTCTCCAACTTTTGCAGATTTGTTTACCACCTCAGCACGGTTTGCCGTTTCTTTGGTAGCTTTCATGATCTCTTCAATCAACTTGAAAGCCTGATCTGTTTTGAGTGCCTGGTTTTGGGCACCTTCTGCCATCTGTTGCATAGCAAGGGCCACATCCAGTGTCACCTTATTCATCTCCAACCCTTTGGCAGCCATTTCTTCAGATGAACTTCCAACAACCAGTGAAGAATCGTTGATTTCACCTAAGAGTGTGTTCAGGTTATCTACCGCTAAATTCAGTGCGTTAGACATATCAAGAATGTCACCTGCTGTCTGTATTTCTACTTTCTGCGTCAGATCACCCTCTGAAATAGAGCGAACCACACGAGAAACTTCCAGCACCGGCGTTACAATAGATTCCAGCAAGTCGTTAAGAGTGTCAACCAATTCTTTCCAGCTACCGCCAACACCTTGTAAAGTGGCTCGTTCTGTCAGCTTACCTTCCACACCAGCTACTCTGGCCACACGGCTAACCTCACCGGCAAGTCTGTTCAGGTCGATTACCATGGTATTTATCGTTTCGGCCAGTTCAGCCACTTCTCCTTTTGCATCAAGAGTAAGTTTTTGTGTCAGGTCTCCTTTCGATACAGCCGTTACTACTTTTACAATACCCCGCACCTGCGTTGTCAGGTTTGTGGCCATGGTGTTTACGTTATCTGTCAGGTCTTTCCACACACNGATACAGCCGTTACTACTTTTACAATACCCCGCACCTGCGTTGTCAGGTTTGTGGCCATGGTGTTTACGTTATCTGTCAGGTCTTTCCACACACCGGCTACATTTGGCACGTTGGCCTGGCCACCCAGCCTACCTTCTGTTCCTACTTCCAGTGCCACGCGTGTTACCTCACCGGCAAACACGTTCAGAGAGTCCACCATGCGGTTGATGTTCTCTTTGAGTTCGGCCATCTCTCCTTTTACATCCACTGATACCTTTTGCGTCAGGTCTCCTTTCGCCACAGCTGTAGATACTTTAGCAATATCACGCACCTGCGACGTCAGGTTAGAAGCCATGGTATTTACGTTATCTGTCAACTCTTTCCAAGTACCCCTAACTTTTGGCACGTTGGCCTGGCCGCCCAGCTTTCCTTCCGTACCCACTTCACGGGCCACACGGGTTACCTCATCAGCAAAGATGTTCAGCGAATCCACCATCTGGTTCAGGTTCTCTTTCAGGTCCAGAATTTCACCTCGTGCTTCTACTGTTATTTTCTGAGCCAAATCGCCTCTAGAAACAGCCGTAGATACTTTAGCAATATCACGCACCTGCGTTGTCAGGTTTGTGGCCATGGTGTTTACGTTATCTGTCAGGTCTTTCCACACACCGGCTACGTTTGGCACGTTGGCCTGGCCACCCAGCCTACCTTCTGTTCCTACTTCCAGGGCCACGCGTGTTACCTCACCGGCAAACACATTCAGATAATCTACTAGCTGATTAAGATTTTCTTTTAGCTCTCCCAACTCTCCCTTCACATCCACAGATACTTTCTGTGTCAGATCGCCTCTGGAAACAGCTGTAGATACTTTAGCAATATCGCGTACCTGGCCAGTCAGATTACTGGCCATGGTGTTTACGTTATCTGTCAGGTCCTTCCACACACCGGCCACGTTTGGCACGTTGGCCTGGCCACCCAGCTTTCCTTCCGTACCCACTTCACGGGCCACCCTTGTTACCTCATCAGCAAAGATGTTCAGTGAGTCCACCATCTGGTTCAGGTTCTCTTTTAACCCAAGTAACTCACCTTTAACATTAACGGTTATTTTCTGGCTTAAGTCTCCTTTTGCCACAGCCGTAGATACATTCGCAATATCACGCACCTGGCTAGTCAGGTTAGAGGCCATCAGGTTAACATTATCTGTTAGTTCTTTCCAGATACCACCTACGTTTGGCACGTTGGCCTGACCACCTAATATACCTTCTGTTCCTACTTCACGAGCCACACGGGTTACCTCGGCACCAAACACATTCAGTCGGTCCACCAAGTTGTTCATTATATCCTTCAGGTCGCCCAGTTCACCCTTTACATCCACAGAAACCTTCTGTGTCAGGTCCCCTTTCGCCACAGCCGTTGCTACATTCGCAATATCACGCACCTGGCTAGTCAGGTTGCTGGCCATCAGGTTAACATTATCTGTTAGGTCTTTCCAGGTACCTTCTACTTTAGGCACATTGGCCTGGCCGCCCAGCTTTCCTTCCGTACCTACCTCACGGGCAACTCTTGTTACTTCACCGGCAAATACATTCAGCGAGTCCACCATCTGGTTGGTGATATCTTTCAGCTCAGCAAGCTCCCCTTTTACGTTCACTGTAATCTTCTGCGTCAGGTCACCTTTTGCCACAGCCGTAGATACATTTGCAATATCACGCATTTGTGACGTTAGGTTAGAGGCCATCGTATTAACGTTATCTGTCAAATCTTTCCAGACACCACCTACATTGGGCACATTGGCCTGGCCACCCAAACGACCGTCGGTCCCTACTTCACGGGCCACCCTTGTTACCTCATCAGCAAAAATGTTCAGCGAGTCCACCATCTGGTTTAGGTTATCTTTCAGCTGAGCTAACTCACCACGCACATCCACCGATACCTTCTGCGTCAGATTACCTTTGGTTACGGCTGTCGCCACGTTGGCAATATCACGCACCTGCGCTGTCAGGTTAGAGGCCATGGTGTTTACATTATCTGTCAGATCTTTCCATATACCCGCTACGTTTGGCACCGATGCCTGACCTCCCAGCTTACCTTCGGTACCTACCTCTAAGGCCACACGCGTTACTTCCCCGGCAAAAAGGTTCAGGTTATCAATGGTGCGGTTAATGGTTTCGGCCATAACTTTGAAGTCGCCGGAAACCGGAATCTGGAAGGTTTCATCCAGGTTACCTCTGGAGATATTTTTCAACACCTTACCCACTTCCAGCACAGGAACAGCGATAGAGTCAACCAGGCCGTTAATGTTATTGATCATGTCCTTCCAGAAACCGGAGGCGCTCTCGGCAGAAGCCCTGGCCTTCAGGTTTCCTTCCACTCCGGCTACTTTTGATATTCTGGACACTTCGCCTCCAACACCACCAATCATTTCCACCATGGAGTTGTATGCTTCTGCTATATCGGCGAAAATATCATTGTTCTGCTTTGTGAGCCTTACTGAAATATCACCTTTCTTAAATGCATCAAGCGCATAAAGCACTTTGTTCAGCTGCTCATTAATATAGTCTGGGCTTGTGGGAAGTGGCTTGTTCTTTTCTCCCTCAGGCCTATCACCATTTCTTTTTGGTAGTTTTGCTGGTACAGGGCCCTTCTCAACTCCTGTCTCAGCAGGGCTATCTGCAGTCTTGGCAGGCGCCGGTGTAGCTACCGTTGTAGTAGCGTCACCTGCTTTAGTTTCCCCTTTCGCTTTAGGGGCGGGTGTTTTCTCGTTATTGGCTTCTACGTCACTAATGAGCTTGTCTTTGCTCAACTTCAGATTTTTACCTAAGGCCATATTTTGTCAGGTTGAATTGATGTTGCTCCTGCTACTAGCTTTTCAGTTAACTAACAGCAGCATTAAAACAGTGGAACAACAAAGTAAAAGCAAGTTAAATAAAATTTATCAAATGCAGTAAAATGGCTTATAAACACAGGGCAAGCTTACGCCCTTACAAACTCTTCGGCCAATGCCCTGTAATCTTTAGCGCCGTTAGAAGAGGCATCATAATCTATTATACTTTTGCCGAAAGAAGGAGCTTCTGCCAGCTTCACATTCAGACGGATATGGGTATCAAATATTTTTTCTCGCACGTTTTCCTGTAGGTATTCCAGCACTTCCTGGCTCAGCTTTCGTCTCACATCAAACATCACCACTACGACACCTTTAATTTTAAGGTTTGGGTTAAAAGCTTTTTTAACTTTATTTACCGTATTCATAATCTGGTCGAGGCCCTGCAGGGTAAGTACTTCCATCTGGAGCGGTATAAGTATCTCCTGTGCTGCAGTAAGTGCGTTAAGTGTTAGCACCGATAAAGAGGGAGGGCAATCAATCAGCACATAATCAAAGCCTTTTATTTCAGACAAAAGATTTTTCAAGAACTGCTCCCGTTCAGGTTGCTGCACCAGAGAAATTTCTATGTCAACCAGGTCATTTGATCCGGGAGCTACCCATAAACCATCTTTTTCAACCAGAATGTCTTTTATCTTTTTGTTCCCTAAAAAAACATCCGCCAGGGTAACGTCAGGTTTTGCAACAGCCAGAGAATATGATAAGTTGCTCTGAGGATCGAGGTCCAGCAGCAACACTCTTTTCCCTAGCTTACTCAGGGCGCTCCCCAGATTAATAGTAGTAGTTGTTTTACCAGTGCCGCCTTTCTGGTTTATTACGGCCACGATGGTTGTCTTCATAAAAGAATTAAGGAAATGAGACATTAGAGGCATTATAATGCCATTATGAGTGTTAAAATTAACAATTTTATATTTAAATCAGAATATACCGAACCAACAATATGCAGGCAATAGAGGCGGGAACAGTTAATAATTTTGTTTTATCAGCTGACCTGTAGTATAATGTACGTCTTCCCACTTCTCTAGATCAATGGAAACAGCTACAGCCTCAGCAGGGTCAAGGTAACCTATCAGTTTAGAGGTCAGATCTCGTACCAGGCGTGTAACACCCGGGTTATGGCCTACCAGCACCACTGTTTTAATTTCGCCTGGGAGTTCGCTTAAAATTTGAATTAATTGTGTCTCACGAGCATTATAAAGATCAGGAAGAAAAGCTATTTTTTCCTGATCGTAATATAAACGGCCTGCAATTTGCTGTGCTGTAACATTAGCACGCCTGGCAGGGCTAGCCAGAATTGCGTCTGTAGTTTTGAAATGTTCCCGAAGCCATTGCCCCGTACGTTTTGCCTGTAACAGGCCATTTTGTGTTAACTCACGTTCAAAGTCTGGCTGTAGTGGATAAGGGTCTTGAGTTTCAGCATGACGACAGATGAGTAAGAGTCTTTGCATATTAATTGCAGATGTGTCCGTATAGTTAAAACAAACGCTTTTCTTAAGTTAATTTAGTTCTCTGAGCTTCTCGTTTAACCAAGGATATACGGATGAGGTTGTGTTAGTTTGAAAAATTATTTGATCTTTGGGCAAATTTTAGTGCCCAGTACGCCTGTAAATATAAAGGATGATAAAAAACTTAGTTATAGTAGAGTCGCCTGCAAAGGCTAAAACAATAGAGGGATACTTAGGAAAAGACTTTGTGGTAAAGTCAAGCTTCGGTCACGTGCGCGATTTGCCCAAAGATAATAATGCCATTGACATTCAGAATGGCTTTAAGCCTACCTATGTTGTCTCCAACGATAAGCGTGAAGTGGTATCGCAACTGCGTAAGCTGGCAAAGGAAGCAGAAACTGTATGGTTAGCATCCGATGATGACCGTGAGGGAGAAGCTATATCATGGCATTTAACAGAGGCTTTAAACCTGAACAATGCCCAGACGCGTCGTATTGTTTTCAGAGAGATCACTAAGAACGCAATCCTTAATGCCATCAGTTCTCCGCGTGGCATAGACATGGATTTAGTAAATGCACAGCAGGCACGCCGTATACTCGACCGTTTGGTTGGTTTTGAGCTGTCTCCTGTGCTATGGAAAAAAATTAAAACAGGCCTTTCTGCCGGGCGTGTACAATCGGTGGCCGTGCGCCTGGTAGTTGAACGCGAACGTGAGATTGAGCGCTTTAAAGCCGAATCTTCTTTTAAAGTTACAGCTGCATTTAATGTAGAAGGCAAAACACTGGAAGCAGAATTACCTGCCAGGTTTAAATCAGAAGAAGAAGCACAGGCTTTTTTACAAAAATGTATTGGTGCGACTTATACAATAGAGAACCTGGAGCAGAAACCGTTAAAACGCAGCCCTGCTCCTCCATTTACGACCTCAACCCTACAGCAGGAAGCCAGCCGTAAGCTATACTTTTCTGTGGCGCAGACAATGACCGTTGCACAGCGTTTATATGAAGCCGGTAAAATTTCTTATATGCGAACTGACTCTGTTAACTTATCGGATGAAGCCAAACAGGGTGCAGCTAGTGCTATTCGAAATTCTTACGGAGAGCATTTTGCCAAAACACGTCATTTCAAAACAAAATCACAATCAGCACAGGAGGCACACGAAGCCATACGACCAACTGATTTCTCTCAGATGGTGGCAAGCGGGGACCGAAATGAGCAACGCCTGTACGAACTAATATGGAAAAGAGCCATTGCCTCTCAAATGGCAGATGCTGAAATAGAGAAAACAACTGCTACAATCGGTATTTCTACTCAGCCTGAGAAATTGGTAGCTACTGGCGAGGTGATAAAATTTGAAGGCTTCCTGAAAGTCTATATTGAGTCTAAGGACGATGACGAAAATCAGGATGACGATGTTAAGGGCATGTTGCCTCCACTAAGTATTGGGCAAATTATTGCACTGCGCCAGATGCTGGCTACTCAACGGTATAGCAGACCCGCCGCCCGTTATACAGAAGCGAGTTTAGTGAAGAAGCTCGAAGAAATGGGCATTGGCCGTCCCTCGACTTACGCCCCTACTATCTCTACTATTCAGAAGCGGGGTTATGTAGAGAAAGATACGCGAGAGGGTAAAGAGCGTCCGTTTCAGGTGCTGACACTGAAAGATAACAGCGTTACAGCGCAAACTAAAACTGAAATAACAGGAGCCGAAAAAGCAAAGCTTTTCCCTACGGATACGGCCATGGTCGTGAACGACTTTCTGGTTGAGCATTTTCCTAATGTAATTGATTATTCTTTTACAGCACGCGTAGAGGCTGAATTCGATGAGATTGCGCACGGGCAGAAAGTGTGGGAGAACATGCTCGACAATTTCTACCAGAAGTTCCACAGCCGTATCGAATCCAGCGAAAACATATCCAGAGCAGATGTATCCGGTGCCCGTGAATTAGGCACAGATCCGAACACTGGTAAGAAAATTCTCGCAAAACTCGGTAAATTCGGCCCTTATGTACAGCTTGGAGAGGAAAACCCTGAAACAGAAGAAAAGCCTGTATACGCCAGCTTGCGTAAAGGTCAGTTCATTGAAAACCTTACCCTGGAAGATGCCCTGGAACTGTTTAAGCTTCCGCGTATAGTGGGTAATTTCGAGGATAAAGACATGATCGCTGCTATTGGTAGGTTTGGCCCCTATATTCGTCATGACAGCAAGTTTTATTCATTGCCTAAAACCCTGGACCCGCTTAGCGTAACACCGGAAGAAGCGATTGAGTTGATACAGGCCAAACGTAAGGCCGATGCAGAGAAGCTGATCAAGTCTTTTCCGGAGAATCCCGACATTCAGGTATTAAACGGCCGATTTGGACCCTACATATCAGCAGGTAAAAAGAACGTAAAAATTCCGAAGGGTAAAGAACCTGGAGAACTGACACTACAGGAATGCGTGGAATTGGCAGAAGCAACACCTGAGAAAAAAGGCAGAGGTGGTTTTAAGAAAAAGACTGAGCCAGCGGCAGAGAAAAAGACAGCAACGAAGAAAGCTGCCGCTACAAAGGAAAAGAAACCTGCTGCCAAGAAAGCGACAACTGCAAAGAAGAAGTAGTACGTATACTTATATGGAACAAAGCCACCCGCCAAGGTGGCTTTGTTGTTTAATACCATAAGCTACACTTTAATCGAAGTACCATGGAAAAGAAAAAATTAGTTGTATTAACTGGCGCAGGCATTAGCGCAGAAAGTGGTATTGCTACTTTCCGGGATGCAAACGGGCTTTGGGAAGGGCATGATGTAATGGAGGTGGCATCGCCGCAGGGTTGGCAAAAGAACAAAGAAACAGTATTAGAATTCTATAACCAGCGCCGGAAAAATGCCCATGAAGTTAAACCTAATGCTGGCCATCTGGCACTTGCTGACTTAGAGAAAGACTTTGATGTGCGAATAGTTACACAGAACGTAGATGATTTACACGAACGTGCTGGCTCCAGCAATATAATTCACCTGCACGGCAAGCTGTTTGAAAGCCGAAGCACTATAGATGAAACATTAGTTTACCCTATAAAAGGCTGGGAATTGAAATTAGGCGACAAATGTGAACGCGGCTCTCAATTACGACCCAATATTGTCTGGTTTGGAGAAGCTGTGCCAATGATGGAAAAAGCCATTGAAGAAACTTTACAAGCTGACATATTTCTGGTAGTAGGCACTTCATTGGTCGTTTACCCGGCAGCTGGGCTCGTTGATTATGTATCAGATGATGTACCTATTTATGTAGTAGACCCTAACCTGCCTTACATGCGCCCTCGCCAGAACCTGCATCTGTATGAAGAAAAAGCAAGTACAGGCATGGTGAAAGTGGTAGCAGAACTACGAAAAAAACACAGCTAGTCCTTAAATGGCTTATTATTAAATTTATGCTGAGTTGTTTATAGAAACAGTCTTATCACAATTAAGTTAATTCATATCCATATATAATCCTGTTCGTATGATATCAGGAGAAGTAAAACCTGATAAGGATATGGATTTCAAAAACAGAATTTTAGTAACACCTGACACCTGGAGCCTCCTAATTTTGCGCCTGTTTCTTGGCATCGTGCTATTCCCTCATGGGGCACAGAAGCTTCTTGGGTGGTTTGGCGGACATGGACCAGCAGGCTTCTTAGAAGGCTTTGGGCAAATGTCAGGCCTGCCTTCGTTTTTTGGTTGGCTTGTCATTATCATTGAGTTCTTTGGCTCCATCTGTCTTATTGTCGGGCTGTTTACCCGTGTCTGGGCTTTAGGAGTTATCGGCCTCTTTATAGGCATTGTTCTGACAGCACATATTGATGTCGGCTTTTTCATGAACTGGCAAGGTAACCAGGAAGGAGAAGGGTATGAATATCACCTGCTTGTAATTGGTATGGCCTGGGCCTTAGCTATTGCCGGAGCAGGTAAGTTAAGTATAGATAAAGCAATGGCTGACTCAGAAAGGACTTTCTAGGCTTATCCTAGGACAAAAAAGCTATCTCAAACCAGGCGCGTTAGGGATAGCTTTTTTGCTTAATAATAAAGATATTGACCAAGAACTAATCTTCTGCTTCCTCCCCTTTCTCAACAATATCTTTATCTGTAAACAGAATGATCTTCATCATTTCACGCCAGTCCGGTTTACGACGCAGCAAGAATTCAAGGTCCATACCAAAATGCTTGAACTCTTCATTCTGCGCATTCTTCATAATTGCTTTTGCTTCCGCGTCCGACTCAATAGAAATTCGTTGCTCATACCAGTTAATAGCTTCCACCTCTTCTTTAAGAGATGTTATCATACGTACAAAGGTTCTTGTTTCTGCAGAAAGTTCTTCTGGTGGTTCGTGATACTGATCTGATGCCATAGTTCAATTTATGATTTAACAATTTTTCTGAACTAACGCCGATTTGACAGTCAGAGTTATCTATTTTTAAATTTGATTTTAACCCAGATCACGTAAAAGCCCCCACTGTTGTTGTAACTGGTACCACAACCTTCCCTGTTCAATTTGTAAAGGCGATGCAATATTATTGTAATAAAGCTGCCCCGTACCTAAGCCCTGAGACATAGCAACATTATAAGTAGCAGTAAACTGGCTGATGGCATTTAAGCCTATGTTAGATTCTAAAGCTGATGTCACCCACCAGCCAATGCTTTGCTTCTCTGCCAACTGTATCCATTCTCTGCTTGCCTGCAAGCCGCCTACCAATGTCGGCTTCAGAATAATGTACTGCGGTTTGATGTGTTGGAGTAGTGTTAGCTTTTCCTCTGATTTCTGCACCCCTATCAGTTCCTCATCTAACGCAATTGGAACCGGTGTATAGGCACAAAGCTGTTGCATATGTTCCAGTTGCCCCTGCCTGATGGGTTGTTCAATAGAATGTATCTCGTACTTAGCCAGCCGCTCCAGATTTGTAAAGGCTTCGTCCGGTTTAAAAGCACCATTGGCATCAACCCTTATTGTTAAATCTGCAGCGCCTGCTGTCTCTCTTATACGCTGCAGAATTTCCAGCTCAGTTTCAAAACTCAGTCCACCGATTTTTAGCTTCAGGCAGTTGTAACCATCTTTCAACTTCTTTTTAATCTGTTCCTGCATAAAACTTTTGTCTCCCATCCAGATAAGGCCATTGATCGGTATTCCCTGCTCTCCTGTGGTAAAAGTAGTATCGTACAGCAGATGTCTGCCTCCATTGGCAAGATCTAAGAGAGCTGTTTCTAAGGCAAAGCGTATAGCAGGCCATTCGAGTAAAGCAAGCTCTTCAGGCAACGTGTTTGCTAAATCAAGTAGTACTTTAGAGTTATTAATTAGATCACAAACCTCCTGTAGCTTATCTTCTATATCTGAACGATAGTCAATGCTTAACCCTGCCAAAGGAGCACATTCTCCTACACCAGTTATTTCAGGACTCTGTTCCTTCCACAATTCCAGATAATACACCTGGTGCTGAGATATAGCACCACGGGAGGTGCGGGCATCAAACTTGAAATTTAAAGTGTGAGGGGTATAACGGAGCCTGTAATTCATATTTGTAAGATGGTTCAGGTGCAAATTAAATCATTCATAACAAAAAGACGTAAATACATTTCAAGTTAATAAGATTGAAAAAGAAGACCACCTTTGAATATTAAAGCAAAGCTTATAAAAGCCACTCTTGTTTAACAACATGTTGCTGCCACATCTTTAGCCAACGAACATCTTATGAGTATACTTATTGCACCCAACACCAGCACAATACTAAAACGCTATAACCTGATACGTTCGCAAACAGAATATATTTGTGAGCCACTGGAGCCTGAAGATACCGTTGTACAACCGATGGTCGACGTGAGCCCACCGAAATGGCACATGGCTCATTCCACCTGGTTCTTTGAGACGTTTGTATTACAGCCTTTTCTGCCCAATTACAAACTGTTTCACTCAAGTTATGGCTACTTGTTTAACTCTTACTACAATAGTGTAGGGAATCGTGTACAGCGGAACCAGCGAAGCACCCTCACCAGGCCACCCCTTCGTGATGTTTATGCTTACCGGCAGCATGTAAATGAGCATATAGTTGAACTGCTGCAAATTTTAGAGGAAGAGAAACTTGCTGAGGTAATGCCTATACTGGAATTAGGGCTTCAACATGAACAACAGCATCAGGAACTACTCATTACAGACATCAAATATATTTTAAGTACTAATCCGTTACTACCTATATATAAAACTCTTAAAGAGAACACAAGCAAATCATGTTATGTTGCGCCGGAACTTTTAAACATAACCGGTGGAGTTTACAAGATCGGGTTTAAAGGAGATAGTTTTTGTTTTGACAATGAGCTGGGGGTACATGAAGTACTATTGGAAGATTTCCAAGTCATGAACCGCACTGTGACCAATGGTGAATACCTGCAGTTTATGCAGGATGGGGGTTATACAGACTTCAGGCACTGGCTGGATGAAGGTTTGTCTTTTGTGCAAGCATCAGGCATAAAAGCTCCTTTATATTGGATTGAACAGGATGGCGACTGGCATCATTTTACCTTACATGGCCTAGAAAAATTAGACCTGAACGCACCTGTTTGTCATATTAGTTTTTATGAAGCAGATGCTTATGCAAACTGGGCAGGAAAACGTTTATTGACTGAGTTTGAGTGGGAAGCAGCCTCACAGGCTTATCCGCCTGCATCAGGAAACTTTGTAGAGTCTGACTTACTGGAGCCAACTGCAGCGGACCCCAACATAAAAGGTTTACAGCAACTGTACGGAAATGTATGGGAATGGACCTACAGCGCTTATCATCCGTACCCTGGGTTTACCAAAGCACCTGGTGCCATAGGAGAATACAATGGGAAGTTTATGCTTAACCAGATGGTATTAAGAGGGGGCTCCTGCGCCACACCTGAAAGCCATATCCGTACAACTTATCGTAACTTCTTTCATGCTGACAAACGCTGGCAATATAATGGAATCAGGCTGGCTAACAAATAATTATATGCGAACCAACATTACTTCTCAACCTATAGTAATCTTACAATCTAAACCAGATGGCACCTCTATGACAGATTCCTTCGCACAGGATGTGGCCATAGGCTTAAACCAGACACCCAAGTCACTCTCCTCCCGTTACTTTTACGATGGCAAAGGCAGTGAACTTTTCCAGCAGATTATGGCCCTGCCCGAATATTACCTTACAAGCTGCGAGTTTGAGGTACTAATAGCGCACAAGCAGGAAATTGTAAATTATTTTGCTGCAGAAGGCTTTTTCCACCTGATAGATTTAGGAGCTGGCGATGCCCTGAAGACTAAGATACTACTGAGTCAGTTACAAAAAGAGCAGCGTAAGTTCGAATATGTACCTGTAGATATTTCTGGTGATGCCATGGCACAACTATGCCAAAGTCTGCAGGAGGAGATGCCGGCAGTAAACGTACAGGCGGTAGTAGGGGAATATTTCCAGGCGCTGGAATGGCTACAAGCTAACAAGGCGGAGCAAAAAGTAGTTTTGTTCCTGGGTTCTAATATTGGCAACTTTAAGTTAGATGAAAGCCTGGCTTTTCTGCAAAGCATCAGAAGCTTTCTGAACCCCGGAGACAAGCTACTGCTGGGGGTAGACCTTCGTAAAGACCCGGATACAATTTTAGCTGCTTACAATGATGCCACAGGAGTAACAGCGGAATTTAATATAAACCTGCTTCGGCGTATTAACCGGGAATTAGGAGGTGACTTTAATATCAATCGTTTTCGGCACTACGCAGTGTACAACCCGCAGGAAGGTGTAATGAAAAGCTATTTGGTTAGTAAAGCTCATCAGGATGTTTACATTAAGGATATAGATAAAACTTTTCATTTTGATGCCTGGGAAGCTATTCATACAGAATACTCTCATAAATACTCTCTGCAGCAGGTAGAAGAAATGGGTAAGCAGAGTGGGTTTGCGATAGAACAAGTTTTTCAGGATAAACGGCAATATTTTGCAGATGTCTTATTTACAGTAAAGTGATAAACAAATATTTTGCACTGACCTTTTATAAAACAACATCAAACCTAAGGCAAGCAAAATATTAACCCACTACCTATCATCATCGAGTTTACAGCTTATCTTTACTTTCACAAAGCATAAAATATTAATGGAGCAAATAACCCTAGCCTCTGGCTCTAGCTACTTCCGCAGCCCGGGCGCTGCAACTGCTGCTGCTATGGCAGCACTTCAGATTGGCAAAACATATTACGGCCCCACAGAGGGAACAGAGGCATTGCGCTTTGCCATTTCAAAACGATATAATAAGCAAGATATTGAATTAACTCCAGGGCAAATACTTATCACACCTGGCAGTAAACAGGCTCTATTCAACCTTTTTTCTGTTTTACTGCATGATAAGGATGAAGTGGTGATACCAACGCCAGCCTGGTTTGGCTTTCATGAGTTAATGAAGTACAGTAAAGGTAGAATTGTTACCGTAGATACCAAGCTTACCGAAGATTATGCATTAACACCTGAAACTTTACGGGCATCACTTACTGAACATAGCCGTATTTTGCTGCTATCAAACCCTGGCAACCCAACCGGAAAAATTTACACCAAAACTGAGCTGGAATCGTTATTAGAAGTAACAGCAGAATTTCCGGACCTTTACATTATAGCAGATGAAATATATGACTTTGTTACTTACGGCAAGCCTTTTACTCCTATCCTTTCCTGCGAAAGGGCAAAAAAAGAACGAACCATCATCGTAAACGGCTTTTCTAAGTCTTTTGCAATGTCGGGCTGGCGCATTGGTTATATGGCAGGGTCAGCAGACCTTATAAAAAAATGCACCGACTTCCAAGGCAGTACCTTTTCAGGTGTTAGTGTGTTTATACAGGATGCTGCCGTTGCCACGCTGGAGCATCAGGAAAATGCTTTAGCCACCATGCTTCCGATACTAGAGGCAAACCGCCAATTTATGCGGCAGGCTTTAGATGCTATTCCACACGTGGCTTATTTTTTTCCTGATGGCGCTTACTATTTCTTCCCCAGTTTTAAGTATTATCTTAATACAAAAACACCTGAAGGAATGGCAATAACAAGCACATTAGACCTTTGTAAATACCTGCAGGAAACTTATTGCTTAGCTGTTGTGCCTGGAGATTACTTTGGTGCTCCTGATCATGTACGCATGTCTTTTGCAGTAGAAAAGCCTAAACTGGAAGAAGCCATGCAGCGCCTGCAAGAAGCACTAAGTCAGCTGCAAAGGTAATTCTAGGTTAAATATTTGGCACAGGCAGTCTGGTAAGGATAAAAACACTATTTTTGCGGCCTTTCAGACAGGTCCCGCTATGAATATTGCAGAATACAAAAAGCACTTCTCCAAAAATTTTTTCCTTGCTTACCCGGTGGTACTAAGCCAACTCGGGCATATACTGGTGAGTGTTTTCGATAGCCTGATGGTAGGGCAAATTGGAACAGTACCGCTGGCTGCT
The DNA here is from genome assembly GCF_020907275.1 of Pontibacter silvestris. Taxonomy (GTDB): domain Bacteria; phylum Bacteroidota; class Bacteroidia; order Cytophagales; family Hymenobacteraceae; genus Pontibacter; species Pontibacter silvestris. The sequence goes on along the minus strand of NZ_JAJJWI010000002.1, from coordinate 71,687 downwards.
GCCTCTCTTGGAAACAGTATCTTTACAATAACGATGCTTTTTGGCCTGGGCGTGTCTCTTAGTATTACCCCGCTTATTGCCGCTGCCGACGGGCGCAATAATTACACGCGCATCTCCCTCCTGCTCCTGAATGGATTAGTCTCTAATGTTCTTTTAGGGATACTTACCTTTATAGCCGGATATTTTCTGTCACCTTACATTATATATCTTAATCAACCGGAGCAAGTAGTACACATGGCGGTTCCCTACATAAACATCCTGTTTCTGTCAATGGTACCGTTTATGGTATTTCAGGCTTTCCGGCAGTTTGCAGAAGGGCTTTCGCTTACAAAACAGGCTATGTATATTTCCATTGTAGCCAACAGCCTAAACATTGTTCTGAATTATATCTTTATCTGGGGTAAGTTAGGCTTGCCTGCCATGGGCCTGGTAGGTGCAGGCTGGGCTACGCTTATCTCCCGAATAATAATGGCTTTCATGATGGCAGCATATATACTGTTCAATAAGCGCTTCGTGATATACCGCCACTATCTGCGTCTGCGCCATCTTTCCTTGGTGCACATGTACCGTATATTTAAGTTGGGCATTCCTATATCCAGCCAGATGGTTTTCGAAATGGGCGCTTTTAGTTTCTCTGCTATTATGATTGGCTGGATGGGCGCAAAGGAGTTAGCCGCACACCAAATTGCCATCAACATAGCCTCTGTTACCTATATGATGGCGAGTGGCATTGCAGCTGCCGCAACAATACGTGTAGGTAATCAAAAAGGCTTGAAAGATTACAGGGCTATGCGTATAGCAGGCTATAGCAGTTTTGCTATGGCTGTTATGTTTATGGTTTCAAGTGGCCTGCTGATGATACTATTCCATCAGCTGATCCCGATGCTGTATATAGACGATCCCGTAGTAATACAAATTGCTTCCACCCTTTTGATTATAGCAGCCTTGTTCCAGATATCAGATGGAATACAAGTTGTTGGGTTAGGAGCATTAAGAGGATTAGAGGATGTTCGGATTCCAAGTGTTATAACGTTAATTGCTTATTGGGTTATAGGCCTGCCAGTAGGTTATTTTTTAAGCTTTAAGGCCGGCTATGGAGTAAGCGGTATTTGGATGGGTTTATTAGCAGGGCTCTCTTCAGCAGCATTGCTTCTGTTTTTACGTTTCAGAACATTAAGCTCCCATTTAAGTAAAAGATAAAAAGTACAAAAAAATAGGCATCAATTTTTAGGTTAATGTTGCATTTCTAAAATTCCTTCTTTACTTTAGAAGTGCCTTTATTACCTTTTAGCCGATGGTTTTCTTTACTTTACTTTTATTATTCCTGACAGGAATACTTTCTCCCGCAGTAGCACCTTCTGTGGCTACCACTCCTTTAGTAATTACAGTTAAAACTGATTATGCTGCCAACAGTGAAAAACTTGTCTGGTCGCCTGAACGGAGACTTAACTGGGAGGATTTCAAAGGCCAGCCAGATGAAAAGAATCCACACCATGCTCTAACTGCAGCTAACATGGCTGTTGATGCCAGTTGGAAAAACAACCAGTTTATATATGAGGTAAAGTGCGTGTTTCTGCCAACTGAGTCCTGGTCTAAGAACAAAAGCTCTTATAAGCTTCTGGCACATGAGCAATTACATTTTGACCTTACAGAAGTTCATGCCCGCCAGCTACGAAAACAGCTTAAATCTTTAAGTATAAATGCTAAAAATTTAAAGTCTGATCTTAACCGTACTGTAGACGGGGCTTTTAAAGAATGGAAAGCAGAGCAGGAGCTTTTCGATAAGCTGTCTAAACATGGCTTAGATTCTACTTCTCAAAATGAATGGGCATACAGCATTAATACCCGCCTGAAAGAACTGGAACCTTATCAGTAATTTTTTTCAGATACACAAAAAGAGGACGTCCTGCCAACATAATTGGCAGGACGTCCTCTTTTTTAACCTTATTAATATTATAATTCGATTATTCTGCTGGGCCAAGATCTTTGATGGCTGGCCCGGTAATAACCTTTCCAAAAGGATCAAATCGCGAACCATGGCATGGGCAATCCCAAGAGTCTTCTACACTGTTCCAGCTCACTACGCATCCCATATGTGTACAAACGGCTGAATGCTGATGTCTCACACCATTATGGTCACAATATACAGCTACTTTTGAAGTACCTTTCCGCATAATCTTTCCTGTGCCCGGCATCACCTGCATCGGGTCGTCCACTTCGCCGGGAGTTACATAATCTTTGAACTGAGCGGCTACGTTTAAATTCACTTTTAAAAACTCACCTGTTGAATTAAGAAGGCTTGTACGACCTGGATCATATATAGCAGACCATTCGTTCGGACGCCCCATAATCAGATCGGTTATAAGCATACCGCCTATAGTACCGTGAGTCATACCATGTCCTGAGTCACCGGTAATAATATAAACATTTTCATCTCCCGGGTATTTACCAATAAAACCAAGGCTATCTACCGGTTCCATCACCTGCCCAGACCACTCGTACAACACTTCTCCTGCCATAGGGAACCTGAGACGCATCCAACTTTCGAGGTCTCTGAAGTGCTTCACATAATCATCCTCCTGCCCTGTTTTATGGTCAGCGCCCCCTACTATTAATATGTCATAGTTTTCGTTTGTTACTGTACTGTCTTCTGCTTTTCCTTTCAGCAGCCTTACATAGTGGTAAGGGTCCTGCATGTCCCAGTACAATGCATCAGGAACCTCTCCTGTTGGTACTGCAGCGGCAACCACATACGTTCTGTAAGGTTCCTGCTTGGTATGCATGGTCGTTTTGTCATTGATTGGTGTATTAGTAGCTACTACTAACTGGTTTGCCGATACAGAAAAACCTTCTGTAGTAACAACAGACACTACTGGGCCCTGTGTCTCAAACCGTTCTACTTTGGTTTCTGTATAAATCTGCCCGTTGCTGTTTTGTATAGCAGTGCTTAAACCAGCAAGGTATTTTAGCACGTGAAAGTGGCCCTGGTTCGGGAAGTGCAGGCATGGTAGTGCTGTAAGTGAAGTTAAGGGGCTTTCTTTCTGAAGAACTACATCATACCAGCCTATCTGCTGCAAAGCTTCCAGCTCCTTTGTTAGCGCTTCTTCCTCGTCTCTGTTATTAGCGAACATGTAGCCATCCACACGGGTAAAATCACAGTCTATACCTTCTTTATTGGCAATCTCTTCTATTTTATCTATCGCTGCACCATGGCTTTGTACAGCCAGCCTTGTGCCTTCTACTCCAAATAAATTAATCAGCTCCGGAAACCCATCATCAAGTGCGTTGGCCAAGTGAGCTGTTGTACGACTTGTCTCGCCTCCTCCTATTTTCTTAGCCTCCAGTACGACGACATGCTTACCTTCCTTTGCTAAAAGATAAGCGGTAGTTAAGCCGGCAATGCCTGCTCCTACCACACATACATCACAAGTTATATTATCACGAAGGACATTGGTAGATGGCATAGAAACACCTTCAACCCAAACAGGTAAGCTTGCTCCGGATTCTCTTTTCATAAATTTTATTGTTAGGCGCTAATGGTTTATTATACTAATCAATGAAGATCATTTGCTTAAGATTACGGTGTGCAAAGGCTTATGTTGCTGTAACACTAGCAAAGGGAAACGGGATAATTTGGATTTACTTAAGAATTGGGAGCGATAATGTATAGCAAACCCAAGTTTACCGCAGCTTATTCAAACTTTCTGACACACCTGCGGTTCTTTATCTGGAGAAGGCTTCTGCAACTTTGTCATACCCTCTCCATTATTTCAAATAATAGCTTACTATTTAAATTACAGGGCAGTATTATCTTTATATAAATCAGCCCTTTACCTTCCATAAACGTACAACAGAATAAGCCTATTAAATATAGAAATTGTATAGCTGAACAAGAAGTGAAGCACAACTTACTTGTGTTAATCTTCCAGACATTATATAAAAAATGAGCCAACTACTAAACAACAGAAAACATGAAGCTTATAATTCTTTTACTCGCTATCACATTTGGCTTTGGGGCCACCGTTAAAAATTCAGTAGATGAATTAAAGAAAATCAACGCCAGGCATGAGACAAATGGTTATAAACACCACCCCAACATGCTCCCGGAGGTTGTTATTGTTGCCCCTACTATTTAAGTCTTAAGTAAGTACTTTCAGGAAAGCTTAAACTAACTGAAACCTGTAGTGGTACTACATTGCCTTTAGTACAAAGTAAAACTACGTTTCCTCCCTCGCTTGCCTTCCTTCATTGGCACGTCTGTAATATTATGTCTTGTAGTTATCTTTCGGATATTAATATTTCTGAATCGATATATAGTTTGATGCTCCTCCTGTTGGCTTGCAAATCAATCATAAATAGGATCACCTGTTATAATTCTACAGATACCGATAAAATCACGTTTTAAACTACAATTGAAACCTGTGTTTTAGGTAGGACAGTTGGCATCTTTGTGCATGACTTTAGACTGATTATTGAACACTTTAACTGGAAGCGCGGAGAGACTTCTTTACTTATGTAATTCTTGTTCTTTTGCTGCTCTTCTTGCCTATGCTGACTCTCTGTAGCTATAATTGGATAAAAGGTAGAAGTTGCTCTTGACTTCAACAGAGCTATTTGTAACAGGGATAGGTGTAGGTATAGGTACAACGTTAAGAATAAGTAAAATGCAGTATGCGGCTTAATATCAAAGCTATACCTCCTCTACCCAACTTTCTTCATGAGTAGCCTTGAATCTATATTGTTTGAGACCAAACTAATAACGTACTTTTTCACTTGCATTTGCTTGCTTAGTGTACTTTGTAGCTTCTATAAAGGTAGGATTCCAGATTTCCTTTTTATGATCCTTTATAAAATGTAATAACTTGCTGTGAGCTTCCAGAGATACATTTAAAGAATGTTCTCCACCCACGCCATGAAAAAGAAAAACAATCATACTATTTGATTTCATCGCCTGCTTTACAAGGTCTATTAATTCGTCGCCTGTTTGCCCGTTTACAGCATAACAGCCAACGCTATACAAATTTGCGCTATTCTTTTGCACCATTTCTTCATGCACACCACGTGCAGCTACAAACTCTCCCTTTATGGCATCTATGTACGATACTCCATTAATCATTGTATCTCCGCATGGATAAGCAAACGTACGCTCTTTTTTACCATCAACTGCCTGCAATACAGCATTAGTCATTTTTATTTCATCTTTTAACCGGCGAACAGAATAAGTAGCAAGATCGTAATCAGGAGTGACAAAGCTTCTGCCGGGTAAACTGCCATTACAGGGATGGAAAAGTGTGTGATTAGCTAGTTCATGCTTATCAGTAGCTACCTTACGCCATTCATCTAAACGATTTGTGAAAGCTGGCGAAGAAGCTATCAAAAAAAAGGTGCCTTTCAAATGTAAAGAGTCTAAGGCAGGAACAACATTATCCAGATGCACATTCAGGGCATCATCATACGTAAGTACTACCGCAGCTTGTTTTTTATTCCAGTTCTGCGCACTCACAGATAAGCTGTACAAGCACAGCAAAAAAATGATAATTCTTTTTAACAGCATAATATTATTTCCTAACTAACCCGCAAGCTCCAGGTATTGGAATGACATTTCAACTTAGATACAAGGTTTAGTAATATATAAATACTATTCGACATTGATACTCTTCATCATGCAAATTGGCCTGAAAAGGCAAAACTTTACGAAGTCCTTCTAAATAAAAGCTCATCCTCTTTGCGCCAGCTTTTTACAATAGTAAACTACCTGAACTAACATTGTCCGATTATGTTGTTGATACAACTTGCTTCTTCCTGTTTCCCTCTTTGACTTTACCCATCCACTACTTACCTTCGGGAAAGGAAACTTTAAACTTACTGTAAAAGTTAAATTGCCAGCTTTTTGGATGTAGAGAAGTTTAAGCTTTTACAGGTTTAGCAAAGTTGCCGCATATTTAGTTTTACAACATAAAGCTTTAACCAGCCTTCCCTGCTCCTGCCTGACATCAGTAAATAACTCTGGCCGCAGTGGAAGCTTGCTAATTGATATGAATTCAGAAAAACTGGAACAGATTTCCGGGCAACTGGAAGGCGAGTTTTACTTCGACAACACCATGCGTACACTGTACGCAACAGATGCCTCGGCTTACCGGGAAGTGCCCCAGGCTGTGGCTTTTCCTAAGAATATCGCTGACATAAAAAAATTGATTGCTTTTGCCCGTCAGGAAGGCACATCACTTATTCCGCGTACGGCTGGCACCTCGCTGGCCGGGCAGGTGGTTGGGAATGGCATTGTCCTAGATGTATCGCGCACGTTTAATCAGATACTGGAGGTAAATCCCCAAGAAAGTTGGGTACGGGTACAGCCGGGCGTCATTCGTGATGAACTGAATCTTTTTCTGAAACAGTACGGGCTTTACTTTGGACCGGAAACATCTACAGCTAACCGAGCCATGATCGGGGGAATGGTGGGAAACAACTCCTGCGGTTCCAACTCCATTGTCTATGGCAGTACCCGTGAACATTTGATTTCAGTTAAGGCCATTTTAAGCGACGGTACAGAAACAGAGTTTGGTCCGCTTAACCAGGCTGAGTTTGATGCAAAGTGCCGCGGAGAAAACACTTCCAGCCCACTGGAGACCCGGCTTTATCAGGCAACAAAAGCGATGCTATCGCACACGCCAACGCAGGAAAACATCCGTAGAGAATTCCCTAAACCAAGTATCCAGCGCCGGAATACAGGCTATGCCATTGACATGCTGCTGGAATCAGAACCATTTACAGCTGGCTCAGTTCCCTTTAATTTTTGTAAACTGATAGCAGGGTCGGAAGGCACACTGGCTTTCCTTACAGAAATAAAACTACATGTAAACTCTCTCCCGCCAAAAGAGATCGGCTTACTCTGTATCCATTGCCACACAGTGGATGAGTCTTTAAGAGCTAACTTAGTTGCATTGCAGTATAAGCCAAGTGCCAGTGAGTTGATGGACCATTATGTGCTGGAATGCACCAAGACAAACATTGAACATAGCCAGAACCGCTTCTTTGTACAGGGAGATCCGGGGGCAATACTGGTGGTAGAATTAGGCAGTGATACGCGAGAGGAAATTGAACAACGTGCTAAAGCACTCGTGCAGGATTTAGAGGCTAATGGGCTCGGCTATCATTATCCTCTTATTTTTGGCCCTGACACTAAAAAGGTCTGGAATCTTCGTAAAGCAGGTCTGGGACTACTTTCCAATATTCCTGGTGACGCAAAGCCAGTAGCGGTGATAGAAGATACAGCCGTTGACGTAAATGACTTGCCTGAATTTATCCGGGAGTTTAACCTGACGTTGGAGCAGTATAACCTATATTGTGTTCACTACGCTCACGCAGGCACAGGAGAACTGCACCTGCGCCCTATCATCAATTTAAAAACAGAAGAAGGGAACAAGCTTTTCAGAGACATTGCCACTGAAATTGCCAGCCTGGTGAAGAAGTACCGAGGCTCCCTGAGTGGTGAGCATGGCGACGGGCGCTTACGGGGCGAGTTTATTCCTTTTATGATTGGAGAGGATAATTACAAACTCGTGGAAGAAGTAAAAAAGGTTTGGGATCCTGCCAACATCTTTAACCCTGGTAAAATTGTAAACACGCCATCCATGAATACTTTCCTGCGTTATGAACCAGGACAGGAAACACCAGAATTTAACACCGTATTCCGGTTTAGCCAGGCAGGTGGAGTGCTACGGGCTGCAGAATTGTGCAATGGCTCCGGCGACTGCCGCAAGACGCACCTTACCGGTGGAACCATGTGCCCTAGCTATATGGTTACCCGCAACGAGAAAGACACTACCAGGGGCAGGGCAAACATGATGCGTGAGTTCCTTACACGCTCCACTAAAGAAAACCGCTTCGACCATGAGGAAATTATGGATGCCATGGAGTTGTGCCTGTCCTGTAAAGGGTGCAAATCTGAATGCCCTTCAAATGTTGATGTAGCGAAGCTGAAGGCTGAATTTCTGCAGCACTATTATGATGCCAACGGAGTACCTTTCCGCACGCGCATGGTAGGCAACTTCACCAAAGCTAACCAGTTGGCCGCTATGGCACCAGGAGTTTACAACTTCTTATTTAAGAACAATAAAACAGCTGCCATAGCCAAAAAAATGATGGGCTTTGCTCCAGAGCGGTCTATACCTCTTCTGCATAAGACAACCCTTCATCAGTGGTTTAGAAAGCATCAGCAGAAAAAGAAAGATACTAACAGTCAGCATAAGCCGACGAAGAAAGTATATCTCTTCTGTGATGAGTTCACAAACTATAATGATACGCATATTGGTAAAACTGCGGTACTTCTGCTGGAACGACTGGGTTACGAAGTAGAGATTCCCAAGCATGAGGAAAGCGGAAGAACTTATATGTCAAAAGGATTGCTACGGGAAGCTAAAAAACTGGCACAGAAAAACGTAGCAATGTTGAAAGACGTCATCACTAACGAAACCCCTTTAATTGGTATCGAACCATCCTGTATTCTCTCTTTTAGAGATGAGTACCTAGACCTGGTTGGTAAGGACCAGGAAGAGGACGCGAAGAAGCTTTCCATTAACTGCCTGCAGTTCGATGAGTTTATTGCCAGGGAAATTTTGAACCAGAACATCGATAAAGAGATATTTAAGGATGAAGAGCGACTGATAAAGCTACATGGCCACTGTCATCAGAAAGCACTTTCTTCAGTTCTTTACACGCAGCAGATGCTTACCTTGCCTAAAAATTATAAAGTCGAGGTAATTCCATCTGGCTGCTGCGGTATGGCAGGTTCCTTTGGGTACGAGGCCGAACATTATGAAGTATCTATGAAAGTGGGCGAACTAGTACTATTCCCAACAGTAAGGCAACAGCCAGAGGAAGTAATTATAGCAGCTCCCGGTACAAGTTGCCGTCACCAAATACACGACGGTACAGGCCGGAAGGCCCAACACCCAATAGAAGTGCTTTACGAAGCACTCCGATAACTTATAGTATTTCATAAAATGCCCACCTTAACTGGGCATTTTATGAAATACTATAAGTTATAAGCAAGCTAAAGCAAACCTTTATAGATACTCCATGTTTTAGCCTTATATTAGATAAAAAAGCGGTTATCAATAAATTTAAGCTTCAGGTTTAAAATTAGTGACAAAGGCTTTAAGGTTATTCAATGGCTAATCGTTAAAACTGAATTAAATTTAGAAAAGCAGACTTGGAAGATGTTCCCTTTATTGTTAAAATAATGGTCTGTTTTAGGGGACGAACAAATTGGCTGGTATTTAACCTATATCGAAATGAAAGGCAAAATGTATTATTTCTCTCATTGTGTGTAATCACCAGTTTTATAGAATCCTTTTTTACCCAGGCAAGACTGAAAATTTCTGAAAAGGTTTGTCAAGACCTTAAACTGCCCGGGCAGTAAATTTGCTTACTTAAAAAACTAAGCTAAGGGCTTTCCTTTTACATGTTGAAGTAACAAGATAATGGCATCACATATTCTCCTGATCAACTGCCCTGACCAGAGTGGTTTAGTTTACAAAATCACGAGTGTGCTGTACAAACATGCACTTAACATAGTCCGAAATGGTGAGTTTGTAGATAAAAATTTCAACCATTTTTTTATGCGTACCGAGTTCTTTGGGGAGGTTGACGAAGAGCTGCTACTTCAGGGTTTATATGAAATTTTACCGGATGGAGTAGAAATTAAACTCACCGACCAAAGAAAGAAAGATATTGTACTGCTTGCCACTAAAGAACATCATTGTTTAAGCGATCTTCTTATCCGACATGCTTTTAATGAGCTTAATGCTAATGTTCTTTGTGTTATCAGCAATTATAATGTTCTGGAGGAGCTTACTCAGAAGTTCAATATTCCGTTCCATTGTGTCAGTCACGAAGGTTTGACCCGTGAAGCACATGAAGCAGCGGTATTGAAAATAATAAAACAGTACAATCCTGAGTTTCTGGTACTGGCAAAGTACATGCGGGTACTGTCAAGTGGCTTTGTAACCGCCTTTCCTAATCGGATTGTTAATATCCACCACTCTTTTCTGCCAGCTTTTGTAGGCGCGAACCCCTATGCACAAGCTTATGCTAGAGGTGTAAAAATTATAGGCGCTACAGCACATTTTGTTAACGACCAACTGGACCAAGGCCCTATTATTGCCCAAAGTATTATTCCTGTAGACCATACACACAATGCAAAAGAAATGACACAGGCGGGAAGAGATGTAGAAAAAAATGTGTTGGCCAAATCGCTGAAATTGGTCTTAAATGAACAGGTTTTCGTATCCGGTAACCGAACTATTATACTTGAGTAACAGAGACGTATTCTCACATAAAGCTATTTTGAATCAACCTTATTTTTCCTCCTTTTTCCTTAACTCTTTAAACTCTTCTCTTGCTCTCTCCCGGCATTAATTAGTTAGATGATAAGGTTATATTCATCTAAAGCTCCCGCTGATCATTGCATGAGTTTTTTTCTCATCATTTCATGAAATGCATTCCGATAAGTTTCCCCAAGTACAATGTCAGCTTTAATATTCCTGAGCAGAATCCGGTTCCCTTCAATGGCGATTATCTTATTTAAGGCGATGATAAATGACTTGTGTACCCGCATAAACAGCTTTTTTGGCAGACGTTCTTCAAGGTCTTTCATATTAAGCAGCGCCAAGGTGCGTTGGCCTGCATGATGAATGGCGACATAGTTTTTCATACCCTCCACATATTCTATATCTGATATATTTATCCTAAGCATCTTGCCCTTCTGCTCAGTCTTAACAAAAATGTAATCATAATCCAGTGGCTCTTCCAACTGAACCGACACTGTGCTTGGCTGTAGCACCTTCATTGCTCTTTGCACGGACCTCATAAAACGAGGCAACGAAACAGGCTTTAACAAATAATCTACCACTTCCAGGTCAAACCCCTCGGCGGCAAACTCGCTGTAGGCAGTAGTAAGAATAACTTTACTTTTACCATTGACAGCCCGCACGACATCCAAGCCTGAAAGTTCAGGCATTTGAATATCCAAAAAAATCAAGTCGATTTGGTGCGTATTAATCAGTTGCAGCGCCTGTAGTGGATTGGTTGTTGCAGCTATTAGGTTTAAATATGGCACTTGCTTCATATGATGCTTAATCACCTCAAGTGCATGTTCCTCATCGTCTACAATTATACAATTAATGGTCATTCTTAAAGCTTATAGGTGTATGAGAAGTTGAGCGTACCCTCACCGTAGGTGCAGTATAATTTATTTCGCTTTTGTGAAACTGGATGGTAAGCGAAACAGAATAACATTCCTCTATCTCGTCTATAATCAGTTCATGCCACCCAGGATAAGCTGCTTCCAAACGTCTGCGAGTATTGTCTAACCCGATGCCTTGGGAGATTTCCTTTGGCCCTTTACGTTTCTTATTCTGGACGGTAAAGCTGACTTGCTGCTGCTCGTTTACCTCCAGCACAAACCGCAGTGGATGTTCTGCATTGCATAGCTCCCCATGCTTGAAAGCATTTTCAACCAAAGTAATCAGGACAAGCGGAATAATTCTGATACCATTCAGTACTCCGCAGATATGAAAATCGATCTGCAGACGATTGCTGAACCGCAGCTGATTTATCTTAATAACATTGTGCAAGTGTTCAACTTCTTTGCTTAACAACACTGTACCGTTCTCGTCCTCTTCACTTTCTAAGGAATAGCGCATAATTTCACATAGTGTAAGAATTCCTTCCGATAGTTCTGCTGAATGACCTAGAGATTTGGCGTAGAAGAAATTAAGCGTGTTATGCAGAAAATGTGGATTGATCTGTGCCCGCAGAAAAGCATATTCAGCTTCCAGTTTACCTTTCTCCGCTTCCAGCTTTTGCTGCTGGGTAACTTTTAATTCTTGAGCTCTCTTACCCGACTGCCTTAAATGGTAATATCCTAAAGAAAGCGTTGAGAGGATCAGGTACATCCAAAGCGTTTCATTAGCCAGAAAACGCAACCATGCAGCCATTGTATTGGGCAATATAATTTCCGTACCGTACGCCAAAGGCCGTAACAAATGAATGGTTAGGGAAAAGAATATAAAACAGGAGATGAAGAACAAGGCTTCTGCAACTACAAAAGGTACCGTTTTACGTCTGGGAAGGAAATGAAAGAAAATAAAATTACTTCCATAAAAGGCATAGGCGGCAGGCAGAAATGTAATAAAAGTTGTAAGAATATCTTCTGAATCAGGATTTTCAAATACTGTAAGAGCCCACAAAGTGAGAAAACCAAGCCATACTCCCAGGTGCGATAGAACGATGCTATACTTTTTAATAAACTTCAAAAGAGCCATTGCCAGTTGTTGCTTAAAACAGAAGAACAGCAGGGGCAGGCCCCATTTGCTCTTCCTTAAAATTACCGTAAAATGCAAATAAACTAAAACAGTGATAAATATATTTGCTTCTCCTGAATCTACGATCAGCTTTAGCCCGAAGAGGAATTAGATTTTGATCAACAGGTGATTTCATTGCTACAAAATGCCTCTTATTAATATAAATCAAGAATCTAACGTTAAAGTTTGAGGCCTCAATTTTAGGCTGGTATTAAAAAAACTTGGAGCTGATTTCTGATGCCTAATTGCTTTCCATCCTGAACTTCTCCTCCTCGTTACCAATTTTGTGGCTCTTACTGCTTTTCACGTTCTTGTTACCAAACTTGTAAGAGAAATTAAGGCGCACAAAGCGACTCTCAGCTTTATTCTCAGTGTTAGAATTTACTCCAAAAGATTCTACTTTATAACTGTTAGTACATGTATTAAATACATCTGTCACGTTCAGAGTGAGCGTGCCCGCACTTTTAAGTATACTTTTGGATAAACCAAAGCTGCCTCCATACTGCGCTTTGAACCTGAAAGCTCCGAAACTCATAGGCGACATATAAGAACCGGAAAGCTCTCCCTTTAGACCATGTCCTAACTGTAAGGTGTTATTGCTGGAGAAAAAAACAGCTGCACCAGGGTCAGTTAATTGTGCTTCTGCATTAGCATGTACCACAGCGTACATAAAGCCTACGGTATTTGTAGTGTTCCACTTGCCGGAGAAAAAAGCTTTTGCATAAGTAGTTGTACCACTCCACTCATCGGCACTGTGAAAGTTTTTAAAAGAATAAAACACTGCATTACTCTCCTCCTTTGGCAACACTACCTCTGTAAGCACATCCTGATGATAGGCATAGCTCAGGGCTGTAAAAAGCTCATTATTAAAAGTATGTGATGCTTCAAAATTATGTGAAATGGATGGCTTTACGTTTGGGTTGCCCTGTGCATAAGCATACTGGCTGATGTAGGTGACAAATGGATTTACAATATCAAATTTAAAACGATCAATCTTCTTGCTGTATGACAACCCATACAACTGTTTATCAGACAAGTAATATTGTGCAGATAAATTGGGGAATAGGTGCAAGTAACTTTTGCTATGTTTTTGTTCTAACATAATAGAAGTACCTGTAGCGAAGGTTTGCTCGGCACGTAAACCAACCTGCACCGCTAGTTTCTGCCAGGAAGTGCTATAAGAGACGAACGAAGCAATAATATTTTCACGATAGATAAAGTGGTTAGTTTTACCCGAATCAACATTCCAATCTGTTTCTGCCGTACGACCTTCCCACAAAATATCATTATCAGTTTTTGTAAAGGTGGTTTTAAGTCCTGCTTCCAATAAACTGTTTTTCATAGGACGTACCAGATCAATTGTAAATGTTTTAATGGTGTTATCTGCAGGCGAATTATCCCTTAACATAGAAGCGGGTAGATGTTCCTGGCCTTCAATATTGAAATAGCGGGTGGTAAGTAGGTTGTGCCACTCTTTGTTGTAGCTGAAGTAATCTGCTCCTATTCTAAGTTCCATACCAGCAGTGTCCAGCTTCGCTTTATAGAAGATGCTTACAGATGGGCTAACTATTAGTGAATTTCCAACGGTTGTCACGGCAGAGGATGATAAAGGCGCATTTTTTTCCTCATAAATTATTGAAGTATTGTCGCTCTCACGGTTGCGGTGGTTCACTATGTTTTTGATCAAGATTCCTATCGAAGATGTTGCATTCAGGTTATAATCCATACCGACCTTAAGCGAGTTATTGTTTAATATCCGGAGCTCTTTACTATATTCCCTTACCTGCTCTTCTCTGCTTAACATTCTGAAAGACTTAATTATTGTGAATGGCTGGCTATACTGATAATCATAACTGCCGTATATGTTCATTTTCCGGGTGCGATGGTTCAGGCTAATAGACCCATTGTAGCGCGCTTGCATGCCCATACCTGCACCCAACGTAAACACGCCATTGGTGCCATAACTCCTGCTCTGATTAGTTATAATATTGATGACAGCGCCACCTGCCGCATCATACTTAGCCGATGGATTTGCTATCACTTCAACCTTGGCAACATTACTACTGGGCAACCCCCCCAACAAATCTTGCAGATCAGAACCGCTCAAGTTAGTATTTTTACCGTCAAGCAAAACCATGACGTTTTTGCCCCGCACCTGATAAGTACCATTCTGTTCGATCACACCTGGCGTTCTGGAAAGTACTTCACCCATAGTTCCACCTGCAGCAATTGGGCTCTCTGTTACATTCAACACCAGCTTATCAGCTTGATGTTCAATAAATGGCCTATAGCCCACCACCGTCACAGAATTAAGCAGCTTTACATCAGTGGCTAACCAAAGCTGCATTGTTGTTGCTCCCGTAGCTTTTATCTGCAAAGAATCCACAGTGACTGTTTTGTATCCAATAAAATCAGCTTTAAGGAAATACACATCCTTCTCTAAGTCTTCAAAACGAAAGGAACCTTTTTCATCTGTAACAGCAGCCTTTAGAAATGATGCGTTGGTGTACTTCTTTAATATAATGGTTGCGTAGGGTATCACCTGATGGTTCAGGCTGTCTTTTACAGTACCAGTAATCAATCCGCTGTTAAATTGTGCGAACGAAATAAAAGTGTTAAGACATAACAGAATAATTCCTGTTATCTTGGCTAGTGTTGTTTTCATTTGGTTCATTATTTAATGGTGTCCAAACATAAGTCAACACAAGCCACTCAGAAAAATTCATACACCAAACTGCCTTTGCCAGGTACAAATCCTGAGTTACAGAGATATTAGCCGTTAAGCAAAGCCTACGCAATGAACATTGAACAGGCTAGTGAAACATGCCTTGTTATTTCTGATTAGCACTTACTTATCTATGTCATCTGAATTAAAATATAGTATAATCTAAGAGGACAAACGGGGTAAAATTGAGTTTGTGGCTCTGTGAAAGCAGTGTCTAAACATAAGACACCTGCTCCCCTTCATACCTAAATACTTATTTCTCCGTTTCTTAATTACGAAGCTTCTGCGTAGTAGTAATGAGTATAGCTAAGGTGGATAAAAATACGGCAGGTGTTCTAAATTCAGTTAATCTTTACGGCTAAAAAATGTATCTTTGTGGAAGTTTAAAATATCTATAGTAGATAATTTAATACCAAACTTGTAGTACTATGAAAATAACATATTTCGGACAATCCAGCTTTTTATTTGAGATTGGTGAACATCGCGTTTTGTTTGACCCTTTCATTACACCTAATGAACTGGCAAAAGACATTGATATTGACAGCATCAAACCAGACTATATCCTGATATCACATGGTCACCAGGACCACGTGCATGATGCAGAGCAGATTGCGAAGAGCAATAACAGCACGATAGTAGCCATACATGAAATTGCTACCTGGTTCGGGAATAAAGGTGTAGAAAAAACACACCCGATGAATATTGGCGGAAAGGTAACATTGCCTTTTGGAACAGTAAAAATGGTAACTGCAGTTCACTCCAGTTCATTACCTGACGGCTCAAATGGAGGTGTAGCAGCAGGCTTTGTTGTAGAAACAGAAAATAAAACCTTTTACTTTGCCGGTGATACGGCCCTTACTTATGACATGAAGTTGATTCCGGAGCAGTTTGATCTGGATTTCGCCCTGCTACCAATAGGTGATAACTTCACCATGGATATTCATGATGCACTTGTTGCGGCTGATTTTATACAAGTGGATAAATTCATAGGCATGCATTATGATACTTTCCCATACATTGAAATTGACCATGAAGAGGTAAAAGAAGTGGCGCAGATGGCAAGTAAGGAACTAATTTTAATGGAGATAGGTCAATCAATAAACCTATAAGTTATAGAATGGGAAAAATTATTGCGGTTGCTAACCAAAAAGGTGGCGTAGGTAAAACCACCACGGCCATCAATCTGGCCGCCAGCTTGGCAGCCCTGGAGTATAAAACACTGCTAGTGGATGCTGACCCGCAGGCAAATGCTACTTCGGGCCTTGGTTTTGACCCAGCCAGCATTACTAGCAGTATTTATGAGTGCATGGTAGAGGATGTAAAGGTAGAGGACATCATACTTAAATCCCCATCAATTGACTTCCTTGACCTTATACCATCACATATAGACTTGGTGGGTGCTGAAGTAGAGATGATCAACCTGGACAATCGGGAAGAAAAAATGCGGGAGTCCCTGCGTCCTCTGCGTGCTACTTACGATTATATAATCATTGACTGCTCTCCTTCTTTGGGGTTGATTACTGTTAACTCACTTACTGCGGCTGACTCTGTTGTTATTCCGGTACAGTGTGAATATTTTGCACTCGAAGGTTTGGGCAAGTTACTGAATACCATCAAAATTATTCAGTCGCGCCTGAACACGGATCTGGCTATAGAAGGAATTCTGCTAACTATGTACGATGTGCGCCTGCGCCTGTCTAACCAGGTAGTGGATGAAGTCAAGACACATTTTCAGCAAATGGTGTTTGATACCATTATTCCCAGAAACGTGAAGCTTAGCGAATCACCTAGCTTTGGTATACCTGCTATTCTGCATGATGCAGAAAGTAAAGGAGCACTAAGCTACTTAAACCTGGCCCGCGAAATTGCAGAGAAGAACACCGTAGAGCTGGCTTAATATTATCATCATCCTTACATGTCTGACAACAAGAATTCTACAGCTAAACGTAAAGGTGGCCTCGGCAGGGGCCTTACCTCTTTATTAGAGGGAAATAAGTACACCGGTAAAATCGATTCTGAAACCCTAAATACTGTCAATACCATCGCAGACATAGCTATTGATCAGATCCAGACGAACCCTTTCCAGCCACGCACCCACTTTGACCAGGGAGCACTGGAAGAACTGGCTGAGTCTATTAAAATACAAGGCATTATTCAGCCTATCACCGTTCGCCAGTTAGACCAGAACAGCTATCAGCTGATTTCAGGAGAGCGACGCTACCAGGCTGCTAAAATTGCTGGCCTTACAGTTATTCCGGCTTACATCCGTAAAGCCGACGACCAGCAGATGCTGGAGATGGCCCTGATTGAGAACATTCAGCGTGAAAACCTTAATGCCATTGAAATTGCCCTCTCCTATCAGCGCCTGCTAACTGAGTGCAGCCTGAAACAGGAGGAACTAGGTGACCGTGTTGGTAAAAAGCGGACCACCGTAACAAACTACCTGCGCCTTTTAAAGCTGCCTCCCGATATACAGATTGCCCTGCGCGACAATATTATTTCTATGGGGCATGCCCGTGCTCTTATTAATATTGATACTGTTGAGAAGCAACTGGATGTTTTTAAAGAAGTAGTAGCAAAAGAATTATCAGTTCGAAAAGTAGAAGAGCTAGTTCGTAACCTACAAAATGCCAATAAGAAGCCAGACCCACAGCAAAAGCTGGTTTTCAACAAATATGAAGGTGAGCTAAAAGCTGTTGAGTCACGCCTGTCGTCTCAGTTTGGGACAAAAATTCAGGTAAAGGCAAACAATGAAGGCAAGGGCGAGATAAAGATTCCTTTTGTTACAGTAGATGAACTGAACCGCATACTTGAAATTCTTAATTACTAAGTCTGCATGAGACTGAGACGAAGTGCTGTTTTTCTATTGCTAGGTGTTCTGTTTTGTTTAGCAACAGTTCCTGTTAAAGCCCAAATAATTACTGCTGGCCCAGACTCTGTACGTGTTCCTGTTAATAATGCAGCGGCAGACACCACCAAAGGATTTTTTCTTAAGACCTGGGACAAACCAGCCAAAGCAGCACTTTTCTCTACAATAGTACCAGGCTTAGGCCAGGCCTATAATAACAGCTACTGGAAAGTTCCTATTATTTGGGGTACCGGAGCTGTTCTTGGCTATTTTCTGGTAGAGAATAACAGAAACTATCAGGATTATAGAGAAGCTCTGCTACTTCGTAATAGTGGTGAAGAAGACAAATACTATAACAATGAACGGTTTCCTTCTTTAGCAGCAGATTATCAGTATGGTGATCAAAATCTAAAATATCGTCGTGATACCTATCGCCGCTGGCGCGATATGACCATACTCCTATCTTTGGTAGGTTGGGGGCTAAATGTTGCAGAAGCTTATGTACATGCCCATATGAAGGAATTCGATATCGGCGAAGACCTGAGCCTGCGTATGCAGCCTAATTTTATTAAAGACCCTAACACTCCTGGTGGCATTTCACCAGTCATTACTCTAACACTCTATAAAAAATAAAATGAGAATTTTGTTGATCGGATATGGCAAAATGGGTAAAACCATTGAGCAAATGGCTCTGGCAAAAGGACATCAGATTGCCGGTACGATAGATCATTCAAATACTGAAACCTTAAGTAATTATACTGCTGATAATACAGATGTAGCCATTGAATTTACGCATCCAGAAGCAGCATTTAACAACATCTCTTATTGCCTTACTCATGACATTCCTGTTGTTTCAGGCTCTACTGGCTGGTTAAATAAGTTTAAAGAAGCAACAGATTTGTGCCAGCACAATGGCGGTGCTTTCTTCTATGCCTCAAATTTTAGTGTAGGAGTTAATCTGTTTTTTCATTTTAACGAATATATTGCCAGTAAAATGCAGGCTTACACTGAATATAATGTCTCTGTGAAAGAAATACATCACCTACAGAAAGTTGATAAACCAAGTGGTACTGGCATTACCACAGCTGAAGGTATTGTGAAACATTATACTGATTTAAATGACTGGGTGGCAGACGATGAGGCTGATAGCAAGATAAGTATTTACTCGGAGCGGGAGCCAGACGTGGTAGGTACACATATTGTAACCTACGCCTCTGAGATAGATAAAATTGAATTAGGGCATGTAGCCCATAGCCGTGCCGGTTTCGCCGGTGGAGCCTTGATGGCAGCAGAATGGTTACTAAACAAAAAAGGTGTTTATGGCATGAAGGACATGCTAAACCTTTAACATATCCTTGTACAGATGAACGTTAAATTCTGGGAAAGAAAGCCAGCTACCAAAGAGCCTAAAAAGAAGAAAAGCTTTGCACGCGAGTGGGGTGATGCTATTTTATTTGCCGTAGTAGCTGCCAGTTTAATACGCTGGGCAACTTTTGAAGCCTACACCATACCAACTCCCTCTATGGAAAAGTCGTTGCTGGTTGGCGACTTTTTGTTTGTGAGTAAACTGCACTATGGGCCGCGTACACCTATCACACCTTTGCAGGTTCCGCTAACACACCAAACTATATGGGGAACAAATATTCCCTCCTACTCTGATGCTATTCAACTTGAGCCGCACCGTTTACCAGGCTTTTCAGAAGTTAAGCGCAACGATGTAGTCGTATTTAACTACCCACCAGAAGAACAGCACCCTGCTGATTTAAAGACCAATTACATTAAACGCTGTATAGGTATTGCAGGAGACTCAGTAGAAGTTCGAGATTTGCAGGTGTACATTAACGGGCAACCTGCTGAGAACCCAGAGCATATGCAGTACAAATACTTTGTCTCTACGGACAATTATCTTAATGAGAAATTCTTTCTTGAGCGTGATATAACCGATGTTATTCAGTGGCAAGGTGGTTATATAATAGATACTACCCCTGAAAGAGCTGAGGCACTGGCTTCCTTAGACATCATAAAAGAAACTATTCTATTGAAAGATCAGGCAGGCAAAGCTGATCCGGAGGTGTTCCCGCACGTGCCAAGCAAATATGAGTGGAACAAAGATAACTATGGTCCTCTATACATTCCTAAAGAGGGTGCTACGGTAGCCATTACACCAGAAACTCTTCCTCTTTACGAAAAAGCAATTCTGGAATATGAACATAACGAAAATGCTGAAGTTAGGGATGGAAACTTGTTTATAAATGGTCAGCAGGTAAACCAGTACACCTTTAAACAAAACTACTATTTCATGATGGGTGATAACCGCCATAACTCCTTGGACTCCCGCTACTGGGGCTTTGTACCTGCAGACCATATAGTAGGTAAAGCAGTAATGATATGGATGTCAACAGACCCTAATGGTAGCTTTCTGAGCAAAATCAGATGGAACCGTATATTTAACACCATTGAATAAATTTGCTTTTTAATACGTTTTTCAAAGCCCATCCTTCCATAGGTTGGGCTTTTTTGTTTTCAATCCATGCACTAAATTACGTAAACTTAAGCAAGCTAAACAGAATTGCTTAGTTAGTGACGAGTTTACCAACGGCAATACTTTTAACAGTTATGGAAATGAGGCAATCTAATTGTCACTAAGGGTATGCGAAAGTTCATTAGTTAAAGTAGCTCCTATGATTATACTATAAAAGGCACATCCGTAATGCAGCATCAGCATAAGTACCTACACCGCTTTATGGAAACAAACAGGCTCTTCTTCTCTGAATGGCTAGAGACAGATTTCGCAATGGCTCTAAAACTATGGGGAAACCCTAACGTCACCAGGTATATTTCAGCTACAAGTATTTTATCTAAAGATAACATAAAGGATAGACTACAACTGGAAATAAGTAATGGGGAAAAACATGCAATACAGTATTGGCCTGTTTTCCTCAAATCAGACGGTGCGTTTGTTGGCTGTTGCGGTTTAAGACCATATGATAGCGAGAGAGGTATTTTAGAAATTGGGTTTCATATCTGTGAACATTACTGGGGAAATGGCTATGCAAAAGAGGCAGCACTGAAAGTAATCTCTTATCCTTTTTCAGTTTTGTCTGCCAACGCTTTGTTTGCCGGGCACCACCCTGAAAACACAAATTCCAAACACCTCCTCCAGCGCCTGGGCTTTCAGTACACTCACAAGGAACTATATCCACCAACTGAACTTTACCATCCCTCCTATTTACTAACGTTGCACGCCTTTAATGATAGTAAGTGAAACTTACCTTCCTATTCCTGGATCTGACTTTCATCAACATTAAATCAGCAAATATTTTTAACCAAACAATCGAAAGCATTGCTATAACAAACAATTTACTATGATTAAAGGCATATTTTTATTATTTTAACAATAAAATATTTATATATACTATATGAATTTCAAAAACTACACTAGAAGCCTAGTTGTTATTCTGTGCCTTACAAGTCTCACTTCATTCGGACAGAAGATTTCTAAAGATGAAAAAAAGATACTGCGTAATGTTGAACAGAGTCACGATGAAGCAATTAACTTCTTACAGGAAACTGTTAATGTTAACAGCGGCACCTTTAATTTAGAAGGTGTAAAGCAGGCTGGAACAATCTATAAAAAGATGCTCGAAGACATGGGCTTTACTACTACATGGATAGATATGCCTGAAAGTATGAACAGAGCAGGGCATTTAATTGGAGAGATAAAAGGTAATAAAGGAAAAAGGCTGCTCTTGATTGGGCATATAGATACTGTTTTTGAACCTGAAAGCCCTTTTCAAAGCTGGGAAGAAAAGGATTCCATTGCTATTGGCCCCGGCTCATCAGATATGAAAGGAGGAAACATGGTGATGTTGTATGCTTTAAAGGCACTCAAAGATGCTGGTCAGTTAAAAGACAGGCAAGTGATTGTCGTGCTGCATGGTGACGAAGAGAATGCTGGCCGCCCACTTGAACTTAGCCGAAGAGACATTATTGATGCCGCTAAGCGTAGTGAAATTGCTTTGGGATTTGAGACAGGAACAGGTTTTAATGATGCGACCATTGCGCGCAGAGGTAGCAGTAGCTGGACACTGAAAGTTTCAGGAAAGCAGTCTCACTCTTCAGGTGTGTTCTCAAAAAATACTGGTGCTGGTGCCATATACGAAACAGCCCGCATTCTGAACAGGTTTTATGAAGAACTACAGGAGGAATATTTGACTTTCAACCCGGGGGTAATTTTAGGTGGCACAAAGGTAACAATAGATTCTTCGGGCACTCAGGGCACTGCATCAGGTAAAACTAATTTAGTTGCCAATACCACTATTGTTAAAGGAGATTTGCGTTTTTTAACAGAGGAGCAAAAAGAGCAGGCACGTGAGAAAATGAAAGCCATCCTAGCTGAAAGCTTACCTCAAACTAAAGCAGAAATATCTTTCACAGACAGCTATCCTGCTATGCCACCAACAGAAGGAAACATGGCCGTACTTAATGTGCTTAACCAGGTAAGTTTAGACTTGGGTCAGGGAGAAGTAAAGCCATACGACCCAGGCAAAAGAGGTGCTGGAGACATTTCCTTTGTAGCTCAGTATCTGGATGGCCTTGATGGTTTAGGTGTGATTGGTGGTAGTTCCCATGCTCCAGGAGAATATGTTGATCTTAACTCTTTAGAAGATATTACCAAAAGAACAGCTCTGTTGTTGTATCGCCTTACAAGTAGCAAATAATAAAAAGATCCTTACTACCTTATAAATCTTTACTATAGAGTTATCTATCCTAATGCTAACCTGTTTCACTATAAGTATTACTTCCCCTTTAGTTACTGCACAGCAAAAAACAGGAAACAACAACCAATAATTAGTTAAATTACTTTTGAATCAAAATAAAAAAATATGGCTGCATACGTTATTGTAGAAATTGAAATTACAGACTTGGAGACGTATCAGGGATACACAAAATTAACTCCTGCTACACTTGAAAAATACAATGGTAAGTTTGTAGTGCGAGGCGGGCAATACGAAAGCTTAGAGGGAGACTGGAAACCAAACCGCATTGTTTTACTCGAGTTTCCTTCCGTAGATAGAGCCAAAGAATGGTGGAACTCACCCGAATACACTCCTGCCAAAGCTATCCGCCAAAAAGCAGCAAACACTAAAATGATTGTTGTAGAAGGATACCAAAGCTAAAATTTCTTTTACCGCTACAAAAGCCATAGCAGAAAGTTCTCCTGCTATGGCTTTTGTGTTTAATATTCCTTTCACGCTCTTATGGTACTTACAGAAACAGTGGCTAATTAATAAAATACTCTTTGGTGAGAATGCTTTTGCTTAGAAAAATCCATTATTCATGTAACGCCTTAATCTGCCTGTCGTTTGAAAGACAGGGTACTATTATAAGCAGGTGTGCCCTGTGTAGAAATTTAACTTAACATAAATTATGCAATTCAAACAACTGCCAGTCTTGTGCAATGCAAAGGGTGATTTGCGAAAGGTCGGCTTTGAGCTGGAATTTGCAAACGTTGGGATAGAAGAGTCTGTGCAAATAGTACAGGAATTGTATGGAGGGCAGGTACAGAAGAAACACCGATTTTCACAGAAGGTGGTAGATACTCGGCTTGGGGATTTCAGCATAGAAATTGATTTAAAACTATTAAATGAGAAGACTTATAAAGCACCTCTCGATAAACTGAATATTAACTTGCAGGATATTAAACTGGGAGAAAGCACCTTGGAATTTGAAGTAGAAACTGCTCTGGAGAATTTGGCACGAACAGTACTACCTTATGAAATAGGCACTCCACCTGTTGCTTGTACAGAGTTGGAGCAACTCGAGCTACTCCGGAAAGCTCTTTATGAGCATCGTGCGGAAGGTACAAAGGCTTTTTTAACGAATGCCTATGGCACCCACATTAACCCAGAGTTGCCGGATACAGATATAGCCACCATCTTAAACTACTTAAGAGCATTTCTGTTGTTGTACCCCTGGTTGTTAAAGGCAGGAGAAACAGATTTTGCAAGAAGAATGACATCCTTTATAAACCCTTATAAGGCAGATTATACAGCTCTTGTATTAAACCCCACCTATAAACCTGATCTGGATAAGCTTATTGAGGATTACCACCTCTATAACCCGGACCGGAATCGTCCGCTAGACCTGTATCCATTGTTTGCTGCTTTACG
Source organism: Pontibacter silvestris (assembly GCF_020907275.1). Lineage (GTDB taxonomy): Bacteria > Bacteroidota > Bacteroidia > Cytophagales > Hymenobacteraceae > Pontibacter > Pontibacter silvestris. The sequence continues at coordinate 47,576 of NZ_JAJJWI010000002.1, read as the reverse complement.
AGAGGAAAAAATCAGCCAGTACACGAACCTTGGGAAAGTAAAGGCCAGAACAACCTTCCATTACCGGCTACCGAACAGCTCAGTTGCTGATCCGAATTGGTCTCTGGCACAGGAATGGAACTTATGGGTAGTTATTGAAGAACTGGCAAATGACCCCGAACGCTTAGAGCAAATGTGCCTAGAATACCTCACATTAAAAGATAACACGTTTATCGGTTTTGATAATAAATGGATAGAACATACTGAAAGATGGCTCTCTTAACAAAAAAATATAAAATAAATCGTGACAGACCAACCATAGGCATCACCGGACCTAATAGAGGGGGTGGAGTAGCATGGTTTTTTACATCACTGGCTGTCTGGATGGCAGGCGGCAAACCAGTACGTATTACGCCTTCCAGCCCTCGCACTGCCGACGGACTGCAAGCGCTGATTATTGGAGGCGGAGCAGATGTAGACCCTAGTACTTACCAGCAGGAAAGTGTTATAGATGAATACCTCGCCAAAACAATCCGGCAACCCAGGAAGAACATTTTCAGGAGGATTGGCCGCTTTACAAAATGGCTTTACTACCCCGCTTTGTTCTTCGTCAGGAAAGTTTTCAGCCGAAAAAAGGGCTGGAAGTTAGATCACGAGAGAGATCACCTGGAATTTCAATTGATTGATCAGGCCGTTCAGAAAGGTTTACCTTTGATGGGGATATGCCGGGGCTCTCAGCTTATAAACGTTTACTTCCGGGGTACACTTTACCAGGATATCAACACCTTTTATCTCGAAGAACCAAATCCATCCAGTATCTTCCCGGTGAAGCGGGTGTACATAAAGCCAGGCAGTAAACTGGCTCATGTACTCGGTGTGCAGCGGCTTAAAGTAAATGCACTACACCACCAAGCTGTTAAAGAGCCAGGTCATGACATGGCTATTGTAGCTCAGGAAGAAAATAATGTTGTACAGGCTGTAGAGAATCTAAAACAGGAGTATATTATTGGTGTACAATGGCACCCAGAATACCTGCCTCAGCACAAAGAACAACGCAGACTTTTTCAGGCTTTGGTGCAGCATGCACGAGAAGTTCAACTTCAGATAGAGGACGATGACTTAGATGAAGCATTGTCTATGCCTAGAGCAGCCGTACTGAAAGAAATGCAGGAAAGGGAAAAAGCACTTCTGGAGGAACTAAGAAACAGTGCTTAAGCTAAGACTGAAATATTTGAGTGAGGAGGTTAAACTTCTAGGCCAACCTCCTTACCCAAATATTTCTAAAGCTAACAGGGTTTTCATGGTCCTGTAATGCAATAGCAGCTTTTCCGTGAGGGTGAACATTTGGCGGAACAATATATTCAGTCGTTCCTTTTATTTCGGTGTGGTTTTGGACCAACACACCATTAAGTAACACTGTCATGGTAGCAGGCTTTTCCAGTTTACCTTCTTCTGAGAAACGTGGAGCCATATAAAAGACATCAAATAAATTCCATTCTCCCGGTTTTTTCATGGCATTAACTAAAGGTATGGCTTGCTTATATATACTTCCGGCATGGCCATTAGCATACGTTTTGTTCTGGTAAGAGTCCAGTATCTGCAGTTCGTATCTTTCCTGAAACAGAATGCCGCTGTTACCTCTTCCCTGCCCCTTTCCTTCTATTTTCTCCGGAGCACGCCATTCTATATGTAGCTGAATATCCCCAAACTTTTCTTTTGTTTTAATATTTCCTGCTCCTTTTATTACCGTAAAAGAACCATCCTCTACTTTCCATTGTGCAGGACCACCTTCTGCACTCTCCCACATAAACAGGTCTTGACCATCAAACAAAACAACTGCATCAGACGGAGGTGCCGTACCATTACCGGGTGTTACTACCTTCGGTTGCGGCTCCCACACTTCTGTGTCTTTAGGGTCTCCTTGTTCTGCCATAAGTACATCGGTTATTTAATAATTAAGAAATGTACGGCTAAAATCATTATTTGATATCCTGATAACATTATACTAGAAGTATTTCCGACTTTTCCGCATCCCACATTAACCATGTGCTGCACAGCATAAGCAAAAAAATATGCATCCTATCAGGATGCATATTTTTGTATCTGGAAATAAAACTACTAATGCATGTGTACATTTATATAATAGTACTCAAGCCAAGTTCAATGTTGCTCTTATGCGGAAGAGATTCAGAACCTTCCACTACATAATAAGCAATAAAACTACCTACCTGCTCTGTAGTATAAGCTGAAGTTGAATTCAGTTCGGGAGTAAGCACTTTCTTATCCAGTGCATTTTGGACAGCCTCTTTTACTAAGTCAGCTTCTTTTTGCAGTTCAAAATGCTCCAACAGCATAGCGGCAGACAAGATGGTAGCAATAGGATTTGCAATATTTTTACCTTTCGCCTGCGGGAACGAACCATGTATAGGTTCAAATAAAGCCAGTTTGTCTCCTACAGAAGCAGAAGGCAACAGGCCTAAGGAACCAGCAATAACAGATGCTTCGTCAGAAATAATGTCTCCAAACATATTTTCAGTCAGGATAACATCAAATTGCTTGGGGTTTAGGATAACCTGCATAGCAGCATTGTCCACGAAAAGGTAATCAACAGCTACATCGCTGTATTCAGGAGATATTTCCTGTACAACTTCACGCCATAAACGGGAAGTCTCCAGCACATTGGCCTTATCAACCAAAGTAAGTTTCTTGCGTCTCGTTTGCGCTGCCTGAAAAGCTAGGTGCGTAACGCGTACAATTTCTTCTTTACTATAAGTACAATGGTCATAGGCACCATTCTCAGTACGGCCTTTGTCGCCAAAGTAAATACCGCCTGTCAGCTCCCGGAATATAAGCATATCCGCACCCTTTATACGATTATTTTTTAATGGAGAATGCTCCAGAAGCACATCGTATGCAGTTACTGGACGAATATTTGCATATAGTCCCAATGATTTTCTTAGGCGCAACAAGCCTTGTTCCGGACGTACTTTAGCAGCTGGATTGTTGTCATACTTAGGATCACCGATAGCACCTAAAAGTATGGCGTCTGCATTTAGACAGGCATCTAAAGTTTTTTCAGGAAGAGGATCTCCTGTCGCATCAATGGCACATGCACCCATTAGTTGAGTATCAAACTCAAACTGGTGTCCAAACCTTTCTGATACAGCCTCCAATACTTTTATGGCCTCTTTACAAACTTCCGGACCAATACCATCACCAGGTAAAACGGCTATTCTTTTCTTTAAAATGCCCATGCTCTATTTGTTTCGTATGCTTCAATAGCCTCTTTCTGGCTTACTAAAAAATCAATATCATCATACCCGTTTATCAGGCACTCTTTCTTGTAAGGGTCTATCTCAAAAGACACGCTTTCATCCCAGGAAGGAACATAAAACTCCTGCTTCGGTAAATCTACCACAAGTTCTGTCTGCGGGTCTTGTTCAATTTGCACGAAAAGCCTTTGCAGCATTTCATCCGACACCTGTAGCGGAAGCAAACCGTTGTTCAGCGCATTACCACGAAAAATATCAGCAAAGAAGCTAGATATTACTACTTTAAAACCTGCATCATATATAGCCCAGGCAGCATGCTCACGACTTGAACCACAGCCAAAATTTTTGCCAGCTACCAATATCTTTCCATTATAACGTGTATCGTTTAGGGCAAAATCCTCTATTGGGTTTCCATTGCTATCGTAACGCCAGTCTCTGAACAGATTCTCCCCAAAGCCTTCTCTGGATGTGGCTTTCAGAAAGCGGGCAGGTATAATCTGGTCTGTATCTATATTTTCAATCGGCAACGGAACTGCAGCCGTTCTTAAAACCTCAAATTTTTCCATTTAGCTAAGATATTGCGTTATATCCACAATCTTTCCTTCTACTGCGGTAATAGCTGCAACCAAAGGGCTAGCCAGCAAAGTTCTGGAACCAGGGCCCTGGCGGCCTTCAAAGTTTCTATTAGAGGTAGAAACACAGTAAGCTCCTGCCGGAATCTTGTCTTCGTTCATGGCTAAGCAGGCACTGCAACCTGGTTCCCGTAGTTCAAATCCTGCCTCTGCCAACACTATATCAATACCTTCCTCTCTGGCCTGAAGTTCTACATGTTTAGAGCCAGGTACAATAATAGCCTCCACATGCTGTGCTTTTTGTTTACCTCTTACATACTCCGCTACAATACGTAAATCTTCAATACGTGAATTGGTACAGCTACCGATAAATACGTAGTTAATTTCTTTGCCAAGCAGAGTTTCACCTGGGGCAAAGCCCATATATTTCAAGGATTTGTCAAAGCTTACTGCTTCGCTGCTTTGTACATTTACAGGAATGGCAGAGTTAATAGCGATACCCATTCCCGGGTTAGTACCATATGTAATCATTGGGGCTATGTCACTGGCATCAAAGAAGTATTCTGCCTCAAAAGGAGCTCCATCTTCTGAATAAAGTGTTTTCCAGTAAGCAACAGCCTGATCCCACTTCTCACCATGCGGAGCATTCTGGCGGCCTTTCAGGTAATTGAAGGTAGTATCGTCTGGAGCAATCATACCGCCACGGGCACCCATCTCAATGCTCATATTGCAAACAGTCATGCGGCCTTCCATGCTCAAAGAGCGCACAGCACTACCTGCGTACTCTACAAAGTACCCTGTAGCACCACCTGTACCAAGTTTAGAAATTACATAAAGGATAAGATCTTTGGCAGTAACACCTGCTTTAAGCTCTCCGTCCACCACAATGCGCATACGCTTCGGGCGGCTCAGCAGCAGACACTGCGAGGCCATTACCTGTGCCACTTGGCTTGTTCCTATACCAAAAGCAATAGCTCCAAAGGCACCGTGGGTTGAAGTATGGCTATCGCCACACACAATGGTCATACCTGGTTGTGTAATACCTAACTCAGGTCCTATCACATGCACAATGCCTTGGTTCTTGTGCCCGAGACCGAAAAGCTCTACGCCAAATTTGGCACAGTTTTCTGTAAGTTTATCCACCTGCATACGGGAAAGCGGTTCCGAAATAGGCAGGTGCTGATCTTTTGTAGGTACATTATGGTCTGCCGTAGCAACCATTTGTTCTTTTCTAAAAAGAGGCAGTTCTCGCGCTTGCAGCTCATCAAAGGCCTGCGGACTTGTTACCTCATGGATCAAATGTTTATCAATATAAAACACATCTAATCCTCCCGGGATTGTCTTTACAACGTGTGCATCCCAGATTTTATCAAATAATGACTTTGCCATATTAACTTGCAGCAACCAGGTTTTCTTGTTCCACTAATACATGCAGATCCTCGTCTACCACTTCTTTCTTGGTATCTGCCACCTGAAGGAAAGAAGCATAGGCTTTGTCCAGAGTTGTTTTGTCGAACTGGTAGCCGATTTTTTGCAGACGGAAAGCCAGGGCTGCTCGTCCTGAACGGGCAGTCAGCACAATAGAGGAATCATTTACCCCTACATCTTTAGGGTCAATGATTTCATATGTTTCTCTGTGTTTGATTACGCCGTCCTGATGAATGCCACTCGAATGAGAGAATGCATTAGCTCCTACAATGGCTTTGTTTGGCTGCACCGGCATGCGCATCATGTGCGAAACAATGGCCGAGGTTTCCGTCAGCAGTTTAGTATTTATGTTTGTTTGAAGGTTCAAATATGGGTGCTGGCGCAGAACCATTGCCACCTCTTCCAAGGCAGTGTTACCAGCTCTCTCTCCAACTCCGTTTATTGTACACTCTATCTGGCGGGCACCATTTATAGCACCGGCAATAGAATTAGCAGTAGCCATCCCTAAATCGTTATGGCAGTGTGTTGAAAGGGTAACGTTTTCTATGCCCTTTACATGCGTAGCTAAATATTTTATTTTAGCACCATACTCATCAGGTAAACAATAGCCTGTGGTGTCTGGAATGTTCAGCACTGTCGCACCTGCTTTTATAGCAGCCTCACAAACTCTCGCCAAGAACTCATTATCCGTTCGGCCGGCATCTTCTGCATAAAACTCTACATCCTCTACAAAAGACTTTGCAAGTTTTACAGCTGCAATCGCTCGCTCTATTACATTCTCCTGCGTAGTGCGGAGTTTGTACTTCACATGAAGTTCAGACGTGCCTATACCTGTATGTATTCTTGGAATTTTTGCACCTCTCAGAGCATCAGCTGCTACACGAATGTCATTTTCAACAGCACGGGTAAGTCCGCAAACTGTAGCATCTTTCGTTTGTAATGCAATTGCTCTAACCGCTTCGAAATCTCCCGGGCTTGATACAGGAAATCCGGCTTCTATCACATCAACGCCGAGTAGTTCGAGCTGCTTTGCTATAACAAGTTTTTCATCCATGTTTAACTTGCATCCAGGCACTTGCTCGCCATCTCGCAGTGTTGTGTCGAATATTTGTATTTTCTGAGCCGACATAGTAATTTGGTCTATTAAGCAGAAACAATTTTGAAATGTGATTACAATTTCGTCTGTTTGATCTTGCTACAAAAACATTTTTTGCACTTACCTACTATTTCTAAAAACATTTTAAATTAGCTATTTAATTGATATTCATACAAATAGCTGTTCATAAACTACAATGGCTAACGAAAGTATTGATCCTGTTTTTCAATTAGTTAAATCTTTAACACGCTCCGAAAAAAGACACTTCCGCTTGTTTGCCAACAGACAGGGGTCCAGCGAGGGATTAAAGTTTTTGCAGCTTTTTGATGAGATTGACCACCAGGATGTTTTTAATGAGGAAAAGATTCTGCAACAAGTACCTGCCATCAAGAAAGCCCAGTTAGCCAACTTAAAAGCAAATCTTTACAAGCACTTACTTGCCAGCCTTCGCTTGTACCATACAAACCAAAACATGGACATCCAGCTACACGAGCAGCTGGACTATGCCCGTGTGTTGTACAACAGAGGCTTTTATCAGCAAAGCCTGAAGATGTTGGAAAAAGTAAAGGTACTGGCCATGCAGTCGGAGATGCCGCATATTGCGTTAGAGGCCATTAATTTTGAAAAGAAAATTGAGTCGCAGTACATTACCAGGAGCCTGAGAGGAAGGGCGGAAAACCTTTCTGAAGAAGCAATAGACATTGCCACACGTGTTACTCTCATACATCAACTTTCTAATGTGGCTCTACGCTTGTATGGCTTATATTTAAAGGTAGGACTCGCCAGAAACCAGGAGGAATATGATTCTATCACAGACTTTTTTCAGAAAAGCTTACCTGCTGTAAACCTGCAAAAAGCAGGCTTTTTTGAGAAGCTGTACTATTACCAGTCGCATGTGTGGTATTATACCATCATACAAGATTTTAAGGCCTGTTACAGATATGCTCAAAAATGGGTGGATCTTTTTGAGCTGAACCCTGACATGAAAAATAAGCAGCCTATGCTTTACATAAAGGGCTTACATAACCTGCTGGCAACTTTGTATAACCTTTTGTATTACAGCAAATTTAAAGTTGTACTACAGCAATTAGAAGGTTTTGCGGCCTCAAAAGACAGACGCAGCAGCCCAAATACTGAAATGCTGCTGTTTCAGTACATATATACTAACAAGCTGAATGCCTTGTTTATGGAAGGACAGTTCGGCGAGGGCAAAAAGATTATTCCTGAAATACTTGATAAACTGCAGGAGTTTCAGAACCACCTGGACCCACACAGGGTATTGGTTTTCTATTTCAAAATTGCCAGCTTGTACTTTGGCAGCGGCGACAACTATAAAGCCATTGAATACCTGAACAAAATAATTCATTATAAGAACCAAAGTCTCAGAGAGGATATACAATGCTTTGCCCGTATACTGAACCTGATTGCCCATTACGAAGCCGGGGAAGATGAAGCCTTAGATTACCAGATCAGGTCAGTTTACCATTACCTGGGCAAAATGAATAATCAACAGCAGATGCAGATCGAGATATTCAGATTCCTGCGAAACTTAGGCAACATTGCTCCACATCAGCTGCGGGATGCCTTTATTAAGCTTAAGGAGAAACTGAATGAAATATCTCAAAACCCGCTCGAAAGAAGGCCTTTCCTGTATCTTGATATTATATCTTGGCTGGAAAGTAAAATAGAAAGCCTTCCGGTACAGGAAGTAATGGCGCGAAAGTTTAAGGATAAGAAATAAAGTATTCCTTTTAAAGTTATTCCTACCCTTCAACCCACTATTATTAGCCTTTTCCGTAGGTCATTATGAACAATAAAATAAGTGATGACAGAGATAAAAGGTAAAACAGCTTTGGTAACGGGTGCAAGTAAAGGCATCGGGAAAGCAATTGCTTTAGCCCTGGCAAAAGAGGGTGTGCATATTGGTGTAAACTACCATTCTGATGCAGGCAGTGCTGAAAACCTATGTAAGCAAATTGAAGGCTTAGGAGCTAAAGCTATTCCAATAAAAGCTGATGTATCTGATGCAGCATCCGTTTCGGTTATGGTTCAAGAGGTGGAGGAAAATCTTGGTCCTGTTGAAATTCTCGTTAATAATGCTGGCATAGCTCATAAGGACGAACTGGAAAATATTACGGAAGCAGACTGGGACAGAGTAATAGACACCAACTTGAAATCTGCATTTTTAGTAACACAGGCCTGTATAGGTACAATGAAGCAACAGCAATGGGGCAGGATTATAAATATATCCTCAGTAGCTGCTCAGACAGGTGGTGTAACTGGTCCTCTTTATGCGGCATCAAAGGCTGGTATGATTGGCCTTACCCATTCCTATGCTTTATTTTTGATAAATGATGGAATTACTGCAAACGCCATTACCCCTGCCCTTATAGAAACTGACATGGTAAAGGAGTTAAAAGCCTCCCCGGACAAAATACCAATGGGCAGGTTTGGCCAGCCAAATGAAGTTGCCGATGCCGTGATTATGTTGGTAAAAAATGCTTACATGACTGGGCAAACAGTCGGAGTTAATGGTGGCTTATACTTTAGTTAAACACAAGACAGCTTACATGGTAGCCACTGATACAGAAGTTTACTTCTGTATCAGTGGCTACCATATAAGCTTCAGCTGCTAAAAAAGCTACCAGTCAATGGGCTTTTTACCTTGCGATTTCAGGTAATCATTGGTCTTGCTAAAGTGTCGGCTACCGAAGAAACCACGATCTGCAGCAAAAGGTGACGGATGGGCAGCTTTCAGGACCAAGTGTTTGCTTACATCTATAAAAGCTCCTTTCTTTTGCGCGTAAGCTCCCCATAGTATAAAAACAACATGCTCCTTCAGGTCGTTCACCTTCTTTACCACAGCATCTGTAAACTCTTCCCATCCTTTCTTCTGGTGCGATCCTGCATTACCTGCACGTACAGTCAGGGTAGCATTTAACAACAGTACTCCCTGTTTAGCCCAACGCTCCAGGTTACCCGTAGGTGGCAGGTCTTTACCCAAATCATTCTTTATCTCTTTGAATATATTTAAAAGAGAGGGCGGTATACGGACTTCATCATTAACAGAAAAAGCCAGCCCGTTTGCCTGCTTGGGCCCATGGTATGGGTCCTGCCCCAGAATAACTACTTTAACCTGATCGAACGGGCACATTTCGAATGCATTAAAAATCTGCGTACCCGACGGGTAAACTTTTTGTGTAGTGTATTCGTCTTTAACAAAAGATACAAGATTTTTGAAATATGGCTTTTCAAATTCATCTTGTAGCACTTTTTGCCAGCTTTCTTCTATCTTTACAGTCATGAGTTTATAAGGTGGTGAATTAAGAAAAACAGTAAACCATTCTTACCGAAGCAACTGTTTTACTCTTGAATGATTCCTAAGTATACAAAAAACTCTGTAACATGGATACAAAAACAACAGAAGGTGTTAAAATTACGGTAACCACAAATTACCTTCCAGATTATTCTAGTCCGGTACAGCAGCACTATGTATTTGCCTATAAGATTAGTATAGAAAATAAAAGTGAGTTTACAGTTAAACTCCTGCGTCGCCACTGGTACATACACGATACTACCGGAGTTGTACGGGAAGTAGAAGGAGAAGGTGTGGTAGGTCAGCAACCTGTGCTGGAGCCTGGCGAGTCGCATGAGTATGTTTCGGGTTGTAACTTAAAAACTGGCATTGGTAAAATGCGCGGCACCTATCTAATGGAGCGTATGGTAGACGGAAAGCAGTTTTATGTTACCATTCCTGAGTTTGTGCTGATTGTACCTTATAAATTAAACTAGTTTAAGGTATAGCGTAGGAAGAAATAGATTCTTCAGGCATATAAGCAGCTCCTGAATATTTGTATAAAGATGGCTGAAACTATGCCATATATAGTTTTCGCTATACTTCAGCTCCCGTGCCTTAAATCTTTTGTCTTATGCGTACCACCAATTTAAATTAAGTGCTTCCACTACATTTTGCAGTAGATTACCTGTCATACAGGTTAAAGTCTTTTAAACTTCACGGTGTTCACTCTCCTTTCATCTTTAACCTCTATCGTAATGTTATCTTGCATGATGGAGACTATTATGCTTATTCTCAGATAGAGACTTTAAGGGAAAAGTTACTGCAGGACAACAGCGCTTTACAGATTACAGATTTAGGAGCAGGGTCCGTAACAGGTAATAGTGTTAATCGGAAAGTAAAAGAACTGGCACAAAACTCCGCAAAGCCACCAAAATATGCTCAGTTACTTTTCAGATTAGCTAACCACTTCCAGCCCCAGGTAGTTTTTGATTTAGGTACTTCCCTTGGCCTTACCACTTCTTATTTAGCTAAGGCTTGTAAAAAAGCCAGCATTTATTCCTTTGAGGGCTGCGCCAATATTTCAAGAGTAGCCAAAGATAATTTTAAGCAACTGAAGCTAAAAAACATCAGGCTTATAGAAGGGAATTTAGATACAACCCTGATGCAGCAGTTACAGAAAATAGAAAGACTGGACTTTGTTTTTTTTGATGGCAACCACCGTCACGAACCGACCATGTGCTATTTTAATGCTTGCCTTCAGAAAAAGCATGAACTTAGCGTCTTTGTAGTTGATGATATTTATTGGTCGAAAGAAATGAAGCAGGCGTGGCAGGAAATAAAAAAGCACCCGGAGGTGCTTCAGACAGTTGATCTTTTTTTTGTTGGCTTAGTTTTCTTCCGCCACCAACAGCCAAAAGAACATTTCATTTTAAAATTTTAACTTCAGAGCTAACTGTATTCCGTAATCGCCTCTGTTTCCCAACCATCATACTCACCGTTATACTGTTCTGCCATTTCTTTTAACTTTAAAGTAATTTCGTTTATAGTAACTTCATCCGCTTTATCTTCTTTATGAAGGACAAACTTATAAGGTTTACCAGGCTGATCTTCTATTTCTTCCTCTAGCCTCACGCTATAGCCTTCTCCCTTTGCAATAGCAGAAAAAGCTTCCCTATCTTCTTTTGTACTGAAGTATATCCAGTGTGTAATTGTTCTTGGAATAAAAGGCTGATCCCCCTGCTCTTCTAAATTTTTCAGTATACGGTTGTTATATATCTTCTGAAGGCTTTCCTCGTCCGGGTACAACAGGTCCTGGTAAATGTTCCACTCCTCGTCCGGCTGCATCTGATAAGCAATCCTGTACTGAGGGAATTCTGCAATAACGGCTTCCATGGTTTGCTCAAAAAGCAAAGTTTCACCAGTATAGAAATAAAAGCTACGCATACCATTGCTCAGCGTCTTTCCTACAAAAACAGCCTCTATTTTTGCCTCCAATGTACTAACAACAGCATCTTCGATCTCTTCCAGCATTTCCCATTCTTCGTTCCCAGGAAATCCATTTTCGGCAATAGTCTGCAAACCAACCACTATTTCCAGCAGTGTTGGTTTATCTGCTAAGGGGGCTACAGGAGCTATTCCTAAATCCACGCTCATAAAAGCAGGCATGTCCTCTATATAGCAGAAATAAACATCCCAGTCAGAAGTATAGCTGTTGTTGCTCACGTTTATAACTTAAAGTTTGAAGAAAGAGTAAGCAGAGAAGGTGTGCTTACTTTGCTTTTTGAAATACTTATAACTGCACACCTTCTGCATTTTTTTTAGCTAATTGCCTTTCGAATTCGGATAAGCTTTTGCATAAGCCCCTCCAACTGATCGAGTGGCAGCATGTTAGCTCCGTCAGATTTTGCAATATTAGGCTGTGGGTGCGTTTCAATAAACAAACCATCTGCTCCAACGGCTATGGCGGCTTTGGCTATTGTTTCAATTAAAGCAGGCCTGCCTCCGGTAACGCCAGAACTTTGGTTAGGTTGTTGCAGCGAGTGCGTTACGTCCATCACCACAGGTACTTTATTTGATTGCATTTCAGGTAAATTTCTGAAGTCAACGACCAAGTCTGAATAGCCAAAGCTGTTACCTCTATCTGTCAGAATCACCTTGTCGTTACCAGACTCCCGTACTTTGTCTACAGCAAAGCGCATGGCTTCACCAGACAAAAACTGTCCCTTTTTAATGTTTACAACCTTACCCGTGTTGGCAGCAGCTATCAGAAGGTCAGTCTGACGGCAAAGGAAAGCTGGAATCTGAAGCACATCGACATACTCTGCTGCCATAGCTGCTTCAGTAGTCTCATGAATATCAGTTACAGTAGGCACATCAAACGTTTCGCTTACTTTTCGCAGAATTCGCAATGCTTTTTCATCTCCAATGCCGGTAAAAGAATCGCGGCGTGAACGATTGGCTTTGCGGTATGACCCTTTAAAAATCCATGGAATCTGGAGCCGATCCGTTATATCTTTCAGTCGCTCTGCAATCTGAAGCGCCATCTCCTCCCCCTCTATGGCACAGGGGCCAGCCATCAGGAAGAAATTCCCGGAATCTGTATGCTTAAGTTTAGGTATTTCAAACATAATTCGTTTGACTTTTAAGTACAAAATAACATAGGCTCCAGTAAAAGCAATGAAACTTACTAAGCTACATTTCTATTAGAGAACTTTCTCTACTTTAAAATGAAATAAGTTATCATCTAAACAAAGGAGCAACAAATAAACAAATAATAGATCTTGCGCAAAGGTACATATTCCACACCTGTTGCGCTTATTTCTTTTAGAGAATATATGAACTGCATTCGCTCCTGAATGTATTAGCTAGAATATCTCCTAAAACCATTACAAATCAAAAAAACGCTTTACAAGCTTTTTCACAATCAGGAATTAGTAAGTGTTTCTTTTTGTTCTGCAACTGATCAAAATAAACTTTGATGAATGGTCGTTATAGCACCAACATTTAAACTTGTCTGGTTTGTCTGGTAACATGCTTGCCAGCAGGCTTCACTAAAAAAATTATTCATTAACTAATATTAAAAATCAAAATCTTATATTTGAAACTTACGTAATGGGTGTTTGCTTATATATTTAATATAGTATAAACACAATAGTAACACAAACAACAACTAAACACTTAATCTATGCCAACTAACACTCCTGAGAAGAGAAGTAACCGTAAGCTATTCATAATAGGCCTTTTAGTAGTCCTGTTAAGCATCAACGGCATTCTGATCTACATGAATTATCAGAAGAAAGAGAAAACAGAGGAGCAAGCCGAAATTATTCGAGTAAAGAATAGTGAGCTAGAAAACCAGATTAAAGTCTATGAGGCACTAAAAGCTGATTTTGAGCGCCAGAGCCAGGAGCTACAGTCTATGGGCCTGGAAAACGATTCACTGGAATCACAGATTGCTGCTATCACTTCTGACCTGAATGAGTTAAGAGGCTTCCGTAAGAGAAGCTATAGCTTAGCAGACCAGCGCCGTTTTCGTGACAGAGCTTCTGCTTTCGAGAAACAACTGAAAGAAAAGGATGCTGAGATTGCCCGTCTGAAGGAAGACAATGAAGTGTTGTACACAGAAAACACTACCCTTAAAAATACGCAGACACAACTTAGCGACAGCCTTACGACTTTTAAAACCGCAAACAGAAGCCTTTCGGATAAAGTACGTGTAGCATCCAGGTTAGAAGCTCAGAACCTAAGCGTAAATATTGTTAACCAACGTGGTAAGGAGAAAGACGACAAAGACAATGAGTTTAAGGCTAAACGTGTAGATAAGATTCGCGTGGCTTTTAAATTAGCTAAGAACGATGTGGCGACGAAAGAGCCTAAAACAGTTTACATGCGCTTAATAGAGCCAGATGGAGCTGCTCTCTATAATTTATCTACTGGTTCTGGTGCTTTCCAGGTCGATGGTGAAGATATTTTCTATACTGCTAAGCGTGACTTCGTTTTTGATAACACACAACAACAGTTAAGCTTTTCTTACGATAAAAATGCTGAATACAAAAAAGGAGAGCATACTGTAGAACTATATGCTGATGGATTTATGATCGGTAAAACAAGTTTTGTTCTTAAATAATAAGACTTTTAGCCAAAGTCTAGCCTCTGCAGTTACTGCAGGGGCTTTTTTATGCTTCATACTTTATGCTTATTGCTGCTCCACCTACGCCTGGCGAGCCTAACGTATGCCAGCGATCAAGATATTTCAGGGAAGTATTAACAAACCAACCATAGAACATAAAAAAGCCCCTGCCAATGGAGGGGCTTTAGTTCATCATTCACATGTAATAGCTTTAACAGAACGTTTAACTTTAATCAACAAGTACTCTCCTGTCCTGAATAACTTTAAAGTTTTCTACCATTTTTACAGACTCTGAAATATCCTCCGTGAAAATAGCTACAAAACAACCTGTATCTGCGTGCTCAAGGGCATAAGCAATCGCTCTCATTTCTTCTGGTATAACTTTTATGGCCTTATCCGGTGCCATATCTTCAATACCTTGTATAAGAGGAGTTGTTATTTCTTCAGCCGTTTTACCTCTTAAGTCAGTATCCAAACGTATGATAACTTCATCAAAAATTTCACCGGCAACTTTTCCTAACTCATAGAAGTCTTCCGGCCTTCTGTCTCCTACTCCTGCTATTATACCTATTTTCCTGGATACCTCCAGCCCTTCCATAAATCCACCAACAGCTTTCAAGCCTCCTACATTGTGTGCATAGTCTATAAGCACATCAAAGTTAGGAAACTTAAACAGATTCATACGGCCAGGCGTTTTAGTAGTAGATGGCACAAAAGTTCTAAGGGCCGTTTTGATATCTCCAATATCAAAGCGTGCAATATAACCCGCCAAAGTAGCAGCCAGTATGTTTTCGATGTTAAACTTGGCTTTGCCTCCAAAAGCAAGAGGCACGTCTGCCACTCTGTCCACTCTTATTTTATAACTATTCTTAAAAATGGAAATGTATCCATTTTCATATACAGCTGCCAAACCACCTTTAGCAATATGGCTGAGTATCCGGGGGTTGTTCTCATCCATACTAAAGAAAGCCACCTTACAGTCTACCTCTTCTGCCATTGCAAACACAAGTTCATCATCGGCATTAAGCACTGCATACCCTTCTTTGCAAACACTTTTAGGAATAACTGCTTTTACTTTCGCCAAATCCTCCAGCGTATGGATATCACGCAAGCCCAAGTGATCAGAGCTTACATTGGTAACTATGCCTATGTCGCATGTCTGGAAACCAAGGCCAGAGCGTAGAATACCTCCACGGGCACATTCCAGCACAGCAAAGTTCACAGTTGGGTCTTTTAAGACAAATTCTGTACTATATGAACCTGTTGTATCGCCTTTCTCCAGCATTTTGTCCTGCACGTAAATACCATCTGTTGTCGTATAACCAACCTGAAATCCTTTTGCCTTTACCATGTGTGCTATCAGGCGTGTCGTTGTGGTTTTACCATTGGTACCAGTTACTGCTATAATCGGAATACGGGCAGGTTTACCGTGCGGGAAAAGCATGTCTATAACAGGTTCTGCCACATTACGGGGTAACCCGTAGGTTGGTGCAATATGCATTCTGAAACCTGGTGCTGCATTAACTTCCAATACGGCCCCTCTTGTCTCATTAAGAGGTATGGCAATATCTGTTGTCATAATGTCAATGCCGCAAATATCCAAGCCGATAAGCCCTCCTATGCGTTCAGCCATTAATATATTATACGGGTCCACAAGATCGGTAACGTCTGTTGCCGTTCCTCCTGTACTTATGTTCGCAGTGCTTTTCAGGTAAAGCACCTCCCCTTTCGGAAGTACAGAATGGGAAGTAAGACCTTTCCCTTTCAGAATACTACGTGTTTGCTTATCAATGTTAATCCTGGTGAGCACTTTCTCATGTCCTATCCCTCGCCTGGGGTCTCTATTCTGAATATCAATAAGTTTTTTTATCGTTGATATCCCATCACCTACTACCATCGCTGGGGTGCGTTTGGCAGCCGCTACAAACTTACCATTTATGACAAGCAGCCTGAAATCAGAGCCTTCTATAAATTGTTCTACAATTACTCCTGCAGAAAATCGCTTTGCCTCAGCAAAGCCTCTTTGTGCTTCTTTCAGATTCTTGATGTTGATAGTGGCTCCTTTCCCATGGTTTCCATCCAGTGGTTTAATCACCAAAGGAAAACCCAGCCAGTTAACCGCTTTCTTTAGTTCATCGTGTGTATAGACAGTCGTGCCTTTAGGCACAGGCACGCCAGCTTCATTAAGCAGATTTTTAGTCGCATTTTTATCACCAGCAATCTCAACGGAAAAGCAAGCGGTGCTGCTGGTCATGGTAGCTTGAATGCGCTTCTGGTTTACGCCATATCCAAGCTGTATAAGTGAGTGACTGTTCAGACGGATATAAGGAATACCACGACTCACCGCCTCTGATACTATAGAATAGGTGCTTGGTCCAAAAAACTCATCTTCTCTGATCTGGTGCAGCCGGTTTATATCATCCTGTAGCTTATACTTCATACCTTTTACCAGAGCCTCTACTACTTTCAAGGCAGCATAAGCGGCATATTCACCTGCACGCTCCTCCTGATAACTAAAAACCACAACAACATTGCCCTCTTCGTAGGCTGGGTAGCTATGCCCATAGTTGCAGCCCATACCGGCTATTGTCTGTAGCTCCAGTGCCACATGTTGCACAACATTACCGAAACAAGTACCTGCTTTCACTTCTTTTAGAAAGCTTCCCTCCTCACCTTCTCCAAACCGATGGCTCTTCAGACCAGGCAGACTCTTTTGCAGTCTGTTAAAGAATTGTAGTATTTCACTTGTAAGGGTATCTTTTAAATCTTCCAGCGCCAGCTTAATTACTATAAGCTTGGGGTGTTGCACTGACCAATAATTAGGCCCGCGCATAACACGCAAATCTATGATCTTCATGGGTTACTATACTGCGTAAGCTTTGTTTGTTTTCTTCATCTTACAAGAGCTTTCATCTAAGGGTCTGTATTTACCAAACACTGAGCATAGCTCCATTGTTTTCCTACTAATCTTTGCTGTTATTCCTTTTAGTATGAAGATGTTATTCTTTGCTTTTTCTGTAATTGATTATTTAAAACTAGCTGTGCTAAAAAGATAGGTTAAGTTGTGCTTTTCAGGTTACCTAGATTACGGAAATCTGCTGTAAAAGATTAGGGATGTTAACAAAATAAGGTAAGGTTTATTGCGTACGAAAGCATACTGAAATCGGCGCTAAAACAGCATAAAAGAGGTACTGCAACCCTTGTAAGCTAAAAACAAAAAAGCTCATCAGAAATAAATTCTAATGAGCTTTTTAAGCCAGAGGTAACGAGCGGATTCGAACCGCTGTAGCAGCTTTTGCAGAGCTGAGCCTAGCCACTCGGCCACGTTACCGTGATTGGGAGTGCAAATATACACAGGAAAAGATATTAGTCAAACTATACTCACCTTTTTTTGAAAGAAACATCTGCCTTCTGCGTTGGAAGATATCTAATCGGAAAGGCACGACTCACACTAACAGCCTGTTACACCTTCCCTCCTCAGAAAAATTAGCTCCCAAATATTTCATTCAGCACCCCTGCCAGGCGAACACCACCTTTCTGCAGTTGCTCATTTAACGTCTCCAGATGATCGAAGTTATAACGATAGCTTAATTTCTCTCCTGACTCATCTATCTCATTATACAATTTTTCACTTATCTGGTAAGACTCAAATAACCACTGACTCACCGGCTGCTTCTGCCACGCTTTATTTTGCGATATAGCAACATGATTAAGGGCATCTGCATACTCTGTGTAACTTAGCTGTTGATGCTCTATCAATTGCTCGTCCCAAACTCTATGTAAGTTAGAGCGTTCATTAAACCACATTACGCTGATTCTGTTACCTCCTAAATCTTCGGCCCTACTAGCATGCATTGGTTGGTGCATATCTCCAACCATATGTATTACAAGCCGCAGATACTGTTGTTTTTTATCCTGGGGCAGATCCTTTTTCTTTAACTCTTTTATCAGAAAGTTAAGTTTGGTGTAGGCATCAGTAACTGTATCCTGCTGTAAATATGTTTGAAAGTTCTCTTGAGAAAGTCCCTCAGAAAAATTAATGTAGTGCCATGAGTTCAGGTAATCATAAGACGGATCTGACTTTATAAAGTCAGCCCAATTACTGGCTATTGCAATCGACTCTGTACCTAATATTTGCCTGATTTGCTTTCTTGCCCTAGGAGTTAAGTTCCTTTCTGCAATTTCTCCTACTATACGATGCCCCAATAAACCCCAGGCCATCGACTGGAAAGAAAGAGACAAACACAAACAAACAAGAAGTATCTTTGTTAAACCTTTAGCTGCCATTCTGATTATGTATGATGATAAACTATTCAGAAGCAAAGTTCTGAAATTTTTATGGAAAGAAGGTAAGTAACAAAAAATTTGCAGTTTGCTTTACATGGAAACTAATTGAATTAACAATAATCAGAATTTGCAAAGAGTGGATTTATATTAATAACAGAAGCCGCCTTAAGTCAATCTTAAATAGCTAAGGACAGTATTCAAAGTATTAAACTTTTATATTCAAGAGTTGCTTTAAGCATGCCACGTTAACTTATTCGCTATTTAAGCGATCCGTTTAATAAACTTCTGGATTAACGATATTAGGTAATCTTTCGCCTTTCAAGCCACAGATAATATTTTCAGCAGCCAGCCTGGCCATTGCATTTCTGGCTTCTACCGTTGCCGAACCTATATGCGGCAAAACTGCTACATTAGGCATAAAGAGCAATGGGTTATCAGGTTTCATTGGTTCAGGGTTGGTCACATCTAAGCCTGCTCCCCAAATAATTCCGTCTTGCAATGCCTTTATCAAATCCTGTTCCTGATGAATTTGACCTCGTGCAGTATTTATAAATATTGCGGAGGGTTTCATCTTTTTAAAAGCAGCTAAATCGAAAACACCTTTTGTCTCGGCAGTTAATGAACAATGCACCGAAAGCACGTCACTTCGCTGAAGAAGTTCTGCAAAACTTACTTTTGTTGCCTGCAGCTCTTCCTCAGCTACCATGTTAGCAGCACGATTACAATAAAGGATGTTCATATTATAGGCCCCTTTACAACGCTTTGCCATCTCCTGGCCAATCCGACCTAACCCTAGAATTCCTAACGTTTTATTCTTAAGCTCAATGCCTAAATTAGCTTTTGTAGACCTGTTAGAGTTCCACGCACCGTTTATAATCTGCTTGTGCATGTAAAAGGCTTTTCTGGAAACGGCAAGCATCAATATAAAAGCAATATCAGTAGTAGCATCGCTTAGTACATTGGGTGTGTTTGCAACCGGAATAGTGCTTTGTACAGCAGCTTCCACATCTATATGATCGTATCCAACAGAATAAAGAGCGATTACCTTTAGGTGTCTGCATTCTTTCAGAAAATTTGCATCAAGTCTATTCGGCCCGACGCTGAGCAAGGCACTATGTTGCTTTGTGATCTCGATTAATTCCTGCTGCATTAGTGGCCTATCCTGGTCCCATATTGTAACATCAATTCCCTGATCCTGCATCAAATGTATTCCTATATCAGGTATTGGTTTAGTAACAAAAACTTTCATGATGTTTGTTATTTACGGATCCGCTCTAATGGTTTCTAATAAAACATGTAAAAACTATGAAGGCTTAAGCTTGTAATAACTTAAATTATAAAACAGGTAAAGTAACAGCTAACACGACGCTGGCAAGTACAAAAAAAGCCCTGGATTTCTCCAGGGCCTCTTCTATTATATAACAAGCTTAAGCTAACTAAGCATTGTTTTCTTCTTCAGAAGCATCGTCGTCGTTAGAGTCTTTTGCTTTTTTAGCAGCAGCAGCCTCTAACTTTTTAACACCAGCTTCTTTTTCATTCTCCATCATTTGCTCTTTCAACGCAGATAGAGCATCCAGGTCACCAAGAGTTGAACGGTCAGCCTCTTTTTGAACTTTAGGAGCTTTAGGAGCTTTTGTCTCACCAGCAGCAGGTGTCGCTTTCTTAGTAGCTTTTGCTACTCTTGCAGCATCTGCGCTCTCAGTGTGAGTAGCAGTATGAGAAAGAATAATTTTGCGGTCTTCTTTAGAGAATTCAGCTACTTTGAAGTCAATGCTTTCGCCAACTTCAACCTGAGAACCGTCTTCTTTAGTTAAACCTTTAGGGAAAGCAAAACCTTCGATACCATAAGGAAGTTCCAGTACAGCACCTCTGTCAGATTTCTCAAGAACAGTAGCTTTGTGTACAGAACCAATGTTGAACACAGTTTCAAAAGTATCCCAAGGGTTCTCTTCCAGTTGTTTATGACCTAAAGCAAGTCTTCTGTTAGGAACATCCAGCTCAAGAACAATCACATCCAGGTTATCACCAACTTTAACGAACTCAGATGGGTGCTTAATTTTCTTAGTCCAGCTCAAGTCAGATACGTGTACAAGGCCGTCTACGCCTTCTTCCAATTCTAAGAACAGACCGAAGTTAGTCAGGTTTCGAACTACGCCAGTGTGCTTCGTGCCTACTGCATACTTCGTTAACACATCTTCTTTAGTCCAAGGATCTTCAGTAAGCTGCTTAATACCAAGAGACATTTTACGCTCTTCTCTATCAAGAGTCAACACAACTGCCTCAACCTCATCGCCTTGTTTGATGAAGTCTTGTGGGTTACGCAGGTGCTGAGACCATGACATTTCAGAAACGTGGATCAGACCTTCAACTCCTGGCATTAATTCCAGGAATGCGCCGTAATCAGCCACGTTAACGATTTTACCTTGTACTCTTGAACCAACCTCAACCTCAGCAGGAAGTGCATCCCAAGGGTGCGGCGTAAGCTGCTTCATACCAAGAGAGATACGTTTCTTGTCTTCGTCGAAGTCAAGAACTACCACATTCAGTTTCTGGTCAAGGTTCAATACTTCTTCTGGGTGGTTAATACGTCCCCAAGAGATATCTGTAATGTGAAGCAGACCATCTACGCCACCAAGGTCGATGAACACACCAAAGTTTGTCATGTTCTTGATAACGCCTTCCAATACCTGACCTTTTTCCAGGTTGTTCAGGATAGCGGCACGCTGCTGCTCCAGATCTTTCTCGATCAGTACTTTGTGAGAAACAACTACGTTGTCGAAAGCGGCATTGATTTTCACAACTTTCACTTCCATTTTCTTACCAACAAATACGTCGAAGTCACGAATTGGCTTCACGTCAATTTGAGAGCCAGGCAAGAAGGCTTCAACGCCATACAGGTCCATGATAAGACCACCTTTAGTTCTTCTCTTAACAACACCCTCCAGAACGTTGTCGTTCTCAAGCGCATCGTAAATTTTAGCCCAGGCAGAAACGATTTTAGCTTTCTTGCGAGACAAGATAAGCTGACCGTTTGGATCTTCCTGGTCTTCAATAAATACTTCAACCTGATCACCTGGTTTCAGATCAGGAAGGTCTCTGAATTCTGAAACTGGCACCAAGCCATCAGATTTGAAACCGATGTTAAGAATCACGTCACGATCAGTGATACCAACAACAGTTCCAGTAACAACCTCCTGCTCCTGTACAGTAGTCAGGGTGTCGTCGTACATTTGTTCCATTTCGGCTTTCTCAGATTTGCTGTAACCAGCGCCGAAACCTTGAGACTCAAACTTGTCCCAATCAAAATTATCTGGAGAATTACTCATATAAATAATTTGCTCTGATGTAGCCACCGGTTTAGAGCAATAGACCGGTTTGGTTTAATTTTACATTTCCCGATAAACCAGGATCATTCACCCGAATGAAATGCAAAAGTAACAAAATTTGTAACAATAGCCAACTGTGACACTAGTTGACATATAAAATTTAGTAAACTGATTTTGAGAAGTATAGCTAAACAAAACCGACACCAATTGAGGCTCTATCAAAGATTTTCAAAAGTGTTAGTAGTTTTTGAATAGTTAATTAACAGATACAGCAATGTTTTAACACTTTAATTACTTAAATCCTGCATTTCTGAAATCCTAATTCAAAAAGTAGCCCTTAAACTAATACTTACACAAGTATACATCAACAATCTTTATATCATATATTTAACAATTTTAAATTATAATAATCAACAGCAGTAAGTATTAATTTTCTATTCCTAGATAAATGCGCCAGTCGTGGTTATGGTTATCCAGGTGAAGTTGCAGAAAAGACTGAAGAGATGGTTTGACAGGCTTCTGCTGTAGTTTAAGACCTGCCTCTTCCGGAGTACGATCGCCTTTTCGCGTATTACAGCGAGAACAGGCAGTTACTAAATTTAACCAGTTAGTCGCCCCTCCCCGTGAGCGTGGCAGCAGGTGATCAAGCGTAAGGTTCTTCATAGAACCACAATACTGGCAAACATAACTGTCGCGCCGCATGATATTGTGCCTGCTTAGGGAAATGCCATAGTACGGCACCTTTACATATCGCTGCAAACGGATAACAGACGGAACAGGAAAAGAATGGCTAATGGAGTGCAAAAAAGCACCTTCTGCTTTAGAAACAAGCTCTGCCTTCTGAAGATAAACAAGCAGAAACGCTTTTTGAATAGTACAGACAGCAATAGCACTATAGTCTTGGTTGAGGATTAGGGCTTTATCTCTCATGGCTAAACACTAAAGGTATGCTTAGCTTTTACGAAAATATAAGCTATAGTATATAGTAAAACCCTGAGAAATAAGAAAAAAGACTAAAGGATACGCTTAATGCTGCGTAAGTTATGAGAGTAGCGTTTGAAATCTGTCCGGTAAATACCATTATGGTCTAAAGTATCAATGCGAACCTCTCCGCTGGCATGCATAATCTTCTGATCTTCGAGCAAAAGCCCGACATGAATAATGCGTCCATCACTATTAGAGAAATAAGCCAAATCTCCAGGTTGAGTCTGGTTAACGAAATAAACCTCTTTACCATGAGCTATCTGCTGACTTGCATCACGAGGTAATTGGTAGCCACAAATGCCGTAAACCTGTTGTACAAAACCAGAGCAATCAATCCCGAATATTGATTTCCCCCCCCATAGATAAGGAGCCTTCAGGAAATTAGCTGCTACCTTTAAAAGCTCATCTATATCATTATACAATTCTATAGTTGAACACTTTCCGCTATAACTATAGAACTTATCATTCACCCTGATTTCAGTTCCATTATAAAAGGGAAGGTAACAGCCAATACCAACTGGAATTCTATAGTCTTTACCATTCACAAATTGAACAAGGTCCATTACCCTCGGATGCTTTGCAGTCATCCACTCCTGATAATACTGAACTGAAACCGGCGTGTGCTGCTTAAAGTCAATCCATCCACTGTACCCATCTGTTGCCAACTGAATCTTATACCAGTTATCCTGCTTGCAAATGACTTCATAACACTCGCCGAAAAGCATTTGAGATACAATTTCAGCTTTGTCTGAGGTTTCGGCACGCATAGGCACCAAGCTAAGCATACAAATTCCGTAGTCCACTCTTTTTTAATTTTGAATTAGAATTATGAAAGGGCGCAATTCCAATAGTCCCCTCTAAGTTGGCAAGTTATAAAAAGAACTATATTTTAATACTGTTATAAACGAGTAACATTTCTTAAATTTCATTTATAACTTTGAATCCAAAACGTTAATAACCGCTTCTATCCATTTCCCGTTTGACATCCTTTTCTTTAATGTCCTGACGTTTATCGTACAGTTTTTTACCACGGGCCAAGGCAATTTCAACCTTTGCAAAGCCTCTATCACTAATAAATACCCGGACAGGAATAATAGTTACCCCCTGCTCCTGTGCATTAACTTCCAGCTTGCGAAGTTCCTTTTTACTAAGCAAAAGCTTGCGGGCACGTGTTGGCTCGTGGTTATTGTAGGTTCCTTCTGTGTAGGTTGAAATATGCATGTTGTGCAACCACAGTTCCCCGTTTAGGAAAACACAATACCCCTCCTGCATGTTTACCTTCCCTTCTCTTATCGACTTAATCTCGGTACCTTTCAGCATGATGCCTGCAGTATATTTATCCAGGAACTGATATTCAAAGGAGGCACGTCGGTTAACGATATTCACGTGCTTCTTTATCCTCTCTTTCTCTTTCGCCATTCAAATAATATTAGAAGCCAAAATCTCGGCTGATTTATAATCAATTAGAATCTTTGTTAAACTACAAGTAGCAGCTCTGCTTTTTAAATGAAGCACACTACATGAACAACTATATTTAAAATCATAAAGCATTAAAAATCAATAAAATACCCGCAATTATTAAACTTTTTATTCAATACAAGAGCAGCAGTTTAAACATAAAATGACAACATTATTCAGTAACAAAGAGCAACAAATCCAAGGTTAATTCTTTCTTTCCCAACACACATTTTTATTTATCTACAACCTAAGATGATATGACAGCTCATCTCATTGCCACTGCTATACAAGGCATTCTACGGCTACAAAGCTGAATGAATCTTCAGCTTCGGCTCCGGGCTTACATACTGCGTAGCAAAATCATCTTTAAGGTATTGAAAATGAGCTGCCATGGCAATCATAGCTGCATTATCGGTGCAATACTCAAAAGCCGGGACATACACATTCCACTTATACTTTTTTGCAAAGTCCTGCAAAGTCTGCCGTAAACCTGTATTAGCCGAAACACCACCAGCTATAGCAATTTCATTTATATTTAGGTCTTTAGATGCCTGAACCAGTTTCTTGAGCAAAGTCTTTATAAGTGTCTTCTGCACGCTGGCGCAAATATCCGGCAGGTTCTCCGGTACGAAATCAGGGTTGTCTTTCGTTTTGTCTTTTAGAAAATAAAGAACAGAAGTTTTAATGCCACTAAATGAATAATTATAACCGGGCATATTGCCAACCGGAAAGGCAAAGGCATCAGGGTTACCAAGTGCTGCAGTCTTATCCAGCATAGGCCCACCGGGATAAGGCAAGCCAAGCATTTTGGCAGTTTTATCAAATGCCTCCCCCACGGCATCATCTGTTGTAAGGCCAATAACCTCCATATCCAGATAATCTTTTACCAGCACAATTTGTGTGTGTCCGCCACTAACGGTAAGGCACAGAAAGGGGAAACTAGGTTTAGGATCGTCTATAAAATGCGCTAGGATATGGGCCTGCATATGGTTTACTTCAATTAGAGGAATGTTCATGCCCAAAGCAAAAGACTTGGCAAAAGAACAGCCTACTAGCAAAGCGCCTAACAGACCAGGCCCTCGGGTAAAAGCAACGGCTTTTAGCTCACTTTTTGTTACATTTGCCGTAAGCAAGGCCTGCGAGACCACCGGAATCAAATTCTGCTGGTGTGCTCGGGAGGCTAGCTCAGGCACCACACCGCCATACTGTTCATGTACGGCCTGGGTGGCAACTATATTCGACAATACCTTGCCACCGCTGATAACGGAAGCAGAGGTTTCGTCGCAGGAAGATTCAATAGCTAAAATTGTAGGTACGCTCATCTTTTGGAAAAAGAACAACAGTCAATAAATTACTTCAAAGTTATAGGAAAAGCTGTTCTAAAAATAGTTTTAGGGCTAATCCTGTTCCTTTTGCTCTTATTTGCAGTTGTTTTTATAGCAATTCGCATACCAGCTGTGCAAACTAAAGTTGCACAAGAGGCTGCTGCTTACCTTTCCGATAAAATCAAGCATCAGGTTACCATTGGCCGGGTAGACATAGAATTATTTAGCAACGTAATACTAGAGCAGGTAAAGGTACTTGATTACCGTAACCAAGAAATGTTCTATGTTGGCCGTACAGAAGCTAATATCAGTACTTTTTCCATTTTCCACCCAAACACCTTAACCATTGCTTCGCTGGAGCTTCAGGAGCCAAGAGCCAACCTTATTTTTTATGAAGGTTCAGACACTTTAAACCTTAGCAGTTTTTTTAATGCGCTGGGGAATCTTTTTACCAAGGACACCACGCAAAAAACTTCAGAGCCATTTAATTTTTCTTTAGACGAGTTAGTCGTACAGAATGGTCGCTTCACCTACGATGACTTCAACAAGCCGGAAGATGCATTCGGAATTGATTATGTTCACATGACAGTGGACAGAATTTCAGGCAAGTTTGATGACATTAACTTAGGTGACACCATAAAGGTAAACATCTCCGACCTTAGCGCATTCGAAACACGCTCTGATACAAAACTGCAAAACTTAGATTGCCACATGACCTTTGCCCCGACTTTTTGGGAATGGGCAGATCTTAATCTGCAGATCAACCAAAGCAATCTGCAGAACTTTGTTCGTTTTGACTACAACAGGTTTGGAAACTTTACCCAGTTTATAGATAGCGTGACTGTTACTGCCAACCTGCAAAACTCTAAAGTATATTCTAAAGACATAGCCATATTCGTCTCTTCTTTAAGAGAATATGATGAAAACATTCAGGTAAATACAATAGAGATTACAGGGAAGGCAAATAACTTTTCTGCCAAAAATATAGATGTAGCTTACGGGCAGCACACACATATTGTAGGCAGCTTAAGCGCCGATGGTTTTCCTAACTTTAAAGAGGTTTTTGCTAACGTGCGGCTTCAACCGTCCTCTATTAATGCAGGGGATATTAAGCAGTTCTTATCTAAAGACACCTACGACGTTGCAGCCCGCTTAGGAACAGTAAACCTGGAGGGGCGCTTTCTTGGTTTCTACAATGACTTTGTGGCCAATGCGACCTTTGCCACCGCCTTGGGTAGAGTGGTATCAGACATAAACCTTAAGATTGACGATGACACCCGTTCTTCTTCATATGAAGGTTATCTTAAAACAAACAACTTTAAACTGGGCAGGTTGGTTAACAATACTGATCTTATTAAAACAGTGTCAATGGAGGGGCGAGTAAAAGGTTCCGGATTTACGCTCGAAACTGCCAACTTAAACCTTAATGCCACTGTTAACCAACTACAACTTATAGATTACAATTACCGAAACATAAAGGTAAATGGCACCCTTAACCGTCAGACTTTTTCCGGCCATGTTGGAGTTAACGACCCTAACCTGATTTTTACAGCTGATGGAGATATTAATCTTGCGTCCGGTAACAAGGCATTTAACATGCATGCTAATTTGGAGCATGTAAATCTGCATGCCCTAAAGCTGTCAGATAGCCCTTTGATGGTTAGTACTAACGCTAACTTAAATTTTCAGGGGCTCAGCTTAGATACTTTTGAAGGAACGGCCATTCTGGACAGTGCCCAGATAGCGTACAATGGAGAAAATCTTGCCATTGACTCCGTAACCATAGAGTCTGTTATAGCTGAAGGGCAACGCAGCCTTAATCTTAACTCGGAACTGCTTACCCTTCAGGTTAGCGGAAATTTCAATTATAGTACCCTGATTGATGATTTATCGAACCTGGTACAGGAGTATAAGCTTAATTTTGACAGTAATGATGCAGCCACTGTGGCTTATTATAATAATAAGCCACAACGCACAGATGAGTATAACTTAGCCTATGAAATCAATCTGAAACAAGCAAACCCACTGCTTCATCTTTACCTGCCTGAGTTGTCAATTTCTGATTACACCAAGGTAGAAGGCAGCTTCAGGCATAGCAATACGGTTATTCTGGATATGTATAGTAATTTAGATACTATACAATACAATAACTTTACCCTTTATAATAGTAATATCGAGTTAAATACATCAAAGCTACAACAAAGTTCAGACGTATTAGCTTCACTGATTATTACATCCAGAGAACAGGTTTTGTCAAATGACACACATACAAAAGATTTTTACTTAGAAGGTATCTGGAACGAACGCACCATCGACTTTGCTACCAGTTTAAGGGAGCCTCAGCAGAACAGCCGTGCCACTATTACCGGTGACATTAATTTCCTGCAGAACTACGTTCAACTGGTATTCGATAAATCAAACGTTACTTTATTGGAAACCCCCTGGGTGTTTAACCCAGGCAACACCGTGTACATAAGCCAGGGAGGCAAGCATATTGTCTTCGAAAACTTTTCTATTGCCAATCAGGATCAGGAAATTCAAATTTCGGGGGCTTTATCTGAAGACCCTAATAGTACCTTAAGATTAAATATAAACAACTTCGACCTGCGTAACCTGAACCCTCTCCTTTCTATGAAGCTCAATGGTTCTTTGAGTGCTGAAGTAGTAGCGCAGGACTTTTACAACAGAGCAGTTATCAATTCTACCATGCAGGTGGATTCATTCCAGATGGATAATATCTTTATAGGTAATATTAATGGTCGCTCAGACTGGAACAATGAACGCCAGCAAATGGCTGTGGATGCAGGTATTAACAGGAATAATAAGAAAGTTCTTTCTGTTACGGGAAATTACAACCCACAGGCTCCGGAAGACCAACTAGACCTGCTCGCAATAATGGATGACTCACAATTAAAATTGGCTGAGCCTTTCCTTCGCCCGATTTTCTCAAACTTAGAAGGAACCATGAACGGCAGAATAAGAGTGCTGGGTAACTTAGACTATCCTGTACTAAAAGGCTCTGTTCAGGTAAACAGCGGCCAGTTTACCTTCGATTACCTGAACACCACTTACCGCTTCTCAGACAGGATATATTTTGATGCCAACAGCATAAGCTTCAGAAATGCCCGCCTGCAGGATATATACGGCAATACCGCCACTGTTACAGGAGGTATTGCCCATGATGGTTTTAGCAATATGGTGTTAGATATAAGTGCCCGCTACAGAAACTTTATGGTGCTGAACACAACAGCCAACCAGAATGAGCTGTTCTATGGTACTGCTTTTGCCTCTGGCACAGCCAGCGTATTGGGGCCTACAGATAACCTGCAGATAAACGTGGATGCCCGTAGTAATGCCAACACTCGTATTGTATTACCGCTGGACAACCAAACCAACGTAGCTCGTAAAGATTTTATCCGCTTTGTAAATCATAATTTAAATGACACAACAGGCGTGGCAGGCACAGAAGAAGTAAATCAGCAGGTAGATCTCTCCGGCATAAACCTGAATTTTGAACTGGCTGTAACTGATGATGCCTATTTCGAAATACTGATAGATCGGACAACAGGTGACATGATCAGAGGCTCAGGCAATGGCGACATCAGGATGACCATCGATACCCGGGGAGATTTTCACATGTATGGCAACTTCGAAATTACACAAGGAGCTTACAACCTTAACCTGCTGGAAGGGCTGGTGACGCGGGAGTTCAAAGTAAAACCTGGTGGTACCATCACCTGGAACGGCGACCCTTTAGCCGGCATTATGGACTTAACCGCCACTTATACGCAAATGGCATCTATCGGAGGCTTAGGCTTAGACGACCAGTCCAGCGATTTTTCGGCCCGCATTCCTGTTACGGCAGTCGTAGACCTCGCCGGTCCAATTTTGACACCTCAAATTAAATTAGGTCTTAGCTTTGATGAGGCACAACAGCAACCACAGGTTGTTGACATTATAAAAAGTGCTATCCAGAACGATGAGAATGAGCTGAACCGCCAGGTATTTAGCTTGCTGGTGCTGCGTAGACTATCCCCAGTCGGAACAGTGGCCTTTAACGAAGGAGCCGCAGGTGCTGTGGGAGGCAGTTTAGGCAGTCTTTTGTCGGGGCAGTTGAGCAGCTTCCTGAATACCATAGACAGTAACCTCGAAATAGACATCGGCCTTGATGCCATTGACCAGGATGCTTTGTCAGCCTTACAGGTAAGGTTAAGCTATACGTTCTTTCAGGGCAGGCTTCGGGTAACAAGTGAGACAGGTTTTGGTAGCACTACAAGTGACGGCACAAATTCCGGCAGAAACAGGTACCAGGGAGATTGGTCTTTAGAATATTATATAACTAGAAGCGGTGAACTCAGAGGACGTCTGGAATACAATACTATACCACAAGGGTTCTCCAGCAGAACCAGGGTAACCAGTAGCCAAAGTATCAGTTTGCTGCACACTAAACGGTTTGATACCCTGAGGGAGCTGTTTGGGGCTAATAGAAACTCTCGGAGGTACAGAAGGCAGGAAGAAGAGCGGGAACGCATTATTCTGGATTCGGACCCTCGCCGTAACCTGCAATAAAACGGAAAGCCTGCCTGTAAAATGGCAGGCTTTTGTAATATTACCGCTACTCTACTTTAAATAATACATTCTATATACAAATAATATTTCTATTTTTGTGAGGAAGCATGAGGTATGGCAAAGGTTAACAGAAAACTTGTAAAGAAGAAAAAGCTCGGGAGCTATCCACACTTAATGGTTGTGTTCAGCATCTCGCTGGCCCTTTTTGTTATCGGGCTGTTCGGGTTGTTGCTAATACATGCAGGCAGGTTATCCAATATAGTGAAGGAGAGTATAGAAATGCAGGTCTACCTAGATAAAGGCCTGACAGAAGTACAGTTAGACCGTCTACAGAAAACATTTACAGCCAAAGAGTATGTTGCTTACAAAGGCGACACAGCCCAAGTGCGTTTTATATCTAAAGAAGAAGGTGCCAAAGCATTTTTAGACGAAACAGGCGAAGATTTTATGGAGTTCTTAGGTGATAACCCACTCCGGGATGCTTATGTGCTTCGCATAGACGCAGACCATTCCACTTCGCCAGAGTTGAAGAGTATAAAATTGGACCTGGAGGATGTTGACGGTGTTTATGAAGTGCAATACGTAGAGAGCCTGATAGAATCTATTAACAGCAATATCAAAAAAATCAGCTTTGTTTTGCTTGGCTTTGCAACTATCCTGGTACTATCAGTTATCATATTAATAAACAACACTATAAAGCTTGCGCTTTTTTCCCAACGTTTCCTGATCAGGAGCATGCAGTTAGTCGGCGCAACTTCATTCTTTATTCAGCGCCCTTTTCTGAACCGGGCTGTGTGGCAAGGTATTATGAGTGGGATACTGGCTTCGGTAGCACTTTTTGCCCTAATGCAATACGCTTATCATGAAATAACGGAGCTACAGCTGCTTCAGGACCTGGACCAGACTTATATGCTAATGGGCGCGCTGATTATTTTAGGTTGTATTATCGGTTTTTTAAGCTCGTACCGTGCAATAAGAAAATACCTTAGTATTTCATTAGACGAACTTTATTAATAATGGAGAACAAAAATAAGCTTGCTTTCGGCAAGAGAAATTATATCCTGATGTTGATGGGCATAGCGGTGCTGGCCATCGGGTTCTTTATCATGACCCTGGACAAGGAACAATATGGTCTTGGCTTTTTAGGAATAACCTTAGGCCCGATTCTGGTGGTGGTCGGCTTCATCATCGAGTTCTTTGCAATAATGGTAAAAGATAAAACGCAGGAGGATTAATGAGCTATTTGCAGGCTGTTATCTTAGCCATTATTGAAGGACTTACAGAATTCTTACCGGTTTCCTCTACAGGCCATATGATTATCGCCTCCAGCCTGATGGGGATAAACGAGTTGCCAATAACCAAAATCTTCGAAGTAAACATCCAGTTTGGTACCATACTGTCTGTTGTAGTGCTGTACTGGAAGCGTTTTGTGCAGAGCTTTGAGTTCTATAAAAAGCTGATTCTTGCCTTTGTACCAGCAGCTGTTATAGGCTTTGCTTTGAACGACATCATAGATGCTATGCTTGAGAGCATTACAATCACGGCTACCATGCTTATAATAGGTGGGTTCGTTCTTATATATGTAGATAAGTGGTTCTCCAACGCCAATGAAAGTTTTATAAGCTATAAAAACGCGCTGGTGATTGGGTTTTTCCAATGTATAGCCATGATACCGGGTGTGTCACGCTCAGCAGCCTCTATTATAGGCGGCTTATCGCAGGGCATCAACAGAAAAGCGGCCGCGGAGTTTTCTTTCTTCCTGGCTGTGCCAACTATGCTGGCTGCCGGAGTCTATAAACTTATCACAGATCTGCTGCAGCTGGAGGTATCGGACATTGTAAAATTTGACTGGCCTAAAATTCAACATGGCTTTGAAATAATTAAACCCGAAGACTTAAAACTGTTGCTGATTGGAAACGTGGTAGGTTTTATAGTAGCCTTGTTTGCTATTCGTTTCTTCATTAACTTTTTAACAAAGTACGGGTTCAAGCTTTTTGGCTATTATAGAATAGCTGTAGGTATTACCATTCTGGCGCTTATGGCGATGGGAGTGGATTTAAGAGTATAAACTATGACATATGATTTTGCCGCAGGCGAGATTCTTTTAATTGACAAGCCACTTGACTGGACATCTTTTGATGTGGTAAAAAAAGTGCGCAATACACTGCGTGTAAAGAAAATCGGGCATGCCGGCACTTTAGACCCTCTGGCATCGGGCTTACTCATACTTTGCACAGGCAAGTTTACGAAGCGTATTGAAGAAATACAGAATCAGGAGAAAGAGTATACAGGCACAATAACTATTGGCCAGACAACCCCCTCTTACGACAGAGAGACTCCTGTAAGTGAAACCTGCGACATCAGCGCCATTACACCAAAAGCTATTTACGAAGCAGCCCATAGCTTTGTAGGCACCATAGAACAGGTACCGCCTCTTTATTCTGCCGTAATGGTAGATGGTAAAAGAGCCTATGACCTGGCCCGCAAGGGTAAATCAGCTGAGCTAAAGCCCCGCTCCATCACCGTTAAATCTTTCGATATTGTTTCTATAGATGGAGCAGAGGTAGCATTTAAAGTAGTTTGCACCAAAGGAACTTACATTCGCAGCCTTGCCCATGATCTCGGACAAAAGTTAGGTTACGGTGCCCACTTATCCTCTTTAATACGTACGCGTATTGGAGAATACAAATTAGAAGACGCCCTTACCATTCAAGATATTCAGGAGATAAGAAGAGCACAAATAGAAGCGGATGGAAGTAATTCGTGATATAAGCCAATTCCCAAACCTTAGCTATCCCGTTGTTACCAGCGGCACTTTTGATGGTGTTCATGTAGGGCACCAGAAAATTCTGAAGCGCGTGCTTGAGCGTGCCCGTCAGTCCAATGGTCAGAGCGTAGTTATAACATTCTGGCCTCACCCCCGCCTGGTGCTATTCCCTGAAGATAATAACCTGAAGTTACTTTCTACTATTGAGGAGAGAATAGAGCAGTTACGTAAATTCGGCGTAGATTACCTGCTCATTATTCCATTTACAAAAGAATTTTCCCGCATGACATCCCGTAGTTTTGTTACGGATGTTTTGGTTAGAGCCATAAACACAAAAGTACTGATCATTGGCTACGACCATCGTTTCGGCAAAAACCGCGAAGGCAGCTTTGAGCATCTTAAATTACGTTCGCAACAGTACGGCTTTGAGGTGGAAGAGATTCCCAGGCAAGATATAGATGATATTGGTGTCAGCTCTACGAAAATAAGGAAAGCACTGGAGTCAGGTAAGGTCCGTACAGCTAGCAAATACCTGGGCAGGCACTATACTATTACATCCACAGTAGTAGAAGGAAATAAATTAGGCCGCACCATTGGGTTTCCTACAGCCAACTTAGCACACCCTGAAGCACATAAGCTTGTTCCAGCCAATGGCGTGTATGCTGTGTGGGTACAGGTAGAAAGCGAGCGGTTCCAGGGTATGATGAATATAGGAACACGCCCAACTGTAAGCGGAAAACAAGTAACCTTAGAAGTAAATATCCTTAACTTTAACCGTGATATATACGGACAAACCATAACCATTGAATTCGTACAACGCCTACGCGAAGAGCAAAAATTTGATGGCTTAGATGCATTGAAAGCACAGCTTGCACTAGATAAAGATGAAACAAGTCGTTTATTAAAAGGTTAGTCTAATCCATTTCTTCGACACATTATTTACAAACAGCAGCTAATTATTATGGTTGCTGTTTTTGCTGTATATCTCTTGGTGTTCAAGCCTATAATTTTTTTACTACCTCTCCCCTAGCTTATTTAAACTTA
This sequence comes from Pontibacter silvestris, assembly GCF_020907275.1. Taxonomy (GTDB): domain Bacteria; phylum Bacteroidota; class Bacteroidia; order Cytophagales; family Hymenobacteraceae; genus Pontibacter; species Pontibacter silvestris. The sequence continues at coordinate 13,541 of NZ_JAJJWI010000002.1, read as the reverse complement.
TAGCACGTGCATAGTTGCTGTAGCTCTTGAAAAAACTCAAATCATCAGTTTGAAAAAATACTTGCTAACATAGGAAACAGTAAACGCAAATGAAGAGTAAGTTATAGGCTTTTATCACAAAGCAGGACATCAAACGTTCCTTTGAGGGGCCTGCAAAAAAACTCAAGAATTTACTAGCTCATATAAACATAAATGAAGCAAATAACATTGATTTACGACCAGTTAGAGGAGACGAATGTTAAGGAGAAGGTTATACCTGCGTTTGATAAATCCATTGTTAGACCAGTTCCTTTCCGACAGCACAACCCCAACTGTGACGACATAGAGCCAGAAAGTTTAGTTGTTACATACCTGAGCGATGCTCAGTTAGCAGAAATAATTACTACTGCCTCTGAGAAGAAATGGACACTAGGTTTTCTACCTCACCCTGACATGAAAGAGGCAGGAGAAGGTTATGGCGTCTCTGGCACCTTAGCTGAAGCTGTTGAAGATGTTCTTTTAACTGATAAGGGCACCAAAGCAGACCTGCTGCTTTGTAATGGGCGGCCAGTGTTTAATAAAGTTGTAATTGGGAATAGCCTGAGCATGATGTCTGGGAGTGTTTCTAAAAATACGCTGCTTTCAAAACTGGAAAAGTCAGGAAGCGCTCTGACACAGTCTAAATCGCTTGTGCCACGTGCTTTCACCATTACAGCGGAAAACAAACCTCCGGTTAAAACAGCTGCACTGGGTATTGTCGCTGTTTTGCATGGCAAAAGTTCGCTCTTTTCCCGAACATTGCTGAAAGGCTCCTTTATAAATGATAATCGTTTACATGCCCTTGTCCTGGCACCTAAAAGTGTGATGCAATTGATACGTTTTTCATTTGTATCGTTGTTTAAGAATCATAACAGCCTTAAGCTCCCCTCCTTTATCGGGCATATTAAAACAAGGTCTGTCATAATAAGTAGCCCGGCCCCCATGGACTTTTCTCAGGATAACAACCTGATGAGTGCTAAGGAAATTGAACTGGGTATCAGCGAAAACAAACTGCTCATAATTCCTGGGCGCTACCTGGCAGTAGATAACCAGGCAGGAGAGCCACAGGACAAGTTTAAAATTGACAAACTGCCCAAAGGAGAAGCTTATTTGCAGGAGTTAACCGCCCAGCCACTGTCTCTGATTTACCATGCCTCAACTGAAGAGTTTAAAGGTTTATTCTCCATACTTAGAGTGAACGCCAAGGTATCCGGTTCTTTTCTGACCCTAATGGTGCTGTCTACATTACTGGCAACCTTAGGGCTGTTTTCTAACTCATCTCCCGTTATTATCGGAGCTATGATATTGGCACCTCTTATGGCTCCTATTATTTCATTATCTATGGGTGTTTTGCGGCAGGAAAAGAGCCTCGCTTTTACAAGTGCCAAAACAATCGGTTATGGATTACTGGTAAGTTATTTGGCAGCTGTATTTGTTACCCTTCTTATGCCCCTGCATGATATCAACGAAGAGATTACAGCCCGTATCAGGCCTAACCTGCTTGACCTTGGGATAGCTATTGTATCGGGTATAGCCGGAGCTTACGCCCATGCACGCGAAGAAGTAGCAAAAACCCTTGCCGGAGTAGCCATTGCTGTAGCACTTGTTCCGCCACTTGCTGTTTCAGGCATTGGCCTTGGCTGGGCAGACTGGGAAGTATTTACAGGAGCCTTGTTGCTTTTTATGACAAACTTGGCAGGTATTGTATTGGCGGGCACTGTTACATTCATGTTATTAGGCTTTAGCCCTTTTATATTGGCAAAAAAAGGGCTGCTTGTTTCTCTGGCTATTGTAATTATTGTGAGTCTGCCGCTAGGCTATGGCTCTATGGCCATGGTAAGAAATTATAATGTTACCAGATCAGTAAATAACCTTAAAATAGACAACATCACCATAAAACATGTAGCAGTTGTTCGGGAGAGAAACCCTATGACCCTTAGTGTGACGCTGGTTTCTGATAAACCCGTAGATTATAATGATATTGAGAAAATAAAGAAAGCAATAGCTTCGCGAATAGGTCAGGATGTACAGCTGGAGGTGATGGTGAGGTTACGGAGATAAAAGTACATATAGTTCTGCCTTAACATCTTCTACCTGATATAAAAAGAGCCGTATACTCAAGTACGGCTCTTTTTATATCAAATCCACGCTGTAACCCTTGATCAATAATGATAAATAAATCGGTTAAGGATGCCACAGAAGCACTACACGACATAAAAGATGGTGCTACATTAATGTTAGGAGGCTTTGGTTTATGTGGCATTCCAGAAAACACTATACAAGAGTTACTCCGCCTGGGTATAAAAGACCTGACTTGTATCTCTAATAATGCAGGAGTAGATGACTTTGGCATCGGACTACTGCTTAAGAGGCGCCAGGTAAGGAAAATGATATCCAGTTATGTAGGAGAAAACGCAGAATTTGAACGCCAGTTACTCGCTGGTGAACTGGAAGTTGAATTGATACCGCAGGGTACACTGGCAGAGCGGATACGAGCAGGTGGCGCAGGAGTACCTGCTTTCTTCACTCCTGCCGGGTTTGGCACTGAAGTAAGTAAGGGTAAAGAAAGTCGGGAGTTCGACGGCAAAATGTACCTGATGGAAAACTGGCTTAAAGCTGACTTTGCACTGGTAAAAGCCTGGAAGGGCGATAATGCCGGAAATCTCATTTATAAAGGCACAGCCCGCAACTTTAATCCCCTCATGGCCACTGCAGGTAAAATAACGATTGCAGAAGTAGATGAGTTATTACCAGCCGGAGAACTTGACCCTAATATGATTCATACGCCCGGTATATATGTGCAAAGGATTTTTCAGGGCACCAACTATGAAAAGCGGATCGAGAAAAGAACTGTGAGGTAGAGACAGCCTGCTTAATTTGAAAACACGCAAAGCATAGTTTATTATATTGATCTAAATAATAGCTTTAGGGCGGTACATCCATCAGCATTGAAGTAAATTTACGTTTATAACTTCTAGATGGCTGCCAGGCTGTTGAAACTTTAGAAGCTTCTATCCAGGATCAAAACCATATCAAAAAGAGTTAATACATTAACTAACTTGTAAATAACATGGCTCTTGATAAACAAGGAATTGCAAAACGCATAGCCAGAGAAGTTAAAAATGGCATGTATGTAAACTTAGGCATCGGAATACCAACGCTGGTTGCCAATTATATTCCTGATGGCCTAGAGGTGGTACTGCAGTCAGAGAATGGCTTATTAGGTATGGGCCCTTTTCCTGCTGAAGAGATGGTTGATGCCGACTTTATTAATGCTGGAAAACAAACAATCACAACTTTGCCTGGCTCTGCGTTATTTGATTCAGCAGAAAGTTTTGCCATGATTCGCGGAGAACATATTGATCTGACCATACTAGGAGCCATGGAAGTTTCTGAGCAAGGAGACATTGCGAACTGGAAAATACCCGGAAAAATGGTGAAAGGAATGGGCGGCGCGATGGATTTAGTGGCTTCTGCACAAAACATTATTGTAGCGATGCAGCACACGTCCCGCGATGGTTCTTCTAAACTTCTGAAGGAATGCACGCTCCCGGTAACAGGTCTTCAATGTGTTAAAAAGATAGTTACTGACCTGGCTGTGCTGGAGGTAACCACTAAAGGCTTTAAGTTACTAGAACGAGCACCGGGTGTTAGCGTTGAAGATATAAAAGCAGCTACAGCTGGAGCTCTTTATGCTGAGGGGAATATACCTGAAGTACAAACTGATTAATATAAATGGTTTCACCTGTAGAATTAACGCACTGGAACATCTATGCTTTTTTGTGTAAATTTGTTATGGCATTAGAAGCCAAGCCATCATTAATTTAATTGTATCAAAAACTTATTTAAAACACGTATAGGGTATTTAAAAGCAATACCCCAACTTTATATATGAGTGAGAAAAACGAATCAAATTTTGAACATAGACTAGTACTGCGCCAGCTGGAGCTGAAAGACTATAAAGAAGTAAAGGAGATCATGGATGTCGTGTACTCCAACATGGGCGCCTGGACACGTAAAGAATTTTCTAACCTGCTGAAGAAGTTTCCCGAAGGCCAGATCTGTATAGAAGATAATGGAAAGGTTGTAGCTGTAGCCATGAGTATAATTATTAATTATGCTGAATATGGCGATAAACATACCTATGAGCAGATTATTGCCAAAGGCACTTTCAAGACGCATGACCCGGAAGGCGACACTCTTTATGGTGTTGATGTATTCGTACATCCTGAGTACCGTAACCTTCGTCTTGGTCGTCGTTTGTATGATGCTCGTAAAGAGATATGCGAAAAACTGAACCTACGTGCCATTATTGCAGGTGGTCGAATACCTGGTTACCAGGATTATGCCGATAAACTGACTCCGGCCAAATACATCGAAATGGTCAGGAACAAGGAGCTGGCTGACCCTGTGCTATCGTTCCAGTTAAGTAATGACTTCCACGTTCGCAAGATACTGAAAGGCTATATGCCCGACGACAAGGAGTCAAAAGCTTATGCTACTCTGCTGGAGTGGATTAACGTTTACTATGAGGAGAAAGACAAGCTGATAGGTGGCAGTAAGTCAGTTGTTCGCATTGGTATTGTGCAGTGGCAAATGCGGGCAGTTAAAGACTTAGACGACTTTATGCAACAAGTAGAGTTCTTTGTTGATACTGTTAGTTCATATAAATCTGATATTGTGATGTTCCCTGAGTTCTTTAATGCGCCACTCATGGCTTTAAGCACCGAAGATACTCCATCAGAGGCTATACGAAACATGGCCGAATATACAGATGAGATTCGGGAACGAATGATTCACCTGGCTCTGTCTTACAACATAAATATTATATCGGGCAGCATGCCTGAGTATTATGATAATAAGCTTTACAACGTGTCTTACCTCTGTCGCCGCGATGGTACCTATGATAAGCAGTATAAGCTACATGTAACACCAGATGAGTCGCACTACTGGGGTATGCGCGGTGGTCATAAACTAAAGATATTTGACACAGACATTGGTAAAATTGGTATCCTGATCTGCTATGACGTAGAGTTCCCTGAACTGGCACGTATGCTTTCTGACATGGACATGAAGATACTATTTGTACCTTTCTGGACAGACACGAAGAATGCTTACCTGCGTGTCCGGCTCTGTTCTCAGGCCCGTGCTATCGAAAACGAGTGTTATGTGGCTATTACAGGTAGTGTAGGTAACCTGCCTAAAGTAGAGAACATGGATATTCAGTACTCTCAATCTGCCGTCTTCTCCCCTTCTGACTTCGCTTTCCCACACGATGCCGTGGTAGCCGAAGCCACTCCAAACACGGAGATGACATTGATTGCTGACTTAGACCTAGACCTATTGAAAGACCTGAATACGGCTGGTAGTGTTCGTAACCTGAAAGACCGCCGTAAGGATTTGTATAATCTGAGTTGGGTGTTGAGGAAGGAAGAATAGGTATCTATTTCCTATATACCATAAAAGGAACAGCCGCTGCCAGTAATTGGCAGCGGCTGTTCCTTTTATAACAAACAATGGCTATACAAAATACTTATAAATCTAACTTTCTCCTTTTCTTTTTTTCCAGATTTAAAGCCACAATAAGCCCTATGATAAAAGCAATGAATCCTCCGATAGCAAGAAATTTTAAAAGATTAGGCCCGGTAGGATGCAAGCGAGGTGCAAAGCCATTAACTATCTGAATATTATCAAGCTGATCTAGCTCTGACTCTAAGTCTACCTGCTGTTCATACATTCTAGTGCTTTCCCGGTACAAATTAGTTGGATCAACAGGTTGACCATACACAAAACCATTGACAGGTCCTCTTGGAGAAGATACAGTTGCTTTCAAACTATCAATAGAACCTATTTCATTTTTTAATTTAGAAATCAAGCTTTCAACCTCTCTTTGTCTGATACGCTTTTGCTTTGAGAAATACCTGTTGTTCTCCAGAAAGTTCGCTAAAGCAGGCTCCATAGTATCAAACAACCTGTTATCATATAAAGATAACTCTATTTTAAATGGAGATCCTATTAAAACACTATCTTCATCTACTCGTTCCGCATCAAGATTAGAAAACTTCATTTCTTTGATCTTCTTTGCAGCATCAATACTAATATCTAATGTATTTGATACTGCTTCAAAGTTATCTTCTCTTACAACTATACTTAAGTTATTTAGCTGATCCTCTACAAAATCGTTTCTAATATCAGCTAGAACAAGAGTCATTGAACTAGTATAATAAGGATCTGTTACGAAGTAAACTCCCAAAGCCAAAGCTAAACCAATAAGGATAAAAATTGAAATAAGAAGAATCCTTCTGATTAGTAAATCAAAAAGATACGCTAATCTTTTACCTAACGCTTCAAAACCTCTTCCTATTGAATTAAAAACTGCAGATACATCTATTTCATCATTAGAGGCTCCTCGATACGAATCAACATCTGATCTTTCTTCTTTTTTGGTATTCATTTTTAAAAGGATTAACAAAATATTTCAATCATACACCTTATTATATCTGCATCATGCAGAAACAAAACTTAAAGTTAAGTTTCAGGTAGCACATAACCTATACTTGAAATGGCACTTTGAAATTTTTAGTATTATTTAGAAATAATGAAAGCATAAAACAACTACAGTACTGACACCGTCGTTTGAACATGCCTTTTTGATTTATTAAGATAGCTAAAGGCTAACATTGAATTGAATAGGGCAAAGAAGACTACACCCTTTTGCCTACTTAAAGTTGATTCTGTAATGCTACACATAATAAAAACAATCAAAAAAATTATATATAAATGCTTTTTTCTCTTGATACTTAGAGCTAAAGGACAAAGAACAGAGACAAGAAGAAGACTAACACCAAACAGACCATGCCTAACCATTTCTTCTAAAAATTCGCTATGAGCATTGTACTCATATCTTTCTCCCCAAAACTTTTCATTCATATAACATTGTTGTAGATGTTTTTGAACATCACCTGTTCCAACTCCAAAAATCCAAGCATCTTGTTCTTGTAAAATATTAAAACAGCATTTCCATTGAATGAGTCTAGGTGTTAAAGGGCTATGAATGCCTCTTAACTCGTAGAACTGTACTATTTTAGTCTTAGTATTTGGAAAAGTTATTACAACAATAGCTGCAGCCAAAAACACAAGTACAGTTGACACTATAAATCTCTTTTGAGTTGCTAACTTTAGATTGCTAAGAAGTAAAATAACAATTAATATAAAAGAGATAATAACAGATGTTCGCGCTGCCAAAATGATCAAAAAGATAAATAAGAAGGCAGATAGAAAAAAATAAACAATTTTAAAACTTATTTTAATATCAAACTCTTTAAAAAGAACAATATATAGAGAAAGGGCTGCTGCAAAAACTACATACATTCCACTATAAGCATGATGTAAATTAATTATTTCATCTATGGTTTCTGTTAAAGCAGCAACGTTATTTAAAGAGCCATAAACATTAAGAATGGAAAATAAAGCATAAAAGCAAAGCACTGTACAAGCTAAAATAAAGGCAGTCAGCACATATAAAATATGCTTTCTTTTGATCCTTTCTGAACTAGCAAGAACTAACGGAAGCACGAAAAGAGCCGCCTTCCTTTCTATCTTTCCTAGTCCCTCACCCATTTCACTTGTGTAAAACAAGCCCACCACCTGCAAAACAAACACACTTAAAAAGAGGAGCAGCAACTTATTCTGTATTGCAAGCCTAAACTTGTATTTATGATTTCCTGATAAAATCCATGTCAGAATAAGGGCGCCTAATGCTATATTGTTTAAGGCTATAGAAAAAGGTAGAGTTGCTGCAACCAGCATTAAACAAAGTAGTTTTAACTTATACCAGATCGTGTAGTTTTTACTACTAATAAGTTCTTTGATTTCTGTCATAAATGTTTACTACTATACCATACCTCTTGTATAGACTTTATCAGCCATATCTTGCTTCTTCAGGTAGTTAACATACACATGATAAAGCCCAAGTATAATAACGAACGGCAATGCATTGGAAGGTGTAGTAAGCCGATGTTCCGTAAAGCTCATTATTGTTAAGTTAAAGAAAGATACCAGAAGAAAGTCTCTTGTAACAGCATGTTGGTTATTCTTGAGAAGAAAATTATAGACAGAAAACCAGAAAATCAGGAATAACCCCACACCCAACAGTCCTTGCTCACCTAGTAAATGCAGAAATGAATGATGTGCATGTGAGTCATTAAAAACTTTATTCTTTTGTTCGTTTGTAGTAATAATGCCAGGGATAACTTGTTTGAAGTGAAAAGGAACATCATTTACGGATCCAAAACCCGTTCCTACTAAAGGAGATTCTAAGAAACTATCTAAACCTCTGGGCCAGGTCTCATACATTCTAATATAAACATTATTTAGTTTAGTAGAACGTGCTCCAAACTCTTTAATGGCAAAGTCATTATAGTTTTGGTAAATGTTGGCCTTAGGGCTGTTCATGATATACTTCTTATAAGCAGGGAAAGTATAGGCAAGTATGTAGATCTGTATGGCTGACAAGCCAATAAACATACAATAAAGCAAGTATCTTCTTCTTGTTTTGATAAACAACAGTGCCATAAGCCCCAATACTAGCCCTAGAATAGACCCTCTGGAATATGTAGCGTAAAGGAAGAAGGAATTGAAAATGACTAAAAATAAATTTGTATATGTTTTTTTATTCAAGAAAAATAAAAAAGCCAGAGAAGTTACAATACTATAAAACCCTCCGGCTCCATTAGTAGACATAAATAAACCTGAGAACTCCAACTTATGTTGAAGAACATTATACCCATAAACTAAAATATTAACGCAAGTAGTAAATACCAGAAATGATTTCAAAAGCTTTCCTATGTTAAATTTTAAGCTAAAGAAAGGCAATACTAACAGTGGCAGATAAGAAACAAAAAAGTTACCATCGTACCTGTAAAACCCATAAGAAAGAAACGATTTGGGGTAATAAAGAAGTGTACTTACTATAGTAAACATGGTAAACAATAAAAGCCAGAAAGTTATGGCAGGAAAGTGCTTCTTATTTATGTAAACAAGTGGTAAAAGTAAAGCAGCAAATAAAGTAGGCAATGGGCTTAAGAAAACAAAATTGGTCATTGTGCCAAATAAACCAATAATAGTAGCCGTAATAAGTATTTTTTTGAGCATTGTTACCTTAAACTTTCTATAACCTGCACCAACCTCTTAGAAGACTTTTCCCAACTGAAATGCTTACTTCTTTCAAAGCCTTTCATGATTAAGGAACTTCTTAGACTTTCATTTTCAATTAATAAGCTCATCCTGTTAGCTAGCTCCTCTACACTATTAGGATTAACATAAAGGCTAGCATCTGCACAAACCTCTGGTAAACTGGTAGTGTTCGATACTACTGTAGCACACCCACAATGCATAGCTTCTAAAGGCGGAAGGCCAAACCCTTCAAAGAGCGAAGGATAAATAAAAATTTTTGCATGTTGATATGCATTTTTAAGTTCTTCATCTGTCAGATACCCAGTTAATATAATTGAACGGTTTTCTTGCACCAACTGCTGTAATTCTTCATCCTTAAATACTTTTGAAGCTGCACCAACTATAACTAGCTTTGTTTCTTTCAATTTACAGGAGTTAAAAGCAAGTATAAGCCTTTTTAAATTTTTCCTTGGGTCCAAGGACCCAACAGCTAAAATATAGTCTCCGTAATTATTAATTTTCTTTTCTAAACTATTGAATATATTTTCAGAAACAGCATTATAGATTACCTCAATATCTGAATCTGGGACATGAAGTATAGACTTTATAGATCCTTTAGAAAACTCACTTACTGTAAGAATTTTTCTTGAACTCTTTACCACTCTTGGAATCAGAACTTTGTAGAGTTGAGAAAACATTCTGGAGAACCACTGTGGATTGACAAGAAAAGCCAAATCATGGATACATACAACTTTATTTTTATAAAGTAAGGGAGCTGTATTACATAAATTGATTAATAAGGGACTGCCTTGCTTTCTTAAATAAAGAGGCAGTTCAGCTTGTTCCCAGGCATGGCCTGTTACCTTTCCTATTTTAACCACCTCAAGTATCTTTGCAATATCTTTATTTAGTACTTCTTGTGGCGAGACAAAAACTACGTTCGGAAGGAGCCTCTTTAAATGGAGGCTTATTTCTATTGCAAATCGTTGTACTCCTGTAACAGGTTGTGTTAAGAACCTTGCATTTACTATTACAGGTAGTTCTACCCTATGAAGCATTTTGATACTTAATGATAATAATTTACAGGAAAAGAGAAGTGTTTAAGAACTATAACTAAGGTAGTTTAAAATATACTTTGATAGGCTTTGAATAACATAATCCCGGTTAAAACTTTCTACCCTCTTAAATCCTTTCCTGATGTAATCATCACGATTTGCATCAACCATGATGATTGTTTTTATCCAATCATCATTTTCCCAGGTTTTAACAGTTTCACCCGCATCCTCCACAACTTCAATCATAGCGGAATTATGAGGTGAAACAACAGGACATCCGCAAGCCATGGCCTCTAACTGAGGCATACCAAATCCTTCATTATAAGAGGTTGATACATAAACTGAAGCTATGTTATATATTGTAATCAGCTCTTCTGTAGAAACGAACCCAGCAAATCTTATACTAGCAGTGGGAAAGTTTTGCTGTTCAATAATATCTTTTATATTGGTATTTCCCCATCCTTTGGCCCCTATCACTAATAAGCTATAACCAAAGTTTACCAAGTCAGGCATTAAAGAAAGAAGGAACTCTAAATTTTTTCTTGGTTCCAGTGTACCGACAAAAAGTATGAATTTAGAAGACAAACAATACTTATGCAGCACACTTTCTTTTTCCTGTTCACTAACTTTTATTTTTTTATAAATGTCTGTATTTATGAAGAAACCTACGAATATATTTTTACAGCTTCTCTCAGGAAAAAATTCCTCAACCTCTTCTTTTGTATAAGAAGAATTAACCCACAACAAATCTGCTTGTCTCACAGATTTGTCATGCAATAATTCAAAAAACAACCTATTTATGAATGACATAGTCTCCTTATGCTTTTTAAAAACCATGTCATGCACTGTTACTAATGTTGTTATCTTGTTTTGTATAAATGGTGGAAGTAAAAAAGCTGGAGCCCAAAAAATATTAGGTTGGATTTTTTTTAATAGAAAGGGCAATTTAAATATATACCACAAAAACGATATACTTTTCAATATAGGCAAAGGTCTAATTATGATATTAACATTTTTACTTATTGATAATTTCCTTTCATGTTCCTTATTAAATGATTCGTTAGTTATTAAGTAAAAAATCCATTCCGGATTTTGTTTAACTAACCCATTAATGGCTGTAACAAGAAAATTTGGTATTCCAGAGGGTGTTTTTCTTAAACTCCTGCAGTCAATGGCAACTTTCATTTAAAGCATTAATATTTAAGGGCAAATGAATGAATAAGATTTTAACTTCTAAGCATTATTGTAATAACAGCAAATACTTTGACTATTAGCAATTTATAAATCAAAAACATTAATAATGCCAACTCCAGAAAAAAACTAAAATAGAACTTTCTTTAGCTTTATCCTTATTCTTTTCAACAGGGAAAGCGGTGGAAATACTTTTGTATTTGTAAAATAATCTGCCTCAACGTTATACTCTAAATATTTTGGATGTACGATTTCATTTATTTCCTCAGTTGGCATCTTCGAAAGCACATCTTCTTCATCAAAAGTATGTGTGGACTTTTTCCCAAAACCAATATTTGAAATTAAATTAACATTAGGAATAATACAGTAACTATTGTTATTTAAATTTGTATAAGCCCACTGGTAATCCCAAGTATTAGCACCATTATAGATTTTTTCCAGGTTCTTTATCCAATTTTTCTGTACAGTTTTATTGCTAAATATAGAAGCTATCTTGTTCTCCTTTATAAATTGGGGAAGACTTTTCATTTGAACATCATAATGTTTCCAAGCTCTTCTCCAACTTGCCCATCCCCATATATGAGCTAATCTTGAAAAATAATATGAACCTTCTCCCCATTTTTTACCAAACTGATAGTTACTTCCACTAATATGCATTACCCTATCATCATTCCGGTATTTTTCTAATAGTTCTTGACAAAACCAGAAAAAGCTTTGGTTAGGCAGACAATCATCTTCTAGAATAATTCCCTCCTCCACATTTTCGAAAAACCAATCAATGGCAGAACTAACTGCAACCCTACAACCCAAATTCTCATTACGGAATAGAGTATGAACTTTGCAGTCCCAATCAACTTGCTCAACAATAGAACGTGTAGCTATGCAATCTTCTGTTTCACCTGGTTTGTTGCTTCTTGGCCCATCAGCAGCTACATAAAGATCTTTAGGTTTAATATTTCTAATCGCATTGAATACCTGCTGTGTAGTATCTGGCCTGTTGAAAATCAGAAACAGGATAGGTGTATGAAAATCTTGATCCATTGTTCTACTATGAATACCTGCTTTAATCAATTCACAAATCTAAATAAAAAAAGACAATTTGCTTATATAAACCTTAATTGATTATATTGTAAAATTCTTAAAGTAAATTTAATTGAAAAAAATAAGACAGTCTGTCAACGGTAATTTACTATACTTAGTAAGACTTGAATCCTATGATCAGAGATAAAATTAAAAGACTTTTGAGTAATAAGAATGGATTTTCGAACCTAGGGGAGGAAAAATTCATAAAAAATTATCTTTCAAAAATTGAACATAAAGAAGTCGCTGTAGATATAGCAGCACATGATGGAGTCTTTATGTCTAATACATTTAATTTCTACAAGGCTGGATACAGCGGTTTAGCTGTGGAATGCGATAATAAAAAGTTTGCCTCTTTAGCGAACTCCTATAAAAACTTTGATAAAGTAATGCTAAGTAAAGCTTATGTTTATCCTGAAAACGTAGTGAGCTTACTAGAGGGTTATGAAATACAATATGATTTTGGGTTCCTTAGTTTTGACATTGATGGTTATGACTATTTTGTATTACATGAACTACTAAAAAAGTACAGGCCCACTCTTATTTGTGCTGAAATAAATGAAAAAATCCCTTATCCAATTAAGTTTACTGTTAAGTATGACAGGAATTACCTTTGGGATGTGAATCATTTTTTTGGGCAGTCAATAAGCCAATTATATACCCTATGTAAAAAATACAATTACGATTTGGTGGAGCTTTATTATAACAATGCTTTTCTAATTCCTAAAGAAAAAAATACATTTTTTCCTAGCTTAGGACCTGAAGAGGCTTACTTAAAAGGCTATGTCAATAAACCAGACAGACAACAAAAATTTCCTTATAATAAGGATGTAGATGTACTTCTACAAATGCAACCACAAGAAGCATTAAATTTCATTAATAAATTCTTTCATAAGTATGAAGGTAAGTATGAGGCTTCCATAACTTGATTAATGTTTTAAAATAGGAACATGTTAAACTTAAAACTTAATACAAGTAACCTCTCCCCCCGAAAAACCTATGTCAGCTCCCCTGTAAATAGAA
>NZ_JAJJWI010000019.1 GCF_020907275.1 Pontibacter silvestris | reverse complement strand
GATCTTCCGGGTGACTGATTCTGGGTGTGAACTTTAATAATATATTGCCCCTATTCTTCAGCGTTATTTTGCCGCTTACAGCCAGGGGCATTCTTTGATCACGGTGTGCTGCTGGCCCGCTTAATGCTGTTTTTCTTGAGCCAGTTACACAAGGTCGCCTCGGTGACGCGGTAACGACCGGCGATGAACTTTTGGGAGGAGCCGTTGCTGAGCAGGGCCTCTATCTCGGGCCGGTAGGCATCCAGCCTGCTCTTGCCCGGGCCCTTGGGTCTGCCCAGCTTCACGCCGGCCAGCTTCTTGGAGGCGAGCGACTCACGGGTGCGCTTGCTGATCAGGTCCCGCTCGATCTCGGATGTCATCGAGAAGATCATAGCCATGACCTTGCTCTGGATGGAGTCGTCGAGCTGCCAGTTCCCCTTCACCGTGTAGATGCGGATCCCCCACTGCATGGCGATGGAGATGATCTCCTTGCACTCGAGCATACTGCGCCCCAGCCGGGAGAACTCGCTCAGTAAAATAGCATCCCCTTTTCCCAGCTCATCTAGCAGGGGGCCGATCTTGCGCTGCCGCCACGAGACTTTCCCGGAGACCTTCTCCTGCACAAACTCCACCCGCCCCAGGTTTTTCTCATTGGCCAGGTGCAGGATGTCGGCCTTGTTTTTCTCCAGGTCCTGGTCGAGGGTGGAGACACGCAGATAGGCAATATTTCGGGCCATTTTGAAGCAGTTAGATGAAAAGGTGGTGTATGTAGTTATTTTATAAGAATGATGATGCTAAATTAAGGGATTTTCACTAAATTATCCTTGTGGTTTAAACGAAGGTTTATTTTTTAATCATTACGCTCTTCCTTCAGGCATCAACACCTATATATAATGAGGTTGGCAAAGCTGACTCCGCTGGACAAGTACAGGGTCATCAGCCCCCTCCTTGCCAAAGAGATGACAGCAGTTGAGGTAAGCGCCGACTCAGGTGTCGCCTGCCGGACAATCCGGCGTTGGGTAAAAGAGTTTGCGGCCATCGGACTGGAAGGGCTGGGAAGGAAAAAACGTAATGACACAGCAAAGCGCCGAAAACTAAAGGAGGAGCTGCTCGAACTCACGCTGGCGCTTGCCTTGCAGAAGCCTCCTTTGACTATAGCAGCCATTCATCGAAAGGTGGCAACCATCGCTCAAAAGAAATCATGCAAGCCTCCCGCTTATGCTACTGTCTATGGAGTGGTCAAAAGCATCAGCCCAGCCTTGCTGACACTGGCACACGAGGGAGGAAAGGCATACGGGCAAAAGTACGAGCTCATTTACCGCAGGGAGTGTTCCAGGTCAAACCAGGTATGGCAGGCAGACCACACGCAGCTTGATATTTATATTCTGGATGGGAAGGGAAAGGAGCATAGGCCCTGGCTTACCATCGTCATGGATGACTACAGCAGGCCTGTCAGCGGTTACTACCTCTCCTTAGAAGCACACCGAGCGCTTTGCACACAGCGCTTGCGTTACGGCAAGCTATTTGGAGAAAAGAGGAGCCACTCTGGCAAGTGTGTGGTGTACCTTTTGTTCTATACACTGACCACGGCAGTGACTTCACCTCTTTGCATATCGAGCAGGTGTGTGCCAGACCCAAAACCCAGATGATAAACTCAGCTGTTGGCCGTCCGCAGGGGCGCGGCAAAATAGGAAGCGCTTCTTTGAGACGATAAATGAACGAGTCCTAACGGACCTGCCAGGCTACACCCTGAGAGGAAAAGCAACGTCTAAGCCTACTCTTGATTTGAGCACCCTGCAACGTGTAGTGGGAAAATTCATCTTAGAAGAATATCACTATCAGCCGCATGGAGCCACAGGGCAAGCACCTGTGGAACGCTGGGCGGAGAGCTTCCTGCCCAACTTCCTGTCTCGCGCTGCTTTTATACGTGGACAGGCCCCGCCAGGTGCAGCGGGATGGGATACGGTTTCAGGGGCTGCGGTGTATCGCCCCCACCCTGGCTGGTTTTGTCGGAGAGGCCGTTACGGTGCGCTATGATCCGCGGGACCTGGCAGAGATACGGGTTTATCACCAGGAGCAGTTTCTATGCCGGGCCATCTGCCAGGACATTGCCCAACTGCAGGTAAGCCTCAAGGAGATCCAGAAAGCACGCCGGGGCATCAAAAAGGGACTGTGTCAGGAGATTAAAAAGGCCAGGCAGTTGATTAAAAACATAGAGATGGAGCGCCACTCAAAGCTTCCCCCGCAAACGGCAAAAGAGTCAAAATCCACCAGTGAGAAGACCATTATTTTAAAACGGTATGAAAAGGACTGAGGCAGTGAAAGCCACTGGTTTTATCCTGACCAAGGAGTACGGGAGGTTTGCCGAATTTGCCGACTCCTGCAGCGAATTCGGTTACATCGGTATCTGCCATGGAGAGCCGAGCGTGTGCAAGTCGCTGGCAGCAGCCTATTACTCAAAATGGGATGAAGAAATTGGCCGGGAGAATGCTGTAAACCCAGTGTCTCCGGCCCTGAACAAGAAGCTAAAATCCTGCAGAGGCGTTTTGCTTTCTGCCCCTGTCATCAATACGCCTAAGATTATTGAAAAAACCGTGAGCTATCGCCTGGACGGCTATACAGGAAGCCAAGATCAACAGTACCAGCAACACTTGGTCGCAACACAAGGCAACGCTTTGCAACGTGCGAGTAACAGATGCTACTGCCTACGCTAAACCGTCAGCTACTTTTTTCCTGTAAAGCCCACCACCAACAGAATCTTACAATTGGCTATAAAAAGAGCACCTATCACCATAAGACATTTGCAGATGGAGTTAGTTTGAGGTGAGCCAGCTCATTGCCTCCTCAACGGTACCGAAGTTACGCATCGGTATCATAAGGTTTGTTTCCTGCCTGACCTCACTTATCGGCTTTTCCCTAGCGGTGCTCTCTGTTACAATCCGCGCAAGCTTCCGCAGACGGGTGCCTGCTAAGTCTTTAGCGAACTGGAGTATGATCGCCTTATACCTGGAGTCGGGAATATCGACCATCCTGTTTCTGGTGTCTGTCACGAGGTATTTTATATCATAGGTCCTGACAGTTTCAATGACAACACCTAAAACATATTCAGCCTCACTCATAGTGTATTCACTGAAGTCGGGCCAAGCGACAAACAGCACATCCCTGCCAGGGTCATAGTCAAGCTTTACTACTGGATTGGGTATAATCATCAAGCCGCTGGTTTTCTGTTCCGTCCTCCGACAACCCGAAATATAGCGCAACAATTCCACTCTTTGCTTCTCCCTTTCCAATCTTTCGCCCATGAAGAAAAAGGTGTATATAAAGCAGCGAAAAGCTACGGCAGGAAGTCCACTCTTATTTGCACCCTTTCCTCCCCAACGGGTGTGAGGAGTGTGACCTCTACCTTTTCGCTTTCATCATAGTATTTGGCGATGCCCTTGATGATGCCAATGGCAACAGCCGCCATCCTGCGCCTGGAGTGGTAGTCCACAATCAACTGCCTACTGCCTTTCTTTGTCACCAGCAGCAGGGGCGGGGTTGCCCTCTCATCCTCCTTCTTGACGGCAGCGTGCATGGCTCCCTCTGTATTCAGCAGCATCTCGTAGGTGCGCCACTCAGGTTGCATGTACCTCTTGTATACCAGCAGCAGGTCCGGCACCAGGAACGCCCCGTACTCCTCCATCAGGCTCTGCGGCGGCACCCCCGTGAGCGCTGAGGCTTTGTGGACGATAGTGAAGATCTCGCTGGTGGGGTACATCCCGTCCATCTGGTAAGGGGCGTGCCTGATGCCTGCGTCCTCGAGCAGCCTCACCCAGGTACTGTAATCGTATAAGTTCTCCACGAAGCGCTTGAGCAGCACAAAGATGGAGCCGTGCATGCTGTCCTCGGTGGGGGGGTGTTTCTCCATTGGTTGTGTTTACTGCTGTTCAGAAGGTAATTTGGGGCAAGGTAAGTATAATGTGGGAGATGGTTTAGTTCGGTCTGGCCATAAGCCACTCTACAGCTTCCGCTCTGCAGGTAAAATTCTGCAACTCGAACGGGAGCGGGAGCGACTGCCTGACATGCTTCATGTTTTCCTGTGCTGTGGTCTCCACCGTGGCGCTTGGCGACTGCACCCGCGCCACTTTCACTACGCGCGTCCCCATCAGCCCGGCCGCCAGGTAAGCGGCTATCTTCCTGCTCGCCTCCTCGCTCACTGAACTGACAGTTCTGGTCGAGTCAAGCAGGACCCGCTTGACGTCATAGTGCTTGGCTGTGTCCACAAGCGTGTCTATGCTGCGCTTGATGTCGGAGAGAAGGAAGTCGTGCAGGTCGGGGTATTCTACGGCCAGGATGTCCGTAGCCGGAGTGTAGTCTAATCTGATAAGGCTGTTGTCGAACAGGACCATTAATTTAAGGTTAACGCACCTACGAAGGCACAAAGTTTAAATGATGGCATAACATCTACCCAGCCACAATAGTGCTGCGCGCAGTCAATTATTTACAATCAGGCTTCGCTCTTGTGCTACCTTTCGGCATTCGGCGCCCCACCGGTCAAAGAAGACACGGGGCGCATGAGCGAATAGGCAGCCGTTGAGACACAGGTGAAGCAGATTATACGTACAGCCCTAACTTTAGGGTTGACCCGCTACCGGATGTCACTCCATCGCCCTCAGCCAGGCCAGTGCGGTTTGCTTGCTATCGAAGGTGGTGGCCATGATTCCCTCTGCCCCGTAGGAGAGGGCCTTGTCCGCCGAGAGCCTGCTGTACTGGTTAGGGGAGTAGACCCAGGCAAACAGCCGGCAACCCGCTTTGTACATCCTTGGAAGCCAGTCCACGGCCACCCACTCGGAGGCGTCGTCCCAGATGCTGGTGACGTGGCTGTTGTCGTTGAGCACCATCTTGCAGTGATGCTGCTTGAGGTAGTGCAGGTGCAGGATGCGCTCGCACCCGTCCATCACGCTCTCCCTTGCCTGGTCGCCAGTCCAGTCTGCGAACAGGACATCCTCTACCACATTGTAGGAGACAGTGATGTGCGGCTCAGTCGTTAATATTCTCCAGGTCACTTCGGTTGTTGATTTAGATAAACACTTTTAAGCCATTGATCGTGGCTCGCCCATCACATACGTAGCTCTCTGAGTTAGGCGGCACGAAACTAAGGAAAAAGGCGTTATTTGGCAAACAGGCTGTTTTTTTGCGGCTCACAACCCCTACAGAACTGTAGCCTTTGGAAAGCATGTAAGTTGTAACAAATAATCAAGGAGCCCTCATTTCAAGGGGCCTTCTGATTATTTTTAACCCATAGCAAATCTTATGTTAAACAGAATAATTATTGTTAATAAGATTTCTAAAAGTTTTTTAATTAAATTGCTCACATAGTACAGGTGACGGTAAATAAGATTACACAGCTTTTACTAACACGCTAACTTAACTGATATATAATAAGTTGTGAGTTGTTTCTGTAGCTATCTGAAGCTACAGCTTCATTTTATTCAAAAGAGGTTGTTGATGTTCCTTATTTGTACCGCTAAGTTCGCACTTTTATTTTAAAATATTGTATATCAGTGTGTTATTTAAATTTTACACTTTCTGCATCGGAAGTAGTGCACAAAACAAAAAGTAATAGATCAATAGTAAAGGTCTATAAATAATTGCTTTGAGGCTTTCTTGTACCTAGTATTGTATAAACCATCTTTCAGGTCAGGTATTCCGTTACCTATTATCTTCTTTTAAGAGTTCCAATCATTATAAAATAGAGAACTGAAATATTCAGAGTCACGGCACAACACTCGTTCTAGGACGCTTTTTAAACAAGTGAATTTTGAAACAGAGAGATTACACTCAGCAGGAATTGCCCTATCTGGTGTCAGAGGGATGAGCCTTGTCAAAATCAAACTCAGCTTTTTCTTCAAATTATGGGAGTAGACCCTAAAGTGTTGATACCATTAGGAACAAGAGCGAAGAAACCTTCCTTTTTTGATAGCAGCAGGTAAAATGAAACCGTCGATGTAGTCAGTATACTCACCGCTAAGGCTCTCTTTCAGAGGAGCGAACCAACAATGGTTCTCAATTGTACAGCTCCTGAAACTTATCCTTGATCTCAGATTTATTCTATCAGACTTGCTGCTAATGCACTTGGAAAATTTGATCATTTGCTGCAACAGCAAACTGCTTAGACCTATTCTTTTTTTATAGCAGCAACCTGAATAGTAGTTAAGGCGCTTTCCAGGCCATTGCTGTCTGCAGTTACATTGACAGCACCAGGCGTTTTACCTACTTTCAAGAGCATAGCCGCAACGCCCGCCTCAGCGTTTACAATGTTAACTGCAACAATTTCTGCATCTCCTTCTACCTTAAAAGTGACAGGATTTGAAGCGTCTGGCACAGTCGTCCCTTTTTCATCTGTGATATATGCATATACAAAAAGTACATCGTTCATTCCGGCGGTAGCTTCTCTCCCACTATAATCAACCTTAAGTTTCAACTTGGCTGCATTGGCGGCAGTACGCTGCTCTGTCTCCACCACTTTCTGCCCATTAATATAGCCAATGGCTGTTAACGTTCCAGGCGCAAACCCGGGAAGTTCAAAAGTAAAAGGCGGGTGGTTCAGGTGAGAGGTAAGCTTGTCTTTATCAGGTTTCTGACGAGCAATAGGTTTCCCGTTCAGATGTAGTTCTACTTCTTCTGTGTTGCTATATACTTTTACTGTCTTCAAAGAAGGGTTATTCCAGTAATTGGCAATAAAGATCATCGGCTTATCAAACACGGCTTGCTGATCTAGCCTAGGTTCTGCCTGGCTTTGATAAAAATAGTAGGCAAATTTTGGCAGCCGTACAATATCCATAATACCCGAAGACTCTATATCAAGAGCATAGCCACGCTTGTAGTCGTACATCAGCCAGTTAGCATCTCCTATGGCAGGGCCCTGCAAGTTGCTGTTATGTGCCTCCTGGTAATTCAGGGCCTGTTGTAACAAGCGTTTCTGCCCAAAGCCACGCAACTGCCGGGAAGTGCGTGCCTCTTCCTCTAGGTCAGCATATTCTTTCTGGTTAAAGCCTGCATTTTGGGCATAATACTCCCAGTCACCGTACTCTGCAATAAGAAACGGCTTTTCATTGTCATAGTTATTCCAGTAATCTGGAGCTTTGCCATGCTGGCGGGCAGGTATAAAAATGTCATAGGCATAATCTATCCAGCCACTTGTATAGGTATTTGTAAAAGGTAACTCTTCGTGTACCGCCTGGTGAGTTGCCTTCATAAATTCTTTTGGCATGCCAGATTCATTGAGCGAAGCTTCCCAGGCCACAACAGATGTATGGTTTCTGTCGCGTCGTACCATATCTCTTACATCCTGTAAACTGTTCTTTTGAAAAGCCTCATCTCCAACAAACTGCCAGCCTGGTATGGCGTCCATTACTAGTAAGCCTAGTTCATCGGCGGCATCCAGAAAAGCAGGTGATTGCGGATAATGAGAAGATCTGACAAAGTTAAAGCCTGCCTCTTTTATTTTGTAGGCATCGCGGTAGCGGGCATTGTCCGACAGGGCATAACCGACATAGGGATACTCTTGGTGGCGGTTTGTTCCTCTCAGGTAAAGTTTCTCTCCGTTCAGGTAGAATCCGTCTGCAGTAAACCGAAAGCTTTTCACACCAGTCTTCAAGTTCATTTTATCTATCACACTTCCATCCTGCATCAGCTCCACCATAAGATCATACAGGTAAGGGCTGTCGGGTGACCAAAGATTAGGGTCAGTGATTTGCAGTTCCTGATTGAAAGTACCAAAAGCACCAGCTTCCACAGCAACTGGAGTTGATATCGCTTCTGCCACTCTATTTCCCTGCTTATCTTTAAGCACTAACCTTACCGCTGCAGTTTTTATTTGCGGATGGTCATTCTTTATTTCTGTCTGCACCATTAACTTCGCTGAACGCTGGTTAACGGTATCATAATGCAGCATTACTCCTCCACCTGCTACACGGTTAGCGCCTATAGGGTCAGCTATGTGTAGTTTATCTTTTGTAATAAGATAAACATTACGATACAGACCACTGTAATAGTTGAAATCCAAATCTCCCAATGGCTTTCCGGGTGGCACCACTGGATTATCTTCATTGTTGAGTTTTACCAGGATCACGTTATCTTTCCCAAACCTGACATTCTCTGAGATATCAATATAAAATGGCAGATAACCTCCCAGGTGCCTGAAAATATGCTTACCATCCAGGTACACATCGGCCACCTGCATAGCCGCCTCAAACTTTATGGCCACATGCTTGCCTTTATCAGTAGCAGGAACATGAAATGTTTTACGATAAAAAGCATTCCCCTGCCATTGCTGCTCTGTTTTCTCTATGGGTTCCAAGCGGGCAGTATGTGGTAACGAAACCTGCTCCCACTGTTCCTGAGCCGGACCTGTGCCTGACAAACGAACACCTGCATCTGTTGTATCAACATCCCGGATAATTTCCCAGTTATTGTTAAAGTTAACGGCGAAATTAGCTGTTGTTGTTGGGCCTCCCGCAGTAGTGCCAGAAGAGGTTTTACAAGCCACCGTTAAAGAACTCAGGAGCACAAACAAACATAAGTGTTTTAACATAGTATCTAAAAAACTATATAGATCAAGTTTTATTCAAGATGCAGCTCCCGCTCTCCTGTTTCCTTTTCTCTAACCACACCAACTCTACTTCAAGGTCAGAAAGCTTATCTTTTTCAGCAGGCAAAAATATTCATCTACCATTATCTCCAGCTTTTCGATACCCTTTTAATTCAATGCTTTAACTGTATCTGCTTTTAAAGCATAAAAGCTTATCAATAACTTTAAGGCAAACACATAAAGGAAGTCCGGCTCAATCTCATAACAGCTGCTAGCTCTCTGTTGGAGAGACCAGCATAATAGTTTGAGAAAGGTATGCAAAGACTTTACAATTACCTCTATGTTGTCTTTCTTGAACAACTACAATTCGGTAAGCAACTTAGCTATAAGGTCAAACTAGAAAGTACCGGCACTTATATGCATTGGCTACGTCTGGATAAATCACTTACTTCTGCAAAAGCAATAGTAGTGGACTAGAGCTATTATTTTACTACATATCTATTTACAACAATGTGGTAAAACACTTACTTCAACACAGCTTAATAACTCTTAAAACCGACAACCTCAGTAAACAAGAGTCCAGAAACTTTAAAGACCTTACTTTAACAGACGCACATAATAAATTCCGCCGGCCGTAGAGCCTTCATGCGCAGCAAATTTTACTTTTAGAGTATCGTTTACTGCACTATTGGTTATTTCAGCAGGAATCGCATAATCTACATCAAAAAAGGTATCACCCTGTGCTCCGTCTAGCTGTACTGTCTTTATAAGCTTGTTGTTTATTAAGATATCAAAGCTACGGCCTTTGTCACCTCCGTAGTAAGTTACCCGAAGCTTGCGAGCCTCTTTTTCTCCATCTTTCAGGTCATAACTAAACCACCCGCTGGCATGCCGCCAATGGCGATCCCTAAACACTCCCGATTCTGTCTTATGACCCTGATAATGATGGTCTGACTCCGGTTGCTGTTCCCCTGGCGCCACCTGGTCAATGGTCTGCTCCTCAAGAGCAAATTTTGCTTCTTCCTCCATGCGCATGGCCTCTTTTCTGGCCTCCAGTCCTTCCGGTGTGGTAACAGGCCAATACAGCATGTAGCGGGAATCATGCACCTGGAAGAAAGGCACCAACTCCACGTTCCTGTACTTTTCGGAAGAAATAAGGCCTGAAGCAATGAAGGTTAATGGTTTACCACTAACAGGTTTTACGGAAGCGGCAAAGTCCTTGTCTGCTGAAACAATTAGTGGTGCCTCCTCTATGGCGTATAAGTGACCATTGGCAATGTGCCCCATACGGCTTCCATCTGCCCTAAGCCCC
Source organism: Pontibacter silvestris (assembly GCF_020907275.1). Taxonomy (GTDB): domain Bacteria; phylum Bacteroidota; class Bacteroidia; order Cytophagales; family Hymenobacteraceae; genus Pontibacter; species Pontibacter silvestris. The sequence continues at coordinate 86,715 of NZ_JAJJWI010000019.1, read as the reverse complement.
TCCAAGTCTGTTTTATCTGTGGCAGCGGCCAGTACAATAGGGCCATGCACGATAGAGGCCCAGGAAGAACTGTCAGGGAGATACTCCACTTTTGTGTGCATTGGAAGTAAAACTGAAACCACATCTCCTTGTTTCCATTTGCGCTCTACCTTTACGTAGGAAGAAGCACCTGATCCTACCTTTACCTCCTTATTATTTACCAAAACCATCAGTTCTCCCTTCTTTACCCACTCAGGGCAACGGATGTTCAGGATAAACTTCTGTGGCTTTTCCAACTCAAGCTTTATTTCAGACTTCTCCTCGAACGGAAATTTAGTAGCCTGTGTCAAGACAAGGCCTCGCTCTCCCCATGATAGGGTGGAAGGAATAAACAGGTTCACAAAAATATCCTTCTCATTATGGGCATAGATAAGTTCGCCATACTTGCCATGGTTCTCCAAACCCGATCCTACACAGCACCAAAACCCTTTATCTGGTTGGGAATATACCCGGTAATGCCTTGGCCGCATAGGTGTAAAATAAACAAAACCACCCTTCTCTGGGTGTTGAGACGAGAGAATGTGGTTATACAAAGCTCTTTCATAGTAATCGATATAGTCTAAAGAGGCACTGGAAAGGTACAACTGCTTGGAGAGCTTAAGCATGTTATAGGTGTTGCAGGTTTCGGGGCCTTCCTTAGACTCCACCATAGAAGAAAAGTCATTTGAAGGGTGGAAGTGCTCTCTTACGCTATTGCCTCCAATTGAAATGGTCCGGTTGTTAACTACTTCCTTCCAAAAGAAAGCTGCTGCATCTGTCCACTCCTTGTCTCCAGCCACTTCAGCCACTCGTTGATATCCAATAACTTTAGGTATTTGGGTATTGGCATGCAGGCCGTTTAATTGATCTTTCTCAGCAAGCAGCGGGTCAAGAATAAAGCGATGTGAGAACCTGCGTGCCAGCTCTAGATACTTCATATCTCCTGTTATTTCAGCCACATCAGCAAACACTTCGTTCATGCCACCGTGTTCGCTTCGCAGCATATCCTGCACCTGGGCATCCGTCAGGTTAGCCGTAAGGTCAATGCACCAGTCGGAAAGCTTTATGAGCATATCCTTTGCCTTTTCATTTCCGGCAAACAGATATGCATCACGCAGTCCGGCATAAGTCTTATGAATGTTGTACCAGGGCACCCACTTATCATTCAGAGAAAAAGTTTCCGCATCGATATTGCCTTTGGCTATTTCCTGCCACATGGCTTGTCCGCCTGGTATGCCTGCAAGATAGCCACCGCCGTTCTTTTGCTGACAGGCTTCTAACTGATCAATCATATAGTTCAGCCTTTGCAGAAGCTCCTGATTACCTGTCGATGCATACATCAGAGACAATGCCGTGAGATAATGCCCGCCGATGTGGCCGTCCAAACCTGTATTTTCCCAATTGCCATAGCTTTCGGCTTTCGGCTGGAGCCCTGCCTCTCGCAGGTAAGGAGCCAGCAACCTGTCAGGATCAAGCGCCAGAATATAGCGCATATCGGTTTCCTGTGCCTTTTTAAAAGGGCTCTCCAGTAGATGCACCGAAGATAGCGGGAAGCTTTGCAGTTCTTTCTGTTGGCTGAATGCTGCTGTAGATAATAACGTTAAGTTTATTATAGCCAAAAAACTGGCTTTTAACTTTTTCAGTGTTGTCATAAGTAGATAAAAAAGGCAGTAGGTATTAACTTCATTGTCAATTTGCAGAACAAACTGTACATGTCGCTAGCACAAATATGTAAAAAAGCAGTGCAGGAACAAAACAATGAATGCTCCTGCACTGCTCAAGATTAACATTAATAACCTAAATTCGGTTTCAGGTTTAAATTCCGCTCTAACAGTACACTTGGAATAGACTGTAAGATCAGATAAGGATCGTAAAGCTTCTCTTGCTGGAGCGATTCCTTCTGGTAAACATCTGCACCATCTTGGAAATATATCCCCACCACCTCTATCGCTACATAGACCTATTTTACAGGCAGGTACCTGAGGTTTTACGAACTAAAGTCTCAGGCAGGAAAAAAGCACACATCATGCTAAAGAGATAAACAGTTCTTTTGCACACTCAGGCAGACATATCTGATATAACTGCTAAGAACCTTAAGCATAGTACTCAGGCTTATAATCATTAGATGGGTCTATGTATCTGTTACTTTAACTCTGTCCCGATCAAAAATTCGGGTCAAAGTTAAAGTATATCGGGTTCGACAACCCTACCATGTTCTCACTCAGTGTCATTGATTCGGGAACCTGCGGATAGGCTGTAGGTGGCCCCTCAACTACAATACGGTAATAGGTACGACCAAGTGTTTCCGGTGTATCTGTAAATTCAACTGTTGGTGTCTTTCCTGTCGCCTGAAAAGTACCGAACTTGTTTCCGTTCTTCACCACGTTAACGGTATAAGACACTTCTGAAACAGTGTTACCTGTTAGCTGAATATGGAACTTGACAGGCTTGCCCGTCGATTTTGTATTGTCGCCCATCATCATGTCTGCATTGCCGTCCTGATCGATATCGGCATAGAATTCAACACGAGGTGCGTATGGATTAGCACTAATGCAAACCCGTCCATTCGTAAGGGCATCTACAACTGCTTGTGAAGTTCGGTCTTTCGCATACACCCATGTCGTTGGAGTACCAACATAATTGGCCTTAGCCTGCCGACTATTTTCCGTGGCCTTGTCAGGCGTATCAGGAGTGCCATGATGTGCGTCGCTTCCACCTCTACCGGTCAGTTTACGGCCCGATGAGAGCATGTCGTCCCAAATCATAATCGCATTTGCATTCTTTGACCACAGTACCGAGTTCCATACTTCGATTGATTCAAGCATATCATAGGAATATCCAAAATGGTCTTTCCCACTCGGATGGTTGGCAGATAGATGGATTCCTAGTTCCTTCTTCACCTCCCCAATTACCACATCGCGCTGATCGCGAACGTCGTACAGCCGCTGGTGGTCATATGGTTTGGCGGAGAAGGGATTGCCGTGGCCGCGAGTGGTTGTCCATTCAGCTCCGTATAAAAGCAGAACAGAGTCTGACTTGAATTCTGGATCTGCCCAAGTGTGATGTGCAACATCGCCATTTACATGGTTATCGTGGTCCGTAATGCAGAGATAGTCCATGCCGACAGATTTAGAAAAGGCAATGATTTTTTCGACAGGATTATTTGTGGATTCCTTACTGTGCCTGGAGTGCACATGAAGATCACCTTTAAGCCATACACCATCAGTAAGGCTGGCAATGCGCGGCACTTCTGTCGGTGCTAATGTGTTGTTGAGGCTTGCCTGCCCTGGTGCTGAACTACTGATGCAACTCGTCAGCAATACGGTACATAAAGCACCCATGAGCAAAGGCATTTTGCTGTTTTTTTTGAGTATCATTTAATTGTAACCTTAAAAGCTTGATAGCTTTTCATTTATGAAATTAATGTATAAAGAAGCTTCAGGAATGACTTTGCCAGTTTTAAGAGAGACAGTGATTGTTAGAATCAGTAGTTTAAAGACAACTTATATTTGCTTGAAAGCTGTTTGAAATCTATTCTTTATAATGTAAAGAACAGTTTTCAAACAGCTTATATTGGTAAGTTTTTAATAAAGCACTAAATCTAAAATACTGATCCCCATCGAAGTTCACCTGGTAATCAGAAGCAAATTGAGTGCTTTACTGATTCGTACCTAACGCTCTTTTTTTATTCTTAATAGCCTGGGTTTTGAGCTAAATTAGGATTAAGTGATCGTTCAGTGGCAGGAATAGGGTATACTCGCCTAAACGTTTCATTATTAGTCTTAAAACCCCACTCCTGCTCAAACAGTCCATAGCGTATAAGGTCATTTCTTCTCCAGCCCTCCCAGGCCAATTCTCTGGCACGCTCTTCAAGCAAGGCAGCAAGATCAACATCAGTGGCCAATGGCGCTTTAGCTCGTTCCCTAACTTTGTTTACTAAAACTAAAGGGGTTTGTAATTCGCCATCCACTATTGTAGGTGCAGCACCTCTCAGAATGGCTTCCGCTTTCATCAGCATCACATCTGCCAACCTGAATACCGGTACATCATTGTTCTGGTGTCGGTCTGTACTAGAATTTTGATCTGGATAATATTTTATAGATCGCACGCCATATGCCTGACTTTTTACATCATTACCAATATCCATGGAAGCTTCTTTCTCCAGAACCAGTTCAGGAAATATTTCCAGTTGCCATGCAATTTTGGCTTCCGGTTCTGGTCCAGAATAGGTTTCGTCGAGGCCTTTATTGGTCGTATTGATGACTACAGGGCTCCCGTCAAAATCGTATTGCTTGCCTACTAACCAGGTATCGTTTCTAACATCTCCAGCTAGGTTAAACTTGTTAAAGTACTCTGGCAGAGTCATTAAACTACTACTTGGTGTAAACGGAATAGAGTACTTTTTCTGCAACGCATAATGCATAGCAAATCTGGTCATCTGATTTCCCTTGATCAGGTTGGCATCATAAACTGCTGCAAAAATTGTTTCCTCAACGTTTGGCCCGTTATCTGGCATGAACATCGAACTGTAATCGGCAGTTAAAGCATATTTATTTGCAGCAAGAATACTATCAGCCATTTCTACTGCCTCCGTATACATTGGCGTGCCAATGTAGTACTCAGCATTCAGGTACAGCTTTTCCAACAAAGCATAAGCCATGTATTTGTTTGGGCGGCCATAAGTAACTGAACCTGTAGCTTCACTTAAATCTGGTATAGCAGCTTTTAGCTCGCTCTCAATAAAGGCAAATACTTCAGCTCGGGGAGCAGTAGCAGGAAGTTCTGTACTGCCAAAAGTTGTTAGGATAGGTACATTTCCAAAAGTATCCATCATAAAAAAGTAGAAGAGCGCGCGCATTGCTCTAACCTGGGCTATCGACTCATTTCCGGTAGTACTAGGCTGGGCATCTTCAAATATCTGTAACACACGGTTAGCTGTATTAATGCCTCCAAACCCCCACTCCCATATTGATCGAACAATAGGATGATCCACCGTCCAGGTATGCTTATGCAGAAAACGATATTGTCCACCGTCATCCCAGTTTCCTGCTCTGGCCGGAATAATAGCAGCATCTGTAGAAAGCTCTTGCAAACGCCAGTACGGCACCGCATACTGAGAACTAAATTGTGAATATATAGGGCCTGTAGCAGCGGCAAACTGCTCCTGAGTTGTAGGGAAATTAGATGGGTTGAACTCTGACTCTACATCTACGTCCAAATCTGTACAAGATGATGAAACAGATAAGATAAAAAGTATCGCGCTTGAGTAAATAAACTTTTTCATTTGTCTTTAGTTAATTAGAAGCCAACATTAACACCTAATAGTATTGACCTTGTTTTAGGATAGTAGTCCCTATTATCAATGCCTGGGGAGATTCCTCCAAGGTTAACTTCCGGGTCAATTCCTCTGTACTTAGTTAAAGTGAACAAATTGGTGCCGGTAATGTACACCCTTAAACTTTTGAAGCCATTTGGTTTAGGAGAGAAGGTATAGCCAAGCGTTGTATTGTCTAAGCGAAGATAAGAGCCACTCTCTAAGAACCTGTCTGAAACCAGGTAGGCATTATAGTCATTCACAGACTCCTCTAAAGTAAATTCTGGAATGTTGCGTATCTGAGCAGCTGTAGGGTTATTTAATCCTGCTAAGGTAGAGTTTAGAATTTTACCTCCGTAATTTCCCCTTACGAAGAAATTAAAATCAATATTTTTATATTTAAAGCTGTTATTCCAGCCATAAAGCAATTTAGGTTGCGCATTTCCGGAAATAACAAAATCCGCTGAAGAAGGAGTTGTTGTGATGGTTCCGTCAGCTTTTAAAAACTGTGAAACCCCCTCTTCATTTTTACCCATGTAATGCCAGATATTAAAAGTACCAAGCGGCATACCTTCTCTTATAATTTGTGAGGTGTTACCTGATTGGCCCTGACCTCCCAGCTCAGCAGTGCGTATTTCGCTCAGACTAAACTTGTCGTTGGATAAGGATAGAATTTCATTTTTGTTATGAGCAAGGTTCAAAGAAGTTCTCCAGCTAAAGTCATTGTTATCAATTGGAACAACATTTAATTGTAGCTCAACTCCTTTGTTGCTCATCTTACCAACGTTCGCGATAAGCGTATTCACAAAGTATTGTGTTGTAGAAACCGGATAGTTCCAGATCAGGTCTGATGTTCGCTTATCGTAAACATCTACCGAACCACTTACACGGCCATTCAAAACAGAGAAGTCGAGTCCAAAGTTTGCCATGGCAGTACGCTCCCATTTCAGGTCTGGGTTAGCATTTTGTGTAGGGCCAATAGAGTTTGTAAGCTTCCCATCATAATAGAAATAACCTGTTGATCCGTAGCGGGTAGTAGCAATAAGTGGGTCAAAGCCTAAAGAGTTACCTGTAACACCATAGCCAATTCTTAGCTTAAGGTCATCCAGGAACGTTGCCTGCTTCAGAAATTCTTCCTGGTTTATTCTCCATCCGGCAGAAACGGCAGGGAATAAGCCCCAGCGGTTGTTAACACCAAAAGCTGAAGAACCATCGTTTCTTAAAGATGCCTGAAGTAAATATTTGTCAGCAAATGAATAATTTACACGGCCATAAAAGGAAATAAGCCTTAATGTTTGAATAGCTGTAGTTCCATAGTTAGGAGCATACCCTGAAGGAGGACTTGCCAAGCCAAGATTGTTATAGCTTAAGGCATCAGAAGTAAACCCTTGGTTAGATGTTTGAAAACCTTCTCCTGTTCTATCTTCCTGCCACGAGTACCCAGCCAGTAAACCAACACTGTGCTTATTGAAACTCTTATCGTAATTGAAATAAGACTCCAGAACTTTTCTTGTATCTGAGTAGGTATTACGAATAGCCACCCCACCAGCATTCTGAGCTAATGCAGATAAGCGGCCATAGTAAATATTCCTGTTTGTTTGCTCATCCTGAGAAGAGAGGCTTAAGGTAAACTTTAACCCTTGAAGTATGGTAAGTTCTGCCAGGGCATTCGCAAGGAAGGTTTTGGTTTTGGTATCATCCAAGTTATTGTCAATCAGGGAAACAGGGTTAGCAACACCATTCTGATAATTCTCTCTGTAGTTGCCGTTCTCGTCTTTAATATTGTAAGACGGCAGGAAACTCAACATATAGTTAAGCACTGCACTTGGCGACGCAGATTGATTGGTTGTGCTATGATTAATGGAAATACCAAGCTTTAACCTATCGTTAAAAGCTTTTTGCTCTACCCTTCCTCTTAAAATAAGTCTGTCTAATGATGATCCTTTTATTAATCCCTGGTTTTCAAGATAGTTTACACTGGCATTATAATTCGTTTTGCCAGTGTTGGCTGAAAGGGACAGGTTATGATTATGGGAGACACCTGTGCGGGTAACTTCGTCTTGCCAATCATTATCGGCTCCGTCGTCGTCAGCAGGGTTTATAGATTTATCGTTTGCTGCTAAATAGGCTCTTAGTTGCTCCCCTGATAGCATGTCAATTTGGTTGGAAACATTCTCTATTGCTGCATAGCCATTATAAGTTATGGAGGCTTCTCCAGCGTTAGCTCTTCTAGTTGTTACTATAATAACCCCATTAGAAGCCCTTGAACCATAAATAGCAGTTGCTGATGCATCTTTTAAAACATCAATAGACACAATATCATTAGGAGCAACAATATCTATTGAGGCACCAGGTACGCCATCGATAACATAAAAGGGTTCCTGGGCTGCACCTGTTCGCAATGTAGAAGGGCCACGCAGAATGATAGAAGGAGTCGCGTTAGGATCACCGCTTCTGCTTATATTTAAACCAGCAACTTTACCTTGCAGTAACTGGTCCGGGCTGCTGTTAACACCCGCATTAAACTCACTGCTCTTAACACTTGCAATGGAACCCGTAACCCCACTTTGGGTTGTTGCTCCATAGCCTATAACTACTACTTCTTCAAGTTGTTTTGTGTCAACTGCCAACGTAACATCCTCTTTACCGCTGGTTACTACAACCTCCTGGGTCTGGAAACCAAGCATAGAAAAAACCAGCGTTTCATTTAGGTTGGCTTTGATAGTATAATTCCCATCTGCATCTGTAACAGTACCATTTGAAGAATTCTTTACCCTCACAACAACACCCGGTATAGGCCCATTCTCATCTCTAACTGTCCCTGAAACAGTAATTTCTTCCGCTTTACTTACTTTTTTAACTAAAGGAAAGGAGCTACTTTTTTTGTAGTGATCCGCATATGTATTGCCTGGGAACGACATAGTCGAGCCGCAGAGTACTGTCGCAATAAATATTGGTTTTAACTTAATCAATGTGTTAGATCGTTTTTTCATAAAACTTTTGTCATTTCTACAATTTTTAAAACCATTAATTTTTTTCAATATTGATTCTAACCACAAGAGCTTAGGACATAAAACCATTGATAGCACAAACAGAAGCATTTATAAAAAGGCAAGTGCTTTTGCACAGCAAGTGTTATGAGGCGACTGCATCCTGATTAGCTTTCACTTTAGTCTGGGCAATAGAAAGACTATTGCCTTTTGCCAAGGCAGTACAATTAACTTTATTGATTCATTGATTTTTACTAGAAGTAAGGCCTTAACAGAACAAGCATCGAACTGCTCTGAATAGCGAGTAACACTTATAGAAACAGGTTTATTATCACTTCTTTTGCTCTTAGATTTAGCGCAAAATAAGTGTGGTAAGATTAATTGATTATGTCTGTCTTTTAATCAAAGTGTTAAATTCGAGCAAACATTATTACTAAACTGTTAATAAAAAAGAAGGTAGTTATCCAGAGCCTGAACCTCAATTAAGATGATGAACATTGTATCTATCAGTTGTTTTATTTAACATCTTCAATAACCAAAGCCTTCCTGTTCCATTGGGTATACTACCTAAAGCTTATACTTATTTAGAAGGTATTCCTCTTCTAGGTCTTATTAATATATAATCCGGATACTGTGGTCAGAGAGAAGGCCAAGTTCATTGCCAGTGGTGAGCATAGGAACGGGCAAGAACTTTTTTAATGAGCATAAAGAAGAGGTAAAATAAGGATTAGCAAGATCAGAAACCTTTTTAGTAGTTATTTTTTTAACGTAATTAGGATAACCAGATAGGGTTGGTTAAAGCCACCATGTCACCTTTAGACGTCCGAATTTCTACCCGGAGGAATTTTGTTGATTTAGAATCAACCTGCCAGCTAAGCTCTGTCTTATTTCCCTTAACTTTTTCGGTAGTTAAAGCCCCTTTGTCTCCTATTAAGGTAACAACAGCATCAGGGGCTCCTTTTATACTTAACCGGACCTGCACTTTCTCACCCTGTGAGGTGGCTAATGTATCCCCTATACCAGCTGAAGATGAACCGGACTTGGCCGTTAATGATATAGTCAGTTCTTTATTATAGGCCAAATATGCTTTACCAGCGCGAAGCCCTGCCATAATCTCCTGCCGTGCCAAAGCCCGTGAGTTTATTACAGTCTGAGGTATACCAAGCGCATTCTCCAGAGAAACAGGCGTGTGAGAATCACTGGCTGCAATGGCAATCTTTGCTTTTCCCTGACGTAACAGGCTATCCCACCATTGTACTGCCATGTTATCTAGTTCATCCCATTTGCCATTCCAAACCTCAATGCCATCAAACAAATCTACATCAAAACCAAAGCTGTTAGTGCGTTCTACATTGTAAAAAGGATGGTTAATAATTGCCAGACCGTTGTCAATATGTACCTGTTTAAGATAGGTATTAATAACGTTATCAGAGGGAGAGTAACGCCATTCTATTAGCGTTTCAGCGTCCAACCCTATTGCGTTCCAGTGCCCAAAGGCCGTAGTGGTTACTTCCTCTCCGTTCAATACCAATAATTTATCTGTTTTATAATGTCCCCAGCTTAAATTGGCGCTGTTAGTATTATGTTCCGTAGATACAACAAAATCTAACCCATTAGCTGTTGCTTCATCTAATAAATCCTGCTGGGTACGTTTGCCATCGGAGTGGTACGTATGCATGTGCAAATCACCACGGTACCAACCAGGTTGCCTGTTTACTACTTCGACTGCTGGAGTAATTTTAAAAGGAGTTTTATCTGTTCCAGTAATAAGAGTTACTTCTAGTTGCCAGTCAATGCCTTCGGGTATAATAGTAGAAGGATAAATGATGGTATTCCACGTTCCAGGTTTGATTTTACCCGGTATATAACCTGTAGAGGCTTCAGCAGCGTTTAAAAAGAACTCTGTTTTAGCTCCGCCTGACCAACCACGAAAACCCGCAGAATTCCCAAGCTCGTACCCTTCCGGGCCATATATACCTAAGTTGAGCACATTTTTACCCTGATCGGAATAAACTTCCTTTACCCTGATCTCTGATATCCCTTCCGGAACAGTGAAGGGTACGTATACCAATTTAAAAATATCTTCAGCAGGAATATGACCAGAGTACACTGTTGTTAAACTATCTTGGGCGGATACATAAGTAAAAATTAACAGAAGATAAACCTGTATAACACAAAATATAATTACTCTTAGTAGCATGATTTTAATAAATTGGTTGATTACCCAAGACAAATGTTAGCCATACATACTTGCTATCCGCTTTAAGCAAAAGGATTTATTATATGTCTCTCAGCTATGATAAAAGCTCACATACTTTAAAAAACAAACTCTATTGAGTCCTGGAAGGAATATTATACTAGCCTTCTTTACTGTTTTCTTGTCTAGCTTATCGGCTTCAAAAGATAACACTGTTGTAAGCAGTCTTATCTTTTGAATTATTATGTTATTGAATATAACAGGTGCAAAGAGAGCATTATAATGTCATATAATCTTTAACAAAAGATTATACTTAAATTAAGAAAATGCTTGCTATGTGATGAAATTATTACATGCACAATATTTTATAGATAATGCGCTTGCTGTTTGGCTCCTCTCACATTGCTGATGCTCTATCGTAGCAAGCAGGTTTAGGAACACCTCTTACAATCCGCAGCAGTCAATATCATCTCCATCAGTTTAATCTTTCAGGTTGATCAGTTGCAGCAAAACAAACATCTGTTGCTCACCTGAAACATCTCTAAGGCTTTTTATGTATGTCGGACTGCGCCATTTATAGAATGGCTTAAACAATTTTCTTACCTACAAGTTTTTAGCAGGAAGTATTTATTTATGGACTTAATTAATATATGATAACAAGGAGAAATTTAAAATGGAGATTAGTAGTACATTATACTTGGAAAAGCATGCTATATTACATGTTACTTTCCATTGCTGTATACTTGCTTCACGACTACTTTGAACTATTGCATCTGCACTTACCGTTCAACACTATTACTGCCTTAAGTACTGCACTGGCTATATTCTTAGGTTTCAAAAACAACAACGCGTACGACAGATGGTGGGAAGGCAGAAAGATATGGGGGCTATTAGTAAACTACAGCCGCGCATGGACACGAGAGGTTATCACCATGATAATGTCAGAAGATATTGATCAGGTAACGGAGGTAACACAACTCCAGCACCGTATGGTATACCGGCACATAGCTTTTGTGCATGCTTTGCGTGTCTTCCTTAGAAAGAAACATGCTTATAACGAAACAGGACAACAGGAAATGTTTGAAGAGGCTAATGATTACTCTGATACCATTTCTTTCCTTTCGCCCAATGAATATAAAGTCTTTTGCCAGAAGAACAACCCACCGAACTACCTTTTAGAGCTCCAGGGTGAAGACTTGAAAAGAGCATATAAAAAAGGCTGGCTCTCTGATTTTCGCTTTGTAAAGCTGGAGCAAACGCTGGTTGAGTTTAATAATATTCAGGGGCGCAGCGAAAGAATTAAAAACACGCCTTTTCCACGGCAGTATAGTTTCTTCTCCAGGGTATTTGTATTTATACACGCCTCACTTCTACCATTTGTGTTTGTAGAAGAACTTGGCTGGGCTGCCATGCCTGTTTCCGTTATTATCTCTTTTGTGTTTCTTTGTCTTGATTTAGTAGGGGAACGTGCTGAAGATCCGTTTGAAAACAGACTGGAAGATGTACCGCTTACGTCACTCAGCTTAACAATAGAAACAAATGTAAAGGAGCAATGGGGAGAAAAAGACTTTCCAGAAAAGCGACAAACTGGTGATGGAGTAGTTTTGTAAAAATGTAAAGCCGCATCAGAAATCAATAAAAATATAGCAGCCTCAAAGTAAGATACCTGCCTCAATTACCAGCAAGTTCTGAGGCATATTCTTAAAGGAAAACCGTTATATAAAAGCTTTCTCTAAGGCGCGCCAGCATTATGGTGCGCCTTTTTTATAAAGAGTTACTTATGCTATCAGCAGATAATGCTACTGTAAACCAATTAGAGCCTTTTCTGCCAACTTCTTTTTCTCTGCCTGTCCTATGATTTCTTAGCTCCCACATTTTCTAAACCCATAGAAAATAACTAATATTAATAACCTAAAACATCCTAAACTAAAATCTAACTTTAAAATGACAACACCTTTTACCAAAAAGCTCTGGCTATTGCTGCTGTTATTGCCCCTGATGGCTAGCACAGTACTGGCACAGCAACTGCCTGGTATCGCCTCCAAAACAGCAGGTATGAAGAAGTACCCAGGTTACTTTACTTTTTACCTTGATGAAGCTAACGGCAAAATCTGGTTAGAAGTAGACAAACTAAACAAAGAATTTCTGTATGTAAACTCTTTACCTGCCGGACTGGGTTCTAACGACATTGGTCTTGATCGCGGACAGTTAGACGGAGAGCGCGTAGTATACTTCAGCAAGCAAGGCCCAAAAATAATGCTGGTGCAGCCAAACCTTAGCTACAGAGCCTCAACCGACAATCAGAACGAGAAGCGGGCTGTGGAGGAATCTTTTGCTCAATCTATCATCTGGGGCTTTAAAGCAGAAGCAGCTGAAGGTGAAAAGGTATTGGTTGATGCTACAGATTTTCTTCTCCGCGATGCACATAACGTTATCGGCAGCATCCGCAGGACAAAGCAAGGCACCTATCGCCTCGACCCAAGCCGTTCCGCTCTGTACCTGCCCCGCACGAAGAACTTCGCAAAGAACACAGAGTTTGAAGCTACCCTTACCTTTACAGGAGGCGATGATGCCGGACGTTTTGTTTATGAGGTAGCTCCAGATGTACAGGCTCTTACACTGCGCCAGCACCATTCTTTTATAGAACTGCCAGACAACAATTATACGCCTCGGGTTTTAGACCCACGTGCTGGCTTCTTTGGTATTACTTATTTTGATTTTGCCACGCCTGTTGGGGATGATATTGAAAAGCGGTTTATAGCAAGACATCGCCTGCAAAAGAAAAACCCATCAGCTGCAGTGTCTGAGCCGGTAAAGCCTATTGTATATTATATTGACAATGGCGCTCCTGAGCCTATTCGTAGCGCTCTGCTGGAAGGCGCCCGCTGGTGGAATCAGGCCTTTGAAGCTGCTGGTTATAAAAATGCTTTCCGTGCAGAAATACTACCTGACACCGCCGACCCGATGGACATTCGCTATAATATGATTCAGTGGGTACACCGCAGCACACGCGGCTGGTCTTATGGCTCGTCTGTAACAGACCCTCGCACCGGAGAAATTATTAAAGGACATGTAACCTTGGGCTCCCTCCGTGTGCGCCAGGACTATCTGATTGCGGAAGGGTTACTGGCTCCATACAAAGAAGGAAAGCCTGCCTCCGATGAAATGATGACGATGGCATTGGCACGAATCCGGCAGCTTTCGGCACACGAACTAGGCCATACGCTGGGCCTGCAGCACAACTATGCCGCCAGTGTAAACAACCGTGCTTCTGTCATGGACTACCCACACCCACTGGTGCAGCTTAGCAACAATGGACAAATAGACCTTGCTAATGCTTACGACACCGGCATTGGTGAATGGGATAAAGTGGCTGTTACCTATGGCTACCAAGACTTTCCGGAAGGCACAAATGAAAAATCTGCCTTAGATAACATATTACAAAACAGTATTAACAGTGGTTTACAGTTTATTACTGACCGCGACTCGCGCGCTACTGGCGGTGCCCATCCACAGGCTCACCTTTGGGATAACGGCCCGGATGCTCCAGAAGAATTAAAGCACGTGCTGGAAGTACGCAAGCAGGCACTGCAGAACTTCTCAGAAGAAAATATAAAAGAAGGAATGCCCTATGCACTACTAGAAGATGTGTTGGTGCCAATTTACAATTACCATCGCTATCAGACGGAGGCAACAGCCAAACTGGTAGGTGGTGTAAATTATACCTATGCCTTGCGTGGCGACGAGCAAACTATTACAGAACCACTTGATAAAAAGACGCAGCAAAAGGCACTGGATGCCTTGCTGGCAACACTACAGCCAGATGTATTAACAGTGCCGGAGCATATAATAAAGTTAATTCCGCCACGCCCGCCAGGTTTCCGCACAACACGTGAATTGTTTAATAAACGTACCGGCCTTACATTTGACCCTCTGGCTGCGGCAGAAGCCTCTGCAGACTTTACAGTTAGCATGCTTTTACACCCCGAGCGTACAGCAAGACTCGTAGAATTACAAGCCAGAGGTAATAGCCTTGGACTAAACGAGGTAGTGGACCAGTTAGTGAAAAATACTTTTAAAGCCCCTCGTAAAGATGGCCTTGCAAGTCAGGTACAGCAGCAAACGGAGCAGGTAGTGCTTACTCACCTGATAGCTTTGGCAAACAACGAAGGCACTTCTTACGGTGCTCGTGCCGAAGCTAACCTCGCTCTTAACAACCTTAATGATTATCTGAACAGGCAAACCCGCCGCATGGGCGACAGCCCTTACAAAGCTCACCTGGTTTATGCCATGAAGCGTATTGAAAATCCTGAAATGGCTCCTGTAAAACTTCCAGAGCATAAGGAACTGGCTCCTGGAGCTCCTATCGGAAGTGGTGCTGAGTTAGGTTGTGAGTAAACGTACAACTGCATCATAATTCATCGTAATAAGCCGCCCCTGTCTGTAGTACACTGACAGGGGCGGCTTTGTTTATGTTGCTACAATTGATTAATATTATCTGTCAACTCTAAACCAGCCACGATAGGTAAATCACACGCTTTCCCGTACTTTTGAGGATAAAAATATTTTACTTAAAAGGCGGTCGCAGCTTTACCTGATAATTTCACCAGTCAAACCTGCCTTTAGTAGCCTTAGAATGATATGGAACCAAAGAGAATAAATAAATTTATCAGTGATACCGGCATCTGTTCCAGGAGAGAAGCAGACAAGCTTATCGAGCAAGGTAGGGTAACCGTGAACGGAAAGATGGCTGAAGCGGGCACTAAAGTAACACTTAAAGACAAAGTACGGGTTGATGATCAGTTACTGAGCATACGTGAAGAAGCGCCAGTTTTTCTAGCTTTCAACAAGCCTGCACACATGTCTGCCACTACTGACCAATCGGTGCGGGACAACATCATCAGGGCCATCAATTATCCTGCGTCACTATTGCCTGTTGGTCGTTTAGAACGCGAAGCAGAAGGTCTTATCTTCTTAAGCAACGACAGCGACTTGGTACGTAAGATAACAAAGGCTGACAATAGATACGAGAAAGAGTATATTATAACGCTAGACAAAATAATCACACCCGATTTTCTAACACAAATAAGTGGTGGAAGTACTGCTGATCCAGAGGAAAGAAAGACAAGAACTTTTGTAGTTAAAGAAGGCTCTGCACGTTTTAGGATTGTACTGGAGCCGGGGACTAATCACAACATTAAAAGAATGTGTGAGGATTTAGGATATAAAGTAATCCATTTACAAAGAACACGCATCGCAAACATTACGCTGGCTAAACTACCAACCGGCCACTGGCGCATCTTATCTGAACCAGAAATAGAAAGTTTAAATGAGGTATTATCAGGCAAAACCTTAAAAAGCACAGGCAGCAGAAACAGAGGTACAGGTGTAGTGCCAGGTGAGGAACGAAGTGCCAGAACGAATGCACCAAAAAAGAAGGATCCCTTTAACAAACCAGGCAAAACCACTTCCCCAAAGGGCAAACAGATAAGCTCCAGAGGGTCAAGGGGTGCAGCGAAGGGAACTGCAAAAGGTGGATTTGGCAATAAAAACGGTACAAGAGGAGGCTCCGGTAAAAACGCTTCTACCAAAGGACCGTCTAAAAGAACCCGTTAAAGACTTACTCTTTAAAGTGAGTTAGATATGGACAAAACTAATCTTCTGTTTCTGATATGTTTCAATTGTAAGCAAAGGGAGGTAACAAGAGTATGTACTACTCGTTACCTCCCTTTGCTTTTATGGTATCGCCGTAAGATTTATATGCTAACTCAATTTTACAGAAGCACTTTATCAAACGTAGATTAAATGATTATATAGAAGTTTAACCTTCCCAGGTGCCCATTTTACCTAACTGATAATCCCGGAAAGCTTCTCTTATTTCCTCTTCAGAGTTCATTACAAAAGGTCCATGAGACACGACAGGCTCATTATAAGGTTGCGCGTGACCAAATAATAAAACTGCATCTTTCAGGGCTTCCACGGTTACTTCATCGCTGTCATTTGCAAATTCCACTAATGTTAGCTTATCAGCTGTATCTCCGTTTACCTTTACTTCTCCTCTTACCACATAGAAAAAAATATTTCGCTCTGCTGTCACCTTTGTTGTAAAGGCACCTCCCGCTTTCATATCTATGCTTGTCATGTGTATATCGCTCAAGGACGTTATAGGCCCCTCTACATCGCCCCAATTGCCTGACACCACATTTACTTTTACTTTACCCTCGTCTTCTGTCACAGTTGGAATCTTGTCTTTCTGCAAACCAATGTATTTAGGCTCAACCATTTTGTATTTAGCCGGTAGGTTAAACCATAGCTGAAGTATCTCAAGTGGCCCTCCCTCCTGCTTAAACCTATCAGACGAAATTTCGGCATGAATAAGCCCTCGTCCGGCAGTCATCCACTGAATTCCACCTGCTTCAATCACACTTTTTCCGCCCCCTGTGTCCTGGTGCATAATATCACCCTCCAGTATAAAAGTAAGTGTCTCAAAGCCACGGTGCGGGTGCGGCCCGAAAGGCAAACCATTATTATTCGGTTTATAGGTCTGCGGCCCGTGGTGGTTCAGGAACAGGAAAGGATCAATGTACTCAATCTCACGGGTTGGCAAAGCTCTGTAAGTAACAAGATCACCCACAGGAGCATTTACAGCCTTATATTTTCTTTTAATGTTTCTCATAAGTTAGTTATAATAACACATATTTAATGTATGTACATTTAATTAGCAAGTAATGTACCAGATTTATTTGTGCCAGGCTGATTACAAATTAGAACTCCTTTAACAGACACATTAAGCAGATTGCTCAAAGAAATTACATTAAGCGCTTATAAAAGCATACGATTACTTTTATAGATTAATAGCAAACTAAAAGCTTTTAAAGCTCCTCTCTTGTTACAGAAGCTTTCCTAAAACCATTGATCAAGAAAAAAGCCATTTCGCATTTCCAGCAAAATGGCTTCTAATAACCCTAAAAGATATATTTTATGCATTAAACAAATCAGACGAAAGATAACGGTCTCCCCGGTCGCAGATAATGCAGACAATAACGCCATCTTCCAGTTCTTCTATCAGCTTAGTAGCGGCAAAAACAGCTCCTCCACTACTCATACCAGCAAAAACACCTTCCTCCCTGGCAAGTCGTCGTGTCATGGCAATGGCATTTTCCTGCGACACATCTATTACTTTATCTACTCGCTCTTTATCAAATATCTTTGGCAGGTACTCCTGCGGCCAACGACGGATACCAGGGATTTGAGAACCTTCTACTGGCTGTGTTCCAACAATCTGCACCGCTTCATTCTGCTCTTTCAGGTAGCGGGAAACGCCCATAATAGTGCCTGTCGTACCCATGGCCGATACAAAATGCGTAACAGCACCTTGTGTATCCCGCCATATTTCAGGAGCGGTTGAGTGGTAATGTGCCATGTAGTTATCAGGATTAGCAAACTGATTCAGCACCAGGTATCCTCCTTTGTTTACCTGCTCATTCACATAGTCAATAGCTGCTTCCATTGAGCCTTCTGCAGGCGTCAGGATAACTTTAGCACCATAAGCCTCCATTGTTTTAACCCGCTCCTGCGTGGCATTAGCAGGCATCACTAATTCTATTTCAAAGCCAAACAAGCGAGCAATCATAGCCAGGGCTATTCCAGTGTTACCACTGGTCGCTTCAATTAGCTTCATACCGGGTTTTAACTCACCACGGTCTAATGCCCCCTTTATCATACCGTAAGCGGCACGGTCTTTCACACTGCCACCAGGGTTGTTACCCTCCAGCTTTGCCAGAAGCTTTACGTTGGGTTTTGAAGAAATATTTTTTAGTTCTACAAGCGGCGTATTGCCTATAAAATCAAGTAAAGAAGACATATCAATATGTTTATTTGCTCAGTCTTTTTCAGTGCTACCTGGTAGAGCTGGCCTGTTCTTATATAAAAATTCATCTGAATGATGTTGCAAATATAAGGATTGTAGCGGCCAATGCTCGTATACCGTTCAATTCAAATCATAGTTATACCTACCTGAGTTATTACAGTTCTTTCACCAGCAGTTGCTCCTACTAAAAATTTGCACTGGCACTGATATACTTTTAATAATTCTTACAAACGCTACCGTTGCATAGAAAAAAACTTAACCTAAGTTCATTAACATCAAGTCAATAAACCATCACCAAAGTCGATAACTTATCATCCCTGTACCTGCAACACAACATATGTTAGCTCTTTAAACAACAGTAATTTACACGCATAATTTAGCCTTGAAGATAGCAGCAATACTTAATTTTTTATTAAAAAGATCTTTAGTTATATCTCAGAATAAGAGATTATAGCTATCTTGAAAAGATATTGACTAATTAATATTGATGAAAAAAATATTCTCTCACCTTACTTTCCAGGTCATAGTTGCCATTATAGTTGGTGTGCTTGTAGGTATTTCGTTTCCTGGCTTTGCCCCGACTGCCAAACTTATCAGCCAGACATTTATTAACCTGATCAGTATGCTTATTGCTCCTATCATTTTCTTTACCATTGTGCTGGGTATAGCACACATGGGAGACATGAAGAAAGTAGGAAAGGTGGGCGGAAAGGCATTACTCTACTTCGAATTAATCACCACTTTTGCCATTGCTATTGGTGTTGTGGTAGCAAATGTGCTTCAGCCTGGCAATGGCGTGCATGTACCGGCAAACACCGATGCCTCGCAAGTACAGGCTTATACCGGCAATACCACAGGAATAAACTGGGGTGAATTTGTTGCTCACATCGTGCCTCATAACATTTTTGCATCTTTGGCAGAGGGCGATATTCTACAGATACTGTTCTTTGCTGTGTTGTTTGGCTTTGGCTTAAGCAAAATGGGGCCGAGCGGCGCTTCTTTGCTCGTTACTTTCGACAAAATAGCCAAAGTATTCTTCAACATTATGAAGTTTGTCATGAAACTGGCTCCTTTAGGTGCTTTTGGGGGTATGGCTTATACAGTGGGTACTTATGGGTTGGAAACACTTCTGCCAATGGGCAAGCTTATGCTGTCTGTGTACCTGACTATGGCCTTATTTATTTTCGGAGTGCTTAACCTGATCTGCTACCTCTTTAAGTTCAGTCTCTGGAAATACCTGAAGTTTATCCGTCAGGAAATACTTATAGTACTAGGGACTTCTTCTTCTGAGTCTGTTTTACCTAGTATGATGCAGAAGATGGAGAGGTTCGGCTGTTCCAAATCTGTGGTTGGTCTTGTTATACCAACTGGATATTCCTTTAACCTGGACGGCACTTCTATTTATCTTTCCATGTCAGTTATTTTTCTGGCACAGGTATTCAATATAGACCTTTCGCTAGGGCAACAATTAACTATTATTGGTGTACTGATGGTAACATCTAAAGGGGCAGCCGGGGTAACAGGAAGTGGTTTTATAGTACTGGCATCTACCCTATCTGCACTGCAGGTAATTCCAGTAGAAAGTATTGCTATTTTACTGGGAGTAGACCGTTTTATGTCTGAAGCCAGAGCCATTACGAATATGATCGGCAATGGGATTGCTTCTGTCGTGATAGCCAAAAGCGAGGGCGAGTTTAATGAAGCGTTATACCAGGCTGCTACTTATCAGGAAACAGACCCAACTAAAATTGAGCAGGATGAGCCTCCTGTAAACATAGATCAGATAGCCTAGGCTTTCTTTTCCGAAAATCTCTGGAAGAAAAAAAGCCTGCTGAATTTAAACTTACAGCAGGCTTTTTATTGCTATAACCCAACTATTGCTTTTTTAACAGGTTTAAAAGTTCTTTTGCAACTCCTTCAGATGATGCCGGATTCTGGCCTGTAATCAGCAGACCATCCCGTACAACATGTGGCTGCCAGTCATCAACTTTAGAATAGTTGCCTCCCAATTCTTTTAGTTTTTCCTCTACCAGAAATGGTACAACCTCCGTCAGTTTTACACCCTCTTCTTCTGAGTTTGTAAAACCAGTTACGTTCTTACCTTTCACCAATGGTTCTCCATTCGGTCCTTTCACTCTTGCAAAAACAGCTGGCGCATGGCAAACCGCAGCAACGGGTTTATATTGCTTCGCAAAGCTTTCGATCAGGGCAACAGACTCATCGCTGGCTGTCAAGTCCCATAAAGGACCATGGCCGCCCGGGTAGAAAACTGCATCAAAATCATCTGCTTTTACTTCACTTAATTTTATCGTGTTCTGCAGCTTATTCTGAAGTTCCTGGTCTCCGTTATATCGCTTGGTAGCTTCTGTCTGTGCACCAGGCGCCTCACTGCTAGGGTCTACAGGAGGCTCTCCACCTAATGGTGAAGCGATGGCAATGTCTGCACCAGCATCCGCCAGTACATAATATGGCGCTGCAAACTCCTCCACCCAAAAACCTGTTTTTTTGCCTGTCTCTCCTAATTCTGCGTGTGATGTAAGCACAAATAATACTTTCATAGTTTATGTTATTATAGTTCGTGATAGTTACTTAATTTATAATTCTATACGGGTATACTTAATACAACTCAAAAAGGTAGGTTAGCAGAACAATTGACTTAATGAGATCATCAGTAAGTATTAAAACATTTCTTTTAGGAATGTTGAGATTACGAGGTATAAAAATACAGTAACTGATAAATTAGCTTTTGATGATGAATATCATATTTATCTTAAAGCTCTTCCCATACTTTTACATCCATAAGGTGGACAAAAAACAACCAACCAACTATCATGGAAAGAACATTAGAAAACAAAGTAGCCATTGTAACAGGAGCCAGCTCAGGTATTGGGGCAAGTGTCGCTAAACTATATGCTGCTCATGGGGCTAAAGTCGTAGTATCTGATATAAATGAGCAAGGTGGTGAAAAAATTGTGCAACAGATAAAAGAGAAAGGCGGCGAAGCTGTTTTTGTAAAAGCAAATATTGGACAAGCCTCTGATAATGAAGCGTTAGTTAAAGCAGCACTTGATATATATGGCAGACTAGATATTGCCTGTAACAATGCGGGTATTAGTTCTCCTGCCGCTTCCATAGCCGATACAACGTTGGAAGACTGGGATAAGGTGATTTCTGTTAACCTAAGCAGTGTCTTTTATGGTATGAAGTATCAATTACCAGCCATGTTACAAAATGGAAAAGGTGCTATCATAAATATGTGCTCTATATTAGGGCAGGTTGGTTTTGCGACGGCCTCCCCTTACGTGGCCAGTAAGCATGGCGTGTTAGGCCTTACCAAAAACGCGGCATTGGAATACTCCGCACAAGGAATACGAATAAACGCGGTTGCACCAGCTTTTATACAAACACCACTTATTCCGCACGACACTGAAACGCAGCAAGTACTACTATCAAAACACCCTATTGGTCGCTTAGGTGAGCCAGAGGAAGTAGCAGAGATGGTTTTATGGTTAAGCTCAGACAAAGCTTCTTTTATAACTGGCGGTTACTATCCTGTAGATGGCGCTTACCTGGCACAGTAGTTCTTCAATAAACCTTTGGTTTAGATAATATATCATTAAACAAGAAAGGACGATCTTCAAGAGATTCGTCCTTTCTTGTTTAAAAAGCATGTTAACTATTACTATTGAGCAGCAGTTACTCTCCAGATTATATTACCGGCATCATCAGACACAAGCATTGCTCCATCAGGAAGTACAGCGATACTTACAGGCCTTCCATAAACGTCAGAGTCTTCCCTGTCTGAGATAAAACCAGTCAGAAAGTCTTCAGGCTCACCGGAAGGTTTTCCGTTGGCAAATGGCACAAACAGTACTTTATAACCAGAGAATGCGGAGCGGTTCCAGGAACCATGCTGACCGACAAAGGCTCCGTTATGATATCTGTCTGGAAAAGCATCGTTATCATAAAAAGCTAAACCCAACGAAGATGTGTGAGAACCTAAAGGCACATCAGGTACTATCGTTTTCTTTACAAGATCAGGGCGCTCTCCTTTTCTGCGTGGGTCAATGTTCTGCCCGAAGTAAGCATATGGCCAGCCATAAAAGCCTCCTTCCTGCACACTTGTCAGGTAATCCGGCACTAAATCATCCCCAAGGTTATCTCTTTCGTTTACAGATGTCCAGAGCGTGTTCGTGGTCGGTTCAAAGTCTATTCCTACAGGGTTTCTAAGTCCGCTGGCATAAACACGTTCACCTGAACCATCAGGATTTATTACTAATATATTGGCACGGCGTTCTTCTTCCTCCATGCCATATTCGCCCACATTACTGGCTGAACCAACAGATATGTAAATCTTGCCATCTTCCGGGCCAAGAATAAAGTTACGGGTCCAGTGATGGTTATAGCCGCCTGCAGGCAGGTCCAGAATTTTCTCTCCTTTAGAAGTAATTTTTGTTTGTCCTTCTTTATAAGGATAACGCACAATTCCATCGGTGTTGCCTACATAGAAATAACCGTTAAGCACCAGCATACCATAAGGTTGGTTTAGTCCGGTCATAAACACTTCCTGTAGATCAGGTTTACCATCATTGTTCGTGTCACGCAGAAGGGTTATCTGGTTAGCGCTTTTTTCTTCGTCATCCGACTCGGCTATAAAGATATCATTGTTGGGCGCTAAGTATATATTCCGGGGGTGCTTAAGTCCGTCTGCAAACTTTGTTACTGCAAAGCCTGCAGGGGCTTTAGGAGTCTCGCCCTCAGACCATCCTACTATGTTTGAGCGCTTTTCAGCGTCATGTGTCGTATCCGGAGCAGGTAGGCTCAACTGACCTACTTCTGTATTCACTACATCGGCTGAGTCCTTAGGAGCTGAGTTAGCACCTGCCGTACTGTTTTCGGAGTTACTACTGGAGCTACAGCTAAAAAATGTTGCAGCCAGTCCTCCGATTATACATAAAGGTATTCTTTTCATGTCTTCAATAATTGCTAGGGTTTTGAAAGTTAATTTTACGTTGTCTGAAACATAATATGTTACTATTATTTCATGCAGTTATTGAAGATCTGCTGCTTTTACTTATCTGGAGGAATATTATTAAGTGTTCCTACATGTAGGTTAGCATTTTAGCCAGGTTAGCAGAGTTGCCTTAAAACAATCATCTTTGAAGAGCGATAAAAGAGTTAAATGATAAGCAACAGTACCAGTGTTTCCAATGTCTCCTATCCCTTAAGTTTCAAAAGAAGTCTTGCTGGCAAAGCTTTCCCATTTATCCAGTTCCTGTTGCATTTTCTGCAGCTTTGCTCTGATCACATCAAAAGCGAATTTTCCCAATGGAAGGTGCAAGGGTAGATTATCTGTGTTTACAAGCTCCATTAAGACTTTAGCAGCTTTGGCAGGGTCTCCTGCCTGTTCGTTATGCCCTGCCCGCATAGAGGCTGTAAAAGCTCCAGCCGTAGTATCATACTCTTTTATATGTTTTTTAGCTGCTTTAATACCAGCCCCAGCAAAGTTTGTCCGGAGCGGACCTGGTTCTACAATAGTTACCTTGATATTGTAAGGTGCTACCTCCTGCGCCAGTGCTTCACTCATGCCTTCCAATGCAAACTTGCTGGCATTATAAGCGCCAAAACCTGTGGTGCCTCTAAAGCCGGAAGTAGACGACATCTGCAGGATATGCCCCTGCCGTTGTGCCCGCAGGTATGGAAGCACGGCCTGCGTTACCTGTAAAGCTCCATAGAAATTTGTTTCCATTACCTCCCTGTACTCTTCTAAAGAAACTTCTTCGACAACGCCTAGTAATCCAAAGCCTGCATTATTCACCACTATATCAAGCCTGCCAAAATGCTTGAAAGCAGCCTCTACAATAGCCTTTACTCCATCCGGGCGTGTTACATCGAGCATATAAGCAAAAGTATTACCCGGTTAGATTGCATTAAACTCTTCTATCTGCTTTACCTGTCTTATGGTACCTATCACTTTATCACCTGCACTGGCTGCTTCCGCAGCCAATGTTCTTCCAAACCCACTTGATACGCCTGTTATAAATCAAACTCTTTCCTTACTTGCCATTTTCTCTTTTACTATTATTTATAATCATTCATCTATTACAGAACAAATTCTGTTAGTATTGTACACCCTTATCTCCTTTAAGAGCCAGCACTACTAAGCCTAAAAGTAAAATGTTTAATTTCTTCATTTTTATAATATTAAATACTGATTCTAAAATAACCTTCTTCAGAACTGAACAAATAAACACTACTCTGAAGTTGTTATATCTTCCATTTTGTCCCTCTTGTACGAACAGAATTATTACCTGCTGGCATTATAGTTTTATCTTTGCCTAAATAATCAGTTATTTAAATTTTGAATAAGCTTTCCCGCAAGATCATCCATATTGATATGGACGCTTTTTATGCGTCGGTGGAGCAGCGCGACAACCCGGAACTGCGTGGCAAACCTGTGGCCGTAGGAGGTTCAAGAGCAAGAGGTGTAGTAGCCGCAGCCAGCTACGAAGCAAGGAAGTTTGGAGTGCATTCGGCACTTGCCTCTAAAATTGCAGCACAACGCTGCCCACAACTAGTTTTTGTAAAACCACGCTTTGATGTTTATAGTGCTGTGTCACGCCAGATACGGGAAATTTTTTACTCCTACACAGACTTGGTTGAACCGCTGTCGCTGGATGAAGCCTATCTGGATGTAACAGAAAACAAGATAGGCATGCCATCAGCCAGTATCATAGCAAAAGAAATAAAAAAAAGAATTCTAGAGGAAACTGGTCTTACAGCTTCTGCAGGAGTATCTTTTAATAAATTTCTGGCTAAGCTTGCTTCTGACATGAACAAGCCAGACGGTTTTACCCTGATAACACCGGATATGGCTGAAGAATTAGTGGCCAACCTGGCAATAGAGAAATTTTATGGCATTGGTAAGGTTACTGCAGCTAAAATGAAAAGTATGGGCATAACCACAGGCGCTGACCTTCGGGAGCGAACAGAGGAAGAGCTTGTGCGGCATTTTGGCAAAGTAGGTCGTTACTATTACCACATTGCCCAAGCTCAGGACGAACGTGCTGTACAACCTCATCGCATCCGAAAGTCGATTGGGTCTGAGCATACTTTTGAAGTGGACTTAACGGAGGAAGAGGACATGCTCGCCCAACTGGAACGCCTGGCACAGGAAGTAGCACAAGACATGGCCAGGCTAAATGCAGAGGCTAAAACTGTAACTTTGAAAATCAAATACTTTGATTTCACCTTGAACACACGCAGCAAAACTTTCCTTAGCTGTATCAGTTCTGCTGATGCTGTTCTTACCGTAGCACGTGACTTGCTTCGCACTCCACAATTACCACAGTTCCCGGTACGCTTACTTGGCATCTCTGTATCAAGCCTTTTTTACCAGCAAGACAAGCAGGAAGGTTATCAGTTGACTTTAGAGTTTTAAAAGGGGAATACTTATTCATACACCACACCCTTTTCCTGTTTCACCCCATTTATTTTTTGATCTCCTGCCGATGTAGTTCTTTTGAAGAAAAGAAAACATAATGGCTTCATATAAATTGCATCATATTAAACTTCGCTTTTGGCAACAATGGTTGCTCCACAGCTTATTACTGTGGGCAGTATTAACTTTATATGATCTATGTGATTACTGGGTTAGGATTCAGAACGAGGGGTATTTCATTTTCTATGAAGATGGCTCTCCTCTAACTGTTGGTCGTAGATTTTACAACCAGGTTGTTTATGATTGGCTTTGGACCGGAGTTCTGGTCGCTGTTTATTTTGTTGAAACCGCTTACCACATCGCTTTTGGCAGGCTGAAGAAAGGCTACAAAATCATAGGAATCTTTTTGGGGATTGCTTGTGTCATTTTTTATGGAGTTGATGCTTACATTCATTACAATATGAATGGTTTTGTTGTGTGGCGCAGGTTAGTGGCACCTTTCTACCCAATCTTACTTTCAGCTGTCTATGCGTTTATGTATGTCGTAGCACGTCACTACATACACCAAAGAATTAATAGTGCTGAGACACTATCTGAACAATCCTTAGCAGAACTTAAGGCTTTAAAAGCACAGGTAAATCCTCACTTCTTCTTCAATACCCTAAACAGCCTCTATGGTACCGCCTTAGAAGTAAACGCCCCACATACGGCGGAAAGTATAGATCAGCTAGCTGGGATGATGCGCTATACCATGAATGAAGCCGAAAAAGATTATACTTCCATTACAAACGAAATAAAATTTCTTGAAGATTACCTGCACCTGCAACGGCTGCGTCTACCCAATAGAAATAATATAAAGTTGAAAACAGGAACAAGTTACGACGGCAAGCCCTGCACCATTGCTCCTATGCTGCTGATTCCATTCATAGAAAATGCCTTCAAATACGGCATTAGCATCGATCATATTTGTTGGGTGCACATACAGCTGAATATTAAAAATCAACAGTTACTGCTTCTAGTTGAAAATAGGATACTAAAGGAGCACAGTGTTTCACAAGGCCAAGGCACAGGTATCGAAAACACACAAAAACGCCTCCGGTTACTTTACCCTGACCAACACAAGCTCACCATCAGCCAGACAGATGCTTTTAAAGTTGAACTTCACATTGAGCTCCATTTATAACTATTAGGCCCAATATTATGAAAAAGCTATTTTTTATATTTTGTCTGTTGGTAACAAAAATCCTAGAGCCCAGATGATTTTAAAAGGCGAATTCTCTCATGCCAAACCTGGAGAAAAAGTAACGGTTAATGTACCCTACGATGTGTGGTATCATAAACAAAATTCTAAAGAAACTACAGTAAATTCCAAAGGAGACTCTATGTTAAGCTGCCTGTCGAGAAGCCGCAAATTATCTTTTTAGAATATTCCGAAGTAAGGCTGCGCTTATATGCTGAGCCAGGAAAAACACTGGTAATACAGGCCGATGTGCAGGATTTCAAAAACTCTCTCAAGTTTAAAGGTCAATTGTGCAAAGAAAACAAGTTTTACTACGAATCAGGGTTAACATTCTTCAAACTATATCCGCAGCTATGGAATGACACCCTCACCTCTCCTGATGTGATACTCGCTTCTATGCGAAAGAGCCAATTAGCCGCTACAGAAAAACTTAAGAAAGCACGCATTAGAAATGTAAAATTTACTCAGCTAACTGCTGCAGATATCTCTTATTTTGCACCCAGCAAACTATTCGACCTGATTTTCAAGAACAATGCGTGGAGCGTTGGCAAGGCCTCCGAGTATTCAAAGCAGAAGTGGTTGCAAGCTTTAAAAGAGTCTTATGCCAGCCTGCCTCTCTCCAACTCCGCTGCAATCGGAAGTTACCACTATGGTCAAACTATTGCCTATTACCCTCGCTTCCTGGAGATGTCCTTTTCCAAAGAAGAAGACTTTATAAAACTGACAGAAAAAGTATTTCAAAAGCCCTTTATGGAAGTTACCAAAGAAATGAAATCCAAAGGAAAAAGGTTTGGGGAATATAAAGTGATAAACTATAGCCTGAAAGGCCAAGCTCTTGAAAGCGCCCTCTCATCCTTGATAATAAATGGCGTTGCAAGTGGTGAATTAGCATACTTGCCAGAAGCTTACAAGGATTTTAAGAGCAGATTCCCTAACAGTACCTACTTAACCCATGTGCAGAAAGTAATACAGCCACTCCTGGAAAAAACGCCACATAATCCTGACTCTGAAATAAAGTTTGATGCGGACTCAAATCTCTACAACACTTTGGAGGAAGTATTGGTACAAAACAAGGGGCGTGTGGTGTACGTGGATATGTGGGGAAGTTGGTGCGGTCCGTGCCGCGAAGAGTTTAACTATACTGCAGCTCTGAGAGAACATTTTAAAGGCAAACCGGCAGATTTTGTCTATATTGCTTTTGAGCACAGTATAGAGCCTGAAAGAACCTGGAAAGAAGCGGTAGTCTTCTATAATGTTAAGGGTAGACATGTTTTGGGAAATACGGTATTGCAAGAATACTTCAGGAACCTGTATGCTAACAAGGGCATCCTAACTTTTCCATCATACTTGCTCGTGAACAAGGAGGGCAATATTGTAAATGTACACGCCGAGCACCCCTCTGCCGTAAACAAACTCTACTTCCAGATTGAAGAACTACTAAAATAGCCTAAATCAACACACCGTTGCTCCACTGCATTGCCATAGACGACGAACCTATTGCCCTGAACATTATTCGGGCACACGCTGAGAAAGTAACTTTTCTTAAATTAGAAGCTGTTTTTGCAAGCGCCACCGAAGCCCTCGTTTATGTACAGCAACAAAAGGTTGATCTTGTTTTCCTGGACATCAACATGCCCGATTTATCGGGGATAGAGTTTGCTAAAATTACAGGAGCAAACTCTAAAATTATTTTCACCACGGCTTATCCAGAATACGCTGTACAAGGCTTTGAGCTGGCCGCTACCGATTACTTGCTCAAGCCGATTAGCTTTGCCCGGTTTCTGCTAGCCTCTACCCGTGTACAGGAGCAGCTAAATTTAACCACCGCTGGCAGTCAACCAGCACTCGACAATTTCCTTTATTTAAAAGACGGCTATAACATGGTGCGAATTAACCTTGATGAGTTGCTTTACATTAAAGCCGACGACAACTACCTCACTTTCTATGAACCACAGCGTCGCATTGTTACCCGCATGAGGCTATCTGAAGCTATTAAGAAATTGTCAAGAAAGCCATTCCTCCGCGTGCACAAATCGTATATTGTTTCTCTTTCAAAGATTGAAAAGATTGAGCGGCACCAACTGGTAATAGCTGCGATGCCTATACCTGTTTCCGGCAATTACAGACAGGAACTCTGGCAAAGGCTGGCACTGTCGTAATAAAAATCTAACTAAAGCATGAATTGAGTCTTGAATTTTAATTAAGTTATCTTATACAAAAGGCATAAGTATGCCGCTACACTACAAGATAATGAAATAATTACCTTAACTTTGCAGTCCATAAGACTTAACCTAACTTATGGCTACTAAATATATTTTTGTTACAGGGGGCGTTACCTCCTCACTCGGTAAAGGTATCATCTCCGCTTCTCTTGCTAAATTGCTGCAGGCAAGGGGCTTCTCTGTAACCATTCAAAAATTTGACCCTTACATTAACATTGACCCAGGCACCCTGAATCCTTATGAGCACGGTGAGTGCTTTGTAACAGAAGATGGTGCCGAGACGGACCTTGACTTGGGGCATTATGAACGTTACCTGAACATACCCACTTCTCAGGCTAACAATGTAACCACAGGCCGTATTTATAACCATGTTATTACGCAGGAACGCGAAGGCGCCTACTTAGGTAAAACCGTTCAGGTTATTCCACACATCACCGATGAAATTAAGCGTCGTATGTTGCTGCTTGGCCAGTCTGGTGAGTTTGACATAGTAGTGACGGAGATTGGTGGCTGTGTGGGAGATATTGAATCTTTGCCGTTTATTGAAGCTGTAAGGCAGTTGCGCTGGGAACTGGGCGTGCATGAGTCATGTGTTATTCACCTGACACTGGTGCCTTACCTGAAAGCTGCCGGTGAGCTTAAAACAAAGCCAACACAACATTCTGTACGTGATCTGTCAGAAGCAGGTGTACAACCAGATATATTGGTTTGCCGCTCTGAACATCCTATACCGTCTGATTTGCGTCGTAAGATAGCCCTTTTCTGTAACGTAAAGCAGAATTCTGTTATAGAGTCTTTGGACGCTGAGACTATTTACGATGTGCCTTTGCTTATGCGTAAGGAGAAGCTGGATGAGCGCGTTATCAGCAAGCTGAAGCTTCCACACAAAGCTGATCCGAACCTGGATAGCTGGAAAGAATTCTTGGGTCGCCTCAAAAATCCAACTGCTGAAGTTAATATAGCTTTAATCGGTAAATACGTGGAACTACCGGATGCCTATAAATCAATTATAGAATCTTTTATTCATGCTGGTGCAGCCAATGAGTGTAAAGTGAACCTGAAGACATTCCAGTCTGAAAATATCAATCCTGATAACGTGGCTTCTCTTTTAGGGAGCATGGATGCCGTGCTGGTAGCTCCAGGCTTTGGGGAACGCGGATTTCAGGGTAAGCTGGACTCTATAAAATACATCCGTGAGAGCAACATTCCGTTCCTGGGGATTTGCCTCGGTATGCAATGTGCCGCAGTAGAGTTTGCCCGAAATGTACTTGGCCTGGAGAATGCAGCCTCTACAGAAATGAACCCGGAAACGCCTCATCCTATTATAGATATGATGGCTGACCAAAAAGAAATCACACAAAAAGGCGGTACCATGCGATTAGGTGCTTATACTTGTGAACTAAAAAAAGGTTCAAAGGCTTATTCTATTTACGGGAAAGCTAAAATTATTGAGCGTCACCGACACCGTTACGAGTTCAACAACAAGTACATAGCTGATTTTGAAAAAGCTGGTATGGTGGCCTCTGGAATAAACCCCGATACTGGGTTAGTTGAAATCATTGAGTTACAGAACCACCGGTGGTTTGTGGCAGTGCAGTATCACCCGGAGTTAAAGAGCACCGTACTGAACCCACATCCACTTTTTGTGAAGTTCATAAAAGCGGCTATAGATTATGCTAAATCGAAATAAGCAAATTCAAACAATTATAAAAAAAGTAAATGGATAAAAATCAAGCAGTTGGCTTCGGATTAATTGCTGTACTACTGCTGGCTTATACGTTCTTCTTCTCTAAACCAGACGAAGCAGCCAACAGGCAGGCCACGCAGCAACAGGCCAAGGTAGAGCAACTGAACAGCACAGTAGTTGCCGAAAAGGACTCGCTCACCCAGGCTCGCAGAGCAACTGCTCTGGGCGCTTTTGGCGCTGCTGCAAATGGTGAGGCTAGTACTACCACTATCGAGAATGAAAATATACGTGTAACATTAAACACAAAAGGTGGTCTGGTAGAAGAAGTTCTGCTTAAAAATTATAAAACATACGACGGCAAGCCTCTATTTCTATTCGATAGTGAAAGCAGTACAACAGATGTGCAGTTTACAACGAATGATGGCAAAACAGTAAGCCTTTCTGATTTGTATTTTACTGCATCTGACGTTAAAACGGTTCAGAGTGAGACAGGGGAAGCAAAAACTATTACTTATAGAGCCCAAATTGGTGACAACCAGTATATAGACCAGACATACACACTGTATAACAATAGCTTTATGCTAGGTTACAGGCTTGACTTTAAAGGGTTGAGCAGCCAGGTTAGTGGCAACAACCTTACCTTTACCTGGACAGATCAGTTAAAGCAGTTAGAGCGTGATTTAAAGCAAAATCGTGCAAAATCTACCATTAACTATTATACAATAGAGGATGGCTTTGATAAAATGTCTATCTCTGAATCTAAAGAGACTGAAACATTAGATGAGCCGGTTAAGTGGGTGGCTAACAAGCAAAACTTCTTTACAGCTGGTATTATAGCCGGCAACAACTTTGCCGGTGCTAAAATTGAAGCTACTGTTGATCCGGCAGATACTTCTGTTGTAAAAACCTTGGCTTCGCAGATACTTATTCCGGCACAGGATGTACTTTCTGGTAAAGGAGAGTTTATGTATTATTTTGGCCCTAATGATTACAAGATTCTGAACAAGGTTGGTAACGACTTTGACAGAAACCTTGACCTGGGATGGGGTATTTTCTCTTATGTAAACAAGTGGCTGATTATACCGGCTTTTGACTTCCTGGAAAATTATATTGCCAGCTACGGTATCATCATTATCCTGTTGGTGCTTTACATTAAAACCATTCTGTTCCCGCTTACCTATAAGTCTTACCTGTCTATGGCTAAAATGAAAGTGCTGAAGCCAGAGATTGATGACATTAAGGAACGTAACGATGGAGACATGCAGAAGACGCAGATGGAGACCATGAAGCTTTATCAGGAAATGGGGGTTAACCCTTTGAGCGGCTGTATCCCAATGTTACTGCAAATGCCGATACTGTTCGCCATGTTCAACTTCTTTCCGAACTCTATTGAACTACGACAGGAGTCATTCTTATGGGCCACAGACCTTTCTACATACGATATTTTTGCCAAGCTGCCATTTACTATTCCGTTCTATGGTGACCACGTAAGTATGTTTACGCTGCTAATGACAGCTTCTACCATACTTTACACCTGGTCTAACAACCAGATGAACACCATGCAAGGACCAATGAAGTTTTACAGCTATCTGATGCCGTTGATCTTCATGTTCGTTCTGAACTCTTACCCGGCTGGTCTTAGCTTTTACTATTTCATGTCTAACATTGTAACTTTCAGCCAGCAGGCTATTATTCGTAATTTTGTTAATGAAGGTAAAGTGAGAGCCAAGCTGGAAGCAAACAAGCACAAGATTAAAGAAAAGAAACAGAAAGGTGGTCCATCTTTTACAGAGCGTATGCAGGAAGCCATGCGTGCCGCTGCTGAAAAAGAGCAGCAGAAACGTAATAAGGCAAATAAATAAAGCGCTTTAATTTAAAACATAGAAAAGCCTTTCTGACATCAGAAAGGCTTTTTTTATTGTCTCCACTTTTAATATTGCCGTATGCAGATATATAATAAAGTATAATATGAAAATAAATTTTAAAATAATTTCACCTTTACTGTTATCACTAACCATCTTTAGTTGCCAGTCAGGTAACGAAGAAAATAAAACTATAGTCAGTACGCACCCTAAGCTGGAAGAAGAATTAGAAAGAAATTCTGTTGATGTTCCTGTTTCGCCCAATGATACGTCGGACTTATATAACAGATATCGCATTACAATGCAGGAGTACGAAGGGAGTGGAAACTATGCTGTGAACGACTTATACATAGGCCGCCTGGCTCCTTTGGATGAGGAGAGCCATGCTGATGCCCTAAAGTACAGAACCGCT
The DNA here is from genome assembly GCF_020907275.1 of Pontibacter silvestris. Taxonomy (GTDB): domain Bacteria; phylum Bacteroidota; class Bacteroidia; order Cytophagales; family Hymenobacteraceae; genus Pontibacter; species Pontibacter silvestris. Next base: position 53,462 of record NZ_JAJJWI010000019.1, on the reverse strand, counting down.
ATTAATGAGGGGCTAAAAGATGGCGTTAATTTTGCAGGCCAATACACAGTAGTAACTGTTGGCTGTGGCACCTCCTGCCAGACTCATTATGTAGTTGACCGTGAAAGCGGTCAGGTACTGGATAAAGTGGAAAGTAATGTAGGTGCTCAATTCAGCAAAAACAGCCGCCTGTTCGTTGTAAATCCACCAGACTCTACTATTAACTATAATGAGTGTAGCTACTGTACACCACAAGCCTATGTATTTGAAAATGGTAAATTCAGAAAATTATAAGCTCAGATTAAAAAAAAGATTTATCAAACAGTTAGCTGTTATTACTTGTAATAGTAGACTTCTTCTTTTTTTATTGGTAAGTAGCTTTTGTACTGCTTTCTTAAGCTGCAGTAGTTCTTCTGCCAGTGTAGCGTCTAAAAACGGAGCGGCATCAAACGCGCGCACTGACATTCAGTTTCTATACATACAGAAAACATCTTGTTTAGGAACCTGCCCATCTTACGAGGCAAGCATTTCTACAGAAGGCAACATCACCTATGTTGGCAGGCGCTATGTTCCAATAACAGACACGCTTCAGCTTACTCTTCCTCAGGAAGACCTGGCAAAGCTTCAAAAAGAAGTAAAAAAGCTTGATTACAGCCAATGGCAAAGCAGCTACCTTACAGATTGGTCTGATATGCCTTCTACTATTATGGCTTTTTATGAAGATGGCCAAAAAGTAAAACAAATTAAACACCAGCGTGGAGGACCACAGGAGTTAATTCAATTCCAGGAGATGCTGCACAAAATGATTATGAAATTAGTAGAAGATAAATCCAGGCCAGTTAAGTAATACAACATATACCCCTTTTTGATAGCCGTTCCTCCTACCCTTTCTCCTCCTTTATTATTTCTTTTATAAAACTATGTAAAACAAAAGCTATCTAACCGATAGCTTTTGTTTTTTCCTTTGTACCAGTTTTTCCTTCTATAGCTGTTATGTAGGCTTAATACCTAATTTAGCCCACACTCTTAGTAATACTTTTCAAAACTAATTATGCAATAATTATAACAAATGCCATTTGGCACCGTAAAAAATAACATGAGTATTGATAATAACAAACTCGGAAAAGCTATATTATTATATGGCCATACTTGATAAAAATGAACAAAAGAGCAGATAAAACACAACAATCAGAATTTGAACAAAAACTGAATGAAAGCATTCTGGCAAATCAGAGAAATGCCAGTTCAGATTCTGACTATACTGAAACAGCACCTGCTCCTGCAGCTGATGCTTCTGAAACGGTACCATCAGATACGATACCAGTGATAGAGGAACAGCTCAAAGTTAAAAAACAGGTTGTTGAAACAGGAACAGTACACGTTTCTAAAAGTGTACATGAGGATAATGTTACCGTAAATGTTCCGACTGTTCATGAAGAAGTAGATGTCGAACGGGTTGAGATCAATGAGTTTGTAGAAACAACTCCACCTCCGGTTCGATATGAAGGAGATAAAATGATAATACCTGTTCTGCGTGAGGTTTCTGTTGTAGTAAAAAAGATACAGCTTGTAGAAGAGTGGCATATTACAAAACGGAAAGTAGAAACGCACGAACCGCAACAAGTTACACTTCGAAAAGAAGAAGTGAATATAAACCGGGTTGACAGCAATAACAATCCAGATCAGGTTTGATTATCAAACCATTTAATATGTATAATCTAAAATCTAAAAACTATGACACAGACAGTAGTAGGAATTTTCAATAAAGGAATAGATGCACAAACGGCCGCACAAAAACTTGAGAGTATCAATCTTAGGCCACAGAATATAGATGTATTAAGTCAAAGTGTAGATACTCAGTCTGGTGGCACAACAACCACAGGTAACCCTGAGCGTGTTCATAATTTCTTTAATAATCTTTTTGATGATAAAGATGAGGCTAAAAGATATTCAGAAGCAGCTCGACGTGGATGGGTTGTAACTGTCCATGCTCAATCTAAAGATGAGGCGCAACGTGCTGCTGAAACTCTGGATAACTGCGGAGCCATTGACGTAAACGATCTTAACAGCAGACCACAGGGTACCGCTACCCCACCAACAGGTACAGCAACTAGTGGTACAACTGCAGGCCAGTCTATTCCAGTAATAGAAGAGCAAATGGAAGTGGGTAAGCGTGAAGTAGAAACAGGTGGTGTACGATTAAGAAGTCGTATTGTAGAACGACCGGTTCAGGAAAGCATGCGCTTGCGTGAAGAGCATGTACACGTAGAAAGGAACCCAGTTAACCGTCCGGCAACAGACCGTGACTTTGCCAACTTCAAAGAAGGTGAAACAACTATAACTGAACATGCTGAGATTCCGATGGTAAACAAAGAAGCTCGCGTGGTAGAAGAAGTTAGAATTGGAAAAGAAACTGAGCAGCACGATGAAACTATTAAAAGCACAGTTCGCAAAACTGACATCGATGTAGACAAAGTGGATGCTCAGAAAGATCCAAGAAGAACTGATAACAGAAATATCTAATAGAAATTAAGCAGTAAAAAAGGCAGCTGATTGTTCAGCTGCCTTTTTTTATGACCAATAAATAAATATGAGGTTAAGCCATAAAGCTTTTTACTCTCGTCACCGTAAAACTTTTTTTTGTTCCGTTCAATACTTAATTTTTCTTCTTTATAATGATTCGAATCCGGAATGCAACCAAAACGTTCAGCTCTTTTAAGGCAGTAGATAATATATCTCTTGATATAAAAGAAAGAGAGACCCTGGTGCTTTTGGGAACTAGCGGTTGCGGTAAAACGACAACGCTAAAACTAATAAACAGACTCATAGAACTCTCTGCAGGAAGTATAGAGGTAGCCGGAAAGAACATACAACAGCAAAAGCCTGAGGAGCTGCGGCGAAGGATAGGTTATGTGATTCAAGGTGCAGGATTGTTTCCGCATTATACTGTAAAGGAAAATATAGCAGTAGTACCCCGGCTGTTAGGATGGAACAAAAGCAAAACAGAAACGCAAACGAGCAGGATACTGGAAATAATGGGGTTATCTGCCCAGAAGTATCTATGGAAATATCCACGCGAGTTAAGCGGAGGCCAGCAACAGCGTGTTGGTTTGGCAAGGGCCTTGGTTACAGACCCTCCTGTGGTGCTGATGGATGAGCCATTTGGTGCTCTCGACCCTATTACCCGTAGTAGTATCCTGCATGAGTTCAGGAACCTGGAGGCATTGCGCCATAAAACTGTTATTCTGGTAACGCATGACATTCAGGAAGCCTTTGAACTTGGTGACAGGATTTGCTTAATGGATAAAGGGGAAATTCAGCAGCTTGGTACACCAAAAGAACTTGTGTTTCAGCCAGCCAACGCATTTGTAAGGCGTTTTCTGCAGGAGCGGCGTTTTCAGCTTCAACTTCAGGTGTTACAGTTAGCGGAGTTACATTCTTATCTGCAGCCACACCTCACTTTTACAGACACCAATATAATAACTTTACCTGGAACAGCAAGTGTGCTAGAGGCAACGCAACTGTTATCTGTTGCAACTTACCCAAGACCAGTAATAGCCTTAGAAGCAACAGCTACTACTCCGGCACTGCACTTGGGAATTTCAGACATAATGGCTGCTGTAGACAAATATATTCAAACCCTGAACCTATGAATGATCTTGCAGCATTTGTTGACTTTGTACGGCTGCAATCCGGGAAGTTACTGGAGCAAACACTGGAGCATATTGGCCTTACCATAATCTCATTATCCCTGTCAATAGTGATTGGTTTACCATTGGGGCTACTCATCACCAGGTACAAGAGAGGATCAGGTACAGTGTTGGGCATAGCAGGTATTTTACAAACTATCCCAAGTATTGCCTTGTTAGGTTTCCTTATTCCTTTTTTAGGCATTGGCCCTAAGCCAGCCATATTTGCTTTGTTTCTTTACTCCCTGCTGCCTATTATCCGGAATACTTATACAGGTGTTATGCAAGTAGACCCTACGCTGAAAGAAGCAGCGCGTGGCATGGGCATGACTGACTGGCAACTTCTGACACGTATAGAGCTACCTTTAGCCCTGCCTGTTCTTTTTGCAGGTATTCGTACGGCTGCGGTATTAAATGTAGGTGTGGCTACACTGGCTGCTTATATTGCCGCTGGCGGGCTGGGAGAGTTTATTTTTGGAGGAATTGCTCTCAACAACACCCCCATGATTCTGGCAGGCGCTATTCCGGCAGCCTTATTGGCCATTGCATTTGACTTTATACTGGCTCGCCTGCAGAACCTACGCCGGGGCAGGTTAAAACCGGCCTTGCTCTTGTTTTGCCTAGGCATACCTTTGTTTTCTTCTTTTTACCTGATACCAAACAACGCTAAGCTACAGGCAGGGCTCAGCCCGGAATTTGCCGGCCGACCGGATGGCTATCCAGGTTTGAAAGCAACTTACCAGCTTGATCTGAATACCGTTATTATGGCACCCGCCTTAGTATATAAAGCTGTTTATGAAAGTGACGTAGATATTATTGACGGATATTCCACCGACGGTAAAATCAAAACATATAACCTTAGGGTACTGGAAGATGATAAACAATCATTCCCGCCCTATCATGCTGCTTTTCTGGTAAGGGAACCTGTACTGCAGCAGCATCCGGAACTACGGCAGGTGTTGGAATTGCTTAGTGGCACCATTAATGACTCTTTAATGACAGAGCTTAATTATCAGGTAGATTTTGCAAAACAATCCCCTGCCGATGTGGCTAAAGCCTATTTAAAAAAGAAGGGTTTATGGCAGGCATCAAGAAGTGGCTTAGGAGAAACCATAGTACTGGGCTCAAAAATTTTCACAGAGCAATACATTCTCACCGAAATGCTTTCGCAACTGATCAAAGGTTATACTGATCTGCAGGTATCAGCTAAAACAGGTTTAGGAGGCACTAAAATATGCTTTGATGCACTTGCTGCTGGCGAAATTGATATTTACCCGGAGTACACAGGCACAGGCCTGCAGGTCATTCTGAATACGCCTCCTGCACTGGCTGATTCACTTTCTAAAGATAAAGAACTTATGTTCAAATATGTTTCAACGCGATTTCAGGAGCGTTTCCAAATTGAATGGTTGCCTCCTTTGGGCTTCAACAACACCTATGCGCTGATGATGCGGGAGCAACAAGCTAAAAGGCTTCATATCACCACTATTTCGGATTTAAAACATTATCTGGAGCAATAGCATCTAGCTGCTTATCTATAAAAAGAAACTATAAGACAATATTAATGAAGTTATAATTTCTTTATAGCCAAAGACTACAGAATAAAACGAATGCGATTCCCAATCGTTAAATAAATGTATTTCAAATAAGGTAACTTCTACTCCATAAATAGGGTACAGTGTTTCCGTTCCTACAAAATAATCAATCATACAGTGCTACTACGGAATGGTATTGAAACAGCTGAAAATATCATTTTATTTAAACTATAGCCCAAATTTAATGACTGTTATTTTTAATTTTAGTAATTTCAGGCTGCATATTGAAAAATCAATATAAGCTAATATTAACGTTCAAACTTAAATAACCTAACTAACAGTGAGCGAGACAAAGACTAAGTTCAGACCAGGTGTATTATTCGGTGATGAAGTAACAGAACTGTTTAAGTATGCCAATGAAAATAATTTTGCCCTTCCGGCCGTAAACGTAATCGGAACAAACTCTATTAATGCTGTATTAGAAACAGCAAGAGAAGTTAACTCTCCGGTAATTATTCAGTTCTCTCATAGTGGAGCACAGTTTGTTGCCGGCAAAGGTTTAGCAAACGAGCTACAGAAATCTGCTATAGCCGGTGCTATTTCTGGTGCACAGCACGTGCATTTATTAGCAGAAGCTTACGGTGTGCCTGTTGTATTGCACACAGACCACGCCGCAAAAAAACTGCTTCCTTGGATTGATGGCTTGTTAGATGCAGGTGAGAAGTTCTTTAAAGAGCACGGAAAACCATTGTTCAGTTCACATATGCTGGACCTGTCTGAGGAGCAAATCCATGAAAATGTGGAAACATGCGCCAGCTACCTGAAGCGTATGAACAAAATGGGCATGACCGTAGAAATAGAATTGGGTGTAACTGGTGGTGAAGAAGATGGTGTAGACAACTCTGATGTAGACAGCTCTCGCCTGTATACACAACCAGAAGAAGTAGCTTATGCTTACGAAGAGCTTAACAAAATTAGCCATCGCTTTACTATTGCTGCTGCTTTCGGTAATGTACATGGTGTTTATAAGCCAGGTAACGTAGAACTTCGCCCAGAAATTCTGAAGAACTCACAAGAGTTTATCAAGGAGAAATTCGGCACAGGTCCTAACCCGGTAAACTTCGTATTTCACGGTGGATCTGGCTCAGAAAAAGCGAAAATCAAAGAAGCTATTGAGTACGGTGCCATTAAGATGAACATCGATACAGATATGCAGTGGGCTTTCTGGGAAGGAATTAAAAACTACTACGAGGATAAAAAAGAATATCTGCAAGCTCAGCTTGGCAACCCTAAAGGAGCTGATGAGCCTAATAAAAAGTTCTACGACCCACGTGTTTGGCTGCGTGAAGGCGAGAAAACATTCATTACTCGTCTCAAAGAAGCTTTCGAAGACTTGAATGCTATTAACCGTAATGCTTAATACAGCACAAAATAAAAAAGGTGGAGCTTTGACTCCACCTTTTTTATTTTGTGCTTAATCGTACTTATTATTTATGCTGCTGAAGCCACTGATAGATTGCTTCTGTATCTGCTTTACGGCAGAGCTCTGAACCAGGTGTTATCGTAGCAGCACTACCTGCAGCTACACCGTAACGTACAACATCTTCCATATCATAGCCTCGCTGCAACCCTAGTACCATACCTGCCACCATACTATCTCCGGCACCAACAGCACTACCTTGTTTAACTGAAGGAGGTACTACATAAGAAATACCTTTTTCTTTTGTAGCCAACATTGCTCCACGAGGCCCAAGTGAAACAACCAGTACCTGGCATTTCCCTTCTTCCAGTACCTTCATCGCCACATCTTCCATCGCCAAAGGATGTACTTTATCTTGTTCTGCCAGCGCCGGAAGTTCAGCCTGGTTTGGCTTAAGCAGAAATATACTTTCACTAGCCGCTTTCAGTAAAGCAGCACCTGACGTGTCTACAATTAATTTAAAGTTACGTTTATTGGCAATCACGGCAAGCTGATAGTAAAAGTCATCTGGTACACCTGGCGGTAAACTGCCACTGGCAATCACGTATTCAGGTACCTCTTCCAGCTTCTCCAACCTGTTTATGATCTGCATCCATTCTTCTTCATATGTTTCAGAACCTGGCATACCAAATCTATATTGTTTGCCTATGGCTTCATCCACTACCATTAGGTTTTCGCGGCTCCAATTCCTGGTTTCTACTGCCCAGAAATCAACCTCCTCTTCTTTTAATAGTTCCTGTAGCTTTACTCCGGGAGGTCCTCCGGCCAAAAACCAGGCACAAGATTCACCGCCTAACTTTTTGATTGCCCTGGAAACATTTATACCTCCTCCTCCTGGTTCGTACACTGGAGAAGCACATCGTATTTTATCGTCAGACACTATATTTTTAGCACTTGTGCTCTTATCGAGCGCTGGGTTTACTGTTATAGTGATTATTTTATGCATAATTTCTTTTAAAGATGTAGAGGTAAATTCTTCGTTAACAACCTTATCAGGCTTAGGTAAAGAATTACGTCAGTTACTGCCACTACTAAAGTATATACAAATTGGAGGCAACACTTTCATTATGATGGACACCTAAATATCAAATTCACGTTCATCTCCGGTTCTAAAAGTATAAACCACCCCTTTTACACCGACCTGAACTTCTTTAGACCAGCCTCGGTCAAAGGTTATTTTTAATTTTTGTGTTGTAGCTTGCAGGCGCAGCCAATGGCCTCTGTAACGGAGTTGCAGGTTTAGGCAACCTATCTCCTCTGGCAGTGCAGGGTCAAGCCACAAAACATTGTCTCGTATCTCTAAGCCTGTATACCCGCGTTGTACCAGGTCAACAGTACCGGCCATTGCACCCAGGTGTATACCTTCTGGCGTTGTACCTCCTTGTACATCTTCTACATCACTTACCAGTGCCACTTCAAAGTTTGACCAGGAACGTTTTCTGTCAGACCGTGCCAGTACCCACGAGTGCACAATCTTACTTAAAGTAGAACCATGGGAAGTGCGCTGCTCATAATACACGATGTTTTCCTGAACATTTTCAGGTTTTAGCTCATAGTTTAGCTGCCCAAAAAGCTTCAGTAACTCGTCATAAGAAAATAGGTAAAAAAGCATCAGCACATCAGCTTGTTTACTGGCTTTGTACCGGTTTACACTATCTCCCTCGCTCTCCAGAATACGATCCAATCGCATTGACTCGCCATATTTCTGCTTATATTTATCCCACGGGAAATCCAGTAAGTTTTCATATCCCTCAAACTGAGCAATAATGTTACTGTCACCTATAAAAGGCACAAACATTTTATGGCTTATGTCACGCCAGCGTTCCAAGTCATCATCTGTGATGTTAAGCTTCTGAAAGAGTTCACTTATTCTTGATTCATCCAGTATATCGAAAGTTCCTAATGCACACTGAATAACCCAGACAGCCATTACATTGGTATAGGCGTTGTTGCTCAGGCCTGGTTCATCAGAGTCAGGATATTGTGTATGATATTCATCCGGCCCCACTACATGATGAATCTCATACCGTTCCCGCTTTGGATTGTAAACGGCAATGGTAGACCAAAACTGAGCTATGTCAAATATCATTTCTGCTCCGGCAAAAGTGAGAAACTCCATGTCCTCAGTAGCCTGAAAATACTGCCATACATTATAGGCAATGCCCGCACTTATATGGCGTTGCAGATGTGTATCATCTTTCACCCAATTACCAGACTTGGGATTCAAATGAATTACCTGGCTTTCCTCACGTCCTGTACTACCACTTTGCCAAGGAAACATAGCTCCTTTGTACCCTGCTTCCTCTGCTAAGAAGCGCGCCTCCGGAAGTCGGTGAAAGCGATATCTTAAAAGTGCCCGTGTAAGTTCTGGTAAGTGCAGGTTCAGGAAAGGAAATATAAAAAGTTCATCCCAAAAAATGTGCCCCCGGTACGCTTCACCATGCAGTCCCCGTGCAGGTATACCCACATCCATACTAACAATATGAGGGGAAGCAGTTTGCAGCAGGTGAAAAATGTGCAGCCGCAGAATTGTCTGAGCTTTATCATTGCAGGCCAAACCTAAATCGCATCGGTTCCAGAGCCTGCTCCATGACCTTTTATGATCTTCCAGTAACTGCGTAAAACTACCTAACCGGTCTATGTTTAGGCATGCATCCTGCAGTACTTCTGAAATGGCAAAATCCCGGGAAGTGTAAAGCGTGACGACTTTCTCTAAACGGAAGGAGTGCCCTTGCTCACAGTATAGCCGCAGTAACTGTTCTACATAATCTTGTTTCTGATGTGTATCCCTTTGCACCTGACAAGCAATAGGCTCCACGTACACTCGCGTTCGGGCAGCCTGGGCCATTCTTATCTTCGACTGATTTGTTTGTACAAGCAGAAAAACTGTATCTTCTTTATGCTGCCCGGTCTGTAAAGGCTCCAGGTGCTTACTTTTTAGTTTGCGGTAACGGGGAACGCCATTGTTTGTCACGCTTCCACCCAAAGCCGAGCGAAGTTCAACCTCTCCTGACCAATTCACAGGAGTAAACTCCCACTCAATAGCAGCTACATGGGAGTCAGCCATGCTTACAAAGCGTTTACTATAAATAGATGTCTCACGGCCTGCTTTGTCACGGAAGTGTAGCCAGCGCTTCAACAAGGCATCCTTCATATCGAGCTCCTGCCTAAAAGAGATAAGTTCTACCTTTTCAAGATCAAACCACTCTTCTTCATCAGAGTGTCTGAAAGAAAGCGGTAGCCAGTTAGGCCAATTTACGAAATCCTCATTCTCAATGTCACGATCTGCTACTTTCGAGACAAGCCTGTTATAGCCTCCTGCCAGGTAAGTACCAGGGTAATTAACTTTCTCATCATCTGTGGATTCTTCAGCGGCTCCACGCGTGGCAAAATAGCCGTTTCCTAAGGTGCAAAGCGCCTCCCGTAGTGGCTGTTCTTCAGGTTTCCAACTATCGTAGGTTATCTTCCAATCAGCCATCTTTTTATTATTTTACGGTTTGAGTTAATTTCTCCAGGAACTGCCGAACCTCATCTACATCTTCTAAGCGATAGGTGGCCGCTGTTTTATCATCGTGCTCTCCAACCAGTATGCCTAACCCATACTTTTGCTCCTGCAGCGAAGCAAAAGCATCCTCATCTGTAATATCATCCCCGATGTATATAGGCATAATCTCAGGCTTATTCAGATCCAGCTCATTCATCAGCCAAAGTACTGCTTTGCCTTTGTGCCAGTCCATGTTAGGTTTTAGCTCGATAATTTTTTTACCAAGTCCTTTTTTAAGTTCCTCATGCTCATGCAGCACATCATCAACTGTTACCTTTACGCGTTCTATCTGGTTATCAGTTACGTTGCGATAATGCACAGCAATAGCATAGCGCTTTCGCTCCACTACTACACCAGCCACATCCTGTAGCCTCTCATGAAGAGTTTCAGCAGCTTTATCCAGTGCCGGTAAAGCCCTGGAAGCATCTCCCGGCTCCGTCTGCATCCCACCAGGGCCGGTAATATCGAACCCATGTGAGCCAGCGAAGTATAGATTATCCAACCCTACCAGTTTCTCCACATCAGCACGATCTCTGCCACTGACTACAGCCACGCTACAAACGTCTGCCAGTTGCCTCAAAGTAGTTTTCATTGCCTCTGAGAGAAAAGCTTTATTAGGATCCTGAACAATAGGCGAAAGGCAACCATCGTAATCTAAAAATACAGCTGGCTTTTTCCCTTCTAGTAGTTGATCAATTTTATTTAATGCTGATGGCAATTCCGTTGCTTCGTATTTCTGCATAGTAAATTATTCTGTGAAACTTTTGATTATCAGATCAGCTCCGTTTTCTTCTAACAATTCTTTATTATTAGTACGGTCTACCCCAACTACTAAACCAAAATTACCGGCTTTCCCAGCTGCAATACCAGCCCAGGCATCTTCAAAAATAGCTGCCTCCTGTGGTTGTACATCTAATCTTTTAGCAGCCTCTAAGAAAATATCGGGTGCTGGTTTACCTTTTAGCTTCAGCTCTGCTGAGACCATACCATCTACACGCACTTCAAAAAGATTAGTTAACCCTGCACTACGTAATATGTCCAGACAATTTTTACTGGCTGATATCACAGCTGTACGTAATCCTTTTTCCTGCTGCACCTTTACCCACGTTATAGTATCCTCAAAAACTACGACACCATTTTGCTTCAACATCTCCTGAAAGTACAGGTTCTTTAAATCGCCTAAACCAACCACCGTGTTTTCACCAGCCTCATCATCAGGCTTACCTTCCGGTACTGTAATCCCACGGGACTTAAAGAAGTTTCTCAGGCCATCAAGCCTTGGCATACCATCAACATATTCACGATAATCCTCCACCACATCAAAAGGCTTATACTCTTTCCCTTCTTCTTTGCCACGTTGCTTTAGGTATAGATCACACATTTTCTTCCATGCCTCTGCATGTAAGACAGCTGTTTTAGTTATTACACCGTCCATGTCCAGTATAAGGGCTTTAATATTTCTCTCACTGATGAGATTGTTCAGGTTGCTCATATGTGTTTTATGGTTTGTAGGTTATTTATTTACAGCATTGATAAAGCTGAAGGTTACACATTAGAAGGAAAAGCCTGCTTATAGCTTTAAGCTTACCGCTCATGCATTATAAACCTTACTTCTTCCTCAATATAGTATTAGTTGAATTCTGATACATTAAAAAAGAAATTCATTACAGCTTTGCCAGTTTAATCAGCAATAAGCTTAACTCATTTTTTCAGTTCTGTTTCGGCTAAAACGCTTAATTTATAAAGTTCCGCAACCCACACTACTGACGTTGACAAAGCAATAAGAATTAAAAGGTCAACAAATGGTAACTCTTCAAAACGGAATACACCACTCAGGAATGGCGTATAAATCACGACCAGTTGCAAAGCCAATGACACGATAAACGCTATATTTATGTTTCTGTTGGAGAAAATGCCGATTTTAAATACGGAATCTTTCAGAGAGCGCATATTAAATGTGTTAAACACCTGTAGCATTGATATTACGATAAATACTGCCGTGTGGGCTATTTCTTCATTCTGACCAAGGTAATACCTGAACACACCCAAGGTTACAAACAACATGGTAACTGACATGATAATTAAAAAAGGAATAACGCTCCTATCAAGAATATTAACATCGCGTGACACCGGCCTCTCTTTCATCATTCCTTTTTGCCCGCGCTCAGTTGCTAAGCCCAGCTCCATTATTCCATCCGTTACCAGGTTCACCCATAAAATTTGTGTTGCTGTAAGCGGGAAAGGCCACCCCATTCCTATAGCTAGTATAAACACCAGTGCAAAGGCAAAGTTAGTCGTAAGCAGGTAAAAGCTTGTCTGCCTTACATTCTGAAAAACAATACGCCCCTCCCGTATTGCCCGCACGATTGTAGCAAAATTATCGTCGGAGAGCACAATTTTTGCTGCATCTTTAGCAACATCAGTACCTCTGATTCCCATAGCAATACCCACATCGGCACGTTTTAAAGCTGGTGCATCATTTACTCCGTCACCTGTCATGGCTATAAGGTGCCCTTTTTGTTGGAGATGTTCTGCAATACGCAGTTTTGTGTTCGGGCTAACTCTCGTAAAAACTGATACGTTTTGCACTATCTTATCAAACTCTTCTTTGCCTACCTCCAGTTCGTCTTCCTGCATAGCAACAGGATAACCTTGTCTTGAATCAGAGCCATCTACAATGCCTACCTCACGTGCAATGGCTGCCCCAGTGTTTTTGTGGTCGCCAGTAACCATTATAACACGAATACCTGCTGTTTTACAAGATTCGATGGCCTCCTGCACTCCTTGCCGTGGCGGGTCTACTATACCTGTTACACCCACCCAAATAAGATTATCAACATGTTCTGTTTCTGCTGTGTTGGTAGCTGAACCCACCTCTTTATAAGTCAGCCCCAGCAGTCTCATTGCTTCATTGGTCCACTCATCCATTTTATCCTGTATCTGCTGGCGGTGCTCTTCTGTCAGCTCCTGCGGGCCGTTAGCGGCAAGGACCTGGTTACATCGCTTCAGCATTTGCTCAGGAGCACCTACTGCCAATAACTCCCGCTTGCCCCCCTCACGTTCTATAAGAGAGGCTCTGAACTTCTGGTCTGAGCTGAAAGGCAGGTCATCTATACGTTTTGCTTTTGGAACGCTGGATGCATTTTTAGCCTCTGCTTTTTTAGATAAAACCAACAGAGCCACCTCACTTGGGTCTCCGGAAACTTTAGGCTGGTTCTCCAGATCATCATCTTTACCCTCTGCCTTAGTCTCTACTTCCTCATAAGCTTCTGTGTTACTTTTGCCACCCTCTGCTTCTGCTGCTTCGCTTAGTCTGGCATTATTACACAAGCTGGCAATAAGCAAGAGTTGTTGCATCACAGGATTTTCATTGGGACTTACGTCCTTACCATCCTGTTTAAAACTACCCTGCACCGCATAACCACTACCAGACACAGCCACGTCTGATCCATCACCAAGAAATATTCGCTTTACAGATAATATGCTTTGGGTAATCGTACCAGTCTTATCAGTGAGAATAACCGTTACTGAACCCAGCATTTCTGTTGCTGTTGTTTCCCTTATAATAGCATTCTGGTTGGCCATGCGCCGGGCACCTATCGCCAGTACAATGGAAATAACAGCTGGCAGACCTTCCGGTATAGAAGACACAAGTGTGGCTACTGTCAGCAGCAAAATCTCTTGGAACTCATAATCACGAAAGAAATACCCCAGCACAAACACTACCGCAGAGGTGGCAACAGCAATAACAGCCATTTGTTGTCCGAGGCGGGCTGTCTTTTTGCTAAAGTTGGTTGCCTCGGGTTTGATATTACCGAGTGATTCAGATATTTTACCAATCTCGGTGTTTTGGCCTGTGCCTGTCACCACAGCCTTGGCCGAGCCTCTGGCTATATGTGTGCCTTTCCAAAGCATGTTCACCCGGTCTCCCAGGTTTATTTTCCCCTCCAATGCTTCTATCTTTTTGTCAGTAGGCACAGATTCACCTGTAAGCGAGGCCTCTTCGGCTCTCAGGCTTTTTTGACTGATAATGCGTGCATCAGCCGGAATGCCATCGCCCTCTTCCAAAACAATCACATCGCCAGGCACCAGATCCTTTGCCTCTATCTCCCGCACTTTGCCGTTCCGCATCACATTGGCATTTTGCTTAATCAGGCTTTTTAATGCCAGGATAGCTTTCTCTGCCCGATACTCCTGCATAAAGCCCAGCACAGCGTTGAATAAAATCACTCCCAGTATGACGTAAACATCTACCTTGTGGTCTGCATACCAGGCCACACCCGCCGCCAAAAACAGAATGAGAATTAGCACATCCTTAAACTGCTTCAGGAAAAGCAGTACAGGATTTGTGCCCTCAGTGCCCGTCAGTTCATTAGGGCCTAATTCATCAAGTCGTTTCTTAGCCTCCTCCTCTGACAGTCCTTCTCTACCTGATTGCAGTTTCTGTAGTGTATCCTCTACAGAGTCATTGTAGTACGGATGCTTCTGATTGATTTCCATAGTTTTAACTATACTTAAAGAGGTTTGTTTTTGATGCGCAGCAGCAACCGATAAGTCACTTAGGCACTAGTAATTTGTACTTTCTCAACAAGAATATGCATGTAGGAGCATATAGTAGAAACTAAAAAAAGCATGAGAAGAGTATTTGTAAGGTAAAAAAGATATGAATTTACTCTTCGTAAGACTATATTTCACCAAGGTATACATAGTCAGACATCAAATAAAATGATAAAAGTCACTAAGAATTTATAATATAGCATTTAGGTTGCTTAGAAACCCAAACAACCTATTCCTAGTAAATTTGCTAAAAACACAATTATAAAAAAGCAACTATGCTGAAAAACGTTAGCCCTACTTCTACCACTGCCTGGAAGAAACTTGAAGCACATTTTGCAGACCTGCAGCCACAACTCCTCCGTGACCTGTTTAAGGAAGACCCTGAGCGTTTCAACAAGTTTAGTCTCTACTTCGAAGACATGCTCTTTGACTTGTCTAAGAACAGAATAACAGAAAAAACTTTAGACCTGCTTACCGGGCTTGCTGAAGAAATGGATTTATCCGGAGCAATTGAAAGTATGTTCCAAGGTGAAACCATAAATGCCACAGAGAAACGCGCTGTCCTGCATACTGCTCTGCGAAATTTCACAGACGAAAGCATTGAAGTAGATGGAGAAAACATTTTAGCGGAAGTACGTGATGTGCAGAAGCAGATGAAAGCGTTCTGCCAAAAGCTGCACAATGGCGAATGGACTGGCTACACCGGCAAGCCCATTAATCACATTGTTAATATTGGTATTGGTGGCTCTGACCTAGGCCCTAAAATGGTAGTAGAAGCGTTGAAATACTACCAGAAGCCTGGCATTGCAGTAGACTTTGTTTCTAACGTGGACGGTACTGATGTAGCAGAAGTACTTAAAAAACTTGATCCTGAAACGACACTTTTCATTATTGCATCAAAAACGTTCACAACCAAAGAAACCATTGCCAACGCACACTCTGCTCGCGACTGGTTCATGAAACACGCTGGCGACAAAGAACAAATTAAAAAACATTTTATTGCCCTGTCTACTAACACAACAGCTGTAGAAGAGTTTGGTATTGCCCCTGAAAACACCTTCCGCTTCTGGGACTGGGTAGGTGGCCGTTTCTCCTTATGGTCTGCAATTGGGTTGT
This sequence comes from Pontibacter silvestris, assembly GCF_020907275.1. GTDB lineage: Bacteria > Bacteroidota > Bacteroidia > Cytophagales > Hymenobacteraceae > Pontibacter > Pontibacter silvestris. The sequence continues at coordinate 37,562 of NZ_JAJJWI010000019.1, read as the reverse complement.
CTATTGCATGTGCCGTAGGATACGATGCTTTTGAAGAGCTGCTGAAAGGCGCAGAAGCAATGGACAAGCACTTCCGTACTGCTCCTATTCGTGAAAATGTACCAGCAGTAATGGGTTTACTAGGCGTTTGGTACACCAACTTCTTTGGGGCACAAACCCATGCTGTACTGCCTTACGACCAGTACTTGCGCCTGCTGCCGGAGTACCTGCAACAGGGCTTAATGGAAAGCAATGGTAAAAGCGCTGACCGCAACGGTAATTTTGTAAATTACGAAACGCAACCTGTAATATGGGGAGCTGCAGGTACAAACAGCCAGCATTCGTTCTTCCAATTGATTCACCAGGGAACGGTACTTATACCTTGTGACTTTATTGCTCCGGCACAAAGCCTTAACCCCCTTGGCAACCACCACGTCATGCTACTCTCTAACTTCTTTGCTCAGACAGAGGCGTTAATGAAAGGAAAAACAGAAGAAGAAGCCCGTGAAGAGCTACTTAAAAAAGGTGACAAATCTTCTGATGAAGTAGAAACATTGGTGCCGCATAAGGTTTTTGAGGGTAACAAGCCAACCACTTCTATTATGTTCCCTAAGCTAACGCCATACATCTTAGGTAGCCTTATTGCTATGTATGAGCACAAAATATTTGTGCAAGGTGTGCTATGGAATGTCTACAGCTTCGACCAATGGGGTGTAGAACTTGGTAAGCAGCTAGCAGGAGTTATTGAAGATGAATTACAAGGAAAGAAAGAAGGAAGCCACGATAGCTCTACTAACGGCCTGATAGCTTATTATAACAATAACCGCAGCTAAAACTATATTGAGCAAAGAATAAGGTACTAGTTTTTCATGCTACATTTTGTGGTTTTGAGACAGATGAAAAATAGAGAAAGCATTTGCTAGTGTCCCTTATTAAAGACAAAACTGCTTATTAAGCCAAAGCTGCTTAAAGGCTGATGCTAAGTATTCTAGCTTGTCTTGTTAAATAGGAATCAGCCATATAATAGGAGGTTATGTTGACCTATTACATGGCTGATTTCTTTAATACTATCATACAGAGGTGGATTTGACGCTCTGAAGTTATCAAGTATTTTTTAATGCTGATTAACCTAGGCAGCTTTCTTCTTTTCCTTTGCCACTCTTTCAAGCATTTTTAGTACTAGCTCCTCTGTTGCTGTAAGATGCCCTGATTGAGAAGTTGTTGCATTATGTCTTTCAAGGTACTCTATCAAACGATCTTCTCTAAAAAGATTAACTACTTCAGGATGAATATAATACTTACTACAGACGCTTGGTGTATTACCTAAACCTTTCGCCACTTCTTTTACAGCCTTTTTTATAGACTTTTCTTTATTTAGCTCTGGATCTTCGTCCAGCACATTCTCCAGGCATTCAACCATACGCACTGTTCCTCCCCATGTACGGAAATCTTTGGCTGAAAAATCTTCCTCCGTTACTTCTCGTAAATAGTCATTCACATCCCCCGACTCCAGCGTATGCCGCTGCCCTTCTTCATCATAATACTGAAAAAGATCGTAGCCAGGTATATCTTTACACTTCTTCACAAGGCGTGCAAGCCTGCGATCTTTCAAATCTATCTCATGCTCGACTCCTTTTTTACCCTTGAAAGTAAATTTAATTTTGCTGCCTTCAATTTTCACATGCTTGTCGCGTAGGGTAGTCAGGCCATAGGATTTATTCTCCTTTGCATAAGTTCTGTTACCAACTCTAATAAGGGCATTATCCATGATGGAAAGTACCACCGCCGTTACTTTTCTCCTGTCCAGGCTGCGTGAAGTGATATCCTGCTGAATTCGCTCACGCAACTGAGGCAGATGTTTCCCGAAGGAGATCATTCTGCCAAACTTGGTCAGGCTTCGTGCCTGCTGCCACTCCGGATGATAAAGATACTGCTTACGCCCTTTATCATCTCGGCCCGTTGCCTGCAGGTGCCCCTTTGGTGACTTACAAATCCACACATCCGTCCAGGCAGGCGGAATCACCAAAGCTTTAATGCGCTCGAGCGTTTTTTCGTCTGAAATACGTTCCCCCTTTTTGTCTACATAATAAAAAACTTTACCAGCTTTCTTTCTCGTATAGCCAGGGCTGGAATCCGATGTATAACGTAAACCGGCCCATTCCGCAGACTTACTTGGGTCTGCATATAATTCGTGCAAATTGTTCTTCTTAGCCATCTCTATAGGCTCTATTGTCTCACCTCCTGCTAATACTGTACAATCTTTTAAAAGTTTTCTTTAAAGCTGCTAATTCATCCTTGCAAAAAGGTTTTAGTATCAAGAGAAGTGATAGTGATCTTCTAATTAAGATGAACCTTTACATAAACTGAATTATCTTTGTCTCTGAAAATACTCTACCAAACTACATGCACAAAAACATATCATACTTATACGCTTTCTTCGGAATATTTTTAATCATCTGCGGATTTGTAGCAGTAGACCTTGCCGGCGAGCAAGCGAATACAGCCCTCATTACAGGCACAGTAGGTGGCATATTAGGTTTAACTGCTGGTCATTTCCTTAACCGAGGCCACCGATGGGGCTTTTATCTGGGTACAGTTGAAGCAGGAATATTAACAGTGCTTTTGGGCTGGCGCTCCGGCACATATTTCATTCATTTGCTGGAAATGGTACGCGGGCAACAAGAAGCCATGAGTACACAAACCGCTGGCATGGCTTTTCTTTTAACAACAGCTATGTTAGTAATAACACTTCTTACTCTAACAGTATCAATCATGTTCTCTAAGCAGGTACTGACAGAGACAAAATAGCGGCTTTTACTATGTAAATTAAGAAATAAGAACCTAAACATCGCGCTATCTTTCATACAGCTTAACAATTGAAGGTGGTATAGATGCAGCCAGTTCTTAAGCAATTTAGTTCTGCCTTCTTACCGAACTTAACAGATCATCAACTGAAAGAACTAATCAAAACCTGATCTGTAGACAGAGGGATATACAACATTAGGTAAAGAAAGCTTTTGAGAAAATCAGGAGCTTTCTTTATTTTGCGCCCCCTCCTATGAAACTGTGCCAATTATGGTTGCAACCTTTAGTCAGAAAGATTGCGTAAAGCACGTTGCAACTAATATATTCAGATAAAGAAAAAATAGCTTTACTAACTTAGAAACCATTAATTTTCAATCAACATAAAGATGTTCAATAAATACCTTCCTACTCCCCTTTGGTTGTTTTCAATTTTGAGCTTGCTGGCTTTAGGGAGTTGTGATAATAACGATGGTGTTATTTTCTCCATTCAGGATGACCTGAACCTTGGAAAGCAGGTAGCTGCTGAGGTAGATTCTACCAATAGAGCGCAAGGTATCTTACTGGAGCGTAATAGTACCAATGCAAAGGCTTACACGCATCTGGATAACATCGTAAACAGAGTTCTTAACTCTGGAGAAGTAAAGTATAAGTCTGAGTTCCCGTGGACAGTAAAAATTATCAAAGACCCTGAAGCACTCAATGCTTTTGCCACCCCGGGAGGTTATATATATGTGTACTCGGGTTTAATTGATTACCTGGACGATGAAGATCACCTGGCGGGGGTACTGGCACATGAAATTGCCCACGCCGATAAGCGACATAGTGTAAAACAGTTACAGCAACAATATGGCATAGCTTTACTATTATCAGTGGCTCTGGGAAATAACCCAGGCACTTTGCGCCAGATTGCAACTGAGCTAGCAGGAAACCTTACGGGATTAAGTTTCAGTCGTAGTGCTGAAACTGAAGCAGACACTTACTCCGTATCATACCTGGGAGGCACCAACTACTACGCCTGCGACGGAGCAGCCGGCTTTTTTATTAAGTTAGAACAGGAAGACAACCAAGCCAGCACACCAGAGTTCCTGAGTACGCACCCTAACCCAGGTAATCGTATCCAAAATATTCAGCAAACGGCGCAGGAAAGAGGCTGTAGTACTACATCGGCACCAGACACTGACTTAGATCATCTTAAAAGCGCCTTAGGACTGTAACCACCATGCCTGCTCTGAACCGCAGGCATTTTTTTAATCATTATGAATAATCTTAAGAAAGCAGCGGCCAAGGCTGTTCTGAAAACGGAAGAGAAAGTTGATTTGCTTACGTTCCAGCTTAAGCGTAAACTAAACATGATGCAGCCACTGCAGATTGTCACTTACCGCAGCTATGGAACAGAAAACAGGCTTTATGTAAAGGGGCGTGTACTAGTAGACAAAGGCATTAAGCAATCAGAAGCAGAAGATACAGTATGGGAAAACCTGCTGAACATGTACCGCCGATTTGAGACAGATGAAGTACCCAATGCCCGGATTCAACTTGTTTTAAATGGCCATGTGAACGAAATTACGACTGATGTAGAAGGTTATTTTGTGTTGAACCTACAGCCAAAGACTCCTATCAAAGCTGATGATACCTGGCATCCGATTGATGTAAAACTAATTGATGCCCCGGTAAAGTTTGAAGAAGAGATTACAGAGACGGCTTATGTACTAGTCCCTCCGCCAGATGCAGAATATGGCATTATTTCAGACATTGATGATACCATTGTTCGTACTGGTGCCACTAACTTGTTGCAGACAGGCAAAAATGTACTGCTGAACAATGCACACACTCGCCTTCCTTTTCATGGAGTATCGCAGTTTTACCGTTCGCTGCGACTTGGCAGAAACGGCAAACACAACAATCCTTTTTTCTATGTATCCAGCAGCCCTTGGAACAACTATGATCTTTTGTACCACTTCCTGGAGCTCAACGACATTCCGCAAGGGCCTCTCCTGCTCCGCGATATGGGAATAGACGAAAGCAAGTTTCTGCACTCGGACCACATGAGCCATAAGTATAAAGAGATTGAAAACATCCTGATTACTTACCCTAAACTTAATTTTATACTGATAGGCGACAGCGGACAACAGGATGCTCCTATTTACCAGAAAGTAGTTAAGAATTACCCGGGGCGAATAATGGCAATCTATATAAGAGACGTCAACATACAAAAGCGTTCTGAGGTTGTGTTAGGCATAGCTGATGAACTCAAGGCAGGTAACGTCGAGATGTTGCTTGTTAAAAACACTCTTCAGGCAGCTGAACATGCCGCTGATAAGGGTTTTATCTTCACAGAGGAGCTTCCTCATATAGAGAAAGAGAAGAACCTGGATGAGCAGCAAGATAAGTAAGCAAAACATCGTTTCTTAGATAAAATTTATTTCAGATCATGATCTGGATAAATCGGATTTGCATATGACACCTTCGCCTAAAGCCCTTCATGCGCCTTTATTTATCTAAAAGTCAGGATTTAACAATAATCTATATAAGAAGAAGCATAGTCAATTATTAAGCCATAAAACACAGAAGATTGGTGCCGAAAACACCTTCTATACTTTATTAAACTAGCCAATATTTCCTTCTAAGGATTCGAGTATTCAAAAAGTATTTGTAGTCCCTTATTTCACAAAAACTTACAAATGTACTTTTACAACAACAGATAAGAAGGCCTATTACTATGGTTTGCTAAAAACATCAAGAGAATTCTTCAAGTAATTCTCAGCTAAGTTTATCAAATCATGAACAGCCCCTTTGTCTCACGCTATAGTAGTTGGAATTAATATGCCTGGTTCATCAGTTTTTGGTGGTAATTATTTGCATCAGTTATAGTTGGCAAAATGTTCAGCACCTGGTATAGCCCTTCCTCTTTTACAGTGTCTTTTAAAGCGGGGTTAAGTTGATAGAAAAGCAATGGAATGCCCAAGGAGGTTGCCTTATCAGAAAGGTTTAAGACCAGGTGCAAGGCGTCAGTTGAAATAGAAGTGACCTGTTCACAATCTACCCAGACTGTTTTACATTTCGACAGGGTAGTATTATTCAGCACCTGACTTAAAGTAAGGCAATCATCTGTATCAATATGTCCTTTAGCTAAAACAAGGTTATGATTCTTCATATGCTGCACTACTACTGCCATTATGCTCTCTGTTATAGTTATAGATTATTTTGCCTGCATAACCTGTTACAGAAGTAATTGATTTAACGAAATAACAAAAAGTAATTGATTATCAGTAGAGTATAAGTACTTATTATAATAACTCAAACCTCAGTAAAAGTACTTAATTGTAGCTGCAATGTGTTAGCTACACAAACGAATTGTTTTATATTGGTACAAAACTCACACGTTTTGAAGAAAGAAGAGAAATCTTGATGTAAGCTATTACATAAAACACTAATAAACAACATATTACAAAAAAACAGTGTTTAGCTATCAAAGTAGCAGGTTTTACATATGTTATCATTATACCCTCTAAAGCCCTCCTCCTGAAAAAGAAATTCTAAATATAGAATCAAAAAAAGCTAAAGGCTCAGGCAGTAAATAGTTTCAGTTAAAAAGGCAGTATCCTTTACAGCCCTTTTATAACAGCTAAATGAGTGAATTATTATGAAGTTTAAAAAGTTTTTCGATAAAGATGTAACTATTGATCTTACACTCCGTTAATACAAATGGCTAAAAGTTGAAATTTATTTCAATATTAGAAAAGGCTCCTCAATTTGATTGTGGGAGCCTTTTCTTTTTTTGGCTTTAGCAGTAAGCTATTAGTATTAGCTAGAGTGATCGGCTATAATCTTCCATCCATCAGGAAAATGCCTGAAGATAACAGAAAAATAACCTGTAAGATCTCCGGCTGAAACGTCCCGTTTGAGATGCCACTTCCCAACCACTAACCTTGTATCCGGTGATAAAGTCCGTATCTCTTTTAAATTAAATGTAAGTTTACCCATAGCAGAGGCACCTGGGTAGTTGCGCTTATAGTTTTCAAGAGTTTGTTCCCAACCATAAGTGACACCACTTTTACCTACAAAAAGCAAAGAGTCGGACTTCCAGTACCCTTGCATGAAGCATTCTAAATCGCCCCTGCTCCAGCAGGCTGACTGCTCATCCAGTACCTGCTTTAATTCAGTTGCAGCATCGTTCGCTGATGCCATAGTACTCCTACTAGTGGTACAGCCTGTATAAAGCCAAAGCGCAAATAAACTGGCAACAAAGAATAGAGGTTTATTTTTCATCATTTTCCGGAAGAATATCTTTTATATAAGTAGTACCACCTAATCTGCCCATTGCCCTGGAAATACGGGATCTGCGTGTACGCACATAGGAAGAAGGATTTTTAGCCGAAAATTTAATCGGGTTTGGCAATACTGCGGCCAGTAAGGCTGCCTCCCTTCGTTTCAGGTCCATGGCTGGCTTACCAAAGAACTTCTGAGAAGCAGCCTCTACTCCAAACACTCCATCTCCCATTTCAGCAATATTCAGGTAAACCTCTATAATGCGTTCTTTACCCCACAACACTTCTATCAGCACTGTAAAGTAAGCTTCAATGGCTTTACGAAGATAGCTGCGCCCGTGCCACAAGAACACATTTTTAGCAACCTGCTGGCTAATGGTGCTACCTCCTCTTATGTTATTTCCTTTACGGTTACCCTTAAAGGCACCCTTTATCGCATTAAAGTCAAAGCCCTGGTGCACCGGAAAAAGCTGGTCTTCAGAAGCAACCACAGCTAATGGCAACTGCTCCGACATCTCCTCCAAAGCAATAAACTTATACAAGATCTCAGGCTCTTCTCTTTCAGCTTTACCAGCCTCTGCACGGCGCTTCACCATATGTAGTGTAGCTGGCGGAGCCACCCATCTGTAAAGCAACACCCAAGCAATACTCAGCAGCAACAACGACAGCACTAGCTTTACAAATGCCAGCTTAAGTTGCCGCAGCCCCATTTGCTTTTTTTTCATGAAATGTATTCTGTTTTAAGGCCGCAAAGGTAAAAACATTTTCTTATTCGTAGTTCGTGTTAACTTTTTGGACCTGCCAAAAAAACTTGTAAAGTAAAACATGCTCTATTTTTGTAGGGCAACAAAACCTTTTAACCACTTAAACAGATGCACCAGGTAAACCAGTCGGTGAGCTTACCGTAAGTTCAGGAAAAGGATTTTCTGAAAGCTTATTTTTAAGCTCATAATTTTGTTTTAACTTAATGTTTAAGTTATAAAGCCTTTTTACATTTCACTTTTAAAAAGCTATGCCTAAGTACCTCCCACTTTTCCCGCTAGATATTGTGGTGTTTCCCGGAGAGAAGCTAAACCTGCACATTTTTGAGCCAAAATATAAGCAGCTTGTAATGGAATGTGTGGAAGAGGAAAAGACTTTTGGCATACCCACTTATATCCAGAACGGAGTAGGCTTGTACGGCACAGAAATAGAGATTACTAAAGTAGAAAAGAAGTACGGAGGCGGAGAAATGGATATTCGCACCAAAGGAATACGCATATTTAAAATTCTGCAATTTGATAAGATGGCACCGGGCAGGTTGTATGCAGGCGGAGAAGTAGAAGAGATCAACAACTCATTTGATGAAGACATTATAACCAAACTGAAAATAAAAGAAAACATTAAGAAGCTTTATGATGCATTAGGCATTGGCAAACTGTACATGGAAATGCCTGATGACTTCAAGTCTTATGATATTGCTCATCACCTGGGGTTAAACACAGAGCAGGAATATGCCCTATTACAGTTACACAGCGAAAGTGATCGCCAGGAGGTTATACTAGCACATCTGGAGCAAATCGTACCAGTTGTACTTGAAACCGAACGGCTGAAAGAGCGTGTCCGCCTGAACGGTCATTTTAAAAATCTGACTCCACCCAACTATTAAGCTGGTTCGGAGTTTAACCTACCCTTATGCTGACATATTTCCTGATCATAGTACCAACGCTTATATCTGTTTTTCTGATCTTCAATTACTGGCAGGAACGCAAATACAGGCGCAAACCCTATTATAAACTCGCCGATGTTGGCTGGCAAAGAATTACACCTCCTAAAAATGCACAATTAGTACATTCAGTTGCTTTAATAGGAGACATTGGTGCTGTAGCGACAGATGGTACAGATCCGGTGTTGCACCTTTTCAAACAGTGGCAGCAACAGGCCGGAGCTAATGGTACAGCTGTTTTCCTGGGAGACAACCTCTACCCTATCGGTTTACCTCCTGAAGGAAGTAAGTATCGTGCTGCTGCGGAAGAACGCCTGAACCTACTGACCCAGATGCTAAAGAGTTATTCGGGAAAAGGCATCTTTCTGAGTGGCAACCACGACTGGTTTAAAGGCAGAAAAGGAGGCTACCAGCAAATGCTCCGGCAGGAAAAATTTATTGTAGAGAAGCTTCAGGATGAAAACAGTTACCTGCCTCGCAATGGCTGTCCGGGGCCAGTGCCTATACAAATAGCTGAAGGGCTGTTGATGGTCGTGATAAACACACAATGGTGGGTGCATCGGGGAATTCGGCCTTTAGGCAAAGAATATAACTGCCCCTATAGTGATATTGAGCAGTTCTTCCTGGACCTGAACACACTGCTACGCAAAAACCAGCATCAGCGGATACTCATTGTGGCCCATCACCCTCTTTACAGCAACGCCATGCACGGTGGCAAGTTTACAATAAAACAGCACATTTTCCCGCTAACAGCTGCCCATAAGCGCTTTTACATACCCTTGCCGATTTTTGGTTCCGCTTATCCATTCTATCGCAAAATGTTTGGAGCGTATGAAGATATGGCTCATGGTAAATACAAGAAGATGCGTAAACGGTTTTTACAGATCTTCCATCGCTACAGTAACATTATTTATGTTGCGGGCCACGACCATAATCTGCAGCATTTTGAAATCCGCAGGAACCACTACATTGTGAGTGGCTCAGGCAGTAAAACTGCTTTCGTAAAAAAAGGCGGTAAAGCCACGTTTACAGTAGAGCAATTGGGCTTTGTTGTGTTGAACTACTACGACAACGGTCAAGTGTGGATAGAAGTACAGGCAGTGTCTGAGGAAGATAAGGCAGGAAAGATTATCTTTCGAAAGGAGCTTAAGAGCATTTTAAAACCTAATGTTGCTCAGGAGGAGATGATATAAACCATCAGCTATTCCTCTTCATCATCAAAAAGAGGTAAAACAACATTCAAGCTTTGGGTATGCATTTGTACATCAATTCTCTGCTCCATTTGCACAGGTTCCCCGTCCACATGCACTACTTCATTGTCAAGATTATAAATAGTAGCTCTTTTACAGCTTAACCTTCGGCTGTAAACAGAATCATCAATACTATCGGTGTAAAGTTTATATAGAATACCAATGCCTGCTGCTTTAGGAAAAGGCTCAATGAGGCAAATCTCAAACTGGCCGTCATTTATAACACCATTAGGATTGATATTGGCGTTACTACCAAAAGCGTTTGCATTGGCTATAGTTACCATAAAGGCTTTACCCTCGAAAGTATCATTGTCGGTCTCTATTTTATAAGACTTAGGTTCATACCCAAGGTACTCCTGCATGGCTATCCAGGCATAAGCGCCCGGCCCACGACGTCCCCCCTCACAAAAGTTTTTAACTACCAGTGCATTGAAACCCAAATCACTTAGATGAATTGAAATGTGACCGTTTATCTCCAGCGTATCTATACTTTTTATTGTATGGCTGTAGATCATTCTTAAGGCCTCTTCTGTATCCTGGGGTATACCCAAATCTTTAGACAAGCCATTACCTGAACCCAAAGGAATAATACCTAAAGGTAAAGCAGACCCGATAAGTAATGAAGCAACAATACTTACGGTACCGTCTCCGCCTATAGCATAAACCGCATCATATTGTCTTTGTTGAATACGTTCCTTTATAATTTCTTTGTCACGATCGCCCGTAGTTTTATAAATTTCATATTCAATGCCATGCTCCAGGCAAATATCCTCAATGTCTTCCTCTAATTCTTCCTTATCTATGTCACCTGCAATTGGGTTTATAACAAAAAGTATATGTCTATGGGTGGTGGGCTCTTCCATTTTGTTTGAGGTGCTTTTAACTCTTGCCTCTGATACGAAAATCAATTTATAAAGTATTTCGCAAAACCTATAAAGAGTACGGTTTTTACGTATTTGATTCTCGGAGGGACAAAAGTTGTTGTGCTAGTGAAGCATGAGCGTCTTGAGAAATCATGTTTTTATATGCTCCAAATTTTCTATTGCTAATGCTGTAATCCTTCCGGCAGTCCATCAGGATATTCCTGCTGAATGGCTCGTTCTATTTCAGTAACACGGTTGCCTGGGTTAGGGTGAGTTTGAGTGAATTCTGGCCCACTTGCTCCACCACTTGCCTGCTCCAGAATACGCATAACTTCAATCATAGCACGAGGGTCATATCCAGCTTCACCTGTAAGCCTCACCGATAGCCTGTCTGACTCCAGTTCATCCTGCCGGCCATAGCGCATATTCATAAGTTTGCCGACCATAGCCGCCACTACTGCTCCGGAGCGACTGGCAGGATTATCAGGATCATAAGTTGCAATGGCAGCGGCTCCGGTTAGTCCCTGCGTTAGCTTTGCTTTTGCCAATTGTTCAGCAGAGTGACGGGCGACGACATGGCCAATCTCGTGCCCCAGCACACCGGCCAGTTGTGCCTCCGACTCCAGTCTGTTCAGCAATCCGGCTGTTATGAAGACTTGTCCACCGGGTAAGGCGAAAGCATTAACCGTTTGCTCATCTGCCAGTAAATGAAAATCAAAATCATAAGGTGTTTTGCCAGCTTTGGTTTGGCGCACCAAGCGCTGCCCCACCTCTTTTACTCTGGCAGCAGCTGCCTGATCAGAATGCAGGCCACCATATTGCTGTGCCATTTCAGGTGCTGCCTGCAAGCCTAATGCTATTTCCTGCTCTACCGTCATATCTACATGTTGTTTTTCTCCTGTAAACTCATTTTCCTGGGTGTTACACCAGTAGGTTACAAGAGAAACAGCAGCTATCAAGAGCGCTGCTAAAAGCTTTATGATTGCTCTCATTGTATAAAAATAATATTACCACGCCAGGTAAAATCAACTGTCTCCTCTTTCTTATTGCTGCCATAATATTTGGCAGCTGCGACAGCTGGTTCACTATTGCTCTTTTATAGCTTTCTGTACTTTCCGCAGACAAAACGTGTGACAGGAGATTGTAGTTACGAAACAAAACCATCTCTTTCATGATTTAACCAGTACCTTTTTTCACTATGTATAAGCAGTTTGCAGAACAGAGGCATACTTTAAACCTAACCTTTTTTACCTCAGCAAAAGCCTGTAAAGCAATCTAAGTTCATTAAATTTTCGTAACACAGGTAGCTTACTGCTACCAAGCAGTTTAGGAGTTTTAGCTACAACAGTAAACCTATGAATATGAAGAAGACCTTCGGTGCTATACTTACCATACTAGGTATTATTGGCATTATTTGGGGAGCATATGCTTTTATGATGGGAGGTGACGGCGGTGTGTTAGGCAAATGGTCTGCTTTAGTACCATTTGGCGTAGGACTTATTTTTTTCTCTTCGGGTATTGGCTTGGTAAAGACTATAAAAGATCAAACCTAAAGATTTACTTCCTCTATAAAGCAAAAAAGCCACTTTCAGATATGCTTGAAAGTGGCTTTTTGTGTCATGGCTTAAGTGGCCATAACATATATTTTCCTCAAATTTTTGATACCGTACTGCTTAATGTCTCTAGAGCAAAAGCATCTACAGCTGTTGCCGGGTTAAGGTAGTTTGAAGTGTAGTTCTTTTCAGCACCATGAATGTATAATACTGTTTTATCTTTTATGGCATTTATAACATCTTTAGAAACCTCCTGAGGTAAAGCGGGGCAACCTAAGCTCCTGCCAAGGCGTCCATTTCTTTTTACAAAAGCTTCACTTACATAGTCTGCACCATGTATCACTATGGCACGTGGCAAGGCATTAGAATTATACTTATCATCCATGCCAGATAATCTTAACGAAAGGCCATGTTTACCATAATAAGTCTGGTTGGTAAGGTAAAAGCCTACGCTACTCATAAAGGAGTTTGGCTGATTAGAAAATTTCACGGCTTTGTCTCCTCCTGTATTACGGCCATGAGCCACAAGTGTATTGAACAGAACTTTTTTAGAATGCAGGTCGATAGTCCAGAGGCGTTTCTGGCTGCTGGATTTTGTAAAATCCACAACCGTAATTACAGACTTGGAAGGAGAAATTAAATTATTCTTCTTGAAGTTGTGAAAGCCTATAAGAGCTTTCTGAAACACATCAAAAGACAGGCCTTTTCGCTGCAAATCTGCACTATTATAAATGTCTAAAACATGATCATTGAAAGCAGCCTGCTTTTCCGCAAACGTAAGCCTATCGGGCATAGTAGAGGTAACAGGTGTTGTAATAACAGGTGCTTTTACAGCAGTAGAAGGAAGCACATCCGCATGCACACCATCGGCTGGCAACGTAAAAGAAAACGATAATAGCCCAAGAGTAAGGGTAGATAATACTGCTCTTAACATAGGTTTTTCAAGCTTAAGTTTGTGGAGTAGTTACAAAGGGAACAGGTTTATCACCTGTAATTGTTCCGGCTGTTTTAAACTATCTCTATCCTGATCTATAATAATTATCCAACTACACATATAAAACCAACAGTAAAAGCCTGTTATTATATGTTTCTTGTATAACTAATTTAGGCTAAAAATATTTCATTCCACTATATTTTTACTGATTATCTTGTCTTATACAACATGATGCTGCAACTTTATGACCCAAAACCAATAATGATGAAGCATTTTTTTTTAATACCGTTACTAATATGCCTGTTACTGAGTTCCTGCAGTACTCCTGAAAGCTTTAAGAACTTTGATAGCGAAACATGGAAAAATGATCGTTATGCCTGCGATAACAAACGAATGCAGCTAGTAGAAGACTTTGAGAAAATTAAACAAGACCTAATTGGTAAGAAAGAATATGTGATACGCAATGTACTTGGGAAACCAGACAATGAAGAACTACTTGAAGGGAACCAACGCAATTACTATTATTACTTGGAACCAGGCTCTCAATGCACAGAACGCAACAAGATGTCAGAAGCAAACAGAGTAGGCGTTCGCATAAATGCCATTGGTAAAGCATCCGAGATTTTTTATAAAGACCCTATACAAAAAATAAAGCCCGAATAAACCGGGCTTTATTTTTTGTATAGGCAGAGCGAAACGCTTACTCGTTCTCACTCACTAATATCATATTTCGCTGTTCGTCTAGCTTCAGAAATGCCTGCATCTGAACTTCTGAAAGCAGCTTCGTTATAGCTTTGTCGTTTTCAAAATTAATATTTCGTATAACTCTTGAAAGAATAACAGGATCATTCTGATAAACCTCTTCCGCTGTCATTATTTCATTATAGCGGAAGAGGTTCAATTCCAGCACCTGCTTATGCTGATCATCATCCAGTTTCAATTCCAGCTGTAACTCCTGGGTAACCATGTCAGGGCCTGTTAAGTTAACAGCTAAAACCAACTTATCAAGCTTTTCATCTGAACGATACCTGCTTTGTGAAAAACCACAGACAGAGATAAGGCAAGCAACAGCTAAAAGTAATATTTTCTTCATACGCTTTCCTTTATTATTATTTCTTCATCATTTAACGTATTTAATGCAACGCAGGTTCTCCTTTATCAAGATTTATTAGCACTTTATTTTTTGATTATCAAACAATTACAGCAAAGTGATTATCAACTAAGACTATACTGCTTTTTTAAAGTGACTAGTAATAAATATTATAAAATTTATATGTTACTCTTCTCTTTACAAATGGTATAAACTAAGAGAGAATTAAAGATTATTTAAAAGCACGGATGCAAAGCAGCACAAATGCTTACGTATTAAAACATATAAGTATGAAGACATTAGATTACAACCCTAGTACCTTGGAAGTCACAATTGCTAAAGCATTAAAGGAACTTACCCCACAGTTGGAAGAAAAATTAGGTAAAGGAGAACAGGTAATAGATATTCAATCTGTTTATGATGCTGATAACCCACTGGTTACATTCAAGATTAAAGACAATGAGGGCGATTTACACGAAGTAGTTATACAAATAATACAGAGGCCAGATCAAATTGTGTCTTAAAACCACTGTTAGTTCCAAACACGAAGGCCCGCCAGAATTATCTGGCGGGCCTTCGTGTTTGGAACTAACAGTGGTTTATGAATTGGGGCCACCTGGAATTTCATGGTTAGGTTTTTTAAACCATTGCATGGCTATAAAAGAGATCAGAAAACCTGATATGATTCCTTCCACCATTAGTACCATAAAAATAACAACACCTGGCGTTGACTCCATGCGGTCGCCAAACATATTGTCTGCTGCAATTGCCTCTATAAGCTCTCCTCCTGCTGTCTTTGTATAAACAAGCATAAACACGGCAAAAAGAGCGGAGCCAACAAGAGCAGTCAAAAACCCTGTGCCTATTCCTTTCAGATACGGGATATCTCCGTTGACGCTTATCTTATAGCCTCTTATAGCAAGACATACACCCACAGCCATTATAACAGCATTAAAGAAACGAAGCTCCAAGACCTTCTCAAAGCCCAGTAACATCATTAGTAAAAAATACACTATAAGGCCCAGGGCGGTAAAAACGCCATATTTTAAGCCAACTTTTTCCATAGTTTGTAGTTTCTTTTGTAGGTAAAAATTCCTTTTGTACTCAAAGGCTATACCTTATCATTAGACATAGTGTGTTGTGGCTTCTTAAACCATTGCATGGCTATAAAAGCAAGCCAGAACCCTGGCCAGGAACCATAAACAATAGTCAATGCAAATAAAGCAAGTACTGAAATACTTTCAGGGAATAGAGCACTGGCCTGTAAATTAGCAAGATAAGCTGTGTCAATGGTAGTAACGTATAAAACTAAGAACAAAGCCAGTATGGTAGAGGATACTACCCCGACTGTAGCACCTATTGCCAACCCCTGGAAATAATTTATCATGCCTCCCTTGGCTTTTTTAAAGTTAGCTAAAGCCACACAAATACCAATCACTAAAAAGATACCACTAATAAATGATAGCTCAATAGCATTGCTAAACCCAAGCACTCTCATTAACAGGAAAAACAGTACATGGGCAATACCCACAAAAATCCCATATTTTAAAGATACTTTCTGGTAAGATACATTTGAAGGTGCCATATTTTTTCTTTTAAATTTTTCTTATTATTTATTTTAAAATGAACAGATTAAGCACTCTATTGGTTATTCAATAAACGTCGGATTATGGTCCGGCAAAATATATTAAGTGCATTTACTGTATATAACTAAAATTATATACTACAGAAAATGGCGTGGCGTTGTGCTTTAGGCAATTTATTTTACACATGGCACCTCAATAACCTCATTAAAAAGGCTTTATGCATGAGTGTTAAACGCCTCTGATAAATGGCTTTTAACACTTTTAGCCAATCCCCACTTTATTTTGTAATTTTGTATTGTAATCGTTCGTAATAGCTCATTTATAAATATCTATGATTAGTACCAGCAATGTCAGCCTGTCTTACGGCAAGCGCACATTATTTGAAGATGTAACTATTAAGTTTACTCCCGGCAACTGTTATGGCCTTATTGGTGCCAACGGAGCCGGAAAGTCTACTTTTCTAAAAATATTATCCGGCGAGATAGAGCCTAACACAGGTACCGTAGATATACCTGCCAATGCTCGTCTTGCTGTTTTGAAACAGAACCAGTTTGCTTACGATGAATTTCCTGCGCTTCAGACGGTTATAATGGGCCACAAACGCCTATGGGACATCATGCATGAAAAAGATGCTATCTACGCTAAACCAGACTTCAACGAAGAAGACGGTATACGTGCAGCTGAACTAGAGGGGGAATTTGCTGACCTGGAAGGATGGAACGCAGAGTATGAAGCAGCAGAACTGTTAAGTGGCCTTGGTATAAGCGAAGACCTTCACTACTCTCTTATGAAAGACCTGAGTGGTAGCGAAAAGGTACGTGTTCTGCTGGCCCAGGCCCTGTTCGGTAATCCTGATATCTTGTTGCTCGATGAGCCTACCAACCACCTGGATGCGGAGTCTATTATGTGGCTGGAAAACTTCTTGGATAATTTTAAAAACACTGTTATTGTTGTGTCTCACGACCGCCACTTCCTGGATGCCGTTTGTACACACATTGCCGATGTTGACTTTAGCAAAGTACAAATGTTTGCCGGTAACTATACGTTCTGGTACGAGTCCAGCCAGCTAGCCCTAAAGCAACGTGCCGACGCTAACAAAAAAGTAGAAGACAAGCGTAAAGAACTGGAAGAGTTTATTCGACGTTTCAGTGCCAATGCATCTAAATCAAAACAAGCAACTTCACGTGCCAAATTACTGGAAAAACTTACGCTAGATGACATTAAGCCATCTTCCCGTAAGTACCCGTACATAGCCTTTAAACCTGAGCGTGAGCCTGGTAATCAGTTGCTAAGCGTAAATAACCTTAGCAAGTCTGTTGACGGCACTCCTGTTTTCAACGATGTTACTTTTATGGTTGACAAAGGAGATAAGATTGCAGTTCTAGGTCGTAACGATATTGCAGCATCTACTTTTTTTAAAGTAATAACTGGAGAAGCAAAAGCTGACTCAGGTGATTACTCTTGGGGTACCACCATTACGACTTCTTTTTTCCCTAAAGATAATGAAGAGTTTTTCGATACAAACCTTAACCTGGTTGATTGGTTAAGACAATATTCTGTGGAGAAAGACGAAAGCTTTATCCGTGGTTTCCTGGGCAGAATGTTATTCTCTGGTGAGGAATCTTTAAAGCAGGCAAGTGTTCTATCTGGTGGAGAAAAAGTACGTTGTATGTTCTCTAAAATAATGCTAGAGTCTGGTAATGTTTTAGTTCTCGATGATCCAACTAACCACTTAGACCTTGAATCTATTATTGCCCTTAACAACGCTCTGAAAGATTTTGATGGCAGCCTTTTGTTTTCGTCTCATGACTTACAATTTGTGGATACTGTTGCAAACAGAATTATAGAACTTACTCCAAATGGTGTTATCGATAGACGCATGAGCTATGAGGAATACCTGAATGATGATTACATCAAAGACCTGCGTAAAAAAATGAATGCCACAGCGGTGGTTTAATCTTTGTAATTGTTGGTAAAAATTATAATGCCGTGCTTTAAAAGAGGCACGGCATTTTTTAAACTATCAAGCACCAAAGCAATAGTTAACATTAAATTAGCGTTTGAATTATTAACTTCAATCTTCTAAGTTAGGAGACAAAATTTAATTAACAGAGCCTTAAAAGATTATTAGTATTGATATTGGTAATAATCTTTTAAGGCTCTGAAAAAGTTATTTAACTAACGTTTTGATATTTTTGCCTTATAAACAAGCATCATAAACTACCACTATGCCTCAGCGCCTGCGCTTTTCTTTCATTCTGAGTCTGATACTCCTGATTCTAAGCACTGAAGTTTCTTTTGGCCAGACTGAGCCTGACACAGTACGCCGGAAACCTGTATTACCCACAGGCCCACCTACTCCTACAACTGAACCTGTAAGGCCAAGGAAGCAGCCAAGAACAATCGATCAGCAACCACAGCAAAACTCCGTACAGGTTCAAAAATCAACAGAAGTCCAGGATGAGGAGGTGAAAGAGAAAGTTCCTCTGATTGATCGCCTGTACTTTGGTGGTAGCTTTGGTCTGCAGTTTGGTACTTATACCAATATTTCGCTGTTGCCTATTATTGGTTATAAATTAACAGATAAATTCAGCGTAGGAGGAGGCTTAGTTTATCATTTCAGACGAGCTTATGGTGTTACCTTACAAAACTTTGGAGGAAGGGCTTTTACCCAAGTGGAAATGTTTAATATTGGAGATGGTGCCATCATAGCACATGGTGAGGTAGAGTATATCAGTAGTGAATATTTTTCTCCTTTTACAAGTTATCTTTATAAGGAGCGCACAGCCATAGCGTTACCTATGATAGGACTTGGCTATCGCCAGCGGATCAGTGATAAAGCTTCTTTTGACCTGCTGCTACTTTACAATGTCAGGAAAGATGAATATGCAAACCCGTATAGTAACCCGGTAATTCGGGCAGGTTTCAACTTTCCTTTCAGACAATAACCCATCAAGCATTCCTGTAAAAAAATAAGGCTGCTCTTTCGAGACAGCCTTATTTTTTATTATATTTATATTAACGTCAACCACGAATAAGTCGCAGTAACACTACTATTACGGCAATTACCAGCAAGATGTGAATTAACCCACCTACAGCGTCAGGGAATCCTAAGAAACCAATCAGCCAGAATATTACAAGTACCACTGCTATTAAATACAATAAATTTCCCATAGTTTTATTTTTTTGTGTCAAATATTTAACTTATAAGTATTAAACGATTTCGACCCGTAGAGGTTATGCACTACGAATCAAGCGTAATAAAACTGCTATTACGGCTAGTACTAATAAAACGTGAATTATTCCACCCACGGCATCAGGAAATCCTAAGAAGNCAACCACGAATAAGTCGCAGTAACACTACTATTACGGCAATTACCAGCAAGATGTGAATTAACCCACCTACAGCGTCAGGGAATCCTAAGAAACCAATCAGCCAGAATATTACAAGTACCACTGCTATTAAATACAATAAATTTCCCATAGTTTTATTTTTTTGTGTCAAATATTTAACTTATAAGTATTAAACGATTTCGACCCGTAGAGGTTATGCACTACGAATCAAGCGTAATAAAACTGCTATTACGGCTAGTACTAATAAAACGTGAATTATTCCACCCACGGCATCAGGAAATCCTAAGAAGCCAATCAGCCAGAATATTACAAGTACCACTGCTATTAAATACAATAAATTTCCCATAGTTTTAGATTTTAATACTCTCTTACATACTACATCTGCCTGCTCTTCTACTTCTTTAATCCAGAAATTTACTAACAGGCATTATTTGTATTTTTTTGTTTTAGGCTTTTACGCATCTATATTTTAAAGGATTTATATTTAAGCACTTTTTTGTATGAATAAAATAATATACTTATTAAGTAAATAATATCTCAAAGGCGTTACACCACCATTACCATTTATTAATCAGTAACTTATAAGTAAAAAAACTAATACCTATCCCCAAAACATTTATTAACTTCTTTTTTTAACATTACGGTACTACAACTAGTAGCATAGTTTCTCGCTCTAAATCTTTAGTTAGAATATTTAAAGGCACTACAAAACAACAACAGGTTTATCTTAATTTATTTTAGCTTTGTATAGCTCAGCTAATAAGTTAAACTACACCTATGAAGAAAATTTCAATTATTGGTTCTGGTACTATGGGCAATGGAATTGCTCATGTGTTTGCTCAGAATGGTTTTAATGTTTCGCTTGTAGACATATCGGAGGTGGCCCTTCAAAAAGCACTTGCCACCATTTCTAAAAACCTGGACAGAATTATTGCTAAGGGAAACCTAACAGAAGAAGAAAAGTCAGAGACACTAGAAAACATTACGACCTTTACAAACACACAAAAAGCCGTTAAGGATGCTGACTTAGTAGTAGAAGCAGCCACCGAAAATGTTGATCTGAAGCTGAAGATTTTTAAAGACCTAAACAGCTATACAAAGCCAAATGCCATTCTTGCCTCCAACACCTCCTCTATTTCTATAACAAAGATAGCTTCTGTAACTGATCGCCCTGATAGAGTTATTGGCATGCATTTTATGAATCCAGTACCTGTGATGAAGCTAGTTGAGATAATAAGGGGGTATTCAACTTCTGATGCCGTTACGCAAGAGGTGATGGGAATAGCACTCCAACTAGGTAAAGTTCCTACCGAGTGTAATGATTATCCTGGTTTTGTGGCTAACCGCATCCTGATGCCCATGATTAACGAAGCTATTTACAGCTTGTATGAAGGAGTAGCTGGTGTGGAAGAAATAGACACGATCATGAAGTTGGGTATGGCTCATCCTATGGGACCTTTACAATTGGCTGACTTTATAGGCCTGGATGTTTGTCTGTCTATTCTTAATGTTCTATATGAAGGATTTGGAAACCAGAAATATGCTCCTTGCCCACTGCTGGTGAATATGGTACAGGCAGGCCATAAAGGTATAAAGTCAGGGCAAGGTTTTTATTCCTGGATACATGGAACTAAAGAGCTTGTTGTAAGTAATAGATTCAGAAAAAAATAGCAGTTAATAGTTTTAGCGTTTTTCATTTTAAGCTAAGAGCTTCGCTACTTTTCTATAATGACCTCTTAATCCCTTCAAAGAAGGTGGTGTATTTAAAGGAACCAAGTTAAAACTAGCTTCAGAATCCGCATTTATGGGGAGGGTTTCTGAGGCTGGTTAAGAGTTATTTCCACGTATCGAACTTAAATACTAGCTATTTTACTACCTAAAGAACAAAGCATCTGTAGCCAAGTTTTCCTTACTTAAGGTAAAGGCACTGCTATCCTAAACAGGTGGAATCTTACTTCAGAAGCTCATGTTTCAGGAAAATACTTTATAACAGATACATACATGTTGCGCTGGATAGATGTCATTAAATTTGCTAAATATAGTAATCCGGAACCATATAGAAGACTTGAAAAAACAGATAAAGAATGGAAGCTAAAACTTACACCAGAACAGTATAAGGTAGCGAGACAAAAAGAAACAGAGCCACCATATAGAAATGCCTATTGTCGCTCTTATGAGCCAGGCCTTTACGCCTGTGTTGGCTGCGGCAGCCACTTATTCAACTCTACAGAAAAGTATCATGCCATATCCGGGTGGCCCAGTTTTACTCAACCTGTAACTAAGGGCGCCGTTAAATATGCTTTTGATGATAGCTTTAAGATGAGCAGAATTGAAGTTTTGTGCAATGTTTGTGATTGTCATCTTGGGCATGTTTTCCCTGATGGGCCTGAACCAGGAGGTTTAAGGTATTGTATCAATTCGGAATGTTTAATAAGACTTGACGAGTAAATATGCTTTGCTCTTTCATACTCTATGCTCCTTAAAGCTACAGAGTATAAGAATTTTAACCGGACTAAAACAAATTATCATGCTAGATTCTACTTTAAACTTCGCCTGGTAAACTCTTCCAATAGACAAAATATTGAAAAGCATTCCCCCTTTCAGTGTCAATTGATTTTGTAATTGTGCTTTTACTAAGGCCCATAATTTCACTAACTAACCAAAGGGGAAAGTTTACCTTATAGTAATTGCCTCTCTGTATTTCTAAATTATAAAGGTGTGTTTCGAAATATTTAAATTACAAGATCACAAAAACTTAACGAAACCATAAAGTATGGCAAAGCTTTTGTTAATTAAATTGTACTTAATATTGCATGTAGACGGCTAAAAACAGCCAAGACAGCGATTATTAGAATTAATTATATAATGAAATGGATTTTATAGTAAAAAAAGACGGCATACAGCGAACTTGCAGAATAGTGGATATTTCTGTGTTGCATCAAGGCCAAGAACATGGGCTAGTTTATGTAAATCAAGATGGTTCTACTGGTAACATTTTAGAATCATTTTGCCCGAAGACTGATTCCTGCAGATATGGTACATCCAACTTTGAAATGTTCATGAAAGGCTGGCGCCCATTCGTCTATCAAGACGAGCTAGTGGCAGCATAATGTAAGCCATATTTTAAAGAGAATAGGTAAGGTAGTTATTTTCTTGGGTTTAAGCTGTTCCACAGCTTAAACCCCTAACAGCTTGCAAAGACACAGTTAATTGCAAACTGTTTATTCTCTTTTATGAATAACGATAAGCAAGAAGAGTAAGGTATTAATTGTTATGGTGTATCTCCTGATACTGATGCCGGCTCTCAGCAGTTTCCTGAATGTCAGCTTGTAAAGCCTTGTGCAGTACAACAAAAAAGGTACTTCCCTCACCCTCTGTACTTTTCACTGTGATAGTTCCACCAAGGCTTTCCACGAAGTCCTTGCAAAGCATAAGACCTAAACCAGTCCCTTTTTCTTTAGCTGTTCCAAGGCTGGTAAAGCGTTGTTCAGTAAACAGTTTATTTAAATTGGAAGGTGCTATACCTTTACCATTATCAGTAACGGCTATGGCTACTTTATCTCCAAGGTCTTCTGTATGTATGCTGATTTCTCCGTTGCCATAAGTAAACTTTATAGCATTCATCAGTAAGTTACGCAACACAAAGCTCAGCCTTTCTTTGTCAGCTAAGGCCAGAGCATTGGTGGGCACGGCATTAATAAGTGAAATATTCTTCTGCCGGGCCTGGCTTAACGCAAACTCAATATTTTCTTCAGCGAGGTTATATAAATTTATTGGTTCAAGGTTTATTACAGAGCCTTCCAGTTGCGCCTTAGCCCACACAAACAGATTATGAAGCATTCCCATTGCTACCTCCAATTCCCTGTTAAGCAACCCCATAACCCGCTTTATCTCGTCATCAGACATAGACCTTGATTGGATCAAGCCAAGAACACCCTTAACAGATGAAAAAGGAGCTCTCAAATCATGAGAGATAATAGAGAAAAGCTTATTTTTCATTTGGTTTGTTTCTGCAAGACCTGTATTCTGTATCGAAATAGCTTTGTTTAATTCTCGTAACATCAAAGCATTCTCTTCAATCACAGCATTTTTGGCTGCTAATTCTTTACTGTAGATCTTCGCGTTTAAATAATTTCTATAACACACATAAGCAAGAACAGACAATATAACCAAGCCTAAGCCTACTATAGAAAGTATTAAATAAGTAAACCTTGCTTTATGCTCTGCCTGAAGCACCTGCTTTTCAAAAGCTAGTTGTTCTTCTTGCTTTTTCTTTAATATATCTAGAAACTGAAGGGCAAAAGAGCGTTCTTTGTCATAGATCTGTTTTTGTTGATCAATTAGAACCTCTTGCCACTCTATTACCTTCTCATAGTTTTTCTGATAATTATAAACATTTTTAAGAGTTTCAACTGCCTCAATCTCAAGCTGCATGGCTGAAATTGCATGAGCATCCTGCAAGGCAGATTTAGCCAGTTTTACTGCTTCTTCATAATGTTTCTCCTTACAGGCAACTACAGACAACTTTATTTTAGCAAGAGATAAACCATATTTATCGTTTTTCTGCTCATCTAAAGTTAAGGCATTGCTCAAAAAAACTTTGGCCTTAGGTAGGTTATTCTTCTCCAGGTAAAGGACTCCCAAATAATAATTTGCTTTTTTTAATCCATAACCATAAGCTACTTCCTTACTTTCTCGAAGGGCTTCGGAAAAATACTTTTCTGCTGTAACATAATCTTTTTGTTGCAGCTTAATACGGCCAAGATAGTTCTCTATATTTACTAAATCATCTCTGCGGTTTAAGATTTTATAGTTCGCCATTGCCTCTTTAAAAAGCTTCTCAGCCTCTGTTAGATCATTCCCATCCATCAAGGCTTTGGCAATCTGCTGGTTTGCCCGGGCAACATTAAACGTGTCATCTATTGCTTTACTCAACTCTAAAGACTTATAGTAGAGAGGCAGGGCATTTTTGGAATACCCATTTTGTTCATAGATACCGGCTTCGTACAGGTAGTTAGTAGCAGTTCCCTTTTTATAATTATTTGCTACAGATAATCTTGCTGCATCATCAAGAAGCTTGAGAGCTTTATCTATATCATTACGCTTTGATACAAAAGCTAACTCGTTCAAAGAATCAATTTTATGATAAACAGCTACGTCTGCATCACTTTTATCCTTGAAAAAATGTTGTGCTAAGACAGCTTCTGATGTAATTATGAAGCTAAAGAGAAATGTTAGAAACGAAACAGGTAATTTCATGCAAAGATTATCAATGTACTGAGGCTATATTAATACTAAACATATCCCCTCTTTTTCTAGCTATATTTGGGTAGTACAGGAGTTAATTATTCAAAACAACCAAGCCACAATAATAGTATTTTTTTTACATTATCCCACTTATACAATGTTAAATATAATATTATTTTAACTTAACCAAATAGAAGCTTTACTTAGATTATCCTCCGTTCAAACATTTTTTTGATAAAAAACGGCATGTGTTATCCAAGACCGAACTTAACATTTCATCATCGCTTTTAGCAATTTGTAAATAACAACCAGAAGTAGAAAAGTATCCGTTATGGTGATCGTGAAAGGAGCACTATCATGAGTTTAATATTATCCTTCTTTGAAGTTAAAGCTTACATAAGGGGGGTTTATTCTGTTATAAAAAGCAAGCTTTATGTAAAGCAAAAGCCGCCTACTTGTTATAATTAAGAGGCGGCTTTTGTAATTAAAATAAATTGAAAGTTATCTATGCTGCTTTAGCATTAAACCGAAGAAGCACAGCTAGATCTTAGTTAGACTATTTACAAGTATAACTTACTATATTTTACC
This sequence comes from Pontibacter silvestris, assembly GCF_020907275.1. Taxonomy (GTDB): domain Bacteria; phylum Bacteroidota; class Bacteroidia; order Cytophagales; family Hymenobacteraceae; genus Pontibacter; species Pontibacter silvestris. The sequence goes on along the minus strand of NZ_JAJJWI010000019.1, from coordinate 12,340 downwards.
TGCTTCAAATACCTTTACAACCCCATCATCTTCGGAACTTACTATTAAAAGGCTCTTTTTATTTGGACTTTCAGCAGCAGCAATAAAAATAATACCTTCGGGAGCATCACCAGTTTTCAACACCTGTAGAAATTGAGGCTGATTAGGATTAGTAACATCATACAAAAGAACGGCATCAGCTCTCTCTGAACCTATAAAAGCAATTGTCTGGTTATTTACTACCCCTACGGTAACCCCCTCAGGCTCTGCTCCTTTATCATCGCTTCTATCATCCGGGTAAACTATTGCTTCAGCCAACTTTTTCTCAATTTCGTTACCGCTATCATAAACCTGAACACCTGTTGCTCCCTGCCAGATACTAAAGGAACGGGTACCAAAAGAATATAACTCATCGTAATCGCCATCACTGTCAATATCGCCTAAGGTAGTGGTAACTTTTAAGCGCCCCAGGTTTAGGTCTTTCTGCAGCTCTGCTGCATTCGGAAAAGCATTTGAATCTAGTGGCAGTTTCTTAACCCTAGCTTCTTCTTCAAATGCATTATATTCACGCGCATCTCCTTCATTTGCTGTAATTATATAGTCTGTACCATTTACAGAAAAAGAAGCCAAAGCATCAGGAAGGTATATTCCCTTTACTGGCCATGTAGCAAAAGCAACAGCATTATCTTCATCACTAACATCAAATTCATTACCATTAAGGGAATGATCTTTAAAACCCAAAGGCACAACTGAAGTAACAGACTTTGTCTCTAAATCAATTTTTGCTATGGCATTGTTTTCCTGCAAAGTTACCCAAGCTGTTTTTGAGTCTTCAGACACTGTGATATATTCAGGTTCAACATCCATAGCTAATGTAGCATTAGGGCCAAATACTCTTAGTCCTTTAGCTTCCAGATCAGCCTGAGAGTTATTGAACGCAGTAAACTCAAGCGTTACGACATTGTAATTGTCAATTGCCGAAATAATGGAAACAGATCCATTGGGGTCAACAGTATAATCGCTGTTAGGCTCACCCTCATTTGCAGAAAGAATGTAGGTGCCATCAGGGCTAAAAGTTACCATATCAGGCAGCGCACCTACAGGCACTAGTTTCAGCAGATCGTAAGTCTTGGTATTGAAAAGGGCTACTTTACCATTATCTTGCTTTATATTAGCTTCTACAGCAGCAGCCAGAATACCATTTTTCACAGCCACGCTGTTAACACCGCCTCCATAAGGTGTTATATCAATGCTTTGAATAAATTCGGGAGTAGCAGGATTTTGCACATCAATAACATCCACCCGGGAGTTAACTGCATTGTTTACAACAAACAGCCTTTTTGTACTGGGGTCATAGGCACTGATTTCTGCAGCACCTGCACCACCCTCTAAATGAATCTCGCCTATTTCTGAAAAGCCTGCAGGATCTTCTGTTGGAAAAGGTACAGTCACATCTTCGTCTTCACGACAGGCCGACATAGTTAAAATAAATCCGAGGCCGAAAAAAAGTAGCTTTTTGTTCATAGTTATTCTTATATCTTTATTTGTTTATAAAGACTAAGAAAAACCTCCATTATAACATCTGAGTAACCTTTATGTTATGATAAGATTAAATATGGTCTAAGCAGTGCAAAAGGCGCTAAAGAGACTTTATATTGTAGTAAAGATAAATCTTGTTTAAAGCTTTATAACAGTTACAAAGAAAATATGCTTAAACAGGTCTACATCATTCAAGAAAAACAAAGAAGCCCCTGTTTATTAAGCTTCCCTCTTTATAAGAGTATCTAATATCAACTCCCATAAATGCTCGTAAGGTATAATTTCAATTTCTGCATAAGCATCTCCTGGTGTGGGAGTATCTTTCAGTTTTTCAAAATACTTTTCTCCTTTTGTAGCACAAACCTCCGCATTGAAATCTTCTGTAACAGTAAGCATCAGTAACTTCAGAAAAAGTTTACTTCTAAGGCTAAAGTTGTCTTTAAGATGTGTTAGAATATATTTTTTTAGGCTTTCAATGCGGTACATCAAAGCTTCTGCATCTCCCTTCTTAAGAAAGTAAACGAACTGCAGCACCAGTATAGCAACATTGAAACCTTGTTTATCCTTACTATACTCAGGCAGGGAGATAAAATATGGATTTTTTTTGTTAGCGATGCCAGTTGTACTGTTTGAGTTTACCAAACTAAAGTATGCCTGGTAAAGCACCCACCTCTCCTTGGCTGTATTACCTATTTTACTATAAGCACCATTAGCAAATACCTTCTGGAACAAACTGTCCGCCAACTCATATAACTTTGAGTGAAGGGCTAAAAGGCAATAGTTCTCCATATAGGCAAACCATTTAGAAGTATTAGGGTTGAAGTCTGCTAAAAAACGTTCTGCATATAGTAGTCCATTAATTAAATGTTTGGCTCTTAAATGAGCATATACTATTATAAACTTGTTGTAGCTGTACTCAAACCTTAACAAATTGACCTTACCCTCTTCTACCCATCTCTCAGATTGAACAGTAAGTGTAACAATATTAGCAAAGCTGCCTTCCAATTCATTGTACCAAATATATGCCTTATAATAAGATTCAAAAGCATCAAACGTACCACAGGAATTCCATAAATCTTCCAGTTTATGAAGTATGGAAGGTAACTCTGGTAATAGTTCTTTTCTTGATTTAACTGATTTTTTTAAATTAATGCTTACATATTGAAAAAGAGACACAGCTTCACGCTCATAATTTCTTTTGTCTAAAGCCACAGTTAAATCTTGTTTGGCTGACAGAAAAGGTTTTAATGCTCCTTGTTGAGAGTATGATAAAGTTAAAAGTTCCAGACCTGAGATCAACAAGCTTGTGAAATCATACTGATTTGCAATTGCAATAATCTTCTTTGCTATTGATATAACAAGATCAAGCTCATATTGGCGAAGTAACACATGAGCATGGTGCAACATACTATAACACTCCTGCTCTTTCTGAAAACTAACTTTGGTATTTAGCTTATTATAGTCAATAAAATATAAGTTGTTATAAAGCTTTCTCTTTAAACGATGCTTTAGCATTTTATACCTGACATCATTAGGTCCAGCTTGATAGAGATCTAAAGCAGCATCTGCATCAGTTTTATACTTCCCTTTCTTTATGTTTGAAATCAATACGTCCTCTTTATTCCCCTGCTTCTTATCCTGATAAAGAACACTATTAATGTTTAAACTATATGTTACTAATTTAGATAACCTTTTTAGTTCCTCCATAAGATTAAGTACGATTCACCATCATAAATAGCAACTTGACCATAATTTTAAAAAATACTATGCTTAAAACCAATGTTACTTTTAAGCATAGTATTTCATTTAAGTTACAACTCTAAGGCTTTAACTTTAAATTAACAAATTCAGCATTAAGTTACTTTCTGTAAGTTTAAGATAACGCTTTTATCAGAAACTATGCAATTAATTAATTTAACTATAAGCTGTATTAAAATAGATAAACTTATAGTTTAAATATTTTTAGTTACTTTTGAAGTATAACATTCCTTTCTACATCACCAATAATGTTTCAATTTTGTCTTATTCTTAAACAATTTAAAAGACAAGAAAATGACATCCTTAATCATCTCTATCCTGTTAAACTTAGTCTTATCTGGTAACACTACCACTACATCAGAGACTACTACGAAAGCAACTACTAAAGACAAGGCAACTACTGAGCAAACAATAACAGCTTTCGGCGGTACAGGTACTTGGAATGACGTAGAATAATAGTTTTTAATTGACTCTACACAAAATTAAGCTTTTCCCTATCTTGCCTTTGATTTCAACAGTAGACAAAGGTTAAAGAAGATGCGGAAAATCAATTTACTGGTTTACAGCTTAGCTTTATTTTTATGTTTTTGCAGTAAGCCACAGCGCCAACTCGATGAGGTTCGCGTGCGGCTTACTAAAGAACCAGAAACATTAAACCCTGTCAGTTATTCTGATGCTGAGGGGCTTCAGGTGATAAACCTGCTTTTCCAGAGCCTTTTAGTTGTTGATTTGGCAAGCGATGAGCTTAAACCAGCTTTAGTGGTAGACTTACCTGTTGTAGAAAGGGTTGACTCCTTTACTTATTTCAACTATGAAATAAGAGAGGAAGCTACATGGGCTAATGGAAGCCCTGTAACAGCAGCTGATGTGGCCTTTACATTAAAAGTGCTGAAAGCACCATTGGTTAACAATGAAAAATTAAAGCCACAAGTAGAGTTTATCAGTGATATTGTAGTAGATCAAAATAATAACAGAAAGTTCAAGCTCAAGTGTGAAGGCTTTATGCCTGAAATGGAGCTTTTAACAGGTGACTTCTTTATATTGCCAGCTTACCTGTTTGACCAAGAAAGATTATTAGAGCCGATTACTGTTGCTTCTTTAGAAGAAAATACTACCACGCTAGAAAACAACCAGAGAATTAAAGCTTTTGCTGAACATTTCAACAGTTCTGATTTTTCAAGAAATAAAGAACTGTTGCAGGGCAGTGGTGGCTACATACTGGATAGCTGGGTTTCGGGGCAATATTTAACCCTAACGAAAAAGCAAGACTGGTGGGGTAATAAAACAAACACTGATTACCTTTCTGCTAACCCACAGCGCATAAGTTTCCAGATAATACCTGATAACACCACTGCCCTGATGGCTCTGAGAAACAGACAACTGGATGTTCTGGAGAATATTCCGGCTGCTGAATTTCAACAGTTAAAACAGGATGAGACATTTCTGCAGGATTATGCACTTTACACTCCCTCCTCCTACGAATTTGTTTATGTTGGCTTAAACAGCCGCCTACCCAAATTAGCTGATAAGCACACGCGGCAGGCTATTGCACACTTGCTTGACGTAGATAATATGATTAAAGTGTCTCAGCAAAGTTATGCAACCCCGACCGTAGGCCCCGTACCCCCAACCATAAAAGAGTTTTACAACACAAGCATTCAGCCCTACAGCTATAATGTACAACAGGCCAAAGAACTCCTGCAAACTGCTGGTTGGGAAAACAGAACCGATGGCTGGTACAAAAAAATAAATGGACAGCAAGAAAAGCTTACCCTGACCGTAAGTTATAAGGCTGGTAATACAGTGTTTGAAAATGCAGCTCTTATTTTTCAGCAGAGTGCAGCCGAAGCAGGTATCCCTGTAATTTTACAGGCCCAAGAAGGAAGTTTATTTACACTAAAATCTAAATCTCATAATTTTGAAATGTTCTTCCGCTCCCTGTCTGGTAACCCTTTCGTATTTAATTTCAAGCCGCTGTTCCATACTTCTTTTGCTTCTCAGGGAGGCTTTAACTACACAGGATTTGGTAATGCTGAAAGCGACGCTATTTTAGATGAGGTTATAACCACACAGGATCAGGCACAAAAGGCTCAACTTTTAAGGAGGTTACAGGAAATACTTCTTGATGAAGCTACTTTTCTGTCTTTATACTATCAGCAGGAACGCCTGGCTATAAGCAAACGGTTCGGAAACATTAAAACTTCCGGCATCAACCCTAATTATGATGTAAGTGCTTTCACATTAAAAGAATAGCACAACCCAATGCATTATTACCTGCTAAAGCGATTTATAACAGCGCTGCCAACATTATGGCTGCTCATATCACTGGTGTTTTTACTGAGCAGGATGTTGCCAGGAAGCTTCAGTTCTGCCCGAATTTTAGACGATAACGCAGGCTTTTATAGTAAAGCAAATGCTGAAAGTAGAGAGAAAGCTTATAGAGATTATCTTCATAAAACAAGTCAGGATCTGCCACTGTTCTACTTTAGTATAAATGCAGCTCCGGAACCTGACTCCCTAAATCTGAAATATTCTGAAAGCGACCGGCAACAGCTTAAACGTTTGGCTTGGCACTATGGAAGCCAGAATATCGTGTCTGAATATTTCAATAACTTACAACAGGTCGAGAACCAACTTTCCAGCAATAAAAAACAAAGGCTACAAAACGAGCTAATGGTTTTGCATACGAGCATTTCTTCTCATGATCTTGTTTCATCAGCACAAAAAGTTGCGGAAGCATCTTCTACAACAGCTGCAAGCGCTTTAGAGAAGAAGACCATACAATTAGTAAAGCAACAAAATCCATATAGTTTTATGCTGCCTGCTTTGCATTGGCATGGTCTCAAGAATCAGTATCATCAGTGGTTAAGTCAGTTACTTCAGGGCAACTTTGGATATTCTTATCGTAATAACAGAGCTGTTACAGAGGTACTTGCTGAAGCAATAGGAAATACCTGGTGGCTAATCTCTATCAGTATCTGTTTGGCATTTATCATAGCATTAGAATTAAGTTTGCTCATGATTCAGCATCCGCATAGCAGATGGAAGAAATTTACTTTATCAATTCTTTTCACACTAGATAGTATACCGCTATTTGTGCTGGCACTTTTACTTTTAGTATTATTCGCCTCTCCCTTCTTTTTACAGCTCTTTCCAGTTTATGGCATGGGATTTTATGGCTCAGAGCCTAACAATATATTTTATGCAATTGCTAATCAAGCACCATTTATGGTTTTACCGATCGTTTGCCTCGTGCTTTCGGTACTCCCTTATCTTACAAATCAAATTTACAGGGCTTTATCAGATGCAGCACAGGCTAATTATACAAAAACAGCCAGGGCAAAAGGACTTTCTTTTAGAAAGATAGTAAGAACACACATACTACGTAATGCTTTACTACCCATTATTACACTGCTCTCTGACATGCTGCCTTCCTTAGCAGCAGGGGCCATTATTGTTGAAACAATCTTTGCAATTCCAGGCATAGGAAGTATGGCAATCACAGCTGTACAGTCGAGAGATTATCCGGTGATTGTTGCTATTGTGTTAGTAATCGCTATTTTTAAAGTATTGTCAAACCTGCTGGCTGATTTCTGTTATGCACTCGCAGATCCTCGTATTCGCTACTCTACCTCATGAATGCCTGGCTCAAAGACATACATACCATATGGCAAACCAAATTTGGCTTCAGAGCAGCACTAATTTACCTGCTGAGTTTTATTGTTATTTCGCTGCTATTGCCATTCCTGCCTTTGCCTTACCAGCCGAATGTGTTAGATCTAGAACACATTTTCCAGCCTCCTTTTAACAATTTTACTACTAGCACATCAGTGTCTCATTGGCTGGGTACTGACGGGCTAGGACGTGATGTGTTTTCTAACATGTTATATGGGGGGCGTACTGCGTTATTTATTAGTCTACCTGTTATGGTGATTTCTACCATCATTGGAATTACCCTAGGGCTGAATGCAGGGTATTATGGTGATAAGATGTTAAAGATAAGTCGTGCCTCTGTAATCGTGCTTTTCATAGCTCTTGCTTGCTCTCTTTATTATGGCTTGCACATTCCTCTTCAGGCAATAGAGGTAAAGCTAGAACTACAGATTGTAGCCCTTTGTTATATCATGCTAGGGCTTCTCCTGATGTTTCTTTTTCTCCTGCTCCACCCGCTACTGAAAAAGTTCATGGTTTTTCAGAAAGTTTTTGCGCTTCCACTTGATACTATTATTATCCGTTTGACAGAAGTTTTAACAAGCATTCCACGTTTAATATTTATACTGGCTCTTGCGTCGTTCGTACCACCTTCCATTACGTTACTTTCTGGCATTCTAGTTCTTACTTACTGGACAGGTACTGCACGTTTAGCACGTGCAGAAGTGTTCCGTTTAAAGGAGATATTGTATGTAGAGGCAGGTGTTAGCCTAGGCTTTAAAGACAGACGACTACTATGGAAGCATGTACTTCCTAATATGCTTAGCCCTATTGTAGTAGCTTTTACCTTCGGACTAGCAAGTCTTATGACACTGGAATCTACCTTATCTTTTTTAGGAATAGGGGTGCCAACAACATTGGTTAGCTGGGGAAGAACTATTTCTGGTATTCGCTCCAATACATCAGCATGGTGGTTAGTTGTTTTTCCAGGGGCCTTTTTAGGTGTAACAGTTTTAGCTTTACAAGTATTTAGCTACTATATTTTATCCTCTTTTAAAGAAAAAAAGCAAATGTAAAATGTTACCTATCGTTACTATAATTCCCAATATAGAACTATAAGAACTTTGACATGATGACATTAACAAAGTATTTTCAAAATAAAAACATACTTTTTATTAGTACATGTAAGTACACTACATACAGATGCTATGTTACTTTCTAGTTGTAATGTTCCTGTTATGCAAGTATAAGAGTTTGTAACATTGTATAGACTTAGAACCTAAACTACCTGCACATGAACAAACTTACCACATTAACACAATTGGCTCCACCCCAAGCTAATAGTGTTGATGCATTGACAACATCACCACCTACTCTACCAGTAGTTTCTGAAGAAGAGTTTCTTAACTTTTCTACTATAGATGGAAACATTGTTCCGCAACTTGCAGGAGCGAGCGCAGTAAGCAATGGTGCGGGTGTGTTTATAGGCGATTATTTTGTAGGTATGGCAGATAACTTTTTAACCTACTCCAATTTAGCAATTATACAGTACTAGACTTTTATAATCTTCTACTATAATTTCTCCTAAGAAAAAATTTAAAGAATATTTTGTTGGTTGTTTGTGTTTAGATTAGGCAACTAGCCCTGTAGCCCCCACTACAGGGCTTTTGTTTTAATCCACTAGTACTTCATTTAAAAGCCATTCTAAAGCCTCATCTCGTTCATAAAAGCTGTGAATATTAAACTTAAAACTCTTGTTGTGATGCACATACTGCACTAAATCTCCAACTACAGCTTGTGTAAAAAGATCGGGCTCCGTAATACGAGCAAATTTTATTACCTGTGTCTCATTTAGCTTAGGGAAAAAGTGCTTTTTTAACCATGTCTGGTCTTTTGCCCGAAATGGGTTCAGCCTTTTCGCATCTATCAAGAAAAACTTTACCTGATCTTCTTTTAGCACTTCTATTATGTGGCTTAGCGCAACCTGAAACTGATCCGAAGAAACAGCACCATGCCAGATTAGCTCTACTAAACCTACGGGTTTACTATACCTAATAGTATAGTTATCATCACCAGAATGAAATAACATAATGTAAACTCTAGAACCTAAGAATCATCCCTTACGCTATATTTAACAAAAAGTTTACAGACCTTCTTAAATTAGTTTTCTAACCTTCTACATAAAGGCATCAATAATTTTGGTACATCATGTTCAAAAGATTTACTTGTAACAATCAAACTAATATAGCCCTCCACAACAAGTAGGCAATCTACTACTTGTTGTGGAGGGCTATATTATTATCGTCTAAAGCTTCTGAAACTATTTTCTATTAAAGAAAAATTCTTCATAACCAATAAGAAGATCAGCCCGTGATCCGGGTGGGCGATAATAGATTAAAATATCATAGGTATTGTCAGTTTCAAAATGACTGCCCTCAAAGTAGCTTTCATCGGCTGCTGCACCAGAAGCAGGTTTAAAGGTATAATAGTAGTTATAATATCCTTGTTTTAGAAGCATGCGGCCCACATAAGCTTGCCGATCGTTGTCATACAGCATTTGTGCAGCATCTGTTAACTGCCAATCAGTTAAAGCTCCTTCAATAAACACATTGCCTGGCACCTCATCTGTTATAAGCTCGAAGTTAACCCATGTATAGTCTGCATTAACAATACCGTTACCATATTCTCTGTTATTAAAAATGCGTTTACCGTTTATATCGGGCTGTTGGCTATACACATTATTCTGCCTATTTTTATCAGGCTCCAGCTTTACTTCAATAGGGCTAGCCTCTAAGTTAATGCCTACCACACCGACAGCATTATACCGGATACTTCTGGTGTCGAACGCACGAAACTCACTTAGGCCGAGGAACAGGTCTTTCTCATCAAAGAAAATGTACTCCAGCCGACGCTGATCATCCCTTACATAGGTAGGCTTATAGCTTTTAGCATTGTCCCATCTGTGATTCTGGCGCATGATAGCCTTTACCTCCTGCGATGGATTTATAATCGGATAATCCTGATAAAACACATTGAATTCTACAGGTTGTCTGACAAAGCGCCCGGCAGGGCCTGTAGTTGTACTAAGCCTAGCTGTTACACTCACAGTATTCTGATACACAAGTAAACGCCTTGTCAGCAAAAGATTACCTCCTTCTTCCTGCACTATCAACAGATAGTTTCCGCTTAGTTTCACTTGCGGTACCTCAAACTGGTAATGCACATAAGGTACTTTGGTGTTAACCGAATTCTGTACATCTGTTATGTAAAACTCATTGAAATTATTCAGAAACTGAGATTCAATAAGGCCTGAAGGAGTCCAGTCCGCATTACAATGTTGCAGCTTAACAATCAGGCGTTGTGGACCAGAATTCAACCTGTCAAACTCCAGTATTATTGGTTTCTCCTGGCTAAGAGGCACAACAGGCGGCTCTAGTACTTCTTCATTATAACCTGTTGCCACATAAGTCTGTACTGATTGAATACTGCTGTTATAGATATAGTCGTCGTAACGCAATTTATTTGATGCTGAACTCCCTGTACTGCTCTGTGCCTGTTGCTCTACCGGCACACAGGAATAAGTACCATAAGCAACTAGGACAATCAGCAGATAGTTATAAAATGTTTTATTTATCATCAAAAGAAAATTAAATTGGCTCTATTTATGGCTTATAAAGTTACTTAAAAGCGTAAAGGTACTAAGTACAAAGGTTGTGGCAAGCTTAATTAATTCTGTTTATGAATGAGATGTAGCTAAGATAGTTCTCGTGGCAATTGAGCATGGCTGATATAACACTCCCTTGAATCTAAAAAAAATTACATACTCCTCTGAAAGTCATTAAAGTAGTAATTCAGGAGGCATACTGTACAAGACATACACCTGCTGTTCCGACTGCAAGACATAAAGCATTATTGCACCTTATTAAGCCTTACATAAAGTTCTTACTATAAACACCTGCCTTGTTAATAGCTTTTAATCTGGAAGATTCCGTAGTGGCTTCAGTTGGTAAAATAACTCTGGAAAGTATCATCAGCCTAAAGAAAAACAGGCAGTATACTAATTGAAACTATAGTCGACATCAATCCTGTAAATAAGATTAATCCATTAAAGTAAGAATATTTATTCCTCCCGATAAAGTTCTTTGCACAGGACATCTGGAAGAGATAATTTCCAGTCGTTTGCGCTGCTCAGAGCTAAGGTCTCCTACAAGTTTAAGCTTTTTTGTGATATGGGAGACTTTAGACTTGTTATCATCTTCACAGGTCAGGCAATCCTGCATGTAAACTCGCTCATGGTTCAGCCTTACCTCTGCCCGCTCCAGGGGCCAGTGCTTTCGTTGCGCATACATATGTAATGTAATAACAGTACAGGCTCCTAAAGCACACATTATGTAATCATAGGGGTCAGGAGAGAGTTTTAAACCTTCTGCCATTCCCGACTCATCTATCACTATTTTCTGGTCGCCTATCTGAATATTTGCTACCATACCTGCAGTACTGTCTGCACTGGCTGTAACGTAGCTTAGTATTTCGTTACTCTCCATTTTGTCTGTTATGTTGGGTGCTGCTTAGGAGGTAGGGTAGCTTTTAATAAAGCTACCCTACCTCTTCTCCTCTATTATTTGTAATATGTATAAGTATGTTTAAAATAAAATGTTTCCTGAATCCTTTATTTAACATAATATTCGGAATATTAAAACTAATACCCTATTCTAAAAGCGAAGCAGAAAAGTGGTACCCTCTCCCAGCTCTGAATGAACTGAAACAGTACCTGTGTACAGGCGCATAATTTGCCTTGACCAGCTAAGGCTAATTCCAGAACCTGTTGTCTTAGTAGTATAAAACGGGACAAAGGTCTCAGCAATGGCCTCCGCTGTCATGCCAGTTCCATTATCAGTCACCTTTATACTTACTCTACTACGTCCATCAAGATAAGCATGGAGTGTGATAAAAGGCTCTACCTTTTCCTGTAAGGTCTATGTGGCATTCTTAATCAAGTTAATTAGCAAGTAGTTGCTCACGCATCAACGGTTTAACTTCCTTTAAAAGCTCCGCCACATCGAACTTTGTCAACTGCGGTACTACAATGGATGTAGGGTTACGAAAATCAGTCACAAAACGAATAAAGCCGTCGCTGCGTCGGCTTATTGTTTGCAGGCACTGCCTTACATCTGCTATTTCCTCCCGCAAAAAAACAAGTATGGGACATAGCCTACCCGAATGATGTATTTAAGGCTGTGGTCTAGAATGTATGATATTGGAATAAGTATGGCAGCAAGGGTATTCATAGGAAGTTATGTGCGAGATAACTATCCAGGTAAACTGCCCCTACTGCCACAGTATGAAGGTCATCAAAAACGGGGTAAAGCGCACGAGCAGGCAGAACTTTCTGTGCCGAGGCTGCGGCAAACAG
>NZ_JAJJWI010000018.1 GCF_020907275.1 Pontibacter silvestris | reverse complement strand
TAGTTCTAAAATTGGGGAGCCGACAAACGCATGTGAGAATGACAGACAATGATTGTTTATTCTCAAATTATATTCAACTAAACTGTAGAGTCTATATCATTTAAATGCTGAAGGCTTAAGAGAAAGCTTCTGATAGATTTTATACCTAACATATATGAAGGGGTTAGGAGCTTCTAAAGCTGGTCTTATATGTTCTACATCATGATAAAAAAGGCTATCCACACCAGGTAGCCTTTTTATTTTATTCGTCTTATTTACAAAAATTATAATTTGTAAAATTTAACTATAGAAACATTAAGCGAAGGACAATAAGTGGTGAATTTGTGTGGTGAATATAAAATAAAATGCCGCTAAGGTATTGAGTCTTAGCGGCATTAAGTGTAAAAGTGTGGTCGCGAAGGGAGTCGAACCCCTAACCTTCTGATTCGTAGTCAGATGCTCTATCCAGTTGAGCTACGTGACCATTCCGTTATTGTGATGCAAAATAACAGCGTTTTTTCTTAATACGCAAGTGCTGCTTGAAAAAAAATTAATTTTTAGTGCTGGCCCGTTTCAAAGCTTTCTTCAGGGCCCGGTCAAAAATAAAGTATAGACCAGCTATAGATATGATTATCAATACGATCATAAGCAGGCGTCCGTTACTGCCACTGTCGGGGTTTTGCAGCAAATTTATGATGTCATTAGCCTTTGTTCCTATCCAGAAGAAGAAAAAAGTGCGCGGTAGCATACCGACAATACTGGCTATAAGAAATTTTTTCATACTAACCTGAAGCAACGACAATACAAAGTTCATCAGGGCAAAGGGTAGTACCGGCGAAATGCGGGTTAAGAAGATCAGGCTCCAGCTTTGGTGTTGCAGTTCCTGCATCAGCAGCCTGGATTTTTCAAACTGGTTAAGGAAACCCATCATTTTGCCATGGTCTATTACCTTGGCAATACTGTATCCTACAATTGCAGCGGCACCATATGATAAGACCACGCCAGGAAAGCCACTCCAGCCTAAGTAAAAGCCACTTACCAGTGCCACAAACGTAGTAGGTGTAAGCGCAAGCCCCATGGTAACCGACACAACTGCAAAGTAAAGCAGCATTTGCCACCACGCCAGGTTCTGAAGCAGCACTTGGTGCTGGTAGAAAAAGTAGGCTAGTGTAGAACTAACTACTACCGGTACTACCACCAGTAAAACCATCGATATAAATGTAGAGGCGTTTTCGCGTAAGAGGCTTTTCAGCCAAATAATTCTACTCATGTATCAGTTTTTCTTTGACAGATGAAAGGCAAAGGAAGGAAGTATAACCCAACAATGAAAACTTATCGTAGCCCGACTTCCGTAAGCAGTATATACTTGAGTAGTGCCATCCTTGCTAATTTTGTTATCTTGCATCATACTGATTTTTAAGAAACCATTAAAACTATGAAGTTCGGAACCAAAGCAATACATGCTGGCATAGAGCCAGATCCAGCCACAGGTGCCATCATGACACCTATTTACCAGACCTCTACATACGTACAAAAGTCTCCGGGCGACCACAAAGGCTATGAATACTCCCGCACACATAACCCCACTCGCACAGCATTGCAAAACTCGCTGGCTGCATTGGAAAATGGAAAGCACGGCTTATGCTTTGCTTCTGGCATGGCAGCTGTAGATGCTATTATTAAGCTGCTGAAGCCTGGCGATGAGGTTATCTCAACGAACGACCTGTATGGTGGCAGTTACCGCATCTTCACACGAATTTTCCAAAACTACGGCATTAAGTTCCACTTCACCAATATGGGCAACTTAAGTAAGGTAGAAGAGTTGGTGAATGAAAATACACGCATGATTTGGGTGGAGACTCCTACAAACCCGTTGCTCAACATTATTGATATCAAAGGCTGTGCCGCTATTGCTAAGGAACATAGCCTGTTGCTGGTGGCTGATAATACCTTTGCCACGCCCTATATGCAAACACCACTCGATTTGGGTGCCGATATTGTGATGCACTCCCTTACGAAGTACATGGCTGGTCACTCTGATGTGGTGATGGGGGCCATAGTTGTAAAAGACGATGACCTAAGAGACCGGCTGGCGTTTATTCAGAACGCTTGCGGTGCCACCCCCGGTCCGCAGGATTGCTTCCTGGTGCTGCGTGGCATTAAAACCTTGCACCTGCGCATGGAGCGCCACTGCCTGAACGGACGAAAAGTTGCGGAGTACCTGCGTAATCATCCGAAGGTAGGAAAAGTGTACTGGCCTGGTTTTGAAGACCACTACAACCATAATGTAGCTAAAGAGCAGATGCGTGATTTTGGAGGCATGGTTTCATTTGAGCTGAAAGGAGATAAGGTAGATGATGCAACTAAAGTACTGGAACGCCTGCATTATTTCTCTTTGGCCGAATCGTTAGGTGGTGTAGAGTCGCTCTGCGGGCACCCAGCCACCATGACACATGCCAGCATTCCGAGTGCAGAGCGTTTAAAAGCAGGCCTTAGCGATTCACTTATCCGCTTAAGTGTAGGTGTGGAAGATGTAGAAGACTTAATTGCTGACCTGGAGCAGGCAATAGGGCAGTAACAAAGAGCCTGTAAATTAATATATGAAGAGCCACCTGCTGTAGCCGTAGGTGGCTTTTTTCGTATCCTTATTTTATAAGGTGATGCAAAGATGGCAGAAACAGTGCTCTTTCAGGAAAAGCAACGGTTCAGGCAGTTGGGGCTCTGGACAGTAGTGCTTGCTTTTGCTGCTATATTCTGGGTAGGTTTTGTTTATCAGGTACTGTTAAGCGGTACTTATGGTAATAATCCTGTTTCCGATGTAGAGTTAAGTGTTGTGTTTGCTGTTGTTGGAGTGTATTTGCCTTTGTTCTTTTACAAGATGAACTTAACAACAGAGGTACTGCCGGGTATGCTGCAAGTGTATTTTTCTCCGTTCCATCTAAACCCTGTGCGCGTACCTTTGCGTTTGGTGCGCACTTATGAGAAAGTAGTGTACAGCCCCATTGGAGACTATGGCGGGTGGGGAATCAGGTGGGGGCGTAAAGGGAAAGCCTATAACATGTCTGGCAATGAAGGTGTTGAATTGTTATTCTACAACAAGAAACCATTGCTCATTGGTTCTCAAAGAGCGCATGAGCTATACCAAGCTATCAGGCAGGCAAAAGAAATGAAATCAGAAATTGGTAGCTAGCTATACCCTAAGCTGCAGATAATGAAAAAGCCAGTGACCCTGTACTGATCACTGGCTTTTACTATTGCTATAGAATTAACTAAGCCTGGATACCTAAGATTTTGTAAATCTCGGTGAAGTCAGGAGTTAAGATAATTTCAGTACGGCGGTTTTTAGCTTTTGCTTCAGCTGAGCGGCCAGTATCAACAGGCATATAGAAAGAACGACCTGCTGCAGTTACCCTATCAGGAGAAAGACCTTTCTCAGTCATCATACGAGTAATTTCTGTAGCACGAAGTACGCTCAGGTCCCAGTTGTCAGTAAGGTATCTCATACCGGTTAATACACTAACATCATCTGTGTGGCCTTCTACCATTACGCCAACTTGCTGGTTTTTAGTTAGTACGCTTACTAACTGGTCAATAGCTCTTTTGCCGTTGGTATTTACTTTAGTGCTACCAGTTGCAAAAAGAAGCTTATCAGACATAGACACATAAACTTTACCATCACGAATGCTTACATGCAGGTCACCTTGGTTGAAGCCTTGCAGAGCCGTGTTAACTTCGTTTTTCAGGTTGTCTAATACTTTCTGCTGCTCATTCATAGCACGCTCCATCTGAGCAAGCTTTTGCTCACGGTCTTTCAGGCTGGCTGTCAGCTCATCAACTTTTTGGCGGCTTGCGGCTTGTTCACGCTCAAGGGCTTCTTTACTTGCTTGAAGATCTTCGTATTTTTTAGAAGAAACACAAGAGGCTAAAAGGCTGGAGCACAGCAGCATCGATAAAGATGCTTTGAAGAAATTAACTTTCATTTTTACTTGATTTGTTGTTTATGATTAGTGATAGTTAATGAATGTCGTTAGCAAATATGATAAAATATTGGTGTTCAAGCTATAAAAAATCGAAAAACTATATATTTTGTTAGGCTTATCTAAGGTGTTCCTTACCTTTTACTATCTTGTCTAGAGTTATAATTTCTACTAACTCCTTCGTTTGAGTTGTAAAAGCAACAATCAGGCCACAAATATATTTATTTTATATATAGTTAAATCGTTGTTAAATAAAACTAATACCCAAAGGCAGGAAAACCTATAAGTAGAATGGCTTTACAAACTCAGTTGTATCTATAGATTTTGTTTTTCAATTACTTATGTAGAAATGGCCACAAAATAAAAAATATATAAAATATATAATGAGCAGAATGTGGCAGAAAAGTGAGATGGCACAAACATAAAAACTATCGCAAAAGGAAAAATCAGGCTTTCTCTTGCTGTTGTAACAGCATAAATAAGTAGTGCTGCATATAGCAGCAGGTAAACTAAGCCAAGCTCATAACATGAGCAGCTGATAGAAGTGCTTTTTTGTAACCGGCTGTGTAAGTACAGCTCTGTTACTCAAGGCCACGCCAGGTAAAATGCTACAGGAAGTAAACTATAACACAGGTTGTATTACATCTTTAAGGGTAAGGGTGGTCCCGTAAAGAGAAAGCACAAGAAATACTGCAGCAAAACCGGAAGCACAAATAATAATAGAAAAAGCTGCGATTGTTCAATTTAATACCCAGTGCAAGTTTAAGTGTGTTTAGCCTTAATCAATCAGGTACTGCTGCTTTAACCAGTCGAAAATAAGCTTGTCTACAGGAGATACCAAGTTTCGGTCGCTATAGCTTAGCCACACTACTTCTTCAATTTCATTGTTGGCTACAATGTCTCCTATGCAGGAACCTTTATAGCACTGCATTTTTACTTTTACCCCTGGTGCATGCCCATGTGCTTGAGCCTGAAATGTAGCCAAATACTCCAGTGTTTCCGGGGCCAGCGTAACGCTCAACTCTTCCTGTATTTCTCGTATAAGTGCCTGATGGTCTGATTCTCCTGCTTCGCGCTTGCCTCCAGGTATATAGTAAGTATCTTTGCCTTTGCTGCGGGTGCTTAAAATCTTTTTGTCCCGGATTTCAATCCATGCTAGTTTATCTATCAACATCATGTGGCGAATATAAGCATAAGCTGCAGAAGCTTTAGGTTAGGCGTTGTGTCTGTTCCTGATTTATTGTTTGACTGTTTGACTGTTACGTTTTCTTCTTCAGGCAAAAAGCCTAATTTAGGACTTATAAAATTACTAAGCTTGTAAGCAAACTAACCTTTACATTTTACCTTATTATACTAACCATGAAAAAACAATTACATTTCCTGTGCTTGCTTCTGTTATCCGGCTTTATAAACTTGGCACAGGCACAAACAAAGCCGGATTATAGTAAAGTAACGCTGGTGATACATGGCGGCGCAGGTACCATCACCAGAGAGAACATGACTCCTGAAAAAGAGAAGGCTTATCGCGAAGTGCTGAATGAGGCGCTGCAGACAGGTTATGCTGTACTAAAGAAAGGCGGCACAAGCCTTGATGCTGTAGAGGCTACTATACATGTAATGGAAGACTCTCCTCTGTTCAATGCAGGTAAAGGAGCTGTTTTTACAAACGAGGGTAAAAATGAAATGGATGCTGCCATTATGGATGGCAAAACCCTTAATGCCGGCGCTGTGGCCAGCATAACGACTATCAAGAACCCAATTTCGGCAGCTCGCGCTGTAATGGAGCAGTCTGAGCACGTAATGATGATTGGGAGCGGGGCTGAAAAGTTTGCCAGAGAGAAAGGCCTGAAGATTGTCGATCCTTCTTATTTCTATACAGAAACCCGGTATCAGCAACTACAGAACATCAAAGGCAAAGAGGAAACACAACTTGACCACAGTAGTAATGGCACAAGCAATAACGAAAACATCTTTATAGAAGGTAAAAAGTTTGGTACAGTTGGAGCCGTTGCTCTGGACGCTTACGGTAACTTAGCTGCGGCTACCTCCACAGGCGGTATGACGAACAAGCGCTATGGCCGTGTAGGTGATGTGCCTATTATTGGGGCAGGTACCTATGCTGATAATAATACCTGTGCTGTTTCGGCTACAGGGCATGGCGAATACTTTATCCGTTCTGTAGTTGGACACGATATTGCAGCACTAATGGATTACAAAGGCTACTCCGTTAAAAAGGCAGCAGATGAAGTTGTTATGAAAAAGCTGGTAGAGCGAAAAGGTGAAGGAGGGGTTATTGCTTTAGACAGAAAAGGAAATTTCACGATGACCTTCAACTCAGCAGGCATGTACCGGGGCTACATTAAAGAAGGTAAAAGTGATGTTTTAATCTATAAAGAATAGCTTTAACAAGTACTTTGTAGTTAGCGTCTGAAGCTGAAGAGCCTAGCTTTGTAAAAAGAAAAAAGAGACCTCGCTTAAAGTGCCTCTTTTTTCTTTTTACAAAGCTATATTTAAGATTCTAACCAGTTTATGGCTTCTGTACGCTGGCTTGTTTCAAAATATTTTACATCTGCTGAGGTAAAGGGTGAGGCTGCCGATGTTATCCAATCCAGCCATTTTTTATCCCCAACAATAACCACCTGGCTAAAGTTATTGGCATGTTTAAAGTCATATCTTATTTCTTCCCACAGAGCTTTTGCCGAATACTCGTCTACATCCTGAACTTCGGCATAAACACGTATCTTCTTGTACTGCTTTATTTTTTCTTCTAACAAAGGCAGCATGACATCATAGTCCTGCTTGTCCACTTGTCCGGAAATACGCATGGCAGCTAAATCGCCTTTCGATTCTTCTAAGAGTTGTAGCATGAGAAGTGTATTAATTATTAATCATTAATCATTAATCAGATTGCTTTAAAGTACGAGCCCTCGCAGTATGTGTTGAGTAAAACTACAGGCAGTTATAAAAGCTTTTCTTTTTCTATTTTATTAAGTTCTGTATGCAGTATATCAGCAGATTTATGTGTCTTGCCATCTGCAAACCGAATAAGATACGGTTCGCCAGACATAGACGATTTAGAGGCAAGATGTTCTATAAAGTCATCTGCATCTTTTATACGGTCGCTATGTTTATGCCATTTGGCTTGTAAATGGTCTGCTGCTTCTTTGCAGCTGTGCTCGTTACCGTTTCTTATAAAAGTGGCATCATTCATGCTGCGGATAAATTGAATAAGCTGTTCTATTTTTTGTTTTTCTGTTAATGTTTTGCTGTTAGAAGCATTTGTAACAGGTGCTGAATTTTGTTGTGCTACAGCATATTGAAGCGGGAGAGCGACCAATATTATTACCAGGCATTTTAGAACATATTGTAACATGATAGTGAAATGTTTATAAGTTATTTTTTATGATTATCGCTTAATTATTAGCAATTTTAATGCACTTAATTTCAGGCTATAGCGTTAAGCTGTGTTAACGAAAAGACCAGTATTGACTGCAAAGACTTCAACGTAATACATGAAAAAATTAGTTACACTTTTTCTTGTGCTGCTGCTGTGCCAGCAGGTTTTCGCCCAGCAAAGCATTGAAACCCGCCTGGGCTATAGTTATAACGATGATTTCGACTTCTCTGATGAGTGGCAATACCTCTCTACAGACTTATACCTATTTAACGGGAGTAAGTTTAACAGAGTATTACATGAATTAGAGACTGGTTCAAATAAAGAAAAGAAGAGGTACAGAGAACAACTTGAGTACCTTTTTATAACAGCACAGCTCAAAAACGTAAAGCTTTTTGGAAATGATGAAGTTATATATCCGCTTTACAATTTCTATATCACGAAAGACAATAATGCTACCAGTACGCAGGTAAGTGATAATATTGAGGTGGTTCGTATTATCGATAAAATGCCACTTACTTCTGCCCAGAATAGCATTGATGCTGGAATTAATGCTAAAGCTGTAACAAATGACGAAGGCGACCAAGTATTTAGCCTGGTCGCGAACCAACTGGTAAACCTGTCAAAGCTTACTACTCCAACTGGAGCCGTTATGTCTTTAGTAGGAGAGTTTGGTAATTTGTTAAGTACCCGTACCAGAAAGAAAGAATATAAATTTAGCTCTACCATTCGCCTGTACGAGGGGCAAAACTTTGATACGCGCCTACACTCTGTAAAAATTTATGTGTTTGTTCCCGGAGGTATAAAATCAGTAAACATAAAATCTGTAAAACTGACCGATTACCTTTCTAAAAACCCGAATGGCTTAAACAGGAAGCAACTGGAGGAGATGATTGGCTATAGAGATTATCCTTATATAGTAGTAGCCAATTACAAATCACTGTATAAGATGGATGTACTTACTGGCGATGAGGTAACCTTAGAACTGGTTGAAAAGCGCAAGCAGAAAGTACAGAGTGCCTATGAAGCCAAATTGGTAAACGATGAGACGTATAGGCAGGAAAAGCTGTATGTGGAGTTTTTGCGGGTATTTGCTGAAATGAAGCAAAACTTAAATACTTACCGGCTAAACTATAGAAACAATAGTCCTGAAGGCAACGCTAAAAACCTGTTTGCTATTATTCAGGAGTACAAGCGATTAAAGAGTACTTTCGATGCCAGGGAGCAGGAATTTGTTGAGGATAATACGACCTACCAGAATATCTTCAGGCATGAATATCAGGCCATACTGGATAATGCAGACTTGTATCTGGAGGCTGATCATAACCTGAAGAATGGCAAAGTGCTTGTAAACACTTTACGTGAACTGGAAAATAACCAGAAAGCCTGGGATACACCCGAAAAGCGTGAGGCATCTTTAGCCAAACTTTATGCTGTTGAGTTGCCAAGGGCAGAATTTTTATCATCATCAGTAGAGGGGGAGGCAATTATAAGGCTGATAGCCAAACTGGAAGATTTGCAATACAGGGAAGTTTTTGTGAAAGATGTACAGAAGTTATCTGAGCTTCCGGCCACAGATGAAACAGTAAATCAGCGGAATGTGCTTCAGGATAAAGCTACTGCCAGTAAGTGTCAGAACTGCCGAGATAAAGTGCGGGATGTTATCTCAGACTATAATAAACGCTACGATACTTATAAACTAAAGCAAGCCTTAAAGCAGAAAGATGAGCTTAACCAATTAGCAGATCAGGTAGTATTAAAGTTCCTGAAGCGGCAACTGTGTATAGAGAGCAATCTGCAGGTTGTGGCATCAGCTAACCAGGGCCTTGATTTGTACATGACACGTATGATTGAGAAAACAAAGGAGTTAGCAAATATCATTAAAGCACTGGATGAGCTTAATAAGAAAGAACCGGAAGCAGACAAACTTTCAAAAGTTCAGGGCTATAATTCACGCCTTCAGTATTTAATGAAAGAAGTGGAAGACACATTCAATATAATCTATACTCAAGATAAGACCTTGTGTGATTGCAATGATGTTTGATGGCTTTCAATAGTTTCAGATGTACATAAACTAAGTTACAGAAATAAAAAAGGGAGCAAATGCTCCCTTTTTTATTTCTGTAACTTAGTTTATAGTAAACAGGCAAGTTGAAAATGCTTCTTTAAACTTGTCTGTTTATAAGTTGAAAGGTAAAGTAGATGCTTTTTCAGTTTAGCGCTTTATTCTGTTTGAGTAGTTATGTGTTCGCTGACATAGCATGTGAATGCATACTTACTAGCACAAAACATTCATAATACATATCCGTTTCCAGATGTATGCAGGATTTTTTTGAGATAGCTTTTGGTTTAGAAGAACAATCTTTAACCTGGTGGCAAATGTCTCTTAGGGCCATCGGTGTTTTTGTGATGGCACTCATTATTTTGCGCATAGGCAGTGTCCGTATTTTTGGAAAGAATACTGCTTTCGACATTGTGTTAGGAGTTATTTATGGCTCTATTCTTAGCCGTGCCATCACAGGCAATTCTCCTTTCTGGCCTACTATAGTGGCAGCCTTAGTGTTAGTGCTGTTGCATAATGGTTTGGCGGCACTGGCCTATCGCACTCATTTTGGTGTTGGAGACTTTATAAAGGGTAAGCCAAAGGTTCTTATCAAAGATGGAGATCTGCAGCATGAGATTCTGAAAAGCAATGGCATCACCGATAATGATTTGCTGGAGGCATTAAGGAATTCTGGGAATGATGATGGCTTAGATATGATCAAAGCTGCTTATTTAGAACGTAGCGGGGATATTAGCATCATTCTTAAAAAGAAGAAAGGTAGTTGAGTACAAGTAAAATATAAAAGAACCCTATATTTAATGAGTGGTACATTGGTAAATTCAAAATAACCTGCTACTTTCATGTTATGAAAAAGCTGCTCATCATACTGATAGCTTGTGTGTTAGGGTCCAATATAGGCTTTGGGCAAAGCAAAACAAAACTAAAAGAGGTAATAGTAAGGCCTGGTGGGCAGAAAGTAGTGTTGGGCACCAAAAGAGAAAAAGCAGATTATGGACATGGTGGTGCTCCTAATAATCCGAAATACCAAACAGCTTATTTTATTCCTGCCAAAGGTGCATCAGGGCTAATAGATAGGGTAGGCATTTACATTTTTCAGAAGCACTCCTTCCTGGAATTTCTGAAGCCTTCTAATCCCGTGTACCTTTACCTGTACAAAGCAGATGCAAAAGATTTGCCTGGAGAGTTACTGGTGCCAGAGCCTTTAGTTATCAAACCTAAAAAGAATACGCATTGGTATTGGGTTGATATATCAGAATATAGCATTGCCTTGCCGAATGATGGGCTATTTGCTGCCGTGAGTTGGCCCAAGGCTACTAAAGAAGATAATGGACCTTATGTTGGGATGACAAACGAGTGTGATTCCTGCCCTTTTTACCTGTATCACTTTCCTTCTGAACCAAGGTGGCTCAAGGTTGATGAGAGGATGAAAAAGTCAGTTGAAAAGGGAAACAAAGAGAAGCTGAACCAGAACCTGATGGTGCGGTTGGAAGTGTCCCTTAAGAAATAGAAAAGCCTCTCCTGAATGGAAGAGGCTTTTCTTTTGCAGTCTGAAAGACTACTTATGCAATTTGTGCATCAAGTTTCTGAGATAATACATTTTTAGGCACTGCACCTACTTGTTTATCTACTACTTCACCGTTTTTGAAAACTAGTAGTGTTGGAATACTACGGATACCGAACTTAGAAGAAATCTGTGGGTTAGCGTCTACGTCAACTTTACCAATAACGGCTTTGCCCTCGTATTCGCCAGCTAATTCCTCTACAATAGGGCCTACCATACGGCAAGGTCCGCACCATTCTGCCCAAAAGTCTACTAATACTGGTGTATCTGAATTTACGATCTCATCAAAGTTCGCATCTGTAATTTCAATTGCTTTGTTAGCCATAACTTTAACGTTTATTAAGTTAAATTCTTAGTTACAAAATTAATGACAAAAAATAATAATCATTTATTTAACAAATATCTGCCCAAACTATTACAGCCTGACAAGCTGTCGTGAAGTACATTTACCTGTTATTTAATATTATACCAGTTATACTTACGGCGGAACCCGCCGATGGGTACATTTTATTTGTATAAACAAATGTCATAATTAAAAGTTTCAGAAGCAAGTGTGTGGATGAAAAGTGATTTAGGAGAAGATCTTTTAAGTGTTGAATATTGTATCTCTTTGGTAAGCAAAGTACAAGTTAAGCTGAAAGAATAGTTAACGGATGATCTCTCAAGACTAAAAACAAAAGGTATGCTACTACGGTAGCATACCTTTTCAAGAGTATAAATTATAGCTAACCTTTAGGTTATATTAACTTACATTCTCCAAAAGCCAGATCTTTAATCTGAGTCAGAAACTGTTTGGGTTCAATTCTGTATTTGCGTGAATACATTGGAATAGAAAGCTTTTCTTCCGGAACCTGTAGTGTTATTTCCAGGCGCTTCTGGCCAGGGCTAGCCACAATAGCATTCTCTAATGCATCGGCTAAGTTCTGATTAAAGAGCTGCATATTAATGTTAAGTTGAACGCCTTGTGCCATTTTATCCGTAATATCACCAAGTAGCTGGATATTAGTTGGCTTCAGTTCCCATTGGTCTTCTGTACGGTAACGTAGCTGTACCTTACCTCTAATATAGAGATACATGCCTTCTTTTAACCAAGGAGAGAACTTTATAAAGTCTTCTCCAAAGAGGGCCATTTGTAAGGTAGAGTCGTAGTCTTCAATAGAAAACAGCGCGAACGGGTTACCGTTTTTGGCCGTGCGAATGACTACTTCCGAAACCATACCCGCCACGTTTACATCACGGTTTTTATACTCGGCAATCTTATCCAGCGGGCAAGTACAGTAAGAGTCTATTTCTAGCTTAAACTGGTCGAGCGGGTGGCCCGACATATAGAAACCAACCACCTCTTTTTCGCGGCGCAGCATTTCGGCTTGTGTCCAGGGCTGTACTTCTGGTATTTTAGGCATGGGTGCTGCCACAGCGGCTCCACCACCAAAAAGCGACTGCTGCGCTGCCTGTAACTCTGCCTGATAATTGTTGCCGTAGCGTACTGCTTTCTCCAGTAAGCTGATGTTTTCGCCCTCTGGAACTTCTATAAGCTGCGCACGGTGGTACAGTTCCCACGAGTCGAAGGCTCCGGCCAATGCCATGCTTTCAAAAGTCTTTTTGTTTACGGCACGCAGGTTCACACGCTTCGAGAAATCAAAGATATCTTTGTAAAGGCCGTTCTGCTCGCGCTCTGAAATAATAGCATCCACTGCCGATTCACCTGTTCCTTTTATTGCAGCCAAACCAAAACGGATCTGGCCTTTTTCGTTCACATTGAACTTCAGCAAGGATTCATTTACGTCTGGACCTAATACCTCTACACCCTGCTTCCGCGCCTCTTCAATAAAGAACGTTACCTTTTTGATGTCGTTCATGTTGTTGGTAAGCACGGCAGCCATATACTCGGCAGGGTAGTGGGCCTTCAGATAACCCGTCTGGTAAGCCACGACAGAGTAAGCAGCAGAGTGAGAACGATTGAAGCCGTACTGCGCAAACTTCTCCATCACATCGAACACCTCAGAGGCTTTTTTTGCAGGAATGTTGTGCTTTTCGGCGGCACCCGCAATGAACTTCTCACGTTCCTCGGCCATCTTTTTCATGTCCTTCTTACCCATGGCGCGGCGCAACAAGTCGGCACCACCCAAAGAGTAACCAGCCAGAATCTGGGCCGTCTGCATGATCTGCTCCTGGTACACCATAATACCATAAGAGTATTCCAGTATCGGCTTGAGCAGCTCGTGCGGGTATTCCACTTCCTCCCTGCCATGCTTACGGTTAATGAAGTTTGGGATGAACTGCATCGGGCCTGGGCGGTACAAGGCATTCATGGCGATCAAGTCTTCAATGTTGGTTGGCTGAAGATCTTTTAGGTACATGCGCATACCTTCCGACTCGAACTGGAACGTACCAATGGTGTCGCCACGCTGGTAGAGCTGATACGTCTTTTTGTCGTCTATCGGAATCGCATCAATATCAATCTTAATGCCGTGGTTTTTCTTGATGAGTTCGATAGCATCTTTAATAATGGTCAGGGTTTTTAAGCCCAGAAAGTCCATCTTCAGCATGCCCGCACTTTCGATCACCTTACCGTCGAACTGCGTTACAAGCAGGTCAGCGTCTTTGGAAGTGGAAACAGGAATGTAGTTCGTTATATCGTCTGGGGCGATGATCACACCCGCCGCATGTATACCTGTGTTTCGTACAGAGCCTTCCAATTTCTCGGCCAGCTTCAGCACGGCTGCACGCGCATCGTTGCCTTCACGTATTGCGGCCAACTCTAAATTCTCTATAAAAGCTTTGGCGAGTGTAGTACCAGGCGTATCAGGAACCATTTTTGCCAGTTCGTTGGCTTCAGCCAATGGCAATGAAGTAGAGCGGGCCACGTCTTTTATCGACGATTTAGCCGCCATTGTACCAAAGGTGATAATCTGCGCTACCTGCGTTTTACCGTACTTCTCCACCACGTAATCAATTACGCGCTGGCGGTTTACGTCGTCGAAGTCAATATCAATATCGGGCATCGATACACGCTCTGGGTTCAGGAATCGCTCGAAAAGCAGGTTATACTTTATCGGGTCGATGTTTGTGATACCGATGCAATAGGCCACAGCAGAACCCGCAGCAGAACCACGACCAGGCCCCACGGCCACCCCTATATCGCGGCCTTTATTGATAAAGTCCTGCACAATCAGGAAGTAGCCTGCAAAGCCCATTGTTTCAATGATGCGCAGTTCGTAATCAAGGCGTTCTTCTATTTCAGGCGTAATATCTGTATAGCGCTTCTTGGCACCGACAAAGGTCAGGTGGCGCAGGAAAGCATCGGCATTGGCGTGCTCAGGCGGTATCGGGAAGTTAGGTAGCAAGATATCGCGCTTCAGTTTCGGAGGCGTTATCTTATCTACAATCTCATTCGTATTATCTACCGACTCAGGCACGTCCTTGAACAACTCGTTCATCTCGGCCTGCGTCTTAAAGTAGAACTGGTCGTTCGGGAAGCCGAAGCGGGTTTTAGGGCCAGCCTCATCAATGCGGTTCAACATCTGACGCACGCTAGCATGGTTACTATACTTGCCACGCACATTCTCCACCGTATCATAAATCACCTTCTGGTCATCCGACAGAAAGCGGTAATATTTTGTCTGGAAATCACCGACTGGAGTAGACTGATCTTCACCCGTGTTTACGCAAAGCAGGATGTCGTGCGCGTTCCAGTCGTCCTGGTCCACATAATGCGAATCGTTTGTGCAGATAACTTTGATGTTATACTTCTGCGCAAACTTCAGCAGCACCTGGTTCACATCTTCCTGGCTTTTGCCTGTGCCGTCGATGTTCTGCAGGCCGTGGCGCTGTAGTTCTATGTAGTAATCTTCACCGAACAGGTCGAGCCACCATTTCAGGTTTTCCTCGGCCTCTTCTTCGCCTTTCCAAAGTATAGTCTGCGGCAGTTCCGCCCCGATACAGCAACTGGTGGCAATCAGGCCTTTGCTATACTTCTGCAGCAGTTCTTTGTCGATGCGCGGCCATTTGCTATATACGCCTTCGATGTAGGATAGCGAGCAAAGCTTAGCCAGGTTTTGATAGCCTTCCTGGTCTTTGGCCAGCAGCAACTGGTGGTGGCGCACGTCTTTCTGCTCTTTGCTAAAGGTTTTCAGGTGGCGGTCTTTCACCAGGTAAAACTCGCAGCCTACAATCGGCTTCACGTTATACTTGTTCGCCTCGGCCACAAAGTTGAAGGCGGCAAACATATTTCCGTGGTCGGTCATGGCAACAGCGGGCATACCATCGGCCTGCGCCTTTTTCATGAGAGCACTAATGCTAGCCTGGCCGTCGAGCAGCGAGTACTGCGTATGTGTATGTAAATGCGAAAAAACTGGCAAGTTTCTAAGTATTAGAAATTAAAAAATTATGAATAAGCAATGACTTCTGTATTAGAGGAAATCTATACTTATAAGTCATTTTGGGATGTTAAAATTACGGAAAAACACGCGGATATCGAAAGGTTTTATATCTTGTCTTACTACCTTTAGAACACCTGCTTTAAGTAAGCAGTTCTTTTAAAGCCCGATAAGATGCTGGTTTATTTCGACACCTTGGCTACCCAACCTTTTTAAGTAAATACCTGCCGTACATGAAACTGATTGTTGTTGCCTCGCCTGTTCCACTTCCTATGGAGCAACAGCTCATAAGCCAGCTGTTTGAGCATGGTTTGGAGACACTGCATCTGCGGAAGCCAGGTTTTTCTTTAGAGGAGATGCGTAAGTTTATAGCTGAAACTCCAGCTCAATACCACTCCCGCCTGATGCTGCATAGTCACCATGAGTTGGCACAGGAGTTCGAGGTAAAAGGCCTGCATTTTCCAGAGGCGATACGTGCTAGTGCGGCTACAACACCAAAAGATAGGCTGCTTTTCTCTACTTCTTTTCACCAACTGCAAAATGTGCTGAAGCCTCAGCCATTGTTCGACTACGTTTTTCTGAGCCCGATTTTCGACAGTATCTCGAAAGAAGGTTACCAGGCAGCTTTTGCACCAGAAGATTTGCAAAGAACTGTGCGGCAAGCAAAAGTACCTCTAGTGGCTTTAGGTGGAGTTAACTTGAGCAGTCTGGAAGCTGTGCAAAAGATGGGTTTTGCAGGAGCAGCTGTGCTCGGTGCGGTATGGCAGGCAGAAGAGCCAGTAAAGACCTTTCTGGAGTTACAGAGGTTAGTTAATGATAGTGAAGCCTAATGCCACCAAACGTTCGTCGGAGTTGCACATGCTGCGAGATTAATACGGATACTGGTCTATGCCGCCTGTAAGATTATAGAAGGTAGTCTGAGGAAAGTGCTGTTGCAGTAGCTGAATGGCTTGGCGGCTGCGGCTTCCTGTTTTGCAGTGGACCACCACGGTTTTACTCGGCTCTACTTTATCGAGTTGCTGCTCCAATGTGGAAAGAGGCAGCAGCGTCCCTTCTATATTATACTGCTCATACTCATAAGGCTCCCGCACATCCAGCAGTTGAAAATCAGCTTCCTCATCCAGAAGGTCTTTCAGTTCATCGGCAGAAATCTCCTCTATCTCGTCAGCGGCAGATCCTGCAGTAGCAGGGGCGCAAAAGGCTTCGTAGTCAGGTTGAAGCGCTGTGACTTCTGCCTGTGCAGTACGCTTAAACTTAATGGACGAGGTTTCCATAGTCAGTGAGTTGAGCAATAACAGCTTTCCTGACAATACCTCGCCTGCCTCACAAATAATTTTGATAACTTCCGTAGCCTGTATCGTTCCGATCAGCCCTGGCAGTACACCCATTACACCTACCTCTGAGCAATTAGGTACTTCGTTCCGTGAAGGCGGTTCTGGAAAAAGGCAGCGGTAGGAGGGACCGTTTTTATAGTGAAAAACGCTTGCCTGTCCTTCAAATTTAAAGATAGCACCAAACACCAGCGGCTTTTGCTGCATGGCACAGGCGTCGTTTACCAGGTAGCGCGTCGGGAAATTGTCAGAACCGTCTACCACAATGTCATAATCTTGCACCAGTTCTAGCGCATTTTGCACCGTAATGCCCTCCGTATGCAGCTCAAACTTTACAAACGGATTCTGCACTGCCAGCTTTTGTGCGGCCACCTCCGCTTTAGATTTTCCTACATCCGCAGCTGAAAAAAGAATTTGGCGGTGCAGGTTGCTTTCCGAAACCACGTCAAAATCAGCTATACCAATCGTGCCGACACCAGCCGCCGTTAAATACTGCAGCACAGGGCAACCCAATCCGCCCGCACCAATCACCAGCACGCGTGCCTGCTTCAGCTTTTCCTGTCCTGCCAAACCAATTTCAGGAAGTATAATGTGTCGGTTGTATCGGTTAAGTTCTGCAGAGGATAACAAAGCGTTTGGGAGTTAAAGGGTTGAAGAGTTAGAGATTTAGAGAGTCTATTTGAGTTAAAGATTTAAAAGTTTGAGATTAGTATACGCATAAACTGAACGTTAAAGGTAATGATAAGATAAGACTGAGGCAAAAGTAGAGCCTTGCACATGTTCAGCGCTCTAAATTTTAACTCTCTAACTCAGATCAACTCTCTAACTCAAAGAAGCGTCCCAATCTTTCCAGATGGCTTCGTAGCCTTGGCTGCGGATCATGCTGAGGATTTCGGCAGGGGTGCGTTCGTCGCTGATTTCGAACTGCTCCAGCGCGTGCTCTTGCGAGGCGTAACCGCCTGGGTCTGTTTTGGAGCCAGCGCTAATAGAGGTAATACCGAGTTTGATGGCATTGTTGCGAAAAGTATGGCTTTCACGGGTAGAAAGCGACAACTCCACTTCCTCATTAAAGATGCGATAGGCACAGATTAACTGCACCAGTTCCCGATCGTTCATTTCTACTTTCGGAGGCAAACCACCTGAAAAAGGGCGCAGCCGAGGGAAAGAAATAGAATATTTCGTTTTCCAGTACTTCTTCTCGAGGTAGTTCAGGTGCAGGGCTGTGAAGAAGCTGTCGGTGCGCCAGTCCTCCAAGCCAATTAATACGCCTAGACCAATCTTATGTATACCTGCTTTTCCCAATCGGTCAGGCGTTTCAATGCGGTACTGGAAGTTTGATTTCTTTCCTTTCGGATGATGCTTTTTATAGTCCTCCTGGTGATACGTTTCCTGGTAGACCAGCACAGTATTCAAACCCAACGGCATTAGTTCTTCATAGTCTTCCTGATCCAGCGGCTGTACCTCCATCGAAATATGGGAGAAGTGCTTTCGGATGAGCTGCAAGGCGTTTTTGAAATAATCTACCCCCACGGTTTTATTAGCCTCACCTGTTACCAGCAACACATGATCGTAGCCATAGCTTTTAATGACAGCTATTTCATTCAGAATCTGTTCATCATTGAGCGTGATGCGGCGCATCGGGTTATCTAAGCTAAAGCCGCAATAAGTACAGATATTCTGGCACTCATTCGACAGGTATAGCGGAATGTACATCTGCAGTGTTTTGCCGAAACGTTTCTGCGTCAACTGCTGGCTCAACGTTGCCATCTGCTCCAAGTAAGGCATAGCGGCAGGCGAGATCAATGCTTTGAAGTCTTCCAAATCACGCGTAGGCTTAGCCAGCGCCCGCTCCACGTCTGCACCAGTTTTAGCATAGATGCTTTGCTTCACCTTATCCCAATTATGCTGCTCAAAAATATCGTTAAAACCCACTTCTTTATAGTTAAGAGTTAAAAGTTTAGAGTTATGAGTTGCGTCAAATTAAAAGTTATGAATTAGAAATGACGTTTTTTCCAGTGTCTGCTACTCTTTATGCATAGCAACCAACCCTAAAATCAAGGTTTTCCTGCAGCAACTCTGGCTAAATAGCGTTGCTTAACATCCAGTTTTAGATAAAGGAAAGTCGTGCATCTTGTGTCCTGAGTCATTTGTCTCTTTTAAAATTCATCCAGAAAAGCCGTAAGCGGGCTGCTGGCTACGGCAACTGAACCAACGGGAGCAAGCTTTGCTTCGTAGGCCATGCGTCCTGCTTCTATTGCCATTTTAAAGGCTTTTGCCATTTGTACAGGGTTTGGCGACACGGCTATGGCTGTATTTACAAGCACGGCATCGGCTCCTAATTCCATGGCTTCTGCTGCATGCGAGGGCGCACCTATACCTGCATCTACCACCACAGGCACGTTACTTTGCTGGATAATGATTTTTAGAAACTCACGGGTTTGCAAGCCACTGTTACTGCCGATAGGCGAGCCAAGCGGCATAACGGCAGCTGTTCCTA
This sequence comes from Pontibacter silvestris, assembly GCF_020907275.1. Taxonomy (GTDB): domain Bacteria; phylum Bacteroidota; class Bacteroidia; order Cytophagales; family Hymenobacteraceae; genus Pontibacter; species Pontibacter silvestris. Next base: position 89,541 of record NZ_JAJJWI010000018.1, on the reverse strand, counting down.
CTTCTTCCAATCTCTTGCACAAAACAGGGTCTGCATGAATGTAAGGTAGCACCACAAAGCCAAGTTTTACCAGTTCTTCTGCAGCTCTCAAAGTTTCTATGGGGTCGGGGAGCAGGTACTTTGGGTCTGGGTGGATTTCCAGTTTGAGCCAGTTCGTCTCCAGTGCCTCACGGGCCAGTTGTGCGGCAAAAACAGCTTCTTTGGCATTACGTACACCCGATGTGTTAGGCAGCAGGTTAAACTGCGGATGTGCCAGGTGTTGTAAGATATCATCTTCCTGGTTCTGTACATCCACCCGCTTCAGTGCTACAGTAACCAGTTCTGAACCTGATGCAAGTAAGGCTTCTTCCATCTGGCTACTGGAACCAAACTTTCCTGTGCCAGTGAACAGGCGGGAGGTAAAAGTTTTATCTGCTATTTTGAGTATGTTCATAAGTATTGTGCTGCGCCAAAATAAAAATTAGAAATTAAGAATGAGAGGGAACGGGTCCTATCCATATTTACCCAAGCCATGTCATATGCTATAAATTACTTTAGAAGCTTGATTTTAAGCAAGCAGATAACTGTGCTAGTTGCTGAAATCAATTGCCTCTGCATGTAATTCTTTCTGAAAAAGCTTTACCATCTGCACTTTATCTGTGGCCAGGTTGATTGCTGATGAAATAGCAATACCATAAACACCTGCGGCCAACAGAGGAGCGACATCAGCGGTCGCAATACCTCCTATGGCAATAACAGGTATGGAAATATTTGCACTGTGGCACTGCTGCAAGATGTTTTGATAACCCTCTAAACCAAGTATAGGACTTAAGTTATCCTTAGTAGAAGTAAAACGAAAAGGGCCAAGACCGACATAATCCACTCCTTGCGCCACCAGCCGCTGCACATCCTCAAACGTGTTGGCGGTGCCGCCTATAATCTTGCCGCTGCCTAATAGCATGCGTGCTTCGGCTGGCGACATGTCTGTTTTTCCCAGGTGTACACCATCAGCATCTACTTCGGCAGCCAGAGCCACGTTATCGTTTATAATAAAGGTGCTACCATACTTTTGGCAAATGGCTTTAGTTTGTAAGGCTTCTTCTTTCCAAAGCGCTTCAGGCTGATGCTTTACTCGTAGCTGTACCCAGTCAGCACCAACGGCACAGGCTGCTTTGGCGGCTTCTGCATGGCTGTTTCCGTTTACAGCTTGCGTAATAAAGTGCAGTTTTGAAATCATTGTCTGGGGGTTTAATTTAAAAAAGACACAAGTATCAGGACACGCGACTTTTAGTTAATATATTCTCTTCAGGTTAATCAGGTCACTATACTTTCAGAATTAAGCTACCTGCCGCTCTCCACCAAAACTGAAGAGCGGCGGCAGCCTGTTTATCATAGCCTGGAATGGCAAATGTATTCGTAAAAGCTTATAAGTATATCGCGGAGCCCTGCGCTTTAAAAGCATCAGAACGTTCTTCCATACCTTTATTAAGTGCTTCTTCTTCAGCCATACCTGTTTTCTGAGCATAATCGCGCACTTCCTGCGTAATTTTCATTGAGCAGAAGTGCGGGCCGCACATCGAGCAGAAATGAGCTACTTTAGCGCCCTCAGCAGGCAAAGTTTCATCGTGGTATTCACGTGCCGTGTCTGGATCAAGCGACAGGTTGAACTGGTCTTGCCAACGGAATTCGAAACGGGCTTTGCTCAAAGCATTGTCGCGGTATTGTGCCCCAGGATGACCTTTAGCTAAGTCGGCGGCATGTGCAGCCAGCTTATAGGTAATCACCCCGTCTTTCACATCTTTTTTGTTCGGCAGGCCGAGGTGCTCTTTCGGCGTTACATAGCAAAGCATGGCCGTGCCAAACCAGCCGATCATGGCAGCACCGATCGCTGACGTAATGTGGTCGTAGCCAGGTGCAATGTCGGTGGTAAGCGGGCCCAAAGTATAAAATGGGGCCTCGCCACACACTTCCAACTGCTTATCCATATTCTCCTTAATCAGGTGCATCGGGATGTGGCCTGGCCCCTCAATAATCACCTGCACATCGTGTTTCCAAGCAATTTTGGTAAGCTCTCCTAAAGTCTCCAACTCTGCAAACTGTGCGGCATCGTTGGCATCGGCAATAGAGCCTGGTCTCAAGCCATCACCTAAAGAGAAAGCCACATCATAAGCTTTCATTATTTCGCAGATTTCCTCGAAGTGCGTGTACAGAAAGCTCTCTTTGTGATGCGCCAGGCACCATTTTGCCATAATAGAACCACCGCGCGATACAATGCCCGTTACACGCTTTGCCGTTAGCGGGATGTAGCGCAGCAGCACACCTGCATGTATCGTAAAGTAATCCACGCCCTGCTCTGCCTGCTCAATCAGGGTGTCTCTGAAAATCTCCCAGGTCAGGTCTTCGGCTTTGCCGTTTACTTTTTCTAAGGCTTGGTAAATCGGAACCGTGCCAATCGGAACAGGAGAGTTGCGGATAATCCACTCGCGGGTTTCGTGTATGTTTTTGCCTGTGGATAGGTCCATAATCGTATCAGCACCCCAGCGGCAGGCCCAAACAGCCTTTTCTACTTCTTCCTCAATGCTGGAGGTAACAGCCGAGTTACCAATGTTGGCGTTTATCTTCACCAGGAAATTGCGCCCTATAATCATTGGCTCGCTTTCAGGGTGGTTGATGTTGCTTGGAATAACCGCACGTCCTGCGGCCACCTCGTCTCTTACAAACTCTGGCGTGATAAAGCCTTTCGGTGTGTTTGCCCCAAAGCTGTGCCCTTCGTGCTGATGCCCCAGCTCCTGTATTTCCTGAATACGCTGATTCTCACGGATGGCAATGTACTCCATCTCTGGGGTAATAACGCCTTTGCGCGCGTAATGCAGTTGCGTTACGTTCTGCCCTTCTTTGGCGCGGAGCGGTTTGCGGAGGTGCTCAAAGCGCAGTTCATCCAGTGCAGCGTTGTGCAGCCTTTCTTTTCCGTATTCCGATGTAATACCTGACAGTTCTTCTACATCCTGGCGGTTCAGAATCCACTCTTCCCGCAGGCGCTGTAGCCCTTTTTTTACATCAATCTTAACGTTCGGATCAGTGTAAGGGCCGCTGGTGTCGTACACCGTTACGGGCGCGTTTTCTTCGCGGCTTTCAACGCCTAAAAACTGGGTTACGGTGTCTTCCTGCATGATTTCGCGCATGGCTACTTTAATGTTGTGTAGCTGGCCTGGTACGTAAACTTTGCGTGACCCAGTGAAAGGCGTGCAGGTAACGGCGCTTGCGCCAGGTATTTTGTCTTGCTTCATATTGCTTAATCTTAGTGTTGCGATGAGAGGTAACCAGAAAATCTTTTAGCCGCCTTGTGTGGCGCGAATGAGGGTGAGCCGGTCGTTTTCCTGTAGCCGATGGTGTTCCCAGTCAGCACGGGAAATAACTTCGTTGTTGATGGCAATGGCAACACCACGGGTGTGCGGCAACTGCAACTGCTGTAGCAAAGCAGAAACAGAAAGAGGCTCGGAGAGCTCCTTTAGCTGGTTATTCAAAAAGATTTTCATGATTCGCTCGGGAAGAGATGCAGAAAGCATGGGCGAAGACGCGCCGAGCGGCAGCAAGAAGAAGTAGGAAGAATGGAGTTCTTTTCATATACTTTTCCCTTCGTCAGTGCTAACTGTATCAGGTTCAGAGGGTATTTCTCAGTCCTGCAAATCGTTTAAAGCAGGACACCCCTAAAGTTTCAACCAAGGTAAACTATAGGTATGAGAGAAGCAAGCTTTATTTGAAGGAAAAGGGAAATAAATGTGATGCTAAAGATTTTATACTCTGCAAAACAGCTCCTGCTTCCATACTCGTTATTCACGCTAACAAGCAGCACAACATAAACTGAATTTAATGGCTGTATAGTTGTTGGTGAGAACACACAGCCATGGCCAATATCTTCCAGCATTAAGCTGTGGGCTCGCATTGGTGTATAATGTCAAACTTCTCTTGATGCCAGAAAGTCTCGCTTCTTTACCAGTTGCTAAACAACTTGCTGTGGAAAGAACGTAAGATAGAATCGATTAACTTGAATGATAAATGACGAAGGAAGAAGAATCGACGAGCAGGCTTGGTGGCATGTTTAGGGCACTGCGGTATCGTAACTATAAATTATTTTTTTTCGGGCAGGGAATTTCGCTGATCGGTACCTGGATGCAGCAGATTGCGCTTAGCTGGCTGGTGTACCGCCTCACCGACTCGGTTTTTCTGCTGGGTGCTGTTACCTTTTGCAGCCAGGTACCATCGTTTTTGCTAGGCCCGTTTGCAGGAGTGGTAGCCGATCGGTTTAACAAGCACAAAATATTAATCGCTACACAGGCACTCTCTATGCTACAGGCCTCCGTACTAACGGTGCTTGTCCTGACGGATACTATTGAGATATGGCATGTGCTGGCGCTAAGTGCCTTTCTCGGAATAATAAATGCCTATGATGTAGCCACCAGGCAGGCTTTTGTAATACAGATGGTGGATAAGCGGGAGGATGTGAGTAATGCGATTGCTCTGAACTCTTCGATGTTTAACATGGCAAGGTTGGTAGGGCCTTCTGTGGCGGGTATTCTGATAGCAGCAGTAGGAGAGGGCATGTGTTTCCTGATTAATGCGGTGAGTTACCTGGCTGTAATCGCTTCGCTGCTGCTCATGCGCCTGAAGCCTTTCGAGAAAGTGGTGCAGGAGCGTAAAGTGTGGCAGTCGTTAAAAGAGGGTTTTGGCTATGCGTTTGGTTTTGCGCCTATTCGGGCATTAATCAGTATAGTGGCTTGCCTGAGCCTGTTTGGGATGCCGTTTAGTGTGCTAATGCCTGTTTTCGCGCGCGACATTCTGCATGGTGGTGCTAATACATTGGGTTATTTGATGGGCGCATCGGGTATTGGTGCATTAACGGGTGCTATGTTTTTGGCGCAACGTAAAACAGTAGTGGGTTTGGGAAAGGTGATGGTTTTTACGATGCTGCTGTTCGGGGCTGGACTGGTTGCTTTCTCCTTCTCGGAAGTGCTGGTGATGTCGCTGGTGTGTATGCTTTTTAGCGGTTTCGGGATGATTGTTACAATGGCTTCCTGTAACACGCTGTTACAAACCATAGTGGAGGACGATAAACGTGGCCGCGTGATGAGCCTCTATAGTATGGCTTTTATGGGAATGGCTCCTTTCGGAAGTATGCTGGCGGGTTCGGTGGCAGAATTCATCGGCGTAAACTACACCTTGGCTGCCTGCGGATTGCTTTGTGGACTAAGTATTATACCTTTTGCCTTTAATCTGGGTCGCCTGCGCGAAATGGTGAACCCGATTTACGAACGGTTGGGCATTTTGCCTGAAATAGCTACAGGGCTGCAATCTGCCTCTACGCTTACTACGCCGCCAGAGGAAAAATAAATTAAAAGCAGCAGAGCCTGTCCTTTATCAGGGACAGGCTCTGCTGCTTTTACTGCTTTTGGGGTTATGTATTCTTTTTATTGGATTAATTCCTCTTAAGTTACTTCTTTTTTATCAGTAGCTTTTCTCCAATGCTTACAGAAAAATCGCTTTTGTTATTCCACTCCATAATGTCTTTGATCGTAACACCATAGTTCCTGGAGATCTGATACATGCTTTCGCCAGCTGCTACTGTATGGTAAGAAGACTGGTTAACATTTGCAGAGGTACTACTTACTGGGGCTTCTGCTTCCTGAGCAGGTGTGGCTATGTTCTCAGCAGGGGCTGCTACACGTAGTTCCTGTCCAACTTTGATGCTATTATCTGGCAGGTTGTTCCATTGCCTAAGATCATCTAAAGATATGTTGTATTGCTTGGAAACCTGGTAAAGCGTTTCGCCTGTTACTACTGTATGTAAACTGGTTGTAGCCTTTGTTGGAGCAGTAGTCACAGGTTCTTTAACTTCACTTTTCCCTGTTTCTGATGGTGTAATTAGTGGCTCAGCAATAATCAGCTCCTGCCCAATTTTGATTGGTGTGTCACCTAAATTATTCCATTTGGTGATATCGTTTAACGAAACAGCATACATCCTGGAAATGCTGTAAAGCGTTTCCCCTTGTTTAACTACGTGTTTAGCTGATTTCGCATTTGCTGCTGATGTAAAAGGTTGAGCTGTAACAGTAGTTTCTGTTGCGTTTTCAGAAGAGGCTTGTTCTTCTGTTTCAAAAGCTTCATCTGTTTCAACTGCCACTTCAAAAGATTCCTCTTTTACTGGTTCTGTTGTCTTGATAGACTCAGTTGTTGCCTCAGCTTTTTTGCCAGGGTAAAGAACAGGATTCACTGTGCTTTCTTTTGCAGCAGGAGCCTGAGTTGAAACTTGTTCTGCTGAGGTTGTTTCTGAAACAGACATAGCTTCTTTGTCTTGAACTTCTTCTTGATTGCCAGCGATGTACTCATCTTCTTCTGTTTCTTTTTTGAAACGCTTAAAGCTGTTAATAAACCTTTTAAAGATGTTTTCTTTTGGCTTATCCTCTTGGGTTTGTGTAGTAGCTACACTCGTAGAGGTGTCTTGCTTGCTGGTATCTTTTTTAAGGCTGTCGGATAATTTTGCAAAAGGGTTTTCTTTAGGTACACTGCTCTGAGTAGTGGTTGTTGTTGAGGCAGTTAGTTGTCCTTTCTGTTCGCGTACCACCTCTATTGGTTCGTTCTTTGGCCTGCGTTTCTGTAACCACAGTACACGACCTGGTGCCGGAGCCTCATTACGCTTCATGCGGTTTTTGTAAAGCAAATACCGTAGCTGTACGCCATAGTGCTGAGATATCTGTTGCATTGTTTCTCCTGCTTGTACCACATGGTAATCTTTATCTGCTCTTGCTTTCTTGCGCTCGATATAATAGGCAGTTCCCTCTTCCACTTTATCGAAGCTGTACATGTCATTGAATCGCAAGAACTTCTTAGTTGTTAATCCAGCTTTTTCAGCCAGTTTATCATGTGTATCACCTTTGTCGGCTATAATGGTATTTAAACCGTTTCGTTTAACTACGGCTGCCGTTATATGCTTTGTACTTCTTCCAAACCCTCTGAATATATTGGGAGATGCAGCAGTTGTATTATCTGTAGCAGTAGTGTTTGCAGCTAAAAGTCCACGATCATCACCATTGATGAGAGGGATCATGACATAATAATCCTTGTCTGAAGGTATTTTGTTTCCTAGGAGCCATTTGTTATATCTTTCAACCTCTGCCGGGTCGGCCTTGGTAGCACGGGCAATTTCAGATAAGCTCTGTCCTGGTTTTGCTCGCATCTCACGGAGTGACACTGGTGGATTTTGGGATTTACCAATAAACTCCTCATAAGCTATTTTGTGGGCCAGGAAAGTAAGCACATATGGATGTGTTTTATCCGTTACTTCCATTCTGCGGCTACCGTTGTCAGAAGCTTTGCTATAAGATTTAGCTCCGGTAAGGCCAAGATTATAAGAGAGAAGGGTATTTAACCAGTTATTATAATAATTGTTGCTTCTTTTGAGGTATTTGGCTGCGCCACGACTGGCCTCTATAATATGGCGTCGCTCATCAACCTGATTGTCAATCCGGAGGTTGAAATCAGAGGCAGCTTCTTTCTTAAACTGCCAGAAGCCAACAGCATTAGAGCTGGAAACTGCATCAGAAACCAGCCCGCTCTCCTGAAGAGCCAGGTATTTGAAGTCATCCGGAACTCCCTCTTCTTTAAGCGTTCGCTCAATAAGAGGGAAGTACATATCTGCCAAATTAACCTTTGCCTGAAAATATACAGGGTGCCGGTGTAGTGCATCTACTTTCTTTTGAATTTCCTGTTGGCCTTTATTCGATATTTTAACTTGAATATCAGCAAAATTAATACTGTTTGGTACTACAACGCTTTGGGCCAGTGTTAAAAGCGGCAGCAGAAGTAGCAGGAGGAGAGGTAGCTGCTTTCTCATCATACAATTGGAATAATACTTTGGCTATATATAATTTTTGCTCTACTTTAAGTTTAAAGAAGAGTAGGTAATTTACTCTAAGCTAATACGTTCAGAGACTAATATATCAATGGCAAAGTAAATCATTTTGCCTTGCTTTCTAAAGGTTGAACGAACTTCTTTTTCTAAAATTTTTTCAGGGATACAATCTTCTGTCTCGCAGTGAAGGAGGGAGGATGGATGTAACTTATAGAACTGCTTAAAATACAAGCGTCTGCCAAAACTTGTTATTAAAGCAGACGCTTGTGTAGGTTTATTATGTATGTAGCTTGTCTACAGCTTTCTGGCTACCAAAAGCCCATCGCGTACAGGCAGCAGAATATTTTCCACACGTTCATCGTCCTGTACTTTTTTATTGAAGTCCAGAATTTCCATAGTGCGTTCGTCGGACTTGGTGCGGTGCTTGGCTAAAACTTTGCCGCTCCACAGTACATTGTCTGCAATAATATAACCTCCAGGGTTTACACTGTCAACAATTAGGTCGTAATATTTGGCGTTGCTTCGTTTGTCTGCATCTATAAACACCAGGTCAAAAGTGGCATTTATGGTCGGGATAACATCTATGGCATTACCAATGTAAAACCTGATGCGTTCCGTCAGCCCTGCTTCTTTAAAATAGCTCCGTACTGTTTCCTCCAACTCCTCATTTACATCAATAGTATGTAAGGTGCCATCCGGCTGTAGCCCCTCCGCTAAGCATATAGCCGAATAGCCGGTGTAGGTGCCTATTTCCAAAATCTGCTTCGGCCTGATCATGTGTGAGAACATGGACAGCAAGCGCCCTTGCAGATGCCCCGAAAGCATGCGTGGTTTCATCACGTTCAGGTGTGTCTGGCGGTTTATCTTTTGTAGCAACTCGCTTTCAGGTGAAGTATGGTCTTCAGCGTAGTGCAGTAACTCTTCGTCTATAAACTCCATTTTTATAAATTTGGACAACTAGGATAAGGGGAAGTATAATGGTTTATTTTCTCCTCATTTCTAATTCATAATTTCTGATTCTATCGCTAATACTATGCTGGTACATAATTCAGAAAGCTTAGCTGATCTTCGCGTAGCGCATCGTTTGCTATGTCTACTAAATCTCCTGCTGTAATGCTCCTGATCTGGTCGAAAATTTCGTTGAGGGAGTCTATTTTATCCTGATCCAGGATACTTTTTCCCATCATCGTCATCAGGCCTATGTTGCTTTCCTCGGCCATTGCCAACTGGCCCATCAGTTGTTCTTTCGCTGTGTGTAATTGCAATGTGCCAAGTGGCTTCTCCCGAAGTTTCTTCAGCTCTTTCAGTACTAAAGAAGTTGTTCGCTTTAACTGCTTCTTTTCTGTGCCAAAATAAATAGACAGCAGTCCTGTATCTATATAAGTGGCATAATTGGCATCTATTGTATAAACTAAGCCATGTTTCTCACGCACGGCCAGGTTTAGCCGGGAGTTCATGCCCGGCCCACCTAACAGGTTAACCAGCATAAAGAACGGGATGCGGCGATCATCACTAAGGGCGTATGCGGGGCAACCGAGTACACAGTGTGCCTGCGAAATAGCCTTTTCTATAGTTAAGGTTTTAGGAACGTAGTTTTTGAATGGGACACGGGCCCGGTGCTTTTGAATAGCAGGAATGTCTCCCATGTATTTTTCGGCTAGCTTTACAACTTTCTCAAAAGGAAGGTTGCTTACAGAGCAAAACACTAAAGCGTCGGTACTCATGTTGCGGTCGATAAAGTCCAGGAAATCCTGCTTCACAAAACCGGACACACTTTCTTTGGTACCAAGTATGTTATTGCCCAGCGGATGCCCTTCGTACACGACAGCATCAAATTCGTCTACAATAGCTTCTTCTGGTGCATCTAAGTACATCGACATTTCTTCCAGAATTACACCCCGTTCTTTCTCAATTTCTTTTGCCGGGAAAATAGAGTGAAAAGTAATATCAGTCAGTAGTTCAAAAGACTTTTCGAAGTGCTTGTCCAGTACAGAACTGTAGAAGCAGAGCTTTTCTTTAGTAGTGTAGGCATTAAGTTCGCCACCAACTGACTCAAGCCTATTTAATATGTGGAACGATTTACGCTTGGTAGTGCCCTTAAAAGCCATGTGCTCCCAGAAATGTGCCAGGCCAAGCTGGTTGGGTAATTCATCGCGGCTACCTAAGTCTAAAATAAAGCCACTGTGGGCAATTTTAGTATGGCTTACTTGTTTATGAACGACACGTATGCCGTTTGGTAATGTATGGATATGATAATCAGGCATTCAATTTTAAATTAGCCTGCAAAGTTACTGAAAAAACAGTTAAAAAGCTGCTATGTCTATTCTTGGAGCACCTGCTTGTATAGCTGGTATAGTTGGGCTATGGTAACCTCTGGCCTGAAAAGTAAGGCATGTTCATAGCCATCTTTTATCATCTGGCTACGCAAAGGCTGGTTCGTGCTTGCCTCATAAATTGCCTGGGCTAAAGCATGTACATTGTCTGGGGCTATGTATAAAGCTGCTTTACCGCCTGCCTCACTAAAACAAGAGTCTGTTGAAGTTATTACAGGTACACCACTATTAAGGGCTTCTATAATAGGAATGCCAAATCCCTCAAAAATGGAGGGGTAAGCAAAGGTCGTGGCCATCTGATAAATGGCAGGTAACTCCTGAAAAGGAATATAAGGCATAAAATGCACTGTAGCTTCTAGCTTATGCTTCTTTACATAATCATTTAACTGATCGTAATAGGCAGTTCGCCTGCCCACAAACACTAATTCTATAGCTGCCCCTGAGCTATGCCAGGCTTTTAGCAGGTTGAGCTGGTTTTTGCGTGGCTCTAAGGTTCCGACACACAGCAGGTACTTCTCTGGTAGGCCATACTTCTCCTGAACGTTTTTTTTAATTTGGCTATCACAGGCTTGATGAAAGATCGGGTCACAGTCCTGGTATATAACTTCAATTTTAGCGGGATCAGTATGGAAGAAGTTAATTATGTCCTGCTTTGTTTGCTGGCTTATAGCTATAATCCGGTGAGCCTGCTCACATGCACGCCTAAACTTATAGTTATAAATAGCTCGGTCAATAGGCTTGTACAGCTCCGGGTGGTGGAGAAAAATCAAATCATGTATCGTTACAATAGCTTTAGCCTTACTCCTTCTGATGTTTAAGGGTAGTTCGTTGCTTAACCCATGAAATAGATCAAGCTGGTGTTCTTTTATAGATGAAGTTAACCCCAACACACGCCATGCAGCGGATAATTTTTCCCATAGGCCCTGTGGCTTAACAACGTGGGCAGAAGGAGTCACTGAATAAAAGTTCTGGAAGTTCTCGTTTATCCTGGGGGTGTAAAGCTGGTAGTTATTTTGAGGAAAATCGTGCAGGAGCGAAGAAATTACAAAGCGACTGTAATTGCCTAATCCCGAATTGTTTGTGAAAGCCCGCTTTGCGTCGAATCCTATATGCATGATTTACTTAGAAGAATAAAGCTGCAAGTTTACAAATTGTTTCCTCCTTATCTAAGGCAGGTGCCGGAGAAAGTTTGAAGGCCTAATATGTACGAAGTAAAATATATAATCCTATCTTTAACTTTACAAAAGAACATTTATATATCTGTTTTTGATATAAAATTAATAGCCGACAGAAAGACCATGAGATACCTGCCTATTAACCGGGAGTTGTTTATTCATAACCGACACAATTTTGTAAAGCAGTTAAAGCCTTGTTCTATAGCTATTTTTCACTCTAATGATGTGATGCCTACCAATGCAGATGGCACGATGGCATTTTGGCAGAATAGCGACTTGTTTTATTTGTCAGGTATTGACCAGGAGGAGAGCATATTGATACTGTTCCCTGACTCTAAAGATCAGAAGCTGAAAGAAATATTATTTGTGCGGGAAACCAACAACCTTATCCTGACATGGGAAGGCTATAAGTTAACAAAGCAACAAGCAAAGGAAGTATCAGGTGTTGATGCCGTGTACTGGACACATGAGTTTGAACAGGTACTGAATGTACTAATGAGTGAAGCGGAGCATGTTTACCTGAATACGAATGAGCACCTAAGAGCTGTGGTGGAGGTTGAGACCCGTGATGCCCGCTTTGTGAAATGGTGTAAAGAGCGTTATCCGTTACATAAATATGAGCGAAGCGCTCCAATTATGCATAATTTGAGGGCGATAAAGTCTGAAATGGAGATTGAACTCATTAAGAAGGCTTGTCAGATTACAGAGCTTGGTTTCCGTAGGTTGCTGAGCTTTATCAAACCAGGAGTAATGGAGTATGAGATTGAAGCAGAGATATACCATGAGTTTATCCGCAACCGCTCCCGGGGGCCTGCTTATAGCTCTATTGTTGCTTCAGGCGGCAATGCCTGCATCTTACACTACATAGATAATAACCAACCGTGTGAAGACGGAGACTTGGTACTGATGGATTTCGGAGCAGAATACGCTAATTATGCCGCTGACCTGACCCGGACGGTGCCTGTAAACGGAAAGTTTACAAAGCGCCAGCGGGAGGTATATGAGGCAGTGCTGCGCGTAATGAAAGTAGCTACCCGCATGCTGGTGCCTGGCAACACTCTAAACCAATACCACTCTTTTGTAGGCACTGTCATGGAAAACGAGTTAATCAGGCTTGGTTTGCTAGACCAGAACGATGTACGTAATCAGGACCCGGAGAAGCCTCTTTATAAAAAATACTTTATGCATGGCACTTCTCATTTTTTAGGTTTAGATGTGCACGATGTTGGTAATAAATATCGTCCGTTTGAAGAGGGAATGGTGTTTACCTGTGAACCTGGCATCTATATTAGAGAAGAGAATATTGGTATCAGGTTAGAAAATGATATTCTAATAACCAAAAATGGAGCAGTCGATCTTATGAAAGACATTCCGTTGGAGGCAGACGATATAGAAAGGCTTATGAAAAATAAAAATTAGAAGCTTAGGCCTTTATATAAGGAAAGCCAATTATTGGCTGTAGACTGAACTTTTTTCTATTCTCGCCTTAGATTTAAGGTTATTTCAATTTTTTTTCATGTTGTATAAAACTTTGTGCTCTAGTATCAGTTTCATTTACTATAGCCTGATCCATTAAACCTAAAAGTTGTACTGTTAAATATAATACTTATTGTTCCTGTTGAACATCAGTAATTTATAAGAGTTGATAATATTTAACGTAAAACATTTTGCCTATGAACAAACTGTACATGAACCCTTCATATGGGCGGAGCTGCCCTCATTTTACTACTTATGTCCAAATAATTTTTTGATAACTCAAAAACTTGATTGAAAACATGCACGTATTGTCATATCAGAATATATTTTTAAGAATTATGCGAACACAACTAACAAAACTTAGTACAATAGCTTTTGTGCTTATATTCCTGCTTTCAGCAAGTACAGCCTTACTTGCACAAAGCTCTGACCAGAGGACAAACCTCCAGATATATGGAAGTGCCTTACAATATAATGGCGAATTAGAGAATCAATTCTTCGAAAGCAACAGGCTTGAGTGGGGTGGTGGTCTTAACCTGAACCGCTATATAAGCCCTTCCTTTGATGCTGGTTTGCATCTGACCTATGGTGGTGCTGAATCATACCTTTCGAACACAGATAACTTTGATGCTCACATAGGTACCGCTATGCTGGCTCTTCGTCTGAAACTTTATGGTAATGTTTTGAAGGAAGATGCCTTTATAGGGCCATACCTGCAAATTGCGGGTGGTGGTGCATGGACTAACACTGAAGCGGTAGCTGGTGGCACTATGCTGGAAGATGATAAATTCATTACAGCCGCTGCAAAAGGTGGTGCCGGTATTCGTTTCCGTTTTTCTGATGCCGTAAGTGCTTTCATAGAAACAAACTACATGATCACTGGCCAGGATAAATTTGATGGCCAGTTTACTGGTAAAAATGATCGTTTCTTTATGCACAACGTAGGCCTAGGCTTTAACTTAGGTAGTGCAACAGACACTGATGGTGACGGTGTGCCAGATAGAAGAGATGATTGCCCTGATACACCAACAGGTGTACAAGTAGACAAAAGAGGATGCCCGATTGATACTGATGGCGACGGTGTGCCAGATTATCAGGACCAATGCCCTACTGAGACAGGTACTGCTGCAACGCAAGGTTGCCCTGACAGAGATAGCGATGGTGTAGCTGACAAAGATGATCAGTGCCCTGACCAAGCAGGTACTGCTGCAATGCAAGGTTGCCCAGATTCAGACGGTGATGGTGTTGCCGATCCTCAGGACCAATGCCCAGACACTCCAACTGGTGTGCAGGTAGATGCAAATGGTTGTCCAATGGATAAAGACGGTGACGGTGTATCTGATAATGAAGATCTTTGCCCTAACACACCTGGTACAGCTGCTAACCGTGGTTGCCCTGATTTAGATGCTGAGACGCTTCGATTAATGGAAGAGAAGGTACGTTTCGAATTTGACCAAGCTCGTGTTCAAGATAGCTATAAGCAACTATTAGATAGCATTGTAACTGCTCTTGAGAAATATCCTGAACATGTGCTGCTTATCAAAGGCCACGCTGACTACATCGGTAGTGAAGAGTACAACCAGGCACTTTCTGAAAGCAGAGCGCAGGCTGTGAAAGATTACCTGATCGAGAGAGGTGTTCAGAATCCTGATAGATTGGTAACAAGAGGCTACGGTGAAACTCAACCTTTGGTACAAGTTAACCAGCGTCTGTCACGTCGTAGAACTGAAGAGGCCAGAGCTCAAAACAGAAGAGTTGGCTTCGAAATGAATACGCCGGATATGCAGTTGAATATTGAATAGACTCCAAATAAACAAATATTAAAAAGGCACCGCAGGTAATACTGCGGTGCCTTTTGTCTTATAAGCCTATGCTCACGAAGCGATAATACTAAACATTAGATTTAGAGGGATGTATGCTTTGCTTTTTGTATTCCCTTTTGCGTAACTAGATCAGCAAAGTTCAAACGCTTCTGCTAATAATCGGTATGAACTTTTTCTGTCTTCAAAGCTATGGGTGATGGTTACAACTATCAGCTCATCCACCTCATATGTTTTTGCCATCTCTTCCAACTGCAATTTTACCTGCATCGGAGTACCTGAGACCATACGCTGCCTGTTATACTCAATGCGAAGTTGTTCTGCCTCTGAATATTGCTGTATCTTAACCTCCTCATAAGACGGAACACCTGAACTCCTGCCTTTCTCTATGCGAAGCATCATCAGGTCCATTGTTTCCTGCAGTTCCTGTGCTTTCTCTTCTGTTTCGGCACACATAACAAACACTCCGACATTTGCTTCAGGCTGCTGCATAAACCTTGACTTCTCAAAATGTTGTTTATAAGCTTTCACCATCTGTTCGCCTCCAACAGGATTGATGAAATGAGCAAAGGAAAAGCCAAATCCAAAGTGAGCGGCAAACAGGCCGCTTTGCCCGCTGGAGCTTAGCAACCATACTAAAGGAACCGAAGGAGTAGCAGGAGTAGCGTACACATTCTCTGTTATGTCGCCTTCTTCCGAAGTATCATGCAGATAATGTCCCAAGTCTTTTAGCTGCTGCATAAATGCTGCGTCGCTAAACTGGTTGTGCGGGTTAAGTGCTGCTGCTGTTACTCGGTCAGTCCCGGGAGCACGACCAATGCCCAGGTCAATACGATCAGGAAAGAGGTTCTCCAGAACTTTAAAATTTTCGGCAACTTTAAGTGCGCTATAATGAGGGAGCATAACACCGCCTGAGCCAACCCTTATACGTTTTGTAACTGAAGCCAGGTAAGGGATGAGAACTTCAGGGGAAGATCCTGCCAAGCCTGTTGTATTGTGGTGCTCAGATACCCAGAAACGGGTGTAGCCAAGTTCGTCTGTAAGTTTAGCCAGTTCTATCGTTTCCATAAGTGCCTGCGCAGCTGTGCCTCGTTTTCTGATAGGAGACTGGTCCAACACACTTAGCCGTATTTTCTTTGGCATGATAAAAAAACAATTTCTAAGTTTGTTTACAGTATTACAACAACTGAACTATGTAATGGTTCTGATACAGGAAAGCAGGAAGTGCCTTGCTGTCGGTGTTATATAGTTGCCAGTTGGCTTTTTAGTTCAGAAAAAATAAAAGCCCGCTTCTTTTTCAGAAGCAGGCTTCTCCTGTTCTGAATGTGTTTGAGCTTAGCCTTTCGCAGCCAGCAGATAAAGCACAGCCATTCTGATAGCTACGCCATTTTCTACCTGATTCAGTATAATGGAGTGCTGGGAGTCGGCTACATCACTACTAAGTTCTACTCCGCGGTTTATTGGCCCGGGGTGCATAATGGTTATTTCTTTGTTTAGGCTATCCAGCATCTTTTTATTGATGCCATAGTACAAAGTGTATTCCCGTAAGGATGGAAAATACTTCATCTGCATGCGTTCCAGCTGTATGCGTAGTACGTTTGCCACGTCGCACCATTGTAAAGCTTTGCGTACGTCCAATTCTACTTTCACACCTAGGTCTTTAATATATTTGGGTAGCAAGGTAGAAGGACCGCATACCATTACCTCGGCACCTTGTTTCTGTAAGGCAAAAATGTTGGAAAGGGCTACTCTGGAGTGCAGAATGTCTCCAATAATTACCACTTTTTTGCCTGCTACTTCACCATACCTTTCTCTGATGGAGAAGGAATCCAGCAGAGCCTGTGTGGGGTGCTCATGTGTGCCATCGCCGGCGTTCACAATGTTTGCCTTAATGTGACGCGATAGAAAGTGAGGTGTTCCAGGGCTGGAATGGCGCATTACGATCATGTCCACTTTCATAGCCAAGATGTTGTTAACAGTATCAAGTAACGTTTCTCCTTTTTTTACGGAGCTGCCGCTGCTGCTAAAGTTTATGACATCTGCCGATAATCTTTTCTCTGCCAGTTCAAAAGACAGGCGTGTGCGTGTAGAGTTCTCGAAAAAAACGTTGGCAATAGTAATATCACGTAGCGAAGGCACTTTTTTAATCGGCCTGTTTAAAACATCTTTAAAATTATCAGCTGTCTCAAAAATAAGCTGAATATCTTCGTGGGTGATGTCTTTTATGCCTAACAGGTGCCGGACGCTGAGCTCTTGCATGGGTGAGGTTTATTCTTCGTTTTTGGTAATAAGCCAGATATTATCTTCCGGAGTTTCCTGGCCTTTCCACTCTACCAATACCCGCTGGCTTTGTAAGGAATTAACACGTTGCCCTACATAAGTAGCATGAATAGGCAGGTGGCGGGTGTAGAGGCGGTCTATCAATACCAATAACTCCACGTTCGCAGGTCGCCCATAGGCGATCATAGCATCCAGGGCTGCGCGAACTGAACGGCCTGTGTACAGCACGTCATCCACCAGTATTACTTTTTTCCCTTCAATAAGGAAATCTATACGGGTAGCGTTGGCAGTAAGCGGAGTATCCCTGCGGCGGAAATCGTCGCGATGAAAAGTGGTGTCGAGGTAGCCAGTAGGTACTGGTTTCCCTAGTATCGAAGCTAAAGTGTTTTGTATGCGCTGTGCCACAAATTTGCCCCGTGGCTGCAAACCAAGAATAACTGTATCAGAAAAGTCACCGTGGTTCTCAATGAGCTGGTGGCAAAGGCGCATCACCATAATATCGAGTAGTTGGTGGTTTACGATGATTCTTTTCTGCATGGCCGGATGAATTAGGTGCAAATATAGAGAGTCAGATTAAGATGCGAAAATTTTTAAGCCCCCAATCAATAGTATAATTGTTATCAGCATATTATTAATGCAGCTTTAGATAAAACCTAGCTTTATAAGCAATACAGTTAAAAGCTTATTTTGTTGATATAGAAAACTTTTCGAGACATGCCACTCTTAGGTTTAACATGCTGAAAGCCAAAGGCCGCAAAATTTCCGTCATACCACTTTATAATGCCGACCTCCTCACTGGATACTATTTTTTCATCATCCTCATATGTTAAAAGAGTCAACTCTGTTTTTTCATCAGAAAACTTGTCTTCTTTCATGACATGGTAGAAAATTTTTTCATCTTCCGGATAGGCCATAATAACTCGTCCGTCAGGAGCATATGCAACTTCTAAAGTATATACCAGCGAATAGCTAACTACATTGATTAGAGGAAAAGCATTATCCCAAAGCAGGACTCCATTCTTATCGAAGCCAAGTGCTACCGCATGCGTGCGCTTGTACCCATCGGGGCCACGGCTAAGGGTTGGGGTGTTATTGCGATATAACCCTTGGTTGTGTGCCATATAAGGGTTTACAGACCAGCTGGACATGTTACTACGGTACTGGGGGTAATACACTTCGGCAGGCAATATATAGCCTGTGGGAGTCGTAATAAGATCGTGAAAAAGCAAACGATAGCGCAGCTTTGGATTTTTTCCTGCTTTCAAACGTGAGGCTTCTCTACGACGAGTGCGCGCTTCACGGCGCGGTTTCATGTACTTTAAAAAATTCTTAAGCTGTAGTATGTTGTAGAACTGCCCATCAGAAGCATTTGTGGCCATACTAGTAGTAAAGAAGCCTTGGGTATAGCGTAAGTCCCGTGTGCCAAAGGAACCTATCAGCATTCTGGAGGTAGTATCACCTGGGGTGATCTCTGCATTTAATAAGCTTTTATTATCCTGCTGCAGTATAAAATGGTTACTGAGTAGCTCCCCGTTAGCATCGAAGCTTTTTACCTGTAGCCGCGATACACGGCCGTTAGACTCTGTCATGACTACATCTATACGTTTGTTAACAGGGTCTGCCATCAGATCAGAGAAAGAAGACTCATCACCATAAACGGCAGGCAGGAGTTTTATCTGTCCATCGGCGGGGTTTAAGTGCAGTAGGAGGGGCTGGCTGGAAGACCTGTTGCGGCCAATAATAAAGTATCGGCCATATAATACCTTAAAGTCAAAAACAGCGTCTATCGCCTCAATTCCATATTCCTTGTACTGTAAGTCACCAGATAATAAGTTGATTCGTACAATATGGTACTTTTGTGCGTTAGTCTCCTCTCCGAAAATTAAGTAGGTGTAGGGAGCCTCTGTGAAATAATGTAGGTAATGGCTTCTAACAGGAATCTCGGCTGAATTACTCCAAATCTTATCCAGCTTATAGTTGTACTTAGTGAAATGAAAGCTGGCTTCACTGCCCCAGGAGTTAACTGTTTTATTGTATAGCAAGAGGCTGCTATCAGGTAAGGCAATTACTTCTGCATAGGTTCTTTCATAATCAAAATCAAGTTCCAGGCGCACAGGCTGGCTTGGCTCCTGCGCAAACAAAGAGGCAGAAGCTAAAAACAGGTATAAGCAAAACAAGTAGCGTACTTTAGCCATATTCGGGTGAGAGTGCTGTTAAGTAGCAGAAAAGAAAGTATAAATGGAAGTTAATTAATGTACTTGAATTAACCTCCATTCGTTGTTATGCATGTTAGCTTTTTTGCAAGTTGCTGTTAAAGCCTAGTTCCCCAAAGCCAATAGCACATCGTATTCCTCCGGCTTAAGCGGCATTACAGATAAACGTGACTGGCGCAAAAGTGCTATATTTTCCAGGCGCAGATCTTTCTTTATCTGATCCAGTGTTACAGGCTCTTTAAAGTCCCTTACAGGTACTATATCCACTGCTACCCATTTAGGGTCATCGGCAGTAGGATCAGGGTAAGCAGATTTGTCTACTTTGGCAATGCCTACAATAGCTTTTTCTGAAACGCTGTGGTAAAACAACACCAAATCCTCAGGCTGCATCTGTTTCAGGTTGTTACGGGCCTGAAAATTGCGAACTCCGTCCCAACAGGTGCGTCCATCTTGTACTAAGTCAGCCCATGAATATGTGCCGGGCTCCGATTTTACTAACCAGTATTGCATTATTATAGATTATATATTTAGAATGTTATAAGCCGAATTTACGTCAGGCTTTTTAATTTGCGACATTTCTATTTTTGAAAAATATGCTTAGGTTTATAATCACCGTGCCTGCAAATGCTCATAAAGAGAGCATGAACAGCATCAGAAGGCTGCAATATAGGGATCAATAAAAAAGAACAAACACTAATTGCAGTCGCTTTTGGGCTTCCATTTGCTCGTGTAGATACATTTTATGCTACTTTAGCTTACACTTTACTGATGGTGCTGCTTAATTTTTAGTACATCATCTTTCAGCGACACTATTTCGAAGGCAAAATTCTGTGGTGGCAAACTATCCCCCTGCATCTTTACCTTAACCATATTGTTTTTGTCATCTAACTCCCACTGGCCTTCTTGTTCTTCCAGGCCATCGGTAGGGGCGATGTCATAGCGTTTAATAACTCCTCCTGCTTCCAACGCAAAACCTGTACGGCCTCTTGATGGTGGAAAATCATAAGAATTGGGGCGATACACCAACGTATCACCCTCATCTTCCTCATAAGAATGTAACCAGGTTTTCCCGACAAGGCCAGACATTACTTTATCTTTTTTATTGCAGGTATTAGCCAGCAGGAAAAGGCATACTATACAAAGCAATGTTATCTTTTTCATATTTAAGTTTCTGGTAAAAGTCTGTTGAATTAAGCAACCTTAAAATTGCTTTTTTGTGCACCAGCTATTTATAATTAGCTGGTCTTTCTTGATTCAGTCTACAGTTTAGTGTTGATTCTTTGCGTAAATTCTGATTCATTTACTTTAACTATAAACGCCTTGATGAAGAAATTAATACAATATTGATGGACATCAGCGGTACTTGGTTCTTAAATAAAGGCGCTTTTAAAGAACCTTCGTAAGGCTAAGGTACGGATTTCTTCTTTTATATAGAATGCATAGAATATAAAAGGGCATCAGGTAGTGTTCGCAGGGTTTTTTCTATCTTTGTAAGATACGATTTTAAGCTTTGGAAAATAAGAAGATAATAAAACTGTTTAAGCTGACTGCAGAACTGTTGGAACTGCATGATGAGAATCCGTTTAAGGTTCGTTCTTACACAAACGCAGTAGGAGCCCTGGAACTGCTTGAGGAACCGCTGGAGGGGAAAGCCCAGGCTGAACTGGAGAAAATAGGGGGAGTGGGCAAGGGCATTGCCGCCAAAATTGTAGAGATAAACAGTACAGGTTCTTTTGAGGAGTTGGACCAGATGCTTGCCGCAACGCCTCCTGGTGTGGTAGAAATGCTGCGCATTAAAGGCATCGGCCCCAAAAAAGTGCGCAACCTCTGGAAAGAGCTTGGTACGGAAACAGTAGAGGAATTACTGGAGGCTTGTGAGCAGGACAGAGTAAGCAAGCTGAAAGGCTTTGGAGCCAAAACACAGGAAAATATAAAGCAGGCATTGCTTTTCACGCAGCAGAACAGTGGTAAGTTGCTATATGCTGAGGCGGAGGCATCGGCAGAGGAATTGCTTAAAAGCATAAAAGAAGCCATGCCGCAGGCACAGGTAGAATTGGCTGGTGATGTACGCCGCCGAATGGAGATAGTGGAAACGCTGCAGTTCGTTTTGGCTACAGATGAACCTGTTCATACACAGGAGGCACTAAACAAATTATCAATCCTGGAGCAGAATGTTAAGTTATCCGGACCGATGGTGTGGCGAGGACAACATACAGTAAGCAATCTGCATACAGAAATAAAGCTAGTGCCATCTGCACGTTTTGCGAATGAGTTGCTGCTACAATCAGCGTCGGTAGGGCATGTGGCGCAGCCATTTAAAGAGGGCAAGAACCTATTGGCCCTAGTGCGGGAGCAAAATTTTGCTTCAGAAGAAGATGCTTACAAAGCAGCAGGAATGGCTTATATAGTGCCTGAGTTACGCGAGGGCACTACTGAGTTACAGCTGGCACTGGATAACAAGCTGCCACAACTGCTGGAATTATCAGATTTAGCAGGTAGCCTGCATAACCACAGTACTTATTCTGATGGTGCCCATACGCTGGAGCAAATGGCTACCTACTGTCGGGATATGGGTTATCAGTACCTGGGTATATCTGACCACTCTAAAACAGCATCTTATGCAGGTGGCTTACGGGAAGGTGATGTGCTGCGTCAGCAAAAAGAGGTTGATGAGCTGAACAAGAAATTGGCTCCGTTCAAAATATTCAAAGGCATTGAGTCTGATATATTAGGTGATGGTTCTCTGGATTATGATGCTGACATTCTCTCTACATTCGACTTTATTGTGGCTTCTATTCACAGCAGCCTGAACATGGATGAAAAGAAAGCCACTAATCGCCTGATCTCTGCTATTGAGAACCCTTATACAACTATGCTGGGCCATCCGACAGGGCGCTTGCTGCTACGTCGTAAAGGCTACCCGATCAATCATAAGGCAGTGATAGACGCCTGTGCAGCTAATAATGTCATCATTGAGATTAATTCGAACCCGTGGCGTCTGGACCTCGACTGGCGTTGGGTACAGTATGCACTGGAACAGGGCGTAATGTTAAGCATAAACCCGGATGCACATCATACCAGTGGTTACCATGATATGCGTTATGGTGTGCTGGTTGGCCGCAAGGGAGGTCTTACTAAAGAATTGACCTTTAATACTAAATCTGCTGAGGAAGTAGAAAAGTATTTCAGGGAGAGAAAAGAGAAGGTTAAGTAAAGAGTAAAGTATGTATGCTGATTATTATTTAGCTTTCACCTCTCTACAAGTAAAGCGTAGTTAAGATAATTAAACAGGTCAGCTGAAAGCTGGTCTCCTAAAGTTTAGCCGCAAGCTTATAACTTTAGGCGGTGCTTATAGAGTTTAAAATGCCAAAAATCCTTATACTTCGTTTCTCGTCTATAGGTGATATCGTGCTGACGACGCCGGTAATCCGTTGTATAAAACAGCAGGTGCCGGAGGCGGAAGTGCACTATTGTACCAAGCAAGGCTTTAGAAGTATACTGGAGCACAACCCGTATGTAGATAAAGTACATGTGCTGAAGGATAGCTTAAAAGAGCTGGTGCGCGAGTTGAAAGCAGAAAGTTTTGATTATGTGATTGATCTGCACAATAACCTGCGAACTCGCGTTATCAAAGCAAGGTTAGGCAGGCCCAGCAAAAGCTTTAATAAGCTGAACTATGAAAAGTGGCTGATGGTGAACTTCAAAATGAACCGTCTGCCCGATGTGCATATTGTGAATCGTTACCTGGCTGCCGCAGCTGCTTTGGGTGTAAAAGACGATGGAAAAGGGTTGGATTACTTTATTCCGGCTCAGGATGAGGTGAATTTACAAGCACTTCCACAGCCTTTCCAGCAGGGTTATGTAGCCTTTGCCATTGGAGCTCAGCATTACACAAAACGCCTGCCTACGGAGCGTATTATTGAGTTATGTGAGCGGTTGAATAAGCCAGTCATTCTTTTAGGAGGCAAAGAAGATGCTGCCAAAGGAGATGAGGTCGTTGCTTATTTCGATAAACGAGAAGATACGAAGCCTGATGCACAAACATTGATTTTCAATGCCTGTGGTAAGTATAATCTCAATGGGTCAGCCTCTTTGGTGCGGCAGGCAGAGCAAGTGGTAAGCCATGATACTGGCCTGATGCATATTGCGGCTGCTTTTCAGAAAGATATTATAAGTGTATGGGGCAATACCATTCCTGAGTTTGGCATGTACCCTTTCCGCACCAAGTATAAAGTACTGGAAGTACATGGTCTCAGTTGCCGCCCCTGCTCTAAAATTGGCTATAGCAAATGCCCTGAAGGCCACTTTAAATGTATGTGGGATATTCCTTTTAATAATTTAGAAATTAACTAATGCTTAAATATAACCTATCCTGGCAAAGAACGGATGCACAACTGCTGGAAGCACTGTTGTTAGCAACAGGCGGTGAAGGAGGAACCACTCTGCAGGATGTGCTTTTAATGATTGATGCCATTGATGGAGATGTGCTTACACTACAGGAGGTGGAGCAGGCGCTGGAAAAGCTTATGGCTGTTAATTATGTGAGCGTGCAGAAGAATAAGCTGTCGCTGTCGCCACCCTTTATGCAGGATTATGAAGATGTGTCTGGTGCTGAAGATGAGCAACAGGCATTGTTCAGGTTACTAGAAGCCAAAGAGTTGACACCTGAAAGCATGGATGAACCTAAGATATTACTTAAGAAGTATAAACTGAAGAGTTATTATCAGCAATACCAGGAGCAGTTTGGCGGATAGTATGGTGATTTTAAAAATAACTGCTGTAACAACAGAAGCTTATAAAAAGAGAAAGCCGCTGAGCACGTTCAGCGGCTTTCTCTTTTTATAGCAGAATACTTCTCCACCACTTTAAACTGGCATGTACGGAAGCTAACCGATCTTCTCAAAACCTAGGTAAGGATGCAGTACCTTAGGCATGTTTATACCGTCAGGAGTCTGGTTGTTTTCCAGTATAGCAGCTACAATACGAGGCAAAGCCAGAGCGCTACCATTCAGCGTATGTAGCAACTGTGTTTTACCAGAATCATTCTTGAAACGCAATTTCAGGCGGTTTGCCTGGTACGTTTCAAAGTTAGAGGCAGAGCTTACCTCCAGCCAACGACCTTGTGCAGTAGAATATACCTCCATATCATAAGTCAGGGCAGCGGTAAAGCCAAGGTCACCACCACACAGGCGTAGCACACGGTAGGGCAGTTCCAACTTCTGCAACAGGCTTTGTATATAGCTGCTCATTTCTTCCAGCGCTTCATAAGATTTTTCTGGCAGTGATATCTGTACGATCTCCACTTTATCGAACTGGTGCAGACGGTTCAGACCCCGTACATCGGCTCCCCAGGAACCAGCCTCACGGCGGAAACACGGTGTATGACCTGTATTTTTTACAGGTAATTGCTCTACAGGAACAATAGTATCCCGATACATGTTTGTAATTGGCACCTCTGCAGTTGGAATCAGGTACAGGTTATCTGCAGTAGCGTGGTACATCTGGCCGTCTTTATCTGGCAGCTGACCTGTTCCGTAGCCGGATGCCTCGTTAACCATAATAGGCGGTTGCACCTCTATGTAACCAGCCTTCATGGCCTCATCTAAAAAGAAGTTGATGAGTGCACGCTGTAAACGGGCACCTTGCTTTTTATAAACAGGAAATCCAGCACCGGTAATTTTGTTACCCAGCTCAAAGTCGATGATGTCGTACTTCTGGATTAACTCCCAGTGAGGTAGAGCGCCCTCATATAACTCAGGAATTTCTCCCTGTTCGAGAACTACTTCGTTGTCTTCAGATGTTCTACCTGCAGGCACACTTTCGTGCGGGAGGTTTGGCAGTTTGTATAGCGCTTTCTGAAGATCTTCTTCTATAGTAGAAAGCTGTTCAGACAAGGCCTTTGCTTTCTGCTTTAGCTCAGTTGTTTCTGCTTTATACGATTCTGCTTTGTCACGCTCACCGCTCTTCATCATAATGCCAATCTCCTTGGAGATGCTGTTGGCCTTCGCTTGCAAGTCGTCGTGTTCGCTTTGCAGAGCGCGGCGTTGCTGGTCAAGGTCCAGTATAGCGGCGACTTCCTCGGCTGCATTTTTGTAGTTTTTTTTGTTCAAACCCGCCACTACCAGGTCGGTCTGCTCTCTTAAAACTGTTAATTGTAGCATATAAAGGGGTTAGATAGAGACACAAAAATATACTTTTTTGAGTAGTTAGAGGCATTTACGTAATCTTTTACGTTTTTTTGAAACATTTTTAACAAAAAGTTCCGTAATATTTGTTAATTAAACGGCATTGCAATAACATTGCGGTACAATTGAAGACGGCCCGTTCCTGTGCCTCAATAACTCTATCACAACCTATTCTTTTTCCTGATTAAAAAATAAATCTCTCGCTACGTTCGCTCACCGCGAAACAGGCAAGTTAAGTTAACTACCATACTATTATTATGTATAATATTGAAGAATTGAAAGATAGGCTTCTTTCAGAACTCAAGGAAATTGCTGAAGACTTAGGCGTAAAGAACTTTAAAAAACTAAGCAAGCAAGATCTTATCTACAAAATCCTTGATCAGCAAGCTGTAACCCCTCCTGAGAAATTGCCTAGAAAATACAAATCCACTCCTCGTGCAGCCGCCTCAACTCAAGAAGAAGCCCCTGAAAGCACAACTGAAGTAACAGAAGTAACTGAATCCGTCAAAGAACCTGAAGCAGTAACAACTCCTGCTCCTGTAGAAAGAGAAAAAAGACAACCTCGTCAGAAATCTGCTGCCCGTAACGAAGATCAGGTTCAGATGTTTGTGCCTGCACCTGCACCGGCTAAAGACCATGGGGCACAATCACAGCCAAGGGAGCGTGTTCGTACACGTAACGACAAGCGTGATCAGGGAAACGAGCATTACGAGCGTGTTGATAATCAGCGCAACGATAGCCGCGGTGAGGTTCGAAATGAGCGTAATGATACCCCCCGCACTGATGGTCGTAATGATCGTGAGCAGCAGCGTGATTACAGCAACAATCGTAATAACAACGACAATCGTAGCAACGATATTCGCAATAACGACCGTAACGACAGCAACCAGAACCAGCGTCGCAATAACAATCAACAGCAGCAGGCCAGCAGCAATAGCTTTAAAGAGTTTGATGGAATAATTATAAATGAGGGTGTGCTGGAGCTAATGCAGGATGGTTATGGTTTTCTGCGTTCTACACATTATAACTACTTAGCTAGCCCGGATGATATTTATGTGTCTCCTTCGCAGATAAAGCTTTTTGGTTTAAAAACTGGTGATACAGTAAAAGGACAGATTCGTCCTCCGAAAGAAGGTGAGAAATATTTTGCCCTGCTTAAGGTAGAAACGGTTAACGGACGTACGACTGAAGAAATTCGTGACCGTATTCCGTTCCAGCACCTGACACCGCTTTTCCCTGAAGAACGTTTAAAGCTAACCACAAGGCCTAGCCAGTTATCTACACGTGTGTTAGATCTTTTCGCCCCTATAGGTAAAGGGCAGCGTGGTATGATCGTAGCGCAGCCAAAAACTGGTAAAACAGTATTGCTGAAAGAAATTGCGAATGCCATCACAGAGAACCATCCGGAAGTTTACTTGATGATTCTGCTGATTGATGAACGCCCTGAGGAGGTAACCGATATGGCCCGTAGCGTAAAGGCAGAGGTAATTGCCTCTACATTTGATGAGACAGCTGACCGACATGTTAAGGTATCGAGCATTGTGCTGGATAAAGCAAAACGTATGGTAGAGTGTGGCCATGATGTAGTTATTCTGCTGGATTCTATTACACGTCTGGCTCGTGCTTACAACACTGTAGTTCCATCTTCTGGTAAGATATTATCTGGTGGTGTGGATGCGAATGCGCTGCATAAGCCGAAGCGTTTCTTTGGTGCTGCCCGTAATGTTGAAAATGGCGGTTCACTTACCATTATTGCAACAGCTCTGATTGATACCGGATCTAAAATGGACGAGGTTATTTTTGAAGAGTTTAAGGGTACTGGTAATATGGAGCTCCAGTTGGATCGCAAACTGGCGAATCGACGGGTTTATCCAGCTATCGATGTGCCTGCTTCTGGTACTCGTCGCGAAGACCTGCTTATGGACAGAGACGAACTGAATCGTATCTGGATTCTGCGCAAATACATGTCTGATATGAATTCTGTAGAAGCAATGGAGTTCCTGAAAGATAAAATGACTGGAACAAAGAGCAATGAAGAGTTCCTGATCTCAATGAACGGTTAAGTTCTGACAGCTATAAATCAAGAAATGCCTGCTTACCCACATAAGGTAGCAGGCATTTTTGTTAGTATAAAGCCCCTTGTAAAAGATATCAAACTCACTTATTGCCAGAAGCTGTACCCCGGATGCTGTAGTAGGTGAAAAGTATAGGTTACGAAAAAGCCAAATATTATATGGGCAAAAATAAGCGTAATAAGGTAAGTCTTGAGCTGTAGGAGAGGAGGCCTGGGGTGCATCATAAAAAAGAAGTACCAGGCTATCATTGCTAATATGCCATTGCCGAAGCCTAAAAAGGCACCCCATGAGGCTGTTAGCATACCAACACCAGAATCCCATAAGGCAAGGTAAAGAACCGCCAGAAAAACACCTACTGCATAATGTGCTATGGTCCCTATCAATTTTGTGCTGACGGCATCGGAAAGGCTGCCATCTGGTTGAGTACGATTGGTAAGCATGGTGCCCAAGATTTTAATTACTTTCATGACACGGTGTGTAGCTAGCGAAAGTAAGTAAAGAAAGGCAGTCATGGCGGCGGTACCGGAAATGCCAGCAAGTACTGCATATAATAGCTTCATCGGGAAAATATCTTTATACTATATACGAAGTAGTAGCTTTGGGTTATAAGAGACTATACTGAGAGAACTCGCACTGCTATAATGAACATAAAAGCCAGGCTTATACATATAGAGGATATCTTATTCATTAGCATCGTGTTTTCATAGTTTACCTCTCTGGTGTCGCGGAGTGCCCGAAAAACCCAGCCTGTAAAAAAATATAAGATAGGGGCTGTGCTTATCAGGAAAATAAAGAGGCTGGTTAATTGGTCGTTTGTCATGTATAGCCACAGGAGAAGTGTGGCACCGAGCGTAAGGCTAAGGCCAGCGAAAATATAAGTGCCTCTAATACCCAGTAAAAGGCTTAATGTTTTGTCGCCACGCCGGCTGTCTTCTTCGTGTTGGTAAATTTGTGTAAGCGGATAAGAGCCACAAAGAAAAAGTGTACTGATGAGGGCGTACCACATATTAGGTGTTACTACCACTTCCATAACAGATAGGCCCAACCCGATCTGTACCATTACATAAGTAAAAGCTCCTTGAAAGAAAGTGACGACAATGGTGCTAAGTATAGGTTGCTTCTTAAGCCTGATACCTTCAAAACTATATGCTTTGGAAATGAGCAGGTACAAAGCAACTAAGGCACCAAACAAAGGCGCTAACATTATGGCTAAGGCTACCGCTAATATATCAAAAAGCAGCACTAGGTGCATAAGCTCACGTGTTACCTTAGGAGGCTTTTTTAAGCCTCCAATGCTTCCCTCGTCGCGGTCATAATAAGAGTTATAGCCATTGCTGGCTGGGTACACCAACAAATGCAGAATTATAAACACAGCTGTTGCCCGCCATACACTGTACCCTGATACCGTGCTTAGTGCAAACCAGAATATCGGCATCAGGTAAACTGAAAACGGAATGCGCATCAGTGTCAGAGCGGTTTTATAATTATGGGAAACTGGCATTTTAACCTTTATCTGATAACCTGTTTCTTATATATAATATTAGTGTTTTCTCTAGAGTATAGCTCTGTTGCATTATTGGTTTGTTAATTTGTTTTAAGTTGATGGTCTGGATAACCAATAATGTAAATAACATGTTTGCCAATACGTGATCCTGCTTTACCCATACGCCATCTATAATGTGGGGCTGATACTTTGGCAGCCATGCTTTCCAGCATCTTCGGCGTGTAAATGCGTAGCAACGACACAGTACCATCCCAAACAATTCCGAAAGGTATTATTGGAATTAAATACGTGAAAAAGAGACGGCTAAGTTTAAAAGGGTGAATAAAAGGTGTTACCAGAAAAATGACTGCCGGAAAAGCAAGCCATAAAGCTAGCAGTTCGAGCCAGCTTTTACTAGCTCCCTCAAATATACCTATGGCAGCACTTTTGTCAGCAGCATCCTGAAGCACTGCCTGTGCCTGTTCGGGCTTAAGGTGATGAAAAGAAGAAAAAATGGTACGTACTCCCTTTATGCTTTCAGGTACTGAGGTAGCATCAACAGGGGAAGCAACAAAGTTTATTGTGTTGTTAGATTTAGCCTGCAAATATTGATAAGACGAAATATTAGGATACAGATCTGTTAGCGTTATCAGAACAGGTTCTTGCATTTGCTGTGCGAGCGCCTGCTGGATACCGGCTATACCTCCTCCGGCGCCGGAACACAAGTCTGTAATATGCCGCTGTTGCGTTTTTAGGAGTAGCTCCTGCAGCAACGGAACGGCAGCTTCATAAGCACCTAGTTTAGTGATCATGAAGCGTAGAAAATCAAGCATGCCTTCCCTGACCACGTGCGGAAACCACGGGAAGTCTTCAAACTCAAAAAGGTGGAGGCGAATGTTCAAAAGCTGCGTTTATGTTAGCCATACTGTTCACCCGCCGGAAAGGTTTTTAGTATATGATACCCGCTGCTCCGGCTCCTACCTTAAAGTCATTGCCTGTGTTGCTAAACAACTGCCAATAAACTTCTGCCTGTTTTGTAAGATCAGGCATTACCTCCAGTACACTTCCATTTATAAAGTAAAGTGTAAAGGTATAGTTAGCTTTCAGTTCTACACTTTCTACGGCTAATGCTGCAGTGTCTTTTACCAGTTCTTTCAAACGTTGGTCACGTAAGTTTGCACCTGGTACTTTCCAGTCGAATTTTGGGGAGGGTAAGCCTGCTTCGCGTTTGCGCATGAACACCTCGCCGTGCTTTATTACATCGCCGTCAACTGTTTTGAGCTGCCAAGGGCAGTTAAGGGCTAAGGTAAAGAGGCCAACATCTAAAATAAGTCCTTGCGGGGTAGTGTAGTGAGTGCTACCAAAATGGAAGTACTGTATTAGTTCGCTTCGTGTGGTTTTTGTAAGGGGCAAGCCTTTAATTTCATCTAAAGCCTGTTGTAAGTTCTGCTGCATTTGTTTATAAAATTAATATACAAAGATAGGAAGTGCAGCGTTAATGAGCAGTAGATAGTACATGTTCTGCTTAATCCACTGTTACTTTTTAAGTTTGTCCATGCCACTTTTACTAAGTTTTATATCTATAAACCATAGATGTTGTGTACAAAAGGTATATTTGTAAGTCTTTTTAAAGGAAAAGTGATAGGGAATTTTAAGAGGTTATCCTCTGTTTGATCAAAATGCTGCAAGAGCAAGAAATAGTAAAAGAACCTAAAAACTCGGTTTATAAAAGCGTGGTAGGGTTCATCTGGAAGTTGTTTTTTCTGGGTTTGGCCTTAGTGGTTATTTACCTGCTTAGTGTTGATAATAACGTGTTCTATCTGTTCGGAGCTTCCCCAAGCCTTGATAAGCTGGAAAACCCTCGTAGTGACCAGGCTTCCGAGCTGTATACAGCTGATGGAAAACTGATCGGGAAGTACTTTCGCGAGAACAGAAGCCCCGTTGCCTATAACAAAATATCGCCGATATTAATAAAGGCGCTTGTAGCTACAGAAGATGCGCGTTTTTATGAGCATGCAGGTATAGACCCAGCCGCCCTTTTCGGTGCCGTTTACGATAACCTTCGTGGCGAAAACCGTGGTGCCAGTACCATTACGCAGCAATTAGCCAAGAACCTTTATAAAACCCGTACCGATTCTTCTAAAGGAGTACTGGGGCACGTGCCGGGTGTTAATATCATCATTTCTAAAACAAAAGAATGGCTTACAGCCATAAAGCTGGAGCAACGCTATACCAAAGACGAGATTCTGGCCATGTACCTGAACACGGTAGACTTTGGTAGTAATTCTTTTGGAGTTAAAGTAGCTGCTAAGACTTTCTTTCATGTATCTCCGGACAGCCTTAAAACGGAGCAAGCCGCTGTGCTGGTGGGGCTGCTAAAGGCTCCAACGTACTACAGCCCGAAGTTCAATCCTGAGAATTCTCTTCGCCGCCGGAATACTGTGTTGGGTCAGATGGCAAAATACGATTATATCTCAGAGGCCGAAGCTGATTCACTGAGTAAGCTTCCACTGGAATTAGAGTATAAAGTAGAAAGCCATTACGATGGGCCAGCTACTTATTTTAGGGGAGCAGTGGCTGAGTATCTGAATGAATGGTGTAAGGATAATGGTTATGACCTTTATCGTGATGGTCTTAAGGTTTACACTACCATTGACTCGCGTATGCAGCAATATGCTGAGGAAGCAATGGAAAAGCAGATGCGCACGTTGCAGCACCGTTTTGACAATCATTGGAAAGGAAAGAACCCATGGGTAGATGAGAAAGATCAAGAGATTCCAGGTTTTATTGATGCCACTATTAAGCGAACAGCCTATTATAGGCGTTTAAAAGAGCGCTTTGGAGATGATACTCAGGCAATCAACAAAGAACTTAACAGGCCTCGTGAAATGATGGTGTTTACCTGGGACAATGATTCGCTGGAGAAAAAGGTAACTATGTCGCCGTTAGATTCTCTGGCTTATTATAAGCATTTTCTGCACGGAGGGCTCATGACGATGGATCCTTTTACAGGGCATATAAAAGCCTGGGTTGGTGGTATTAACTTCAAGTACTTTAAGTATGACCACGTGAAACAGGCGCGTCGCCAGCCTGGTTCTACTTTTAAACCTTTTGTGTATGTGTCTGCCATTGATAATGGCTATTCACCTTGTGATAAAATAGTAGATAAGCGCATCACCATAAACTATGTGGAGAAAGGGGAGAAGAAGAGCTGGTCGCCTACCAACGCTGATTGGACTTATACCGGGGCTCCTATGACATTACGCCGGGCAATGGGTAAGTCTGTTAACTCTGTTACAGCACAGCTTACAGAACTGGTTGGCTGGGAAACTGTCGTAAAATATGCACATCGCTTAGGAATTACCAGCCCATTGGAATCAGTGCCGTCTATTGGTTTGGGGCCAAGCGATGTATCTGTTTTTGAAATGGTAGGAGCCTATAGTACTTTCCCTAACAGAGGCTTCCATACCAACCCTATGTTTATTACCCGTATCGAAGACCGAAACGGCAATCTAATCCATCAGTTCGTGCCAAAGCAGAAAAAAGTGCTAAGCACAGAGACTGCTTTCCTGATGATGCACATGCTTAAAGGTGGTATGGAGGAGCCTGGTGGTACATCGCAGGCATTGTGGGAGTATGACCTTTGGAAAGGCAATGAGATTGGAGGCAAGACCGGAACTACTTCTAACCATTCTGATGGTTGGTTTATGGGAGTAACCAAAGACCTCGTTACAGGTGTGTGGGTAGGCGGTGAAGACCGCAGTATTCACTTCAGAATATCGCAGTTAGGTGAGGGGTCTAAGACAGCCCTGCCTGTATTTGGGCTCTACATGGAAAAGGTCTATAAAGACAAAGATCTTGGCTACACCATGGGCCGTTTTCCGGGGCCAACAGTAGAAATAAGCAAAGAGTACAACTGCACTACTGTTTTACCAAGAGCACAACCAGATTCTACCGCTGTAGACTCTGTTCTGCAGATACTTAATATGGGGAACATCTTGTAAATGTGGTATCATACTAAAGAAAGAGCGGCTACTATACATTATAGTAGCCGCTCTTTCTTTAGTATAGGTTTTGTTGTAGATCTGATCAGTGTAAAAGCTTAATCTTTAGGTGACTTATAAAATGTCTCCAGCGCTTCGTTCAGATAATTGTATTCAAATGTGAACCCGGTTTGCAACACTTTATTAGCGCTTACCCGTTGGCTGGCTAGCACTACTTTACTCATCTCACCCATCATCAGGTTAATGGCAAATGCTGGCACATTTGGCAATAACAGGGGCTTGTGCATTACTTCGGCAAGCGTTTTTGTTAATTGTTCGTTTGTAACAGGGTGTGGGGCTACTGCATTATACACGCCTTCAAACTGGGTGTCTTCAATAGCTTTTATAAACAAGCGACACACGTCATCAATATGTACCCAAGACATATACTGTTTACCTGATCCTAGGGCTGCTCCAGCCATCATCTTGATAGGTTTTGCAATCTGAGGTAAAGCTCCACCTTTATCACTGAGTACAATGCCTAAGCGAAAGATAGCAGTACGCAGCCCTAGCTCTTTTACCTGCCAAGCTGTACTTTCCCATACTTTACACACACTTGCCAGAAAATCGTCGGCATAGTTGCTCTCCTCAGACATTAGGCGGTCTCCGGAGTTGCCGTAAATACCAACAGCTGAAGATGAGATAAAGCCTTTTACATGATGCGGTATGTTTCTAAGGCTCTTATAAAGTAAGTTGGTGCTGTCTACGCGGCTCTTGAATATCTCATGCTTGCGTTCCTCGGTCCACTTACTACCTGCTACACTTGCGCCTGCTAAATGTACAATATAGTCGGCATACGTAATAGCGCTGTCGTCTATGTACCCCTCTTCTACATCCCACTTAAATGTTTTATAGACAGACACTTTTTCAGGATTCCTGCTCAGGTGTCCTACTTCATACCCTTGGTCTATTAACATTTCAGAGAGTCGCATGCCTATTAAGCCTGACCCGCCTGTAATTAAAATCTTACCTGGCATATTTCTTTTTTAGCGTAAAGCTGACTGAAATCCCCTATACGTAAATATAGTGTTATTCAGTTTGATAAATATTAGAGGTGTTAAATAAAGTAGGTTAATTATTCAGGAGTACGTGAGAACTACTTCTTACGGACGTGAGCTAAAAATTCTGTTCTATACTGATCCTGCTCAAACAGACCAGAATACTCAGCGGTAATAGTGCTGCTGCTAACATCGTTTACTCCACGGCTCATAACGCACAGGTGATCAGCTTCAATCATGACAGCCACATTCTCAGTATTAAGTGCTGACTTTAATTCATTGGCAACCTGCATAGTCAGGCGCTCTTGTACCTGAGGGCGGCGGGCATAGTACTGTACAATACGATTTAACTTAGAAAGCCCGATAACATGCTCGTTTGGCATATAAGCCACATGTGCTTTGCCTATGATAGGTACAAAGTGATGTTCGCAGGAGGAGTAGACGGTAATATCCCGTTCCACCAACATGTGATTATATTTGTACTTATTCTCGAAGCGGCGTAACACAGGCTTGTTATCCGGGTGCAAGCCATTAAAAATCTCCTGTACATACATTTTGGCTACACGCAGGGGAGTACCTTTAAGACTATCGTCTGTAAGGTCTAAGCCCAATGTACGCATTATATCCCCGAAGCGATCTGCAATGATAGCTATTTTTTCCTCATCTGAAAGATCAAAAGCATCAGCACGTAGAGGTGTTTCCAGAGAACTCAGAACATGATCATCCATTTCCTCTTCTTGTTCCCTGTTATCCATTATATTCAACAAAGTTTCGTTCAGTTTCATAAAGTGTTACAGCTAAATCGTATTCCTTGCTTATCTTCTTTCGAAGCTTGTTCCAAATAACAGTAGCTATATTCTCTACTGTCGGGTTCAGTTGCTTAAACTCCTCTGTGTCAAGGTTCAGGTTTTTGTGGTCAAATGGCTCCACTACTTCCTGCCGTACCAGCAGGCTTAGTTCTTTCATATCGTACACATAACCTGTATCCTCATCAACAGGGCCAGATAGCTTCACGGTTAGCTCATAGTTATGCCCATGATAATTAGGGTTGCTGCATTTCCCAAACACATCTGCGTTTTCTTTATCACTCCAGTTTGGGTTAAACAGTCTATGGGCTGCATTGAAATGTTCTTTTCGGCAAACAGTTAATCTCATAGTGTTGTCAACTACCAATGTCAGGATAATGTTTAGCCTTGCGTATTATCTTGGGCTGCAATTGCTATAAGTTTGCAAAGTTAAGGTTGATGGCCCTATTCCCAAACCAATTCTTTTCTAAAATTGTGCCCCAAATACTATCTTTCTTATTTTAAGCTGATCAGGCTGTAGATAGTTTGTGCTTGAACTGCAACAGTATTTACATATGCAGCATGTATAAGGCAATATTGAAGGCTTTAGGAAAAATGATGTCAATATCAGAATTTTATTATGGTGGCTATGTTGCTATAGCTTCATCCAACGTTGAATCTCCTGCTTTGCGAAAGCCTCGTCGCGCCATGCTACAAACTTAGTTTGTGCATTTGCATTATAATGTACAAACCAAGCTTTAAGTATATCCTTTGCTGCCGGATATTCCTTGCTAAAGCTCTCGTAATCTGTGGCCATAAATGTCTGCTCGCTTGGTCTGGCTGGTACAGCAATAATAACTGATTTAAGCTCTGCAGTAGTTTCCAGTTGCAACACAGCTATGGGTGTTATCTCCATTACCGTTCCTGGCTCCACCCGCTCCGAAATTACCAGAACCTCTAAGCCCCTGCCATTGCTGCTTACTTCAGTAGACGGTATAAAGCCTAAGTTTCCCGGGTAGGGGAGGTAGCGGGCAACATAATCCTGACCAGCTACTTTTTTATTTTCAAACTCCCGGGTTTCCAGGTTGTACTGCAGCTTATGGTTATTACCTGCCGGTACCTCTATGACTGCCTGCAGTTGTTTGTTTATCGTATACGTAGGCAAATTAGCATAATCTGTTTTACAGCTTGTCAGGCATAAGGCATTTAAGATTAACAGAAGAAGCGGTAAATAGTCTTTCATGGCAAACAATAATATAAGAATGATAAAGATAGTAAGCTGCCTTTGCTGGGAAAACAAAAAAAGGAGCCGACGTTAGGCGGCTCCTTTTTTACTAAAACTATGGTAAACTTATGAAAACAGGTATTTTTATCTTCTTTCTTTGATTCTTGCAGCTTTTCCTGAAAGACCTCTCAGGTAATACAACCTAGCTCTTCTAACTTTACCTTTTCTGATAAGTTCAATCTTTTCGATAGCAGGAGAAAGGATTGGGAATATACGCTCCAACCCAACTTGGTTAGATACTTTTCTTACAGTGAATGTTTCACCGTTTGTACCAACGTTTTTACGCTGGATAACAACGCCCTGGAACTGCTGAACACGCTCTTTGTTACCCTCACGGATTTTTACGTGAATATTAATTGTATCACCCGCCTGAAAAGAAGGGAAAGAGGTGCGTTTTTCTGTAGATTCCTGCTCGATTAATTTTAATAGGTCGCTCATGGCTATGATCTTAAAGTATCTTCTTCAATTTTCGGACTGCAAAGATATAGAATTATTTAATTAATAAGAAGATTAACTGAAAAATATTTTACTCAATTATCTTATTAACAGTCTTCTTGGTTTCTTTTAGGATAAAAAGCTTACCATCGTAAACCTAACCATCCAACAAATCAGGGCGGCGTTGCTTCGTACGCTCAATAGCTTGTTCAAACCGCCACTGCTCAATTTTAGGTGCATCACCTGATAACAGTATTTCAGGCACTTGCAGGCCTTTGTACTCTGCCGGGCGTGTATAAACAGGTGGAGCCAATAACCCATCCTGAAAAGAATCTGTCAGGGCAGAAGACTCGTCGTTCAACACACCAGGGATAATTCTGATGATAGCATCTGTTAATACTGCAGCACCTAATTCTCCACCGGATAATACATAGTCTCCAATGCTTATCTCGTGGGTTACAAACTGCTGACGAACACGCTCATCTACCCCTTTATAATGCCCACAGATTATGATTATATTTTGCAGCAACGAGAACTGGTTTACAATGCTCTGATTCAGCGTTTGCCCGTCAGGTGTCATGTAAATTACTGCATCATAATTTCGTTCAGCCTTTAACGCAGAAATACACTTGTCTATGGGCTCAATCATCATAACCATGCCGGCTCCACCACCAAAAGCATAGTCATCGATCTGGCCATGCTTGTTTACAGCATACTTTCGCAGATCATGAATGTGAATTTCTACAAGGTTTTTTTGTTGCGCTCTCTTAAGAATAGAGTGGCTGAAAGGGCTGTCAAGTAAATCTGGTTGGCAGCTTATAATATCAAAGCGCATTAGTTGTCCTCCTCTGTCGCGTCGTCTTGCTCGTCGGTAGCTTCGGGAGTACCAGGTTGTGTATATACTTCCAGTAAACCTTCTGGCAATTTTACGTGCAATGCTTTAGCCTCGTGGTCTGCACGAAGCATAATGTCGTCGTTAACCGGTACCAGCATTTCCTGACCCAGGTAATCCATTGCCATTAACTGCTGTTGAGGCATATCGTAAAAGTCTTTTACTGTTCCCAACTCGCCATGGTTCTCATCTACTACTTTATAGCCGATTACGTCATGGAAGTAAAACTGATCTTCTTTCAGTTCAGGTAGTTTGTCAAGTGGCAGGTACAAGCTTGTGTTGCGCAGTTTTTCAGCTTGCTCCATTGTTTTGATATCCTCAAAACTGATAATGAAACGGCCTTTTTGCTGCGGCTCCATGCCCGCTATAAAAAAAGGAATCAGTCTTCCTTGTTGTTCAAGGAAGACTGATTCCAAATCTTCATAATCTTCGGGATAGTCTACGTCAAAAAACGCAACAACTTGCCCTTTGGTGCCATGGGTTTTGACGATATATCCCAGCAAAAAGCAGGCATCAATATTCATGGCAGATTAAATTATGCTTGTTCTTCTGTAGACTCGCCGCCTTCAGCAGGAGTTTCTGTAGCTTCCGCAGCTGGTGCGTTTGCTGCAGCTTTCTCTGCCTCACGCTGACGGATAGCCTCAGCACGAGCTTCTTTTACTTTAGTCTCAGCAGCAAGCGCAGCTTGTCTGGCTGTTTCTTTTGCAGTGCCAAGTGCGGTACGCTTACTTTCAACTGCAGCTTCTTTAGTTGTTTTCCAGTCCGTAAAGCGAGAGTCGGCAGTTTCCTGAGAAATTGCTCCTTTGATCACACCAACCTGTAGATGTTTTCTGTAAAGGATGCCTCTGTAAGAAAGCATAGCTTTTACAGTGTCAGTTGGCTGTGCACCATTCATCAACCACTGGAATGCTTTATCTTCGTTGAAGTCGATAGAAGCAGGGTTTGTATTAGGGTTGTAAACACCTAATTTCTCAATAAAGCGACCATCACGTGGTGCTCTTGCGTCAGCTACTACGATATCATAGATAGCGGCTTTTTTACGACCTCTGCGGGCCAGTCTGATTTTTACTGCCATTTCTTATAGATGTATTTAAGTCGGTGGATCCCGTCCACCATTTTAGAACCGCAAAATTAGGTATTAATTTACGGTATTACAAAGTTTTTAGAATAAGTATTTCTAAATTATTATCTCAGCTACAAAGGGTTATTGTAAAGTAAAAACCCTCCGGTTGTGGGGAGGGCTTTTATTTTAAACTGCTGCTTTGGCTTTTACAGTTTTAGCTTCTTTCAGCCTGATAATATTTAACTTATTGAGTGTCCAGATAACTGGCCAGGTTGGGTCAACCTCCCACCACTTTACACCAAAATTAACACGGTTTGGTAATTTATGATGGTTGTTCTGGAAAAGCTCCCCTCCGGTAAGGAAATCGAAAAACAGGGAGTTCCTTGATTTGTCGTTGTTGTCGAAGTTCTGATAGCCATACTTGTGTCCGCTCCAGTTTACGATAGCGCCGTGAACCGGCCCCATCAGAAAGTGGATTGGCAACAACAGGTACATCCACCATTGTGTGGCAAAGGCAATGTAAAATAATACATAACCTACACCCCAGCTAACCCTTGATAAATAAGTGTCTCCGAATTTCTCCAGAGCTGGCCAATAAGGATAGTTACCCTCAAAACGTTGCTCAGGTTCAATTCTGTTGTTTAATACGTTGTTGTAGATTTCTTTGGTTTTCCACATCATGGTAAACGCATTGTTAGAAAAATGCGGAGAGTGTGGGTCTTGCTCCGTGTCTGAGAATGCGTGGTGCATGCGATGCAGAATAGCATAAGCACGAGGGGAAAGGAAGGAGGAGCCTTGTGCTATATAAGTTAATAAATAGAAAGCCTTTTCCCATAATGGGTTCATGGTGAACATTTTATGGGCAGCATAGCGGTGCAGGAAGAATGTCTGTACGAACAGTGAAAGGTACCAGTGCACCACAAAGAAAATGAGTATGGCCATTAAATAAATTTAAAGATTTTTAATTGAGTTTAGATTAGACAGGTAAATTACTATAACCATGCCATGATTTTACAAATCTACAACACGAACTTTAAGTACAATATACTGAAGTCTATAAAAGTTCAGAAAATGATAAAAATCACTTTTTATAAATTTTAACGTTTGCGTTTGCCACAGTTGCTGTAGTTAGCATTTACTAATGCTATATTAGCTTTTAACCCAAGCTTTTTACCCACGGAACAGGCTATTCTAAATGGGTTTGCAAGACCCAAATTACTAATGCGGAAAAGCTTATAAAATTACTGCTAATATACAATAGAAAGGTCTGTCTGCTTACCTGAAAGGAGCCCAGGCGGCAGTGCGAGGTGGAGGAGCGCTTACCGTTATTGTTGTTTTAAGAGTGGGATGCTCAAATTCTAGCTGTCGTGCATGTAGAGCTATGCTTTTGTCAGGAAGAGGCAGAGGGGCGCCGTATTTTAAATCGCCCATGATAGGGCAGTTAATAGAGGACAGCTGCACCCGTATTTGGTGTGGCCGGCCTGTAATCGGGTTTACTTTCAGCAAATATTTGCCGCCTTGATGGTTAAGTAACTGATAACTTAGCTCTGAGCGTAAACCGCTTTTATTTTCTTTAGCATAAGCTTTTGTTACATTTTTTTCACTGTTCTTTACGAGCCAATGTACCAATGTGGCTTGTTCCTGTTGAGGCCTGTTCTGAACGACAGCCCAATATGTTTTAAGTGTTTTTTTACTTCGGAATAGCTCATTAAGACGTGTTAAGGCCTTGGAAGTTTTGGCAAGTAGTACCACTCCGCTTACCGGCCTGTCGAGGCGATGAACAACCCCCATGAAAACATTGCCTGGCTTATTGTACTTCTGCTTAATATATTCCTTTGCTAGTTCAGCAAGGGGCGTGTCACCAGTCTCATCGCCATGCACCAGCATCCCTGCTGGTTTGTTTACTACCAGTACATGGTTATCCTCATATAAAACCTCAAGCATAGAAATGATGAATTTGAAATTATGGATTATGAATGAGTATCATAAAGCGGGTGCCAGTCTTATGTTTGGCTCTCCGCATAGTTCTTGCCCCATAATCCATAATTTAATTAGTAAGCTTCCTTTTCATTAGGGAAGTCCTGGGCTTTTACGTCTTTTACATAGTTGGCAACAGCATCCGTCATGATAGTGTGCAGGTCCGCATAGCGTCTTAAAAACCGTGGTTTGAACTCTTTATTGATGCCAAGCATATCATGCACCACCAGTACCTGCCCATCAACATGAGGTCCGGCCCCGATACCTATAATAGGAATGTGTAGTGTTTCAGCTACTTTTTTAGCCAGTGAGGCAGGCACCTTTTCCAACACAATGGCAAAGCAGCCCAGTTCTTGTAGTAGTTGAGCATCACTTAAAAGCTTTTCGGCCTCAGCGTCTTCTTTGGCTCTGACACTGTAAGTCCCAAATTTGTAAATAGACTGTGGTGTAAGGCCTAAGTGCCCCATTACCGGAACACCAGCACTTAAAATACGGGTAACAGATTCTTTTATTTCAGCACCACCTTCCAGCTTAATGCCATGCGCCCCGGACTCTTTCATAATACGGATTGTAGAGCGAAGGGCCTCGGAAGAATTTCCCTGATACGAGCCAAAAGGCAGATCTACTACTACAAAAGCACGTTTTACTCCCCGCACAACAGA
Source organism: Pontibacter silvestris (assembly GCF_020907275.1). Classification (GTDB taxonomy): domain Bacteria; phylum Bacteroidota; class Bacteroidia; order Cytophagales; family Hymenobacteraceae; genus Pontibacter; species Pontibacter silvestris. The sequence goes on along the minus strand of NZ_JAJJWI010000018.1, from coordinate 48,476 downwards.
AGAAGCATGGTAGATCATCTGGTCTAATGTAATCGGCAGCGTTGTTTCATGGCCAGCCATTACGTTAGAGGCAGAGTCTCCTACCAATAAAACATCTATGCCAGCTGCATCCAGTATAGTGGCCATGGAATAGTCGTAGGCCGTTAGCATGGAGATTTTTTCGCCACGCTCTTTCATGTTCTGCAGTTGGTGAGTGGTTATAATTTTAACCTCGTTTTTATGAACAGACATAGCTTTGTTCGATAAATTCAAATAAAAAGTACAGGCCCAAAGTTTACAAAAATTATTCAGATTTGCGCCTGTTACAGCACTAATAATGCAGAAAGCCACTCGTGTACTAGTGGCTTTCTGCATTATGAATGGGGATATTGTTCTGTAAGTTAGTAAAGACCAGAGGAGTAGTTCCTCTTTGTAAGTTTCAGATCCCGTAGCAAGGACGATCTGGCATTAATGGTCAGGTTATAGCCTCGCTGAAAACCAAACGGAATCCAGGTAATGCTCATGTCCCAGCAGTGCAGGTCACGGTAAATGCTTACCTGAGAATAAGAAATGTTGTTATTAGTGAAGTCGTAGTTAGCATTATAAGTTACTTTCCACTTTTCTGTCAGGTTAACGGAGCCATTTACCCCAAATGTTTTATTAAATCGATCTTCAGCCGTTGCCGTTTGAGCAGGAGCATAGTAGAGTGTAAAGTCAACGTTGAGCGTCCACGGAATTTTAAAATCTACATATTCCGGCATAAAGGGATTGTTGTTCTGCTGTAGGTCAGGCAGGTTTGTTGGCGCCGTTGTTTCTGACCGCCTTGCCTGAGGGTTTAAACTTGCGGTAAGGCTCAGGTTTGCGTTGGTTAACCTTGCTAATTTAAACTGATTAATGTCAAAAACATATTCGTTTATTCTTATACCATCATCACTGATTTTATATGGGTCAAAGGTAGAACTGAAGTTAAGGTTAATAACCTTTAGTAAGGTCGTGTTCATATTCAATGAAATGGTGCTGAGGTTAAGGGAATCGGCCGCAAAATTGTAAGAGCCGCTTAAACCTAAATTGTTTATCAGGCTTACCTTTTCAAAAGCATTCTCTGTGGAGTCACTCTTGGAGCGAACTTTCATTTCCACACTATTCTGCAAACTGAAAGACATAGCACTCTGTAAGCCTCTGCCTGGCACACTTGCACCAGACCCAAAACGGGAAAGAGTCTGGTATATGGGCACCTGCGTATCTGAGTTTACGCCAGTCTGTACTGTTTGATAGAAGCCATAACGTTCGTTGCCAAAGTCGGGAGTGTAGTTATAGGAAATAGAAGGCCTTAGAAGGTGGCGGATAGCCTCCACTCGTTTTCCTTTTACATACACTGTACCATAAATATTGGTGCTAAGAGAAGCTCCTGCATTATAGCGGTACACACGCCCGAAGTTTGCTGTATCAATTTCAACCTGGTTTTGATCAGGATTATATGTGTAGGTGAATTTTCTGTCTACCCACGATTCTGCGTAACTAACAGAAGGCGAAAAGTTCAGATACTTCATTACTTTATAGCTACCCAGGCCAAGCTGGAAACTATGGTCAGCTGCTCTTCTGCCGTTTCGCCACAATCTGCCGAAATCATCAAGGCTTATAGTACCAGTATCTCTTTCTGCCGCTGCTGCTAAGCCTACCACAGATTCTGTAGAGAGGCCGCTGGGTGCAGTTCGGGTAGTCGGCACGTTAGAAATAGTATTGTTAGCTGTAAAGCCATAACCAAATGTAAACTGCTCGTACCATCGCCCGGTTGAGGGAGCATCTGAGAAAAGTTCAGAAATACTAACCTGTGACATACTAAAGCTAAGGTCTGGCAATACAAAGTTCATGGTACCGTTGCTGTTCTGCCCCTGGCGTAGCTTAGCTGTATAACTGAATGGTGTATTGGTTATGTTTTTCTGGTAAGAGATACTCGAGTTAAATGTTGGTGACAGATATTGGGTCGTGTTGGTATAGTGTAACCTTTGGTGTAAGGTGCTACCCGCGTTCACGCTTGCTGTAAAGCGCCCTCTACCCGGTTTCTGCTCTGGCGTATGAGACCAGTTAATCCAGAACGTTTTAGTACTTGGTGGTAATGACGAAAGCAGGTCGTTCGTGGAAAGAGAGGCAGCTATATCTGCCTCATCGTTTTTAAAATATTGATATTGTATGTTAAGGTTTCCACTGTAGGCATAGCGCTTTCTATAACTATTGTCTACTGTTACGTTGTAACCTCCGAGGGAATATATATCACCAGTCAGGCGGGTACCAATATAGTCGTTCCAGGCAAAGTAGTAGCCACCACCACGCAGGTAAAAGCCTTGCGCATTAGACTCTCCATAGCTCGGCACAATAACACCTGAGGCGCGTCGCTGAGACTTTGGAGTGGGAAAAAGGCCAAAAAGAAATCCGACAGGGGTTGGAATGTCGCTAATTACCAGGTTAAATGGCCCGGACATTATTTTGCTGTTAGGTATTGCTTTAATCCTCCTGGCATCAATGTAAAAGTGCGGATGCTCCAGGTTACAGGTTGTGTACTTTGCGTGATAGATAAAGGCCTCGTTGTTTTCGTTCTTCTTTACAATCTCACCGTGTATGTATCCTTCCCCTTGCTGCGTTACTACTTCAGCAATGCGACCTTTCTTGGTCTTAAAATTATAAGAAATACGTTTGGCAGCATATTTTTCACTGCCATCTACAAACACAGGTACGCCTATATCGCTACCAGTAGAGTCGGTAAGAGGAGTGGCGGTAAGCATATTTGAGTCGTAGTCTATCTCTATATAGGCTGCGTCCAGCGATATGCTCCCGTAATTAATTTTCGCGTCTCCATAAAGATGCACTACCTTGCGGTCAACCTCAAACTGAATAGAGTCTCTGGCTGAGTACTTGATAGTGGTTTCAATATCTCCCTGCGGGGTGTTTACTGTAACCGTGTCCAGCCCGGATATAAGAGTATCCTGGGGTGTAGCGGGTAGTTGGGGCCTTTGCTGGCCTATCACCTGTGAGGGGGAAAGTATGCCAAACTGCAGTAGCAGTAAAAAGATTAAAATGTAGCGCAACTTCTTCAGACTTCCCTAAAGTTTTATTTAATTTGTACAAAGTTATTGTTTTAGCTTTTAAGTAACGAAAGTTGTGAGAAATATTGTTGTTGTTTCGTTTTTAGCTGCCGTATTATTGCTGTGTTCTTCTAATAAATTAGAATATCGCAAAGCGTATAAGGTTCGTACAGTGGTAATTGATGCCGGGCATGGGGGGAAAGATGTAGGCTGTAATGGCAGGTTTTCACATGAAGCAGATGTTGCATTGCAGATAGCAATGCAGGTGGGGACGCTCATTGAAAAGAATCTGCCCGATGTTAAGGTTATATACACGCGTAAAAATAATACATTTGTTGAGTTGATAGACAGGGCCGGTATTGCTAACAAAAACAACGCTGATCTTTTCCTTTCTATTCACCTTAATTCAGGGCCATCAGCGGCACAGGGAACAGAAACCTATACAATGGGCTTACATACCTCTGAAGGTAACCTGCGTGTAGCTAAGCGTGAAAATGCAGTTATTCTACAGGAAGATAACTATCAGGAGAAATACGAAGGCTTTGATCCTAACTCTCCGCAAAGCCACATTTTGTTTGCCCTGCAGCAGAGTGCCTATATCGATAACAGCTTACGCTTTGCCGGAAAAATAGAAAATGAGTTTAAAACACGGGTCGGACGCACAAGCCGTGGGGTGAAGCAGGCTGGATTTCTGGTGCTATGGAAGTCTTTTATGCCTAGTGTCTTAATAGAGTGCGGCTTCCTGACAAATCCTACCGAAGAAAAATTTCTTAACGATAAGACCGGCCAAACGTATATGGCATCAGGTATATATCGCGCCTTCAAAGAATATAAACAAGAGTTGGAGGCCATGAACTAGTGTTTAAGCTAAAGCTCTTACGTGAAGATATCCAAAGAAATTAAAGTTGCGCTGCTAGGCATAGTGGCACTTGTTATTCTGTATTTAGGTTTCACCTTTCTGAAAGGATCAGATGTATTTTCAGATTCTAAAACATTTTATGTCGTCTACGACAATGTAGATGGCCTTTCTGTTTCGAATCCGGTTATTCTGAATGGTGTTCAGATTGGTTCGGTACAGGATATTACATTGCTGACAAGTAAGGACAACAGTATAAGAGTTGAGCTTGATGTGCTGGAAGATGTACAGGTTGGGGATTCAACAATAGCAAGCCTTGCCAGTTCTGACCTATTGGGGAGTAAAGCTATTGTACTTTACCCGGGAAACAGCAGAACAATGTATGACGGAGGTGAAACCCTGATTCCTTTACATGAGAGTAGTATTACTGATATGATCTCCTCTAAAACAGTCCCTGTTATTGACAGAGTAGATACTACTTTAACCCGTGTAAACAGGCTGCTGGATGATGATACCAGAAGCAGTATACAAGGGATTCTGGAAAATACCCAAGCCACTTCGGCTGCCATAAACGATATGCTTCGGGCAAACCAGCAAAATATTAACTCTATCACCTCAAATATTAGTGAGCTGACATCATCTTTACGACAGACGGAGCGCCAGATCAACCGCCTTGCCGGAAATATGGCTGATATTACGGACTCGCTTAAGCAGGTGCAAATTAATAAACTTGTAAACGATGCAGATAAAGCCGTTACAGAACTGGAAACGGCAGTTGCCAAACTCAACTCTAACGAAGGCTCCATCGGCAGAATGATGAACGACGATGAGTTATACCAGAACTTGGAACGTTCCACAGACGCACTTAATCTGCTGCTACGCGATATTCAGGTAAACCCTAAACGCTATGTGCAGTTTTCTGTATTCGGTCGCCGCGATAAATATAAAGTAGATGAAACTGGTCGGGTTATCACTATTGATGAGGTGAAAGATATGCAGGATGAACATCCGCAGAACTTTCGCGAACCTGTACCAGACACTGTATACGTGCCAGTGCCGGATACTTCCAGAACGACTATCAAAATGCAGAACACTACACCTGGTGCAAATAGGTCAGAACAGTAATGGTTTTGAACAGTATCTTTAAATCCGCTTCTTTTAAGCGGATTTTTTGTTAGTTCTTAACTCTTAGGTTTAATTCTAACTCTTGAAACAGTGCCTATGGATATCGAATTCAATAAAAATGAAGACGCACTAAAGCAGTTAACGTTTCAACTGATAAGCAAGCTGAAGAAAGTTTATGTTGGTGGAGGCGAAAAGCGTATTCAGAAAGAGCACGATAAGGGTAAAATGACTGCCCGTGAGCGAATTCAATACCTGCTGGACGAAGAAAGAGAATTCTTGGAAATTGGTGCACTGGCAGGCGAGGGAATGTACCAAGAGGTTGGCGGCTGCCCCAGTGGAGGGGTGGTTACAGGTATTGGGTACATTAAGGGGCGCCAATGTGTGGTAGTGGCTAACGATGCCACTGTTAAAGCAGGAGCCTGGTTCCCGATTACGGCCAAAAAGAACCTGAGAGCGCAGGAAATTGCTATAGAAAATAAGGTACCCATTGTCTATTTAGTTGATAGTGCAGGCGTGTTTCTGCCGATGCAGGATGAGATTTTTCCGGATAAAGAACACTTTGGGCGCCTGTTTCGCAATAATGCTGTTATGAGTTCGATGGGGATTGTTCAAATTGCTGCCATTATGGGTACCTGTGTGGCAGGAGGCGCATATTTACCCATTATGAGCGATGAGGCACTGATTGTGGAAGGTACAGGCTCTGTATTTTTAGCTGGTTCATATCTGGTAAAATCTGCTATAGGCGAGAATGTGGATAATGAAACATTAGGCGGGGCCACTACACATAGTGAGATATCTGGTGTTACCGATTATAAATGCAAGAACGATAAAGAGGCTTTAGACCATATCCGAAGTACTTTTGACAAACTTGGAGACAATCAAAAAGCTGGTTTTAGCAGAGTAGAGCCTGCGGAACCAAAGCTGGACCAGAACGAGATATACGGGTTGTTGCCAACAGACCGAACAAAGCCGTACGACATGATGGACGTTATTCTGCGCCTTGTAGATAACTCAGAGTTTGAACCATACAAAGACCTCTATGGCCAAACGCTTATCTGTGGCCTGGCCAGGATTGATGGATGGGCTGTAGGCATTGTCGCGAACCAACGTAAAATCGTAAAGAGCAAAAAAGGAGAGATGCAGATGGGCGGTGTCATCTACTCTGACTCTGCTGACAAAGCGGCACGTTTTATTATGAACTGCAACCAAAAGAAGGTTCCGTTGGTATTTTTGCACGACGTTTCAGGTTTTATGGTGGGCAGCAAAGCAGAGCACGGTGGCATTATAAAAGACGGAGCCAAAATGGTAAATGCCGTGGCAAACGCTGTTGTGCCAAAATTTACTGTTATTATAGGCAACAGCTACGGAGCGGGTAACTACGCCATGTGCGGAAAAGCTTACGACCCACGCCTGATTTACGCTTGGCCAACAGCGCAACTGGCTGTAATGAGCGGGGCTTCTGCTGCTAAAACATTGCTCCAGATTCAGGTATCCTCCTTAAAAGCAAAAGGGGAAGAAATTACTCCTGAGGCAGAGCAGGAACTGCTAGAAAGAATAACTGCGAAATATAACGAAGAACTCTCTCCATACTATGCAGCGGCACGTTTATGGGTAGATGGTATTATAGACCCTCTGGAAACACGCAAAGTAATAGCTATGGGTATAGAAGCTGCCAATCACGCACCTATTGAGAAGAGATATAACGTAGGCGTTATACAGACCTGACATGAATAAATTAAAAAGCAGGAATTAAAAATTAGAAATGAAGTGTTAAGAATAAAAAGATCATTTAGGTAGCTTTGCTGTCTGGAATTTCTGATTTTTAAATTGCATTTCTAATTAGGAGATAGAGTGACGAAGAAAGAAATAAAAGCGTTGATATCCTTGCTGGACGACAGCGACTATGAAGTTGCCTCGCATGTAGAGAAAAGAATTGTGTCGTTAGGTACAAGCATTATTCCATACCTGGAGGAAGAGTGGGAGGAGACGCTGAACACTGATCTTCAGAAGAAAATAGAAGACCTGATTCATGATCTGCAGTTCGATGGACTGTTGCAAAGAATTCAGGAGTGGAAAAATAATGGGGCAGAGAACCTGCTGGAAGGGATGTGGCTTGTGAATTCTTACCTGTATCCTGACATAGAGCTTTCTACTATAACCAAAGCGATAGATCAATTGTATTTCGATGCCTGGGCAAGTATGCAGGACAATATGCATCCATATGACCAAGTAAAGGCATTGAATAACGTGCTGTTTCGCGAAAAGCGCTTTTCAGCAAACACCAAAAACTTTCATTCGCCAGCTAATTCTATGTTGCATCTGGCACTGGAGACAAAGCGAGGAAACCCCCTTACCCTATGTGTTATTTATATGACATTGGCTCAACGCTTAAAAATGCCTGTGTATGGTGTAAACCTGCCTAATCTTTTTATCCTGACTTATAAACTGGATGATCGGTTACAGTTTTATATTAATGTCTATAATAAAGGGCTTATCTTGTCAAAGTCAGATATTGATAACTACATTCTGCAGTTAAACCTAAACCCGTTAGATATTTTCTATGAGCCTTGCTCTAATATAGAGATTGTGAAACGTGCACTACGAAATCTTGCTTTCTCTTTTGAGAAAATGGATGATTTGGAAAAAGCGACAGAAGTAACCAAGCTTTTGACTGCTATATCAGATGATGATCCGACCTTAAGTGGTACTGCTTAAGGCTAAGCCTTAGAATATATTTTACATAAAAAGCAGAAGCCGCTTCTGCTTTTTATGTAAAATATATTCTAAGTATGGACACTAGACTAAATTGCTGTATCAACAAATGCTTTTCAGTATTTAAATCATCCTACAAGTTAGTTAGATCAAAAGCAGGTATGTTTTCATACTTATTAATATCTTTTAATTAAACAGCCTGTAGCGCGTCTGTCTAAAGTGGTTACTGTTTTATTGGCTAGCACATCATCAAGCACCTTCTTCAGGTAATTGTCTTTTACGCCAGACTCTACTTGCGGATTATCGTCGATAGCACCTTTATACTTTAACACAAAGTTGCCATTGATATTGTGAAGTACAAAAACCTCCGGCGTTTTAGTGGCACCAAACTGTGCACTAATTTTCTGCCCCTCATCAGCAAGATATGGGAAACTGTAATTTTTTGCAGCCATTTCCGCTAGCGTTTCACTTCCATCTCCACTGCTCACACCAGGGTTAATAAAAATGAACTGTGCACCACGGCTGTTATAAGTGCTTGCCAAGGTAACTAAGCGGTTTTCATACAATTTAGCATAAGGGCAGGTCGTGTTGGTAAAAACCAGTACAACAGTCTTGCTATCAGCAAAGTCACTTAAAGATACTGTCTGGTTATTGCTGCCTTTAAGGGTGAAATCAGATACTTTATCACCAAGTTGATATCCACTTGATTGGGCAAACACTGTTACAGAAAAAAGTACGGCTGTAACAAGAGAGGCAAAGTGTTTCATATAGAGGTATAGTTTGTTTGTAAGGGGTAAGAGTGGTTATCTACAGTGTAAGTAAGTATGTGATTTAGGATTGTCTCATAGCTTATGCGGTATAATTTAAGATAATTCTCAGTTTGTACACGCCCTAACAACACATTTGCCTCTTCTGCTGGCTTTATGAACAGATTTTCTTTCAGCGTAAGCTTTCTACGGCTATACATCTTGTATAAAGTTTCTTTAGCACTCCAGAATAAACAGGTACTTGTTTCATCTCTGCCTGTAAACTCACTTTCTGCTTTTGAGAGAAATTTATCAGCCACACGTAGCGCCTTTGGGCTAATTAATTCAATATCTATGCCAACTTCATGTTTATCAGAAACTATAACAGCAGCAAGCTTTGGTGAGTGTGTAATAGAAAGGTGAAATCGATGGTCAGAAAAATAAGGGCGGTTATTGTCATCCTTCTGTAGAAGGAGAGGCGCATTTGTAAAATGCTGTAGTAACCTGTAGGCAAGAACACGACTGGCTAGCCATTCCTTCTGGCGACGGTGGTGTACTTTGCTAAGTACTTCAGTAGCAATTTTAAGATGCGATGGAAGTAACGGCAACAGTTGATCAGGTTCCTCTGTCAACTCCCAGATACCTAATAAAGTATGATGGCTTAAGGGGCGGGTTTCTAGGAGAGGCATATCTGATAAAGCGCCAAGCGCCATGTTTTATAAGTGTATGAGCCGCTTGTTCTGCGCTATTTGTCGTAAATTTAGCTAAAAATTTAGACACAGTATACAAAGCCACTATGGCCAGTAAAATACAGGTACAAAAAATAGCGACACTAACCGGGCACCGTGATTGTGTTTACACGTTGGAGCCTTCTGGAAATCAGGCTAAATTCTTCTCAGCAGGAGGCGATGGCCTTGTAGCTGCCTGGGACCTGCATAACCCTGAGAACGGTGAACTGATGGCGCAGGTAACAACTTCTGTGTATGCTTTGCGGTTTGTGCAAGACCGTAACCTGCTGCTGATCGGACAGAACCAGGAGGGAGTGCAGGTAATCGACCTGAAAGATAAAAAAATATTGAAATCAGTAGCCCTGCCTAAGGTGGCTATTTTTGATATAATTTATAGCCTGGAGCATAATAAAGTGTTCGTGGCTTTGGGTAATGGCAGTATTGCTGTACTAACCGCGGATACTTTTGAGCTAAAAGCCATGGTGCGCAAATCAGACCAAAGCGTTCGTTGCCTGGCATTGAATAATAATACTGGAGAACTCGCTGCAGGTTACAGCGATAATATTATCCGTGTGTTCAATGTGAGTAACCTGGAGCTAAAACATGAATTAATGTCGCATACAAACTCAGTGTTTACGGTTGCGTATTCTCCAGACGGGCTCTTGTTGCTCTCAGCAGGACGTGATGCGCACTTGCGGGTTTGGGAGGTAGAGAAGGCATATGAGGAGCGAGGCTATGTAATTGCACATATGTACACTGTTAATCATATTGCCTACAGCCCTGATGGTCGTTTTTTTGCTACCTGCAGCATGGACAAATCCATTAAATTATGGGATGCACAGACCTTTAAACTATTGAAAGTGATAGACAAAGTGCGGAATGCCAGCCATGGCACATCCGTTAATAAATTATTTTGGTCGGCTCATCAGAATCAGTTAGTTTCGTGTAGTGATGACCGTACTATTTCGGTTTGGGATATTAATTTAGGTTAGAGTTATGAAGATTACACCATTAGAAATCAGGCAGAAGACATTTGAGAAAGCTTTCAGAGGCTTAGATAAGGATGAGGTTAATGCCTTTTTGCTTACGCTCTCGCAGCAATGGGAAAGGCTGATGGATGAGAACAAAGACTTGCGCATGAAGTTGGAGGCATCGCACCGCGAGACTCAGAAGCTGCGTGAGGTGGAGTCTTCATTATACAAAACCTTAAAAACAGCCGAAGATACTGGTAATAGCATCTTAGAGCAGGCAAACAGGTCAGCGGAGCTAAAAGCACGCGAGTCTGAGCTTAAGGCCGATGAGTTGATAAACCAGGCCCGTAATCAGGCACGCCAGATGCTGGAAGATGCAACCAAGCAGTCTGAAAAAGTGGTAGCGCAGATGCAACAGGAGGTAAGAGCCCTGGAGCAGGATTATCAACGCATGGAAGGATATCTGGACTCTCTGGTGCGTGAACTTAAGAATATGGCAGATGATGCTTTGGAAAAAGTTGAAAAGACCAAAGCAAAACCTAAAACCTATGTACAGAGTATTCTTTCAAGAGCCTCGGACGTAAAAGTACAAAGTGCCGAGTTGTTAAAAGACTTGAAAGAAATGAATACGACAACTGAAAATACAACCATACAATTAGCTGAGTCTACAGCTGCAAATGCACCTGTAGCTGTAAAAGACATAAGTGCATATGAGCCCTTTGGCGATCCCGCACCAGATGTAACACAGCCACATCCGGAAATTCCAACTCCCACGACCCCGGTACCTGATGTACCAGGACCAGAAATTGAGCAGCCAGAGCCTGATTATCCAGGGCGTGTGCCTTCTCCGGGTATTGATAAACCTGTACCAGATGTGCAACCCGTGCAGCCTGACAAACCGGAAGTGCAGCCGCCGCTTACTGAGCCGTCCCGTAATATGGCCTTAAAGCAAACAGCTGGTTCTTTTTTTGACGAGATAGGTTAACAAGGAACTATGGGGCAAATTGCGCTGGAAGGCATGGAATTTTTTGCTTTCCACGGTTATTACGACGAAGAGCAAAGAATTGGCAACAAGTATGGCATCGACTTATTCATAAATACTGATCTGCAACGTGCAGCTGAGTCTGACGACTTAGATGAAACGGTAAATTATGAAGTGCTGTACAATTTAGTATTAGAGGAGATGAAAGTACCTGCCCGCCTGCTGGAGCATCTGGGGCACCGCATTATAGACAAAGTGTATGACAGGTTTACATTTGTACAGTCTGTAAAGATAAATGTTTATAAGTTTAACCCGCCGCTTGGAGGTATCTGTAAGTGGGCAAAGGTTAGCTTAGAAGAAAGTAGATAAAAATTTTACTTATTGATACAGAAGCAGCTGGTTCAGAAATGGGTCAGCTGTTTCTGTTTACTTAAGAGCAAACCTTATTGAAGTGCAGTCTTTTCATGCAGTTCCTGATACAAAAGCTCCTGGAACTGCTTGAAATCTTCTTTGGCGTAAACCTGGTTTATTTTTTTGTGTTCCAGTCGATGGATAAAATCGCAGTTGTCCGTAAGCGTTTCTAATATGTGTGAAGTAAGCAGAATTGTTTTTGTATGCTTTATATCAGAAATAATCCGTTTCACCACCCACATACTTTCCAGGTCCAGGCCGTTAAAAGGCTCGTCGAGTAGCAGAATGGGCTTATTCTGCAGTAGTACACCCATAAGGGCAAGTTTCTTTTTCATACCTGTAGAGTAGCTTTCTATCAGGTTGTTTAAAGGCAGCAGAAACAGCTTGTTCCATTCTTTATGTTTCTCTGTGGCTTTGCAAAAAAGCTTAAGATACTCTCCTCCGGTTATACCAGCATAAAAGTAGTTTGAAGTCTCCAGGTAAGAAATATACTTTTTGCTGAGCTTTTTCTCCTGGTAAGTAATTTCTCCTGCAGTAGGTTTTATAAAGCCATAGAGTGAGTTTAAGAAGGTGGTTTTCCCTGCTCCGTTCAAGCCCACAATGCCATGTACCTGTCCTTGTTCAAATTGGCCTGTCAGGTGCTGTAAGATTACCTTGCCCTTCTGTTCTACGTTAAGGTTTTTAATTGAAATCATGCAGGTACAAGTTTAAACGGTGAACAGCTTTTTTATAGTTACGAATAGAGCTAATGAGCGGAAAAAGCAGCAGGAACGGGAGCAATGGACTTAAAATGTCAATGCTGTTTAAAAAGCTTGCCGCCGACGATACTGTGTTGTTTGGTTCATAATAAGCATATTTGGCAAGTATGCTTGATACAAGCACAAGTAACAGGAGCGGGTAGAAAACCAAAGCAGGTACCATGTGGTCGGGGTGCAGGAGGCTATATAGCAGTAATAACGGCAACGTGAGCACCATAAACTGCTTCAGGTTAGCTTTGAGTTTGTAATACAGAAAAGCCTTTGCGCCCTTCTCGGGTACGGTTAACAAATTTACTGGCTCACACCTCTGGTAAAAGGTACTTATAATAGCAGTAGAGAACCAAAGTATAAGAAGAGAGCCAAAGGGGTACAGGCAAAGAGCAAACGCTGCCACATAAAGTATACACAGGAGCCACTTGTTTTTTCTGACTCCTGCCTTCCATTCAAAACAAGCATCAGCAATAAATACTAAAGGTATAGCCTTGCGAGGTTTTGGTAATTCAAGCCCAAAGTTTGAAATGGGAAGTAAAGCAAGGATTACAGGGCAAATCAAAAACCAGCTAGCAGTAAAGGTGTATAGTAGCAGTAGTGGCGACAAAAGCAAAGTATACTCAACCCAGAATATAAGGTAAGGGAAATGGCTCAGGTGGGAAACGAATCGTTTATCATTACGATGCATTTGCAAAGCAAGTATGGGTAACAGTGAGGTGGCAGCAACAACAATAGCACTATTTCTTTGGAGTAATAGGTTGTAAAGCCAAATAACAAGGTATAGAAGTAAACCTCCAAAAATAATGTAATGATACCAGTGCAGCCCTTTTTGTGCACGCAGAATTTGCTTTAGTCTTATTTCCAGAAGTGGTTTTAGCATGCCAGTCAATTTTTTACACTAACTTTAGTAGCTCTGTTGCTGCCTTAAACGCTGATGTATGCCCTTCTTTTACCTGATCAGCAACATTCTGAAGTTGCTCCTTAACCTGCTGATTGGAATAAAATCGTTCTTCTAAACCTTGTTGAATAGCTGCATACAACCATTGCATGTTCTGATTACGGCGCTTCTGCTCAAAGTAATTATTTTCTTGGGTTAGCTCCAGGTAAGCTGTTATTGTTTGCCAGATGGAGTCCAGGCCAATATGTTCTACTGCCGAGCAGGTACTTACTTGTGGAGCCCACCCGGAGGCGGCAAGAGGATAGAGGTGCAGTGCGTGCAGGTATTCTGCGCGGGCCGCTCTGGCTTTACTCAGGTTGGTGCCATCTGCTTTAGTTATAGCAATGGCATCAGCCATTTCCATAATTCCACGTTTAATGCCCTGTAACTCATCACCTGCGCCTGCCAGCATTAATAAGAGAAAAAAATCGACCATGGCATGCACAGCCGTTTCAGATTGCCCTACACCTACAGTTTCTACTATAATAGTATCGAAACCAGCTGCCTCACAAAGAATAATAGCTTCGCGGGTGCTACGGGTAACGCCACCTAATGACTTGCCTGCCGGAGAAGGCCGAACGAACGCCTGCGGGTTAACAGACAGAGACTTCATACGAGTCTTATCTCCTAATATACTACCGCCTGAACGTTGGCTGGAAGGGTCTATTGCTAATACTGCCAGCTTTTTGTGTTGCTCCTTTATAATGTAACTGCCAAACGCCTCAATAAAAGTGCTTTTGCCTACTCCAGGCACTCCGGTTATCCCTATTCGTACAGAATGGCCAGCGTATGGTAACACGCTATTAATTACTTCCTGAGCCAGCTCCTGATCGCTCGGAAGCCTGCTTTCTACAAGTGTAATAGCACGACTCAGGACCACACGGTCTCCCGCTAAAATGCCCTGTGTATAGGTCTCGGTGCTGAAGCGTTTTGGCAAGATGGTTATTGGTTATGCAGGGTTAAGGTAAGTGTTTACAAAACAAATTTAAAGCTTCTGTCCTTTTACGCATGAATAGAAAAAAATCTTTTGGGTATGTTTGATTTAATTGCATCAAAGTAGTAGCTTTCGCTTTGTTATATCATTATAAAGTGCAAAAAAAGTGTTAAGCAGAAAATATGCTGCTTTTCTTATTGTTTTTAGGGTAAATGTTCTTTAAACAGATCATCTGCAATTCTAAGCAACTTCTGTCAGCTTCAGGCTTAAGCCATTTTTAAAATTCCATTGCATTATTTTTCAATTTTAATGAAGAAGTTGTTCTTGATCGCCGCAATATTTTTGGCTTTTGAAGCAGAAGCGCAAATAGCGTTGAACAATGTTTCGGCTGTAGGGCGGGGCGGGGTAATGAACACTTTTGTAAAAGATTACAGATCAGTAGGTGTTAACCCTGCTAATTTAGGACGTAGAGGTGCTGTTCTTTCTTTCACTGTGCTGGAAAGCGGGGCTAGCTTTAATTCTCAAACACTTAATCACGACATCTTTAGTAAGTTCCTCGAATTCTCCGATTTGCAAGATATCTCGTTGCAGGACCGGCAAGATTTAGCTAAAGCTTTTACAGGTGAGAATGTGTTAAATGTTGCTGCTGATATAAACACCTTTGCACTGTCTGTTAGCATACCTAAAGTAGGTGGTTTTGCTTTTAGTAACAGGCAGCGGGCTATGGGGCACGTAAATATTAACAAAAACTTTGCAGAGCTAGCGTTTTTAGCTAATGATGCCTCTATTTACGAAGAGATTGTACCAGGGCAGACGGTATATGTGGCAGATGTTTTTGATGGAACAGATATGAAATTTAGCTGGGTAAGTGAGTGGAATGTTGCCTTTGGACGTACTATTGTTGATCTGCCTGGCATCAGTATATATGGAGGAGTCGGTTACAAATATCTGCAAGGTTTAGGCTTATACGAATACAGTGCCCATAACAAGGAGCTGAAAGCTTACAACGCTGCATCGCCTATTCTGACTATAGACTATTCAGATTTTATAACTAACCCCGATTTTAATTACAGGAGTAGCGGTAGTAGACTTAATCCGGTAGGCAAAGGAAGTGGGATGGATGTCGGGGTCTCTGCAGATATTGCAAAAGTGGTAAAAGTTGCTGCATCTATTACTGATATGGGTGATTTAACCTGGACAGAAAACTTGTTGGAAGGGCATGATAAAGGCTTTAAGTTACCTGAAGCTGCTGAAACAGCGGGTAGCTATAACTTTATGGATTATGTAACAGCGTTAGGAGAGGCTATCATGGACACTTCTCTTGTTTTTGCTCCTGTAAAGGAACATAAGACAAAACTACCAACCCGATTAAGATTAGGAGTTGGTGTGAAGTTAGGAAGTAAAGTGGAAGCAGGGGTGGATTATGTAAGAGCTCTTAATAACGCACCAGGTAACATTACGGAAGACTTCTTTGGGTTAGGACTAGAGATAATGGTAGCCCCTAATTTTAAGGTGAGTACCGGGGCATCGACAGGAGAGGGCAGGACTATGAACCTGCCTATTGGCTTAGCCTATGTTTCACGTGTGTACGAATTCGGTGTTAGTACCCGCAATGTGACAGCTCCTTTTTCAGAAGAAAACCCGGGGGCTTCGCTTGCAATGGGCTTTCTGCGCTTTAATATAGGAGCACCACGTAATCTGTAGCTCAGGCGATGCCTATTTGTGCATAACTAAGCGCATATCAGTATATAAATATAGGGAGAGGCAAAACTTGCCTCTCCCTATATTTATATACTAGTACTAGTTAGATGGTACCTTCTCTCTTTGCTTCTTACTCTTTAGTAGCCTGCTTGGCTTTATATTATCCTGCTCACCACTTTGGGTAGACAATAGTTTTAATAAAACACCATTCGTCCAGCCGAAGCCATCCTGATTAGGATACTCGCCCCCGCCTCCTTCCAGGTCAGTGCTTTCTACATTATATTTTTCAACTAGTTTCCCGGTCTGTTTATACACGTTTATGTTAAGGTTCGTCCAGTTACTGGCAATTTTATCAGCTAGTTCTCTGTGTCTGTAATTAACCAGTCCCTGGTAAGTCATCCACTGCAGCGGAGCCCAGCCATTGGGTGCATCCCATTGTTGGCTTGTGTGGTTTAAGGTTGTTACCACGCCACCTGGTTTCAGGAAGTCAGTCTCAATTTTGTGTGCAACAGCTTTGGCCTGAGAATTCTTGGCTATATTAAAGAAAAGCGGATAAGCAGCTGCCAGTGTAGGGATATCAGTGGTAGTACCTTTTACAAAATCATAATCGTAGAAGTACTTATCAGCACCGCTCCAGCAGTAGGTACGTAATGCTTTTTTGCGGGCATTGGCTCTTTGTTTATAAAACTGTTCCTCTGTTGTGTTATGCTCCATATGAGCCATGTCGGCCAGGGTCATCTCTACAAAGTATAATAACGAGTTCAGATCTACAGGAATTAGCTCAGTGGTTCGAATTGTTGAGAGGTTTTCTGCATCTGCAAACCAGCGGCTGCTAAAGTCCCAGCCCGATTCAGCAGCTGCTCTTATGTTTCTGTATACTTCCTCCGGACTTCTGCCTGATTCCTGCGCTATATGTACATCTTCTTTATAAGCTTCAGGCCGAGGTTCTGGCTTATCGTCCCAATAACGGTTTAATACGCTGCCGTCGGGTAAGCGTACCACTCTACGGTGTGTCGGATTAGTGGTAGTAAGTGCATCAGCTCCATCCATCCAAAAAGCATATTCTTTCCGAAGTGCCGGTGCATAAGTGTTAAGTACCTGTTTTCCTTTTTCCTGAGCCAGTACGTGCAGCATCAAAGCATAAAATGGGGGCTGAGATCGGCTTATATAATAGCTGCGGTTACCATTCGGAATATGGCCTACATTGTTAATCAGGTGCGTGAAGTTATCTACCATGTTCTGGATAAGCTCTGTCTCACCACTTTGTTGCAAGCCTAACATAGTAAAATAGCTATCCCAGTAATATATTTCTCTAAAGCGACCACCAGGCACTATGTAAGCATTCGGTAAAGGTAAAAGTGAGCTTTGCTCCTCGTCTGGCTGGCGTGTTAGTATAGGCCACAGCCTGTTAATATGCTGCTTTACTGTAAGACTAGGGTCTGATTTAAAATTAGTTGCAGGCTCAGGAGGCAACTGAAAGTGTTGCATTACAAAAGCCTTTAAGTCAAAACCCGGTTGTCCTTTTTCCTGATGGTAAGCCTGTAAAATTTGCTCTGGTGATGAAAGCGGAATACAATCCGGAAAAGTCTTAGAGTCAGGGAAAACAGGAGCTAGCTGTACTTCCTCGAACAGCTCCCCAAGTTGTTCATCAGGCTGGTACTGTGCATACAAAGGGTGATTAGCGTACAGTAAACCAAAAAACAGTAAGGGGTAAAGTGTTTTGTTGGGGCTAACCTGGCTGCAAGCTGATAATTGTTTCATAATAAACTGTATTGACAAACAAAGCAGGTAAACAGGATAAATGCGCTTTGTCATGTTAGTATTACGGAACAATAATTTGGCCAAAAGCTTACAGGTGTTAGTCATTTTAGGAGTCTTATGCTATAATAGTGTGAAAAACTTTTTTCTATACAATTTTATATTCCTTCATTTACAATGTTGTATAATTTATTTAATAGCCTTAAGCCGGGAATAGGATAAAGAATCTGTCTCGGTTTCCAATATTGGAAACGCTTGCACGTTTTTTTCTATACCAGGGACCTTGCAAAACTGCGTATGGAATTAATACAGGCAGGTGTCTTGCGTGGTTTAGAGCAACAAGTAATAAATTTCATCTATATCTCTAAACTACCTAAGCAATAAGAGAGTGTTTTTACCACTCTCTATATTGCTTCTAACAAATAGGATTAATTACCGCCTGTAGTGGTGGCGCTTTCAGTTGTGGATCTTGTGGTTGTACTAATGGTATCCATATTAGTTGTAGTGCCTGTTGTGTCTGGCGATCCTGGATCCATGGTATAACCATTACCATCAACGCCAGTTTCTCTGTTATTGTCTCCGTTCGTAGTTTCAGGGGGCATATCTCCGTTATTGCCGCCACAAGATGTCATGAGCATTGACGTACCAAGAAATAAAGCTGCTATTATTGATTTCCATTCTTTTTTCATAGTTCATAATCTTTAGTAAAAAACAACATTGTAAAGGCTTCTCTTTTTCCTTTTACTGATGAAATACTTAAATACGTGCTTTTAGAGCTAAATGATAAGTTTAGGCAAAAGAGATAGCATTAAAATGGAGCTTAAAAGAAAAGGCAAAGTATAAAAGGAGGTACTAAATTTACTTAGATGCTCTGAAAGGATACTTCATAAAGGAAGTCTGGCTCATTACATCTTTCTCATATTTTGCGAGGCAATATTGCTGGTACTGCTGATCAAAGCTATCTTGGTTAGGATATACTTCTTTGGGAGCAGGTGCGTTCTTTGAGAAAAAGTATACTTTCGTATTTCCGTATTTTGTATGCGGCATGTATCCTCCATATTGCTGCATTTCCTGCCAAAGCGTATCAGCTACCGTAACAGCATAAACCCTAATGATAGGGCCTGTATTATTTTCATTTCTGTAGAAAGCCACTTCTTTGAAATTACCTTTTAAATCCTGTGGACCTGGTTGAGAAAAGGAATCATATATAAACCAGACGATAAGTACTGCGGCAATGGCAGTTAGTGTATATTTTAAGGTTTTGCCTGACATAAAACTAAATGAATAATGAAAAAGGCAAAGGTAGGTAATATTTCTAGGCATATGGGATGAGTAGCTAAGATATCGTATTTATATGCTTAGCTTTTGTGTTACTCTTCGCCAAAATAATCTATATCAAGTCTTTTTACTTCGTATGCAGAAATTGGAGTAACTCCTAGATTGTAATCAATCATATACTGAGCGAGTTGCTCTCCATCTATTAAAATGATTTTTGTGTCGTTGCGAGGAGTATAAGATTGAGCTTCAGTTGTGAAACGCGAGGTAGTGATAAATACACCTTTCTTGGCTCCATGCATGGCTAAGGCTCCAACAAAGGCCTGTACATCAGGCCTACCAACCGGGTTGTTCTCATTCCATCTTTTTGCTTGGATATAAATTGCATCTAAGCCTAATTTGTCTTCTTTGATGATGCCATCTATACCTCCGTCCCCGCTTTTACCAAGTGCTTTTCCCGCATCTCTTAATGATCCTCCATAACCCATCTTTACTAACAGTTCAACTACAAGTTTTTCAAAAAATGAAGGTGGTAAGCTTTGAATCTTGGCAAGTAACTCTTGGGCAAGAGCTTTTCT
This sequence comes from Pontibacter silvestris, assembly GCF_020907275.1. Lineage (GTDB taxonomy): Bacteria > Bacteroidota > Bacteroidia > Cytophagales > Hymenobacteraceae > Pontibacter > Pontibacter silvestris. The sequence continues at coordinate 28,954 of NZ_JAJJWI010000018.1, read as the reverse complement.
TATTGCTTCATATGCAGATTCTATGATTTCTTCAGGGGTTTGCTCTGCCACACTTGTGTTGGGGGACCAAAGGACTTCTGTAGATATAGACTCGCTCACTTGCACTCCAATGAACTCTTTGAACTCATGATACTGAGATAGAAGTGAATTCGTAATGTTAATTGGGTGTGTTTCTAAAAAATCAATACCACGTTTAGTGATTTTAAAATGTGCTCTGCGTGTGGCTTCTAAAAGTTGAGCTTTTTTCAAATAAGTTGTAGCCCATCCAATGCGGTTTTTGATAACATGCTGGCCACTTGACAAAAGCTCTTCTTGTTCCTGCACACTTAATTTGAAATAGCTAACCATATGTTCTAAAGCATCTTTTGTAGAATGTTCATTCTGATCTGCTGCAAATTTTAGGAGAGGCAGCATTAGGGTTTGATAGTCAGGAATAGCCATTAAAAGAATCAAATGTTATGAATTCCAATATAAATAAAAATCTCATGCCACTAGTTAGTGAGAATTAGATTACCTTATTCTTCCAGCCGCTTCATTAACTTCTCCAGAATATGCTGTGCTGCTACTGAAATGATAGTACCCGGCCCGAATACACCTTCTACTCCTGCCTCGAACAAAAACTGGTAATCCTGAGCAGGAATAACACCGCCTACTATCACCATAATATCTTCACAATTCAACTTATGTAGTTCTTCTATAAGTTGCGGTACCAAGGTTTTATGACCTGCTGCCAGCGAAGACACACCTACCACATGCACATCGTTTTCAGCGGCTTGCATAGCTACTTCGGCTGGCGTTTGGAATAGTGGCCCAATATCGACATCGAAGCCGAGGTCAGCGAAGGAGGTGGCGATTATTTTGGAGCCACGGTCGTGACCATCCTGTCCCATTTTGGCGACCATAATGCGTGGCCGGCGGCCTTCCAGTTCTTCAAACTTATCTGCTAAGGCTTTGGTGCATTCAAAATTTTCGTCGTCTGAAAGTTCTGCGGAGTATACTCCTGTTATAGATCTGATTACTGCTTTATGTCTGCCATAGACTTTTTCTAATGCATCAGATATTTCGCCAAGCGTTGCACGGTGGCGGGCTGCTTCTACCGCCAATGTCAGTAAATTACCTTCACCTGATTCAGCAGCTTTGGTCAGCGCCTCTAATGCCTGCTGCACAGCTTCGTTGCTGCGGCTTTCTTTTACCTGTGCCAGCCTTTTAAGTTGTGATTCCCGTACAACAGTGTTGTCTATGTTCAGAATTTCAATTTCATCTGCCTCAGCCTCCGCTGGCTTATACTTGTTTACACCTACAATTACATCCTTGCCAGCATCAATGCGGGCTTGTTTACGGGCGGCAGCTTCCTCAATTCGCATTTTGGGTAAGCCTGTCTCAATGGCTTTGGACATGCCACCTAATCCTTCTACCTCTTGCATCAGTGCCCAGGCTTTATGTGCCAATTCGTGGGTAAGGGTTTCTACATAATAAGAGCCTCCCCAAGGGTCTACTATTTTCGTAATGTTGGTTTCCTGCTGAAGGTACAGCTGGGTATCTCGGGCAATGCGAGCCGAAAAGTCTGTCGGCAAGGCAATGGCCTCATCCAAAGCATTGGTGTGTAAGCTTTGTGTGCCACCCAAGGCAGCAGCTAAGGCTTCTACACAGGTACGGGTAACATTGTTGAATGGGTCTTGCTCAGTTAAGCTCCAGCCGGAGGTCTGGCAGTGGGTGCGTAAGGCCAGCGATTTTGGGTTCTTTGGGTTAAATTGCTTTATCAGCTTAGCCCAAAGCATACGCGCCGCACGCATTTTGGCTATCTCCATAAAGTGATTCATACCGATGGCCCAGAAGAAGGAGAGGCGTGGTGCGAAATCATCAATATCCAAGCCTGCTTTCAAACCTGTTCGTACATACTCCAAACCATCTGCTAAGGTATAAGCCAGTTCAATATCGGCGGTGGCTCCGGCTTCCTGCATATGATAGCCCGATATAGAGATAGAATTGAAACGCGGCATGTTTTGCGAAGTGTAGGAAAAAATATCTGAAATGATCTTCATGCTTGGCTCTGGCGGATAAATGTAGGTGTTGCGCACCATGAACTCCTTGAGGATGTCGTTCTGGATTGTGCCGCCCAGTTGCTCTGGCTTTACGCCCTGCTCTTCGGCTGCGACAATGTAAAAAGCCATAATCGGCAATACGGCTCCGTTCATGGTCATAGATACCGACATTTGGTCCAGCGGAATTTGGTCGAAGAGTATTTTCATATCCTCAACTGAATCAATGGCTACACCTGCTTTACCTACATCGCCTACTACACGCGGATGGTCAGAGTCATAACCACGGTGTGTGGCAAGGTCAAAAGCAATAGAAAGCCCTTTTTGCCCGGCTGCCAGGTTGCGGCGGTAAAACGCATTAGACTCTTCTGCGGTAGAGAAACCTGCATATTGCCGGATGGTCCAAGGCTTTTGCACATACATGGTAGTATAAGGGCCTCGCAGGAAAGGCGGTAAACCAGCTGCAAAGTCAAGGTGCTCAAAAGCCTGTGCATCTTCCGGTGTGTAGTAGGTTTTAACCGCTATTTTTTCGGGTGTATTCCAGACTTTAGCATCTTCAGGTGCTTTAGGACCATGAGTCGCCGAGGCCGTTTTATGTATGTCTACTTTAGAAAAGTCAGGTTTCATAATTTAATTTTGGCTAACGGAGTAATTAAGGCAAAGTGATCAGTTTAGGTGAAATTCAGTTGTTAGCTAACTCTTGTATCGTTTAAGAGTCATCTTCCCCTTCCTGCGAAAGCCTTTTATAGATGTTACGGAGGATAGTGCTGGTGTCGCAGTTTTCAAAGAGGAATTCATCAAACCCCTGGGCTATCAGTTCGTCCTTCATCAGCTGTGGATTTTCAGCCAGAATAATTGTTGGCTTACCTTGATGTGTGCGTAGCTTGGGGCCAAATTCACGAGTATAGTTTCCTTTGGAAGCGGACACTACCACTACTTCTGCCGCTGCATGCAAAAGTCGGTCAGCTGCATCGTCTACAGAGGCATAATGCTGCTCCTCTGTGTCAAACCCGGCACAACTGAATAGCTCTTGTGCAAAAGAAGCATTAAGCTGGCGTTGCTCGGCCTGCCCTATCACGGCTACAATAACTTTTGGTCGTCGCTTGCGTTTGCGCAGATGCAGCTCTATAGCCATACGCATGACCTCAGTTGGGTAGGCAGCGCGCGTTGTGTCAAAATCTGCACTTTGGATAAGCTCTTCGGGGTCAAAGTCGATTTTTTCTTTAGGATCAGGGTACTTGTTGGTACCTACCAGCACGTCTTTTCCAATGGCAATGTTCCTGAACTTCTCCCGGCTGACATTGGTGACAGAATCAAGTATAAAACCTTCCTGATAGGCTGCCTCAAATCCACCTTTTGCCTCAACTTCTCTGAACAAGTCCCATGCTTTGGAAGCCAGTGCATCTGTCAGGTACTCTAGGTAATAAGAGCCAGCGGCTGGGTCTATAGCTTTGTCCAGGTAAGCTTCCTCTTTTAAAATAACAGACACATTGCGGGCAATACGGGCAGAGAATTCTTCAGGCTTATGAAAGGTATAATCAAAAGGCATAACCGCCAATGAGTCGCAGCCTGCAATAATAGCCGACATAGCCTCCGTGGTTACCCGAAGCATATTTACGTTTGCGCCAAGTGTGGTCTGGTACCAACTGGATGTAGTACAGTGTATACGTAGCTGTGCTGCCAGGGCTGGCTCCGCATTATATGCCTCTACAATAGTTGACCATAATAGCCGGATAACCCGAAACTTAACAATCTCCATGAAGTAATTGGTGCCGGCAGCCATAAACAGCTGCATGTTCCGCAGTACAGCCTCCAATGACTCGCCTGCATTAGTCAGATGATCAATATAAGCTACTGCAGCGCTAAGTGTATAAGCTATCTCCTGGGTCGCAGAAGCGCCAATGCTGCTGAAACTGGTGCCACAGACAGTAATGCCATAAAAGTCGGTACTTACTTTAGTCAGGTCCAGTAGCTTACTGATGATTTTCTTATCATTTCTATCCAGCTTTCCCGTATTGCTTAGCGGTTCGTAATTAATAAAACCTTTCAGATTAAGAGGAGATACCTGCTTTTTTTTTAGCTCAGCATAAATCCTCTTCAGGAAGAGGTCTGGCTCTTGGCCTATTGTATAGTTAACGACCTTCTTGCTTAAATCCAGGTTCTGTACCAGGTAAGGCACATCAAACAGGGCTTGTTCACGAATAATAAAAAGCACCCCATCGGCTCCTCTGCTTAAAGCATCAGCTGCTATATCAATAGCGGCTTTCCCGTTCCCGGCTGCTTTAATATGTTGTATGTTTAGCCAGCTGTTTATGCCGGTCCTGCGGCCCCGCATAAAAGGAAAGCTGCCTGGGTTCTGTTGCCCCTTAGGCAGGCTTCTGATGTCTTCTTTTGTATAATAAGGCTTTAGATCAATTCCCTCATATGTGCGGTAAACTAAGCTTTCCAGCGGTTTATCTCGCAGTTCCTTGCGTGTTCTCTCTTCCCAGTCAGCCGCTGTGGCAGGATTAAACTCCGGGAATAATCTTTCCGGATGGTGCTGCTCGTCAGTCATTATACTTCAGGTCTTGTTTTATGTAAATATAATCTTTTCTGTTTTACGTGTTAAACAGATGAAGTATTGTTTGCCCAAGGCTAGGACGTGCTATAGTGAGAAATGGCCTTTAATATTATTTATTATAATATTAATATTATTGATTTAGTTATAACGGAAATACCAAGTCAGTGTGATTAATATAATAAGATGTTGTTAATGTTTTTAAATTTATAATTTGAGTATATTTAAAGCTTCACTTATCTAACTTTATCCATATGAAAAGTAACTCTACCTTACTGAAACGTATCTTACTTTCTACCTTAGGACTGGGCTTAGTGGCTGTTCCGGCTTTTGCTCAAAGCAGTAAACTTACAGCTAAAGCCAACACCATGGCTGATAAACTGGAACCCAAAGTAATAGAGTGGCGTCATGACTTTCACCAGCACCCCGAACTAAGTAACCGCGAAGTAAAAACAGCTGAAAAGATAGCGGCGCATCTCAAAAAGCTGGGCATAGAAGTAGAAACAGGAGTAGCACATACAGGAGTAGTAGGAATCCTGAAGGGAGGGAAGCCTGGCCCGGTGGTGGCCTTAAGAGCTGATATAGATGCCTTGCCTGTAGTTGAACGGGTAGATGTGCCTTTCGCTTCTAAAGAACGTAGCACTTACAACGGACAGGAGGTAGGCGTGATGCATGCCTGCGGCCACGATACGCATATTGCCATGCTTATGGGAGCCGCAGAAGTGCTAGCAAGTATGAAAAATGATTTGAAAGGTACAGTGAAATTTGTCTTTCAACCAGCAGAAGAAGGTGCGCCGGCAGGTGAAGAGGGGGGAGCAAGCCTGATGATAAAAGAGGGCGTGCTGGATAAAGGACCTAAGCCGGAGGTGATCTTCGGGTTGCATATTAATTCTCAAACAGAAGTAGGTACATTAAAATACAAGCCGGGTGGCACGATGGCAGCTGCCGACAGGTATGTAATTAAGGTAAAAGGAAAGCAGGTACATGGGGCTTATCCATGGAATGGAATTGATCCGGTAGTGGTGTCTGCGCAAATCATCAACGGACTTCAAACTATCATTAGCCGCCAGACACAGTTAACGGAGGAGGCTGCTGTTGTTACAGTAGGAAGCATACATGGTGGTGTTCGCAACAACATTATTCCGGAAGAGGTAGTACTCGAAGGCACTATCAGAACTCTTGATACTGAAATGCAGAAAAAGATACACGAGAAGGTAAAACTTACGGCCACAAAAATAGCCGAAAGTGCCGGAGCCACTGCCGAGGTAGATATTTTTACGGGTACACCAGTCACATTCAATAACCCTGCTCTTACAGAAAGAATGCTGCCTACCTTACAGGCTGTAGCCGGAAGTAACAAGGTTGTTTTGACTAAAGCAGTAACGGGGGCCGAAGACTTTGCTTTTTACCAGGAAAAGATACCAGGCCTGTTTATTTTTGTGGGAGGCATGCCGAAAGGCAAAAAACCTGAAGAAGTAGCCCCGCATCACACACCTGATTTCTATATTGACGACAGTGGCATGAAGTTAGGCGTTAAGACGCTCACGAATCTAACCTTAGACTACATGGAAGGGAAGGGGAAGCTTACAGTACAATAGCTGAAAGTTTTGTGTCGTTCCTGGCAACTGAAATTTATGTAGCAACATATTCTTCTAAAATCTTTGAATGAAAATCTTCTTACCTTTGAGGTATGGTTACAACTATTAGTTATAGTTGTTGCTTTAAAAGAATTATTAGGCACTTTTTAGCGTTTATTTGTTAAAAGTGATCTTACTGCTCAAAATGTTTAAAAGGGTAAGTATTAGTTTCTTCTGCATCTTTATGTTTTTGGTTTTTCCTGCTTTAGCCTCAGAGGCAGGAAATTACCAAAAGCTAGGGTTCCCTTTTGTCCAGAATTATTCCAAGCACACGTACCAGGCTGCCAACCAGAACTGGTCTGTAACACAAGATAATAATGGGGTTATGTACTGGGGAAACTCAGAAGGGCTTCTTGTGTATGACGGGCATTACTGGCAGCTGCATAAAATGCCTCATAACATTATTGTACGAGCTGTTGCCGCAGATTCTGGTGGTAAAGTTTATGCAGGAGGGTTCGGTGAGTTTGGGTATTGGAAATACAATCAGCAGGGAACATTCTCTTACAAATCTCTGGTTAGCCTGATACCAGAGGGCTATGAGCTGAAAGATGAAATCTGGAAAATCTATGTTGACAGAGGTCGTGTTATCTTTCAATCTTTTTCTGCTATTTATATTTATGAACAGGGAAAAGTAAGGGTTATAAAGGGAGCCAATCCTTTTCTGTTTTTATTCAGGGCTGGAGACAGATTTTTTGTTCAGGTGATCTCTGAAGGATTATTTGAGTTAAAGAACGATTCTCTTATTCATATTGCGGGAAGTGAAGCTTTTGAGGGGACAGGAGTTCTTTCTGTTCTTCCCTATAAAAAGAATCTGTACCTGATAGGCACGGCTAAGAAAGGGATGTTTGTATTTGATGGCACCCATATTGAGCCCTGGGAAAACCAGGCAAACGATTTCTTAAAAGAAAATCAGTTAAACAACGGGATCTTTATACAGGATAGCAGGCATTACGCTTATGGCACTATATTAAATGGTATCGTTATTCTGGATGAGAATGGAAATGTTGTGCAGCATACAAATAAATCGAAAGGGCTGCAGAATAATACAGTATTAAGCTTATTTGCGGATAAAGATCAAAACCTTTGGGCAGGCCTTGATAATGGAATAGACAGAGTGGAGGTAAACTCACCACTTTATTTCTTTTTCGATAAAGCAGGTAAGTTTGGTACCGTTTACTCTAGTATAATTCACAATAATAAAATTTACTTAGGTACGAACCAGGGGCTTTTTTACAGCGGGTGGTCTCCCGGCACCAATCAGTCTTTTCAGTCTTTCGATTTTAAGTTAATAGATAACTCGCAAGGGCAGGTATGGGACCTGTCTCTGATAGATGGGCAACTGCTCTGCGGACATAACGAAGGTACTTTCCGGGTCGAAGGCAACACTATTGTCAGAATTTCTGATGTAAAAGGTGGCTGGACAATCAAGAAGCTCAATTCTAATCCTGCTTACCTCATACAAGGGACTTATACGGGTTTAGTATTATATAAGAAAGATGCCAAAGGTAACTGGACTTTTTCGCACAGGCTGGAAAACTTTAGTGAGCCATCACGTTATGTAGAGCAGGACAATACGGGGCATATCTGGGTGAGCCATGCCTACAAAGGGTTATATAAACTTAATCCAGCCCGTGATTTAAGAAGCATTAAAAGTAGCCAGAATTTTGATAAGGCTGATGGGCTGCCCAATAGCTATAATGTCAATACGTTCAGACTAGATAACCAAATTGTCTTTTCGTCAAATTCGGGTTTTTATGTGTATGATGATGTAAGTAATAAGTTTACTAACTATAAGCAGCTGAACGACAAACTGGGAAGCTTTGCATCTTCTAACAGAATAATAAAAGCTGCCGATAAAAAATACTGGTTTATTGATAATGGCAAGGTAGCTCTTGCTGATTTTACGGAACCTGGTGCTGTTAAAATAAATTCAAGCCCGTTTAGTGTGCTTAGCGGGCGTATGGTTCAATACTATGAGAACATTAGCCGCATCAGCAATAACATTTATCTTATTAGTATAGACGAAGGTTTTGTTGTTTATAATGCTGAGGCTCAGCAGAACGAAAGGAAAGCTTTACCAACTGTTTTGATCCGCAAAATAGAAAACATTACAGATGGGCTAACTTCCATTACTGAAAACGGCAGTAAGTTGAATAGCATTGAGTTGCCGTATGCAAAAAATAATATTCGCTTTTCGTATGCGCTGCCGTATTACACGCAGGAAAACGTTAACTATCAGTATTTTTTAGATGGCTACTCGCAAAGCTGGTCTGGCTGGACCAGCGACACGCAAAAAGAATTTACAAACTTGGCCCAGGGCGAATATCAGTTTAAGGTACGGGCTAAGATAAGCGGCAAAGCTGAGTCTCCGGTTACTGTATTTACTTTTACTGTACTGCCTCCTTGGTATGCCAGCACCTGGGCCTTAACTGCTTATGGTATAGTAGCCATTGTTGCTATGGCCCTGGCCCGGTACCTCTATAAACTAAGATTGCAACGGGATCAGCAACGAATACAACAAAAGCTGGAGCGTGAAAAAGAGGAGCACCTTAAACGTGAGGCTATTGCAACGGAACAGAAAATTGTAAAACTCCGAAACGAGCAACTCCGAAACGACTTAGCTGCGAAAAGCAGAGAACTTGCCAGCTCTGCCTTAAACATTATCGCAAAGAATGAGCTACTGCAAAACTTAAGTCACGAGATTCTGCAGCTAAAAGACTCTAACGGTAAAAAGCTAGCAGCCGCACAACTAAAGAGGCTTCAAAAGGTAATTGATGAGGGCATGAGTAATGATTATGACTGGAACTTGTTTGAGAACAGTTTTAATGAAGCGCATGAAAATTACTTTAAGAAGCTAAAAACAAGCCATTCCGAGCTTACACCAAATGATTTAAAGCTGTGTGCCTATCTAAGGATGAATATGTCTAGTAAAGAGATAGCCTCGCTGTTGAATATAACTGTTCGTGGCGTTGAAATCCGGCGCTATCGCTTGCGCAAGAAGCTTAACCTGGAGCACGAAAAAAACCTGACTGAGTTTTTGATGGAAGTTTAGCTGCTTTTATGCTGTTGTAATTATTCTGTCTCTAAGGTAAAATCTATCATTCCATATCTCTGTTTTATCTGTCTTCTCAACAATTACGGCAGATACAGACTCATGTTGAGAAACCACAATGGCTACAGTTTTTTCTGTTAATTTCCTGCAATAGCTTAAGGTGCCTTTTTTAATGGAAGTAATAAGGCCCTCAGGTTGCTGAAAGAAAACTGTAGCCATTGGAGCATCTCAGCCTTCTCACCCATTCTTAACTGAAGAAGATGAAAACTACATATAGGTTTATGAGTAAGGTCGTCGTGTTTTTACCTGGCATCTACTTTTTTCTCTGTCCTTCTTTTAGTTACTGAAAGTTATAATTCAGTAAATCTGATGGCATTAAACAAAAAATGCCTCACTTCAGCCTTGTTTTGCTTCTGTTTTTACTACATCATTACCTCTCATCGGGTGCAGTAAGAGCTAGTAAACTACTTTTTGTGAAGCCTTTGATAGTCATTATTTTTTATTTAAATGGTTTGCTATTAGGGTTTTATGCCTTTTGTATTTCTTAGTAGTACTTTGATGTAGTGTTGTTGGGGTATTATGTTTTGCTTACTACTGTTAGTTGTAGAGATTTGTGTACAATTCGTATTTAAAAATAGGAACAATAATGGACAAGAAATTACTATTACTATTACTTTGTCTGCTAACCTTTAATCTTTTGTTTGCTCAGGAACAAGGGAATATTACCGTTAGCGGAAAGGTGACAGATGCTTCGACTGGGCAACCTCTTATAGGAGCGAGTGTACAGGTAAAAGGAACCACGCAAGGTGCTCAGACCGACGTTGAGGGTAACTTTACAGTAAATGCGCCAGCAAACGGCACCCTTATAGTTAATTACCTGGGCTACGATCAACGCGAAATTGCTATCAATAACAACAGTACACTTAATGTACAACTCGGCATGGCAACAAACGAGTTGGAACAGGTGGTAGTAGTTGGTTATGGCGTGCAGGAGAAGCGCGATGTAACGGGCTCAATTGCCTCTGTAGAGGGTGAGGAAATTGCTAGACAATCCTCCCAAAACCCTGTTAGTTCTTTACAAGGCAAGGTAGCCGGTGTAACAATTACCAATAACGGCCAGCCAGGTGCTTCGCCTCAGATTCGCATACGTGGTACAGGTTCAGCCTTGGGTGGTTCCGACCCGCTTTATGTGGTGGACGGTACCTTTGTGCAGGACCTATCTTTTCTGAACCCAAATGATATTGAGTCTATTGAGGTTTTGAAAGATGCTTCCAGCGCAGCTATCTATGGTATTCGTGCTGCAAACGGCGTAGTGTTGGTAACTACCAAACGCGGTAAAGCCGGCCAGACTCGCATTAATTACAATGGATTTGTGGGGGTGCAGCAGGCCACAAACAAACTGGAGATGGCGAATGCCCAGGAGTATGCGGCTCTTATCAATGAGAAAGAAGGTACTAATCTTGTAGGAACAGATTATCCGACTACAGATTGGTATGATCAGATACTGCAAACGGCTACGATTCATAATCATCAGATCAGTGCTTCCGGAGGCTCAGAGAAAGCAACCTACTATCTAAGTGCTGGCTACCTAAACCAGGAAGGTATTGTAAAGGGTAACGATTATGAGAGGATTACGGCACGTCTACAGACGGATATTAAACTTTCTGATAATGTGAAAATTGGATACAATACCATTTTTTACAACTATAACTCCAACGACATACCTGGTGATATTTTCTATCAAGCTTATGTGGCGCCTCCGGTGGTACCTGTAAGAGAAGCTAATGGCTGGTATGGTGACCCTAATAACCCTGGTACTTATAATCTGGGGAGCTTTGGCAACCCGCAGGCCGCGCTAGATTGGTTTAACCGGGAGTCACAGGGGCAGCGTTTAACAGGCAACGCCTTTGGAGAAGTTAATTTTTTAAAAGACTTCACTTTCCGCACAAGCCTAGGTATCAACTACGGCATTGAGGAGTATCGTAGCTACACCTCACAAGACTCGCTTACCAGTACACAGTTTGCTGAAAGAAGCTTACTCGAAAAGTCAAGAGATAAAACTACAAGCTGGCTGTGGGAAAATACCTTAACTTATAGCAAAACATTTGGAGACCATGATATAACAGCTTTGGTAGGAACATCAGCTCAGCAAGACCGAAGAGAGCGCATGAGAGGGTTTGCCAATGATGTAGACTATAACACCGAGGCTAACCTTTATCTTAGCTTGGGAGATCCTGGATCGTTTAGAATTATAAACGGAGGAGCAGATGATGATTCTACTGCTCTTGAGAGGTTTAATTCTTACTTTGGCCGTGTAAACTATAGCTATAAGGACCGTTACTTATTAACAGCCATGTTGCGTTATGACGGCTCTTCTAAATTTCCGAAAGATAACCGCTGGGACTATTTCCCATCTATAGGTTTGGGTTGGCGCGTAACAGAAGAGCCCTTTATGCAAGACCAAACTGTTATAAACAATTTAAAGCTTAAGGCAAGTTGGGGTAAGCTCGGTAACAATAACATTCCTGCTAACATCTATAACCTACAGGTTAGCAGGCCGGGAAGATATATTTATACCTTTGGTGGCGTACCGTATTTAGGGGCAAGTATTGCTACTTCTGTTCCGACACAGTTGTTGTGGGAAGTGGTAAAAGAAACAGATTTAGGAGCTGAATTCGGCTTGCTGAACAACAGGTTAACAGTAGAAGCAGACTGGTACAATAAAGAAACCGAAAATGCTATATATGGTATTGTAGGCATTGGCTCGCTTGGGTTATCCGGGGAAATTAGAGGTAACTATGCAAGCTTTAGGAACAGGGGCTTTGAACTGGCCGCAAACTGGCAAGACGATGCTAGCGATGACTTTAGCTACAATGTTGGGTTTAACTTCTCTGTTAACAAGAATGAGGTAACGGATCTGCAAACAGGCAATGTCTCTCTCTATAGCGGTAATTTACCTGTAGGCGGCTATCAAGTAAGTGTAACACGTATCGGCGATCCGATTGGTTCTTTTTATGGTTATGAGGTAGACGGTATCTTCCAGAACGAACAGGAAATAGCGGAGTCTTTACAACCCACTGCGGAACCTGGTTATTTCAGGTACAGAGACCTGAACGATGACGGCGTTATCGACCAACGAGACAGAACCATTATTGGTAATCCGAATCCGGGTTTTACCTATGCCATTAATACAGGCTTCCGTTATAAAAGCTTCGACTTGCAGCTAGACATTCAGGGCGTAGCCGATGTGGATATTTATAACGCTAACAGAAACGTGAGGGTTGGAAACGAAAACTTTGACCAGGATTTCTTCCAAAACCGCTGGCATGGAGCTGGAACTTCTAATACATATCCTTCTGCTGCCTTAATCGGTCCTAACCTGGACCCTAACAGTTTCTATGTTGAAAAAGGTGATTACATCAGAATCAGAAATGTGCAGGTCGGCTATAATTTACCTACAGATCTGGTGAATAAGTGGAAGATGCAGAATCTGAGAATTTATGTAAATGCTCAGAACCCGGTAACATTCTTTAACTATAATGGGTTCTCGCCGGAAGTGGGAGGAGCGCCAATCAGCCAGGGAATTGACAGAAATGTCTATCCGCTTTCTGCTACTTACAACTTTGGTGTAAATGTTACTTTTTAATGAATCAAAACTAGTATATGAAAAATATAAATTTTGTAGCTAAGCGTAAAGTACTTATGCTGGCTGGTATACTTACCATGGGAGGGTTTTATTCCTGCTCAGAAGACTTTTTGGACGTGGAGCCGGAAGGCCAGGCAGTAAGCGAGCAGTTTTTTGTAACACCCGATCAGGCAGTACAATCTGTAACAGCGATATATGGGCATCTGAAAGACTTCAATGTGTCGGCCTTTCCGCATTTAGCTATCACAACTATTGCTTCAGATGATGCAGGAAAAGGAAGTGTGCCGGGTGATGCTGGATATCTGGAAGATTATGATAACCTTACCTTTACTCCTTCCATAGGTTTGCTGGATGGGTATTGGGTTGCACAGTATCAGGGCATAAACCTCGCTAACCAATCCATCTCTAATATACCTGCCATTGAGATGGATCAAGCATTGAAGGAACGCTTAATTGCAGAGGCAAAATTTCTGAGAGCTTACTATTATTTTAACTTGGTGAGAACTTTTGGCGGAGTTCCATTGCGTACAACTGTTCCTGTGCCTCCTACTGAACCAGAAGACCCTGCACAGCTAAATCCTGAAAGAGCCTCCGAAGAAGCTGTATATGAGCAAATAATTGGCGACTTAACAGATGCCTCACAGGTGCTTCCTGCTACCTATAGTGCTGCTGACGCAGGTCGTGCCACTAATGGGGCAGCGTTGGCATTGCTTGCAAAGGTGCAGCTATATCAGAAAAACTGGAGTGAGGTGCTTAGCCTAACAGAGCAGGTTATGGGTATGGGTTATTCATTAACTCCTAATTATCATGACAATTTTACGATTGCGGGAGAAAATAACAATGAATCGATATTTGAAATTCAAGCGCAAACCATTCCTGGTAATTGTGATGCCTCTAACAGCCAGTGGGCTGAAGTGCAGGGAGTAAGGAGCCAGTTCGGCTGGGGCTTTGTAGAGCCTACCGAAGACTTAGTAAATGCTTTTGAAGAAGGGGATGAGCGTCTGGATGCTACCATACTTTTTAGAGGAGAAACTACTCCTGAAGGAGATAAGATTATAGAAAATGCTCCTAATCCTCGCTATAATCAAAAAGCATATGTACCAAGTTATGTAACTCGACAGTGCGGCTATGGCAGAGACCAGAACATAAGAATATTGCGTTATGCAGAAGTGTTATTAATGCATTCAGAAGCAGCCAATGAGCAAGGCCTGGTAGAAAAAGCACTGTTTTCGCTTAATATGGTGCGTGAAAGAGCTGGGCTAGATCCAATAGAATCTGCCAGCCAGCAAGAACTAAGAAATATTATCTGGCATGAGCGCCGTGTTGAACTAGCGCTGGAAAATGGTGACCGCTTTTATGACTTGGTTCGACAAGGCAGAGCAGCTGAAGTGCTTCAGGCACAAGGCAAACAGTTTACAGAGAATAAAAATGAGCTGTACCCAATTCCACAACGTCAGATTGATTTGAGCGGCGGTACTTTAACCCAAAACCCAGGTTATTAAAACCTTCAAAAGTGTTGAGTCAGCTTGGCTCAACACTTTATTTTTCAATCAAATCACTCTCTCTCAGCTCTGTTGTTTCTATCTGAAACAGTAGGAGCAATAGAGCTTCTGTATCTTATGATAGAGAAGTAACACTATCTGTAAAAATCTCATCACCCTTAATATCTGCACTAAAACAAAAATGAAAGCAAGATTTTTAGCGCTACCTTTATTACTGACACAGCTTTTCTTTAGCTGCCAGCAACCTACAGAATCTGCAACACTTACTACTGAAGATAAAGAATCTACAGAAAGCTTAAGTGACGAAGAGCTGTTGACAGAGGTGCAGCGCAATACTTTTCAATACTTCTGGGATGGCGCAGAACCTACTTCAGGCCTTGCCCGGGAGCGGATTCACCTGGACGGTGATTACCCCGAGAATGACCAGAACGTAATTACAACTGGTGCTTCTGGTTTTGGAGTAATGGCAGTACTGGTGGGCATAGAGCGTGGCTTTATTACCAGAGAAGAAGGTTTCCAGCGCTTGCAGCAAATGGTAAACTACCTCGAGAAAGCAGATCGGTTTCATGGGGCATGGCCGCACTGGATGCAGGGCGAGACAGGTAAAGTAAAACCATTTGGTCAGAAAGACAACGGTGGCGACTTAGTAGAGACAGCCTTTTTAGTGCAGGGACTGCTTACGGTGCGGCAGTACTTTGCAAATGGCAATGAACAGGAAAAAGCATTCGCTGCCCAAATTGATAAACTCTGGAGAGAAGTAGAGTGGGACTGGTACCGTAATGGCAATCAAAATGTACTGTACTGGCATTGGTCGCCTGAATATGCCTGGGAAATGAATTTTCCGGTGAGTGGCTACAATGAGTGCTTAGTAATGTATGTACTGGCAGCAGCCTCACCTACACACACTATACCTGCCGAAGTTTACCACGAAGGCTGGGCCAGAAGCGGAGGTATAAAAGCTAATGCAGAACAATACGGGCACCTAATAGAATTAGACCATAACGGTAACAAAGGCAGTGTAGGGCCGCTGTTTTGGGCACATTATTCTTACTTGGGCTTAGACCCTCGGAGCCTGAAAGATCGCTATGCTGATTACTGGCGCCATAACGTAAGCCACACCCTAATCCACCGCGACTACTGTGTGGATAACCCGAAGAGCTTTAAAGGCTATGGGGAAGATGCCTGGGGCCTTACCTCCAGTTATTCTCCCGGAGGCTACGCTGGTCATAGCCCGCAGCACGATTTAGGAGTTATTTCTCCAACGGCAGCACTATCGTCTTACCCTTATGCTCCTGAGGAGTCCATGAAAGTAATCCGCCATTTGTATGAAGACCTAGGCGATAAAGTGTGGGGCAAGTATGGCTTTTTTGATGCTTATAGTGAGCAGGAGAACTGGTATCCGCAACGTTACCTGGGCATAGACCAAGGGCCAATTGTTGTAATGATTGAGAACGGACGCAGCGGTATGCTCTGGGATTTGTTCATGAGTGCTCCAGAAGTGCAGGCTGGCCTTAAAAAACTAGGATTTGAGAGCCCGCAGATTAAAGAATAAGGTTCATACTCCTATAGAACATCAGCTATTCCTTAGCATTCTGCCACTCAATTTAAAAATACACACCTAAAAAGTTACCTAAACAATATTACAATACATGAAGCGAATAATAAAAACGGCATTGATTATGTCTATAGGCTTTATGGGTACGCAAGCAGTGGCCCAGCAACAAAAGCCGGTAACAACCTCTGCCGTCAGCACTGATCAGAAAATGAACAAGTTTGTTGATGATCTGATAGCAAAAATGACTTTGGAAGAAAAAATAGGGCAGTTAAACCTGGCGGCTGTTGGGTTCGATGTAACGGGTCCTATTGTGAGCGAGAACGTAGACGAGAAAATACAAAAAGGCTACATTGGTGGTGTTTTTAATACCTTTACTCCATCAGCAGCCAGAAAACTGCAGCAAATGGCTGTAAAACGTACCAGGCTGGGCATTCCCCTTCTTTTTGGCTATGATGTGATTCATGGGCACAAAACCATTTTTCCTATTCCTCTGGGGCTTGCTTCCAGTTGGGATTTAGCAGCTGTTGAGCGCAGTGCACGTATTGCTGCCGAGGAGGCTTCTGCAGATGGTCTGAACTGGGTTTTCTCACCGATGGTAGATATTGCCCGCGATCCACGTTGGGGACGAGTGGCAGAGGGCGCTGGCGAAGATACTTATTTAGGATCGCAGATTGCCAGAGCTATGGTACGTGGTTACCAGGGCAATGACCTTACAAAAGAAAATACCGTAATGGCCTGTGTTAAACATTTTGCCTTATACGGTGGTGCCGAAGCCGGACGCGATTACAATACTGTAGATATGAGCATGAACCGCATGTTTAATGAATATCTGCCTCCCTATAAAGCAGCTGTAGATGCAGGAGCTGCAAGTGTAATGACCTCATTTAATGATATAAATGGAGTGCCTGCCACAGCTAATCGCTGGCTGATGACAGAGCTGTTACGTGAAAAGTGGGGCTTTAAAGGTATGGTAGCCACAGATTATACAGCCATCAATGAACTGGTTCCTCATGGGTTGGGTACTGAGGCTGAAGTAGGGGAGTTGGCACTTAAAGCAGGAGTAGACATGGACATGGTGGGAGAAGTTTTCCTGAACAACCTGCAGCAATCTGTTAAAGATGGCAAAGTAAGTGAGGCAGAAGTGGATGCAGCCTGCCGTCGTGTGTTGGAAGCAAAATATAAGTTAGGTCTGTTCCAGGACCCTTACCGGTATACCAATGAAAAGCGTGCGAAAAAAAACATCATGAAGCCGGAGTACCTGGAGGCTACCCGTGATATTGCCCGCAAAACTATGGTGCTCCTGAAAAACGACAAGCAAACACTGCCTCTTAAAAAAACAGGTTCTATAGCCCTTATCGGGCCATTGGCTACAAGCCAGCGAGACATGATTGGTAACTGGAGTGGCGCCGGTGACTGGAAACAGGCAGTTTCCGTAGAGCAGGGGATACGTAATGTAGCAGGCAAGGACATTAAAATCAATTATGCCAAAGGAGCTAACATTGCCGATGATCAGCAAATGATTGAACGGTTGAATGCACATGGAGGCAACCTGGAGATAGACAGTAGATCATCTGAAGACATGATTGCTGAGGCGGTAAAAGTAGCACAGAACTCAGATGTTATTGTGGCAGTGGTAGGAGAATCACAAGGCATGACCGGTGAAGCTTCCAGCCGTGCAGACATTACCTTACCCGGAAAGCAGCAGGATTTATTAAAAGCATTGAAGAAGACAGGCAAGCCAATGGTAATCGTGTTAATGAGTGGCCGTCCGCTGGCATTGAACTGGGAGGCTGAAAACGCTGATGCTATGCTGGAAACCTGGTTTGCCGGTACAGAGGCAGGAAACGCTATCGCGGATGTACTGTTTGGTGACTATAATCCATCCGGTAAACTTACCATGACTTTTCCGCAAGTGGTAGGGCAGGTGCCGATTTACTATAACCACAAGAATACAGGCCGCCCTTATGGTGGTGAACTGTTGGATAAATATAAGTCACGTTACCTGGATGTTTCAAATGAACCATTGTTTCCGTTTGGTTATGGCCTAAGCTATACTACATTCAGCTACAGCAGGCCAGAGCTGAGCAAAAATACCGTCAACCCTAATGAGACACTGGAGGTGCGCGTAAATGTGAAGAATACTGGTAATTATGATGGAGAAGAGGTAGTGCAGCTGTATGTACAAGACGTGATAGCTTCTGTTACAAGACCTGTAAAAGAACTAAAAGGTTTTCAGAAAATCTCTTTAAAGAAAGGCGAAAGCAAAACAGTTACGTTCACACTTACTGCCGAAGACCTTAAGTTTTATAATAAAGATCTGGAGTATGTGTTTGAGCCAGGGGAGTTTAAGGTCTTTGTAGGCACCAATTCCAGCGATGTACAGGAAGCTAGTTTTACTCTAGCGCAATAACTTACAAGTGCCTCTTATTGACAATTTATTACCAATAAGAGGTTAATTTATTTTCTATCTTTATATATGAAGCAATATCTGATAATCTTATTACTTGCTGTGTTAGCTTTTCCTGCTCAAAGCCAGTCTTCATTAGATGCTTACGAGAGAAAAGTGTTCAGAAAAGGCGATGACAGTCTGCAATACCGGATATTATACCCAAAAAATTTTGACCCTAAAGTGCAGTACCCGCTGGTGCTGATTTTACATGGCGCAGGAGAGAGGGGAGATGATAACGAAGCACAACTGGCTTATGGAGCAAAACTTTTCCTGGAGCCAGAAAACCGGGAAAAATATCCTGCTATTGTGGTGTTTCCGCAATGCCCCAAAGACTCTTATTGGGCTAATGTAAACATTGTAACTAACGAAGACAAAAGCCGAACCTTTAACTTTTTAAAAAAGGGCAAACCAACTAAAGCCATGAACGCTTTAATTGGTTTAGTAAATGAACTGGAAAGCACTGGTTCTATTAATGAAAACCAGGAGTACATAGGCGGACTTTCTATGGGAGGAATGGGCACTTTCGAAATGCTGAGACGCAAACCAGATACGTTTGTGGCTGCCTTTCCTATCTGCGGTGGAGGCCACCCTGCTACAGCAAAGAAATTTGCTAAGAGAGTAGACCTATGGGTTTTTCACGGAGAAGAAGATAGCGTAGTTCCCGTAGAAAAGTCTAAAATAATGGCAGAAGCTATCCTAAAAGCTGGAGGCAACGTGAAGCTCACGCTTTACCCGGGAGTAGACCACAACAGTTGGGATTATGCCTTTGCAGAACCTGATTTACTACCTTGGTTATTTTCTCATAAAAAGGAAGAGTAGCATTCATCCAGCTAAAAGCATTTAACTTCTTAATAAAGGGTATTACCTGACAGGTAATACCCTTTTGTGTTTTATTGTGGCTAAGCTAAAGGAGGCTAATGAAGGCCTGCTTTACTATTACAACACAAAATGCCCAAAGCAAAAGCATTTTTTATATAGAACCTTATATCTTTTACTTCTTGGTGAGTGTTAGAGATGTTGATAACTTTGTGCGTTAAAAGTATCTGATTTATATGTTGCGAATTTTTCCAAAAGTTACAGGCACTTTCCTGTTAGTGCTCAGCTTGGTTTCCTGCCAGCGTTCCTGGCAGGCTTCGCCAAGCCTTGCGCAAACAGACGTGCCTGTAGATAAAACTATTGTTGCAGACCCGCAGGTAGAGCAACAAATTGCACCTTATCGGGAGCAGGTAACAGCTAAAATGAATGAAATTATAGGCAATGCTCCAGTAGAACTCAAAGCAGCAGATTACCAGTCTCCGCTTGGAAATTTTGTGGTCGACCTTATGCTGGAAGAGGCAAGGCCACTTTATAAAGGGCATATAGACATGGCTACAACGACTAATGGTGGTTTGCGCGTTCCTATTCCTCTGGGGCAGGTATCAGTGGGGAGTATTTTTGAGCTGATGCCTTTTGAAAACGAACTGGTTGTGCTTGCATTGGATGGACAAGCAGTGCAGGAGTTCTTTGATATTGCAGCGGAAGCTAAATATGCTCCTATTGCCAATGCTACTTATAAAGTTAAAGACGGCAAAGCGATAGATATCAGGATTGGAGGCCAATCTTTCGATCCGGTAAAGAACTATACCATAGTTACTTCTGATTACTTGGCAGGAGGCGGCGACAATCTGAATGTGTTTAAAAGAGCAATAAAATCTGAAAAGGTAGGTTTAATGATGCGCGACGCTATCATACAGCATATTCGCCAGCTAACAGCTAAAGGGTTGCCTGTGGGCGCTGACACTGCTAACAGAGTTACTATTCTTCCTTAACCATACGCCATGAGAAGAAGAGACTTTTTAAAGACAACAGCGGTAGGCGCGGCAGGGCTTAGCTTAGTAGGCTTGCCTTTTTCTGCGGATGCGGCTCAGCAAATAAAGCTTACTATTCTGCACACTAATGATCAGCACTCACGCATAGACCCTTTCCCGGATGATGGCCGCCTTTATGGAGGCATGGGAGGTATGGCCCGTAGAGCATCGCTGATAGAGGAGGTTCGGAAGCAGGAACCAAATGTGTTGTTGCTGGACTCCGGCGATATCTGGCAGGGCACGCCATACTTTAACTTTTTCAACGGAGAGCTGGAGTATAAGCTGATGTCGCAGATGAAGTACGATGCGTCTACTTTAGGGAATCATGACTTTGATAACGGTCTGAAAGGATTGGAAAACAAATTACCCAATGCCACGTTTCCGTTTATAATTGCTAATTACGATTTCTCAAAAACTATTTTGAAGAACCGCTTTCAGCCTTACAAAATATTTGAGAAGCAAGGCGTGCGGGTAGGAGTGTTTGGCCTTGGTATCGAACTGGAAGGTTTGGTTAGCAAAAACAATTTTGGGGAAACGGTGTATCAAGACCCGGTGCAGGTAGCAAAGGAGATGGTGCAGGAACTGCGGCAGAACCAGAAGTGCCAGTTAATTATTTGTCTGTCTCACCTCGGGTATGAGTACAAAGACGAAAAAATTGACGATATTAAACTGGCGCAGCAGGTAGAAGGTATAGACCTGATATTAGGAGGGCACACGCATACTTTTCTGGATGAGCCAGAGGTTGTGCGCCATGTGAGTGGCCATGAAACGTTAGTTAATCAAGTCGGTTGGTCAGGTATATTTTTAGGACGTATTGACTTCTTATTCAATAGGAAATCAAAAGAAAAAAAAGGTATAAGTACGGCTCTTGTGCCTGTGGATAACCCTGTATTAACTTCGTGAATAAATAATTTTTTGTTTAGAAATATTTGAGCATTTTTGTAACCCCCCTGCCGATAAGGAGAGGTTTGTTCCACAAAACGAATCTTGTGTGTTTTGGAAAATTGGATGATTAAAGACTGTACAACCGTATGGAGTAACTGCCTGCAGGTTATAAAGGAAAATATTGGCGAACAGAGTTATAAGACTTGGTTTGAGCCAATAAGACCTATTTCTCTGCGCGATAGTGTACTGACCATACAAGTGCCCAGCCAGTTCTTTTATGAATGGTTGGAGGAGCACTATGTAAGTCTGCTGAAGAAAGTTATCTATCAGGAACTGGGCAGTGAGGGGCGATTGGAGTACTCTATTATTGTTGACCGTGGCAATGATTCAAATAAGCCGCAAACGGTAAATATCCCAACTAAAAAAATACCGGCAGCTGTCGTTAACTCTTACAAGCCAGAGCAAAGCTTTATCAAGAGCCCGTTTGAGTCTAAAACCATTGACCGGAACTTCCTTAACTCACAGCTAAACCCGTCTTATTCTTTCGAGAATTACATTGAGGGAGATTGTAACCGGCTGGCCCGTTCAGCTGGCTATGCTGTAGCAAATAAACCTGGTACTACCTCTTTTAACCCACTGATGGTTTATGGTGGTGTAGGACTGGGGAAAACGCACCTGGTGCAGGCTATCGGGAACCACATCAAAAACAGCAATCCAGATAAGTTTGTGCTGTATGTGTCGTCTGAGAAGTTTGTGAACCAGTTTATTGAGTCAGTAAAGACAAACAACGTACAGGACTTTGCCAACTTTTACCTGTTGGTGGATATCCTGATTATAGATGACGTTCAGTTTTTAAGCGGCAAGGATAAAACGCAGGAGATGTTTTTCCATATTTTCAACCACCTGCACCAGTCCGGCAAGCAAATTGTCATGACGTCGGATTGCCCGCCTCGTGATTTGAAAGGATTGGAGGAACGCCTGCTGTCTCGCTTTAAATGGGGGTTAACAGCCGACCTGCAAAGCCCTGACTTTGAAACGCGTATGGCTATCATCCAGAAAAAGATGCAGAGTGATGGCATTGATATTCCGGATAATGTGGTAGAATATCTGGCCTA
This sequence comes from Pontibacter silvestris, assembly GCF_020907275.1. Lineage (GTDB taxonomy): Bacteria > Bacteroidota > Bacteroidia > Cytophagales > Hymenobacteraceae > Pontibacter > Pontibacter silvestris. The sequence continues at coordinate 6,670 of NZ_JAJJWI010000018.1, read as the reverse complement.
CAGTGTAGATACTAATGTGCGCGAACTGGAAGGAGTGCTTATTTCCCTGATAGCGCAATCTTCTCTTAATAGAAAAGAAATTGATCTGGAGCTGGCAAAGCAAGCCCTGAAGCATATTATAGAAGATGTTGAGACAGAGGTTAACCTTGATTTCATCCAGAAAACTGTAGCAGAGTATTTCCAGGTTAGCTTAGACTCACTTAAAGCTAAAACGCGTAAAAAAGAAATAGTTATAGCGCGGCAGGTAGCCATGTACTTTGCCAAAGAGTTTACCAGCCATTCTCTTAAATCTATCGGCTACCACTTCGGTGGCCGCGACCACAGTACAGTTATTCATTCTGTGCAAACTGTGTCAGATATGATTGACACAGACAAGAAATTTAAAGTCAGCATACAGGAGCTCCAGAAAAAGTTTAAATCTAAAGCTGGATAAGATCTTTGTCTGTATGATGCTTATTATTGAAAAGGCTTTTTATAATATATAAAGTGCAGTAGGTTCAAGGCTTGGCACCAATAAATAAACCTTGTTTTCTTAAGTACTGGAAGGAAAGAAGTATTTCCTGTTAAGAGCTTATTTACCAGAAAGTACTCTTTCCCTTTCAAAGTATACAAACAAGTAAGTTGTGCTGGAGCGACGGCATGGCTTTAGAGAAGACTTTCTTTATTTTGATATAGAATAAGTGCTTAAGTTAGTCTAGTCTTATAAGGCTAGTGAAGCTGTATCAATGTTCCCAAATATCTTGCTCAGTCAGCTTTCCTTTGTCTGTTTAAGCAAGAGTGACGTGCTCTAAATCTTAGTTCTTTTTTTCGTATTATCTTGGCTGCTCTTTTTTGGTAAGGCTTCCTTATCATAGTTCTTTTTCCCTGTCAAACTTCTCATTATAGCCATTGTATAAATAACTTTTAGCTGCTTTGCTGTAATAGAATTACCTGCTCGATTTCATCTGTTTCTTTTCTTTACGCTTGCTAGCTCACCCTTATCCCTGTTGGGGTGAGCTGCTTTGCCTGCCTTTTAATGGGGTCTTTCTGTTCTAGATGTTCTGAATTCTCAACACTTGTTTTTCCACTGTAGATTTTAAATAGTGCCTTTTACTTCTAGTTCTGCATATATAGGTGTTGGTTGTTATAGCTACTACTATTATGCTCACTTCCTGCTTCTAAGTCAACTAAACAGCTCTTGTAATAGGTGGCCAATCGCACACTTAACAATCGCTTTCTTGATATTGATAGAGCATACTTAGGTGTTCACTTAATGTGAATTGTTCTTGAAGTGTTGACTTTTTACTAAAAGTGTGTTGTAACATTATATTACAATTCTTATTAAGAGTATATATGTTTATGATTTCATTATATAAATGCTAGTTTTATGGAAATATATATTAATATTAATATTAATATATTGTATGTATAATTTTATATTTTTAGAATATGTATTAACTTTATATTAATTGAACTATACTAATAATATGTATGCTGTAATATATTTATTTAGTTTAGATGATTAGTGCGTATAATGTGTGTTTGTGGCTAGTTGTATAGCTTTTATCTATAGTATAACTACAGGTGTAGTTTATAAGAGGTTGATATCGTGTAAAGTATTATTTAATTATTTTCTAAATTCTTTGTTTGATGATCATTTTTTTTTTGTTTATTTGTTACAAATTAGATGGTTCTGATAAAGGGGCGTCTGATGATGAAATTATCCAGTAATATGATCCTGTTTTTGCTAACTGTTGTATTGGTGTTACTAGCTTTTGTTCATAAAGAACTGCTTCGTGACAAATTTGTTATCCCAGCACCTACCGGAGCTTATCGTGTAGGATATCAGGAGCGTGTTCTTATGGATTCTGCGCGGGTTGCCAGCACTTCCTCTAGCGGATATAGGAACCTGATAGTGTCTCTGTATTATCCAACAACAGAGTGTGAAGGGGAGAGCGTAAGCTATCTTTCACCAGAAAGCCCGGTTGTTCATAACCTGGCTCAGGTCTTAGGGCTACCAGAGAAATCACTAAAACATATAGCTGAAGGAAAAACCCATTCATATTTGAATGCTCCGGTTGCAGACGTAGATGAGCTGCCTGTTGTTCTTTTTTCACACAGTATAAATGGTATGCGTGGCCAGAATACCTATTTGGTGGAAGAGTTAGCTAGCCATGGCTACTTGGTGGCCAGTATTGAGCACGACGGCTACTCCATCGGTTCTGTTTTTCCGGATGGGGTGGTAGGAGATTTTTTGAAACACGATGTGTTGCAGGATGTTTCTGCAGGAGGCGAGATTATTGATTTGTGGAGCGAAGACCAGTTGTTTGTGTATGAACAACTCCAGCAGCTTAATAATAAAGGAAAGTTGTTTTCCAGGCAGATAAATTTAGGCAAAGCTGGGCTTGTAGGACATGCTTTTGGAGGAGCTGCTTCTTTTAATACGGTAACAGTGAGTGATGTTTTTGAGTCTGCTGTAAACCTGGACGGATTCTATTTTGGAGAAAACTATACCAAAGGAACATATAAGCCCTTGCTAGAAATTCGTGCTGAGCCTAGGCCTGCTGAGGAAATGAAACCAAGGCAGTTGGAGCAGGTGGGAATGAGCCGCCAAGAATACCAGACGATGATGTTTGACGAGTGGAACCGCCGCATAAATTATTATGCTAAAGGGGTAATATACCGTTATGCCCTTCATGGAGCGAAGCATTTGTCGTTTACAGACTTGGTGTTGGCAGTGCCCTTTAAGCGTCTTCTTCTCGGAGACTGCAAGTACTATCACAACGAAACCAGAGTTCTAGTGAAGGCATTCTTTGACCATACGCTAAAAGGTGCATCTTTTGGGTTGATTGGTTCAAGCTCTCTGGCAGAGCCAATACATGCAGTTTCAGCTTAAGTATACGTTTAGGTGTATCCTTTATACTTGCATGGAGATATTACTTGATTAAGGATAGAAGAGCAGTAATTCGGTTGAGTACGCCTTTTTGTCTATTGATGAGTTTTAAAACAGGAGCTAATTGCATAATAGTTATGATGTGTGTGTGTGTAGTTAATTAACTAAATATGAAATAATATAGAAGTTGTTTTTTAGTTAGTAAGTACAATCACTTGTTTGTAGGGGTGTCGTCTGTTTTATTAGTGTTGCTTTGGTTAACTGTTTTATTGAGCGGTGTAAAAGTTATAAATTGTTTTTATTAAAGTCTTGTCCTTTTGTTATTTAAGATTTGCTGCACTACTTTTGCATAATTTTATTGCAATAGGTGAGGAGACTAGTAGTTTGTTGATTTTACTATGCAGGCTTTTTTTGACGTCTGTGGCTGTGAAAAAGAGGCAGCTTAAGCTAGTTTAAATGAAGAATAATAATATAAGGATTGCAATTTTATGTGTGTTTGTGCCGGAGGTTGTAAAATTATAAAAAGTAGTGCTAGTAAAGTTTGAAATACACATTAATAGGTTAGTTTAAAACAGTTTGTCTTTGATTGATATCAATAATGTTTTCTCACTTTAGTTTATTCTACAAGTCATTTAGAACACGTCAAAATTAATTGGTTTGGCCTGGAAGGCCTATACTGGTTTACTTGTCCATTCTTTGCAGTAGTCTATACATAAGCTAAGCTTGCTGATCCTGCACTAAAATTTACTTTACATTATTTAATAAGGGTCTATGAGTAAATTATACTTAACACTCTCTCTTACTTTCTTTACTTTAGTTACAGTCCTGGTACAGGGCAGTTCTATAAAGGTGTCTTTAAATAGAACAGAGAGGAATAAAAGTACTTTCGCTAATAGGAAAGAAGCTTCTAACATGGTTCTCCAAAAGGCTTCTTTTATAAATCAGCCTATTGAACCTGGTATTAACGTCTATTTCATACATTTCTATGTAATGAGAGAAGACACGAATACAGGTGACAAAACTGCTACTACCAAGACTAAGACAAATGGTAGTCCTGCCAGTAATAAGCCTGGTTTATGTGAAGTAGTGCAATTTGCAGTAAGCAATAATCAGTTCATAAGAAATTTTGAAAGTTCAGCGCATAGAGAAGGTTTCTTAAAAATGCCTGATTTGGCAACTTCTATAGTAGGTGATGTATCATCTTTTACTATGACTACTATGTGGAACAAAGCTTCTTTTCGTTTCCATAAGAAGCAACAGTACATGAACAGTACTAATTGGCAACAGGAGATGCACCCAGCATGCCCTCATTTAGCTGTTAATAAGGAACAATACGATATCTGGGTTCTACAAGGAACTGCATCTCCTTATTTCAGCTAGCCATCAATCATTTAAAAGAGACCTTCCTTTAAGAAATAAATTTTTACAACCAATGAATCTGAATAATTACTTTATAATGTCAGTGAAATGCTTTCTTATAATAAGCGGGTTACTGTTTGCATTTAGTGTACAAGCTCAGGTTGGTATAGGTACTACTACGCCAGATGCCAGTGCTCAGCTTGATATATACTCTAATTCAAAAGGCTTGCTTGCTCCCAGAATGACGGCTGCACAGCGTAGTGCTATAAACAGCCCGGCTAATGGGTTGCTTGTTTATCAGACTAACGATACACCGGGGTTCTATTTTTACAATAATGGGCAATGGCAGAGGCTACTCACGAACACTGATACGTCGACTGGAGGAACTGGCGAAAGTGGTAACACTATCTTGAACGGTTCTGGTAATCCAACTTTAAGTACTGGTAAAGACGGTGACTTTTATATTAATCTAACTAACTATACTTTATTTGGCCCTAAAGCAAATGGAGCATGGCCTGCAACAGGAGTTTCAATTGCCGGCGCTTCGGCGGCGGACGCCACCCCAGATGCAACGACAGCTGAAAAGGGTAAAGTGCAACTAGCGGGAGACTTAACAGGAATAGCTGCTGCACCTAGAATAGCAGAAGCTGCTATTACCAGAAATAAAATAGCAGATAGCGCAGTTAATTCAGATAAAATTGCCGATGGTACTGTTCAAAATGCTGACCTTGATAAAGTAAATATTCCCTTAAGTGGTTTTGGACCAGCTACTGCGGATGTAAATATGGGCTTTCAGCGAATTACCCACATGCAGGAGCCCTTGCAGTTATGGGATGCGGCTACAAAGAACTATGTGGACAGTAAAGTCGCTGCAGCCTTAGGGTATAGCGGCGGAAGTGGTAGCGGCACTGGTACAGGTACCGGTACGGTAACGTCTGTATCTATCAATGCAGCCAATGGAATATCTGGTACGGTTTCAAACTTTTCGACTACTCCAGCAATTACGCTGTATCTAGGAAATATTACCCCTACGTCTGTTGCGGCAACAGGAACTGTTACCGGTAGTAATCTATCCGGAACAAATACTGGCGATCAGTCAGCCAGTACAGTACCCTTCACTCCTGTTGGTTCGGTAACGGCTACTAATGTACAGGAAGCACTGGAGCAATTGCAGGAGCAGGTTGGTTCCGGGGGTGGAAGTAGTGGTGTAACTATATCGGCTGCAAATGGCTTTACGGGCACTGTTGATAATGCAAGCGGCAGTTCAGAGATCACATTAGGTACATCTGTTAATGGTATATTGTTTGGTTACGGAGGAGCAATTTCATCGGCCAGTACAACAGGAACAGGCGCCGTAGTGCTGGCAGAGTCGCCTATACTGAATAATCCGACTATAGGTACTGCAATAGGAGATATTACTGGTAATGCGGCTACAGTAACGACTAATGCCGACCTGACAGGCCCTGTAACCTCTATAGGCAACGCAACCTCAATTACAGACGGAGCCATTACTGCAACAAAATTGAAGAACATAACAGATTTTGGTTCAACAGGTTATGTGTTGTCTTCTGATGGGAGTGGCGGATTTGGCTGGAGCGAAGCAGGGCTTACTAATATCATGCCAGGGGCAGGAATCAATATTTCTAATTATGGCTCAGGTGTACGGGAGATAGGGTTGCTGAATAACGGAGTAGATCTTATAAAATTAAAAGCAAGTGGTACACGTAACGCGAATACGTTTCTGCGTGGTGATGGAACATGGGCAACAATCACATCTGGTGATGGAAGCGGAATGACAGCCGTTAACCATGATGCAACCTTAGTGGGTGATGGAAATGCGACTCCGCTAGGGCTTGCTGATGAAGCGGTAACGCAAAATAAATTAGCTGCCGGGGCAGTTACTGAGGCTAAACTAGCAGACAATGCTGTTACGACACCTAAAATAACTAATGGAGCAGTTACAGAAGCTAAGCTGGCAGACAATGCCGTTACAACACCTAAAATAGCTGATGGAGCGGTTACAAATGATAAAATCGCAACTGTGGATGGCTTGAAAGTCACAGGAAACATTAGTGGAAGTGCTTCAAATGTAACTGGGGTTATTGATGTAGCTAACGGTGGTACAGGAGCTAACAACCCTGCCGATGCCCGAACCAATCTTGGATTAGGCAATGTAGATAACACCAGTGATGCCGATAAACCGATCAGTACTGCTACTCAAACAGCTCTTGATACAAAAGTTGATAAAGTAGAAAAAGCAGCTGCCAACGGTGTTGCTACCTTGGGGGCTGACGGTAAAATTCCTAGTAGCCAGCTTCCGGCTTTATCTGCTACCCCGGTAGATGTAGTGAGCAGCAGCACAGAAATGACAGCGTTAGGAGATCAGGTTGGTCGTATGGCTATTAATAATGTAGAAGGAAAAACCTACGTACTTTATGC
>NZ_JAJJWI010000017.1 GCF_020907275.1 Pontibacter silvestris | reverse complement strand
TTTTCTCTACTTCAAAACAGTTCTAATTTCTGGGGAGCTGACACATATGCTGCAGCTTTTATACTTTCACAGTACAGGAAGCACTCTTAAGTGCGTTTAGTACATCATCGGTAACTTCTCCGAATAAAGATATACCACTGGCTCCGTTTTGCAGGGCATATTCCATTCCTTGCTGCAACTCTAAATTACTTTTGAAATCTGGTAAAAAAAGTCCGGCATATAGAGGAAAGCGACCCGCCAGAAAGTGCACACCCTCTGTTACGGCATCACCAATCCAACGTACATCTTCTTTATAAAAGCCATGGTAAATCATGGGACATACGCCAGTAAGGTTCCAATTAGTCCAGTCTTGCCGTACAATGCGCCTGGCCACTTCCGGCGTAGGGAAAACGGCAGCGGTAATGGCTTTTTTGTTTTCATTGGCAACAACAGCTAGCCTATTCACAATTTTATTTACTGCATTGTAACGAAACAGCCGCCACGATAAGCTTGCCTCCGGATACTCAATATCTTTTATATCTTCTCCTCGCCACTTTTTAAACTTTGTGCGGCATACATCACAGTAGCAGTAATCGTACTCAGGCAACTCTTTTGTTTGCTCAATATTATAATTTTCCCAAAGATTGACCGGCAGTATCACATCACAGAAACGCACATAATCCAGGTGAATCCCATCAACATAATCGTTACTTAAAATATTGCGCACATCTTCTTCCAGGTACTGCTGCACCTCCTCCCGGGACGGGCATAACCACCGGTAATAATCTACATATGGAGGCTGGTCGGCACAGGATTCTCCTTTGCGATTACGGGCGTACCACTCCGGGTGTGCCTTCAGTAGTTCTTTCTCGCCCCGGTTCATCGTCCACATCCAACGGTGCGCTTCCATCTTTTGGCTCTTGGCAACACGAAAATGCTTTTCACTATCAGCTTCAAAAAAAATGCCCCTTATACCTGCTTCATAAAACTGCTTGTACTTTTTCTGAAGATCAGCTTCATTATCGTCGTGGTTCGGATTGATCCACACCCAGTGCTTCCAGCTTTTCTTTTTACTGTGGCTGTTGCTTTTACCAATAGCTGATACAGGCATGCTTGCAGCTACTCCAGCCATTAACCCAGCTTTGAGGAAGGTTCTCCTTGTTCTCATAAAGTATTATTTAGCTTTTGAATTAGTCCCTCTTGGTTAATGCTCCATAAGGCACGATCAGGCCCTTGAATGGTTGCCATAAACTGATGTCTGGTTGCTTCCAACCGCAGTTGGTTCACCTGCTTTTCGACCACAACCTGGCCGGCATTGCTGAAGCCAAGCATAGCCAGTGAAGTTGCATACTGTTTATGTTCTTCATAATATGCTTTCTGCCTGTAATACACCAGCCACAGGTAGTTCCTTTGCATTTCAGTATAAGGTAAAGAGACAGCAACTGCTTTACTTCCTACTTTCTGACGGGTGAACTGTAAATACCCCCAACGCTCAGGATAGTGCATATTTATTACTCCCTGAGGCGACCATACCCAGTTATGTTCTGGTAAAGAGCGCCCTTTACTATCTTTCCTTTTTATATACTTACCTTGCCGGATATCAGTATCCCATTCTACCCTTGAGAAGTTTATCCTCCATAAGCTTCCTTCCTCTGGTATTTTTGTTTCGTTTCCTATTGTTAGAGACCGGAAAGGGATAGCCATCTCAACAGTCCAACCTGTATCTGTATCACTAGGGTTGTTCATAGTCCCCTGTACCTGCACTGCTGATTGGAGTTTATCCAAGTTCCAAGGAATCATGGCTCCGCCACCATTTCTATAAGGTTTGCCCATAAATAAATCGAAAATGGTGTTGAATGCATTTACCTCAATTTCATAGTATTGATGCGTACTATTTTCCGGATTTATAAATACTTCAAAATCATTATCATGAAAGATAATTTCGTCACGTTGTTTGAGTGTAGCCCACACGTGCGGCTCTTTTATTTCAGCAGCTATAAAAAGATGTGTGTTGTTCCACACCATTTTCACGCGTGTGTCAAAAGCAGGCTTAGGTTGAGCATCGCCTTCAATATCTATAAACTCCTCAGTCCAACTAGTAACTTGCCAAACATCATCATTTATGTCTCCATCAATTACAGGAGCTTTATCAGCAAAAAAAGCAACATAGCTTTTAGGTTTTGTAAAGAGAGGCTCCAACCCCTCAAACGGCAGCGACTGTGCTTTACTTTCCCCATATAAAAGCAGCACAATAAGCAGCAGTAAGCTAACTGGGAATTTAGGTAAAGGTGTGTTCATATTTGCTCTCATAGGTTTTGGTAATACAAGAGGACACTAAACAGTTATACTATGGCAGAGGCAATTAGCTAGTAAGACACAGTTTGCACCTGCCACCTAATGTACTCAAGTAAACAAAATGCGAGATTACGGCTGCCTAATGCCAGCCAAAGAAACTTTAGGGGCAACTCAAGCCCTACCTCACTCTCCTAAAGAAGATAACTGAATAGTATTTTTCACTCTGAAATCAGTTGTTAGCCTAATATCTTCTGAAGATGCTCCCACCATTATAGTAAATTCACCAGGCTCAACCATCCATTGCATCTTTGTGTCCAGCAGCATCAGGTCCTCTGCATTTAATGTAAGTTCTACAGCTTGCTGTTCCCCTGCCTTTAAGTGAATCCGTTGAAACTTCCTCAGTTGCTTTATTGGCGTAACCGTTGAACTGACATTGTCTCGCAGGTATAGTTGCACCACTTCATCGCCATCGCGGGTACTTGTGTTTTTCACATTAAAAAGCACTTGTGCCTGTACATCATTTTGGTTTTCAGAAATATTAACGTGAAGGTCGCTGTACTCAAATGTTGCATAACTCAAGCCATGACCAAAACTGTACAAAGGCTTGGCATCTGTTTCCACATAATCATGCTTAGCAGGTCTTTTAAAGTTATAGTAAACAGGAAGCTGCCCTACATGCTTCGGCACAGAAACAGGCAAACGTCCGGCAGGGTTATAATCCCCAAAAAGCACATCAGCTATGGCATTACCACCTTCCTGCCCTGGGTACCAGGCATCCAGTACGGCAGGTACATTGGCATTAATCCAGTTCAGGTTAAGCGGGCGGCCTTTTATGAGTACCACCACCACAGGTGTTCCAGTTTTAACTATCTCCTGAAGCAGCTCCAGTTGCTTGCCTAACAGATCAAGTGTAGCACGATCATATCCTTCCCCGCTTTCCATATCGCTAATCATTTCAGTTCCTGCAGCTCCTGTGACGGTAGCAGCGCCTGTGCTCTGGTATTCAGTTTTAAAATCGCGGGCACTGGAACCTCCTAATACCACCACGGCTACTTCTGCATTTTGGGCAGCCGCAACAGCCTCTGCTATACTTGCCGTAGTTGTATCGCGAATAGCACATCCTTTCACATAAGTAACTTTGGTCTTTGAAGATACTTTACCTTTGATACCTTCCAGAACTGTTACAATGTTATTTTCAGGCTGAGGAGCGGTATAATCACCTAATTGGTTGTACATATTATCAGCATTAGGACCAATAATGGCAACGCTCTTGAGGCTTTTGCTTAGCGGAAGTACCTCCCTTTCATTTTTCAGTAAGGTGATAGACTCCTGCGCCACCTGACGTGCCAGTTGTACATGCGCAGGACTTTTTACCACCTTTGTCGCTTTTTTAGGATCTACATAAGGGTTCTCAAAAAGCCCCATTTCAAACTTAAGACGCAACACCCGGCTAACAGCCCGATCAAGAACCTTTGTAGATACAGAACCAGCTTTTATAGCATCCAGTAAAGCTTTGTCATAGCCATAGCCACTTAAGTCTGCATCTAAACCTGCATTTAAAGCTAAGGCTGCTGCATCAGCAGGTGTGGCTGCAACATGATGGCTGCTTACCAAACCTGAAATACTGCCCAAATCAGAAACCGTAAAACCATTAAAGCTCCACTGCTTACGCAAAAGATCATTTAGCAGGAATTCGTTTGAAGAACAGGGTACTCCGTCTATGGAGTTATAAGCCGTCATAACAGACAAGGCCCCAGCCTTTACCGCTTCACGGAATGGAGGCAAAAAACTTTGGTATAACTCCCGGTAACCTGTGCTGATGCTCCCCCCGTTGTGTCCACCTTCCGGCACTCCATATGCCGTAAAATGCTTCAGCGTGGAAATAACATTAGCACCACTCTTCAGGTTATCCCCCTGAAAGCCTCTTACCATAGCTACTCCCATCTGGCTGTTCAACACAGGGTCTTCTCCGTACGTTTCTTCCACACGTGACCAACGTGGCTCCCGCGCCAGGTCCAGCACAGGACCATAGCCAATGTGGGCTCCCTGTGTACGCGCTTCAGAAGCAATTGCAGACGCCATACGCTGAATCAGGGCAGGATTCCAGGTGCTGCTTTGCCCGATAGAAGTAGGAAAAACAGTCGTACCAATAGCCATGTGTCCATGTGGGCACTCTTCTGCCAGCAATAGCGGAATACCTAAGCGCGTGTGTTCTACAACATACTTCTGCAGTGCATTAGTTGCTTCTGCTGCCTGAGCAGGATGTAAACCAGTTGTCAGTGTTTTCTTCGTCCAGGGGTCGGCCCGCAGGGTTGCCCAAAGCATCCCAATGTGGCGTTCCTCTACAGCTTTTTTAAATTCGGCACTTGCTGTTACTTTATTTCCCTGTTTCTGATACATTTCCCAACCTAGCAAGGTAGATAACTGCCCAACCTTCTCCTCCAGCGTCATTCGCCTTAGTAAATCCTTTACTCTTTCTTCTGTAGAAGCTTTGCTGTTTTTATAAAGAGGCTTGCCCCCCTGCGCATAGCTAGCTGTGGCACAAATAAAGCTAAAGCCAATAATAATGTACTTGATCATGTCTGATTAGTGTTGAAAAGCAACTCTGGTATTAGTCACTCTTAAGAAGATTACTCCAATTGCTGGTAAACCTTTATAGTCAATTCGCTTGTGCTCTCCTATTAAAGAACCTCCTCCAAAATTGGCTTTACTGCAGTTTTAAGTTCTTTTTGTAGCACATCGTTCTGCTGCTCCAGTACTACTACCTCATTTTTTCCTTTTTTAAGCCAGCAACCCGGTAAGTATAGCGTTTGCTGTGGCCCCACCTTCCAGTATCGGCCTAAGTTATGACCATTAACAAATACAATACCCTTACCCCAGCCCCGCATATCCAGGAACACATCCCCTGTCTGTTTCAGATCGAATGCTCCAGTGTATAAAGTTGGTCGGCCTTCTTTGTTCTTGGCAGAGTACTTCTCCAGATCCGGAACCTGATCAAAAGGAAGCTTATACATACTCCAGCCACCTGTTATTGCGAAGTCATTGATCAAAACCGGAGAAATGATACCTTTCGTGTTGTTCACTATTTCAGCACCATAGTTAATTCGTCCCATATTTTCCACCAGCAACTCGAGTGTGCCATTGAAAGGGACTTGAATGTCCATTTCATAGTTATTATCCTGTCGGTTAAGCTCTCCTATTTTCTTCCCATTTACATAAACGGTGGCATAATCGCGGAGGCCTTTTACCTGCAGCTTTCCTTGTACCGGCTGATTGAAGCGCTTGCTGTAAAGCACGTAACCATGCCCCTGGTTTAAATCTTCAAAGGAAAGTGGTGTGTCATTTATGACAGGTTTTATTTCTTTTTTCAGATCAAACATGTCTACAGTTTTGGTTAACTGAATAGCCGGAACGGTGATAACAGGAATCTGTGCCGGCACTTCCGGAATCTTATATTTCACATATTTTTTCATCAACTCCCGGATAGCTGTGTATTTTGGCGTTACCCAACCTGCTTCGCTTACAGGGGCATCATAGTCATAACTGGTAATATCGGGCTGAATATCGTGTTCTTCATTATAGTTGGCCCCAGAGGTAAAACCAAAGTTAGTACCACCATGCACCATATAGAAGTTGAAGTGCACATTGTTTTTGAGGTATGTTTCCGTCTGTTTCGCAATTTGATCTGCTCCAACGCGAACAAAAGGTTCAGCCCAGTGGTCTAGCCAGCCAGGGTAGAACTCCGCTACCATATAAGGGCCTTTGCCCCCATTATATTGGTTTACCGCTTTCTTAAGGTTCTCAATGTTTCCTTCGCCATTGGCTGTTGGCAGAGCACCTGCTGTAGCTCCACCTTCAAATAACCACGTACCATCAGAAGTAAAGAAAGGCCCTTCAAAACCAGCATCAGTTAATTGTTTTTTAATAGCAGCATTATATTTACGGTGCTCTTCCAACGGTATATCTTCCCGCTGCGACACATAAGAGCCAAACTCATTCTCTACCTGAGTCATAATTATCGGGCCCCCTTTGCTTACCTGCAGGTCTTTTACCTGCTCTGCCAGCTTATTTATATACACGTTGCAGGAGTCCAGAAAGGGTTTGTTATTAGCGCGTATCACCAACTCTTTATTTTTTTGCAGCCACCAGGGGTAACCACCAAATTCCCATTCTGCACAGGCATAAGGTCCCGGACGCAGTATAACAAAAAGCCCTTCTTCCTGAGCTGTTTTAATGTATTCTGCCAGATTCCTGTTACCTGTTTTGAAATCCCAGACACCTGGGGCTGTGTTATGATAGTTCCAGAAAACATAAGTAGCCACCGTGTTCAAGCCCATTGCTTTCATCATCTTCAGACGATGGCGCCAGTATTCTTTTGGGATACGGGCATAGTGCATTTCACCGGAGTGAATTTGTGTTGCCTTGCCATCGTACAGGAATTCTCCGTTCTTGATTTCGAAAGTGTGTTTTTTCTGAGCGTTTACAGAAACTGTAAGTGACAGTAAAATAAATAACAAGCTCTGTGAGAGCCGTAATTTTAAACGAAACATAGGTATGCTAATTATTGATGAAATCATATATGTGAATGAGGTGCCTTCCGCTCCAGATTATATTTACCTATTTTTAATCTAAAGTAAACTTTAAATTAGTAAACTTCTATATTAGATATAACCGGGCTAGCTTTTGCATCAGTAATTTTGATGCGAATCTTATCAGTAGTGACCGGGGTTTCCAGTTTAAGAATGCGCTTAAAACCAATGGTAGTAGCATTCGCAACAGACTCCCATGCGTTGTGCTGCCACACCTCCACAGAGAAAGATTTAACGCGTTGGCCTAGTTTAATGTATTCCTGCAGGAGCACGTACTTTACTGCTTGCTTTTTGCCTAAATTAATTTCTACTGTGCCCGTGTTTATCCCGTCAGCTGTTGCCCAATAAGTTTCTTTATCTCCATCTGTAAGATTTGCAGCGGTATAAGCTTCTGCATTCCCACGAAAAGAATCAGCTTTAACTTTTGCCTGCGCAGCAAAGTTCTCCTTAAAAGCACTATCTATGAGCCGTTTCCATTCTTTGAGTGCTTTCACATCATTTTCATGAATGAGGCCTCTTTGGTCTGGTGGCACATTTAAAAGTAAAGTAGAACCACGCCCAACGGAGGTGAGGTATATTTCAAACAGGTCTTCTGGTGTTTTTACCAGCGAGTCTTCTTTGGCATGATAGAACCACCCCGGCCTGATTGAAGTATTTACTTCCGCAGGAATCCATTTATTGCCATCTTCAGCACCTGTGTTCAGCAACTCTTCAATACCAAATTTACCAGCATATAATGTATCGTTGCTAATTGTGTTCCAATTCGTTTCTCCTCCTATACCTTTCTCATTACCACACCAGCGTAAATCAGGCCCGCCATCGCTAAAGAACAACACTTGCGGGTCTGGCTGTAGTTGCCTAACCATGTTTAGTGTAGTAGGCCAGTTATAGTAAGTAGAACGGTCTATATTTCGGGTCTCTCTGGCTCCGCCATAGTACCCATCGCCTCCGTTAGCTCCGTCAAACCACATTTCAAATATGGGTCCGTAGGCTGTAAATATTTCTTTAAGCTGATTGCGATAATATGCAATGTAAGAAGGTTCTCCATAATCAGCACGGTTTCTGTCCCAGGGAGAAAGATAAACACCAAACTTCAGTCCATGTTTTTTTGCAGCATCAGCTACTTCTTTCACCACGTCTCCCTGTCCATTTTTGTAGGGGCTGTTTTTAACAGAGTGCTCTGTGTATTGGCTAGGCCATAAGGCAAAGCCATCGTGGTGTTTGCAGGTTAATACTACACCTTTAAAACCTGCCTCTTTCAATGTACGCACCCATTGGTCAGCATCTAACTGAGAAGGGTTAAATATAGACGGGCTCTCGTCACCATATCCCCATTCCAGATCAGTAAACGTGTTCGTCGTGAAATGAATAAAAGCATTCATCTCCATCTCGTGCCAGGCTAATTGTGCATCGGACGGCACAGGATATACTGGCTGCGGAGGAGCTACATTATAACTTGATGTGGAAGTATTACCTGTCGAACAGGAAAAAAAAGTGCTGGCAAAGGCATAAGCTAATAAAAGCCGGCTGTATTTCTCCATCAATAATCTCTGGCTTCTTTAAAACTACTAAAACTAAGTCGAATATTTTGTGGTAAATGCGGGGCTTCTATTTATCTACCGTAAACGAAAATGCTAAAGCAGGATAAGTCCCTTTCGAGCCTGCTACATAATTAGGAAGGAAAACTTTTACCTTATCCCCATCCTTTACCCACTTTACAACTTTTCCGTTTTGTAAGAGTTTCATTTTACTGCCGCGTTTTGGTGCATTGCCAACCCATTCTACTGTCGCAGGAACTGTCTCTCCTTCTTTTATACAGGCAATAGCATAGCGTACTCCTTCTTTTCCCTGTGTGAAATAGGTACTGCCATCCTGGAAATGTTCTGTTGTACGTGTACTGTAAATAGCATCCCCATTCGCATCCAGCCACTTCCCTATCTCAGCCATACGCTGCACAGCTTCATCAGGCAGTGTGCCATCAGGTTTTGGTCCCACACCCAGCAGCAAACTTCCTCCTTTAGCTACTACCTCTACTAAAGAATGAATAACTTTGGTTGATGACTTAAACTGATCGTTTGGTACATAACCCCAATTATTGCCAAGCGTCAGGCAACTCTCCCAGGGGTTATCTATTTTATTTTCCGGCACACGCTGCTCCGGCGTCTGGTAATTTTCATAAGGTCCATGCACGGTACGGTCTACTATAAGCAAACCTGGTTGCGCTTCTCGTGCCATGCCGGCGATGCGTGGCATATCTACTTCCTGGCTAAACTCTGGTATAGGAGCCCCCCATGCGCGTACTTCATCATTAACAGTTTCCAGTGGCCTTACCCATCCCCCATCAAGCCACAGAATATCCATCGACCCATAGTCATGCATCAACTCACTAATCTGATTATAGGTAAACTGTTTGTACTGATCCCAGCGCCAGGCATGCTTCCGAATGTCATAGTTTACGTTGCGATCAGGAGTAGCATATTTAGGCCACCAGAAATATTCTGAATGCCAGTCTGGTTTTGAAAAATAGGCACCAATCATAAAACCCTCCTTACGAAAAGCATCAAATACATATTTTGCTACGTTCGCCCGTGGATTATTTTTGAAGGGCCCATTGGTAATCTTAAAGTCCGTTTCTTTTGTATCGAACATGTTAAAGCCATCATGGTGCTTTGTCGTAAACACCAGGTAGCGCATTCCGGCATCCTTTGCTGCACTGGCCCACTGCTCCGGATTGAAGTTTACAGGATTAAAATCTTCACTAAGGCCCCAGTACCATTTTTTGTAATCTTCATACGCAATGGTGCTGTCCCTTTCTATCCAGTCTTCGGAGCATATCTGCCATGACTCTATGATACCTGGCACTGCATACAGCCCCCAGTGAATGATCATGCCAAACTTCTGATCACGCCATTTCTCAAGCTTTTCCTTTACTAACTGATCAGTGGGAGCTTCGTATTCTGTTGACTGCTGATGTATTCCCTGTTGTTGAGCACTGGCAGGTACAGCCAGCTCTAAACTTAAAAGCGACAGGATAAAGAAACATTTAGTTAAGGTAAACTTTAAGAAACGGAACGACATGAACTTATTAGTTTTAAAATAATTTTATCAATTAAGCTATTCAAGTATTTTTTATAAGCTACGGCTGTACAACTTGCTGGCCTTTTTCTATGCTCCAGTCGTTACCATAAAACCCTGCTACCTTTACTCCTTTCTCACCATCTCTAAGCATGTCCAGTGAGAAAACCATATAATCAGGAAAGCCGCTGCCTCCAGCAAAGTACTGGTTTGCATCTGCGGCCTGCATACCTTTCAAACCAGTTCCGGTGATAACTGCCACAGAAGCTATATCACTGTCTGCACGAGGCCACATAAAGTAAGCGCCAATATTATCTCCTTTATATTGCTTACTTCCGACTTTTATATTATCCCGCTGCACTTGAATAGGGCATTTAGCTAAAAGCTTTTTCCAGGCTCGGTTCGTGTTTGCATTGCCATAGATTACAACTCCCCTATCGGCATAAGCAGCAG
The DNA here is from genome assembly GCF_020907275.1 of Pontibacter silvestris. Taxonomy (GTDB): domain Bacteria; phylum Bacteroidota; class Bacteroidia; order Cytophagales; family Hymenobacteraceae; genus Pontibacter; species Pontibacter silvestris. Next base: position 109,150 of record NZ_JAJJWI010000017.1, on the reverse strand, counting down.
GTTTAAAGTCTTTATCAGAAACAATATCGACAGCTCCATTTCCCCGGTAGTACCATACTTCTGCATCATAGCGGGCTTTGTTATAAGACCATTCGTTTTCTTCGGGGCTGCCAGCAGTACTGTAAACCAACACCATTCGGTGGTTAAAAGGCTCTTTAAAAGTACCGTTACGGGTGGTTCCCTTCTCATTAAGCTGAGGTGTCTTTCCTATTACCCAATTGTTGCTTCTGTACAAATAAAGCACATCGCTAGCAGAGTTTACCTGATACTTTACAGACGTGCCTCCATCCAACGTTATACTTACGTTGTCTCCTTTCCGAAAATCACTTAAGTTAATGCTTAATATACTAACGTTATCAGTAGTACCGGTAATGTTCTTCTCTGCCTTGTTTCGGTCCAGCATTACCCGGCTATACTTTAGGGGCTGCTGTTGTTGCAGGACTGACACCCAATGATAAGCTGATGAAACGGCCGGATTGGCTGTGCTGAAGTTAACCTTATTTACTGCACTGTCATCTGGAATCGTATGCCACTTAAAGTACTCGAATAAAGGCTTCCAGTCTACGCTTTCATTGCCAAACCAATGCGACCCACCCGGATATTCATAGTAACTGAAATCTTTGTGAAATGAGGCCAGTAACGTTTTCATTTGACGGGCATAGTCCACCGATACAACTTTATCGCTATCTCCATGATGGATGTAAACACCGCCTGCATCGTAGTTACGGGCCAACTCCAGCACATTGCTCGGGTTGCTTGCCTGTAACAATAAGCTTTCTATACCTGACTTGCCAGCATCCGGTATTTTACCGTCGGCAGAACCATAGGCAGAAAGTGTAGGGTAACCGGCACAGGGTGCAATAGCAGCCCATTTGCCCGGATAAGTTGCACCTAAGTACCAGGTGCCGTGGCCTCCCATGGAGTGGCCGGTGAGGTAAATCTGCTTCGGATCAGGCTTAAACTTTGCTTTGGCAATTTCAAATACCTCCAAGGCATCCAGCCTGCCCCAGTCTTCCCAGTTAAAGCCACGTGGCCGCCTGTTGGTGGGGGCAACAAGCGTTCCCCAGTCTTTTTGCTGATAAGCCCTGGCTTGGCCTATCGCTTCAACCCCTGCTCCATGCACCGACAGGAACAGAGCCGATTTATTGTTAGCTATTGCGTTGGCCTGAGGAGCCACACCGTAATACTGTATACTTCCGTCTATGTCACTTACAAAAGTGTTGCTGTAATGCTCTCCTGCCTCAACAGCTTGCAGCATAACATCCTGCTGATCTAACACTTTTCCTTTTTGTAGTAAGCTAATATTTGATGCGTATTCTCCTTTTTGCCTTATACCTGAAGGATCTATTCTAAACCCAATCTTACGCGTTGTCATAGGAGGGATAGTGGGCACTGCCGTTACCATCTCTTTTCTTTCTAACTGGCTTTTAAACTGCAGGTTTGTTAATGGTTGAGCTGATGCGTTGATAACAACTAAGGCTCCCCAAAGCGGCTCTTGCTGATTGCCTACTACAATGTTAGGTAAAGTAGGATCTTCTTTATTGATGATAACAGACTTTGTAGCAGGAGAAATCTTCGCTGATATTCCACCCCACGCAGAAAACCTGGATCCTCTTATATATAGTTCGTTTGTTCCTTTTTTAAGTTGCACAGGCAGGTACAACCATCCATCGCTGTAGATGTCTCCTGTTCGGGGCTGTCCATTAAAGTATACCATGCTGTGTCCGGATATATTTAACAACGCTGTCTGCTCCCGGTCCGATTCGTAAGTCAGGTAAAGGTAGCCGTTCGCAAGCTCTCTGCCTTTAAACTTGTTTGTACTGTCTACCGCTATGGCATGCCAGACAGATTTTGTGTTGTTATCACTGGTATAGAAACTTTGTCCTTCAGAGGGCTTTTTTAAACTGCTATTATAAAGCTGATAAGCCAGTTGGTCTGTATATAAAGCCTCTCTTCCATATTGATGACAATCTTCTACAACCAGACCTTTTGTAAATTGAAAGGCTTTCTGTGCTTTAACACCAACAGAAAACATGAAGAATAATACAAAGATTATACTCTTATTCTTAATCATTATCCTTTTATTTAATTATAATACTTTTCATTGTTCATTAATCAACTACAGTCAGTACCCCATCTCATATAGCTGGTAAGACAAGTAATTCAATATAGAATTATATAGCCCCAACACTAAACTGTTTTATAAATACAGTAGCCTTTATGGAACTGTTGTTTGGCAGTACAAGCTGTAAATAAAAAAGAGAGGCTACCAAAAAATTCAGTAACCTCTCCGAAATTCAACTAATCTATATCCCAAAATATTCTTCCTGTACGCACATCACTTGCTCTAACAGCCTGATAGTTTTCGCTGTTATAGGCGTTCTCACTGCTTGGGTACAACAAACGTGTAGGTGGAGCCTCATAGCCTGACAAAGTAGCCGGCATAAAAGTAAGCTGAGGATAGTTTGTTCTTCTGTACTCAGACCAGCTTTGAACGGCTTGTAAAAAGCCGAAGTGTACCCATTTCTGCGTCCATATTTTTGCCAGCTTCTCTTCCTGAGCCCCAGTATAAGCTACTGAAGGGCTTGCCAGGAAGGCTTCCATTTCCTCAGTTGTTGGAGCAGTTTCTTTGGTTCCGGAACTGGAGCTGGTGTTGTTCAGGTTATAATAAAAATCAACAGATTGCTGTAAAGCCAATTTGTAGGCTTGCTCCGGATCTCCTCCGCCCCATCGTTCAAAAGCTTCAGCTTTAAGAAAATTCACCTCTGAGGCCGTTATAACTATACCAGGTATGTTACTGTTGAACAGGAAAGTAACCGAGTCAAGAATAGCAAAATCTTCTCTTCTTTGCGTTTGTGTCTCAGAACCAAAGGATAATGGCATAGCCTTAAACTCTGCGTTCTGTACAAACACTTCGTCTACAGTTCTGCCATACTTGTCAAATAAAACTTCTATACGAGGATCATTGGCTGGCTTCAATACCTCCTCCAGCATGTACTCTGGTGCAGAGAAACTACCGATCTCAGTTAAAGCAGCGTTCAGGTTATCTATATAGTTGGTAAGAGGAGCCAGTAAAATATTATACTTTGTCTCGTCAACTAACGGGTACTGTGAAGGATTACTGAGTATCTCCATGATTTCCTGCTGAGCGGCGGCCTCATTTACAAAAGAAGTACGCATTAGCAAGCGCAGGCGCAAGGAATTTATATAGCGTCTCCACATGTCTACGTCTCCGCTCAACATTATATCCTGTTTCTGGAAAGCTGGTGTTGTTTGTGCCGAAGCAAAATAGGTTGAAGCTTCTTCCAGACCAGTTAGAATAGTATTGTACACATCTTCCCCATCATCAAACTTGGGTCTCACCACAGTGCCAGTCAGGTTTAGACTGCCTGCTTCGCTGAAAGGAATGGCTCCCCAAAGGTCTACCATCTCAGATGCTTCATCCAACATAACCACTCTGGCAGCCTGCACAATAACTTCTGCTGTGGCTTTTTCAGTATCTGATAGTTCAGAATAAGCGGCTTCTATGGCTCTATAATGGGCCATAGCGCCGCCCCCATCACCGCCAGGTCTGTAAAAGTCGTCCCAACGGTTCTGAACATACCCCGGGTTTTGCTGGTACATTGTATTTGAGTTCTGAAAAGACAACGACTGTGTATACACTCCCGGCTGTACGGCAACAAAGGTCCTGATATCCCAATAAGAAGGGCGCACACGGTTGTTGTCCAGCATTTCAGTAAAAAAACTTCCTATTGATGCCTGCGTAGTTTGTTCCGGGTTATAAAAATCTTCCTCCAACTGATCTTTACAGGCTGTCAGGCTTGTAAAAGCTGTTGCAAAACCAACTATATAAATGAATATCCTCTTCATAATAAAATCATATCAAGTATTAAATCACCAATCATTAAAAACTAGCATTGATCTGGAAACCATAGCTTCTTGTGGCAGCACTAGAACCTTCGTCTATACCTTGTCTGTACCACTGGGTACCAATCGGAGCTTCAGGGTCAAGGTTTTCAAGTGTTCGCCAGAAGTAGAACAGGTTTCGGCCCACCAATGACACACGCAGGTTCTGGAATTTAAACTTCTGTGCAACGGCTTTAGGAAGATTATAACCTAACACAACCTCACGCATTTTCACAAAGCTATTGTCAAACACAGAACCTTTGCTGTTCCAGGAATCTGCACCCCAGGCAAACGTGTTCATGTAATAAGTAGCAGCATCTACAATGGTGCTATTCTGCTGTCCTTCCTCTGTCACACCATCCAATAATACGCCATCGTGGTAAACAGTGCCTCCATTTGGAGCTGTGGCGCTATGGTTTGGCAGAAGGACTTTATTATCACTGGCATCGATATAGTAAGGTAAGCCTCCGTTAGCTTCGTCACGGTACTGCAACGTGTTTTCGAACATACCTGCACCGGTAGCATATTTAAGAGGTGTAGATATAATTTGTCCGCCCAGGCGATAGTCAACCAAAAAGTCTAAAGAAAGGTTTTTATAAGATAAAGTGTTAGAAATACCACCTACTACTTTAGGAAGAATGTTGCCGGCCTTTTCGTAACGGGTTTTGTCTATTACATACAAGCCATCACTATTTATAATGTAGTTTCCTGCTGCATCTGTTGCACGTGGAAACACATAAATATCTCCTATAGTCTCACCAACCCTTGCTACTAACCGCACTGAACTTTGCTCTGCATCATAAAATACCAGCTCTTCCAATCCTTCATTTAAGCTATGTACTTTGCTGCGGTTAAAGGCAAAATTTAACCGGGTATCCCAGTTGATGGTACCTGACACCGGTGTAGCGTTTAATGCTAGTTCCCAGCCATGGCTACGTATTTCGCCCACATTTGAAAGCCTAGAGGTAGCCCCTGTACTAGTTGGCAGAGATAAATACAGAATCTGATCTTTGACTCTACTATCATAGTATGAAAGGTCAAGCCCTATTTTATTGTTCAGTATCTTTGTCTCCAAACCAAATTCTGATTCATATTTGTTTTCAGATACTAGGCTTTCATTTCCATAAGTGGCCTGAGCACTTAAAGATGGTACCGGACCATTGATAGTTTGTAATGGAGTTTGGCTATAGGTAACATTTGCGCTGTAATATGACGGCGCATTACCCACCACACCATAAGAAGCCCTGATTTTACCATAGCTCAGGAAAGTTGGCAGCATAAATGCATCGGTAAACACAAAACCAGCATTTATGGAAGGATAGAAGTAGTTATTGTTAGCTGCTGGAAGTGTAGAGGTATACTCCTGTCTGCCTGTTCCTTCTATATAAAGATAGTCTTTGTAGTTAAAGCTTAATGTTCCCAAATAAGCGTACTTGGTTACTTCTGCCCGCGAAGCAGAGGTAGTAGCTAAGTTGAAGGAGTTGTTTATACTAAACCAGTTTGCAGTTGTTAATCCGTCTCTGGTACCAGAAGATTGATCACGATAACTTTCTTTTCTTCCCTGAAAACCTCCATTTACTGTAAATTCAAGGTCATCTGTTATATTATTCGTATAAGATAGTAAGGCATCTCCATAGAAAGTAGCATAACGACCTTTAGACGTACCAAAATATCCTGTACTGTTGTTCTCATTAAATGCAATTGGATACTCGTTGTATTGGCGGGTTTCAATAGCTCTGCTGGTAAAATCATTACCAACCCGCCCTCTTAAACGCAATCCTTTTGCAATCTCATAATTGATGGTTGCACTTGTAATCAAACGGTCTTCATATTCCTCTTCGCTGTTCCTTAGCTGATTCCATAGGAAGTTTAATACTTCTGGTCTGATGTTATAAGCCAACGCTTCCTCCGGATTACGGTCAGTTTGAGTTGGCAACACATATTTATAACCCTCTGATGTCTGGTAATTATTTAACCACACTGACATATCTTCTGAACGGCCTAAAAAGCCATCAAAAGAGGCTGTCAGACGATTAATCTGCATTGGGCGGTTTTTCACATAAGTGTTCACATAGTTTGCCACGATGTCAGCACTTAACCGATTATTAATCTTAAACGTGCTGTTAAGGTTGAAGGTGTTGCGGTTCATCTCACCACCTCTTTGCACACCTTCATAATCATTACGGGTATACGAAAGTCTGTAAGATGCCTTATCTGTTTGATTTGAAAGCGCAGCATTAATAATGGAACTGTAACCTGTCTGGTAGAAATCTTTATAATTATCGGGCTGAGGAGAGTAAGCTCTCATCGTTCCATCCCACCAAGGCACAATCTGCCCCTCCATTTTAGGCCCAAACTGGCCATATGCCCTGAAGTTAGGGCGCAAACTTTCCTCTACTCCGTCCCCGTCTAAATCAACAGGTATCCAGCCCTCTTCGGTAGCGCCAACAGCCAGGTTTGTAGCTCTGTCGTAGCCTGGCCCGTATATATTCTGGTAATTAGGCGTGAAAGCTACATTCTCTATGTTATAAGTGTAGTTAACATCTATTCCTAAACCTTCTCTTTGTGAACCTTTTTTAGTAGTGATGACAATGACACCACTCGCAGCATCAGAACCATAAAGTGCTGTGGCGCTGGCACCTTTTAGCACCGTTAGTGTTTCTATATCCGAAGGATTTATATCTAAAATACCATTCCCTCTGATTCGTTGGTCATCCCAGTATCCTCCGTTATTAGCACCACTAGCTCCTCTTTCGTTGTTATTTCTAATTAGCACACCATCTACTACATACAAAGGCTGTGAGTTGAAGTTAAGAGAGTTAATACCACGTATCTGCACGTTTACACCACTGGTTGCCCCACCTGGCGCCGTAGTAATTTTAACACCAGCCGCTTTACCATACAGCGCCGATGCAAAGTTTGTATTACCGGCTTCTGTCAGTTCCTTGGCACTTACTGTACTGGTGGCATACCCCAGCGCTCTTTGCTCTTTTGAGATACCCAAAGCAGTTACTACTACCTCACCTAATGCTTTCGCATCATCAGCTAGTGCCACATTTACAGTAGAGCGGCCACTAATAGGCGCTTCTTTTGTTGTATATCCTATAAATGAAAAAACCAAGGTACCGTCACTACCTGGCACCTGAAGTGAGTAATTACCATCTACATCTGTAGCTGTACCAGTAGATGTACCTTTTAAAAGCACTGTAACCCCTGGTAGAGGCTGCTGCTTTTCGTCCGTCACTTTTCCTTTAATTAATTGCTGTGCCCATGCTATCTGACTACAGAAAGCCAGTATGACACTAAAAAGAATAGAACTGTACCTGTTCCTCATTGTTTTGTAGATTTAGTGAATAATGGAGTAAGATGTAAGCTAATATTAGAACTATCTTATATTGAAGTTTCAAACAGAACACTTCCAACGCATGGCAAAGCCATTCAAGACACTAAGAGGATACCCACAGATAAGATCAGAAGCCTTACCACCTATAAAAGCATCTCACCAAATAAACACGGAGATACTACAAACTCTTCACAGACAAAATAGGTCTTCAGCACTACCGCAGGAAAAGGTATTAATTAGTTATGAATTATAAATCACAACCAGCTATTCGAATTTAAGCCGATAAACTAAACAATATAAAGTACTTGTTTTAGAAGCATTTTCACTTAGCAGTACATCAAGTATAATTATTTATAAAAATACACGACAGCATTGTTTAGCTAAAAAAGTCGAACCTTTGTTAGACTTTCTATTAAACTTGTGTTAATTCTTTGCCTAAGGTAAACACATCAGAAATTAAAAACAAGAAAAACATTATAAATGTGTGCGCACACATTTATAATGTTATCGCACACACAAAAGCTTGCAAAACATCTAACGTTCGTTTAAATTAGTTCGAAAAGGCAATGTTTAACACTTAACTAAACCAGGCTAACAACTTAAGTAAGCCTAGTTATTGGTTTTGAATGCACTTACCCTTGTAAAACATGCATATTTTTCTCCGCACCAAATATTTTATAATGTTTTTTCCAATTTTAGAATATAATTGCACCTTAATTAACACATAGCCCCCCTCTGCCAGATGGAAAAGAAGAAAATCAGGATCAAAGACATTGCACAGTTAGCTGGCGTTTCAGTAGGTACAGTAGACAGAGTATTACACAAACGGGGTAAAGTATCGGATGAGGCACTTCAAAAAGTTTTAACAACACTGCACGAGATAGAGTACAAGCCTAACTTAATTGCTCGTACCCTTGGCTCTAAAAAGACTTACCATATTGCAATACTTACCCCTGATCCGTCTTTAGATGAATACTGGCATCAGTCTTTCCTAGGGGCAGGCCAGGCTGAAACAGAATGGGCGCAGTATGACTTTTACATTAAGTCGTTCTTCTTTGATCTTTATGACAGGAATTCTTTTAAAAGCGTAGCACAAGCCGTATACGATGACTGCCCGGATGGTGTCTTAGTTGCACCAATTTTCTATCAGGAAGCACTTCCTTTTTTCGATCTGTTTAAGGAAGATGGTATCCCATACGTACTCTTTAACACTAATATACCAGAAGTACAGCCTCTAAGCTTTATAGGACAAAACCTGTTCGAGAGTGGCAAAGTGGGTGCCGAGCTTTTACATTTACGCCAAAGCAGCACAGGTACTTTTGCCTTACTTCATATAAATGAAGACAGTAATAACTCAGTCCATCTCCTTGAAAAGGAAAGAGGTTTTAAAGAGTATTTCAAGGAGAACAAGCTGAATGTTAAAATAAAAATACTGGATTTAAGTAATAGAGAAGAGTCTTCTATTGAGAATGAACTTCTGGGCCTACTCCTGGAGCCACAGTTACAGGGTATTCTAGTATCTACATCTAAAGGCTCCTCTTATATCGCATCGCTACTTGAGAAGCACAAGAAGCAGGACATAAGATTGGTTGGATATGATTTGCTGGAAGAAAACATCCGTTATTTAAAATCTGGAGTAATTGACTTCCTTATAAACCAAAACCCGAAGCGCCAGGCATTTTTAGGTATAAGCTATTTAGCAAATTACCTATTGCTAAAAAAGGAGCCTCCCCTAACAGACCTCTTTCCACTCGAAATTATTACCCGGCAAAATTTAAAATCTTATTTAGAATCAGGTATACATTAAGTAGCAAACTAATGCAGCTTGTTTCTGTCTAAAAAGCACTATTCTCTCATGCTTCAGTAAACATAAAGCTGATTATCTTACTGTTGCAGAAACTTCCCTAATAGCCCTTATTTTATTTACATCAGCCACCAGGTTTTCGTACTCCGATAACTGCTGCATACTAGACATAGCTGGGTAATTTCTGCAATAGCCCATGGAGCTGCTAACTTTTTTTCGGGCTGAAGCATGGAACTCCTTTACACCAGTTATAGCAACAATTTTGCTTATATTGTTTTCGTTAATGCCACCGCCAGGCATAACAATCAACTGGTTAGCTGACTTCTTAACCAACTCCTTTATCAATGCTGCTCCCTGCAGTGCTGTTTCCTCCTGACCAGAGGTAAGCAGGCGGTCCACTTTAAGGGCTAAAAGATCCTCTAAAGATTTAAAAGGATCAGGAGTAAGATCAAATGCTCTATGAAATGTAACACTAAGAGGATGAGACACCTCTATTAGTTCCCGGGTCCTGCCAACATCTATATTTCCATCTGCCTTCAAAATACCTATCACAACGCCATCTGCTCCCATTCTTTTCGCCAGCTCTATATCTTTCTTCATAATCTCAAACTCCAGATCCGAATACAGAAAGTCGCCCCTCCTTGGGCGAATAAGCACGTGCAGGCCGATACTAATGTTTTTCCTGGTTATTTCAATTAAACCTGCACTAGGCGTAACACCTCCTTCAGCTAAGCTACTACAGAGTTCTACACGCTGGGCACCAGCACTTTCCGCAACAGCAGCAGAGTACACAGAATCAACGCAGATCTCTGCAACTAACTTTTCCCCAGGCTCTCCTTTACAGCTTGTACTTAGCATCTATCAGTTTATTTGTCGACTTGTCCAGCACAGCATAGTTAAACCCTTTGTGTATGCAGTAGCCTCCGTATTCTCCCTGCTTGTTTAAGGCAATAAAGCCAACCTGAAGGTCAGACACATCTTTATGCTTGGCAATTATTCGCTCTACAGCCAACCTGCATGCTTTTTCAGGAGAGTTACCCTGTCGCATAAGCTCTACAACCAAATGGCTACCCACCATACGCATAACAGCCTCTCCTAAGCCTGTAGCAGTAGCTGCGCCTACCTCGTTGTCCACAAACAAACCGGCTCCTATTATAGGTGAATCCCCTACTCTACCATGCATTTTATAAGATGCTCCGCTTGTGGTACAGGCACCTGCTAAGTTTCCATGTGCATCTAAAGCTAACAAGCCTATCGTGTCGTGATTTTCAATATTGATGACTGGCTTGTATTTTGACTCTTTCAACCAATTTTTCCAGTCTTTTTCAGACTCAGGTGTCAGTAAATTCTCTTTTTGAAAACCTTTAGACAGGGCAAACTGCAAGGCTCCTTCTCCTACCAACATGACATGTGGTGTATCTTCCATTACCTTTCGGGCAACTGAAATAGGGTGTTTTATATGCTCCAGAAAAGCAACAGAGCCACAGTTACTGTCTTTGTCCATGATACAGGCATCTAAGGTAACTTTACCTTCCCTGTCAGGATAGCCACCGTATCCTACGGTTCTGATTCTCGGATCTCCTTCAGGAACCATTACACCAGCTTCTACTGCGTCTAAGGCCTGTCCGTTTTGTGACAGAATTTTCCAGGCTGCTTCGTTAGCGGGCATGCCATGATCCCAGGTAGAGATAACCACAGGCTTATTTGCCGCAGCCTCTTTGCCCAATGATCCGGCAAAAGCCCTTTCTAAAGGATAAAGACCACTAAGAAAAGTGGTGCCTAAAGCGGATAGTTTAAGGAAGTTTCTCCTGCTTTTCATTCTTAATATTTTATCTGATTATAATACTTTTTATTTCAACAAAGCCGCTCATTTATCCTATGTTAATTAAGTAGTAGTTTTCATAGCTCCTTACCTTTTGAGAGGAATCAAAAAGCATCAACCCTGTATTTTCATGTCAAACTTCACAAAAGCTTTTGTAATAAACTGCTCTATAAAAAGGCTCTAGAGCTTCTTAAATTAGGGGACTACAATATTTCTAAATTTCAGTTCTTAATAGATGTGGGCGCTCCTGATCTATTTTCAGAATCAACTCTCCAAACAATGTATTTGCCCAAGCAAACCATTTTCGTGTAAATTTCTCCGGGTTATCTTTATGAAAAGATTCATGCATGAAGCCCGTTCCCGCATGTGTCGCTTTCAGCATTTGCAGGCACTCCTTAATTTCCTCGTCTGAATTGCTTGTTAAAGCTCGCATAATAATACTCATGGGCCAAATCATGTCTACTCCAACATGTGGCCCCCCGATTCCTTCAGCAGCTTTACCCTTAAAGAAGAAAGGATTATTCTGGCCAAGGACGAATCTCCGTGTATTTTGATAAACAGGATCGTTTAGGGGAGTAACGTCTAAGTAAGGTAAAGCTAACAAGCTTGGGATGTTTGCATCATCCATAAACAACTTGTTTCCAAAGCCATCCACTTCAAAAGCATATACCTTCCCAAAATTGAGGTGCTCTGCTACTGCATACTCTTGCAAAGCCTGATCCACTTCATCAGCCAAAGCAGTACACTCACGGGCAAAAGACGCATCCTGTAAAACACTCTGGCTCATTTCTGCTAACTGCCGAAGAGAGACAACGGCAAAATGGTTAGACGGCACAAGGAAGAGGTAAACAGTGGCATCGTCAGAAGGCCTGAAGGTAGAGCATATAAGGCCGACAGGATTTACAGGATAGCCATAGCCGGCACCAGCTACTGTATCTGTCTGCTTCTCTGTTACCCTTTGAAAACTATAAGGTCCGTTCCCCTCTTTTCTTTGCTGTGCTTTAAACGTATCTACAACAAGGCGCATAGCTTTTGCCCAGTTACTGTCAAAGCAGGAGGTATCGCCTGTAGTTTTCCAGTAGCCGTATGCCAAACGTATAGGGTAACACAACGAATCTATTTCCCATTTCCGCTCGTGCAGTTCTGGCTTCATATCAGTAAGGTCCGACTTCCATTCACTTCCGGTAGGTCCTTCATTAAAGGCATTCGCATAAGGGTCTATCAAGATACACTTCGTTTGCCTGTTTATAACCCCAGCCAGCATACTCTGGAGCTTTTTATCTTCGTTAGCAAAAGGCAAATATGGCCATACCTGGGCTGTAGAATCTCGTAACCACATAGCCTCAATATCTCCGGTGATGACAAAGGTATCTGGCTTACCATCTTCCACCTGATATTTTACGGTTGTGTCTAAAGTATTAGGCAAACAATTTTCGAAAAGCCACGCAAGTTCTTTATCTGCAATTCTTTTCTTAACTTCCTTTATTTTTTTCTCAACAGCTTTACTTGTAAAGTTCCTGGCATTAGAGGCAGGACGTTTCGTTTCAAAAGCATCTGATGGGACATAAGGAATAAAAGAAAAACCAGAGGCTACTCCAGCTACTGCCAGCCCTCCCGCTTTGATAAAGTTTCTTCTTGTTGTAGGCATTTAAGGCAAACGTTTCTATTAAAGTTTGTCGTTACTGACAGTTTAAATATTCAAACAATAATTTATATATCAAAACAAATCGGCAAAAATAAAGCGTGTACATGCAGTTTTAATGCCTGTTCATGCACGATTAGTACACTATATCATTAAACTACTTGTTTTCAAAGCTGCTTTATATGTTTAAAAGAAAGCCTACTAGTAAATCTATATACATTATTACTAAATTAAAGTACTTTAAAGTTTATCATGCCGTAAAGTGACAATACATGCTAAAACAGGAAAGACATAATTATATTTTAGAAGAAGTAAGAAGCCATAATAAGGTTCTCTCCTCTGAACTCAGCCACAAACTAAATGTATCAGAAGACACCATACGCAGAGACCTGAAAGAACTCTCGGATAATGGCCAGATAAAAAAGGTACATGGAGGCGCCATGCAACATGCTTACATTCCTTTTAGCCACAAAGACAGGGAGATATATGCACATGAGGAAAAAGTTGTAATTGTACGTAAAGCCATTCCGTTGATACAAGACGACTTTGTTGTGGTGATGGATGGAGGCACTACTAACCTGGAGTTAGCCCGTCAATTACCGCTGGATTTAAAAGCTACCGTTTTTACCAACAGTTTACCTATAGCCCTGCAACTTTCAGAACACCCTAAAGTAGAAACTGTTTTTATTGGAGGTAAGATACTTAAAAACGCTCAGGTAGCAGTTGGCCTGGATGTAATTAATTTTGTAGCAGACATTCATGCAGACATTTGCTTTATAGGTACCCGCAGCATCCATCACCAGTTTGGCATTACTGACTTTGACCGTGAGGAAACGCTAACCAAGCAAGCATTGGTTTCTTGTGCCAAACATGTAGTCTCTCTACCTATATCTGAAAAAATTAATACAGTTCAACCCTATAAAGTTACTGGAATTGAAAAGGTGCAAACGCTTATTACCGAACTAGCTTCTGAAGATGACCTGCTGACAGCGTACAGGAAAAGAGGATTACAGGTACTGTAAAATGCACCTTTAAGCTGCAAGTACAAAAGGGCTTTATATCTTCTTAAGAAAGATTAGAAAGAAAGCTATTAACCAGCAAACTTGACCTAATAGCCTTCTTCTTAACATTTAGCTCAAGCTGTGCCTGTTGATGGTATAAGCAAATAGGAATTGAGAATTGTATCTGGCTCTGACAGTTGAACCGTCTTGCCTCGTCTTATTCGAATTATAGAGTAACTAAAACCATCAAAATTATTATAACCTGATATGGAACCCAAAAGGGTACGGAAGCCTTTTAGGACTACATTTACATGCAGCAAATCTGGTAGATAGTTACTTAAAAACGCAAATTCATAAAAGCCTTGGGGTACTCGGCATCTGTTGGAGAGACCTTTGACATAAATTTATTAGCTCAAGCAGAATAACTTTCATCTATTTATACTTTATGCCAAAACGGTCATTTGATCTGATTCCAAAAGGTACACGTGTAACTACCTTTCTGACCGCCATGTTTCTAACTATAAATGTTGTTGCACAGGCACAATTACCTCTCACAAATTCGGACGAACCTGTACAAAAGCACTCTACCTCTGTAGATACAGTCTCTAGAGCACCTGAGCTACCACAGCAACAACCTTATAAAAGAAAATATTCCGGTCCTCTTAGAACTGTTACGACTGTGGCGGCAGGTGCTACTCTTTGGAGTGCTGCTTATGCCCTTATGGATGAACCTGCTCAAAAGTATACGCAAAGTCATCAGAATTCAGTGACTAATGGCATTTCAAAGCTGGTAGAGCCTCTTGGACACGTAACCTATCTGGCACCCGTGGCTGGTGCAGCTACCATTGGAGGTATACTGGCAAAAGACCCAAAACTGGAAAAGGCAGGGTTACTGTCTTTGGGAAGTATGCTTGCTGGTTCGTTGGTAACTAATGCTCTAAAATCTTCTGTAAATCGGCACAGACCAATGATTACAACACAAAACCATTTCTATGGCGGTCCGGATAAAGAATGGAACTATACCTCATTCCCTTCGGGCCATACTACTGTTGCATTTGCTGTAGCTACCTCTGTAGCCACTGTGTATAAAGATCATAAGTTTGTACCTCCCGTTGCTTATGGAGTTGCCACACTTGTCGGATTATCCCGAATACACGACAATGCGCATTGGGCTACCGATGTAATGGCTGGTGCTGCTGTTGGGTTTTTAACGGCAAAGGGGTTGAATAAACTTTACGATGCAGCTGAGCAAAAATTAAAAATACGAAAACAAAAGCTTCTAATATCCCCACAGTTTGGCTTGAGGTTGGGTGGGCTAAGTACTACACTTGTATTTTAATTGGTCTTGAGCTTCACCGAATTAAGATTAGAGCAGCTCTAGTAATCTTCTTCCATAAACAACAAAAGAGGCCACACATTTTACTTGTGAAGTGGCCTCTTTTGTTTATAACTAATAAAGCAAAGGCTTTTACTTAAACATCCCCTTCAGCTTTGCCAGCTTTGCCTGAAAATCATCCATCGGCTCTTCTTTTTCTTTACGACCTCCTTTATTGCGGCTACCTCCCCCTGCTGGTTTAGCTGTTGCCGGATCGCCTTTCATAGATAAAGAAATGCGTTTGCGTGGCACATCTACCTCCAGTACGGTTACTTCTACCTTCTGCCCTACTTTCACTACGTCATGCGGATTGCTTACAAAGCGGTCAGACAAATGGCTAACGTGTACGAGGCCATCCTGGTGAACTCCAAGGTCTACAAAGGCACCAAAAGCAGTGATATTGGTCACGATGCCCGGCAGTTTCATTCCTTCCCGCAGGTCTGTTATTTCGTTCACACCTTCTGTAAAGCTGAACGCTTCAAAAGTCTGGCGAGGGTCGCGGCCTGGTTTGGCTAACTCACTGACAATATCCTGCAGAGTAGGTAAACCAACAGTATCGGTCACATAATTCTTCAGATTGATCTTTTTGCGCAACTCATCGCTCTTTATCAGATCTTGTACAGTTACGCCCAGGTCTTTGGCCATCTGCTCTACAATCGGATAACTTTCAGGGTGTACCGCAGAAGCATCCAGAGGGTTTACTGCATCACGGATTCGCAGGAAGCCTGCTGCCTGCTCAAAAGCTTTGTCACCTAAGCGGGCAACTTTCTTTAGTTCAGTGCGGGTGCGGAAAGGTCCGTTCTGGTTTCGGTACTCTACTATATTCTGAGCCAAAGCCGGGCCTAAACCAGATACATACGTTAAGAGTTGCTTGCTGGCTGTGTTAACTTCCACACCCACAGCATTTACGCAGCTCATTACCACATCATCCAGCGAGTGCTTCAGGGCAGACTGGTCCACGTCGTGCTGATACTGCCCTACTCCAATAGATTTAGGGTCAATCTTCACTAGTTCTGCCAACGGGTCCATCAGGCGGCGACCGATAGAAACAGCTCCACGAACTGTAACATCCTGATCAGGAAACTCTTCGCGTGCTACTTCAGAAGCAGAGTAAATAGAGGCACCACTTTCATTCACCATCACGATCTGTACTGAAGCTGGTAAACCTAAACCTCTGACAAAGGTTTCTGTTTCGCGGCTCGCCGTACCGTTACCAATCGCAACAGCTTCCACATCAAAGCGATCTATAAGGTATTTCACATTCTGCCCGGCCTCCTGTGCCTTATGCTGTCCGGTGTGTGGGTATATTGTTTCATTATGTAGCAGTTTGCCTTGCTTATCCAGCACTACCAGCTTACAACCTGTTCTAAAACCTGGGTCCAGAGCCAAAACTGTTTTCTGGCCTAGCGGAGAAGATAACAGTAACTGGCGCAGGTTATCAGCAAACACACGGATAGCCTCTTCATCGGCACGTTTTTTAGAGTTTAGCCGAACTTCTGTTTCCATGCTAAGCTTTAGCATACGCTTGTAACAGTCTTTGGCAGCCAGACGCACCTGCTCAGAAGCAGCATTATTGCCCTTTACAAACATATCTTCCAGCTTCGCCAGTGCCAGCTCCTCTTCAGGCTGAGCACTTAGCATAAGTACCATTTCGCTTTCGCCACGGCGCATCGCCAGCACCCGGTGCGACGGTGCTTTTTCAATAGGCTCGTCCCACTCAAAATAATCTTTATACTTCTGGCCCTCTTCTTCTTTGCCCATTATCACACGGCTCCTGAAAACGCCTTGTTTCTCAAAAAGCTGGCGCATAGTGGCACGTGCCTCTGCGTTCTCGTTCATCCATTCGGCCATAATATCACGGGCACCAGCCAAAGCCTCATCGGTATCTTTTACCTCTTTTTCTTCGGAGATAAAGTTGGCAGCCTCTGCAGCTACATCAAAGTTCTCCTGCTGGAAAATATGCTCCGCTAGCGGCTCAAGTCCTTTTTCGCGGGCAATGGTGGCTTTAGTACGGCGCTTTGGCTTGTAAGGCAGGTAAATATCTTCCAGCACAGCCATTGTTTCAGCACCCATAATCTGTGCCTCCAGTTCGGGCGTCAGCTTCTCCTGGTCACGAATTGATTTCAGGACACTTTCTCTTCGCTTATCAAGCTCCCGTAACTGCTCCAACCTGTCGCGTACGGCGGCAATTTGTACTTCGTCCAGAGAGCCTGTTGCTTCTTTCCGGTAACGGGAAATAAATGGCACTGTCGCCCCTTCGTCCAGTAATTTTGCTGTAGCCTCCACTTGTTTAATGGTAATGGTAAGCTCCGTAACGATTTTTAATAAATGGTCAATATTTGGCTCCATGTATATCAGTAAAACTATTATTTTGATCTTTGCAGCGATTAAGGGGTATGAGGAGTGATGAATGAATAAGATGTGTTTATTCTGTACCCTGCTATGCCTTCCGCTCTGGTTTATTAATCTCTTTTTTTATCCTTCAAGTGAATGAGTTGTCAAAAATAAGGTATTAATGCCTAAACCTAAAACAACTTGAGGGTGTTAATTTGCCTTGTTGTCGCAACAATCAGCGTAACTTTACCACAACTAACAGCTTTTATAGTATTGAAGCACTCTACAACAAATAAAATAATAAAGTATATTTTACTTATCCTGCTGCTTCTTTTACTGCTGGCTGCCCTGGTAATACGCCCTATAAATGAGACTCCACTTAGTAAAACAAGCTACTACAATGCAACAGAAGCACAGCTGCAAAAGCAACCGCCTGTTATTACTACCGGGGATACGATTCGAGTAGGATGGGCCAAAGTCAACATTACGCCACCTGCTCCTGCACCACTGGCTGGATATGGGAAAAGGTTAGGTATGGAGTATGAGGAAGTGCATGATTCGGTCTGGGTACGAACCTTTGCCTTTGATAACGGACAAACAAAAGCTTTTTTTGTTTCGCTTGATATGCTGATAGTACCCATGCGGATAACGGCGGCGCTAGAGAAAGAGTTTTTGACGCTTGGGCTAAAACCGGAACAGGTGTATTTATCAGCCATACATAGCCACACCAGCTTTGGTGGTTGGGGCAAGAAGCCGGGTATTGCCTTGCTGTCTGGTGAATATGATGAACAAATAGTGCAGCAAACCACGCAACGAATTATTGAAAGTATAAAACAGGCCCTACAAAGGCTGCAACCAACACGCATAGGTTACGGTAGCGCCAATGCAGCCAGTTGGGTGCAGAACCGGCTTACAGAATCGCGCCAGCACCGCGACACGAACATAAGATTTTTAAAGTTTGAACAGGCTGGTGGAAAAACGGCTATATTATGTTCTTTTGCCGCACACCCGACCATACTACCTTCTATGCAACCCATCCTGTCCAGGGACTATCCAGGAGAACTAGTAGATGCTTTGGAAGAACGCATAGAGTTTGCGGCGTTTTCGGCTGGTGCTGTCGGAAGCCATAGCACCACTCATTTTTATGGTGATACATTTGAGAGCACAGCAGAAGTTGGCCAGCGACTGGCGACACTTGTACGGCAAGAACTCCCACACGTAAACACTGCTTTTAAACATAGACTCGGTTATGCCCGGGCACCACTTGTACTACCGGAACCCCAGTGGCGCATCACAGAAAATCTGCGCCTAGCCCCTTTCCTCTTCAATTTGATTTTTGGTAAGCACGCTGCTTTTATTTCCAGTCTCCAGATTGGGAACACAATTTTGTTAGGAGTTCCTGCAGATTATTCAGGTGAATTTATGCCTGTGCTAGAAAAACAAGCCCTTAAACAAAAGCAACAGGTAATAGTAACCAGCTTTAACGGAGGCTACATGGGCTATATTACACCTGACCAGTACTACGGTCTAAATGAGTACGAGACTCGCGGCATGAACTTTTATGGTCCTCACAGCGGAACCTATTTAACTCACGTGATGCAGCGGGTGCTTCAGGAGCACAGAAATTGATTTTAAAATACTGTTTATAGCTTTTGTCTCCGTTTATGAGTTAACTTATAATTTGCTAACTTAGTAGCATTGAAACACCACCAGTACTATAGTTGCCTTCTTTGTTGTATGCTGCTCTTTTTTCAGAGTTGCATCGTACAGCCCATAGATACTACCCCACCGGAACAGACAGATTACTATAGAAAAACAGTAGCCCAAATTGAGCAAGCAAAGCTTGATACTACTGCAGGAGACACGCTGAAAATTGGGTGGGCCAAGGTAAACATAACTCCTCCCCCACCGGCCCCGCTGGCAGGTTATGGCAAGCGGCTTGGTTTAAAATACAAGGAGGTACATGATTCTGCTTACGTCAGAACTTTTGCTTTTGATAACGGACAGCATTTAGCTTTTCTGGTAACGCTAGACATGCTTATTACTCCTATGGAACTGACAAAGGTGCTGGAAAAGCAATATTCAAAACTCGGACTAAAGCCGCAGCAAGTATACTTAACCGCTACCCACACCCATACCAGCTTTGGAGGCTGGGGCAAACGCATAGGCGGACGGATGATGGCAGGAAAGTATAAAAAGAAGCTTGTGCAACAAGCGGCAGAGCATGTATTACAAAGCATTAATCAGGCACAGGCTAATCTAGAAGCTACACGTGTTGGTTATGGCTATGCCAATGGAGCTCCTTGGGTATACAATCGCCTGACAGGTTCTGCTACTGCCCGTGATACAACAATACGCTTTCTGAAGTTTGAAAAAAAGAATGGCAACACAGCCATCCTCTGCACATTTTCGGCACACCCGACCATACTTCCGTCTATGCAACCCGTTCTTTCCCGAGACTATCCGGGCGTGTTAGTAGATCAACTGGAGAAGCAGGTAAATTTTGCAGCCTTTGCTGCCGGTGCTGTTTCCAGCCACAGATCAAATTACCAACATGGCGAAACATTTAAAAGCGTAGAGGAAATCGGTCATGCTCTTGCTGAAATAGTACTTCAGGAATCAGCTACTGTTCAGTTAACTTACACTAACCAGCTAAACTCCGTTCGTATTCCGTTATCTCTTCCTAAACCTCATTGGCGTCTTGGTGATGAGCACAGGTTTGCACCAGGCCTGTTTTATACCTTCTTTGGAAAATATTCAGCCTACTTATCAAGCTTACAAGTAGGTGAAACAGTATTGTTAGGGACCCCTGCTGATTACTCCGGTGAATTTATGACTCAGTTGGAACAACAGGCACATAAACAGGGGCAACATATGGTTTTAACAGGTTTTAATGGCGGCTACATTGGCTATATAGTGCCGGATGAGCATTACCAGCTTAAGAAGTATGAAGCCCGGGCTATGAATTTTTATGGCCCTTACAGTGGCAGCTATTTAACCCAAATGCTCCTTCAGTTGCTTCGGCTACACCAGTAAAACTCAAACAAGTATAACATAAGACTTCTCTGTAAACAATTAAATTTTAGATACTTCAAAATTATTTAGCCAATACCACCTCTTAAAAATAAAAATACAACTAACTTATTGCACTTTAACAACTAGTGCTACTTTTATCTTTATATAATTATAAACATTACACCACCTTTAGCAGTTTAAACTAATACTAACGAGCCAACTAGGCTCTGGAGGTTGTACAATTTAAACTACAGAAGCAATGGATCTGACTATAAATTTTATATTTCTGACAATACTTACATTATATGTCTTGCTGATGGGCTTTATTCTGACAGGCATTTATTTTGATGCTGAACAAAGAGGAGCCAACGGATGGCTGGTAGCTGGCCTCGTATTCTTTTCCGGTACTATATTGGGCACGTTAGCCTGGTTGGTATTCAGACCAAAGATGCAACCACAGCCAATTCCGGTGAGAAGAAGCTAATGGAAAGTATACTTTAGGTACAGGTTTTAATCTAATGTACCAATAACAGCTAGAAAAAGGCTGCCCCTGATAGTGCTGATAAAAGCGTTTCAGGGGCAGCTTTTTTATTATCATATTACGCTAGTAAAGTACTTTCACAAACACAGTTTAAGGTTGAAAAGTTATCAGCTAGAATTCATTTACAGGCATTTAATTAGCGATAGTAATCATACAGATACCCTAATTATATTCTTTATTAAATAGCTTTTTATAATAAACTACAGCGAGCACGAAATTTTTAATACCTACTCTACGAATTTATACGTTATGCTATCCAACATCATTAAAAACCTTAGTATTTTATGAAGGTACTTTCTTGTTTGAAAGCTTTGCTTCTTATATGCTGTAGCATAATTATTTGTACTTCCTGCGACAGTTGTGAGACATCTTCTGTAACCTTTGTATCGGAAGAAGATGAACGGTGGCTGGTTTACGACCAGGGAGATACCATTCTCTTTGAAAATGAAGCAGGCCAAACTTTAACATACGTTCACACACTACTGACTTCTGAAAATATTCCTGCTGAAGGTTATGAAGCTACAGATGAATGTGTTGATAAGATGGATGTGCAGGTAGGCAGTATTATACAAGATGTAAAAAATGCTAAACCGGGCTTAGGCACTTACATACTGAGAAGGCCGGATAGCTTAACTGTTAAGCTGGCAGTTGAGGGAAATGACACCTGGAAAATTGAAGAAACAACTCCTACCTATAACACGCTTAACGTTAATGGACAAGACTATAACAATGTATATGAAATAAACTCCGACAGCACAAAAGACACTGGTATCAAGCGCTTGCTTTATAGCAAAGAAAAAGGCTTTATCAGCATTGACTTTTATGATGGAAGAAAGCTACAACTTGTCACCTATAAAAGAAGAAGCAACGGTTAAGCTCTTTCAAAATAATAAGGGCATGTGCTTTTGCACCTGCCCTTATTATTTTGAAACTCTTTTTACACTTAATTACATACAACTTCTTCTTCCTGCTGAAGTTCCTGCAACACATCTAAGGCTATATTAACATGTTCCAGTGGTTTAGATACTGAGTTAAAGATATACCTTACTGTGGCATTTCTATCTATAATATAGGTTACGCGGCCAGGTAACAAACCTAATCTGCGTGGTACCCCATAGATTTTACGAATCTGGCTTCCTCTGTCGCTCAACAGTGTAAAAGGTAAATGATGTATCCTTTCAAACTTCTGATGAGACTCTACACTGTCGGAGCTTATTCCTACTACTTCTGCGCCATTTTCTTTAAAAAGCTCATACTGATTTCGGAATCCGCAGGCCTGCTTGGTACAACCAGGAGTACTGTCTTTAGGATAGAAATACAGCACAACATTCTTTTTCTTTTCTTTCAGCAGTTCATACAAACGGAATCGGCCACCATCCTGTCGTTCCAACTCAAAGTCTGGCGCCTTGTCCCCAACCTTTATTGTTTCCTCACTCATGTTAACTTATTCTTTCTACCTTACTTACAACCAATACTGTTAAGAAAAAAGTTCGACGCAAAAGTAATCAACTCTTGACTAAATCTTAAAAAATATATTACTATTTCTTAACAGCAGACCATATTTATAATGAATCAAAAGTGTCTTACGAAGCGACGCTTCCAAAACTACTTTTACTTTTTGCGTAAAAAGAGGTTATCAGATCTTGCTCTAACAGCTTCTAAGGCGATATTTAATGGGTTTAAACTACCTAACTTGCCTTTAACACACCCAACAAACCCAATAGTTAACATTCTCTAATAAAAGTTGATAAAGGTCACTAATCCGACTGATGGCTATCATTCTTTACAAGAATAAACAGACGTAGCTTTAACTTGTTCATTAAGATTTATCAAGTCAGCAATCATGAAAACTATTTTAGTACCTACTGATTTTTCAGAATATGCAGGTAATACGCTGTTATATGCACAGGAAGTTGCCAGAGTGATCAATGCAAAAGTTGTGCTCTTCCATGCTTTTCATCAGCCTCTGGAGCTTTACGATGCCTTCTATGTTGATACAGTCATTCCAAAGCTTGAGCAGGAGAAAACAAAAGAGCTGGAGGCTTATGCAAATAAGATCAGACAATCTGTTTACACAGATTTCGCCCTTCAGTTTAATAGCACTGGAGGTGCAGTAGCTGATAAGAGTACTATACTCCCTGAATTAGAAAGCAAATTTCATACAGTTAAAATTGGTCATGTACCTGCTTACGCAACAGCTGTAGAGCCTATATGTGTCGCTAAGTTTGGAGTGGCTTTTGATCAGATTTTAAAAGCAACTGAAGCTTACAAAGCTGATTTAGTTATCATGGGGATGCGCGGCGAAGGAGCGACAAGCAATGCATTTCTTGGCCGTACTACCATTGCCGTTATGCAGGAAACAAAAGTACCTGTACTGGCAGTACCGCAAAGCTGGCCATTCGGAAGTATTAAATCTGTTGTTCTTGCAGCAGATTTAAATCAGTTTCCTGGTTCTAATGCTCTTAACTGGCTGCGCGGCTTTGTGCAAGATTTTAAGGCTAAGTTACAGGTTTTACACATTTTTAAAGAGGGTTTAAATGAAGCCGAGCAAAACAAAGCTTTAGCAACTTTGAAAGAGTTAGATCAACTCCTTTACAACGTCGACTTTGAAGTTTTCTTCCAGCACAGAAAAGGCATCGCAGAAGGTATTCAGCAGTTTGTTCAGGACCAATATGCTGATTTGCTGGTACTGGCCCCCCAGAGGCACACTTTCCTGGACAGGTTACTGAACCAAAGTGTAACAAAACGAATTACAAAGCAGGTCTTTATCCCTCTTTTAGCTTTACCCAGCTTAGAAACTCGTAAAGCTACTGCCACACCAGAACATTTAGCAGAAGAACAAGTTTAACTACTTAAATCAGAAGTCTGAAATCATAAGCCTCCTTAGCCAGAACGCCTTTATAAAGCAGAACAGGCACTCGAACCATGTAGACTTATAGTTTTATTTAAAACCAGTTTTCAAACTCATAATCAGTTTGTCCCAATATGAGAGTTATATTTTTCAGTGCTAAAGCCTATGATCAGCAGTTCTTCAACGCAGCCAATGAAAAATTCGGATTTACGATAAAATTTCTGGAGGCTCCACTTACCAAAAGCACCGCTGTGTTAGCCAAAGGTTATAATGTAGCTTGTGTTTTTGTAAATGACCTTATCAGTGCAGATGAGTTACAGGAATTAGCCAATCAGGGTGTCGGCTTGATTGCTTTACGTTGTGCCGGCTATAATAACATAGATCTGAAAGCAGCGCAAGAACTGGGTATAAAAGTGGTGCGGGTGCCGGCTTACTCACCCTATTCGGTAGCCGAGCATACCATTGCCTTAATCCTGACGCTAAACAGGAAAACGCACCGCGCTTATAACCTGGTAAAAGAAGGTAACTTTTCTTTAAACGGACTGCTTGGCTTTGACTTGCATAACAAAACTGTAGGCCTGATAGGATTAGGTAAAATTGGTTTATGTACTGCCAGAATATTAAAAGGCTTTGGCTGTCGTGTATTGGGCTACGACATAGCTGAACCGAAAGAAGCAGCGAGTATAGGAATTGAGTTCACTACACCGGATGATTTATATGCTCAATCAGACATTGTCTCTCTTCACTGCCCGCTTACCCCGGGCACCTATCACATCATTAATCCAGACTCAATTAAAAAGATGAAAAAAGGTGTGATGCTGATCAATACAAGCCGGGGAGCATTGATAGATACTAAAGCCGTAATCGAAGGCCTTAAGCATGAGCATATCAGCTACCTTGGGTTGGATGTTTATGAGGAGGAATCAGACTTATTTTTTGAGGACCTATCTAACAAAGTGATTCAGGATGATGTTTTTATGCGCCTGCTCTCTTTTAACAATGTGCTGATAACGGGCCACCAGGCTTTCTTCACCAGCAATGCCTTACAGAATATAGCGGAAATTACCCTACAGAACATCGAAGACTATAAAAACAAACTGGAGCTAAAAAATGAGATAGTCTGCAGCTAAAGCTTATTCTTATGCTTCCAAATCCCGCAACGGGTTCATCAGGAATTCATTAAAGGGCTTTATACTTTTAAAGGCATCTAGTACAACATCCATAAAGCCGTTGCTTAATACGACTTCGTCTTGGAGTGGCATAACTGCGTTCCAGCTTTTATAGCGCAGATATTCTATAGCCGGATTTTCTTTATCATATCCTTTGGGAGTAGTCTTCAGTTGCTCTCCAGACACACCCCCGAACTTTGCCTGAAAGTCTGATGAGGCTACTATGCCTTTAAACTCATCTAGATTATAATCTATCTCCTGACGCACAGCCTTCAGTTGCTCCGATGGAGGAAACCACAACCCGCCAGCCACAAAAGAGTTATTGTTGCCCGCCAGGTGCAGATAATATCCAGGATTGATAGACTTTCTGCCACCCTCTGCTATATAAGCTCCGAAATGATCTTTGTAAGGGCGCTTATCATTAGAGAAACGTACATCACGGTAAATGCGGAATATTAAATCCTTTCCTTTCTGGCCTATGGCTATTGGTTCAAATGGCTGCATGTGTTCCAGCAAATCATCTAAAAAAGAGATGTAGTTTTTCCGGGCTGCCTCATACTGCTTTTTATGCTCATTAAACCATTCGCGGGTATTGTACTGAGTTAAATCCGCCAGAAAAGTAAGTGTAGTATTGGCTATAGTCGCAGGCATTGGCTTTGTGTCCTTTACAGTGTCACATTTATTCAAGGTCTAATCTACAGCAAATCCCTGGAATGAAGAAACTCCATAGCTATTAAAATCTAAAAAGGCTTTAACAAAACAGCCCCGCTAAATACCAAATTTAGCGGGGCTACAAGACCTGGACTTATCCTTAGTCTGTTTTTATATTAGAAGTGGCAGGCTATGTGGTGTATTGCTGCAGCATTTTAGTAATAATGGCAGGCATGGCTCCTATATCCATCACCATAAACCCATGTAGGGAATTAGAAAGTTTAGGATCCATGTTAAAACCAATAATCCGTGCATTATACTTTAGGTATTTTTTTACGGGCAACGATATTGTAGTATGTTCAATATCTATGTCTGCCATTAGCTTTTCCAGTAAATCTTTAGTGAAAGGCTTTTGCTGGAAGAGCATCTTCTCGTAGTGCTCTTTACAGAGTCTGTACCTGAAACTTTTACGGGTCTGCACATACTTAGCCAACTTCAGGTCGTAGAAATGAGAAGTAATCAAATCAACCAACTGCATTTTAGATGTGTTAGTAAAAGTATTGCTGATGTTAACTGAACCAATCAAGTACCGGTAAGACGGGCGCTTCTCCAGATAAGTAGTTATTCCTTTCCAGAGTAACAGCAAAGGCAACGGCTCCGACACATATTCCTCTCTTACAAAAGAGCGCCCTATCTCTACTGACGCCTTAAGTGTAGGCACTAATTTGTCTTTCATCTTAAACAGAGAATGCAAATAGAAGCCTTGTTTACCATACTTTTTGTAGATAGACTTACCTTTGCCTAACCTGTAAGCACCTACTATAAGCCGCGCATCACGATCATACAAGAAGAGGTGCTGGTAATAAGCATCATACTCATCCTGATCTATAGCCTTGTTAGTGCCCTCTCCTATAGCTCTTAAGCTTAGCTCTCGCAAACGCCCCAGTTCCTGTACTATGTTAGGTGCCTGTTCCTGGCTAGCGATATACACCTCCATATTCTGATGTACAAATAGCTTCGCTGACTCAGGCAGTAAAGACAATTCCTTTAATATAACTTTTTTATCTATCTCTGCTACAACAACTTCAGGAACAGTATAACTCTCAAGCTGTTGCAATACGTTGGCTTGCTCCTTATTAAAATCTTTGCCTAATGCGTATGTTTTAGCCCTTACGTATTCCAACAGTTGGTTTTCAGGAAAAGCGTGTAGCTTATTATAAGCTATTGGCTCCCCAATATGCACTTTAATTGTTTTACCTTTCTTGCTCATGAGTTGAGCGGGTAACTGGGCTGTACGCAGCAAAGGATTCAAGTAGCCTAACATACTAGATGATAAGCTGGTATCGCCGCTTATGTACACAGGAATTACATGAACTTTCGCCTTATGAATAAGATGCTCTATGGAACTATGCCATTGTGAGTCTGCTGCCTGTGATGCTCCGGCTTTATAGCTTGCTGGTTCACCTGCCGGGAATATGCCCAATGGCATATCGTTTTGCAATTGCCTTAGCGACTCTTCCAGGCTACTTATACTGCTGTCTAGATGTTGTTGCTTAAGGGGATTAACCGAAACAAGCAGCTTATGCAAGTTAGACACTTGCATAAGCTGGTGGTTGGCCATTATCTTAAAGTCGGGACGGGTGTGGGCAAACAGTTTCATCAAGATAAGGCCATCCAGTGTACCATAAGGATGGTTAGCTACGGTAATAAAACCACCTGTTGCGGGAATATTCGCTAAATCATGGGGGTGAACATCCAGCTTAATGTCAAACTGGTTTAATACTTCATCAACAAACTGTAATCCTTCATAAGCATTAATTGTACTATACAACTGATTTAAATCCTTTAACTTAAGAAACTGCATCAGTAATGGTGACAAATATGTTGCTTTTAGCTTACTGAGAGACGCTGATGTAAATTGCTGCTGGTTGGTAATTATCTCCATACCCCACTTTCACTTTAAAATCTTTTTTATCGAAAGTAAAAATATAAATGCAGTATTACCTGCACGTTAATTGGATGTTATGTTATGATAAAATTACCGGTAGGTTTATGTGCAGAAGTATCTGGGTGTAAAAAAAGAGGGTTCTCCATCCTTATAAAAGCTAAAAGACCCTCGACAGTACTCCTCTTTAAAATTGCACTATTTATGGTTAAGCACAGTCAGTGCAAAAGATTTACATCCAGGTCTTCTATATAATCTAAATCCGAAAGAAGAGGCAATAGCGCATAAGAAAGGTTTAGTTCTTCAACATCCTGTACTGTATCAGGAAAAACATGTGCGGAGCTCCATCGCTTATCACGAAAGAGCTTCGGATAATAGTGCCGCATACCTAAAAGGTAGTATCCACCATCTAGGGCAGGGCCTATTACTACATCATGCTCCTGCAGCTTCCGGAAAGCCAGTTCTACTATCTTCTGCGTTAACTGCTGGCAATCGCTACCAATAATAACGACAGAAGAATAGCCTTCGGCAAAAGCAGCAGCAAAGGCAGCAGACATTTTATCACCTAAATCGCCTGTTGGTTGCAGCTTTTTCTGATATTTTTCATCTGGCCATAAGTCATCTGTCTCAACTTTATCAGAGTAGTAAACTACTTTTTCAGCTGTAAGGTGCTGCGTAGCTAATAAAGTGTGCTTAAGCAAGCGTACATAAATATTCAGAGCAGCTATCGGACCTACTGAAGCTGCCAGGCGGGTTTTCACTTTCCCTAATTCGGGGTTACGAACGAAGAGTATCAGCAACTCAGGCTGCTTCATGAAATGTTTTTTCGCCTTCGTGCAGCCACATTCCCCAACTGAGGGAATGGGCATGCACTCTGGTGGTTTTACCTAAATGGTCGAACACAGGAAAACCTTGGTTTACCCACTCAAAGATGCCGCCGTAGAGGTTGTACACATTCCTGTAGCCTGCTTTCTGGAGTTTCTCTCCCAGGCGCTCGCCCCGAGAACCTGTAGAGCAATAAACTACAATGGGCGTATCTTTTGGTATTGCTTTGAATTCTTTTAGATCTAACTTGTTGTATTCAGCATGGTAAGCGCCGGGAATGTGACTGACTTTATGCTCATTTAAGGTTCGAGCATCCAATAGCAGCATTTGTTCATGCCGCTGCATCATTTTCATCAGATCAGCTGACTTTATTTGCTGAACCGTGTTTCTGTACATCCCCTTAAGCGCTAAAGCATAGGCTTTCCCTGTTCCCTGACCAAAAAGATGGAGCAGCAGGAACCAACAAAAAGCGGCAGTTATATATACTTTTCTGCGCATCATTATAAAAGAACAAGCTATTTTATTGTACCCAGATATTTCACTTCACCGTTTCACCACCACAGCTAGAACCTGCACCAGCAGTACAGCCGTAGCAGTGCTGGTTTAAAACAATGTTCCTGTCATCCAGTTGTTTAATATTAAACTGGTTAATATGCTGTGGCCTATCACGTTCTACTTTCAACTCCAACATCTGGTTGAAGTCACAGTCATATAGGTAGCCATCCCACCCGACAGAGAGGGTGTTACGACACATAACGTTATTTGCAGCAGCAGGGTTGAAGGCATCCACTAATTTTTGCATGTAATTTTGGTAATTGCCACTATTAACCAGGTAATCTAAGTAACGACTAATTGGAAGATTTGTGATACAAAATAAATTATTAAATTCTATTCCGTAGCCATTCTTCAGTCTGCGCTTAAATTCAGCCTCCAATGATTTCTGCCCGCTTGGTAAAAAAGCACCTGACGGATTGTATACCAGGTCCAGCATCAGACCGCTATTTTCCTGTCCGTAGCCTGCCTCATTCAGCATCAGCAAAGCTTTTATAGACTTCTCAAACACTCCATCGCCACGTTGTGCATCGGTGCGGGAAGCCTGAAAATATGGTAATGAAGATACTATATGTACCCGATGCTCTTTAAAGAACTCAGGCAGGTTGTAGTACTTTTTATTAGCCAAAATAATAGTAAGATTACAGCGCACTATAACCTGCCTGCCTCGCTTACATATCTCCTGTACAAACCACCTGAAATCCGGGTTCATTTCGGGGGCACCGCCTGTCAGATCTACGGTCGTAATCTGTGGGGAATTATCTAAAGCAGCAAGGCAATGCTGCATTGTTTCCCGTGTCATAATCTCTTTACGATCCGGCCCGGCATCTACATGGCAATGCTTGCAGGTCTGGTTACACATTTTGCCTACATTAACCTGTAGAATAGTGGTACCTGTAGGCTGCAACGGATACAGCCCATGCTCCAGCAACTGTTCTGCAAAAGCAGGAAAAGTTTCTCCTTGCTTTACAGGCTGCTGCAGCACTTGTAACTGATAAAAAGGGTCAGCAAACTGATGGTGTTGGTTCTTGAGTGATTTTACCGTAGAGGCCATAGGCTACATAGATAACTCTTTCACTTTATTCATCATCTGCACGCCATGCACTAAGGCAGCACCACCTTTTATGGCCGCAGCTACATGCACAGCTTCCATCATCTGTGTTTCGTCAGCACCTTTCTGCAGGCAATCTGTGCTATAGGCATCAATACAATATGGGCACTGAACGGCATGCGCCACAGCCAGGGCTATCAATGCTTTTTCACGTTCGGTTAACGCCCCTTCTTTGAATACTTCTCCATAATAATCAAAAAACTTACGGCCCATTTCAGGCTGAAACTCGGTTACGTTACCAAACTTAGCCAGGTCTGCCGGGTTGTAGTATGAATTCTCCATAATCTTGTTAGTACTTGATGATGTTTGAAAAGAACATTGATATTGATGCTTATGCTGATAATGCAAAGCCAAGATAGCTTCAAGTGTTGGTCAGCTTTTAGAACCAGAAAGATCAAAAGCACGAATGTTAATATAACTATCTTCTAACCTTTTTATCTAAAAAAGGTTTTAAACAAGTACCAAACTTAGTGTATAAACATGCTTAAAAGCACGTATAAGAGGCTTTATGTATATTTATACCATAACCAACTATTAGCAAAATGGCTATAGAAACAAGAAATCCCGCTACAAACGAGTTGATAAAAACCTTTGAACCAGACACTACCGAGGAGGTACAACGTAAAATTGAAGCCGCTGATAAGGCTTTCCAGAGCTGGCGAAAGGTCAGTTTTGATAAAAGAGCAAAGCACATGAACAAGCAGGCCGAAGTTTTGGAAAAGGGAGCAGAAAAATATGGGAGAATCATATCTCTGGAGATGGGTAAGCCCTTAAAAGATGCGATTGCAGAGATAAAGAAGTGTGCGCTGGTATGCCGCTATTATGCCGACAGCGCTGCTGAATTTATGAAAGACGAAGAAATAAATTCAGCAGCATCGAGAAGCCTTATCTCCTATGAGCCCCTGGGTATTATTCTGGCTGTTATGCCCTGGAACTTCCCTTTCTGGCAGGCTTACCGTTTTCTGGCACCGGCCCTGATGGCAGGAAACGTAGGAGTACTAAAGCATGCTTCTAATGTACCTCAGTGCGCTTTGGCTATTGAGGAAATCGTTAGAGAAGCAGGTTTTCCTGATGATGTGTTTCAAACACTGCTAATTGGCTCAAAAGAAGTAAATGCCGTTATTGAACATCCGCTGGTAAGAGCTGTTACATTAACTGGCAGTGAAGGGGCCGGATCTAAAATAGCGGAGAAAGCCGGACAGCAAATAAAGAAAACGGTGCTGGAGCTAGGCGGAAGCGATCCGTTTATAGTGCTGGAAGATGCTGATATAGAAGAAGCCGCTGAGTTTGCCGTAAGAGCGCGTATGATAAACACCGGGCAAAGCTGTATTGCAGCCAAACGCTTTATTGTGGTGGAGAGTGTAGCAGATACATTCCTGCAAAAAATGAAAGATAAAATGGCCAGCCTCCGTACCGGCAACCCACTAGAAGAAGAATGCGACTATGGCCCATTGGCACGTAAAGACCTTGCCGAAGAACTGCAAAAGCAAGTAGATCAGTCTATCAAAAAAGGAGCTACTGTAGTGCTGGACGGCGGGCATGTAAATAAGGACAGTGCTTATTTTAAGCCAATGATTTTAAGAGATGTAAAACCAGGTATGCCTGCTTATGATGAGGAGATGTTTGGCCCTGTTGCTGCTATAATGGTGGCAAAAGACGAAGACGAAGCCATCAAAATTGCGAACGACAACCGCTATGGCCTTGCTGGCGCAGTATGGACCAGAGACAAAGAACGCGGCCTGCGTGTAGCCCGACAGGTGGAGACCGGAGCCATGTTCGTTAATGCAATGGTTGCCTCCTCTCCGGAAGTTCCTTTTGGAGGTATCAAAAAGTCTGGCTATGGCCGTGAACTATCTTACCTCGGTATACGGGAGTTTGTAAATCAGAAGAGTATCTGGATTGGGTAAAAACGCCTGGATTTGGCTATCAAAATAAATGAAGAAAACTTAAATAGTCATCATGTAGGGTTTTCAGTTCTTTCCGGGTTGGCAGCCCTGCATGATGACTATAACTAACCACATCAGCAGTACCCTAATATTTTATATATTATATAACCAGAGATTTCATGGATAAGGCGTTGCCATGAATGAAGTGCATCTGCACTTGGTATAATAGTTTCATCCGGGGTAAACCTTCTTTCATAAGAGTAAAAGTCAGTGCTGAAATGGTCGGTTGCAACACCTGCTTTTTCGAAACAGCCAGCTGCGCGTCGCATGTGAAAAGCAGAGGTTACCAATAACAACTTTTTAAGCTCCGGATGCTGCATAAGCAGTTCTTTAGTATTTACTGCATTTTCGTGGGTATTACGGCTGTTAACTTCTGTTATGACATCTTCTTCCGGCACACCAGCCATCAGCAGTACTTTCTCAATTTGCTCCGACTCCGGAATCCCCTCTCCTAATACTAAACCGTGGCCACCAGAAATAATAAGTTTCTGCACTTTGTCCATTCGGTATAGCTGTAAAGGGTGCAGAAAGCGGTCAGCACCTTTATACGTATGTACACGATCTGGAATATCCTCTCTAAAAGAGGTCACACCCGATAGAATAATGGCAGCATCATAATTATCTACGTCGCTTACAGGCGTTGCTTCAACCTCCCAGGCGCGCCAGGCTTCATTCGCTAAAAAAGGATTTGAAAGCACTAGTAACAACGCTACAGCCGACACTAAACAGCCACGCTTCTTTTCAGGTGATTTAAGGAAAAGGGCCAATAAAAGCAAAACTAACACCCATAGTAAAGGCATTAGCAGGAAATGAAGAGTTTTAGAAAGTATGTAAAACATGTAGCGGATCAAAATAAAATCCAAAGCAACAGGAACACTATTACCATCACCAAAACAGAAATTACATCCTTATGCAGCTTCAATTTTCGAGGCATGATAGAAACCTGCGTTGGAGGCAACAAGTTAGTAAGCTAAGTCAAAGCTAAAAAATAAAGGTTGCTATGCTAAAAGAACTTACGAAAAACCCACATTAGCAGAGACAACAAAATACTGAGAAGCAGCATACTGGTTATAGGAGCATAAAAGCGAGCGTTCTTTTTCTCAACCCGGATATCCCCTGGCAACTGTCCAAACCAGCTAAACTTGTCTCCGGCCAGCCACACGATAAGGCCAAGCACTACCAGTACAACACCTACTACCACAATTGTCTTACCTATTGGCTGCATGGGCTTTTTAACTTTAGTATTTAGCTCTAAAAGCTAGCTCTCACTCCAACGGAGAGACTTAAAATATCACCAAACTTAATAGACTTATCTCTTATCCATGAGGTTACAATAAGATCATATGTACCCACCTCGCCATAAAGACTAAGCCTTTTTAGAAACATATCGTTACCAAAATCACGATTTACAGAGGCACCGGCAAAGCCTAGTACACGCACTGCTTCAGACCACCAGTAATATCCCCTCGGATAATCTTCTGCCCAATTAAGAGACAGCTGATCATTAAAATAAACGCTTGCGCCCAGGCCAACTCTTAAAGGAGTAACGCTATAATCTTCTCCAATATTAATTTTGTATGGTAGGTAGGTTAGCTTTAAGGTAGCCAGATGCAGCACCTCTTTTGCCTGGTACTTGGGAACAAACCCGTAAAGAATGTCTGCTGTAACCTTTTTGCTGAATAGATCATAGCTTGGCCCTACAGCCAAAAAGCCCATATTACCGGCATGCTGTACCACTACCCCCTCAGGCACATACCATGCCCTTTTATGATTCAGGCTATCTTCAGCGCTTTGACTCCTGCCAGACAACGGCAAACTCAACAGCAAGAGCAGTAACAATTTAACGTTCATCGCTGGGGCTTCAAAAGTTTACACGCTCAAACTGAACGTCTTTTCCTATAACGTTCATCACAATATACTCCCGCTTACTTGTAGTAGACACATTCAAATGATCCACCCCTCCCTCTTTCACCTTATAGTAGTCATAGTTGTGGTTGTGGCCATGTATAGACATGCTCACATTATGTTGTTCTAATAAGTTCTCATATTCCGTTGCTTTATCTGCGCCAAACTCAACGTTGGTAGGCGGTATATGTGAAACAACAAACGTATTAAGGTAAGAAGAAGCATCTGCTAATTCACTCTCCAGCCACTCAAGATCCGGGGCATTTTTATCAAATTCCAGGTAGTTTGTATTCAGGAAAATAAATTTGCGATCAGCAACTGTAAAGCTAAAATTAAAGTCCCCGTACATAGCCTCATAAACCTGCTTTCCGTTGTTCGTTGCATCATGGTTTCCGATAACGGCTACATAAGGTACTTTCATCCTTTCAAAGCTTTGGTATATCCACTTAAACTCTTTCAAAAGCCCGAAATCTGTAATATCACCACCTAGCAAAACAAATGCTATATCATTGCGCTTGTTAAGAGCGTCAACTAAATCGTCATCATCTGAGTAAAAGCCCTGTACATCAGCAGTCAGCACAAAACGCAGTGTATCAGAAGGAGATATATTAAGAGCTTTAATTCTTTCAATACTCCGGTTATTAACATCCCTCTCATTTTTATCTAAGCGAACTTCATAGGGGCTGTACTCAAACTTATCACAAGCTTGTAAAGCTAATAAGACAAGTAAAAAGAATGCCATTAAAAGTTTTCGGCAGTATAGAATTGTTTTCATATATCATCATTCTCCTCTCTCCTTTTTTCATCTGCTAGTATTAAATACAGAATCTCGACAGAATTGTTTATTTAGTTAGCGTTATAATGGGGCGTTATGTGTTTTACAAAATGTATAAAGCTTTAATACTGTTATTTTAAAACACACTTCTTTATCATTTTCCTCTACGTTACCATGGCTAGGTTTCAGTGTTGAAGATTCCTGTTGCCCAAAATTGGTTGCATTACTTGTGTTACTAATAACTTAGTACTAAAACTTTACCCAATCTTTTACCCTGTTTATACAGACCACCAGTAAACAATGTTTAAACATTATATGCAAATATAATAAATTAAGGTAACACTATATAAGCTATAGCAGCATGCTTCATCTAAAACCTGTTCATTATTTTGCTGCCTACCTTGTTTATCAAGCTTAATAAAGGTTCGGAATTATAGGCTGAAAGCTGTAAATTTGAATGCTGTAGTAATTATTAAACATAAGATACCTTGAAAGTTTGCATTGCTGAAAAACCAAGTGTAGCCCGTGAGATAGCCATGGTAATTGGTGCCAAAACAAAGAAAGACGGCTATTACGAAGGCAATGGCTATCAGGTAACCTGGACCTTTGGCCACTTCTGCCAGCTTCGCGAACCAGATGATTACCGCCCTGAGTGGAAGCGCTGGAGCCTCTACGATCTGCCTATGTTACCAGAGCAGTATGGCATTAAGCTTTTAAAGGACAAAGGTGTAGAGCAGCAGTTTAAAATCATCAAAAAACTTTTGGACAATGCTGAGGAGGTTATTAATTGCGGTGACGCAGGCCAGGAAGGAGAAGTAATACAGCGCTGGGTACTTACGGAAGCTAAGTTCAGAAGGCCTTTTAAACGCCTTTGGATATCTTCCCTTACAGAAGAATCTATTCGACAGGGCTTTGCTCAACTGCGTGAGGGCTCTGAGTTTGACACACTTTACCAGGCTGGCAAAAGCCGTGCTATAGGCGACTGGCTACTGGGCCTGAATGCTACACGCCTTTTTACATTAAAGTATGCCCAGGGGCGCCAAACCTTATCCATTGGCCGGGTACAGACACCCACGTTGGCAATGATTGTAAACCGGCACCATGAGATTGTAAACTTTGTACCGCAACCTTACTGGGAGCTTAAAACCATTTACCGCGAAACTACCTTCTCCAGTACTAATGGCCGCTTTCAAAAGGAAGAAGAGGCGCAGAAAATAATGGAGGCGATAAAGGAGGCAGAGTTAACTATTACAGATGTTGACACCAAAAAAGGCACAGAGTCTCCGCCAAAACTTTTCGACCTTACCTCGCTGCAGATTGAGTGCAACAATAAACTCAGCCTTTCTGCTGACGAAACCCTGAAAACGGTGCAAAGTCTTTACGAAAAAAAAGTTATTTCTTATCCTCGTGTAGACACCGTCTTTCTGCCTGATGATATTTACCCTAAGATTCCGGGCATATTGCAGGGCTTAAGCAACTACAGCCAAGAAATATCATCACTGCTGCAAAACAAAATAAGAAAGACAAAAAAGGTCTTTAATAACAACAAAGTTACCGACCACCATGCTATTATACCGACAGGTGCAGCTGCTAATAGCTTGTATGGTCGCGAAGCAGATGTGTACGACATTATTACACGTCGCTTTATTGCAGCCTTTTACCCGGATTGTATAGTAAGTAATACCACCGTAATGGCCGATTCTGCTGGTTATGCTTTCCGGGTAAAGGGCAAGCAGATACTGGAACCAGGTTGGCGCGTAATATATGGTGCCGATGAAGCTAAGTCAGAAGGAACAGGCAAAGAAGGGGAAAGCAAAGACGAAGAAGAGGCATCAGGTGTATTACCTCACTTCGATATTGGAGAGCATGGGCCGCACACTCCTTTACTGGATAAAAAGATGACGAATCCTCCTAAAGAATATACCGAGGCAACGTTACTTCGTGCTATGGAAACGGCAGGCAGGCAGGTGGAAGACGAGGAACTGAAAGACGCGCTGAAAGAAAATGGCATTGGCAGACCCTCCACTCGGGCAGCCATTATAGAAACTCTTTTCAGACGCCAATACATCCGGAAGGAGAAAAAGAAAATAGTACCCACCCCCATGGGCATAGACCTGATAGGCGTTATAAAGAACCAGACACTTAAATCTGCTGAGATGACCGGGCAGTGGGAACGCAAGCTACGCCAGATTGAGGGAGGAGAATTTAAGGCCGATGCCTTTTTACAGGAGCTGCAGCGCTTTGTTATGGACCTTGTGCAGGAAGTAAAGTACGACAGAGCCACAGTTACTTTAGAGCCACAACAGGAAACAGAGCAAGCTGGCAAGCCTGTTAAGAAAGCCCAAAGCCAAGGCAAAGCTACCAGCCCTGCTAAAAAAGGACTTGGCCCATGCCCAGCCTGTAAAGAAGGTTATATATTAAAAGGGTCTAAAGCATTTGGTTGTATTCGCTACAAAGAAGGTTGCCGCTTTCTTATACCTATTGAGCTGCAAGGTAAACAACTGAGTGAAAAACAGGTGGAAGCTCTTCTTAGTAAAGGCAAGTCAGGTAAAATAAAAGGCTTTAAGGCTGATAATGGAGAAGATTTTAAGGCAACTATAAGGCTGAATACGTCTAACCAACTGATAGTGGAGAAGGCAGAAGCTGCGCCTAAAGTAGATCCTTTTGAAAGTTGCCCTCGTTGCAAGCAGGGCAAATTACTGAAAGGGAAGTCTGCCTATGGCTGTAGCAGGTTCAGGGAAGGCTGCCAGTTTGTTGTGCCGTTCGAAAAAGGCGGAAAACAGCTAACTGAGAAACAAGTTACGGCCCTCCTTTTGAAAGGCAAGACTCCTAAAATAAAAGGCTTTACATCTGAACAGTCAGGGAAAACCTTTGATGCTGCCTTAACCATAAATGAACAGTGGCAGGTAGTGTATCAGTTTAATTGATACACTACCTGCCATATAGAGAGGGCCGCCATTAAGTAATGGCGGCCCTCTCTATATGGGCGGCTAAAGTTATGTTATCGGATTCACTTAACTGTTATCATCACTTCTCTTTGAGTACGATTAGTTCGCTTATCCACGGCATCTATTACCAAAGAATAAACTCCTGGTTTGACATCACTCAGCATAACTGTGGTGTCAAACTCAACTACTCTTTTATCATGAAATTTACTGAATTTCACTAAATCAGCTTCATCTTCGCTTCCTTTAACTGAAAACGCAATATCTGTTATATTATCTTTATCTGTTCCTGTAATGTTGATGCGCAATCCCTGACTAGCATTTACAGTTTGGTTGGTAGACGGCGTATTGATAACTAAACTTGGGTTAGAACCATCTGGCTTAAGATCATCATCTCCAAAAAGCTCTTCGCAGGAGGTTAACATTACTATGGCCCCTAGTAAAGCCAGCATCGTTTTTGTTTTCATTGTACTATGGCTAAAAGTTATAATTGCGCATCTTTCAAACAGTCTTCGATTAGTCAATAAGAACTACTTCTTCAACAGCAAGCAAATGTACAAATACTATATTAAATACAAAATATAGATAAACTTTTTTACATAAAAAAAGAAGAGCAAATAATCTAACACAAGGCCATAGTCCTAATTTTTAACGCATAAAGTGCTATTAAACATTAAAACATAACATTAATTGAATTATATATAATATTTGTATTATAAACACATAATACAATTAACAAATCATACCAAAATTTTACTCAGCCTAGTTTTTTTACTATCACAGCACTTGTTTTATATAACTGAATGTTAATAAAACATTACAAAAACAAGGCTTAGTAACTAAACTAAACCTTGTCCGTAAAAAAATACTAGGATGTAGAAACATCTGTAGATTATAAATTGATCTCTAATTTAATTTATTGACTATGAGAAGCTATGAAAATTCGGGTTTTAACCCATATAATGATTTTGACAGAACACAATCCAGAAGTTCAGCACGTAACTACTATTCCGATAACTTTAGTTTAGGCGGTGATGAACGCGGTGCACATGGTAAGGATATCCATGGTCGCCGTACTGGAGATTTAGGAGCTGGACGTGACACTAGTGCTACGTCTGGTTATGGCGGTACTTCTACTTATGGTAGGTCCGCTGGTAACACCGGCAGCTATGATTCTAATTACAATAACGACAATAATAATAGCTATAGCTCCCGCAGTAACTACGATTCTGACCATGACCGTTTAGGATTCAGTACAGGTTCTAACCGTAATTATGGTTCATCCAGCAACCGCTATGACAACGACTATAGCAACAGTCGCTATAATAACAACCAAAGTTCTTACGACCGCTCAGGTAATGGTTGGGGACGCTCTTCTGATAATCCCTGGAACCGTTCATCAAATGACAGAGACAGAAGATGGGATGTGAACGACAGAAGTTCATCTGATTACTGGGACAGCAACTCTTCCAACAACTGGAACAGCGACAATAACCGTAGCTATGGGGGCACTGTAGGTTCAACCTATGGTGGATCTAACTATGGCCGCGACAACAACTTTGGTTCATCTTATAGCGATAGAGACCGCTTTTCTTCAGATAATAGCAGAAACAGAAGCTGGGATAACGACAGAAACCGAAACAGATACAATGATGATGACCGTGGTTTCTTTGATCGTGCAGGAGACGAAGTAAAGTCTTGGTTCGGAGATGATGAAGCAGAACGAAGAAGAAGACAGGATGAAATGCAGGACCGTTCAAACAACCGTGATCGTAGCAGCAATAATAACAGATACGGAACCTACAGTTCAGGAGGAACTTATAGTGGACCTCCCTATTCTTATGGTTCAGGCTCCAGAAGAGAATATGAGTGGTAATAGCCACAGAATAAGTTTAAAATAAATGTTTAAGTTTATTTAAGTACAAAAAGAATCCCCGCCGCATAATATGCGGCGGGGATTCTTTTTGTACTTAATATCTAATATAGTTTTATAGTTTTGTGCCTAATATATATGTTTCAGAACAGCTAAACAGAATGAAAAAGTTAATACTAGGAGCAGGATTAGCGTTAATAACAGGTTTTGCAAGTGCTCAACAAGTAGGCATAAAAGCAGGTTTAAATTATACTACTTTTAAAGGCGATGATGCAAAGAACTACGACTATAGACCTGGCTATACAGTAGGAGTAACAGCCCGAAAAGAAATCAACAATCATATTGGAATACAGCCCGAACTACTTTTTACATCAAAAGGAGCTAAGACTGAGACAACAAACGGCAATACAACAAGCAAAGAGAAAACACGCCTAAACTACCTGGACGTGCCTGTGTTACTCAGCATACAAACCAGTGGGCTTTTTTTTGAAGTAGGCCCGCAAATATCCTTCCTGCTAAAAGGAACACATACTAATTAGCTTACTAACACCTCGGGAAGCCGCACCACTACCACCACAACAGAAACGGATATAACAGACAATCCTTATCCTATTGATTTCGGATATGCTGCCGGAATCGGTTACCGCAGCATCAGCGGCCTAGGCATAGGCTTACGCTATAACGGCAGTTTTAAAGATGTAGACGATGAAGGTGCTTACGAAGGCAGGTCTAGGCGCAATTCATCTTTTCAAGTAACTCTCAGCTACACTAAAGGCTTTTAAAGAACCTCTTTTATTATAAAAGAAGAAAGCCTGGCACATAAAACCAGGCTTTCCTTCCAATAATCCTAATAGAGACTAAACTTACTTTAATTCTTATTCCGCAGCCTCATCATTTCCCTCTACGGTTTCCGGCTCCGGCACAATGCTATAAATGTAATCGTAGCGTTTAAAGATGTTCGAATCGACATTAAGATCTTTTAAAATACCCTCTTTGATGTCATATACCAGGCCGTGAATCTTTGGAGGATTATTGGCCTGCATAGCATTCTGAATGATAGATGTTTTATACAGATTACTTACCTGTTCAATTACATTTAGCTCAACTAAACGTCGTAAACGAGCTTCCTCATCCTTGATAGCAGTAATTTCTCCCTCATGCAGGCGCATTATATCTTTAATGTTACGGAGCCAGTTATCTATTAGGCCATACTGCTGGTTGCTTGCAGCCGCTGCGACGCCGCCACAACCATAATGCCCGCAAACGATAATATCTTTTACTTTCAGTACCTCAACCGCATACTGCAATACTGACAGTAAATTCACATCAGTATGTACCACTAAATTGGCAATGTTACGATGTACGAACATTTCGCCAGGCCCGGTACCAGAAATTTCACCAGCAGGAACGCGGCTATCGGAGCATCCAATAAAAAGATAACGAGGCTCCTGCCCTAAGGCTAATTTATTAAAATAATCTTTGTCTTCACTTAGTTTCTGAGCTACCCACTTCTTATTATTTTCAAATATTTTTTCCATATGAATTGTTGATTTTATTTTATAGCTTTTGTTATACCATTCAGTTAAACCAGATTAATGCATTTCCAGAACGCTTACCTCTTTAATATTAACCAGTTCTACCAGTATATTGCGTTCATGGGCAGTTTTTTTAAACTCCTGAATTGCCTCCAGAACATCATAATCTATATATTCTGAGTTGCCGCCGTCTATAATAACATGGCTGTTTTTTGGCAACTTATCTAACGTCATAATAATGCTGGCCTTGTTAAGAAACGAAACATGCTCACTCAATTTAATGCGAATAAGCTCCCGGTTGGTACTCTCCTCTTTATGGAAAAAGTAAGGTGAATTATAATTTGCTTTCAGAATATAGAAGATACCTACAGCCAAACCAATACAAATACCTATAAGCAGGTCAGTAAATAAGATAGCCACTATAGTCACAATAAAAGGAATAAACTGCTCGTGCCCTAACTTAATCTGGCTTTTGTATAAGCTTGGCTTAGTAAGCTTAAAGCCTACTACAAGCAACACAGCTGCCAAGGCTGACAGGGGCACCCGGTTTAAGAAACCAGCCAGGAATAAAACAGAAAGAAACAGGAAAACACCATGCACGAAGGATGACAACCTTGTCTGGGCGCCGGAAGCAACGTTCGCCGAGCCTCGCACAATAACTGCTGTCATTGGTAAACCACCTATCATACCACTTACAATGTTACCTACACCCTGTGCTTTAAGCTCCCGATTCATATCGCTGCGGCGCTTATGTGGGTCAAGTTTGTCAACTGCCTCCACGCTTAACAGTGTTTCTAAGCTAGCTACAATTGCTATGGTAAAAGCTACAAGGTACAGTTGAGGGTTTGTGAAAAAGCTGAAGTCTGGAAAGCGAAGTTCATTCCCCAGTTCCTGTGCACTGCTTATATTCGGGATGCTTACCAGGTGCGTATCAGCAATAGCCAGTTGAGGAATAAAACGCTCAAAAAGAGCATTAATGGCAATAGAAAGCAGAACTACAACTAAGGCACCTGGTACTAGTTTAAAAAACTTAAGGCGCTTCAGCTTTTCATTGTCCCAAACAATCAGGATAATGAGCGAAATGATACCTACAATCAGAGCTCCATGTTGTATGGAAGCAAAGGCATGCCCAATTTCAGAGAATGTATTACGGCCGTCTGCCTGAAAAAACTCCATCTCGCCAAAAAAGTCCTCATCTCCACCCATAAAGTGCGGTATTTGCTTTAGAATCAGAATCAGACCAATAGCAGCAAGCATACCACGAATCACAGACGAAGGAAAATACAGGCCGATAACTCCCGCTTTGACAAACCCTAGCACGAGCTGCAAGAAGCCAGCCAGCACTACAGCTAGCAAAAAAGCCTCAAACGTACCTAATGTTTCAATACCGTTCAGCACAATAACGGTAAGCCCTGCAGCTGGCCCGCTGACACTAAGCTGTGAGCCACTTAGCCAGGCAACCAACAAACCACCCACTATACCAGTAATCAAACCAGAAAATAATGGAGCACCAGAGGCCAGCGCTATACCCAAGCAAAGCGGAAGCGCAACAAGAAAGACAACCAGCCCTGACGGAATGTCTTTTCCTAAATTAGCCACAAAACTGGGTGTGCTTTTTATTTCTTTCATATTTGAATTCTAGTTAATCCCTAGCAGGATATACTAATGCTAATGGTGCCTAAAATTACAGAGGCCTTCACTTTATCAAAGATCGCCCCATAACATTAACATGGAGTTAACGTGAAATTAAAATGAGATTAAAATCACACCCTATTGGGAATGAACATGTAGGCCTGTGGCAGCTTTATGGTTACTTCAGTACCTTTGTTTATTCTCGAGTCTATCTGTATTGAGCCTCTGTGCAACTTCAGAATTCTCTCTGCCAAAGGCAAACCAATGCCATGGCCAGTAATATTCCGCACATTATCAGCACGGAAAAATGGCACAAACACATGCTTAAGGTCTTCTTGCGCAATACCAACCCCCTGATCCTTTACCTTTAGCGAAACATCTAGTTTCTCTACTGTTATGAAACCGGTGATAGCCCTTGTCTGAGGAGAAAATTTAATTGCATTCTCCAGCACGTTAACGACGGCTATTAATAATAGTGCCTCATTCCCTTTAATAATCAGTCGATCTTCATCATCCGGGAAGTTGGCAAAATCTATGTCTATGCGTGCATTAGGCTGTCGTTTCAAGGCTTGCTCCCGTGCCATCCACACCAGCTCATCAAAGCGCAGATAAGATTGTGTTATTTTAGAGGAATCCAAACTTGCCTGCGCAATCTGTAGCAGACCATTGGAAAGTTCTGCCAGCAGGCGAGCGTCTTCCAACGTAGATTGCAGCACACGTTGGTATTCCTTGGTCTCACGTGGTTTCATCAGAGCGACCTCCAACTCACCTATCATAGCTGTTAGCGGAGTTCGCAGTTCATGGGAGGCGTTGGATACAAAGGTACTTTGCATTTCAAAAGCAAGCTCTAATCTATCCAGCATCTTGTTAAAGATCTGAGCCAGGTGCGAAATCTCATCTTTCCCATCTGCATTGCTAAGACGCATGTTAAGGCCTGATGCATTAATCTTTTCAACCTCGCTTACAATCTTCTTAATCGGTCTCATTGCTTGCTTTGCAAAGGCCCAGCCAGCCACAATCACAATGCCCATCGAAACAAGAAAGCTGATGATAAGCAACACTTTCAGGTGCTGCAATTTGCGTAAGCTGTAAACATCAATGCAGGAAGACAGAACGATAAAGTCGCCTTCGTCATCAGGATAAAATACAGCAACAATCTGGCGCACACCCACGTCATACCTTACAACCTTCTGCCTTTTCACTTTTTCCAGCAGCTTTTGGTCTATGCTAAGCTCACCGTCACCATCAGAGAAATAACGGTCGCCATTACTCCTATAGATCCGTACTGCTTCATAAGGCAACGAATGGTAATATTTAATCATGTTCTGGTGCTGCGTAGAATCGCTTAGCTCATTTGCATCCAGCACATGATGTGCCGCGGCATAGGCACGCAGCCGTATACGTTCGTAAAAATCTGACTGCCGATAGAGAGATGTAAAGTAATATACCCCCAACGAAAATACCAGCAGCAAAATAGCAAAAATGCTAGTAAACTGTATCGTTAGCTTTTTCCGGATTATCATACCTCATTCTGCACCTTAAGTACATACCCCATACCCACCAGAGTATGTATAAGCTTTAGGTCATGCTCCTTATCGATCTTTTTCCGGAGAAAGTTAATGTAAACGTCTATGACGTTACTGCCTGTGTCGAAAGATGTCTCCCACACCTGTTCCGTTATATCCACCCTGGATACTACCCTGCCTTGGTTACGAAGCAAATAGTACAGCAAAGCAAATTCCCGGGCTGTAAGGGTAATAGGTTTACCAGCTCTTGTTACTGTTTTCCTGACAACATCCATCTCCAGGTCAGCTATGGTTAGTTTCTCACTGCTTATAGCTTCACTCCCTCGTCGCATAAGTGCCCTGATGCGGGCTAACAGTTCCTTAAACTCAAAGGGCTTGGTCAGGTAATCATCGGCACCGGCATCTAAACCTGTTATTTTATCATCTGTAGAACCCAGGGCTGTTAACATCAAAATGGCAACAGAAGTATTGTGCCTACGGATTTCACGACATGCATCCAGCCCATTCATGTTAGGTAAAATGATGTCTAAAATGATCAGATCATAATCATTCTGTAGTGCCATTTTCACCCCAAAAGTACCATCATAAGCCTGATCAATATCATAGGTTTGTTCTTCCAGCCCTTTTTTTATAAAAGAGGCTACTTTAGGTTCATCCTCAATCAGTAATATCTTCATGAACTTAA
Organism: Pontibacter silvestris; assembly: GCF_020907275.1. GTDB lineage: Bacteria > Bacteroidota > Bacteroidia > Cytophagales > Hymenobacteraceae > Pontibacter > Pontibacter silvestris. The sequence goes on along the minus strand of NZ_JAJJWI010000017.1, from coordinate 64,441 downwards.
TTAGATTTAGGTGCAATGTTCCGCTTGTAAAACAGTACTTTCATGCAAATGTAGTCATTAGATGTTAAACAGCTGAATATAGAAGTTGTTGCACTTTGGCATATATCTGATTAATTTGCTATTCGTTTTTATAAATATGGCACACGCACATCATCATAATCATAACCATGCAGGGCATGGGCATCACCATCATCATGCCGGCAGTAATATTAAAGTAGCTTTCTTCCTGAACCTGGGGTTTACCATTCTGGAAATTTTCGGTGGCCTCTGGATTAACAGTGTAGCTATACTCTCTGATGCACTCCATGACCTTGGCGACTCTCTATCGCTTGGGTTAGCCTGGTACTTTGAGAAAGTGGCCAAACGTGGTCGCGATCAGAATTATACGTTCGGTTACAAGCGCTTCTCTATGCTCGGAGCAGTAATAAACTCGGTGGTTCTTTTAGTAGGTTCCTTTATTGTTTTGTCAGAAGCAATACCCCGTATTTTTAACCCTCAGCCTGTAAATGCCACCGGAATGATCGGCTTTGCTGTACTGGGTATAATTGTAAACGGTGCAGCCGTACTCAAATTAAAAGGAGGGCCTTCTCTGAATGAGCGGGTAGTGCGCTTACACCTAATGGAGGATGTGTTAGGATGGGTAGCTGTGTTGGTCGGTGGTATTGTATTGTACTTTTTCAATTTTCCGGTTATAGACCCGCTGCTATCCTTGGCTATTACCATCTATGTACTTTATAATGTAGTACAAAACCTGCGGGAGAGCATGAAAATTATGTTACAGGGTACACCACCGCATATAAACCCAGCTGAGGTACAGGCCCGACTGGAACAGATATCAGCAATAAAATCTGTGCACGACCTGCACATCTGGACTTTAGACGGCATAAACCATGTACTCACTTTACATGCTGTTGTAGATGCAAACCTGCAACTACAGGACGCTGAGCAGATAAAACAAAATGTACGAAACGCAATGGCAGATATATATATAGGCCATGTTACCATGGAGCTAGAAATACCGGATCAGGAATGTAGTCAGCTGAACTGTAGTGCCTAGATCAGTTCTGGTTCAGCAATACAGCTTCCCGTATGAGATCAACAAAATAGGCCTCATCTACGTCGCTGAGCGTACGGATTTTAATGTGTGGATATTGCCCATTACGGCTCACTAGCTTGTGGGCTGGATCTGAGAGCTCCTTTCCACGGAAAAACCCGAAATGGATACCACTACGAGAGGAGGAAAAATAACAAACAGGGCCATAGAAAAAATAGCAGGGAATATCCCAACGTACTGTTTCTTCCAGGTGTGATACTGAATCCTGAACTATTCGTCGTACTTCTTTAGCTAACTGTAGTTTATCAGATGGCAGTTTCTCCAGGTACTCATCTACCTGGTTTGTTGTTATTTTACTTCTCATATATGTTTAGGTCGCTATAAGAAATATATTTTAGCACATAAATATACATGTTATTTAATATTTAAAAAATAGATGTATAAACATCTTTATTTTTAGATGTTAAATATGTACTGCATAAGAATGCTAATTAAAAACAATTCTCTCAGTAACCTGTAGATTTTTAATCAGTCAAGCACAACTTATAAGTACCTATCACGCCTTCACATAATATACGTTAACTAATAGTTAATGAAACTGCTAGGCACTTTCCAGTACCTGCAGTAAACGCTGCTCCAACTGATCTAGCTCAAAATAACCTTTAGTAACCTGTTTAGCACCATGGTCGGTGTTAAGATAAATACTCGGAAAGTTGGTAGCTCCTATATCATATACATAGGTAAATTCGTCCTCCATTTGCTGCATAATTTCCTCAGACTCAAATAAAGTAAGAAACAGATTCTCTGATATGCCAAACAAACCTACAACACGAACCAGCACGGCAGAATCTGTAACATCTACCCCATCAGCAAAAAAAGCAGAGTGTAGTGCTCGCAATACCTCCAGCGTCAGGACCGGACGCAACAGCTTAACGCAGAGCAAAGCTCTGCAGACAGGCTCCGTATTAAAAACAAAGTTTTTCTTTATAAAGAACCTGTAATCGAATGGAACATTCGCGCGCTCCTGCACCCGATGCCAGCTAATGGCTAAATGTTCTTTTTCTTCTTGATGTAAAGGTTCTGTGGCATACGCATTTAAACCGCCACATAGTACACGTACATTAAGCCTGCCGTGCCACAGAGCCCGCAGGCGTCTGACAACATGCGTAAACCCGTAACACCAGGCACACATGGGGTTTGTGATGTACAAAAGTGTTGGTGATTGTGGTGCTTGAATCATTAACAGAAGTATTTAGCCTTCTAGTTTTACCGACATTATAGCACCAAAGGTTTTACTTATGCTTTTCGAGACGATAAAAGGCACATGCGCTGTACAATATAACTACAGCGTTAACTACTCAGCATAGATCATTTTCACGGTCATGCCTCCGTCAATTGTAATGCTTTGGCCAGTTATAAAACCAGCTTTATCAGAACACAAGAACAAGGCTGCTTCCGCTATGTCTTCTGGCGTACCAACTCTACCAACAGGATGCTGTTCCTTATCCTGTTGGCTGTGCTGCGGTACATAGCGTTTGCTTTTCTTTTCCCAACGGCCTGTTTCTATCCAGCCTGGCGCAATGGCATTTACCCTTATTCGGGGCTCGGTAAGGCTAATAGCAAGGGAATGTGTAAGTGCTTCCAAACCTCCTTTAGAGGCAGAGTAAGGAAAGGTGTTCGGTTCCGACATAAAAGCTCTTGTAGAAGAAATATTAAGTACAGCAGGATGTTCAGCTTTCTCCAGCAAAGCAAGCGCATATTTGGTACATAGCAATGGCCCCCGCAGGTTCACAGCCAACACACGATCAAAGTCTGCCAGGTCCATGTCTTGTAAAGGACCCACGGAGGGGTTAGCTATACCGGCATTATTAATGAGCACATCCAGTTGCCCATACTTTTCTTTCACCTGTTCCATCAGCTCTTTTACCTGCTCTTCATCGGCAACATCACAAGGTAAAAAAGTCACCTTAAGGTTTTGTTCCAGAAACCATTGCGTTGCTTCCTGCCCGGCTTCCTTATCATTGTCAGTTATTATTACGTTTGCCCCTGCTTTTGCAAAGGCCTGTGCCATGCCCCGCCCTATACCTTGCGCACCGCCGGTAATAAGTACAGTTTTAGAGGAATAATATTCTTTCATTTAGGTATTCAAAAGGCTTATAATGTTCACTTAAACGAGAAAAGTACTATACATGGCATCAAAAAGTATCCTTTATTTTAACTTACTCACTCCAGGAACTTGCTGCGCCAATTAAAGCAGCTTCTTCTCCTAATACCGCTCTGCGTAAAGGAACATATATTTCCTGTTCAGCCAATTTCTCTTCAGCAATAGGTATAAACAGTTCCCAGGCATTGGCAATATTTCCTCCAACAACCACAACCTCCGGATTGTCGGCTTTGATAAATGATGCTAAGAACAAGGATAGGTTATCGGCAAAAACTTCAAAAGCTTGTCTAGCATAAGGGTCTGCCTTATACAGTCCGGCAAGCTCTTTTACATCTTTAACAGGTAGGCCAGACAGTTCTTTATATGTATTAACTAAGCCTCGGGTAGAAATATATTCTTCTGCGATACTGCTTTTTAAAGGTGCATTCCATAAATCTGCATCAGCGGCAATACCGTCAGCATACCTGGCGGTACCTAAGCCTGTACCAAGTGTTAAGCCAATAGCTTTGCCAGCCCCCACAGCTGCTCCGGCAAAAACTTCTCCCTTCAGAAAACACCCTGCATCGTTAACCAGATTAACATCATCTTTGCTTATCCCTAACTTCTCTCCTAGCAGCTCTTTTACATTTACCCCGTAAAGGGCATCATATTTATTCTGGTTCTGCATTAACGAAATTCCTTTCTCATACTCAAATGGGCCTGGTATAGCTATGCCGATTCTTTTTGAAGCACCAGAACTTTTTGCAAAGGCCATTTCTATTACATTAGCCCATGTAGTTATTATCTCCTCTACTGTACCTTGTGCATTCACCCGTTCACGTGTCAGCGTATTGGGAAGTATGTTCTTTAATTCCAGATCAATCAAAGCAGCTGTAATATGTGACCCTCCGATGTCTACTCCTAAGACAATTGAACTATACATTTGAAAATCCTTTTGAAATAATGAGGGGCCAAAGGTACGTAAATTGATTATTCTAAAACCAACACATTTTTTGAAGTTTACATTAAGAGCGGCATAAATAATAGTGTTCTCATAAAAAAAGGAGGCTTATGTTAAAGATAAGCCTCCTTTACAAAAAGAAACAGTTAATCTACATGATCTATTATAACGCCGGACTTGTCTGAGGAAGGAACTGTACCGTTTTCAGGAGCGGTTTTCTCCCTCCTGCAGCAGAAAGCGGCTTCACCACAATATATACATCATTAAGCTCTTTGTTTACTACCTGCTGTATAGATACAATAGCAGTTTCTCTTCCGTTAGCAGTACTAAAGCTGATTTGCCCTTCTCCTATTTTGCGGCCTGTTGGCTGCCCTAACCGCACCTCTACCTGGTATTGGTTCGCTTGCCCGCTGCCAAAACCTGCTAATCCGATTCCTCTGATGCCTGTTAAATCAAGCTGCTCGACTTTCAGCCATGCCTCCCCTGCCGGAAAAACAAGATATTCACTTCCAGACGAATCTTTACTGGCAAAGCCTTTTACTTCTGACAACTCCGCCACATCTATCAGGTTGCTTCTCAAGTAAACAGCATCTGAAGCAGATAATGGCCTTATGCCTGCATCGCCCTGGTCTGTGTAGGTAGCAGTAAGTTTTAGTATTGTATTCTGCTGCTGTTGTGTACTTACCTGTGGCATAAGCTGACCATTGGCAGGAAGAGACTTCTTAGCATTTTCAGTTTCTCCAAGCGACAGCACCCATTTTACAATTTGCCGGGCTTCCGTTGCACTCATGTCAGGGTGTGCTGGCATGTTGGCTTCGCCCCATACACCACTTCCGCCTTCAATAATCTTGTTAGTGAGGTGCAGGTAAGCAGATGGGTTTTTACGGTATCGCTGCGCCACCTGCATAAAAGCAGGCCCAATGGATTTTTCCTCTACCTGATGACAGGATTTGCAATCAGAGTTCAGCATTAGGTTTTTCCCTAAAATTTCTTCCGATACTACCTGATGTCCCATAGAGGCACCAGCCAGATCTACTCCTTCAACATAATCAGCAGAAATAAAAAGGTTGTTTTTGTCTACACTACCATCCGGGTCTACAATTTTTGTCTGATACTGTACTGGCTTGCCCTTGAAATAAAAACTACGGTTACCCTGCAATGCGAGGTTAACCTGAGGCTGCTCGTTTCCGGCGTACAAGGACACTATGTTACTTTTTGCGGAAGCATTTTTTATGTCAAAGACTTCTACACTAATATCGTTATCTCCGGCACGACCAAATGTATATTCCAGTGTGGGCTCCCAAGTTTCCTTTATTCTGTTGCCAACTTTCCAGACATAACGCATTCTGTCGTTCTCAGGATCAGTAGCCTCCACTTTGGCTATGGCTGTAAACGGCAGTTTACCACTTGTTTTGTTTACAGTTAATTCTTTTATCTTAGGTGGGCGGTTTCCTGACAGGTAGTCAATCCGGGATAAACCAGCCTCAGGGTTTTTGGAAAACCACCCCTGCCCATACTCCAGCACATAAATTTTACCGTCAGGGCCTACTTCCATGTCCATAGGAGCTACAAAGTCGGCGTTTTCTATAAATGGTTCCATCTTATCTAAGTCGCCGTTAGGCAGCATAGTTACTACCTTTATCCAGTTACGAATCCAGTCATAGATAAAGAGCTTGCCGTTGTAGTATTCTGCATAGCGGGTACTTTGCGGGTACATATCGGTATAATAAACAGGACCTGCCATAGCACTTCGGCCACCAGAACCTACCTGCGGGAAGTCTGGGGATTCTCCGTAAGGATACCAGATAAATGCTGGCTGTGCCGGAGGCAACTGCTGAAGACCTGTATTGTTTCGGGAGCGATTAACAGGTTTGGCGGGGTCGGCAGTAGGCCCTGCATCTCCGGTAGCATAATTGTACTGATGGTAAGCGTAGTTATCTCCAATGAATAAGGGCCAGCCAAAGTAGCCCGGCTTACGTGCCTGGTTCACTTCGTCGTAGCCTCTGGGGCCACGGGCTATCAAGCTATCCTCACGGGCATCCGGCCCTACGTCTCCCCAATAAAGGTATCCGTTCTTCTGATCTACAGAAATGCGGTATGGGTTTCGGTGGCCCATAGTGTAAATCTCTGGTCGTGCTTTTGGGTTGTTGCCCGGGAAAAGGTTACCTTCGGGTATGCTATATGTGCCATCTTCATTTACTTTTATGCGGATAATTTTACCCCGAAGATCGTTGGTGTTACCTGATGTACGTCGGGCATCAAACTGCTCATGCCCCGGACGGTCATCTAAAGGAGCATATCCATTATTGGTATAGCGCTGGCCTTTTTCATCGAACGGGGTAGAGTTGTCGCCTGTAGACAAGTACAATAAATTACCAGGGCCAAAAGCAATAGAACCACCGGTATGGCAGCAGATATTCCGCTGTGAGTAAAGCTGCAGAATAACTTTCTCCGACTTCATGTCTAACACCCCATCCCTGTAAACAAAGCGAGAAAGACGATTTACAGAGGTGTCCGCAGGACTATAGTAGATAAACACAAAGTTATTCTCCCTGAAATCAGGATCAGCAGCAATGCCCAGCACTCCTTCTTCTGCATTTACATCCGGAACCTGCGCCATGTGGTAAACATCCAAAAAGCCTACCTGCCTTACATCCTCTGTTTCATGATCAAAAAGCATGATCTCGCCACGACGCTGCGCCACCAGAATATCCAGGTTGGGGAGAATAGCCATTTCAGTAGGTTCGAAGAAAGCGCCTTGCGTAAGCACTGTCCTTACAAAGCGGTCATCTTCAGGCACACGCAGTGTAACAGCCTTATCATAATCCAACTCTTTGTTATCACCAATGGCATACTGTATGCCGCCTAAAATGTGCTGCAGATACTGCGGGTTCTGGTAAGACTCTTCTGTATGGCCCAGTTCAGTATAAAAAGCTCGTCCGCCTTCATAATCATGGTACCAAGCCATAGGGTGCATGTCGCCATTTGTTCCCCCTTCATAGCTTTTTTCATCAATCGCTATCAGCACATTCACATTTTTATTCAGCTTATCAAAGTTATACCACTCATCTGTCCTTTTCCACTGTTCCGGCAGGTGCTCGGTTGAAGCATGATTACGGTTTACGACATTTAAAACTGCTTCCTGCGGCCTAGGGTGGCTCACGAAGTAAGCCCCTACTAACCTGCCGTACCAACCCCAGTCGTATTCGGTGTCTGTGGCAGCATGTATGCCTACAAAACCACCGCCAGCCTGAATGTAACGCTCAAAATCTGCCTCCTGGTAATGGTTTAGAACATCTCCGGTTGTGCTTAAGAAAACTACTGCTGCGTATTGTTTAAGACTATCCTCCTGAAAATAACTGGCATTGGTGGTTGTGTCTACCTCAAAACCATTCTCTTCTCCTAATTTGATAATAGCAGTGTTACCATCGGCAATAGCTGAATGGTGGAAACCACTGGTCTTACTGAAAACAAGTACTTTTGGCTTTCCCGGGCGTTTGTTACTACAGGAACAGCATATAAGCAACAAGACTAAAAATACGCTTACAGACGCATTGATCTTCATTGATCTATAGATTTAAGGGTGTTAAATAATTTATTTCAGCTTAATAAAAGGCAAGATATTAAGAATCAGTAATTTATTTTCAGCAGATGTATTGCCTGCCAATTTTCCAGAAATAGTGCGCCACTCCTGATCTTTTATTACTGCCTAATACAGGTTCTATCATGTGCAGATTGAGAGTAAAAAACAGAACTTAAAAGCAAGCATTACAAAGAAACCAGTGCAACACAAACAATCGGTAGTAATTTAATAAAAGCATTTAGATATAGCACCTCTAATAGAAGAAATTATCTAAAACAACGGTATTATCTACTTTAAAAGGACAACTGATTAGGTTCTGAGGCTTATTCATGAGAGCAGAATTTATTTTTAAAGAGTACACTTTTCATCTTATTGTTATATAACTGGAAGCAAATGTTGCGTAAAAAGCTTATATTAATGTTCTTTAAAAACCAGTGTATAATCTTAAACTCTAAAGTTGAAGGCTATGAACACCCTACCCGTCAACTGGCTAACGGAAGGCCTGCTGGATTTCGAGTATAAAAAATATATGCTGCTGGCTTACCTGCAAACAGCTAAAGCAGAGTTTGGTAAGCAGCGCCTCTACCCTGTTTTCTCTGACCTGATTATGCATTACCGCAATATGCTACAGGTAAAGGAACACAAAAAGCTAGTGTACGAGCAGTTTCCTAAACGCATTAGCCGTGCCGACTTCGAAAAACTGGAGTTGGTATACGAGAAGATTATAGAAGATGATGAGGCTATGAAGCAGATTGAGGAAATTATACTATATGCTTCTCCATTGTTTGATAATGCCATTGAAGAAGGTAAGGAGCTTTATGATTTTATTGAGCGGCACTTGGAAATAAGCACAGTGGGCATCACACCTATGTATCATAATGAGGGCTACCTTTTTCTGGAAACTTTTCCGGGCAAAGAGACAATGATATATATGTATCGCATTACAGTCTTCCGGAATACATACGAAAAGTACCGTGGTATACATATGCAGCATCTGCAAACGATACGAAGAGGTCTTACCTTAACACATGAAAATCTAAAAGTACAGCTCGTTCGGGAACGCCAGGAGTTACCGAACCCAGCCACATTTGTGGCAGTATCTAAAGTCCCTTGCCCGCTTGAACATGCCCTGTTGCCTATAGCTAAACGCTCCCTGGTAAAATATGTAGCTGGGCTTGCTGCTTAAAAGCAAGCCCATTTTCTGTTGCTTTCTTAGTCTCTCCTCTACAAAAAGATCTGCTACAGCCTGTAAAGCAGGCAATTATTCCTTCTTTATTAATTTTTATAACAAAAAAAGCCTTACCTTTGTACAACTCCAATAAGTTAGACTCTAGTAAAGTCTAAAAATTTATAAAGAAGAGGCGAGAGACTAGGCTCTGTGACCCTCTGGCAACCACCTGCTTGGAAGGTGCCAAGTCCTATCCCGGACTAACGGGAGCATATAAATTTAAAGCAAATGCAAACAGCAAACACATTGTCTTCAGTTTCCGGTAGTAGTATTCACACTGCTTTTACCAATCCTGTGTTCTCAACAGCTTATAAAACCATTAGCTGCTGTTGTTGCTGTTGTATCTGCTAGTGTCAAATCTGCATCTTTAAGATTTGTTGCCTGTTGCAAACCAGGCATAACTTTCAATTGCCATTTCTGCCTTTCCTGTTACTGATGTTCTCTGTTAACTGTGCCTCCAAACAGCCAGTTGCTTCATATTTAGATATACACCATCAACAGAATAATTTAACAATAGCAGCGGCATCTTTTATCAATTCATAAAGAAAACAATATTTATGAGCAAGTTATCAGCTTTAGAAACAAAAATTCCATCACTACTTGCTGCTCTGGAAGGCAAGTCAGTTGAGGAAGGCTTACGTATTCTGGCCACAGAGTTCGAGAATCATATAGCCTTTTCTTCAAGTCTGGGAATTGAAGACCAGTTGATTACCCACTATGTCTTCTCTAGTGAGTTACCTATTAAGGTTTTCACCTTAGACACAGGCCGGCTTTTTAATGAAACGTATAGTCTGCTAAATAGAACTAATCAGCGTTACGATAAAAAAATCGAAGTATATTTCCCTAAGCATGAGGCTGTTGAGGAGCTGCTTACGAAAAATGGCCCACTTAGTTTTTATAACTCCGTAGAAGACCGAAAGCAGTGCTGCCACATTCGTAAAGTGGAACCGCTGCAACGTGCTTTAAAGGAAGTAAAGCTGTGGGTAACAGGTATACGTGCCGATCAGTCAGCTGCACGCCAGAGCCTGCAACTGTTGGAGTGGGATGAGGCAAATCAGCTTATTAAATATAATCCTTTGCTGAACTGGACATTGGATGAGGTGCGTGAAGCAATAAAGAAAGATAGAATTCCTTATAACACTTTACACGATAAAGGCTTTGTAAGTGTTGGATGTGCCCCCTGCACGCGTGCTATAAAAGAAGGCGAAGATTTCAGGGCTGGTCGCTGGTGGTGGGAAGACACATCTAAAAAGGAATGCGGTTTGCATGCACATTAATTTCAGAAAAGGATTACGAGAAAAAGATAAAAAACTTCTCCTGAATTAACTTATCTTTTCTCTATCTTAAATTAAAACCATAATACGAAAGTCGGATAACGATTAACGACAACAATAATGAGTAAACAATATCTTGATTACCTTGATCAGCTGGAGGCAGAAGCCATCCATATTATGCGGGAGGTAGCAGGTCAGTTCGAAAAACCAGCACTTCTCTTTTCAGGTGGTAAAGACTCTATCACATTGGTTCGGCTGGCTGAAAAAGCTTTCAGACCTGGTAAATTCCCATTCCCACTCGTGCACGTAGATACAGGCCATAACTTCCCGGAGGCAATACGCTACCGCGACGAACTGGCAGAAAAATTAGGTGAGAAGCTAATTGTACGCCATGTGGAAGACACCATTAAGAGACAGAACCTGTCGGAGCCTAAGGGCCGCTACGCCAGCCGTAATGGATTGCAAACCTATACCTTACTGGAGACCATAGAAGAGTTCGGATTTGATGCTTGTATTGGCGGAGCCCGCCGCGACGAGGAAAAAGCCAGAGCAAAAGAAAGAATCTTCTCGGTGCGTGATGAATTTGGCCAGTGGGACCCGAAACTGCAACGCCCGGAACTATGGAATATCTACAACGGGCACATCCATAAAGGAGAAAACGTGCGCGTGTTCCCAATCAGCAACTGGACAGAGCTCGATGTATGGAATTATATAAAGCGCGAGAAAATCGAGCTGCCTAACATTTATTTCACGCATGAGCGCGACTGTCTGGTGCGCGATGGGAAGCTGATGGCCTGGTCGGACTACATTCACCTCGACCCGGATGATGTAAAGATCACAAAGACAGTTCGGTTCCGCACTGTGGGAGACATGACCTGTACAGCTGCCGTTGAATCTGTGGCTTATGACATAGACAGCGTAATTGCTGAAATTATCGAATCAAAAATAAGTGAGCGTGGTGCCACCCGTATAGACGATAAATTATCGGAAACGGCGATGGAAGACCGTAAAAAAGGAGGCTATTTCTAAGATGGATATATTAAGATTTATAACTGCCGGAAGTGTAGATGATGGTAAAAGTACCCTTATTGGCAGGCTGCTTTACGATACAAAACAAATATTCGCAGATCAGCTAGAAGCCATTGAAAGTTCCGGCAGGCTGAACGAAGATGGACAGGTAGATTTATCGCTTCTTACTGATGGCCTGAAAGCAGAGCGTGAACAGGGTATTACCATTGACGTAGCTTATAAGTACTTTAACACAGAAAAGCGCAAATTTATTATTGCAGATGCGCCAGGGCATATCCAGTATACCAGAAATATGGTAACTGGTGCCTCAAACTCCAGCCTTTCAATTATTCTGGTGGATGCCCGTAAAGGTGTGCAGGAGCAAACCCGCAGACACTCTATTATCTCTTCGCTGCTTGGCATTCCGCACCTGGTAATCTGTATAAACAAAATGGACTTGGTTGGTTTTGATGAAGCGGTCTTCAACAAAATTGTAGAAGATTATAAGCGCTTTGCTCAAAAGCTAAATGCTAAAGACATTAAATTTATACCTGTTAGTGCGCTGAAAGGCGATAACATAGTAGAGAAGTCAACGGCCATGTCGTGGTACACAGGCTCAAGCCTGCTACAACATTTGGAGGAGGTTCCGGTTTCATCCGATATCAATTTAAAGGATACGCGTTTCCCGGTGCAGTATGTTATCAGGCCGCACACAACCGAACTGCACGACTACCGTGGTTATGCCGGTAAAGTTATTAGTGGTGTATATCGCAAAGGTGACAAAATAACAGTGTTACCTTCTGGTGAAACTTCTACTATTAAGTCTGTAGAATTGGGCGGTAAAGAGCTGGATGAGGCTTTTGCCCCTATGTCAGTGGTCATACAACTGGAAGATGCTGTTGATATAAGCCGTGGTGATGTTATTGTAAAGCAGGAGGACAATTTAGAAGCCACCCAGGGCTTTGAAGCTATCTTATGCTGGATGCATAACACACCTTTGAAACCAGGGGCAAAGCTGTTGCTTCGCCATAACTCCAGCGACACACGCTGTGTGGTGAAAGAGATACAGTATAAGATAGATGTAAACTCACTGGATAACATGGAAAATGTAGACCAGGTACAGCTAAATGAGATTTGCCGTGTGTTTATTAAAACGTCTCACCCACTGCTTGTAGACAACTATGGAAACAACCGCTCCAATGGAGGTTTTATTTTAGTAGATGAGACTTCTTACTCTACTGTAGGAGCAGGTATGGTAGTTGATGTTGTCAACGAAAAAGAACCAAGCTATATGATATAGCAGTTATGTAAAAGTGTAGTCTCTCTACATACAGGTTTTCTTGTGCGGGAGGCTATACTTTTATTATTTTGCCTGTGTAGCATTTGCATAAAGAAATTATAAATGAGATGGAAGTTAATTTAACAAGAGTAGATCAGGATTATCATTTCCAGGCGACCGGATCTTCTGGCATTGAGGTAAATATTGATGGCTCCCCTGAAATTGGTGGCCATAACGCCGGAGCACGCCCTATGGAGCTTTTATTAATGGGCCTTGGTGGATGCAGCTCCATAGACATTATCCAGATCCTGAAAAAACAGCGTCAGCAGATTGACAGCTTTGATATCAAGGTTAATGCAGAGCGTACCCCCGGAGAAGTACCTTCCTTGTTCAAGAACATTCACGTTCACTTTAAATTAGGAGGTCCTTTGGATGAGGAGAAAGTTCGTAAAGCCATTGACCTTTCTTTAGACAAATATTGCTCTGTAGCAGCTATCCTTTACAAAACAGCCACTATTACGCATTCTTTTGAGGTAGTTCCGGCAAAAGCACCCGTAGCTTAAGAATAAAAGCTCCTATTCAAGGAATAAAAGAAAGCTATTACATTAACTTGTAATGGCTTTCTTTATTTCTATAAGTGAAAAGAACGGAGAATTTAGTTCCTATAAAGTTTAACACATTCCTGATTGTTACTTTCAGCCTTCTCACTTTAGCTGTAATAAATAAACAGTGCTCCTCAACTTTCTTCTTTTTCTAAAAAAGCGTTGCCCTCTATTTTATTAAAGTTCTATCCTCCATTAGTTAAATAGATTAATTTGTGCATCATCTTATTTGATATATTATTAACATTGAAGTCACATTATGTTACACCACATCTTTACAGGCTTTCCCCCATTTATTTTTGCCGTTGAACCCAATTTGCTTCGTTTGAACAAAAGGAATGGATCTAAGTTTAATCAGAAAAATTACAGGATTGTAACTTCATCAGAGAGCATAAGTCCTACATTGTTTCTACTTCTAAAATAGAGAAAGTTGAAAGGCATCAAATAACTATTGGAGGCATAATAATACCTTTATCAGCAATATATGAGAAGGGCTCATACAAATTGTTGTATGCAAAAAACCTTGTAGCATAAAAGCTTCCAAGGGTTTTTTAGTAGTAATATTGAATATATTTTACCTTCAGGCAATTACACTTTAGCCAATGCCTGCGTAATATCTTCAATAATATCGTCTATACTTTCCAATCCTACAGAAACGCGAATCAAGCCTGGTGTAATGCCAGTTGCCTGTCTTTCCTCCTCTGAAAGTTTAGAATGTGTGGTAGAAGCCGGGTGTGTTACAATTGTTCGGGTATCACCTAAGTTAGAAGTTATGCTTATCATTTTCAGGTTGTCGATAAACTTCCTGGCAGCATCGTAGCCTCCCTTTACAGCGAAAGTAACAATACCTCCCCCCTGCTTCATTTGCTTCTTAGCCAATTCATACTGCGGGAACGATGGCAGGAACGGATAACGCACCATTTCCAGGGCTTCATTACCCTCCAGCACCTGCGCCAGCTTAAGGGCATTTTCGCAATGGCGCTCTACTCTCAATGATAGTGTTTCCAGGCTTTTAGAGATCGTCCAAGCATTAAAAGGAGACATAGCCGGACCGGTATGACGAGCAAAGAAACGAATTTCTGATATCAGTTCTTTATAGCCAACTACCAGACCACCAAGAACACGCCCCTGTCCGTCCATATACTTTGTGGCAGAATGGACTACTAAATCAGCACCATAATCGGTAGGTGTTTGCAGAATAGGCGTCGCAAAACAGTTATCTACCAATAAAATAAGGCCATGCTTTTTCTTTAGTTCTCCCAGCCACTCCAGGTCAATCAGTTCCAGCCCCGGGTTAGAAGGTGTTTCGACCACAATCATTTTAGTGGCTGGCGTAATCAGGCTTTCCCAGGTTTCAGGAGCGTTGGCATCAGCATAAGAATAAGTAATTCCCCATTTAGAGAAAACCTTTGTCAGGAGCTGGTGTGTAGACCCGAAAACTGCTCTTGCTGACAGCACATGGTCACCGGCTTGTAGTAATGCGGCCATACTCGAAAAAACAGCTGCCATACCTGAGGCAAAAGCAAATCCATCTTCTGCTTTCTCTAAATAGCAAACTTTTTCCAGTAACTCATCTACATTAGGGTTGGAGTAACGGGAGTATATATTACCTTCTTCTTCATCGGCAAAAACAGCCCTCGCCTGTTCTGCATCTTCAAAAAGGAAGCTGGAAGTTAAGTAAAGAGGCACCGAGTGTTCACGGTTATGTGAGCGTTTTGCCTGAAGCCTGATGGCTTTGGTTTCTTTATCAGACATAAGTATTTATTACAATTGCAGATTTACGTAGCTTGATCAATTCATAAAATTACAAACCTTTTAACAATTAACTCATTGAATCAAAGTAAAAGATTAAGCTACCACATTAGCTAAAGAAAGACATAAAAATTAGCCGGAGACTAATGATGATAACCACAATACCTACTATAATCATCATGGTTTTAACCGGAAGTTTGCGGGCAAGCATGGCTCCCAACGGCGCCGATATCATACCACCTAATATTAACCCCAGTATAACCTGCCAGTGAGAAATACCCGCCAGCGCAATAAAAGTAGCCGAGCTGGCAAAAGAAACGAAAAACTCCGCCAGGTTCACAGAGCCAATTGTGTACATCGGATGTCTCCCTTTCGCAATTAAGGTAGAGGATACGATTGGTCCCCAGCCGCCGCCGCCAATGGCATCCAGAAAGCCACCCATAGTAGCTAATGGCCCCAACCTGCGGACAGGGCTTTTCTTGATGCGTTTACGGAGCGTTTTTTTGATGATCAGCACACCTAAGACTAAAGTATAAGTAGCTACTATGGGTTTTATAAGATACAAATACTCCTCCAGGGTAACCAGGAAGAAAGCTCCAATGATAGCGCCTAACACACCAGGCAGCACAATAGATTTAAACAACTTACTGTTCACATTACCGAACTTTAAGTGCATTAAACCAGAGGCTCCGGAAGTAAATATCTCAGAGGCATGTACACTGGCACTGGCAAATACGGGGCTAACACCAAAGCTAAGCAGGAAAGTTGTCGCACTAACGCCGTAAGCCATTCCCAGGGCTCCGTCTATTAGCTGTGCAATAAACCCTGCCAGTATGTAAACAAGTATTTCAGAATCTATCTGGGTAAGTGTGTTCCAGGCCATATTGCCTATAGACCTTAATGGAATATAGCTGAAAAGGATATGCCCTGTTACCATTAAAGAAAAAGCGGCCAGCACAATTAGTAAGATGGATTTTATGCCAAGCCAGCTTTTCTTTTTAAGAGGCAACGGTGTTGGCGGAGGTTCCACAAGTGAGCTGGTTATCTCATTCAGTTTCTTTACTTTTTCAGCAAAGTCACCGGAAAGCTTTGTGCGAATTTGGGTAAGGTTTGCCAACAAGTCCTCTGTTTCATCCGGGAAAGTCTCATTTAAAACTTCCTTGATACGTTTGGCTACTGTCGGTGACTTACCGTTAGTAGAAATACCTAACTTCAAGCTTCCCTTTTGCACAATAGAACCTAAATAAAAGTCACACTCCAGTGGTGTATCGGCTACATTAGTCAGTATCTTTTTGGATTTGGCTAAATCACGAATAGACTTGTTTACAACCCGATCGTCGGTAGCTACCAACACGATATCTTTACCATCCAAATCTGCCTCCTGGAACTCACGTTCGAACAGCGTAAGGGTTGGATGAACTAATGCCAGGGCAGAAATTTCTGTATCAATTTCTGAAGCTACTAAAATAATAGGCGCTTTCGGGCTGTTTCTAAGAATGGCTGTCAGCTTTTCCAGGCCTACTGCTCCCCCACCAACAATTAGAGTCTGCAGTTCCTCTAGTTTTAGAAACACCGGGAACAGCGGGTTCGCTGACTGATTTTTTATAGCAGCCGATGGCGGAATTACTGCAGTTTCTTTCTGGACATTCATTTTAAAAATGTATACTATTTCAGCAGAGCCAATATTAGAACCTTCTTTCTGCAAAGCTGTGGCACACTTAACTCTTCCTTTAAAAACAAGAGCAGCAAGCTATCACATTTTGTGATATTGGCTTTACCTGCAAAGATACCCGCTACCGCTGATAAATCTAAATTTACCGAAGCAACAGAATAGTTACGTAAAAGTTTTCAGGCTCTCGCCTTACATGTCAGTTTATAAAAGTATTAGCCAGCAAATGCTGGCTAATACCTCAATTCTATTTGGCAGGGAAGTGCTCCTGATTTAAGTTTCACTTCTTCTAACATTATTTTAAAGTGTTACATTCTCTCGCTGTGCTTTTCTGTAGCTAGAAGCTTCCTGCAAGAACAGGGAAGCTTTTTCCAGGTAAGATTTTGCAAAATCTTCAGATGGCTTGTTCTGGTTTATCTGCAGCACTAAGCTTCTGAAGTCAGGCTCAAACGGAAAAACGCCTTCGGCTACAAAGTTCTTGTCAAATTCCTCAATAATGCTGTTCTGTGAGTTACACTTCACATTCTTGTCCAGCAACAAGGCTTTTGCAGTGCTAATAAAGGCCGTATAGCCGTGGTAGATAGCATCGGCAAAACGTTTTTCTTCCATCGCTTCAGAGGCCCACTCCAGTTTTTCATCAGCTTCGAAAAGTAAAGTAGCTACCAGGTCAATCATTACACCGGCACACTCACCCACACCAATAGCTGGCTGGAACTCTTCCTGATGCCCCCAGTCAACGAAATCATCTGCTGTAAGAGTTGTCAGATCAGCAAGGGGCTTCAGTAACTGGTAGAAGTAATCTTTTCCCTGTCTGTCGAAGTAAGCGTTGAATTTCTCACCTTCCTGCTTATTGCTTCTGTAGTCGTTAATTACATAGCGTAATACTTCAGGGCCTCTTTTGCTTGGCACTTTCAGTAATTTCTGAGCAATGCGGCCTTCTCCGTTACCAAGCGTACCACCACCCAGTAATACCTGAAGTGCCGGCACCACATTTTTACCACTCTTAAGCGATGACCCGTGGAAACCCAAATTAGCCATACCATGCTGACCGCAGGAGTTCATACAGCCACTGATCTTAATTTTAAGGTCGGTATTGAAGATTAACTCAGGATATTCATCTACGATAACATTCTCCAGTACTTTTGTAATGTTTGTACTATTTGAAATACCCAGATTACAAGTATCAGTACCAGGGCAAGTTGTAATATCAGCCACACTGTTGAAACCTGGTTCAGCCAACCCTAACTCATCCAGCTTAGTAAAAACATAAGGCAGAGCTTCTTCTCTCACATACTTCAGCAGCAGGTTCTGGCCTTGTGTTACCCTGATTTCATCTGCGCTAAAGTCACGCACCAAAGGCACTAATGCTCTGGCTGTGTCGCTGCTGATATCGCCTATCTGTACCTTTAGGTACACACCACAATAACCCTCCTGCTTTTGTCTGAACACATTGGTTCTTAACCAGACGTTAAACTTATTATTATTCTCTATAACATAATCAGGAATTTCCCTAGGCTCTGGCAACGATGGTGTGAAATCTATGCTGTTATCAATCTCGAAAGAATGAGACTTAAGCGCTATAGACTCTTCGTTAACCAGACGCATTACTTCTTCCAGCCCAATTTTATTGATCAGGTATTTGAACCTGGCTTTGTTGCGGTTATTTCGTTCACCATAACGGTCAAAAACGCGCAGCACACCTTCAATAAATGGTATAACCCTGTCCTCTGGCAAGAACTCGTAAGCCAGGTGTGCCAGCGAAGGCTGTGCACCAAGCCCACCGCCTATCATTACTTTAAAGCCTCTTACAGTTTGGCCGTTTTCCTCTTTTACCTTAGGAATAAAGCCAAGGTCGTGCATGTAAGCCAATGCGGTGTCTTTATCGCTTGAAGAAAAAGACATTTTAAACTTACGGCCCATGTCCTGGCAGATCGGGTTACGCAGGAAATAGCGGAATGTAGCATCTGCATAAGGAGACACATCAAAAGGCTCCTCTGGGTCTATGCCCGCTTCAGGAGAGGCGGTTACGTTACGCACAGTGTTACCACAGGCTTCGCGCAATGTAATATCGTCCTGCTCTAGTTCAGCCCAAAGTTCAGGCGTTCTGTCCAAGCTCACAAAGTGAATCTGGATGTCCTGGCGAGTTGTTAAGTGTAGGTTTCCGGTTGAGTATTTGTCAGAGATACCTGCGATACGGAGCAACTGCTGCGTCGTAACTTTACCGAAAGGCAGTTTAATACGCACCATCTGCACGCCTTGCTGACGCTGGCCGTATACTCCGCGTGCCAAGCGCAGACTCTTGAATTTATCCTCCGGTAGTTTACCCTCGCGGAATTCCCGGATTTTTCTCTCCAATTCGATTATATCTCTCTCAACTATCGGATTTTCTATTTCTGTTCTAAAGCTTTGCATTTCAAAGATATTACTTGAAAATATGTACTGATACTTATCTAATTATATTTCCCTTTTCTGGTATCTACCACTTACATAGAAGTAAACTTCCGATAAAAAGAGACTGTATTGTTTACTTTAACTGGTGTCTTTTTAGTTTAAGGTTAACTTGCCTTAAGTTATAAAGATACGCCAACATTACTTGTAGCAACAAACATTGTTACAATTTATAAAGTTCTAAAGCTTTCTATTGTAACAAAAAGACGCTTTGGAGATTGTGTAACTCTGATTGTGAACGTTGTAAAGTATTGTTGTACGCATTATTCTGAATATTGCTCCAAAACTACTTAGCAAATATGCTTCTACTTGCTGTAGCAAATAAAATCGGTGCCTGAATAAAAAATTAATGAGTAAATAAAGGCCCGGGAGGTAATCTCTTTATTAATAAACGGGCATAAGCAGGGCTTCCTTAACAGGAACAACAACAGCAACAACAGCAGCCTTGGGTAGAAGCAACACCGGAAAAGGTAAAACCTTGATTTAAGGTAAGTAACCTTAGAGATGGAGAAAAGCTAGTTGTTGTATTCATGGTTTTGTAATTTATATTTTCCCTATTCGTTTGGGCAGGAATTGGCACCTTTCCCAGAAGGATGGTTGCCAGAGGGTCTAAGAGCCTGTTCTCTCGCCTCTTCTATATAAATTTCTCGCAGTAAGCAATAATATTCTTTGCAAAGTTAGTAAAATATATTTAAGAACTTAACCGTTTAGGCACTTTTTCTTGCGGAGTCTGTTTTGCCCTTGCAATTACCTGAAAGTACCCTTCTACAGCACCTTTGTATATGTGCACAAGAGCATTTTAAAGCACCGCCTTTAATCCACTCCACCACCAGTGTCTCTGATGCACAAAAAACAACTAATCGGAAACATCAGCCTATTCATATAGAAAAGACTGTATTTAGTATAATCTGTTTTTTTGCCTTGATACTTCCCTGTTTCTTTGCATTTTCCTGCTGCAAAAGTTTTGTTTCAGGCCTCCTATATTAACTACATCATGCCAATATCAAACAAAAAAATAACAGCCAGGCACTAAAAACTATGAACAAGCACTTACTACTACTTTTACTAGGCCTTAGCACAACTCCTGTGTTTGCCCAAGCCCCGGCTGATACTAGGCCACAAGCAGCAGCCATTCCGGGCACCACTGCACCTCGGGGAAACGCCAGGATAAGTGGCAATGTAATCGACACCGAAACCCAAAAGCCTGTTGAGTTTGCCACAGTAGCGCTCATCAACCTGAGTACAGGCAAGCCCGTGGATGGCACCATGGTAGACGATAAAGGCTGTTTTACATTAAGCAAAGTAGCAGCTGGTAAGTATAAGATCAATGTCAGCTTTCTAGGATACCAGCAGCAGGTAATAGATAATATTACTATATCTTCTGATAACGCTGATGTAAATATAGGCACTATAGCCCTTGCTTCGGATGCAAAGAAACTGGAGGAAGTGGTAATTACGGGTGAAAAGCCGCTGGTCGAAGAGAAAATTGACCGCACGGTTTATAATGCGGAGAAAGATATAACGAATGCAGGTGGCAATGCTGCCGACGTACTGCAAAAGGTACCGGCTCTGTCTTTAGACAATGACGGCAATGTGCAGTTGCGAGGAAGCTCGAATGTTCGCATCCTGATTAACAATAAACCTTCTTCTATTATGGCAGGCAGTGTAGCTGATGCGCTAAAGCAAATACCTGCCGACATGATTAAATCAGTAGAGGTGATTACCAGCCCGTCGGCCAAATACGATGCAGAGGGAACAGCCGGTATTATTAACATCATTACTAAAAAAGAAGGCTTACAGGGGGTAAATGGCTCTGTAAGCTTAACCGCAGGTAACCGCTCCAGCAACGGTAATGCCAGTCTTAACATCCGAAGGGGCAAGTTTGGTGTAAACGGTAACTTTGGCAGCAACATGTTCTACAACAAAGGGAACATGACCAACACTATTCTGGCACCTGCCAACAATTCTATAAGTGTACAGGGAGGTAATACCGAAATTGATGGTTCTTTTATGAATGGTCAGTTGGGGTTCGATTATGAGATCACTCAAAAAAACAGCTTGTCCGGAGGAGTGCGCTTGAATGGCGGGACTTTTAAAATGCAGAACGACCAGGATGTTTATGCAACCATAGAAGGTAATGTTAGCGAAGACTTCAAAAATGAAATCAGGAACCGCAACCAACGAACAGGTACCGATTATAACCTTGACTTCACACATACTTTTAAAAATCCTGGTCAGGAGTTGGCTATTCTGTCGCTTTATTCTGTTACTGATACCGAAAATAAAATAAACCAGGACTTTTTTAATGAAGGTGATGCACCCTACCAGTTAAAGCGTAACGTTAATGACGGCAGCAACAAAGAACTGACATTCCAGGTGGATTACACGCATCCTTTCAAAAATAAAACGACTCTGGAAGTTGGTGCTAAGAACATTATACGCGATGTTGAGAGTAATGCTGTTTATAATGATGTGTTTGAAAATGGCACCACTAACAGCAGAACAGACAATTTCTTTTACGAACAGGACGTGTATGCCTCTTACCTGACCTACGGTTTTATGCTGAAAAAGAAGCTAAACGTGAAGTTCGGAGGCCGCTATGAATATACTGACATCAACGCTGATCTAGAGGAAGATAATAGTGACTATACTACCAACTATGATAACTTTATCCCTAGTATTGCTTTCTCTTATACCTTAAAAGATAAGCATACTTTTAAGGCAAATTTCACACAGCGTATTCAGCGGCCATCGTTGTTTTACCTGAACCCATACCGTCAGGAACAAACATCAAACACATTTGTAGAGGGTAACCCCAATTTGGATGCGGAATTAACAAACCTATATGAATTAGGTTACAGCACGTTCTTCAAAACAACATCTATCAGCGCGTCGCTTTATATGCGCCAGACAGATAATGCCATTGAGCCAATTGCCACTATCGAAGAAGTAGCAGGAAGAGATGTAACCATTTTATCGTACCAGAACATTGCAAAAAACAAAACCTATGGTGTCAGCCTGTTTGGTTCTACCAAACCATTAAACAACTGGACCATCGGTGGTAGTTCTAACATCTACTATGTTGACTTAAACAGTGCCTACAACAAGAACAGCGGCTGGATGTACAATATTAATTTAAACTCGTCTTATATACTGGGCAAAGGTATCAGCGCGCAGTTTAACGGCGGTTTTAATTCCCGTAGAATACAGTTGCTGGGCGAGTTCGCTTCCTTCTCTTACCATTCTATTGCTTTCAAGAAGGAGTTGTTCGACAAGAAAGGTGGTATTAGTCTAGGCTTTGATAACCCGTTCCGTGAGAACATGCGCATGAAAAACGACCTGTATTCCAAAGCTACTCCTACTAACCCAAGAGCTTATGAGCAGCACATCCGCATAAACAACTTTAACCGGGGCATGAAAGTTACTTTTAACTATACCTTTGGTAAACTGGAGCAGGCAAGGCCTAGGCGCAAAAAGAGCATTCGTAACGACGATGCCAAACAAGGTGATGGCAATGGAGTGGGTTAAGAACTGGAACTATCTTTATTTTTATATATCATAAAAGCAAAAGCCTCTAAAGTTCTAGAGGCTTTTGCTTTTATGATATATAACCTTCCTGTTAAAAGCTTTTATAATTCTTATTTCCAAAACCTTATTACTTCTTTTTGCTTATAGTAAAGAGACAGGTGGTATACCTGTTTATGATGTCCTTTGAACTAAACGAATAGAATTATGAAAACAGAAGAAAATAAAAAGTCAGCCCAGGCCATAGAGGAAGAAGGAAGTAAAGTATCCGGAGGTGCTGAGACTCCACAAAATAACTCTCAAAAAGAAGAAAGTGGCGCTACAAGCAGTGGTGAACATGATTCTTCTCAGGTGGGCGAAAAAGATAAAATGTCAGGCTACAACTCACTTCCAGATCAGGAAAAAGTTGGAGAGTGATAGCTAAGTATAAAGAGAGTGCCTGTTAGGTACTCTCTCTTTTATTGCTGTATAACGCTTAACTCTTCAAAGATGCAGCGTTAAGTTTTCCCAACACCTTATTTGCCTCAGACTATGCCAGGCCCTGCCAATTTTCGGTTTTATGGCTCATTGAATGATTTCCTGCCTCGTTCGAAAAAGCATTCTCAAATCTCCTACGACTTCAAAAACACTCCTGCTGTAAAAGATGCGATAGAAGCTATTGGCATTCCTCACCCCGAGATAGATGTTGTCCTGGCAAATGATGTACCTGTTGATTTTACTTACCCCTTACAGCCTAACGATCTGATAAAAGTTTACCCAGCTACTCCTGAATGCAAATGCCCTAGTAGTTACTCTCTACAAGCCAACCTTCCTGTTACAAATAATTTTGTGTTAGATGTACATTTAGGGAAGCTGGCTAAAGCCTTACGTATGCTTGGCTTTAACACCCTTTACCAAAACGATTACACCGATAAAACCATTGCTACCATAGCTGAGCAGGAAAACCGCATTGTGCTTACCCGCGATGTCGGTTTACTAAAACATAAAGCCATTAAACATGGTTACTGGTTGCGCTCTCAGCACCTAGAAGAGCAATTGGCAGAAGTAATCAGCTATTTTAAGCTAAAAAAGAAGTCACAGCCATTTACCCGTTGCCTGGAGTGCAACAACAATATTTCAGTAGTAGCCAAAGAAGCCGTTCTTGATAAACTACCTCCGAAAACCAAACAATATTTCAATGAGTTTTACCAGTGCCCTACCTGTAGCCGAGTCTACTGGAAAGGCTCTCACTATGATCGCATGCTGCAGTTTGTGAAGCGCATTGAAGGTTCTCAAGAAAGATAGCGTAAGAAGCTATTTCAAAGCTTAGCTATAACTATAGAGATATCCGCAACTAATAATTATGACAGGACCAACGCCAGTATACAGAAAGCATCAATGATCAGTAAAGCTACGCTCACCTCTTTATATTTGCCTGTTGCCAGTTTTATAGCAGTATAGGAAAGAAAGCCCCATATGATACCTTGAGTAATAGAATAAGTAAAAGGAATCAGCACAAGAGCCAGAAAGGCAGGAATTGCTTCGTCTAGCTGCAGCCAGTTTATTTTAGTGATAGGCCGCACCATAAACACGCCCACCAGCACCAGTGCCGGGGCAGTCGCAATAGCCGGAACAACAGATAAGAGCGGAGCCAGGAACAGGAAAGGTAAAAACAGGACTGCCGCCACAACTGCCGTCAGGCCTGTTCGTCCACCTGCCTCAATACCAACTGCCGATTCTATAAAAGCAGTGCCGGAGCTGGAACCAACCAGACCTGCTAAGGTAGTGGCAACGGCATCGGTTAACAAAGACCGTTTTACATGCTGAGGCTCCCCATTCTCATCTAAAAGGTCGGCTGCTTCAGCCAGTCCTACAAAAGTGGAAACACTGTCAAACATATCTGTGAACAGGAAAGCAAAAATTACAGGAAGCACCGACCACTGCAAAGAGTTTACAAAGTCCAGTTGAAACAACAGGCTGAAATCAGGCGCAGCAAAAATGCCCTGCCAACTTACAAGTGGTTCTATGCCTGTAGCCGTCTCTCCTCCCCACCAGCGCCCGATAGGATAGGCAGCTAATGTCGTAAATAAAATACCTATCAATATAGCACCTTTCACCTGCCGGGCAACCAACACCGCCGTTACCAGCAGCCCTGCCAGAAAGGTAAGCAAAGTAGCGTTAAGTGAACTAACCCCTAAAATGGTAGCAGAGTTAGGAACAATAAACTTAGCGTTGGCAAAACCAATCAGGGTAATAAATAAACCAATGCCTGCTGCAATAGCATATCGTAAGGGTTTGGGAATAGCCCGTACAATAAAGGTCCGTATGTTAAAGATAGAAAGCAGCAGGAACACCACACCAGACCAGAATACGGCACCCAGCGCTACCTGCCACGGCACATCCATGCCTAATACAGCCGAAAAAGTAAAAAAGGCATTCAGCCCCATACCCGGTGCTACAATAATGGGATTACGCGCATAAAGGCCCATCATAAGGCTGCTAAAGAAACACACCAGTACAGTTGCTGTTAACACCCCTGAAAAAGGCATTCCGGTCTGGCTAAGTATACTCGGGTTAACTACAATAATGTAGGATGTAGCCAGAAAAGAAGAGATACCTGCAATAATCTCCGTTCCGACTGTGGTTTTGTTTTTCTGCAGCTCAAAATATGTTAGCATCAAAGCCCTGATTTTTTAAGTTTTAATATTCTAATCAATAAATATAAGGGTTAGTTATAAAAGCAAGTAAAGCATTTTGCTTTTGATGTGTTTCCAGATGGTCTGTTTAAGGAGTTTCTCGCCCCTAAAAAACACATAACACATTTATTATAAACAAATTAAAACCAAACAAACTCTGAATAAAGAAATTGTATTGTTATATTTGTTTAAGTACTACTAAGGCCTCCCGCTATGAGAAAACAACTTACACTCAGCTTCGCCTTTGTCTTTTTACTGGCCTGCAGATCTTTTGCCTCACAGGTACTGATTCCGATGGATGAAAGCCAGAAAGATCACCTTAAATCTTATGGAGTTGCTTACTGGGTGTTGCAGCACAAGGCAGATGTCGATTGGCTTCTGAACTACCGGGGTGGCAGTTTTGCTTTTAAACATTCGCAGCAAGCAGAACAGGAATTAATAGTAAGGGGTATTACGTATGCCATTATTTCTGATACTGAATACAACAACATTCTCAGTGACATTGCCAGCCCCAATGCGAATATGGATGTCATGAAATTAGAGAAAGTGCCCCGCATTGCTGTTTACTCCCCTAAAACAGACCAGCCTTGGGATGATGCCGTTACTCTGGTGCTCACTTATGCGGAAATACCTTACGATCAGGTTTTTGATGAAGAGGTCTTAAACCAGGAGCTGCCGAATTACGATTGGCTGCACCTGCACCACGAAGACTTTACCGGTCAGTACGGCAAGTCCTTAGGCCGACGTAACCGAACCTGGTTTCTTGCTCAAAAGATGGAATCAGAAAGCACAGCCAGAAAGTACGGTTACAGTAAAGTCTCGCAGATGAAGCTAGGCGTGGTGAATAAGATAAAGGAGTTTGTGGCTGGAGGTGGTTTTATGTTTGCCATGTGTTCGGCAGCTGACACCTACGACATAGCCCTTGCTGCTGCGGGCGTTGACATAGTTGACCAGATGTTTGATGACGACGACCCAGACCCACAGGCGCAGCAAAAACTGGACTTCAGTAAGACCTTTGCTTTCCGCGACTTTACGCTCTACCAAAACCCTTACGATCGTGAATTCTCCAGCATCGACAACCAGAGCCACGAACGGAATATTTATGCTCACTACGATTTCTTTTCCCTTTTCACCTTCTCTGCTAAATGGGATCCAATCCCTACTATGCTCACCCAAAACCATGAGAAAACTATCAAAGGATTTATGGGACAGACCACTGCTTTCAAGAAGGAGCATGTGAAGCCTGATGTCGTTATTATGGGCGAGACGCAGGCAGCAAACGAAGTGCGGTACATGAACGGCACTATTGGCAAAGGCACCTGGACGTTCTACGGAGGCCACGACCCGGAAGATTACATCCATATGCCTGGTGAACCTCCTACAGACCTTTCTATGCACTCCAACTCACCAGGTTACCGCCTTATCCTGAACAATATTCTTTTTCCGGCTGCTAAAAAGAAAAAGCCCAAGACATAATTATCCTGGGCTTTCCACTTTATTAATTCGCTGATTTATTGTCTGTATATTCTTGTCACGTACCCGCCTCCCGGGGCCATATAGATCTTAAGCTTTCTGTTTTGTGGCACATCAATAACTTCACGTTTATAATCAGAGGCTACTCTGTCTGCATTAACACCATCTCTAAACACTTCTGCTTTATAGTTTCCTTCGCCTAAGCAAGACAGATCCAGTTCAAGTTCGCGTGCATCCCAGTTTGTAAGTGCTCCAATATACCACTCATTCCCTTTTTGGCGGGCAATAGCAATATATTCCGCAATTTTCCCATCCAAGGCAACGGTATTATCCCAAACTTCCGGAACAGCAGCAATAAACTTCGTGCTCTCCGGCTCCTTCATGTAGTTGGACGGGTTATCAGCCATCATGTTCAGAGGAGACTCAAAAACAACGTACTCTGCTAACTGTCGCGTGCGGGTCCCTTGGCTCATTGGTTCTGAGTTTACAGGACGATAACTATCTTTAGAGGCATTACGCATAGCTCCCTGAGTATAATCCACAGGGCCAGCCAGCATACGGATGTAAGGCATAGTTACATCGTAAGTTACCTGGTCAACCTCTGGGCCGGACCACTTCATTTGCTCCAGCCCGTGTACACCTTCGAAGTTGATTACATTAGGATAAGTTCTTTGTAAGCCTGTCGGCTTGTAAGCGCCGTGGAAGTCCATCAGGAGTTTGTGCTTAGCCCCTGTAGCAGCAGCGCGATAGTAAAAGTCCACCACTTCCTGATCATCTCGATCCATAAAGTCTACTTTAAAGCCTTTCACGCCCATGTCAGCATAATGCTTCGACACTTTCTCCATATCACGGTCAAAGGCATGGAACCCAGCCCAAAGAATAATGCCTACATTCTTCTGCTTACCGTAGTCAATGAGTTCTTCCAGATCAATTTCAGGCACGACCTGCATCAGGTCTGCTTTCAGGTTAACAGCCCAGCCTTCATCCAGAATCACATATTCAATGTTATTTGCCGAAGCGAAGTCTATGTAATACTTGTATGTCTGGTTATTGATACCTGATTTGAAATCTACACCAGAAATATTCCAGTCATTCCACCAGTCCCAGGCTACCTTACCTGGTTTGACCCATGATACATCTTTCACACGAGATGCAGAGGCCAGTTTATACACCATATCACTATCAGCCAGCTGCTTATCATGTGCGGCAATAACCATAACACGCCACGGAAAGTTACGGGTACCTTTAGCTTTAGCGATGAAGTCTTCTCTTTCTTTTACCAGCATCTGTAACTGGTTATGTCCTCCCTGCTCCGTCCGCTTCGGATAAGCAGCAAATACACCCTTTAAAGCTATCTTTCCTGGGTCATTATTCAAAAACAGGCCTGGGTAACTCTCCAGGTCAGCCTCAGTAATAGCCACTTTTTTACCGTTTGCCACTTCCACTACCAATGGCAGAAAAGCTAAACGTTCTGAATCTAACTTAGATATAGGTTTATGTATATAGCTGTTCTCGAAAGAGTTATTGAACTGTTGCTCAATAGTAGTTTTCTCCTCCTGCTTTACATAAGGCACTATAGCTGTATAATCGTTATTAAAATTGAAGGTGACTTCTTCGTTCTCTACAATAAGATCTTTCTTTTTAGAAGTAGCAAAACGATAGGCCACTCCGTCATTATAAGCCCGAAATATAACACTGTAGTCACCCTTGAAATTAATTACTAATTCATTGTACTGATCTTGCACCTCTGACCTTTTGTAAACAGGAGTCTGAAAAGTTTGGTTAACCGAATTACGTTTTACATTTTTCAGACGCGGACTTACACCTAACGCCTCCCCGTTAGCAAGCTGCATAGAAATAGGCGACGGAGCGATAACTACATCTGTCTCATGTGTGACAGTATAAGTAAGCTGGCCTTTAAAAACTACTGTTGCCTTGATTTTTCCGTCAGGCGACTGTACAGTGTAAGTTTGTGAGGCACCTGAGTTCTGCTGTGCAAATGAGGTGTACCCATAGCATATAAATGAAACTATAAGCAATAGTCTGTAAATCATATGATCTGCTTAAAAGCTTAGTTAAGGCTACAACTTACGAATAATCGATAGGAGAAAAAAGTACTGGTTAACAAAAGAAAGGAAGGTTCTCCATTGTATAGGTTATGTAAGTAACAGAGAATTCTGGATTTGCTTTAGTTTTTGGAACAAGTAAAATAGAAGATGAATATTCTGCCATTTTACAGGAACAAACTTGGAAGCCAATCCTGGTGCAGAGGTGAAGCCAATTAAAGTTCTGAATTGCTACCAGACAGCAACTTACTGCGCCGCTTAGAAAAAAACTTTGAAGTGTAATCTTACGCGGCTGAAGCTAACTTTCTAAACGGCTGCTCCTGTCCCAAAACATGAGGTAAATTTTAGAGGAGGCAACAGGGGCTTTACTAATTATGTTATCTTTGCATATAAGCGTCTTTTTAACGCTTATATGCAAAGATAACATAATTAGTAAGACAGTTTTATTTAATAATACCAGCACAAATAATATGCAATTTTTAAAATTCTTAAAACTTACCCTTGCAGCGACGCTCATTATCAGCGGATGTACAATGAATGCGCAAAAGTCGAAGCAGATCCAATTCAACAACCCAATTGCCTTGCAAAGAGCAGATCCACATGTATGGAAAGCTTCAGATGGCACTTATTATTTTATTGCCACTGTGCCCGAGTACGACCGCATTGAGATACGCAAGTCAAAGACCATTAATGGCATAAAAGAAGCGGAACCAGTGGTAGTGTGGCGGAAGCACAACCAAGGTCCTATGGGCAATCACATTTGGGCTCCTGAACTGCATCGCATAGATGGGAAATGGTACATCTATTTTGCAGCCGGCTCGGCCGAGGATAAGTGGGCAATACGCAAATATGCGCTGTCAAATCCGTCAGAAGACCCTACCAAGGGCGAATGGAAGGAGGAAGGTGAGATTGTGAGCAAAAGGAATGAGTTCACCCTCGATGCCACCACTTTTGAACATAAGGGCCAACGCTACATGATATGGGTAGACCGGGCCTCAGACAAGGAAGTGAACACAGGCTTATATATTGCTAAAATGACTAGTCCGACCACCCTCGATGAGAAACAGGTGGTAATTTCACAACCTGAATATGCGTGGGAAAGGCAAGGACATAATGTGAACGAAGCCCCGGCAGTACTTATCCGCAACGGAAAAGTGTTTGTTACATTTTCTGCCAGTGCCACCGATGCCAACTACGCTATAGGTTTACTTTGGGCCGGGGAGAATGCCAATCTTCTCGATCCTGCCTCATGGCACAAACTACCTGAACCAGTTTTTTACACTAACGAAGCACTTAAGCGTTTCGGCCCTGGGCACAACAGCTTTACAGTGGCCGAGGATGGTAAAACTGATGTAATGATTTACCATGCCCGCGATTATAAAGAGATCAAAGGCGAACCGTTGTATGATCCCAACCGCCATACCCGTGCCAGGGTATTAAGATGGACCAAAGATGGCATGCCTGATTTCGGGCAGGATTTAGATGACAATGAAATGGGCATGAAAAAGGCAAAAAGGCAATAGTGTTTTAAACATTTAAGAGACACAAGAGATTTTCATTGATATGCATTATGTCGCTGAGTGTTGCCTCTCTTTCACAGCTGCCTCACTATCTACGAACCAATAAACTAACAAGATTGTGTTAGTGCATGGGTTAACGAACGCAGCGCAGTCGGAGCCACACTTGGAACAGATAAAATTGCCTGGACTTTAGAATAAAAGAAGCACCCTACTTTCTGGGACACTGCAAGAGACTAAAGCCAGCTTTACAGAACTAGCTATTGGCATAGCTAGTTTAAAATAAAAAGGGACAACCAGTATTACTGGTTGTCCCTTTTTATTTTAAACTGATTAGAAAACAACTTAGAACTACTCTTGCGCAGTAGAGTGAGCAAATCACTTTACATTTGGAAATCACACCTGACGCTTTTTAGTCTTCGATCTTTTTGAATACTGATGACTCTACTTCTCTCTGTGGAAGACCATTGAAGTCAGTAGTCATTTCATCCCGCTCCCACCTCATGTCTTCGAAAGTAAGTTCGGCAAGCTCAAATACACTTGCTTTCCCATTTTTAACTAAAGTGATATATTCTTTACCATCGGCTTTGGTTTCAATGGAATAGGAATAATCATGGCTATCCCCTTCTATGCTTGCTCGGCCACCATAAAAGGAGATAGTATCATCAAGCTGTTCTTCGTACCCAAATTTCTTCTGACCATCCTGGTACACCTCAAATTTCACATCGGTAATTTTCCATTTCCCCTCAATAGTATTGATAGATATTAGATGGAGGATTTCTTCGTCACTACTCTCGCATCCAGAGAAGGTAGAAAACGCCATAAAGGCAAATAAACAGGGTAATAATTTTTTCATACTGGTAATTCTTGCATTGATATTTTTTGCAAAAGTGATGCAATTAATCTTAATCTTAAATAGTTTAGAAGAATATAATTTACTTTGAAGTTTAATTAAAAAAATACAAGATTATTATTATAGTTAATAAAGCAAAAGGTAACCTTTTTATATCTCAACAGGATATCAGTATAAAACCATAGAATACACTCAAAAATATTTATTAAGAAATATACAACTTCATCCATTATTTACTCAGCGCACATTCAAACTTAAATTCACATTCCCCCCTCTCTAGCACATTCTTTTTTACTCTGCAAGAATCTTATTAGCTACTTTAAAGTTTTGCCTCTGGAGCCAGGGGCTCTATTTCTCAAGAACCGGCCTTATTTGAAGCCTGATGTAACCCTCGGTGATGTCCTCCTTCTAAAATGGGTTTATGCTCCTTACTTGTCATTTCATGAAAAGTAAGGAGCATAAACAAGATATGTTTCTTTTACCTGGCTCTGTAACTTTTATGCTTTCTCTTATTTGCAGTTTAGCGCATTACCTTTGGTAAAAAGTAACAAGATAACCCTGCAATTTACAGGTCATAAACACTGAATTTTAGGCTGATACACCCCCATTTCGCCGTTCCGTATCACTAATCTTTTTAAAGCTTTTATTTTTGAGACGATTAATGAAGGCAAGAATAAAGAAATATTACGTTAAAGATTAAGGCTCTCAGTTCAGGGTGTGAAAGACGCAGATTCCTTGCATTAACTAAAACTTATGCTTGGTTACAGCTCCTCTACAGGTTTACTGCGTGATCCTTCGTTTTATGGTAATCGCTTTTTTATGTGCAAAACATGTGCACATAAAAAAAGCACTTACAAGTTTCATCTCGTAAGTGCTTGATTTTTAAGTGGGCCCACCTGGGCTCGAACCAGGGACCACCTGATTATGAGTCAGGTGCTCTAACCAACTGAGCTATAGGCCCGGTTTCCTTTTGAAAAGCGCTTTAGAAGTGCTTTCTTTGATTTCGGAGTGCAATTCTACATATTTGCATTGAAATATCAAACACTAACGAAAAAAAAATTCTGTGAACTTAAAAAAAAATAGAAATATCATCTTTGATCTAGGTGGTGTTATAATAAATATCGACTACGGAAAGAGTATAACAGAACTTCAAAAACTCTGCAAAGAGAATTGTAGTATTGCGTTTAATCAGAAAGAGCAGTCTCAGCTTTTTGATTTGTATGAAACCGGAGCCAGTACATCAGAAGTGTTTAGAGATCAACTACGCGAAACATATAGTATAGATGCCACCGATGAGCAGATAGATGCAGCCTGGAATGCAATGCTGCTCGACATCCCCAAAGAACGTATTGACCTGCTGCTGGAATTAGGAAAGAAATATCGCATATTCCTGTTAAGTAATACCAACGCTATTCACCTGAAGCGATTTAACGAAATAGTAGCACATAGCTTTACGATGCCTAGTCTGGATGCACTGTTTGAGCAAAGTTATTACTCTCATCTGGTAGGTAAACGTAAGCCCGATGCCGCCATATTTGAGCTAATTTTGGAACAACATAATTTGCAAAGAGAAGAAACTTTATTTGTTGACGACAGCATACAACATATCATAAGCGCTGATAAAGTTGGGCTACAGACAATGCACTTGCAACCACCATTAACCATTAACCAGGTTTTTAAGGATGCAGTTATCTAGGGAGCAGCGTACATATGGCCTGCACCTGCTACTCTTTTGCATTACATTAGGTACCACCACAATGGCCGGGGCAGAATGGCGCTTTGGCAAGCTCTTTTTTGTTAGCAGGGAAGGTTTCACAGGTACAGGCAGTATCTCATGGGCAGAGCTTATGGCAGGCCTTTACTTCTCTTTGCCGTTTCTGGGGGTACTGACGGTGCATGAGTTCGGCCACTATTTTACAGCTAAGTATTACCGCACCAATGTTACGCTGCCTTATTACATTCCGCTGTGGTTTGGCATCACCTCTTCTATCGGTACAATGGGGGCATTTATCCGGATCAAGAGCCGTATTTTTTCACGAAGGCAATTTTTTGATATAGGAGTAGCCGGGCCATTGGCTGGTTTTGTAGTGGCAATTCCGCTACTAATGTACGCTTTTACGCACCTTCCACCACCTGAGTACATCTATACTGTACATCCGGAATACCAGCAATATGGCTTAGATTATGCGCAATATGTCTATAATGGTGTGGGGAACTTTGCTCTGGGAAACAATCTGCTGTTTATGTTCTTTGAGAAGTTTATAGCCTCAGACCCAGCTTTGGTACCGAACCATTATGAGATCATACATTATCCATACCTGTTCGCTGGTTACCTGGCGCTATTTTTTACGGCTTTAAACCTATTGCCTATAGGTCAGTTGGACGGTGGACACGTACTTTATGGCTTGTTAGGGTTCAGGCGATTTAACCGCCTATCCCCTATCTTCTATACCTGCTTCATTATCTATGCTGGTTTAGGTATTATATCGCCATATAGCACATTACTGTGGTCAGAAGAGCTACTGGTAATTTTTGCGCCTTTTGCTTACTGGGCCTTTTATAAGCTGTTAGCCAACAAACGAGCTGGTTTTATGGCTGCTTTGGGGATGCTGCTGTTTCAGTATAGCATATCAACTACTTTTCCTGCCTGGCAAGGTTATATCTGGCTATGGCCAATGTACATACTTTACTTACTGTTTGTCTTGCGATCTGCGGTACCTACACTCCGGCAGGCTGTTTACCTGGTGCTGGCAGTAGTTTTCGTTCAGTTAAGTGTCTCTCTGGCTTTTCCGGAAGCAGATGGCTATAGCGGATGGCTGGTGTTCGGGCTGCTTCTGTCGCGGGTTATGGGTATTTACCACCCTGACTGCCCCGATGAAACTCCCCTTACTCCTGCACGAAAAGCATTAGGTATACTGGCTTTTGTTGTTTTTATTCTCTGTTTTAGTCCATCACCTTTTATCATCAACTAATAAAAAAGGTGAATCAGTATAAAAAGATACAAATACTACTATCTGCATACAAATGCTTACAATTCTTATTACCTAAAGGAATAAAAACAAGATAGGCTGTTCTATTTAAGAACAGCCTATCTTGTTTTTATTAAATAAAGTATTTATAAATATCAGCTTTTTTCTTGAATAAATTAGTAGCTAATATTAAGCCTGATAAGCCAGCATACCACCTAAAAGGTTACGTACATTAGTAAAGCCCTGCTGCTGTAAATAAGCCTTTGCATTAGCAGAACGGGCACCTGAGCGGCACTGTACAATCACTTCCTTTTCTTTCAGATCTTCAAGTTCATCCACACGTTGCGGAAGTGTACCTAGCGGAATATTCTGAGCACCTTCAATGTTTGATTCCTGGTACTCCCAATCTTCACGCACATCTATAATAACAGGAGTTTCGCCATTGCTCATGCGCTCCTTTAATTCGTCTACAGTAATATCTGATGAAGCAATCATAGTTTAGTAAGTATAAGTTTTTTGGTGATAAATGATTCTTTTGTTTCAATACGGATGGTATAAAGTCCTGAAGCCAAATGTTCTAGTTCAATCGGAGTACTTTCCGGAGCATAAGACTGGCTGTATACTTCTCTTCCTGTCACATCAAATATACGTAGTTTTTTATACTCTCCGCTGATGTAAATTGTACCTGTTGAAGGATTAGGGTATACGTATAAGCCTACTGTTTCCTCCTCTTCATCCGGAATCACTATTCCTGGCTCCTCATCCTCAATGCCTAATGGCTCTCCTTTCATAACAGGCCTTAGCATGATAGCCCCCACCAACGTAGTGTCTTCCTGCCACCCTGTAACTCCGGTATAAAGGAAACGTCGCCCTGTAATAGGAGTGTTTCTGTCAAACCCGACATTGGCGAATAGTGTACCGGCCTGCGACCAGCCTACATAAAAAGAACCATCTACAGCTAATGGTGTTGTTAGAACTACTTCATAAAAAGCATTCATCTCATCGCTATACTGAATTGGGAGACTTTGCTGGCCTATCATTTCTCCAGGCACACCATTGTTGTCTGCCCATATTCTTAAAGCCAGAGATGTATTATCTAACTGTAACCTCACTCTTGGGAAATAAGCCCTGACAGCTATTACCTGATCAGGTTCCTGTAAATCTATGCGCTGAGCCACTTGTGTACTGCCGGAAGCAAGAAAGCTAAAGCCTGCTTCAGCTGTACCATCGTCAAGCGCGTAATAGTCTCTAAACTCTGTCTTACGAAGCGTACTATCATTTGCCCGTTGTAACGGGTTCTGCTCTCTTGTTTGAAGCAATATGCCATGCTCCAGTACAAAAGCACCCTGTTCCGGCAAATCAATATTATCCAGGCGAGGCTCACCGCTTATTTCATACTGCCTGACATCTCCCGGCACCAATCCTTCTGCAACCAAAAAGGTATCTGCTGCAGAAGCGCCGGCATTTTTTATAAAGCCCCGCCAGCTGATAGCGCCTGGCAAACCTCCCAGGTTATTAAGTGTTGCGTTTACCTCCTCTGCCAGTTCCTCTTGTGGATTTGCCCTGAACTGACGATGCGGCATAGCTGTATAGCTTTTGAGTAGCGGCGATACAGTTTGGCTGATACCGATATCACGCGTGGTATTAACCCCCTTTCGCCTGTTTTTGTCCAGCTCTACATAATCCAGATTCCAGACATCAGCCATCCCATTTCGTTGCCCTACATTCTGGAAACGAAACTGAAACCCATCATATAAATACCTGCTTTCTCTAAGTCCTACAAAAACCTGTGCAAAGTCCGTTGCTTTGCCAGGGCCAAGCTGCTGCCAAACAACCTGCCAGCTATCATTGGCATCTTTAAATTCTAGTTGAAAATAAGTTGTACTGGTTGCGTCAGGCTCGTCGCCCAACCCACCAGACTGCCAGTAAAAGCTAAGATAAACAGAGTCGCCAGGGCTAAGGCCAGCCAGGTTTATAGGTTGAGATGTTAAGGTATCGGACGGCCCTGTAGCTACAGAACCCGACACATAAGGTAAACCATTAATATTTAGCCCATCAAAAGAAGCAACATTTTTTGTGATAGGGTTCAGGCCATAACGGCTGTTAACATACACACCACCAGATGGCAGCCAAAGACTTTCATTAGGGGCTATCAAAGTTGTCGAAAAATCATCAAAGAAAGGCAACGGAAGTGATGCCGCTGCCTTTCTTTGATGATTTTTCGTATTCTCAGGCTGGCGCAGCTCCGACTGCAAAGGCAACAGTATAGTCTGTGCCATTGTTTCTGCAGCACAGCAGAGTATAATTAATATAAGCGCCAGCTTTCTCACTTCTCTTTATTCTTTAGCGTTGTTATTCTTTCTTGTATAACTGAGTAGCTTATGAGCGGATTAGGTTCATTAAGCTTCTTCATTTACAAAGTAAAGTCTCTGATAAAAGAAAAAATAGTTTTAGCTATTGTCATCGCTTTTAGCTAAAACTATTTTTTCTTTTATCAGTCAATTCTTTGGATAGGCTCTTCACCTGCTAACCAAAGGTCTACGAGTTCACCTACACGTATTTTAGCACCAACCTCTGCAAAGGGACGCTGTTTCACAACCGTACCATCAGGCTCTGTACTTGATGCATCATAAAAAATATTGCCTACCTGCAACCCCTGCCCAACCAATACAACTGAAGCCTCATCTACAGGCATTCCTACTACATCTGGCACCTCAAATTCTGTGTTACCCAACCCGTCTCCTATATGCAGATCTACGACAGAACCTTTTGGCACAAGCTCACCGGGTTTTACTTCACGGCCATTTACAAACTGCTTTAATATGGCATTTTCCTGAAGATCCGGCACATAAGTCTTCTTACCTATCTTCAGATCGTAACTTTTCAGTATCAGCTCCGCGTTTTTCACAGAACCATCAATTAGTTTTGGCATTTTAATCATCGGTGGATTCTTCATGTTCACACTGATGTAAATTTTCCGGTTCTCCTTCACCTTCGCTCCAGGTGCCGGATCCTGTGTCAGGATAGTGTACGGCTTCATGTCAGAACTATAGCTGGAGTCATTTACATAATAGCGTAAGTTTTGATCATCCAAAAGTACCTCCGCATCAGGCAACTGCATACCTACTATTCGGGGCACCGATATGCTCTCCCCATGATTAGTGGCAGACGGCAAGTAGAAGTAAAAGAAGCCAACTATAAATAAGGCTACAATAATGCCTATAACAACCAGATGTTTGATAACATCTAAAAAAGAATTCGCTTTGAACATGGGTAAATTGCAAAACAGAGATTAGTGTCAAAAATCAACACTAATCTCTGGTATAGTTTATTAACTTAATCGGCCACGGCAAGAACTAAAGACTCAAACTACTTACTCCAGCACTTTCATCTTCGTACGTTCTATTCCATACTGCAGAATGCGGTCTATAAAGTCATATGGCTTATAACCGTTAATGGCAGTCTGATGGAAGATACAGGTAGCAGGGGTCATACCAGGCAACGAGTTCACTTCTATAATTATAGTCTCAACCTCATCGTTATCATATATCCTTACAAAAGCATCAATACGAGCATAACCTTCAATCTGCAGAATCTGTGCCACCCGCTTCAGGTCTTCTTTTACCTTGTCAGATATTTTCTGCCTGCGCTCAGGGTCAGCAGCATAACGTGCCGGTGTAATATTCTGGCCTTCTCCTGCCAAAAACTTCTCTTCCAGCGATAGTACCTCTCCTTCTGCCAACGCTTCTGAAGCCTCAAATATTTCATAGTTAACCGATCTATCAGGGCCATATTTAGTCAGCAGACCACCAGTGATTTCCAGGAAATGTCTAGCACCGTTTTTAGAGATAAGCGTCTCAATCAGAAAGCCAGCTTTATTGGGGAATTCTTCTTTAAAACCCAGCGACAAAGTACGGGCACACTCAGTATCCAGCTCTTCCATCTCCCGGAAGATAAGTGAACTGAATGCCTCTAACTCTGTACGGCTCTTAATTTTCTTAACTGCAGAACTACAACCGTCATCGGCTGGCTTGGCAATAAACGGATAAGGAAACTCTGACTCTATTCCATTGAAGAATGCTTCTTTATCCTGCAGCCAGTCTTCTTTAAAAGCCATACGATGTTTAGCTACCGGCACACCATGTTTGGCAAGTATTTCATTTGTTTCATACTTGTTA
The DNA here is from genome assembly GCF_020907275.1 of Pontibacter silvestris. Taxonomy (GTDB): domain Bacteria; phylum Bacteroidota; class Bacteroidia; order Cytophagales; family Hymenobacteraceae; genus Pontibacter; species Pontibacter silvestris. The sequence continues at coordinate 26,184 of NZ_JAJJWI010000017.1, read as the reverse complement.
ATGGTGATCTGCGAAGAACGAATACCAGAGCCATTATAAGGTATATAAAGCTGCTCCAGTTCTTTCTGTAAAGCACCGTCTTCGCCAGGCCTGCCATGCAGGGCTATAAACACAGCATCCACTAAGTTTTTTAGTTGCGCAGGCGTAAGGCGCTGCGGTTCCTGTAAACTTCTGCCAGTATATTTTTTGGTGATTCCTTCAGCTTCTGCTATAATCTGTGCCAGCACCGGGTGTGGCTTACCGCCATGCTCAAAATGCTGAATCTTCTCTTTGATATCGTCTGCATTATCCTTCAACATAATGTTTACCGGAATTGAATACAGTCGCATGTTCTCTGCGTCACCTGTCAGGAAGATAGGCAATGGCTCATACTCAGTAGAAGACGAAAGTTTTTCATAAATATTACGACCGCTTTCTACCGAAATATGCCTTTCGGAGGAATATCCACCCATAATCACACCTACACGAATTTTATCGTGCCGATGCGCCTGCTCTTCTTTAATTGATTTATCTAACTCGCTAAGCAGTTTGGTTAACGTAACCGTGTCCTTACCAGACTTCAGGCGCTCAGCCAGAGAAGTACGGATGATATATGTCAGGAACTGTGATGGGTTCAAACCAATTTCAGCTGCTTGGTGGAAGAAGAACGACGATGGCAGCATACCAGAGGTAGTGTTAGGGTCGTTTAGGAATATCTCTCCTGCTTCTGTAATAAAGCCATCTAGCCGGGCGTAAACATTAAACCCTAAAAAGGTGAACAACCTGCTGCAGTTTTCCCTGATGCGCTGAATGTCCTCGCTTGGCAGGTTAATAGGTGTGATCTTGCGGCTAAGGCCCGGCAGGTATTTAGAGCGATAATCGAATACCTCGTTACCTTTCACAATTTCAGTTGGCGGCAGCGCCAGTGGCTTAGCGGTTTCATCCTGCACCACAATACAAGAGAACTCTCTGCCCTGGATGAATGTCTCTACCAGTACCATGTGCTCACGCTCCACATTTGTAAGCGTAATGGTATTAGTATCGGTAGTAGCAAAGGTGTCGTTAATATGGTTTAGCAGGGCTTCCGGATGATAAATAACAGTACCATCAGTAAGCGTTACCGGCATACCGATACCTTCCCTAATATCTACTAACTGCTTCATACTGGCCAGCTGCTTTTCCTCGCCCATCGCCAGCCACTGCTCTTTATAAATGTTCTTTGTAAAGAAGCTTCGCTCTACAGCTTGCTCAAAACCTGCAAAATCATGCTCTTTAACAATAGAAACCCCGATAGATGACCCTTGATGCGGTGCCTTTAAAACCAGCGGTAAACCAAGATCAGCTACAAGCGATTCAAATATACTTTCGCGCTTGCTTCGCTCAGACCAATCGGCAAAAGGTATAGTTTTATAATCGGGCGTAGGGAAGCCATGCTGCTTCAGAAGCTCTTTCTGCACGGCCTTATCAATACCAATTGCCGAAGGCAAAATGCCGGAACCGGAATAAGGTATGTGATACCACTCCAACAGTCCCTGTATACTACCGTCTTCACCGTAAGGGCCATGCAAAGCCAGAAAAGCAAAGTCGAAGTAGTTACGAAACTCGTGAGGCAGCAGCCGCTTACCAGCTCTGGCTATAATAGCATCCTGCTCAGCAATGCTTAGTTCCCCCAGCGACTCCAGGTAAATCTGAAGCTGATGCTCACTTTCAGGCAAGGCTTCTACTGGCGGGTAAAAGTCACGGATAGTGCCTTTGTAAATATATTGCCAATCAAGCAAAATAAAGTTGCCAAAGCTGTCGGCAAATACCGGAACAGCCTCAAACAGTGCTTTGTCTAAATTATCGTAAACTGTACGACCACCTGCAAACGAGATCTCACGCTCTCGTGACGGTCCACCGAAGATTATACCTACTTTCATCAACGCAAAGGTAATAAATTACGGCAGGAAAGTTAAGGCTTAAAACTTAGTACTCCAATATGTTTCTAGTGCTTTAACTCCTAATTCAACTTTAAGATATTGATGCCATTCATACGGATCAGCCTCATGCACTATTATTATGGCTTGCTATATAAACATTACAGCATTTAGCTCCCCCTTCCTCAACTGTTATTCTTATGAAATAATACTCATTTCACTATATTTGCTAGTACTTTTAATTAGAGCAACAAAATCTTGTAAATAACGAACAACGAGTAACAAGTATCGGAGAACGAAACAACAGATATATTTCATGAAAACCGTAGACAACTACAACTTTGCCGGTAAAAAGGCGCTTGTGCGGGTAGACTTTAACGTGCCCCTCGACAAGGAGTACAACATTACCGACGATACACGCATCCGTGCGGCTGTACCCACAATTAAGAAAATCCTGGCTGACGGTGGCGCTGTCATCCTGATGTCACACCTGGGCCGCCCTAAAACCGGACCTGAAGAGAAATATTCCCTGAAGCACCTAGTAAACCGCCTTTCAGCAGAATTTGGCACTACTGTTAAATTTGCCCCAGACTGCATTGGCGATGAGGCTGTTGCATTGGCACAAGGTTTACAGCCTGGCGATATATTGCTGTTGGAAAACCTGCGTTTCTATAAAGAAGAAGAGAAAGGCGACCCAGCCTTTGCAGAGAAACTGGCCAGCTTTGGCGATGTGTACGTAAACGACGCATTCGGCACCGCACACCGTGAGCATGCTTCCACAGCTGTAGTAGCCCGTTATTTCCCGAAAGATAAAGTAACTGGTTATGTAATGCAGGCTGAACTGGATAATGCCCGTCGTGTGCTGGAAAACGCTGAGCGCCCTTACACTGCCATTATGGGTGGAGCTAAAATCTCTGATAAAATTCTGATTATCGAAAAATTGCTGGACAGGGTAGATAACTTGATTATCGGGGGCGGTATGTCTTACACTTTCGTTAAAGCAGACGGAGGTCAGATTGGTTCTTCTCTGGTTGAAAATGATAAGCTGGATCTGGCATCGCGTCTTATCGCCATGGCCAAAGACAAAGGTGTACAAATCATGATTCCGGTTGACTCTGTTATTGCCGATGCTTTCAGCAATGAGGCGAACGTAGACACGTGCCTGAGTCACCACATTCCTGAAAACTGGATGGGCCTTGATATCGGACCAACAGCGCGTGAGCAATATGCAGATGTAATCCGCAACTCAAAAACAATACTATGGAATGGCCCGATGGGTGTGTTCGAGATGTCGAACTTTTCTGTAGGAACAGAATTTGTTGCTGATGCGGTAATGGAAGCCACCAGCCGTGGCGCTTATTCCCTGATTGGCGGCGGTGACTCTGCGGCAGCTGTAAACCAAATGGGTTATACAGATAAGGTATCTTACGTATCAACTGGTGGTGGTGCATTGCTGGAATATATGGAAGGTAAAACGCTGCCAGGTGTTGCTGCCATTGAGCGCGATGATTACTAGTCCGGCTTTTTAAGCTTATATTACACCAGAATCCTCTGTTACTAAAAGGTGGCAGAGGATTTTTAGTTATTTTTGCGGGATTAGTACACCTGATTTATATTGTTGATTAATCTGTATAAATGCCTTTTACCTTTTCTCATCCAGCCATTGTTTTACCAGGTTACTATTTTCCTAAAAAATGGAGATCATTAACAGGGCTGATTGTTGGTAGTGTTACTCCTGACTTTGAAATGTTTCTACGGATGGAGGCAAAGAACGCGTTTAGCCACTCCTGGCACAGCATTTTCTGGTTTAACCTGCCTTTGGCAATTGTTCTTGCATTTCTTTTTCACCTGGCAGTCAGGAATCCTTTAATTGATCACTTGCCTGCTTTTTTGCGGCAGCGGTTACTCCCTTTTAAAAGCTTCGACTGGTCAGGCTATTTTAAGAGGCACTATGGTATTATTGTGCTTTCTATTATCGTGGGAGCTGCGTCACACATCTTCTGGGATAGTTTTACCCATGCCTATGGCATCTTTATTAGGTGGTTTCCTGCATTAGCCCAGAAAGTATCTGTTGGCAACTTCACAATGCCTCTATTCTCTTTCCTGCAGTTTGCTTTTTCAGCTTTAGGAGCTCTTATTATTCTTTATGCAATTCTGAAGCTGCCCAGGCAAAAGGACTTTCAGCAAAATATAAATGGATTTAAATACTGGAGCTGGGTTGCCGTTATAACCATATCTTTAACAGCCCTTCGTCTTGCATCCGGCTTAGACGTTAGTTATTATCCTAACATTATTGTTGTTATCATTTCAGCGGGATTACTCGGCTTAATGATATCACCGTTGCTTCTCAACAACCAAAATTCACAATAACACACCAGGACAACTATTCTCTAAGCTTTTTTAGCTGCATATTGTAAACCCTAGCCAACTGTAATAACAACAGTTTTAGTTCTGATTAAAAAATACCTAATAAACTGCAGCGTTGTCTACAGACAAACAAGAAGATGTTTTACCTTCGTGTGTCGTGTATACCTTAATCATGAAAAAAATACTGAGGATCAGATTATCTTTACTTACTCTACTGGTTGTCTTTGCATCAGGCGCTATGGCTCAGACTCAGAATGAAGTTTTACCCGAAAATGTATTTGAACCTGAAATGAGTGTTGGCATCAAGGCCGGAGTTAGCCTTTCACAAGTAGGTTTTACTCCTTCTGTAAGCCAGGAACTTAGCAAAGGCTACACTGCTGGTGCAGTTTTTAAATACATTTCTGTGCCTAGCTTAGGTATACAAGTGGAAGCAAACTACACACAAAAAGGCTGGACAGAAAGTTTAGAGGCAGGAAGCACCTATAGCAGAAGGTTAAATTATCTGGAGATGCCGTTCATGACCCACGTGGAAATAGGGAAGAAGAGTTCCAGGTTTATTTTACATTTAGGACCACAAGCCTCTTTCCTGCTTTCTGAAAGCGAAAGCATTAGTCTCCAGAATGGAGAAAGTACTCCTGAATACTATGGCAGTAGTATTGACTATAAGTTTGACCTCGGTATGTGCCTGGGAGTAGGATACGGTTTCAGATCAGCCATAGGCACTTTTCAGTTAGAAACCAGGTTTGCCTATAGCTTAAGTGATATTATGAACGATGAAAGAAGTTTCTCTTCCTCTAAAAACCAAGGCGGAGAAGTAACACTTAGCTATTTGTTTAACATGTAGTGTTAAGCTACTTTTAATACTTAGCACTACATGTTAATTTGCCAAATGTTCCTGCCTAAGTTACAGTAGGTACTGTTGTGTTTACCCAGCAGCAGCATTATAACGACAGTAAAGACAAATTCAACAAACAAGCAATCACTTTTTATGTAACAGCGTAACATACATGCCAATACTAGTCGATTTAAGTACTTGCCATGGCGTATCATCTGATTTTCTGTAATAAGTCACCTGCCCTTTAGGTTTTGAGGCAAAGGTGGTAAGAGAGTTATCACTCAACTTGTTCGCATCATTTAGCCATTCTACCACTACAGCAAAGTCATCCGTTAACGAGAGGTTGTATTTATTGAGGTTAACAGTGATCCAGCCAGTGTGGTGAGGCGGTATTTGTACAATAACGTTCTCAGGAAGCAGGCCTTTTTGTGGCAGGTTATTTTTTAGAGCGTAAATGTGTATAGCAACCATAACCTTCAGGTTTCCTGACCCTGCCAAAGAGAAAGTGATATCCTGTAAATAAACCGGGTATTTTTTAGATTGAAATTTGTTTCCAATCTCCTGCCCTGGCGGCTTCACAATAAGGCTATCTAAAGGCTGAAACTCATGGTGAAAATCAGAGTATTTATGCATGTTATACCCGACTATCATTTCCTTATACTTTTCCGCCTCAGCTTCTATCTCTACTTCATTAAGGCTTACATTCTTAGGCCTTAAAGGTAGTCTCATCTCATTAGAGCCATAGCTTTTTTTTAGCAACTCAGCTACACTAAACTCCTGAGAAACATAACCCAAAGAGGAAACTACGATTCGGCTTGTTTCTTTTTCAGACGCTACAGTAAAAGCAAACTCTCCTTTACTGTCCGCCTGGATATGTTTCTCCTGGTCTACTACAAGAATATTAGCATAAGGAATAACAAGCTGAGTCTTTTCATCTATAACTGTACCTTTTATGGTAACAGCAACAGCTATAGTTCGCACTGATTGCCGATCAGGTCCAGGCCCAGGAAAGCTAAAGCTGTTAAAACTGCACAGAATCAGCAACACCAGGCAATTAAGGCTTAAGAAATAGCCAAGCCTCGATAGGCCTGATACAAAGGGGTTTTTATGCTTGCTCTTTAACATGCTACCATCATACACAAATCAGCCGCAGCTTATATAGTTAACTCCTGATATTACCTATTATTGTAGATACTGTCACTCTCTTTTTCGCAAAAGCCCAGTTATTCTTGTAAATCAATGTATCAGGAACCTTGCTTCAGCTGATTTAACAGGTAATCATAAAACATTGCTTTATTTACATTTGTAGCGACCTTTATCCACTGCCCTGAGCCAGGCTTTCTAAATGTTCTACCAGCGTCAGCTCCAGATGGTGATACATCTAACTCCACATTCTCGAACTCAAAAGCTTCTGGAATAGCCAAGTAGCTGGTGGTTAATACATCCCACATAAAATATGTGTATTCATAAGACGGAATAGTATCGATGGTTGTGGCCCAGAATTGCCCGGCGAGGTCAGAGGCAAAGAAAGATGACTGTAAGGCAAGCTGCTTTAGAAAGTCGAATGTTACGGGTACACTGTTGGTAGCATCCAGTGGCACAATAGTAACAGGCAAACCAAGCTTAAACAGCTTATTTGCTGAGATAGGATCCCAGAACACATTCCATTCGGCTGTGCCGTTGTGGTTATAGGTTTTCACATTACCAACTACGTCCACGGCCCCGCCCATCCAAACAACTTCTGCGATATTGGCAGCGATGGCAGGTTCCTTCTTTAAGGCATGCACCAAATTAGAACATGGGCCAGTAAGCAACACTATTACAGGCTCCGGAGAGGCAGAGACCTTACGAATGATAAGTTCAATACTATCTGCGTAGAAAGCAGTATCGAAAGGTGCTTCAATGTTGATCATACCAGGCAATGCGTTCAGTATTTTAGGCTTAGCCCGCCAGTCTGCCGGAAAAGCATTTACACCATGATAATGGCCTACACCGACTTCCACATCCGTTTTATTAGCTAAGCTTAGCAACTTTAGCGTCGTTTCAAGGGCATTCTCCAGATAGCAATCTGCTGGCGTGATAGAAACGCCCAGCACATTTACCTGCTGCATATACAGTAGCAGTATTAATGAAAGAAAATCATCTACCCCTCCATCATGATCAAACAGCACTTGTTTTTTCTTTTGTAAAGAATCCGTCATCATTGCTTTTTGTACAACTGTTAATAAAAAGACAGAGCAAAGTTAACCGGAAATTTGGTTGCCGCCGCCTTAGAAGCTCTTATCAAACTGGTTTCTTTTGCACTTTAGATGAACGGAAGTTACTGTATTGTTATAGCTTTAAAAAACAACAACAATCAGAATAACAGGTAAGTAAAAAGCGTTTTTCAATAATAGAAGACAAATGTTTTATATTATGAACTATATTAATCTACATTTTTTCCTTTCTATCTGAAATCCTCTCCGTAACGACTTACCTTTGCCATAACAATCGTAAACAGACCATATGAAAGACTATAAGAAGTACTATACTATACCAGCAGAGCCCGATGATGTATATGCTGCCATCACCAATCCTGTCACTATACAACTCTGGACCGGAGAGCCAGCCGAAATGTCTACAGAACCTGGATCAGAGTTTTCGATGTGGGACGGCAGTATTGTTGGCCGAAATATAGAGTTTGAAGAGGGGAAAAAAGTGGTACAGCAATGGTATTTTGGAGATCAAGCAGAAGAATCTATTGTAACAATTAAACTCCACCCTCACAAACATGGAACATCCGTAGAACTCCGCCACAACAATATACCAGACGAAGCTTACACAGATATAACAGAAGGCTGGGATGAAAGCTACTTTGGTGCTCTGGCTGAGTTCTACGAGGTAGATTATTAAGGCGAACCCGCGACCTTCTTTTCTTTTAATGATCAAAAGAGCCGTATCTGTTTAACAAAAGTAAACTCGATACGGCTCTTGTCTCCCTTCTTACCCTTAAAGTAAACCTCTGTCACGCTTAGTAAGGTAGTCTAATACTTCATCTACAGAAGCCAGATCTCCTTTTTCATGATATTTCCGGATACGCTCCATCTCTCCTGCTATTAGCTCGGCTCTGGTACCTTGCACAGCACCTTGTGAATGCTTTACTTCCTCTTGCCACGGCAAAGCCTCACCCGGAAGACTGTACAAAAACAGTTGGGGATACTCCTGCAATGCTGCCGTAACAGCAGCCATAAAAGCCCGTGTTTGCTGAAACGGTGAAGCTGAAACCAATAATGCTTTGTATCCTTGCTTTTTAGCATGTGCAACCAGCGACTCTGCTTCTATGCGTGTATGCAGCAGCTCGGTATCAGCTGGCACAGGAGGCACCGGCTCCAACTGGCTTTCGGAAACTCCCAGGCTTCTTAACTCCTGTTTCCAATTATCAAAACCAAGATAACCACTTATTGGCCCTGTGTTGACAAACATCACTTTAGCAGCAATATTACTAACCAAAACATGACGAGCTGCAGTAAACACAGCATTCTGATTGTCTGCTGTCTGACCGAATAGAAATAAGCCATCTACTGACGTTGCTGGCGCTGTGTCACAAAGTGTACGAATAATCAGTTCTTCTATCATAGTGCCACCTTATACGATTGCACCGAGGCATAGATACCTGCGAATAAGTTTAGCTTAGTCCGGCCATCATAGAGGTGTATAAGGCACGCCTTTCATAGGCAATATATTTATGGATTTACATTTTGCCCGTTGCTTTTCTTAAATACTTTAAAGAGAAAATAGAAAGCTGGAATGACTAACACTAGTCCTACAAACAAAGCAATTAATAACTGATAAAGTGTTGCATAAGGTGCCTGTGTATTATAAAAAGTAAGATGATTGCCATTTTTTTCATATACCAGTATAGGAAACTGAATAGCAAACCAACCAAACATAATCAATGCAACCTGTAAACTTATTGCCGCTCTTAAGTAAGCAATGTTTGGATGATTAAACAGGTAAAAGACAACAGGTATTAACAGAACTACTAAACTGAAAGCCGTTATACTCAACCGGGATTTAAAGAACTCATTGAACAGGTTATGATTTTCGAATTCAGCAGCGGCAAAAACGAGAACACCCATAACAAATGTCAGCAGCAGAAATATTTTAGAAAGGCTGATATACCTTTTTTGCTCTGTTGAATGTCTTGCCTCACCTATCAGGAATACTGCTGCTATATAGCCAAAAAGCGAGGCTGAAAACAGCCCCATAACCAGACAAAACACATTGAACCAGGGCCTTATAAATTGCTCGTAAAAACTACCTGAATTACTTAAGGTGATGTTTCCCAGAATCATGGCACCAAGTGTGATACCTAAAAAAACAGGTGTTATAAAACTTGATACCTTAAAAAAAGCAGTATAATATTTATGGGTGTTATCATCGGCAACATCATAATGGCGAAACGTAAAAGAAGACCCACGAAGAACGATACCGATCAGCACGACCATAAGCGGAATGTGGAGCGATACGCTTATAGTGGAATATACTTGTGGAAAGCCTGTAAATATGATTACAATAGCTAAAATTAACCATACATGATTAGCTTCCCAAACAGGTGCTATAGCTTTTGAAATAGTTTTCTCACCTTCCTTACCTGCAAATGTCTCTACGATGCCTGCCCCAAAATCTGCACCTCCTAACAATGTGTACAATATAAAGGAGACGCCAAGTATTATGATAATGATCTGAAGCATCGTTTATTCATTTGTGTTTCTAGCCGAAGGATAATGGGTTTCAACGGTTTCTATTTGCCTACGCATTAACCAGATTAATATTAAAGTCAGTAATAAGTAAACCGTACTTATTACATAAAAAGAATACTGCAGCCCCGGCATAGATGAAACTGCATCTTTAGTTTTCATTACTCCATAAATAATCCAGGGTTGGCGGCCTACTTCAGTTACCGTCCAGCCGGCTTCAACTGCAATAAAACCAAGAGGAGTAAGGCAGGCAATAAATAATAACCACCATTTTTCAGACAGAAGATGCTTCCGCCACACGCTCAACACAATGAACAGCAAACCTGCAAAAGCGAGTAAAAAACCGATGCCCACCATTAGTTGAAAAGCGATATGAGTAATTAACACAGGTGGCCTTTCTGCTTTTGGAAACTGATCAAGACCTATGACCTCAACATCAAAATCACCATGAGCCAGAAAGCTCAGAAACCCGGGAACATGAATGGCATAATCAACACGTTCCTCTTCATCGTTGGGAATGCCACCTATTACTAAATCGGCTGGTTTACTTGTTTTGTATAAAGCCTCTAGCGTTGCCAGCTTTGCCGGCTGCCTTTCCGCAATGTCTTTGGCTGAGAAATCGCCGCTTATCGGTTGTAAAAAAGCAGTAACCGCACCAAAGGACAAAGCGATTTTAACCGCTGTTCTATGAAAAGCGTTCTTTCTGTTTTTGATTAATAAGTAAGCATGAACTCCGGCTACTGCAAAAGAAGTGGCAACAAACGCAGCCAAGGTCATGTGTAATGCCTGCGATAGCCAGGCATCATTGAACATAGCAGCTACAGGATCAATATTTACTGCTTTACCATTTTCCCATGTAAACCCTGCGGGGCTGTTCATCCATGCATTGGCAGACACCACAAATACACCTGACATAACTCCAGAAATGCCTACTACAACACCTGAAAGCCAATGCACCCATTTATTCAACCTGTTCCAGCCGTACAAAAAGACACCTAACGCAATGGCTTCCACAAAAAAAGCAGTCCCTTCCCACGAAAAGGGCATACCAATAATAGGTCCGGCATGCCTCATAAACCCCGGAAAAAGCAAGCCCAGTTCAAAAGACAATACTGTGCCTGAAACAGCCCCTACAGCAAAAAATATAGCCACGCCTTTAGACCATGCTTTGGCTACATCTATGTACACCTGTTTATTTGTTTGCAACCATTTCCATTCACTAAAAGCCATTAATACAGGCATCGTCATACCAATACAGGCAAACACAATATGCCAGCCTAAAGACACTGCCATTTGCAAACGCGCTGCCAAAAGATCATCCATGAGGTAAGCATTAAATTAAATCTCTTAAAGCTACTAACGTCTTTCTTTACTTTTGTTTTGATTTATGCAATAAAAGATAATACAGTTGTTTGCATAGGAAGAGTTAGACAAATAATCTCTTATAGGACTAGATATCATAGATTGATATTTATATAACTCTACTTCCTGCCATTTATCTCTATTTTTTTGCTTCTAACTTCTGATAACTGCCGCTATGGGCATCTCATACTTAGGCAATGCCAACAAAAACACTTTGGAATTTCATAAAACATTCTGACCTAAGGTGCTTTGTTATAACAAGCAGTTTAGGAAATATGGTAGTTCTCACTAATGAAGAATCACCAGCTCTTGAGAGCTCTACTATATTTTGCTAAGAGAGAAAGAAGATTATAAATAAAGAGTTCATCTCTTTATTTCAGGGAAAAGAACCCATCAGCAACGGTTTTTGCACCAATACTTATCTTATTGTACAAAAGGATAATCTCCACTGATGTTGCACCATTTACTAATCCTTTGATTAGTGATACCCAAGCACCAAAGTACAAACTGGCATTTTAAGAATGAACTTCTCTAAACGAGGAATATTTAACAAAGAAGATAACAGGACCAATAACTGGCAGAAATAGAGTTCCAATAAGCCAAGCTATCTTTTGAATAGCTTCCAATTTATTAGTTCTCAATATCATTATCCAAGAAACAATAAATACAATTACTGACAGGAAAGTCATTGTCTGCCAAACAATTAATCCAAAGCTTGGTGTAACTAATTCCATAATAGCTAATTTTAACATTAATTTACAAAATTGAGCTGTTTTATTAGAACTGAAGCTTTAATTTTTGGCTAATAACCGCTTCACCCCTATTCATACAAAGAAGCTGTACGTAAATCCATGAGTGTTGACTGTGGAGGAATACGCTTGGCTCTGAGAAACCTATTTAGCTCATTCTCATCAAAATTAGAAGCAGCAGGGTTCATACTGCTAATGCGAACTTTCCCGGAAGAATGAATAAATTCTTGATTACCGCCAATCCACATGCCGACATGTACGACACGCTCCGGCTTACCATCATGTGCGGGCACACCAAAAAATAGCAGATCGCCAGGCCGGAGATTACCCCAACCACTTTTCGTATCTACCAACTCGCCGAGGTGTACCTGCTGCGAGGCATCACGAGGCAGTACCAGGCCATTCATAAAGTAAACTGTTTTTGTAAAGCCACTGCAATCTACTCCTTTAAAAGAAGTACCGCCCCACAGGTAAGGCAGGCCTAAAAGACGCCTGGAAGTTGACACTAGATTTTCTTCTGATGGCTGACGTGTACGAACCCACTCCTTATACTTAACGGCTGCCGAGCCTGGCACATAAGCTAAACGCCCGTCAGGATATCTCACTTCATAAAAACCTTTCTTTGCCTGGCTTTGGATAGCTACTACATCACCATAAACTAAATCGGAAACAGTGGCACCCTCTGCATTAGGTCCAGCATAGGAGAAACCATAAGGATTTGTGTAGAGTAATTTCTCACTTTGCTGCCACTGTGCAAGCTCGGTATCGTTTACCAATTTAATACCACCTGCATCTACCCAGGCTAAATAATCATCAGGTGTCTGCACCAAATACCAGCCATTTTCTTTTTTCCACACATTAAGCGCCATGCCCATTGTCGCCTGCGTAGCCAACTCAGCGGAATGCTTTGGCTGAGACCGCAAATTAGCAACTGATACAGTAACAATAGCATGATTATTTCCGTTGAGTTCTTTTTCCGGTAACACCACAATACTATCCTGATAGGAAATATTTTCAGCTTGAAGGCGCTGTAGCAACGCAGCTTTAGCACCCGGAAGGTTAGTCTCCCCACGAAGTACATTATCTTTGACTTTTACCTGAAACAGGGCAGTACGCTTATCTGGAGCATATTCCTTGCGAATGGCATCTACAGAAGCCTGTATAGAAGAAGCAGAGGAGGTGGATGCTATATTAGACGGGCTACTAACGCAAGCCATCAAAAAACCTAACAGCAGTATAAGTGGACTAGTTTTCATAAGAACAATACTTTAATTCAAATATAGCTTTTTTGCTCATCTTTTAGAAAAACAAAACAGAGCTTGTACTTTAAATAGACATTCATTTTCCAGAAAGCGTTTCTTTATTGGCTTTACACAAATTAAAGATTAAGCCCTGATATCCTTGAACAGCTTATATATGAAAATATCTGGTTGAAATCCTTCTTCTAAAAGCTGGTATATAAAGTTAACCTACGGTGCCACCATCTGCATCAGAATGCCGCAAAGATAAGCGCCATAAGTACCTACAGCATATCCAAACACAGCTAATAAAACACCAACCGGGGCCAGAGCAGTATGGAAAGCACTCGCTATAATAGGTGCAGAAGCAGCCCCGCCTATGTTGGCTTCGCTGCCCACAGCCAAAAAGAAAAAAGGAGATCTGATGAGTTTAGCAACAATAATGAGCAAGGTCACATGAATACAAATCCAGATAAAGCCAACAAGAAACAGCCCTGGATAGTTAACAATAGCCGTTAGATCCATCTGCATACCAATAGTGGCCACCAGAATGTAGAGAAATAAGTTACCAATACGTGAAGCCCCTACTCCCTCCAGTTTACGGGCTTTTGTAAAGGATAATAACATACCAAACGTAGTTGCTATAATTACAAGCCAGAAAAAGCCGGATGTAAGACTAAACTTGTCCAGGTAAGGAGCATGCGTAGCAATCCAAGGAGCAATGATATCAGCTAGAAAATGAGAAAGCCCTGTTACGCCCAACCCCACTCCTATTATCCGCCAGGTATCTGCGGTTGTAGGAACCTTCATAATATTGGCTCTATATTGCTCTATTTTTTCTTTGAGTTCATTAACTGCTGTGTTGTCAGCCTTAAAAAAACGGTCAATCCTTTCCGAGTTACCCGCACCATATAGCAGCACGGCCATCCACAGGTTAGCCATAATTACGTCTACTGCTATCATAGCAGAGAAAAGGCCCGGGCTTGGTTGAAACACCTCAAACATAGCTAACTGGTTGGCTCCTCCTCCTATCCAGCTTCCCGCAATGGTGGTCATTCCTCGCCAGACAGCATCCGGCCCTGCCCCGCCTACTATACCAGGAGCAAACATCGACACTATTAAAATAGCCAGAGGGCCACCTAGTACTATCCCGACAGTGCCCGTAATAAACATAAGCCCGGCCTTATGCCTTAATTTCCATATTTCTTTCAGGTCGAGACTAATCGTGAACAGTACTAAACTGGCAGGCAGTAAGTAACGAGAGGCCATATTATAAAGGCCGGAATACTCACCGGATATAATGCCAAACGAGTTGAGTAAGCTAGGGATAAGATAACACAACAACACGGAAGGAACTACTGAATAAAACTTCTTAAAGAATGGTCTGTCGCTTGCTGAGGTGGAAAACACCAGCATTAAAATAACGGCTAATATGCCTAGTACAACAGCATCGTTGGTGATAAGTGGCTCTTGTAAAGCGTCTTGCTCCATGTTTGTTGGCTAAATTGAGGTATCAAGTATGGTTAAAATTTAAAATAACATATTCTAGTACTGGCCTTTAGTAGGAGTAAAACTACAATAGTACAGGTTTCAAAAATCAGCTTATAAAGAAAAACTGACAGGCGTAAAATACAGCTACTACAGGAAACCAAAAACAGGTTAGGCTCATTATTAAAACCGTAGCCGAACAAATATAGTCAGAAACAGCAGAAACTGGCAAGGTTAAGCAAAGGCATGCAAATTGTTTAAATAACAACACTCAATAAAATAAACTGCAATTGTACTGCTTAATCAGTTTTTAAGTATTTTTGAAAGGATATATGGAAGAACAGAAAAACAACCCCCTACACGGCAAAACGCTGGAGATGATTTTAGTACAACTAGTGGATTTCTATGGATGGGAGCATCTAGGATATAAGATAAACATCAATTGTTTTAATAACGATCCCAGCATTAAGTCAAGCCTAAAGTTTTTAAGAAGAACTCCTTGGGCACGCAAGCAAGTAGAAGACTTGTATATCAGCACCTTTGCCAGTTAGAAAGTTCTTAAGATTTTTCAACTGAAATGGCACAGCTATAGTCTCTTCTCCAGGAGACTATATTAGTTTCTGCCGCACTTGCTTTTCTTTTGGCATTAGTTTTATCTTTATTGTAGCTCGATAGCCATAAAGGGCTCCTTACTGGAACTCAGTAAATCAGACATTACTATTTATTTATAAGCCTAAATAGGCTCTAGTACTTTCACTTGAGCCTGATCTCATAAACAAAAAAGAAAATAGCCGTACAACTGAGCTAAATAAACCAGAATTATGCAAACTGACGGTATTATATTTGATCTTGACGGCACTTTATGGGATGCATCGGAAACCTTAGCTAAAGCCTGGCAAGAGACAAAACCTCAAATAAACTTTGAATTTCAGGATATTTCCCCCGATGATATCCGGCAGGTAGCAGGCATGAAGCACGACCTTGTTTACAAAGAATGGTTCCCGGATTTAAGTGAGGAACAACAGCAGGAATTAATGCAGGTAAGCGGGAAAGAAAAAATAGCTCACCTTAAAAAGTATGGAGGCGAATTATACAATGACCTTGAGGACACACTAAAGTACCTGCACAGCAGGTACAAACTTTTCATCGTCAGCAATTGCCAGGATGGTTACATTGAAGCTTTTCTAGAACATCATCACCTGCACAATTATTTCGACGATTATGAATGCCCAGGCAGAACAGGGCTTCCTAAAGACGATAATATAAAGGATGTTGTTAAGCGCAACAATTTAAAAGCTCCTATATATGTTGGAGATACACAAGGCGACTACGATGCAAGCCACAAAGCTGGTGTACCTTTTATTTACGCCCGCTATGGCTTCAGAGATGTAAAAGGCTATGAGCAAAGCATAGACCATTTCTCTGATTTAAGAAAGATTTTGTAGGAAATAAATTGCTTTTCTATAAGCTCTGTTTTCCTTTCGAATTATAAAGGAAGACCTCTGTGTTGGGTAAGCAATTATGAAATTTGCTTACCCAACATAAAAGTTACACATGTAAACTCAGTAGACAGCGGTTATAACTACAATTACAAGCTAAGAGCTACTTCCTGAAAACAACATATTTCTTAGTTAGGTAATTAAATACCGCTACCACACCAATAGCTAACGCTTTACCAATATTTGCATCTAAAACAACCTGCTCCACAAAATACCACACAAGATACTGGTTCATAGCAACACCCATCAGAGTAAAAATTAAAAAAGCAGTAAATTCAATTCTCCCAGAGTACTTACTTCTTTCAAATACCATCTTTCTGGATACAAAGTAGTTTAAAACTACTGCTGCTAATAAAGACAATATGTTAGCATAGAGATACTTAACGCCATAAAAGTCATTTAGTATTGCGAAGAGAATAAATTCCACTCCTGCACAAAAGCCACCAACTAATATAAATCTTAAAACCTGGCTTTTATGGGCTTTTTTCGTAACTGACATTATATACCTATTTCTAATGTTACTAAAAACATAACCAAATATTTACAAATATGTTATAAAAACAAAATCATCAAAAAAAATGACATAATGCACAACTACCTTAAACTCTAAAACTGTTATTATGTATTTTGATCATGAATTAAGTATAATGATAAAATTTATAATCAAAATACATAATAATTTTAAATATATAAATTATTAATTATAAATTTACATTATCGAATAAACCTTATATAACAATGTTTTAATTTTACAATTAAAGAGAAGCAACACGGCTCATTCATTCTATGATTTATAACAAAACACTCTCAAGATTCTACCATGAACAAAGAAACAACTGTTGATTGGAGAAAAGTAAAAGCCGTCATATTTGATGTGGATGGAACCCTGTATGATCAGTCAAAACTCAGGAAGAAAATGTTGCTCGCACTCCTTAATTTTTATTTGTGGCGTCCTTGGAGGATCAATGAAATAATGATGCTGGCACACTTTAGATCAGAACGAGAAAGAAGAGCCGGAAGATACTGTCAGGACCTGGAAAATGCTCAGTATACATGGTGCTCCGAAAAAAAAGGTTATCCGGTATCTAAAATCAGAGAAGTAGTAGAACAATGGATCTTTAAACATCCTGTAAAGTATCTAGAACAATGTATGTACCTCGGAACACGAGAGTTTTTCAACACACTACGTCAACATGATATAAAAATAGCCATATACTCTGACTACAAAGCTTATGATAAACTTAAAGCTATGAACTTGGGCGCAGACTTAGTCGTAAGTTCAACTGATCCGGAAGTAGATCGGCTGAAGCCAGATCCCAAAGGTTTGATTTATGCATCTGCACGATTAGGAGTGGCCATAGAAGACTGCTTATTTATTGGAGACCGGCATGAAATGGATGGGGCTTGTGCTTTGAGCGCAGGTATGCCTTATTTAATTGTTGATAAAAAGCCTTTTGAAGAATTCGACTTTTATACAACCCTTACCTCTCATTTAACACAAACTATTAAACAACAAACGTATGGGAAACAACACAACGCATCCTGATTCTGTTGCTGCCTCGCAAGCACCTGACTATGCTTCGCAGGAACAAGTTACTATTCCCGCCTCATTTAAAGATTATGTAACTATAGCCCGGCCAGATAATTGGGTCAAAAATGTGTTCATGGTGCCAGGAATGCTTTTTGCTTTGATTGTCTATCAAGCCTCCCTTGATCTAACGTTATTCTCCAGAGTAGTAGTTGGAGTAATAAGTACCTGCCTGATCGCCTCTGCCAACTATGTAATAAATGAGTACTTAGATGCTGAGTTTGACAGATTTCACCCATTAAAGAGAAAACGTACTTCTGTTGTACGTATTGTAAACCCTACTTTAGTTTATCTTGAGTATGCACTATTAGCTGCAACAGGCTTATCTTTGGCTTTTACTATCTCTGTGCAGTTTTTTGTGATAGCCGCGTTTTTACTTTTCATGGGCTTTATATATAACGTTAAACCCTTCCGCAGTAAAGACCGTGTTTTTCTTGATGTATTATCTGAATCAGTTAATAACCCTATCAGGTTTGCCCTAGGTTGGTTTATCTTTACCCCTGTTGTTGTGCTACCAGAAAGTGCATGGAATTTAGAATGGCTTACTTTTCCGCCCCTAAGCATTATTGTAGCGTATTGGATGGGAGGAGCATTTTTGATGGCCACAAAACGCTTTGCTGAATATCGCTTGATAGGTGACCCGGAACGGGCAGGGCTTTACCGCAGGTCGTTCAGGTTTTACACTGAAAACTCTCTGCTCATCTCTATGTTCTTTTATGCTCTTACATCTGCTTTCTTCCTGGGTATATTTCTTATAAAAAATCGTTTGGAACTGCTGATTAGCTTCCCCTTCTTTGCATTACTGTTTGCCTGGTATCTAAAAATCGGGCTGCTCAAAGATTCACCTGTACAAGGTTCAGAAAAGCTTTATACCAGAAAGTGGTTTATGCTTTATGTTGTGTTCTTTTCTGCACTACTCGTAGCGCTAATGTTTGTTGATTTCCCTTGGTTGCAGTGGTTCTTAAAAGAAACTACTTACAAATAAATTAATAATTTAATTAAGGTTCCTACTTATGTCCCGATACCAGTTTAGCTGTTATCGGGACACATTATTATAATATATATCTTCCACTTTCATTCTCCTCACACATTTTTGAAGGGAAGACAACAATGTAATATTAAACACATTACTATTTTGAGTGCATCTTAGGAATGATTTTCTGGAAGGCATTAGCAATGCCTAGTATTCATTTAGTAATTTCTGGAGGGAAAGTATATAGCACCAATGATCTAAAAAAGGCGTTGGAAGCACTAAAACAATAGCTGCAGTTTAGCTAGGTTTTATACTAAGTAGCCAAATGTTTAAGAGAAACAGCCAAAGGCCTGAACTTACTTCTACTCAACCACTTCCAGCTTTCCACTTTCCTGATACTTCAGCACCCCTACATCCAGCAACTCACGAATAAGCACTGTTACAGCTTCTGAATATTTAGGCTCAAATTGTTGTACTAACTCTTTCGGCAGATATTGCTTTTCCTGCAGCAGCCCTAAAAGTTTGTTTTTTAATGGTTCTTCCTCCTGCACCTCACGCTCTTTTTTGCGCTCCGCCAGGCAATAATCACAAATGCGGCAGCGCTTATCTGTTATCTCTCCAAAGTACTCCAACAGCAGCTGTGTGCGACATCGTGTAGTGCTTTCCACATAATGGCCCATTTCCTGCGCATGTTCTCTAGCCCGCCTTCGTAGTTGGTCCAGCTTTTTCGTATCTAGTTTCAGATTGGCAGCATCTTGCCTAGGTTGTGTGAAAATAATTTGCGGAGAGTCGCGTTGGGGTTCATAAACAACTACCTGCAGCTTGTGCAGATAAGCAAGTTTGCGCCTTAGTTCCTGCTCTGGAATATGTAGCTGTTGTGCTAGCCTGTGCTCCGAAATCTTCACAAAGTTAGTAAATGCTTCCCCGCCATAAAGCCTTAGTATCAGGCGAAGCAGTATGTCATGATCTGGGTTAGCCAGTTGATATTCATAAAGAGCCGTATTATCCAATGCCAGCAAAAGCTTTGATGGTGTATAGTAACCTTCATTTAATTGTACATAGCCTTCCGATTCCAATCGTTTTACAGCATAGTGTGTCTCCAGTGGTTTTAACTTATAGCTCTTACTGAAGCCCGCTAAATCAAAATCAAAGTTACTCATTATGCCACTTCCTACTGCTAGTTGATAATAGTTAGCCAATGATTGATACACACGCCGTATCAGCTCTACAGGTGGGTGCGCTTCCTCTACTTTTCGCTGCAGCTCAGCCACATCATTAGAGCCACACAGGACAACGGCATAAGCGTATTTCTCGTCGCGCCCTGCACGACCAGCTTCCTGATAGTAAGCCTCTAAGCTTTCAGGCAGATCCAGGTGAACAACCAGCCGTACATCTGGCTTGTCTATACCCATGCCGAATGCATTGGTAGCGACAATTACCCGTACTTTGTCTTGGACCCAGGAAGTCTGTACCATACTGCGCTGCTCAAACTTTAACCCCGCATGATACGCTGCAGCTGAAATCAGCCTGCTCTGAAGAAGCTTTGCAATCTCGACTGTTTGCTTTCGGCTTCGCACATACACGATGCTTTGGCCTGGCATACGCTGCAAAATCTCTAACAGGCGATTAGTTTTATCTTCTGTGTAAAGGCAGGAGTAAGAGAGGTTAGCCCGGGCAAAGCTTTTCTGGAAAACATTTTTTTCGTTAAACAGCAGCTTCTTCTGTATATCTTCCTTCACCACCTCTGTAGCAGTGGCAGTAAGCGCAATAACAGGAACCCCAGGCAAGGCTTCCCTGAGCTCTGACAACTGCAGGTAAGGAGGCCGGAAGTCGTAACCCCACTGCGAGATACAGTGTGCCTCATCTATAGCCAGCAAACCTACTTTCATGCGTTTTACCCGCTCCTGAAACAACTCCGTAAGCAAACGTTCTGGTGACAGGTAGAGAAACTTCACGTTGCCATACACGCAGTTGTCAAAGGCAATGTCAATCTCTTTTCTGTTCATGCCAGAATATATAGCCACTGCTGGTATACCTCTCTTTTTAAGCTGCTCTACCTGGTCTTTCATTAAGGCAATAAGCGGTGTAATTACCAGGCACAGTCCTTCCTTTGCCAGCGCCGGCACCTGAAAACAGATAGATTTTCCGCCGCCTGTCGGCAACAGGGCAAGCGTATCTTTTCCTGCCAGTACAGAACGGATAATATCCTCCTGCAAAGACCGGAACTGCTCATAGCCCCAATAGGATTTTAATATGTGGTGGATGTCCTGCAAAGGATTTACAATCGAGTTTAGCTCTCAAATTTACAAAACTTAAGCAACTTAGAATAACTGCAATCTTCTAAACATGGCCTCAACTGCTCTATTCGAATTCCTTAACAGTAACAAGAAAAAGCCCTATCTCATTTATGAGACAGAGCTTGGATACGTTTAATGTTGATATACTTAAGCGGCTGCAGACTGACCATCTTCACGCTCTTCAATTACTTTTTTCAGTTTATCTATTGCCTGTGCTGCACGCTCTTCATCCAACCTGTTTATGTTAAGCAACATTTTGGTTTTTTCCTGGCGCGTGATAACCGGGTTATTCAGCAAGCGAATAATTTCCTCTTTCTGCTTAGCAGATGCATAACGCACACTTGTTGATACTTGTGTTTCGGCTACATCTTTCTCTACAGCTGGTGCAGGATCAGCAGCAGCTGCTTTCATGGTTGCTTTCTTCTCTGTCGGTACCGCAGGTCTGGCTTCTTTAGCTGCATCATTGCCAGTGTAGTCCATTTCCTCTACTGGAGTTGGTTCATATCCGGCTGCACGAATTATCCAGGCCAGAATATTTCTGTAAGCTTTACCAATGGCACGTGTCTGAGCCATAGAGGCGATAGCAAATTCTTGATAATACTTTTTACCCTGCTCACGGTTAGAGCAAATGGCAAAGCCTGCACCAACAATTTGCTGACTACGCAAGTCAAGCAGGTTAACTTTAGCCTGGTACTTTATCTCATCATCAGAACTAATGTTGATGACATGATCTACCACAGGTAGAATACCTAACCTGGAGCCAGCATATTGCCAACCTTCCACATTTACATATTCTTTTCCTTGTATGTTCTGATATAACCGGTTTTCCTTGATGAATTTCGCCAGGTCAACCGCCAAATGAAGTGTCTCATCTGACTTAGCGATGTCGTAGCTTTCAATCTTAGATTTTTTCTGCACTTTTGTCTCGTTATTTGACTGACTCATATTCACTTATATTCTTTGTTGTTGTACATATTATAAACACATCGACCTAGTAAATAGTGCAAAAAATAGAAAATATTACATCATGCAATTAATTAAAAATCAGTAACATATAAATTATTTATAAAATATTTTAACGGACTCTTCATCGGCCACAAAAAAAATAGAGAAATAGCTAAGGAATAGGACTGAGTTACCTAAAATAAAGAGAAGAGAGCATTAGCCATTATTAAAAATAGCGTAGGCGGAGGGAACAAACAGAACTTTAAGAGCTTTACAGATAAGCTTATCACTTTTGTACAGCCCCGAAAGAACAAAGCACTACCATGCACACCACTTGCTGGGCGGCAACAGGTGTAAAGTGTCTACAGGAGTATGAATCAGGTTTTATTAGGCAATGGGAGATTCCTGCACGATCATACCATCCTTCATAACCAAAGTACGATCTGCCATAGAAGCAAGCTGCTCGTTATGTGTAACTATAACAAAAGTCTGGTTAAACTCCTGCCGTAACCGAAAGAAGATATCATGCAGCTCCTGGGCATTTTGAGAATCCAGGTTTCCACTTGGTTCATCAGCAAAAATAATGCGAGGGGAATTAACAAGAGCACGTGCCACAGCTGTTCGCTGCTGCTCTCCACCGGACAACTCCGACGGTTTATGGTGTAACCGATGTGACAGGTTAAGCATTTTAAGCAACTCCTCTGCCTGCTGCTTTACTTCTTTTTCAGGCCTTCCAGCTAAAAAGCCAGGTAAGCAAGCATTTTCTAAGGCGGAAAACTCAGGGAGCAGGTTATGAAACTGAAAGATAAAACCAATATGCCTGTTACGAAAACGGGCCATATCTGTAGAATTCATCTTCGCAATATTATTGCCATCGAACAGCACATCACCTGAATCTGCTGTATCCAGAGTGCCCAGAATATGAAGTAAAGTACTTTTGCCGGCACCAGATGCTCCTACTATAGAAACAACCTCACCAGCTTGTATGGTAAGGTCAATGCCTTTAAGCACTTCAAGCGAACCGTATTTTTTATGAATGTTGGAAACCGTTAGCACTAACTATGGGATAAGTAGTATGATAGCTTCTTTAAAATTTAGCAATTACATTGCCAAAACTACAAAACAAAAGCTTTACTTTATATTCTACAGTAAAATTTGATAAAAGTGATGAACAAACAACGCTTTCTTGCTATAGAAAAGTACTTTAAACTAGCATTAAGAAGTAATCCGAGCCAGCAATTTTTATTCATCAAAACAAAGTAACAACTCCTTTGTAGTATTCTTCAGCCAAAGTAAAACCGGACTTCAGTTCTGCGCCTGGCTTGTTTTTCTGTTATCCTACCATCATATTTTGTTTAAACAGCCACTCCTGTCGCATAAGTATCTGGCTGGTCTTTAACATCGTTACAAAATTTATTTCCACAAAGAAGGTGCAGGCAATATTTTTAAAAACCTATTACTTGAATTTAAAGGGATAAAAGTTTACTTTCGTGCATCCAACATAACTGAAAGCATGAACATACACGAATATCAGGCTAAAGACATTCTAAAAGGCTACGGCGTTCGCATACAGGAAGGCATCGTGGCTGATACGCCAGAGCAAGCTGTAGAGGCTGCTAAAAAACTTACTGAAGAAACCGGAACAAGCTGGCATGTTATCAAAGCACAGATTCATGCAGGTGGTCGCGGTAAAGGCGGCGGTGTGAAACTTGCTAAGAACCTGGAGCAGGTTAAAGACATCTCTTCTCAGATACTTGGCATGACACTGGTTACACACCAGACTGGCCCTGAAGGGAAGCTTGTACAAAAAGTACTGGTAGCACAAGATGTTTACTATCCAGGTGATTCTGAGCCAAAAGAGTTTTACCTGAGCATTCTGCTGGATCGTGCCAAAGGCCAGAATGTTATCATGGCTTCTACCGAAGGTGGTATGGACATTGAGGAAGTTGCAGAGAAATCTCCTGAGAAAATATTTAAAGAGTGGATTGATCCAGCAACAGGTCTACAGCCGTTCCAGGCTCGTAAAGTTGCTTTTAACTTTGGCTTAGAAGGCGAAGCTTTTAAAGAGATGGTTAAATTTGTTACCAGCCTCTACAAAGCTTATGTAGACACAGACTCTTCTATGTTTGAGATTAACCCTGTGCTGAAAACATCTGACAATAAAGTATTGGCCGTTGACGCTAAAGTTAATTTAGACGACAACGCTCTTTACCGCCATAAGAACCTGGCTGACCTGCGCGATCTTTCTGAAGAAGATCCGTTGGAGGTTGAAGCTAGTGAGTCTAACCTTAACTACGTGAAGCTTGATGGAAACGTAGGCTGTATGGTGAATGGTGCCGGCCTTGCTATGGCTACCATGGACATCATTAAGCTTTCAGGAGGTGAGCCTGCTAACTTCCTTGACGTAGGGGGTGGGGCTAACGCACAGACTGTAGAAGCTGGTTTCCGTATCATATTGAAAGACCCTAATGTTAAGGCTATCCTGATTAACATTTTTGGTGGTATTGTACGTTGTGACCGTGTTGCAAACGGTGTGGTTGAGGCTTACAAAAACATAGGCGATATTAAAGTTCCTATTATTGTTCGTCTGCAAGGTACAAACGCTGAAGAGGGTGCCCGCATTATTGACGAGTCTGGTCTTAAAGTTTACTCTGCTGTAGCATTGAAAGAAGCTGCAGAAAAAGTAGAGCAAGTTTTAGCTGAAGCTTAATTCCAGATACATAATAAAACAGTAAAGGCTGCCCAGCTGGGCAGCCTTTACTGTTTTATTATGTATCTGGTGCTGTTAAAAGTCTAAGGCTTGAGATGCTTTAACATTTAAACTCATAGCTAGTCACACCTAGTTTCACACCACTTCAAGATCCACTTTTATGTTACCTCTGGTGCCTACTGAATATGGGCAAACCTTATGTGCCTCATCAACCAGAGTTTTAGCTTTCTCCTTATCCATTTCTTTTAAGTCTACTGATAACTTTACACTGAGTCCATACCCACCATCGTCTAGTTTGTTCAAGTCAACATGTGCCGTTACGGTAGACTCCGGGTTAAGGTGCTCCTGTGCTTTACCAGCCACTACCATTAGGGCACTCTGAAAGCAAGCTGCATAACCAGCTGCAAACAACTGCTCAGGGTTTGTGCTACCACCCTTGCCTCCCATTCCTTCCGGTACGGCTACTTTCATATCAACAATTCCGTCAGATGACTTAACATGGCCGTTTCGACCTCCGGTGGCAGTAACTTGTGCCGTATACAATTTTTCCATAGTTTGATATTATTTAATTCAGGCTTTTGTTAGCCAATAGTTTTTTAACTGCTGAGATAGCTGGTTTGTTTAGTAATTATGAAAGGTTTTACAAAAAATTAAAAATAAGCTGCAAGTATATTGATTATTTTTGCTGCTTATATTTCGTTTTATCGCCATACTTCCTATTTTTGCATCACCTAATGCACCCGTAGTTCAACTGGATAGAATATCGGATTTCGGCTCCGAGGGTTAGGGGTTCGAATCCTCTCGGGTGCACCTTACTGGACAAAGAGCTTTTTTGGCTTTTTGTCCAGTTTTTTTTACCCCCTAACTCCCTGTTTATCTGGTAGATAAGCGCTGCCACTCCGTTCACTCTAGCGGTTCGAACTCTATTTTCCTCAAACACCATATTTTCCGGGAATATCGAACCGATCAGCATGCGCCGTTCCAGGTTGCTGCCATGTTCATAGAGGGTGTCAAGCTCCATCAGGCGCTCCACTCCCTGCTTTAAAAGCCCCTCCAGGCTCGGCTTTTGCGACATGGTGTTCAGCTTTGCCTCCAGTTTCTCGATGTTAGCGCTATAGGTCGTCTTCATCTCCCGGAAGTCCTCCGGTTCGATTTGTGCGCTTGCCACCAGGTCGCGGGCATGGGCGATGCGCTTCTCCAAATCCCTGATGCGGCTAAGCACCTGCTGCCGCTCATCGATGTGATGTGCTCTTTGGCCTGGGCAAAGAAAGCTTCCTGGATCAGGCTGCGGTAAAGGGGAGCCAGCTCCCGACGGGGCACGAACTTTTTCAGCTCCTGCCGGAAAGCGCTGTGCACCTCCTCGGCTTTGGCGCGGTGGCGGCATCCCTTGACGCAGTGGTAGTAGGCATAGTAGGCGTTGCGCCCCTTAGACTTGCTGGCTGTGAGCTTCCGGCCGCAGTCCGGGCACATGAGATAGTGGAATTGCAATGTTTTACTGG
>NZ_JAJJWI010000016.1 GCF_020907275.1 Pontibacter silvestris | reverse complement strand
CAAGGTAGTTCTAAAATTGGGGAGCTGACACAATCATGTTGAGGAAGTAGAGAAAGCGGGCAATTGTCGTATAGAACTAAAAGCGAATTGCCATCAAGAATCAAAATTCACTCTTGGCGCAGATCATCTTCGCCATCAAGCAGTCAGAGACAGGCGTATCTGTGTCAGAGGTGTGTCGCAAAATGGGAGTTTCAGAGGCCATCTTCTACAACTGGAAGAAAAATAAGGTGGTTTAGAAGTGCCTGAGCTCAAGAAACTGCGCAACTGGAGAACTCAAACTTAACAAAGTTTTTAATACGAAAGAAACAGAAAACAAGCTTTGTCATAGCCTAAAGTCATCCATCTTACTTTCTAAATAAAGGCCTCATCATTTCAATTTTATTAGATGCTTGTAAATGAAATACAATCCTGATGCTCTAAGTAGAGCTAAAGTTTGCATCTTAAACACAGGAAGAGTCCTTTTGTTGAACAAATTAAAAAAGTAAGAAGCAACAAACTGTGAAACCAAAGTAGCAAAGGCAGCGCCAATGCCTCCATACTTTGGAATCAGGATGTAGTTAAGAACAACGTTAATTACAGCTCCTGCCAGTGTTCTATAAAACACAAACTTTTGAAGGTTTTCAACGACAAACCAATTACCTGATGCAAATCCAATAAAAACAAATACACTCGTCCAAGTATGTATAGAAAGAATTGGAGCTGCATTTAAATATTCATTTCCAAAAACAACACTTATGATCAGATAAGAAGCTACAGAAACAACGGCTGCGGTCACAATCCCTAAAGTTGCCATAATATTAAAAGAATTCTGAACTTTATTTTCATATTCTTCGAACGTTAACTCTTTTGCCTTCACAATAGATGGCAACAAAGAATTTGTTATTACAAGTGGAACAAAATACCATACTTCAGAAAGTCTTACGGCTGCTGAGAAAATTCCTACTTCACTGTCACCAATCATTTCACCAAGCATTATCTGGTCTGTTCTCATATAAATTAGAATAACCATTCCAGCAAATAACAAAGGAAAACTTTCCTTCAGCAGCCATTTTATGGTATCAAACCTTATAATCCATCTGAAAACAGATTGTTCTTTTTTATTGTAAACTAGTATTAAAAAAATGGAAGCAAAAGCTAATTCAAATACATTGGCGGTCACATAATAAATAAGAGATACTTTGTAAAGAAGAAGAACTACTTTAATAACAGCACCTAGAAGAAAAGCTGCATTACGAGCATAAACAGTAAGTTTAGATTTTAATCGAGATTGAAAAAAATAATCAATTATATCAAAAGATTGAAAAATGAATCCTGAAGCAATAATAGACACAATAGTAAAAATCTGCTTATCGTCAACTCTCAGGTAAGAAATGGCAACTAATGAGCAAAAAATGCCTACAAAACCTCCCAACAACTTTAGTATAAAAGCTGCACCAAGAATTTCTTCGTGTTTCCTTTCATCTTTAACAAGTTCTTTAACAACAATATTATCAAGTCCTAAGGTAGAAAAGACACTGAACAGAGCAACAAAAGCTATAGCATAATTCCATATTCCAAAAAGATCAGTACCAAGTTGCCTAGCAATCAATGCTGTCAGAAAGAATCCAACTCCTAGTCTTAGTGCCTTATCAAAAAAAAGCCAACTTATGTTTTCAAAAATTTCCTTAAAGCCTTTGTCTTTTCTTACTTTTGATTGTATTCTCTCTATAATCCCCTGTCCAATCACACTTATTGCTATTAATGTACTATTAGGTTTTAAAATAAAGTACATGGCATTTTGACCTTGTACTGAAATACAAAGTAATCAAAAGATATTTTATCAACTCCCAAATAAATTTGTTAAAATTCTAATTCAGGAAAAGACAGAAGTTAAAACTGACCTCATTCCTTTAAATTAGCCATTCAAATGCAGATCATCAGACGTTAATTTCTCTTTGCCAATAAGCTCCAAGTCGGCTACCACGTCCTCTCTTGACCTCCCCCCGAAAAACAGGACTGCTGTAAATTAGAGAAAACGGGCAATAATCGTATAAAATCAAAAGCGAATTGCCATGAAAAAATCGAAATTCACAGAGGCGTAAATCATCTTCGCCATCAAACAAGCGGAGACGGGTGTTAAGGTGGAAGAGGTGTGCCGCAAGATGGGCATCTCGGATGCCACCTTCTATAAAGGAAGAAAAAATACGGTGGTTTAGGGGTGAGTGAATTGCGCAAGCTGCGGCAGTTGGTGGCAGACCTGAGCCTGGACAAGCAAATGCTGCAGGATGTACTGCGAAAAAAGCTCTGAGGCCACCCAAGTAAAGCGGCTGGCCTCAGAGCTAACAGAAAACTACCGGATATCGGTCAGAAGAGCCTGTCAGGTGGTGCTGTTCCACCGCTCGGGCTGGTACTACCGCTCCAAGGCAAGGGACAGCTCTGTGATCAGGAAGCGGATGCAGGAGATCGCCCAGGTGAGAATCCGTTATGGCTTCTGGCGCATCTTTATCCTGCTCCGGCGCGAGGGCTGGAGAGACAACCATAAGCGGGTTTACCGCCTCTACAAAGAGGAGGGGCTGAACCTGAGGAGCAAGCGGCCTAGGAGAAGCAAGGCCGCCGCACACCGAATAGAGCGCCCGCAACTCTCCAGTAATCATGAGTGCTGGTCAATGGACTTTGTGGCCGATCAGCTCTTTGACGGCAGGAAATTCTGCTGCTTAACTGTAGTGGATGATTATAGTCGCCAGTGCCCCGGCATCCTGGTGGGACTTCACTGAAAGGAGAAGATGTGGTGGCTGCTTTGGAGTGCATCAGGCAGGACACTAAAAAGCTGCCCAAGCGTATACAGGTGGACAACGGCAGCGAGTTTATCTCCAAGGCGCTGGATAGGTGGGCTTATGAGAACAAGGTAACACTGGAGTTCTCCAGGCTTGGGAAACCCACGGATAACGCCTTTATTGAGTCCTTCAACGGCAATTTCCGGGATGAGTGCCTGAACGTGAACTGGTTCTTTAGCCTGGAGGATGCAAGGCAGAAGCTAGAGGCTTGGAGGCATGAATACAACCACTTCCGGCCCCATAGCTCATTGGGAGATAAAACGCCGGAAGAGTGGGTAGAATATAATATAGTAGAACCCGAATTCTCTACTTTTGACTGGTCCTGAATTGGGAGGAGCTCACAGTCAAAAGTGGGAGGCGCTTAATGTTTATAATATTTATTTCTACTCGTTTTTAACAAAAAAATCTTTGAAGAAATGATAGAGTATTATATTTGGCCTTTTACTTATTATTTAGGAATTCGAGATAAGAAATAAATTAGTAACGGGTAGAGCAGTAAAAGAAATGTTAAAAAATATCAAATCAGCCCTAGTTCAAGATTGGTTCTATACTAATGGGGGGGCGGAGAAATGTGTACAATCATTTATTAATATTAATCCAGACTTTGATGTGTATGCATTGATCGACTTTCTTTCAACTGAAGATAGACACGAAATCATAAATGGAAAGGATGTTAACACCAGTTTTATACAAAAGATCCCAACAGCCAAGTCAAACCACAGGAAATTTCTTCCACTTTACCCTTTAGCCATTGAACAGTTTGATTTATCTACATATGACTTAATTTTATCATCTTCTAGTTCTGTAGCGAAAGGTGTTCTCACACATTCCAATCAATTGCACATATGCTATTGTCACTCACCTATGCGCTATGCATGGGATTTATACCATCAATATTTGAGAGAAGCAAACCTTACCTCAGGGCTAAAAGGGTGGTTTGCAAAATATATTTTGCATCAAATGAGAATATGGGATGTAGCTGCTTCTAACAGAGTTGACCATTTTATTGCCAATTCTAATTACATTGCAAAGCGAATAGCAAAAGTATACAATAGACAGGCTGATGTAATTTATCCTCCGGTTAACACTCAAGCTTTTGAGTTAAATGAACAAAAAGAAGATTTTTATCTTATAGCATCTCGCATGGTACCCTATAAAAAGATTGATGTCGTAGTTGAGGCCTTTGCTCTAATGCCTGATAAAAGATTGGTAGTAATAGGTGATGGCCCTGACTTTAACAAAATTAAAGCTAAAGCTACTAAAAATATCGACCTTTTAGGTTATCAGCCTTTCTCTGTCTTAAAAGAATACATGCAAAAAGCTAAAGCCTTTGTTTTCGCTGCAGAAGAAGATTTTGGAATAGTACCAGTAGAAGCACAAGCCTGCGGCACCCCCGTTATAGCTTATGGCAAAGGAGGTAGCAAGGAAACTATTGTTTCAGGGAAAACTGGAATCTTTTTCTATAGCCAGTTACCTGTACCAATCAAAGAAGCAGTTCTAAAATTTGAAAAAGACTCAGATAGTTTTATTCCCTCAGAGATACGCAAGCATGCGATAAAATTCAGCACTCAACGATTTGAAGATGAAATTACTCTTTTTATAAAACAAAAGATTGAACTTCTGTGAACTTCGAAGTGTATCTTTTTAAAAACTAAAAGCCTGTCCTTGTTATTTTTTTGTTTTAATGCACTTTAAAAAGCGGTTTTACGCGAAAAAAGTTCTGATCATAAATATTGTTGAAGTCGACAAGAATGCCTAGTCTTTACTCTAAGTACATCAAACTAGTCCACACCATTGGTGATACAATAGCTATAACTTTATCAACAGTTATAGCATTTAGTTTAACTAAAAAAGAGAGTTCTTCAACATATTATTTGTTTTTATTTTGCGCTTTAATTGGTTGGTTGGTTTGCACTTCTTTATTGGGTACTTATAAGTTTAATCGTGCTACCCGAAGATTTACAGTTATACTTATCGCACTGAAAGCTGTTTTACTTTACATTGTATTAGTTGAGGCTAGTATTAACATTACAAATAAAGATTTTGTTCTAAGAAAAGCTCTAGTGTATCATTATCTTTTTTTAGCCTGTTTAGTAGTACTATGGCGTTTTGTTGTTACAACAGCCCTAAGAATCTATAGAAAGAATGGCTATAATTATCGTAAAGTAGTTATAATAGGCCACAATGAAGTAGCTTTAGAATTAGAACACTTTTTTCAATCATATCCAGAATATGGTTATCATTTTTTAGGATTTTTTGACAATAAAATAATAACAGGAACTAATCTTATAGGTAAAGTTTCTGACATAGAAGAATTTATAAAGAAAAATAAAATTGATGAAATTTACTGTTGTCCTTTTGAGCTTAAAAAACAGCAAATATCATGGTTAATGGATCTTGCAGATAACAATCTGGTACGCATTAAATTTCTACCAGAACCGGAAACCTATACATATCAAAAATTAAAAATAGATTTTTATGACATGCTTCCTGTGCTTATTGTACGGTCAATACCTCTGGATGATGTTATAAATAAAGCTTTCAAACGTTCATTTGACTTAATCTTTTCTCTTTTAGTAGTAGTTTTAGTACTATCCTGGCTTATACCCATCCTGGCTTTTATCATACGCATAGACTCCAAAGGACCTATATTTTTCAGGCAGGAAAGATCAGGAATAAATAACAAGAAATTCTGGTGCTGGAAGTTCAGATCAATGTATGTTAATTCTGAAGCAAACTCCCAACAAGCTCGCAAAGGTGACCCTAGAATTACTCCAGTTGGTGCATTTTTAAGAAAGACTAGTTTAGATGAATTACCACAGTTCTTCAATGTGCTAATGGGGCAAATGTCAGTGGTAGGCCCTCGCCCGCACATGTTGAAGCACACACAGGAGTATTCTTTAGTTGTAGATAAGTTTATGGTACGTCACTTCATAAAGCCAGGAATAACAGGTTTGTCACAAGTTAGGGGCTTACGAGGAGACACAAGTGAAGTACATCAAATGAAGGCAAGAGTAAAACTAGATATTTTCTATCTGGAGAACTGGTCTATGTTATTAGATCTGAAGATTATTTTCTTTACCGTTTATAATATATTTCGTGGAGACAAACATGCTTTTTAAGCAGCCTGCGTTTGATCCTTTTCTCTACATCTGTTCTATTTAGATTCTGCTTTTGCTCCTGATTTACTAACTTCGCAGCCAAATCTGCAGAAGCATGAGCAAAGAGAAACCATCTATACCTAAAGGAACAAGAGACTTTGGCCCGGCTGTCGTGGTCAAGCGAAACTATATATTCGGCGCAATCAAGAGTACTTTTGAGAAGTTCGGCTACCTGCCACTCGAAACGCCTGCAATGGAGCAACTGTCGGTGCTAACAGGCAAGTATGGCGACGAAGGGGATCAGTTGATCTTCAAGATTCTGAATTCTGGTGATTTCTTGGCTAAGACCAAACCAGAGGATATTGAGCAGGGCAGCAAACACCTCACCCGAAAAATATCTGAAAAAGCACTACGCTACGACTTAACGGTACCTTTTGCACGTTTCGTAGTCATGAACCGCAACGAGATTACGTTCCCGTTCAAGCGTTATCAGATTCAGCCTGTTTGGCGGGCAGACCGTCCGCAGAAAGGGCGTTACCGAGAATTCTATCAATGTGATGCCGATGTGGTGGGCACAAATTCCCTTCTGTGCGAGGCAGAGATTGTACAGATGATAAATGAGGTACTCACAAACCTAGGCTTAACTGACTTTACTATCAAGATAAACCACAGAGGAGTTTTGGCAGGTATAGCAGAGGCTATTGGTGAGAAAGGTAAAGAAGCTGAGATTTGTGTTGCCATAGACAAACTAGATAAAATTGGCAAGGAAGGCGTGCGTAAAGAATTGCTGGAACGAGGTATAGCCGGAGAAGCTGTTGAAATGCTGGAACCACTCTATAATTTGGCTGGAACGAACGAAGATATTCTGGAGCAACTGCAAAATATCATAGGCAATACTTCTGAAGGGCAACGCGGGCTGCAGGATCTGCATAAAGTATGGCAGTACCTTGCAGGTTTGAATAGCCAGGCTCTTACATCTCAAAATGCCTCTGAAGCTCCACGGCTACAACTCGAGGTTACCCTGGCACGAGGACTCTCCTACTACACCGGCTGCATTTTCGAGGTGAAGGTAAACAATGTAAATGTGGGCAGCATTAGCGGTGGTGGCCGCTATGATAACCTGACAGGTATGTTCGGTATGCCAGATGTTTCTGGAGTAGGTTTCTCTTTTGGGGTTGATCGAATTTATGATGTGCTGGAAGAATTAGAGTTATTCCCGAGCAGTAGCCAGGTGGGCACAAAAGTACTAATTGTGCAATTCGATAAAGAATCTGAGCAGTTTGCCCTGCCCCTGCTACAACAATTACGCGATGCAGGCGTTGCCTCTGAATTATACCCTGAGGCGGCAAAGCTTAAGAAGCAAATGAGCTATGCTGATCAGAAAAATATCCCGTACGTGCTACTGATTGGCTCAGAAGAAATAACATCCGGTAAACCACAGCTTCGAAACATGCAAACAGGTGAACAGCAGGCAGTAGCTATTGAAACCGTTATTGCTATCATAAAAGAGCAGGAGGTTTAATGAGCCAGGTACATTACGTATCCAGTCAGCGGCTAAGCCTGGAACAGATTGATCAGATTTTAAGAAAGAACTTTACTCTTGCTCTGTCGGAGGAGGCTGTAGAACATATAGAGCGTAGTCATTCCTATCTGCTGAAAAAATTAGCTGACTTGGATCAAAGCACTTATACTCCTAATGAAGCTTGTTTCATTAATGGAGATCAACAGGAACTGGTTAATCAACAGCAAAAGAACTTTTTGTTATCTCATGCAGGTGGTACCGGGCCGGAAGTGCCTGCTGAAGTTGTAAAACTAATGCTGCTGCTTAAAATTCAATCGCTGGCAAGCGGACATTGTGGTGTTCAACTACAAACGATAAAGCGGCTCATTGATTTCTTTAATCGGGAAGTGTATCCTGTGGTCTATCAACAAGGTACTTCAGCGGCACTAGCTCATTTGTGCCTGCCCCTTGTTGGTTTAGGTGAAGCTAACTTTCAGGGTTATAAGTTAGCCAGCCAGCATATACTGGAGATGTTTAGTTGGCAGCCTATCAGTCTTGCAGCACATGAGGCTCTAGCCTTATTAAGCGGAACACATTTCGTTACGGCTTATGGTACTCATACACTGCTACAGACGAAGCGCCTCTCTAATAATGCTGATACCATAGCAGCTCTATCCTTAGATGCCTCTAATAGTAATCCGACAGCTTTTAAACCACTTTTGCATCAACTAAGGCCACATAAAGGACTACTAGAAACGGTAAAACAAATCCAGTCTTTATTAGAAGGCAGTGAGATAGTCCAGCAGAAAAAGCAACATGTACAGGAGGATTATTTTTCCCGTTCTGTTCCGCAAGTACACGGAACAGCAAAAGATGCCATTCTATATATTGAAGAAGCTTTTACTACGGAAATAAATTCAGTTACAGAAAGCTTAGTAATATTTCCGGAAGAGGATGAAATACTATCAGGCCGCAACATACAAGGCCAGCCTTTAACCTTGGCTCTAGATTTATTAACTATTGCGCTCACAGAGCTAGGAAGCACATCTGAGCACCGGACTTATCAGCTTCTTAAAGAGGACAAAGGTATTTCTGAGCTTTTAACGGCTGGCCCCGACGCTGTTTCTTTCTATACCACAAGCCACCAAACAGCAGCGGCTATAGCAAATCAGAATAAACTTTTATGTGCCCCTTCGTCCATCCAGCATACGGCAACAGCTTATGGGCAGGACGATTATAGCAGTGCGGGAGCTAGCAGCGCTGCCATGAATGCTTACCAGGTGGTGCACAACCTGGAGACAATTTTAGCCATTGAACTGCTAAACGCTACAATGGCCCTTAAGCTCCGCAGGCCCCTTAAAACCTCCTACAAGCTTGAAGAACTGGTTAAGGCCTACCAAGAAGCTGTACCTGATGTTTCACCTGATGGTCTTTTACATGCTGTGCTGGAGAAGACCGTTCACTTCCTCAGAGGTTACCAAGCAGAGATAGCATAATAATATCTTTTGGGAAAAAGCACCTCTACCAAAAGATAAACTTTAAGCGGCTATACTTGCAAAGGCAGGTATAGCCGTTATTACTTAACAGCTGATACTTTTAAAGTATCAGATTAATTTATTACTTGTAAGCTGGCTACAATTTATACCATTGAAAAATCTCCTTGTCTTATTGTTCCTGATAGTAAGTACTTCTAGCTGGGCCCAGACCTTATGCTTTAAGGCCTATGATGCGCAGAACAGAGAAATAACAACCATATGTGCTGGCCAGGAAGTACTGTTTCAGGACTGTGGCAATACTATACCGGATGAGAATGAGTATTATGTCTTTGACTATACTTCAGGGACTCCTATTCCAACACCATCTTCTACTACACAAAAACATACTTATGATACCCCTGGAACATACCGGGTTTTGCAGATTGCCAACTATGGCGGCAGCAGGCTCACAGACACCGTATCACAGGTTTTTGAAGTAAAGACAACTCCAACGCCAGTATTTTCAGCCTTTGCCTGTGCCAACAGGCAAGTTAGTGTTCATGTTACAGACACTCAATATGACACTTACCAAATTGATTACGGCAACGGTCAAAGCCAGCTGATAAGTCCGGGACAGCAGATATCTTATACCTATGCTACGGCAGGTCCTTATGCTATTACAATAAACGGCACCTACCTGGGCAGTTATTGCACGGGCAGCAGCACCTTGCAGGTAGAAGATTTGGCGCCATATCTTCCTCCTGTTATCAGCAGATTACAGGTACAGACAGAAGACGTAACAAACGGCTCTATTAGCTTTACCATTGATAATCTAATAGAGGGCTATGCGTATACTATAGAACGTAAAGCTGCCACAGGATCTGTTTTTACGAAAGTCACCACTCTTGTTAGCTCTCAGCCAACCTTTACTTTAACTAATGTAAATACAAACGAGGCTGCATTATACAGAATAGTCGCACAAGACAGGTGCGGAAGTAACTTATCATCGTCTAATCTGATTAGTACTATTACCTTAGAAGCGACAGGAGGTGATGAACAAATCAATCTTACATGGCAAAGCGTGGCAGGCCAGCAGGAGCGTTATGAACTTTACCGCAACGGAAATTTACTTAAAAGCTTTGACAAAGCAGCCACTAACTTTACAGACATGGAGGTAAGCTGCGGAGAAGAGTACTGCTATCAGCTACGAGGGCTATCTTCTAACGGTCAGGTAACATCTGTAACAGCGGAAGCCTGTGTAATGGCCACATCAACTTCTAAACCTGATAAAGCCCAGTTATTTAGCACCTTTAACTTAAACAATCAGATTGAGCTAATATTACAGCTACCTCAGGGGCAAACACTCAAAAATACGAGTTTCGAACGCAGCATAAGCGGAGCACCTTACCAGTTGATTTCTTCCGGGCCGCAGCCAGAGTATACGGATGCTACCCTTACACCTCAGGAAGTCTGCTACCGTGCCCGATACACCAATGCCTGTGATAACTCATCAGACTACAGCAACATTAGCTGTCCAATCATATTAGAAGCAACACAAGCTGATGATGCAAGTGTTTCTCTGGAATGGACTTCTTATACAGGATTTTCTGATGGCGTAAGTCAATATTCAGTAGAGCTGCTGGATCAAAACAATAATATTATAGCCAGCTACCAGGCAAGCGGCACCACCTATATGGATCGTTCCTTACCTGACGAGCCATTCTTTCAATATCGTATAAAAGCCATATCGATCAGTAACACAGCTACTTCTTACTCTAATATTGTCTCAGTTAAACAACCCATACAATTATATGTGCCAAGCGCCTTCACACCTAATAACGATGGGTTAAATGATGTGCTGGAAGTTAAGGGCAAGTTTTTTAGCAACTACAGCATTACTATCTATAACAGGTTAGGAAATGTCGTTCACCAGTCTACAAACGTAGCGGAAGGTTGGGACGGAACGTTTAAAGGTAATCCTGTTCCAGCTGATGTTTACACTTATGACATTAAAGTAACAACTGCAGAAGATGATCTAAAACACAGAACTGGTACCATAACCTTAATAAGGTAACCATCTGCTTACCCGACACAATACATTTTCATACCATTTTAAAAACCAATATTTTAAATAACACTTATTAAACAAAAAGAGCAACTGTAATTCATATCAGCACCAGTGCTTTTACAGATCAATCAACTCCTACAGTTCAGCTTTGAGAGCACTTAAAGGTGCTCTATTCCAGCCTCTCTGCTTACTCTGGATAATGCTATCTCCTCTTTCATATTTTCCTGATCAAACGCAGATGAGCAGCATTAAAAACAAATCATAATCAATGTTGAGCATTACAAAAGGCATTCTCTTTCATTAACCAATGCTTAACCTTTAAAAGAAGCATGTATATTTGTAACAGCCATATGGCCGGAGCAATATTCCTCCGTATAAGAGAAAAAAACGAAATAGCTTATGTTTGATATGTTCGGCATGATGGGCAAAATGAAAGAAGTCCAGGCCAAATTAAAAGAAGCACAGGATAACCTGCAGCATATAACTGTTACCGCAGAATCAGGAGCAGGATTAGTAAAAGTAACTGTAAACGGGCAGAAAAAACTTCTGAAAATTGAGATAGATGATTCTATCCTGAATGTGAATGACCGTGAAATGGTTAATGATTTGGTGGTAGCAGCAGTAAACAATGCAATGCTTACAGCTGGAGAGAGAGCACAGGAAGAAATGAAAAAACAGACAGAAGGGTTACTTCCAAACATTCCGGGTTTAGATTTAGGAAACTTTGGGCTATAGTGACAGCCACGCGGCTATTGTTATATTAAACTGGAACGGGTTGCATTTTTTGGAGCAGTTCCTCCCATCAGTAGTAACTAACAGCTCAGGCTGTGAAGTTATTGTTGCTGATAATGCCTCTACCGATGGTTCTATAGCATATTTACAGGCGAATTTTCCTCAGGTTCGCATCATTCAGCACATCAGTAACCTTGGCTTTTGTGAAGGTTACAATATGGCCCTGGCTCAGGTACAGGCAAAGTATTATGTGTTGCTTAACTCTGATGTACATGTTCCTGCTAATTGGACAATACCAATTCTGGAGTTAATGGAATCAGATGAAAGCATAGCTGTGTGCCAACCCAAGATTTTAGATCAAAAGCATCCAGGCCTTTTCGAATATGCTGGTGCCGGAGGAGGTTTCCTAGATGCCTTAGGCTACCCTTATTGCCGTGGCCGTTTATTCGAATCCATTGAAGAAGATTTGGGGCAGTATAACGATGTACAGGAGATATTCTGGGCAACAGGTGCCTGTATGTTTGTACGTGCAACTGCCTACCATGCACTTGGTGGTTTAGAACCCGCATTTTTTGCGCACATGGAAGAAATTGACTTCTGCTGGCGCGCAAAAAATGCGGGATATAAGGTTATGTACAACGGGCATAGCCAGGTCTACCATGTAGGCGGAGGGACTTTGCATAAATCAAACCCAAGAAAAACTTATCTTAATTTCCGAAATGGACTGGCACTGCTTTACAAAAACCTGCCTGCTCATGAATTAATTTCTACCGTATTAATTAGAGTGTTGCTGGACTGGGTGGCTGCTCTAAGAATGGTGGTAGCAGGACAGACAAAAGATGCACAGGCCGTACTGGAGGCACATGCAGACTTGTTGCGCAACAACGGTTACTGGCGCAAGCGCAGAAAGGAACAAAAACAAAAAGGTAAGTTCCCCGATTTAAGAGGTGTATTTAAAGGGAGTATTGTCTGGGAGTATTTTGTAAAGCAAAAACGTAAGGTACAGGCACTATAAGTCCCATACAGTGCTTCGTTCCCGCCTCAGACTCTTCTGCACATTTAACCAGAAGGCAAGCATAAGGTATACAATAACAGGCGAGCCCATGGTCAGGAATGACACATAAATAAATGAAAAGCGAATACTACTGGTAGCAATACCTAACTTTTCTCCCAGCATCGTACATACACCAAATGCCTGAGATTCGATAAAATACTGGAAACGTTTCATTTATAAACTAAGTTAAAAACAAAAGTATTCGTAATTATTCTTCCGTCAAAATTTAACAGCTTCTTATGTAGATCAAAACTATAACGCAGCTTCTTGAGTTCATAGTTTATCTACTTTTTACGTATGAAGTTAAAACAGGATATGCAACTGTACAAATATAACTATCTATACCTATTAACTTATACGCTCATTAGCAGCCTTTTCTGTTCAGGATGCACACTCTCACGTATGGCGAACCTGGCCCGAAAGCAGGAAATAACTATACAACCTAACCCCTTATATGCAAGTGGACAGCAAGTAGAGTTTGACCTTAAAGCTCAAATCCCAAGTAAGCTATATCATGATAAACAACTTTATAAGCTAGATGTTTACTATGAATATGGGACTTATGAGCGTGAAGATGTTGCGACGCTAAATTTCAACTTTGGTGAGTTTATCTATGAAGATAAAAAGCCAACCATCATCCGGCATTTGGCCTTTCCCTATGCTCCGGAAAAAGACAAAGGTCGCCTGATGGTGCAGGGCTTAATTGTTGATAAAAGGAATGACAATATTAAAGTAATGCAGCCTATGGAAGTAGCTACAGGCCTCATTACCACTCCTCTATTGGTTACCCGTAATAATAAAACAGACTACTTGCCTGATAATTTCACAGAAATTGCTGATGGACCTGCTGTTGTTCCTTTTTACTTTGGCAAAGAAGATAGCAAGCCTAGCAAATCTTTAGGTTCCAGCCTGGTAATACTGGACAAATACGCACTGGATAACATCAAATCACAGCAAATAATTGTTGAGGGAAGTCAGTCGCCAGATGAAGAAGCTGAAGGTGTAGCTAGTGTAGCTGATAAAAGAGCTAGGGCCATAGAAGCTTTTTACTTACAGAGAGTTAAAACTTTAGATTATAATAATAAGAAAATTCGCGTACAGAGGAAGGTATTAAAAACTAACTGGAATTTGCTGCTACAAAAGGTAAAAGCCTCTGCCCTGCCTCAAGCAGAAATCCAGCAAGTCATTAACATTATCAACAGCAATCAGGAAGAAAAAGAAAAGGCACTGCAGCAGACTGCTGCTTATGAATACCTGCAACAATATATTTATCCAGCCTTACGCTTCACAAAAGTTGTATTCAACTATAACCGCGATAGAAAAGCAGACTACGAAATATATGTGCTGGCAAAGAAAATAGCAGAGGAAAAGATAGAGGCTAGTATGCTAACGGAGGATGAGCTACAATATGCTGCGACGCTTACGCCTCTGTTGGCAGAAAAAAGAAAACTATATGAGGCTGCCGTTAAAACCACAGACAAGTGGCCTGCTTACTATAATTTAGGAACCGTGTATATTGAGATGGCACGAAAAGAATATCGTGCTCCGGCAAAGCAAGCTTTGCTGGCTCGTGCCATTCATAACCTGACATTCGCCGGGTTTCGAAACCCGACTGCCGAGGTATACTACAGTCTTGCCAGCGCCTACCACTTGCGTAGCGATAAACTGGAGGCTCTACAGTATTATGATTATGCCATTAAACTTGGTGGTTCAAAAGAAATACTACATCGCATTTTTGCAGACAAAGCAGCCCTCGAAATTGAGATAGGCCAATACGATGATGCCATTAAGAGCTTACGCTATGCCGGCGACAGCTATCAAACTACGATAAACCTGGGCCTGAGCTACCTCTTAAAAGATAATTATGAAGGTGCAGAAGAATATTATAAAAAAGCATTGAAACAAAAACCAGGTGGAGTCCTTGCCCACTATAGCCTAGCTTTGATTGGAGCCCGTACAGGCAATGAACAGCAGTTGGAAGAGCAATTAAGACTTGCTGTAAGAGCTGATGGTTCGTATATGGAACGAGCCATAAATGATCTGGAATTCGCTCCTTACAAAGGCAAGCCTTCGTTTGAAGACGCCCTATCTAGATAAAATATTAGCCAAAAACTATGGCTTTAACCGTAAGAACATTGGAAATTGCGAGAGTTCTTTTAATTTTACCTTCAGAACCGAGAATATAAAACATATATGCGAAGTATACAGTTTAGAGAAGCCCTGCGTGAAGCTATATCAGAGGAAATGCGCCGTGACGAAAGCGTGTTCCTGATGGGTGAAGAAGTGGCTGAGTACAATGGAGCTTATAAAGTAAGCCAGGGAATGTTAGACGAGTTTGGCCCGGATCGAGTTATTGATACTCCTATTGCCGAACTAGGTTTTGCTGGTATTGGCGTTGGTGCCGCTATAAACGGCTTACGCCCAATTATTGAGTTTATGACTTTCAACTTCTCGTTGGTAGCTATTGACCAGGTAATCAACTCTGCTGCTAAAATTATGTCCATGTCTGGTGGCCAGTATAGTGCTCCTATGGTATTCCGTGGCCCAACAGGTAGTGCAGGTATGCTGTCTTCACAGCACTCTCAAAACTTTGAGAACTGGTATGCTAACACGCCAGGCCTTAAAGTAGTGGTGCCTTCAAACCCTTACGATGCCAAAGGTCTGTTAAAATCAGCTATTCGTGATAACGACCCTGTTATCTTTATGGAGTCTGAGCAAATGTATGGCGATAAAGGTGAAGTTCCGGAAGAAGAATATCTTATTCCGATAGGTGTTGCCGATGTAAAACGTGAAGGTACTGATGTAACTATCGTTTCTTTTGGCAAGATAATGAAAGTAGCTTTGGCTGCTGCGGAAGAACTGGCCAAAGAAGGCATCAATGCCGAGGTGGTTGACCTGCGTACTGTACGCCCCATCGATTATAAAACGCTTATTGAGTCAGTAAAGAAAACAAACCGTATGGTTGTGGTAGAAGAGGCGTGGCCATTGGCATCTATCTCTTCAGAAATTGCTTACCACATCCAAAGCAATGCGTTTGACTATATGGATGCTCCGGTGAAGCGTGTAACCTGCCGCGATGTTCCACTTCCTTACGCTCCTACACTTATTGAGGCATCACTGCCTAATGTAGAACGCACAGTGAAAGCTGTTAAACAAGTAATGTATAAAGAAGCTTAGCCTTTATACAAACCTTATATTTTATAAACAAAATAGGGAGCCACACAGGCTCCCTATTTTGTTTATAATCCTCAATCTTCCGATTCAACTTCCTTTACGCGCACTTTCACGGCATTGTCCTTTGGCTCTATGCCCTGGTCATGGCTTTTAGAATAGACTTGTGTAAACTCAGCACCCAGTAACAAAATGACAGAAGAATAATATACCCATACAAGGATCAAGACAAGAGAACCAGCCGCACCATACGTATCAGCTAAAGGTTCGTGCCTGAAATATATATTTAGAACGTATTTACCAACTGAAAACAGAACAGCTGTAACAGACGCTCCCACCCACACATTTCGCCACATAATTTTAGCATCTGGAAGCACCTTGAAGATAACAGCAAAAATAAGAACGCTGATCAGGATAGAAACAAGAATATTGGCAGCTGTCATAAGATAAACGGCCAGCCCTGATACTTCCTGCTGAAGATAGTCACTTACTACACCCAGTACTATATCAACGGATAAGGATACCAGCAGAAGGAAACCCAGACTAACAACAGTAGTAAGCGATAAAACCCTGTCCATAATAAGCTTCAGCCATCCTTTTTCAGGCTTTGCTCTTACCTCCCACATAGAGTTAATAGAGTCCTGCAAAGCCACAAACACAGTAGTAGCTGTAAAAACCATAGTCCCGATTCCGACAATGGTTCCTATAGTGGTAGACTCTGACTGGCTCGCATTTTCAATTATATTCTGGATCTGTGCTGCACTGTTCTGCCCTACTATTCCTCCTATCTGCTCTACCACCTGCCCCCGAACTGCCTCCTGTCCAAAAGCTGCCCCAGCAATACGTATAATAATGATGAGTACAGCTGGAAGAGAAAATATGGTATAAAACCCTATGATGGCGGCATGATCCAGAGGTTTATCATCGGAGAACTCCTTAAATGTATGCTTTGTAATTTCCCATGTAGATTTTAAAGAATTGTTCATATGCTATGCTACCTTAAACTAAATACCAAAACTTCTGCAGCGCCTAAACAACAAGCTCTGTAGCAGTAATTATTTACTTTTCATACGC
Source organism: Pontibacter silvestris (assembly GCF_020907275.1). GTDB lineage: Bacteria > Bacteroidota > Bacteroidia > Cytophagales > Hymenobacteraceae > Pontibacter > Pontibacter silvestris. The sequence continues at coordinate 106,140 of NZ_JAJJWI010000016.1, read as the reverse complement.
ACCAAACCTGTTCCTGATACCATTGTTTATTTGCACAATAACACCAATCCTACTGTTACTGCCTCTACAGGTGTTACATACTTTACAGGGTTAAGTAAAAAAATTACTTTTGCATAAGCTTAGCCAAGTAGTTACCAGCTTCACCTTCATAAAGAACTTCAAAGGTGTAGCCATGCTTTTCAGCATAATCTTCCAGTACCGCAGGATCAACAAATAACCAGTTAAACCATCCGCTTTCATGGCTCTTGTACTTCATGTTGTACTTCACCTCTCCATAGTAGCCAGCGTTCAGGTCAAGTAAAACAGAGCCGTCTTCATCTTCGAACATATACAGAATGTCCGCTGATTCTAACAAAATCTGTCCGTCAGCTTGAAGCAGCTTTTTACAATGCTCCAGCAGTCGCTCCAGTCCCTCCAGGTTACCGGCAATACCAATACCGTTCATCAGAAGGAGTATGGTGTCATACTTGCTGGCACTTTGCAGCTCAAACACATCCTGCAGCAGCACTTGCTCCACCCCCTGCTTGTACATAGCCTGCACTGCTCCCTCCGAAATATCAAGTGCTGTAACCAGATGCCCTTGCTGCTGAAGCACCAGGCTATGGCAGCCAGAGCCTGCGCCTACGTCAAGTACAGCTCCCCTGCATTCTTGTAAGGCCAGTTGCTCCCACTCCGGCATTTCTTCTTTCTTCCTGAAAAGATAATCCACAGCAATCACATCATCTTCAGCTAAATTACTTTCTACTGTTACCTCTCCGTCTAAAGCGCCCTGCAAATAATCTAACATGGCAGCACCCATTGGATCATTATCAACAATCATAAACGTTACATTTTGTTACCAGCAAAGGTACTATTTATCGTATTCAAATGATCTTGTTTAAAGTAGCACTTTGTTGCACCAGAAGCGACTCCTGTGCACTTTAATGCATTTAAGCATAGCAACTAAGCTATATGCACTTTGCTTTTAAATTATTTTTTATTAGCTTAGCTACAGTACAAAAACATAAGCCCCATGAGAACTACCTCCTATAGTCACATCCAGCTTATGAATCCAAAACTGGAAATTAAATATTTAAAGTTAGAGAAGTCGAGGAACCGTCTTTTTGACGAATTAGATGGACTGGAGGGAGAAATGCTTAACACACCGCCTGCTGAGGGAAAGTGGTCAATAAACCAGATTATAGCACACTTAATGCTCGTTGAGAAACTTAGCGTGGATTACATTCAGCACAAAATAGAAAAAAAACAACCTCTGCCCCTCTCTTCATTCTCAAATTCTTGTAAGTCGCTTTTAATGAAAGCAGTTTTACAATCTGGCATTAAGTTCAAAGCACCGGAATCAGTGGCTTCCGTACCTGCTACAGCTACACTGTCTTCGCTCAGGAACCAATGGGATGAAGAACGATTTAGGTTAGAGGATGTACTAACAGACCTGCCACACAACTTGTTTGATAAATGCCTCTTTAAGCACCCTTACGCTGGCCCTCTGTCTATCACCCAGACGCTGATTTTCTTTCAGGACCACTTCAACCACCACCTTCGCCAAATACAGCATCAGAAGCAAGTGCTATTGAAGCAGACAGATTAAACTACTCTGATTTTTGTTCTCCATTATGGACATTTCTATCAGATTCTACAGCTTTCCTTTGTACAGCCAACTGATAAATCCATATTCCAATATCCCTTCTTAAATGGCAGCCATACAATAATAGATACATATCCTAAATCTGCCGCTGAACCTTCCTGATATTTAAAGCACGTCACATTTAAGTATACATATTGCAAGGATTCGCAGCATAAATAAAACTGTACTATTTGCTGCACCATATAAAACAATGATTTAATCGGTAATATTATTAGCCTTATTTACCTTTGATGCTGATAAGCAGAAGATATTTACCATATTATACCCCATGCTCTCCCATCAGCACGAAATTTTTCTAGAGGTTGCACGAGTGCTTAGCTTTACGAAGGCAAGTCAGCTGTTATACATTAGCCAATCTGCTATTAGTAAGCAGATTAAGGCACTGGAAGAGTTTTATAAAACAGGATTATTTGAGCGGCATGGCAACACTATTAGTTTAACCCCTGCAGGTCAACTCTTGTACAATAAGCTATTGATAGCAAAACAGCTGCAGCAAGAACTTTACCAGGAGTTCAAGGCGGCTAATGAACAATTTTCGCCACAACTGCGCATGACTATTGGAGCCAGTACAACCATTTCTCTTTATATTCTTCCACCCGTACTCTCTGCTTACCTCCAGAAAAACCCAAACGTCCAGCTAACACTAAAAAACAGAAACAGCCAGAACATATTAAAAGCCTTACTGGACCATGAAATAGATCTGGGCATTGTAGAAGGAGTTAATAAAGTAAGTAATGTCACCTACACTCCTGTGCTAACAGATGAAGTAATTGCTGTTTGCTCTAGCAAAAATCCTTACATAAAGCATCGACTTGAACTCAAAGATCTTTATAATACCCCCCTGGCTTTACGCGAACAAGGATCAGGCACGCTGGCAGTGCTGGAAGATGCTCTTGATAAGAAGCAAGTCAAGTTAACAGATCTGCCTATAAAAATACGCCTTGGTGGTACAGAGGCCCTGAAGAATTTTGTGCGGGTAGATACGTGTCTCTCCTTTCTGCCTAGACAGGCGGTAACAAAAGAATTACAGACAGGTGAACTGGTTGAGGTAAAAATTCAGGACCTTACTGTTATAAGAACCTTCAACTTTATCCAACGCAAAGGCACAGAAAATAATCTTCCCTATAAAGATTTTATACAATTTACAAAGCGGCAGTATTCCAAATAGGAATAGCCTATTCCTAAATTCCATTTTGTTTTTTCATGGTTCAGAGGCTACTTGTTCTAAAATTCACCTCCAGCCATTATGCAACCTGCAACAGAAACCATAAGCCGCATCAGCCTGTTAGAATGCTCTGCCTGCGCAAATACCTGTTCTGCTTTTTCACTTCAAAGAACTTCAGACTGCTGTTCCATGCCACTTGTGGCAAGGTATGAGCAGGCAGAACTGCTGCCTAAGGAGGTGTTAACGCATCGGGAGGGCACCATGTGGCGGTATCGGGAACTTCTGCCAGTATTAAGCAATGAACACATAGTGACCTTAGGGGAAGGATTTACGCCCCTGCTCAAATTGCAGAACCTATCTAAAGAGTACAGCTTAGACTCCCTTTACTTAAAGGACGAAGGGCAAAACCCCACCGGATCTTTTAAAGCCCGGGGATTAAGCATGGCAATATCTAAAGCTAAGGAATTAGGCGTGACTGGCTGTATTATACCTACTGCTGGTAATGCCGGTGTGGCCATGGCAGCATATTGTGCGAAAGCAGGCATGAAAGCTGTAGTCGTAATGCCCAGACACACGCCAAAAGCCTTCAAAGAAGAATGCTACTGGTATGGTGCTGAAGTTCATCTGATAGATGGTTTGATAAATGACTGTGCCGCCAAAGTAAAAGAACTAAATGCAGATGGTAAACTCCTGGATGTTTCTACCCTGAAGGAGCCCTATCGGCTGGAAGGTAAAAAAACCATGGGTTATGAGATTGCAGAGCAAATGAGCTGGCTGTTACCTGATGTTATACTTTACCCGGCTGGCGGCGGCACAGGATTAATCGGTATCTGGAAAGCTTTCTTTGAGATGCAGTCTTTGGGCTGGCTTAGCGCAGAGGTGATGCTACCACGGATGGTTGCCGTGCAGGCAGAAAACTGCAAGCCTTTGGTAGATACTTATTTTGCAAAACAGAAAAATTCACAACAGTACGTAGGAAAGCCCACCATCGCCAATGGCTTGGCTGTACCAAGGCCTATAGGCGAGCAGATGATGCTGAAGGTTCTAAAAGAATCGAAGGGAACGGCAATTAGTATTACGGAAGAGGAAATGATACAGGGGCTACAGGAGCTTGGGAAACAAGAGGGCCTTTTTGTTGCGCCAGAAGGGGCAGCCGTATGGATGGCAGCACGAAAGCTTATAGGCACAGGCATAATAGCACCAGAAGAAAAAATATTACTACTAAACACTGGTTCCGGGCAAAAGTACCTGGAAAATGTTGCTGGAGCTTACAATAAATAAATTTTATCGGATAATTTCTAACTAAGTACGTCATGGGGCCTGATAGCTGACATGGCGTACTTTTTCATTTTATGCTTGAGCAAATATTCGTGGCATAAACAAAAGCTTGGCTAAAGCAATTATACATAATGTAAAGAAATGCTTACCCATTTTGCGCAAATTGCAGTATAGTACACTTAGTTAGCAAAACTCAGACTTCAACCTTATATATGGAACACAGAACCTTAGGAACATCAGACCTTAAAGTATCAGTCATAACCTTTGGCGCATGGGCAGCCGGAGGCTGGATGTGGGGTGGCACTGAACGAAAAGATGCCATAAAAGCCATTCAGGCAGCTTATGATAACGGAGTAACCTCCATTGACACAGCTCCAATTTATGGACAGGGAACCAGTGAAGAGATTGTGGGCGAAGCCATTAAAGATTTGCCAAGAGACAAAGTACAGATCTTGACCAAATACGGCATGCGCTGGGACTTAGCCAATGGAGAGCTTGCCTTCCAAAGCCAGGATAACCAAGGCAATGACATTGATATTTACAAGTATGCTGGTAAAGACAGTATCAGAAAAGAATGCGAAGACAGCCTTCGTCGCTTGGGTACTGACTATATTGACCTTTACCAGATTCACTGGCCGGACCCTACCACTCCTATTGAAGAAACCATGGAAACAGTGGCACAGCTTATAAAAGAAGGCAAAGTGTTGCAGGCAGGCGTATGTAATTATGATGCAGAGCAGATGAAAGAGGCAAATAAATATGTGCAGTTAGCTTCTAACCAGGTTCCGTATAGCATGGTCAAACGCGATATTGAGGCTGATGTAGTACCCTATTCAATCGAAAACAAGAAAGCTATTTTAGCTTACAGCCCGTTGGAGCGCGGTTTGCTTACTGGTAAAATGAAACCAGGATACCTGTTTAGTGAAGGAGACCACAGAGCCGGCTTATACTTCTTCAAAGATGAAAACTTGAAAAGAACCAATGAGTTTCTGGAAAAGATCAAGCCTCTGGCAGATGAGAAAAACGCAAGTCTTAGTCAACTGGTTATCCGCTGGACAGTTGAGCAGCCGGGCATCACAATTGCACTTGTTGGGGCACGTAATGCTGAGCAGGCAGTACAAAATGCCAAAGCTATTGACGTTAAGCTAAGCCAGGAGGAGATAAACTTTATTACAGAACATTTAAACAAACTGGAGCTGGTAAAAGCTTAAAGCACATATCAGTCTGAAGTTTACTTACCAGGGAAAACAAAATTTAGGTATTTACACGGCAGGAGCTTAAAATCTGTTATTATAAGCTTAATAAAGAAATGAAGCGGCACTTGCTGGTTAATACCTGAACCCTGGCTTACTAAATTTGTGTTGTACTTCACCTTGTTATGTAATTTTTACTAAGATTAATCACCTCTGATTGCTTATCTTTATTATTACTTTTGAAAGTCATAAACAAAGAAGCTATGTCTAAACTCAAGAAGAGTCTTAAAAAGCTTGGTATAGCAGGTTTCTTATTCTTCCTGATTAAAGGATTGATATGGATTTTTATTTTTTTAGGCGGTGCCAAACTTCTATTTGATTAAGTTAAAAATTTTGGCACTATAAACAACCAAGCATAACCTAAGAGTAAACCACACTTTACTTTACATAATACTTCAACCACTCTATCAATAGTAGCCTTCCCTGGCTTGATCAATTCAAGAATTAAAACTTCATAAACTAATATGCCGGAGCAGTTTCTTCATATGGGCCTTGACTATGGTTCCCAACTTGCCGGAACTACTGCGGCGGCTATGCTTGTAGAGGGACAAGTTCAAATATGGCAAAGTAAGAAAGGGCAAAATGCTGATGATTGGCTGCTAAACCTTGTTCAGGAAGTAAAGCCAAAACTCATTTATATAGATGCACCTCTTACATTACCTGCTGTTTATTCTCAAACTCCCCTTACTGTTAAAGCAGATTTTTTCTATCGTGTCTGTGACCGGGAGGTAAAAGCAATGTCTCCAATGATTATCGGAGGCCTGACAGCAAGAGCTATTAAGCTAAGAACTCAATTAGCAACTGCAGGGGTTGCTACGCTCGAAACATATCCTACACAGCTTAAGCACCTTCTTTTTCCCCACCTGGAGAACTATAAGAAAGACCTGAAATATCTTACTGAGTTTACAGAAGCACTCGAAGGTATGATAAACTTTAAAATAAATATTCCTCCTGCAAACTGGCACCAGTTAGATGCAATGCTGGCCTGGTACAGTGGTTGTCGGCATTTGCAAAAGCAGTCTGTGCTTTATGGTGATGCCACAGAAGGGAGGATTATTGTTTAATCTAGAGATATCCACTTGCATCATCAGCTGTTTCCAGTGCGCTGAACTCTATTTGCAGGGCCTTAATTTTGACTTCATCATCTGTAGGCAGGTCCTGACCAATCACGCTTTTCCGGTCATTCAGTTTCTGTAGAACACGCTTAGCCATATCCCAATCTTCATTCGACCAGGTCTCATTTTGCTTGCGCACATTTTCTATAAACGTCACATAAACATCCCGTACATTCTGACGGTTGATAGTAGAAAAATCAGCATATTGCCCCAGTAGGTTTCGCTCCCAGGCAGCTATTTTAGCCTCAGAACGAGAACGTTCATAGGAATCGTCCAAGCTTCGAAACTCATTCTTAAGCTGCTGATAGTCTTGTTTAAGTTCATTCGTAAAATGCTCCTGCTGTTCATCCAGGACCTCTGTCCGCTGTTTAAAATCCTGTTTTACCTGCTGCCAATCTTCTTTAGAACGGTTTGCTACATTGGTCGTCTGTGAACTCACCCAAGCCCGGAAATCACTTAACTCATCCTCAACTTCCTGGTCACGGGATGTAGCACAGCTGCTAAGCCCAAGACTAACAAGTACCATAAACCAAAGTAATGTTTTAAGTTGGTTTCTCATTTTTCATAAAACTCTTAATTAAAAATGCATTACACTAACTTTAGCTTACGAAGCTTAAGCATAGAAGATTACTTTGCCAGCAGGCTTAAAGAAGTGTCTGCTACTGAACATTAAGATAACAGAGAGGAAAGGAAAGGCCAAGAGTATCAAAAGAATGAATATCCTAGTATTGAAACTGCCTAAAAAAAGAGAAAGGGTTGCCAGTAGCTACCCCCTCTTTATGGTTACCTAAAATTTATTCACTTAAACAAACTAACGTTAGTAAACATAACAACTTTAGTATACACTTCCAACATTATAATAATATTCTTTTCCTTAGTTCCAGAAGAGCTTAAAGTTAAAAGATAATTTAACTGAGTGAACAGTCATTAAAGCAGATAGGTACTGTACCATTTTACGCAGCTTATTCGATGTATTTGAATATATTTTGATGGACCAGACAACGATAAGCAGTTAAGATAATATTTTGATATAGGCTGTCTGAGTAAAAGAGAAAAAAGAGTAGCTTATAATTCGTGCAAAAAAGAGGCATTCAAGGCTTACGTTCAGGTTTCGATTCCTTTCACTATAAAAGCACAGGACCATGAAGCTATTTAATGTTAAAAATATCAGCAAACTATTTAGTACATTTTAAAGTTTTACAAGACTTTGCGTTTGGAAATATCAGTATAATTTTATTTTCTTTGCGGCATTAAATAAGTGCAAAGGTTGGGAGAAAAAACTAGTTAAACTCTTACCTTCTTTATATTTTCTCCTTTATGAATTTACTCACCAAGATTTACCTTGCCTTTGGCTCAATTCTTTTAATATTCAGCTTTGTTACCCTTACTTATGTAAAGCAGTCAGACAATGTTGCATTCAACATGCATCAAGCTCTTAATTCGGCTCAAGTGATGCGTTTGTCTGAAAGTATGGAAAAAGCTGTTATTGATATGGAAACAGGTGTACGAGGTTACCAAGTATCTGATAATGCTGCTTTTCTGGAACCTTATTATAAAGGCAGAGAAACATACCAGGAAAGGCTCTCAGAAGTAAAAGAACTCGTAGACAATGCTTCCCAAAAACAAAGATTGGCAGTTATTGATTCGTGTGTAAACGAATGGCTGCAAGTTTTTGCAAATCCATCAATTCAACTACAAACAAAAGCACTTTCTTCACCAGCCGAGATAGCTGCTTATCATGAGTTCCTGGTTAAGTACATTCGTAAGGGAGTAGGCAAAGAAATGATGGATAACATTAGAATGCAATTCAGTGCTTTTGATAAACATGAAAGAGCATTAAAAAACGATAGACTGGAAACACTGGATAACTCTTTAGCATTTACAAATGATCTTTCTGTGAGCCTTACAATTTTCTGTATTTCACTTGGTATTGCCATTGCACTTGTACTGGGTAAAACAATTAGGAACAGGCTGAATGAAATTGCGTCGATGGCTAATGAAGTGGCACAAGGGCATTTTAATGCACGCATTTCAGATAACAGGGACGATGAAATTACCAGGGTATCTCAGTCTTTAAACGTAATGGCGCAGAGGCTGGATAACAGTTTCACAGATCTGAAAAAGATAAACAATGAACTTGATCAGTTTGCCTATGTAGTTTCTCATGACCTTAAAGCTCCATTAAGGGCTATAAATAGCCTGGCAGAATGGATTCAGGAAGACCTTCCAAATGTAGAGCCAGATATTCAGCGGAACCTTGAGCTAATGCGTGGGCGTGTATTCAGAATGGAAAATCTTATCAATGGTATTCTTGACTATTCCCGCATTGGCCGGAAAGAACTTCCACAAACTACGTTCTCTGTCACAAAACTTGTAAATGACATTATAGATTCATTGGCACCTGCAAGCAATGTCAGCATACAGGTTAAAGGGATACTCCCAGAAATAACTGCAGAAAGAATACTACTGGAGCAGGTATTTGCAAACCTTATTGGTAACGGGATAAAGTATAACGACAAGCCAAACCCAACTGTAATAGTAAGAGGACGAACATTAGACAATACCTACGAATTTACTGTAGAAGATAATGGCCCTGGTATACCTGCAGAATACCATCAAAAGGTTTTTGGTATTTTCCAGACCATGGAAGCCCGAGATACCCGGGAAAGCACAGGTGTAGGCCTGGCTATTGTAAAGAAAATTATCGAAGAAAAAGGCGGTACTATTCGTCTGGAGTCGGAGGAGGGTATAGGAACCAGCTTTATCTTTACCTGGACCCGAGCCACAGTAAAAGCCAATGCAGTTAAGTCACCTGTAACCGTTTAGAAACACCACAATCCAGCATTATGCAGCAAGCTGATACCACTAAAGAGCAACTCGAACAGCTAAAGCAAGAGTTTGAGGAATTTGCCTACATTGTTTCGCATGACTTAAAAGCCCCCGTACGCGCCATTGCAAACCTGTCGCATTGGATTGAAGAAGATCTAGGAGATAATATTTCAGAAGATGTACGGCAAAACATGGACCTTATGCGAAACCGTGCTAACCGCATAGAACGCATGATAGAGGCTCTCTTAAAGTACTCCCGCGTTAACAGGCAGGACCTCGACATTGCTCTTACTAATGTAAATGAGTTACTGAAAGCTGTACAAGAGGCTTTAGGTTCTGAAAAAAGTCTGGTACTTCATGTTTCTCAGTCGCTACCAACTTTTGATACTTATAAAACAAAGCTTTACCAGGTTTTCACGAACCTCTTACAAAATACAGTATCTTTCAGCCCAAAGCCTGTTGTAAATGTTACAGTAGAATTTTCAAAAAAAGGTACTGACTATGAATTCGTAGTTTCTGACGATGGCATAGGAATACCAGAAGAAGCCCTTGACAAAGTTTTTAAGCTTTTCTACACAGTTTCTCCAAAAGATTCTGTTGATACGGTAGGTGCAGGATTGGCTATTACAAAAAAAATAGTTCAATTTGTGAACGGTAAGGTCGAAGCAGAACAAAACTCTCCGCATGGAACTACTATTCGTTTTACCTGGCCAAGTTAATTAAAAGACCATAATAGAATATATATTATATGAGCGAAAAAGTAGTAAATATCCTACTTGTTGAAGACGACGAAGTAGATGTAATGAATGTGCAGCGGGCATTCAAGAAGAACAGCATCAAAAACCCTCTTTTTATCGCCCGTAATGGATTGGAAGCATTTGAAATGCTTCGAGCTGGCCAGGTACCTTTTCCGCACATTATTATTTTGGATATCAATATGCCAAAAATGAACGGCATAGAGTTTCTGCGTGAGTTAAGAAGTGATGAGGAGTTAAAAAGTGCAAGTGTTTTCGTTATGACTACTTCTAATGAAGACAGCGACAAATTGAACGCTTACAATTTGAATGTAGCAGGTTATATTCTTAAACCTCTTTCTTTTGAGAAATTCATTTCTTCTGTAGCTACATTAGACAGCTACTGGAAGCTTTGCGAACGTCCCTAAACTCTCTCCTATTACCTGTTCCCTTAAAGCTCCTTCCCCTGTTGATTTCTGAAAACACTCTTCATATCGCGTTAGAAATAAACAATTTGAAAGTACAACAAAGACATTGCTCATGCCTGCTTATTTAGATGCTAAAGACGAACCTTCAGAAGAACTACACATTCTTATAATTGATGATGATGAGGTAGACCGGATGATTATCCGCCGGTCTATGCAGAAAGCTAAGCTGCAGGCACAGGTTTACGAAGCAACAACAGCTGCCGAAGGTTTGCAGCTAGTATCGTGCAGAATATACAACTGTATATTTATCGATTTTAAACTGCCTGACATGGACGGTCTGGAGTTGATGGAGCAGATACACCGGAAAGGTGTTCAAGCTCCCATACTGATAGTGACTTCACATGGTGATGAACGACTTGCAGCTAATGCGATTCGTTTCGGTGCTGCAGATTATCTTCCTAAAGCGCTTCTTACTCCGGAAGGTATCTCTAGAAGCATTCGAACAGCTATCCGTTTACAAAAAGTAGAGGCAAGCAGAAAAGAGGCCGAAGAGCGTCTTAGAATGACCCAGCATCAGCTAGAATTTGTAATATCAAATACTCCCATGATTGTTACCAACATTAACGGGGATGGTATTTTTAAATTTGCCAGCGGAGCAGGCTTCAGTCTTCTTAACCTTAATAAAGATGATTTATTAGGTAAAGCTTACTATGATGTTTTCGCGGATTCTCCTCGCCTTTTGAACCGGGTTGAACGAGCTTTAGCAGGAGAAACAGTCCAATCTATAGATGAGACAAACGGAAGTTATTTTAAAGCGCATCATGTACCTATTCTAAGTGACAATAATAGTGTAACAGGCGTTACAAGCTTTGCTTATGATATAACAGAAAGCATTATAAATGAGCGGGAGCTTATACAGGCGAAAGAACTAGCAGAGCAGTCTGTGCGTGTAAAGGAGCAGTTTATTGCCAATATAAGCCATGAGATACGAACACCTATGAACGGTATCCTTGGCTTAACCAGTATATTACAGAAATCAGAACTTGACAATGAGCAGAAGAAATATCTAAAAGCCATCCAGACATCTGCTCAAAACTTAATGGTCATCATTAATGATTTACTTGATTTCTCTAAAATAAGCGCTCAGCAGTATTCATTTGAGGAAATTACATTTAACATAAATGATCTTATTCAGGAAACAGTAGACCTGATGGATGTCAGAGCCAAGGAAAGAAACAATACTCTCTCAACTTATACTGATAAGAAAGTTCCGGAATTGCTGCAGGGAGACCCGCTACGCTTGAAACAGGTTTTACTAAACCTGATCGGTAATGCCACCAAGTTTACTGAAAACGGGGGAATAAAATTGCTGGTGCATAGCATAGAAGAAAGAGCAGATAATGTGATGCTGGAGTTTACTGTAGAGGATACGGGTATTGGTATACCAGCAGACAAACTACAGGCTATTTTCGAAAGCTTTAACCAGGGCAGCAATGATACAACACGTAAGTACGGTGGTACAGGATTAGGCTTAACTATATCTAAAAGCCTTGTAGAGTTGCAAGGTGGTACCATAGCTGTTCGAAGCCAGGCAATGGTAGGAAGTGCTTTTACCTTTTCTCTGCCATTTAAAAAAGTTAACATAAGCTCCTGCCCTAAAGAACAAGACGAAGCATTAGATATAGAATATCAGCATGGGGAGTTAAAAGGACTGAGAATACTACTGGCGGAAGACAATGAGATAAACCAACTCCTGATTAACACGGTATTAAGCGACTGGGAAGTTTCAGTTGATACAGTTGCTAATGGCTTAGAAGCATTAGCAATGTTTGATACCAATGCCTATGATATTATCTTGATGGATATGCAGATGCCAGAGATGGACGGATACGAAGCTATCAATAGGATCAGAACATCGGGGGTGGCGAATGCTGCATTACCTATAATCGCGCTTACGGCTCATGCAACAACAGGAGAAGTTGAAAAGTGTATAGCCGCTGGAGCTAATGCCTATGTGTCAAAACCTTTTGAACCGGAAGATCTTTTCCAGACAATTATGCATTTAACCCGCTAAAGTTATACCTGTCAACCCTTTTTGAGTTCCAGGTTAGAGAATTACACTTCAATACCACATAAAGCAGAAGGGGCGATACTTTGAAAGTATCGCCCCTTCTGCTTTTATTACTTGAAAGAAGTTCTAACGCTTCATCATGTTGGCCATATTGGCTAAACCACCACGCTTACCTGCCATTTTATTCATGGAACGCATCATCTTGCGCATATCATTAAATTGCTTCATCAGGTTATTCACCTGCTGAATATCAGTGCCACTACCTTTTGCAATACGGTTGCGGCGACTACCATTAATCATATCAGGGTTTTCACGCTCAGCCGGGGTCATAGACCGGATAATAGCCTCAATAGGTTTAAAGGCATTATCATCAATTTCTATATCTTTTAGAGCTTTGCCTACACCTGGAATCATTCCAACAAGGTCCTTAATATCCCCCATCTTCTTGATCTGCTCCAGCTGCGTCAGGAAGTCATCGAAGTTGAACTGGTTTTTGCGGATCTTCTTGTTAATGCGTTTTGCTTCATCCTCGTCAAAAGCCTGCTGCGCACGCTCCACCAGGGAAATAACGTCACCCATACCAAGAATACGCTGCGACATACGATCCGGGTAGAACAGGTCAAGAGCTTCCATTTTCTCACCAGTAGAGATAAACTTAATTGGCTTCTCTACAACTGCACGGATAGAAAGGGCTGCACCACCACGGGAATCACCATCTAACTTGGTAAGAACCACCCCGTCGAAGTCAATGCGCTCGTTAAAAGTCTTGGCTGTGTTTACCGCATCCTGACCAGTCATAGAGTCTACAACAAAGAGAGTCTCCGTCGGGTTAACAGCTTTCTTGATCTCCGCAATCTCTTTCATCATCGCCTCATCCACGGCCAAACGACCGGCGGTATCGATGATAACAATTTTTTTGTTCGATTTTTTAGCGTGCTCAATAGCGTTTAACGCTATCTGTACCGGGTTCTTATTCTCCAGCTCAGTATACGCCTCAACGCCTACCTGCTCTGCCAGCACCTGCAACTGGTTGATGGCAGCCGGACGGTACACGTCGCAGGCAGCTACCAGCACATTACGGTTCTGCTTTTTAAGGTAGTTAGCCAATTTACCAGTAAAAGTTGTTTTACCGGAACCTTGCAAACCAGCGATCAGGATAACAGCAGGATCACCTTTGATGTTAATATCCTGCTTCTCCCCACCCATTAGTTCGGTGAGTTCTTCATGCACGATTTTCACCATCAGTTGACCAGGTGAAACCGCAATTAATACGTCACGGCCTAAAGCCTCGTCCTTGATTTTATCGGTAACCGTTTTGGCAACTTTATAGTTTACGTCGGCATCAACCAAAGCACGGCGTACCTCTTTGATAGTTTGCGCAACGTTGATTTCCGTAATGCTTCCCTGCCCTTTCAGCGTTTTAAAGGCGCGGTCTAACTTGTTACTTAAATTATCAAACATCTCTTTTTCTGGATTTACCTACAAAAATAAGCATTATCTGCTTTAATTACGAATTATGGCCTATGAAATACACCTGCTAAACTGCAAAACTATATAGTTTTGACGCTACTACACTCTAATATCCCGAAGAAACACTCAAAAGACTAAGCAGCAACACTTGCAGGGCTAAACAGCAGCAGTTGCAAACCGTAAAGCAAAAGTGGTATAATATTTTTTATCTTTGAAAATTCAGAACATCAAGAGACAGCTTTGAAAGAACAAACTACCCTAAACATCCTATTTATTTCCTACTACTGGCCTCCTTCTGGCGGACCAGGTGTGCAACGTGGTCTCAAATTCATTAAATACTTTCCTCAGGCCGGAATAAACCCAACGGTACTTACTGTAGATGAAAAGCAGGCCTCCTACCCTCTTCTTGACGAAACTTTTATAAATGAAGTTCCACAAGACCTGGAGGTTTATCGTACCAATACATCAGAGCCTTTTGAGTATTACAAAAAGCTTTCCGGAAAAAAGGAAATCCCGTACAGTGGCTTTGCTAATCAGAAAGCAAAAGATACTTTCGTAGATAAACTATTTAAGTTTGTAAGAGGTAATCTCTTTATACCTGACGCCCGTGTAGGTTGGAATAAACATGCTCTTAAACAAGCTGATAAGCTGTTACAAAGCAGCAAGTATAAAGCCATTATCACGACCAGTCCTCCGCATTCCACGCAACTTATCGGACTGAAACTGCGCAAAAAGCATGAAATAAAATGGGTAGCCGACCTTCGTGACCCGTGGACAAATATTCATTATTACGACCAGTTACAGCATACAGCTATAGCCAAAAGGATTGACGAGCGCTATGAACTACAGGTATTGGAGCAGGCTGATGCCATTATTGTTACCAGCGAAGATACAAAGCGCCTTTTTCTGAACAAGCCTGTCAATATCGACCCGAACAAAATACATGTTATTCCCAATGGTTATGACGAAGAGGATTTCAAATATCCGTCAGAACCACCAGAAGACACCTTCCTGATTACCTACACGGGTACCATTACAGAGAACTATAACATTGATGTTTTTCTGAAGGTAATAGCGCACCTAATGTCGGTGCACAGCGAGATAAACTATAGGCTAAGGTTTGTTGGCAAGGTATCAGATGGTGTAAAGGATAAAATAGAAAAAGCAGGAGTGCTGGGTATTACAGAATTCATTCCTTATGTGCCGCACGACCAGGCAATCCAATATCTGATGAAGAGCACTTTGCTATTATTAGCTATTGCCGATGTGCCTAGTGTTTATTCTAACGTGCCTGGTAAGCTTTTTGAATATCTGGCAGCTAACAAACCTATTGTTTGCTTGGGCCCTGTCCATTCTGATACAGACCATATTATAGATGAATGTGGGGCTGGTCGTCTCTTTCACTACTCTGCCTTTGACCTCATGCTGGACCACATGACTCAGATGAGCAAGGGCTGGAAAATTAATCCCAATCTCGACCTGCCACTTATCAACTATGGACGGTTTTCGAGGAGAGCTTTAACAGAGAAGCTGGCTGACGTTATAAGAGATTTAGTAGAAGAATAAAACTTCAGTATTACTACTTTCTAATATTAAATCATAAAAAAGCCATGTTAGAAATAGTAGCCCTCTAACTTAAACATCAAGTAAACATAACTGAATAACAACATGTTATCATACCCTGCATTCTTATTCATGATTAATAATTGCGTTTAAACTTTGTATAAATGCAATACAGTAAGCTTGTTTTAATGTTGTTTATGTTGCAACATTAAGGTTTTAATATATCAACATTAGCCAAGCACAATTTGCATGAATAACTCATCTTACAGCCATGGTGTAAGCAACACACCTCTGAAAGGAGAAACTATAGGAGAATGCCTGAGGCAGACGGTTAATAAGTATGGCGACCAGGAAGCACTTATTATGATTACTCAAAACTACCGCGCCACTTATAAAGAATTCTGGGCTCAAGTAGAGGAAGTAGCTAAAGGTTTAATGGCTTATGGCATCAAAAAGGGCGACAGAGTAGGTATATGGTCTCCAAACCGCGTGGAATGGGTGCTAGTGCAGTTCGCCACGGCACGGGTTGGAGCGATAATGGTTAATATTAACCCCGCCTACAAAGTAAACGACCTGAAGTATGCCCTTCGGCAAAGTAAAATTGACCTGCTGATAGCATCGCATTATTTCCGCCAGACCAATTACGTGGAGATGCTGAACCTTATCCGCCCTGAATGTGAATATCCGAAGCGCACCATTATTATGGAACGAGACTGGAACAGGTTTATAGAGGCAGGTAAAGTTATAACAGACAAAGAACTACATGAGCGGGAGCAAACGCTACAGTTCGACGACCCGATTAATATTCAATACACCTCCGGCACCACCGGCTATCCCAAAGGTGCAACGCTCTCACATCACAACATCCTGAATAATGGGTTCTTTATAGGTGAACGCCTAAAATATACTGAACAGGACCGGGTATGTATTCCGGTGCCTTTTTACCATTGCTTTGGTATGGTATTGGGCAACCTTGCCTGCATTACGCATGGGTCCTGCATGGTTATTCCGGGGGAATTCTTTGCTCCGGAACAGGTGATGCAAACAGTGCAGGATGAGCAATGCACAGCACTCTATGGCGTTCCCACTATGTTCATTGCCGAACTGGACCATCCTAATTTTCACAAATACGATTTCTCTACCCTCCGCACAGGTATTATGGCTGGTTCTAACTGCCCTATCGAAACCATGAAACTGGTACAGTCTAAAATGAACATGCGGGAAATAACGGTTTGCTATGGCATGACAGAAACCTCACCTGTTTCAACACAAAGCCAGTGCGATGACCCTTTAGAAAAGCGTGTGTCTACTGTCGGAACAGTTCACCCGCACCTTGAAGTAAAAATTATAGACCCGGAAACAGGCTTAATTGTGCCTCATGGCCAGCGTGGCGAATTATGTACCCGTGGCTACTCTGTTATGATTGGCTATTGGAACATGCCGGAAGAAACAGCAGAAGCCATTGATAAAAACGGCTGGATGCACACCGGGGATTTAGCAGTAATGGATGCAGAAGGTTATGTACAGATAGTAGGCCGCATCAAAGACCTGATTATCAGAGGAGGAGAAAACATTGCACCCCGCGAAATTGAAGAATTTTTGATGACACACGAAGCTGTGACCGATGTACAGATAATCGGGGTGCCCGACTGGAAATATGGCGAGGAAGTAATGGCATGGGTAAAACTCCGCAATGGCTATTTCACCAGCTCTGAAGAACTTAGGGACTATTGCAAAGGCCAGATTGCCACCTTCAAAATACCTAAATACTGGAAATTTGTAGAGGAATTCCCTATGACAGTAACTGGCAAAATAAGAAAAGTGGAGATGCGGGAAACTTCAGCTGCAGAACTTGGGCCGCAACAGGTATAGAATCAATAATGTGGAGTTACATCAACAAGGCGCACCTGACAAGTGCGCCTTGTTTGTTGAAGAACAAAAAAGTCTTATCCTATGAAGTCTGTGTCGTATAGCTAAATTAAGTAAATTGCAGCAAAAAGGGTGACTAAACAGCACTCTTCGTATAAAGCATAAAAACAGATAATGGCATTAGACCTTAATAATAAGTCTATATTAGTAACGGGTGGCACTGGCTCATTTGGAAAGAAATTTGTGGAAATGGTTTATGCCCGTTTTCCACAGGTAAAACGTTTGGTAATTTATTCCCGCGATGAATTGAAGCAGTTTGAGATGTCGCAGATCTTCCCGCACAGCAAACATAATTCTATCCGTTTTTTTATTGGTGATGTACGAGATGGCGAACGCTTTAAGCGCGCCTGTGAAGGCATTGACATTATTGTGCATGCAGCTGCTTTGAAGCAGGTACCAGCTGCAGAATATAACCCAATGGAGTGTATCAAGACAAACGTACTTGGCGCAGAAAACGTGATTAATGCAGCACTTGATTGTGGCGTTAAGGATGTAGTGGCTCTTTCTACGGACAAGGCTGCTGCTCCAATTAATTTGTACGGTGCAACAAAGCTTTGTTCAGACAAGCTTTTTGTGGCTGCCAACAATATGAAAGGCAAACGTGACATCCGTTTTTCAGTAGTTCGTTACGGCAACGTAATCGGCTCCAGAGGCTCAGTGGTACCTTTCTTCCTGAATAAGCGTTCTGAAGGTGTACTGCCTATCACACATCCTGATATGACCCGTTTCAATATATCTCTGGAAGAAGGTGTTGAACTGGTCTTTCATGCGCTGGCTAACCATTGGGGGGGAGAGATTTACGTACCTAAAATTCCATCTTATCGCATAACGGACGTAGCAGAAGCCATAGGCCCCGATTGTCGTCAGGATATAGTGGGAATCCGCCCTGGAGAAAAGCTTCATGAGGAAATGATCACTGAAACAGATTCCATAAACACAGCAGAGTTAGATAAATACTACGTGATCCTTCCTTCCACTCCGGTATGGAATGCAAATGACTTTTTGAAAGCAAACAATGGGAAGATGGTGGAAATGGGCTTTAAATACAATTCCGGAACTAACGAGGAATGGCTTACCGTAGAACAACTTCGTGCCCAGATTCGCAAACACGTAGACCCAGGTTTTACAGTGTAAAACTTAAAATTAAAACATGACGCAGAAATCAGAAGCCGTTCCAGAGACTAGCCCCATCCCCTACGGGCGCCAGCACATTACAGAGGCAGACATAGCTGCTGTGGTAGAAACCTTGCAATCAGATTTTCTGACACAGGGGCCAAAAGTTGAAGCTTTTGAGCGTGCCTTTGCCGATTATGTAGGTGCTAAATATGCCGTGGCCGTTTCTAATGGAACTGCTGCCTTACATTTATGTGCCATGGCGTTAGGTGTAAACGAAGAAACAAGAGTAATAACCACTCCCATTACCTTCGTAGCTTCTGCCAACTGCATTCGTTATTGTGGTGGCACTGTTGATTTTGCTGACATAGATTCTGCAACAGCCTTACTGGACATAGAGAGGGTACGCGAAAAACTGGAGAGCAAGCCTAAAGGTTATTACAGCGGTCTTATACCCGTAGACTTTGCTGGCAACCCGCTTAACCTGGAAAAGTTCCGCAAACTTGCAGATGAATATGGCTTATGGATAATAGAGGATGCCTGCCATGCGCCAGGTGGCTATTTTTACGACAGCCACGGCAACAAGCAAATCTGCGGCAATGGCCAGTATGCTGATCTGTCAATCTTTTCTTTTCACCCAGTTAAACACATAGCCACAGGTGAAGGAGGCATGATAACGACAAATAATGAATTGTTATACCAGAAGTTGCTAAAGCTACGCACACACGGCATTACCAGAAATCAGGAACTAATGGAGGAAAACCACGGAGGCTGGTATATGGAAATGCAGGAGTTAGGTTATAACTACCGCATACCAGACATGCTTTGCGCTCTTGGCATATCTCAATTGCATCGTGCCGATGCTGGTTTAGCCAGAAGAAAAGGAATTGCTAAAGTATACGACGAAGCTTTTTCAGACATAGCAGGAGTTGAAACGCTGCAGACAAACAAGGTTGCTATAGATGAAAGCGGAGATACAGGCCATGCCTATCACCTTTATGTTATTCTTGTACAGAATCGCAAGGGGCTTTATGATTTCCTGCGGGAGCGCAACATTTTTGCCCAAGTGCATTATATTCCAGCGCACACTATGCCTTACTACCGCAAACTCGGCTTTAAGAAAGGAGATTACCCGGAGGCAGAAAAATATTATGCCGAATGCCTCAGCTTACCAATATACCCAAGCCTGACACAGCAAGAACAGGAGTATATAATAGAGAAAGTGAAGGAATTTGTTTAATGAAAAAGATTGCAATTATTCCTGCCCGTGGCGGTAGCAAACGTATACCCAGAAAAAACATTAAGCCCTTTCTGGGGAAACCAATAATTGCCTATTCCATTGAAGCCGCTGTACATTCTGGTTTGTTTGACGAGGTAATGGTTTCAACTGACGATAAAGAGATTGCTGAAATAAGTAAGTGCTTCGGAGCCAGCGTTCCTTTTTTCAGAAGCACCGCCTCCTCAAACGATTTTGCTACAACAGCAGATGTTCTGACAGAAGTGCTGGAGCAGTACAAAAACAAAGGCAACACCTACGACTACGGTTGCTGCCTCTATCCTACTGCACCGCTAATCAATCAACAAACATTACATAAGGCGCAGGACCTGTTACTGCAAAAGCAATACAACTGCGTGTTTCCGGTAGTAAAGTTTAGTTACCCAATCTGGAGAAGCCTGAAGCTAGAAAATGGTAAAGCAGAAATGAACTGGCCTGAGCACCTTAACACCAGATCTCAAGATTTACCTCCAGCGTATCATGATGCAGGCCAGTTTTACTGGTTTCATGTTGATACCTTCCTGCAAAATAAAACCATTATTGGAAGTAATGCAGGAGCAGTTGAACTTGATGAAACCGAAGTGCAGGACATAGATAACCTTACCGACTGGAAACTGGCTGAACTAAAATATCAGCTTTCACATGAAAGGCAAAAGGATCAGGATGAATAAAACACGTATCATTTTTCGGGCAGATGGTAACAGTAAAATAGGTTTAGGCCATGTGGTGCGTTCACTGGCACTGGCACAAATGCTTCGGCATGAGTTTGAGTGTGTATTTGCCATACAATCTCCTGACATTTTTTTACAAGAGCAAATTAAACAAGTCTGTGATGGATTTATTACACTACCACCATGTTTACCTTCAGAAGATCGCTTTATCTATGAATTAAATGCCTATATATCTGAAGAAGAGATTGTAGTAGTGGACGGTTATAATTTTGATAAAGCCTATCAGGAGAACATAAAAAGCAAAGGCAGCAAGTTAGTTTGTATTGACGATATCAGTGCTTATCCTTTTGTGGCCGATATTGTGTTGAATCAAGCTGGAGGAGTATCAGCCGATACTTATAATATTGCACCTTACACCAAGCTGTTACTGGGTCCGAAATATGCTTTGCTACGCCCCCCCTTTCTAAACGCTGCGCTAAAAAAAAGAACTGTACCAAAAGGAGAATTAAAATTATTACTCAATTTAGGTGGTGCAGACCCAGCTAATCATACATTAGCTATAGCAAAGGAATTGGCAGCTAATATTACTGTCTCTCAAATACACATTGTTGTAGGAAGTGCTTACCTGCATATGGCAGAGCTGGAACAATGGATTGAAGAGCACACAAATATCAGCCTGTACAAAAACTTGTCTGCAGATGAGATGTGCCTTCTGATGACTAGCTGCCCTGTAGCAGTGACATCAGCTAGTGGTGTCGCTTACGAATATGCTTCTGTAGGAGGATTATTATATGTAAAACAAACTGCTGATAACCAACAGACACTATATCAATTTCTTATGAAGAGTGGCATAGCAACAGACTATAGCATGCTGCACGAAACACTTCAGCAAAAGTTAGAGCCAGAAGTTTATGAGGGACAAATACAATACCAACGGCAGTATTTTGACGGGCAAAGTCCGGAAAGGATATTACAAGTCTTTCAATCCCTGAATCAAGGCTCTAAGCTTACTGTTCGTAACGCCATTAAAGACGACCTGCTGCTGCTGTTTAACTGGGCAAATGACCCTGAAGTACGCAAACGATCTTTCAATAAGACTCCGATTCCATTTGATAGCCACTCAATCTGGTTTGAGGCAAAGCTTCAGGATAGAAACACTTTCTTATATGTTGCAGAAGTAAACAGTGAGCCAGCGGCGCATATCAGGTTCGAAATTAGCGATAATGAAGCCATTATCAGCTATTTAATAAGCTCCGCCTTTAGAGGCAAAGGATTAGGACATACTGTGCTGCTAAAAGGCATTAAAAAGCTGCAACAGCAATTACCACAAAGCCTACAGATAGTCGGCTTTGTGCAAAAAGATAATGTAGCTTCCATTCGTGCCTTCGAAAAAGCTGGTTTTGCTTATGCAGAGGCAGATGCAAAGTATCCTGATGCGCAAAAGTTTACGCTTTCTTTATAGCTGTTTAAGCAAGAGATATTACACATGATTAACGAAATAGACATAGCAGGCCGTTTAATTGGCCTTAACTATAAGCCTTTCATAATTGCAGAAATGTCAGGCAACCACAACCAGTCTTTAGAGCGTGCATTGGCTATAGTAGATGCCGCTGCCGATGCTGGTGCTGATGCCATTAAACTGCAAACTTACACCGCTGACACCATGACCATGCAGGGAGCTTTCACGATTGAAGATGAAAACTCGCTATGGAAAGGGCGTGAGTTGTATGACTTATACCAAGAGGCTTATACTCCATGGGACTGGCACCAGGCAATTTTTGAACGTGCTAAAGAGCGAGGTATCCTGGCATTTTCCTCTCCTTTCGATGAAACGGCTGTTGATTTTTTGGAAAGCATAGGAGCACCTGCTTATAAAATTGCTTCCTTCGAGAATACTGACCATCCGCTACTTCGGAAGGTAGCCTCTACAGGCAAACCTGTTATTATGAGCACAGGTGCGGCCACTTTATCAGAAATTGATGAGGCTGTAAGGGTACTGCATAATGCCGAATGCACTGAACTGATATTGCTCAAATGCACCAGCACTTATCCAGCCACACCAGAAAACACAAATTTAAATACTATTCCGCACATGCGGGAGTTGTACCAGGTGCAGGTGGGCCTTTCAGATCATACAATGGGAGTAGGTGCCTCTGTGGCTGCTGTAGCGCTGGGGGCTACTGTTATTGAAAAGCATTTTACTTTAAGGCGTGCCGATGGTGGTGTTGATTCTGCTTTTTCTTTAGAACCAGCTGAACTACAAGCTCTAGTGGTAGAGTCGGAAAGAGCCTGGCAGGCATTAGGTAAAGTGCAATATGGTGTGCAACGGGCTGAAGAAAAAAGCCGGTTGTTTAAGCGTTCAGTTTATGCAGCACAAAACATCAAAGCCGGAGAAGCTTTCTCCAAAGAAAATATCCGTGTAATAAGGCCGGGGTTGGGACTTGCTCCTAAATATTACGATCAGCTACTGGGGCAAAAAGCTAAAGCTGACATTAAAGCCGGCACGCCGCTAAGCTGGGACCTGGTGTAGTTCATGAACAAGTGGTATAAGCTTTACAGTAACATCCTTTACCTGCACTTTTCGGACGGATTTTATAAGCTCCCGGAAAGTGCTAAAAATGCTGTATCCCCCACAAAAGGATGGATGCGACTGTTGAGGATGGCTGGTTATACTGTAGTGCGGCTATTGGGAAACCTTCTAAAATCTGAAGAAAGGCCGGAAGAACTTAAAGGAAAGGTTTGGCTGTATGTGTTGAGCCAGAACAACTACGACAGCTTAAAATTTATACAGGAGGCAATACCCGAAGCTATATTAGTTGCAGGTCAACGTAAAGAAATCGGCAGCTACAATGGCGTCGTCAACAGAATATCCCTCCGATCAAAAATACTTTATTACTACAAGTTCTTCCCGCTGCTGTTCAATTTCCTGCGTAGGAAGCCCCAAAGTACCCGTCGTTTTTTTGATCTGATTTATGATGCAGTAGGGTTCTACGAGGTGTACCTGAAAAAGCTCCAGCAATATAAACCGGCCTGTATAATTTTTGCCAACGATCATAATGCCGACGCACGGGCCATGCTTTTAGCAGCCAACGCCTCAGGCATAAAAACAGCATATATTCAGCATTCCAGTGTAAGCACGCTGTTCCCTCCCCTTCAGTTTGACCTTAACCTTTTGGAGGGCCAGGACTCACTGGATAAATATAAAGCCTGTGGTCCGGTGGCAGGTGAGGTAAAATTAGTAGGAATGCCTAAAGCAGATGATTATGTAAAATATAGAAACTCAAACACAACAATAAAATCAATTGGTATAGGCTGTAACTTAATGGATCTTACAGAAGAGATAAAAGAACTTGTGCAATCTCTTCTATTTTCGTTGCCAGATGTAACAATAGTTTTACGTCCACATCCACGCGATAAAAGAGATTTTTCTTTTATAAAAGACATTGCGCCATCACACATCATTTTCTCCGACAGTAATAAAGAGTCTGCTTTTAAATTTCTCCAAAGAATTGATGTGCAAATAAGCGGCAACTCCGGTATTCACCTGGAAGCGGTTCTTCTTAATGTATGGTCTATTTATATTAACCTCAATCCGAGTGAGAACCTTTACGATTACTATGGTTTTATTTCTAACAACTTAGTAGATGCAGTAACTGACAGAGAGGGTTTAATAAACCTACTCAGAAAAAAATTAAACAGTAAGCCTGATGTTTATCTTAAAGCTCAATATTATAATGCTACCGTCGGCACTCAATATGATGGTTCGAGCAGTAAGTTAGCTTTAAAATATCTTGCAGATTTTATTTATCAATATATTAAAAAATAGAAATTTTTAATATATTGATAAATAATTATCTAATTTCAGTTCAACCTTGAGAACAAGAACATACTTCTGCTTACTAATTTCCGCCATTCTTTACATCTTAAATAATAATATTCATGCACAAGGATCTGGTAATGCCTTTAAAATGGATGGTTTGAATGACTATGTAGGGTTTGATAACAATAACAGAGGCATTGAAAATGAAGTTACTGTAGAAGCTTGGATAAAGACAAACTCCTTTGGACATCACCATATTCTATCTAAATATGATCGTGATGCTGAGAGAGGCTTTCAGCTACTTATTCAGAATGGGAAAGCTTGTTTGGCAGGCAGAGATGGATCTGGAAGCTATAGATTGTCAGGCTATTCCGCTACAATAGTAGCAGATAACAGCTGGCATCATATAGCTGGTGTAGTTCATGAAGGAACATGGACAATATATGTAGATGGGAAATTGCAGAACCAGTTCATTTCCAGATATGAGAATACAATATTAAGGAGCAATGAAGAACTTTTGATAGGGAATTATTACTATTCCCAATTAGGTAATCACTTTTATAATGGCCAGGTCGACGAAGTAAGGATTTGGAAAAGGGCACTTTCGATTGAGGAAATCAGACAGAACATGTGCCAGTCTGTTCCTGTAGCTTCCACTGATCTGGTAGCATATTTTAAGTTTGATGAAACATCTGGCAGTACAGTAAAAGATTACAGCAACTTAAGCATAGATGGCGTGCTTAGAAACACAACCATTGCCACTGCTAAAGTAACCTCTGGTGCCCCTATAGGTGATAAAAGTATTTACCTCTACCCTAGTAGCTGGGCAGGGCAGCAGCTGGAAATTAAAGACGAATATAACAATTCGTTTAAAGTAGATTCTGTTGGAATAGGTTCTCCTATGGTTGGCATTCATCTTTATCATGTCCGTTCAAGGCCAAACTCATTGGCAGGATTAAATAATGCAGTTGATTCTTATTATGGTGTTTTTACCGCTATAAGCCCAGCAACTGCATATAAAACCAATTATGCGGTTGAAGACAATATATGTAGTGCCAGTTTCTTTTCAAGGGCAGATAATTCGGTTCTTTTTTGGAATCCATTGGCAACAACAGTACAGGAAGGAAAAGCAACAGCAAAAACGGATGGCAACAGCAAGGAGTATGTTGTTGCAACAGCACCTGTAGGTAAAGTTAATATACAAGGTCCCAACTATTTCTGTGCTGGTTCAACAATAGAGCTATCTGTTATAAGCGACGCCACACCAATATGGAGCACCGGAGAAACAGGCAATAAAATAACAGTAAGCAGAGGTGGAAAATATTGGGTAAGCATTCAGGACGGCAACTGTCTATTAACAGATACCGTGCAGGTTCAGGCATTTCCCAAACCTGCTTTATCTCTTGGAGATGATATAACAATATGTGATGGTGAAACAGTAGAGCTTGGCGCTCCACCTGGTTTAAATAATTATGTATGGAGCACCGGAGCAACTACTTCTTCTATAAAAGCAACTACAGTGGCAAATATTGGATAACGGCAACGAATCCTTCAGGCTGTTCAGAAACAGATACGGTCAACATATCAGTGATTCCCTCAGCTGATATTGCATTACCATCAGAAATAAATGTTTGCTATGGCAACACCGCCAGATTAAATGCCGCCACCATAGCTGATGCGACTTATACCTGGAGCACAGGCCAAACGACACCTGAAATTGAAGTTGCATCTACATCACACTTATATGAAGTGACAATACATGTTAATGGCTGCTCCTACACCAGAACTATACAGATTATTGAAGAAGAGTGTCCAATAATACCCAATATCATAACGCTTAACAACGATGGCAAAAATGACACTTTCCTTCTTGAAGGAGCTAACCCTGAGAATTTTGCTTTAGAAATTCTGAACAGGTGGGGAAAGTCTATATATAAAACAGAACATTATAATAATAAATGGCCTTCGTCTGACCTTTCCACCGGTACCTATTACTACTTGCTAAGAAGCCACATAAGTCAAAAGTCTTTTAAAGGATGAGTAGAAGTAGTTAAATAAACTCATCCACTACCTAACCTTGTCTCAGAATATCTTTATGTTTAAGCTTGAAGAAGTTTAAGGCAGAGAAATATTATCTGCTTAGTTGAGAAGCAAAAGATAAAGCATAGTTTTGCAACCAGATTCTTGAAAACATGGGTAAACTGCAGCGCGAGGGTATCTGGAACACCATCATTTCTTATGCCGGAATAGCAATCGGTTATATCAATACCATTCTGCTCTTTCCAAACTTCATGGATGAGAACCAGGTAGGGCTTACACGCCTCATTGTTTCTCTGTCCGTGATGTTTGCTCAGTTCTCTGCCCTTGGCTTTGTAAACATGGGCGTGCGGTATTTCCCCTACTTTCGTGATAAAGAAAATAAACATAATGGGTTCCTGTTTCTGCTGCTTTCGGTGCCAATGCTGGGCTTTATACTCGTGTCGGCACTGTTTATTGTTTTCAAACCCATCGTAGTTGATTATTACCAGCAGAACTCGCCCCTGATTATTGACTACTACTATTATATTATTGTACTTTCGTTTTTTACGCTGCTGTTTAACCTGCTTACAGCTTATTTACGCTCCCTCTTTAAAACAATTGTATCTTCTCTGGCGCAGGATTTCCTGCTGCGTGTTCTTACCTCTCTATTGATAGCAGTTTATGCCTTTAACTGGATTTCTTTTCACCAGTTTGTACTGCTGTACGTCTGTATAAACTCTCTTGCTGTTTTAGTGCTGATAGTTTATACTATGTGGTTAAAGCAGCTCTTCATCATGCCTTCGCTTAAAGGATTACGCATATTCCCGCTGGGTGAGATGCTGAACTATGGCCTTTTTACCTTCATGGGAAACATTTCATCCACCATTATTACAACAGTAGACCAGGTGATGATCAGCTCCTACAGCCTGGGCGACAACGGCATTTACACCACTGCGTTTTTTATGACGAGTGCCATTATGATACCAGCCCGATCTATTTACAAAATTGCTTTTCCGCAGGTAGCTGAGTATTGGAAAGAGCAAAATATGGCTGGTATGAAAAACCTTTATAAGCAAATCACTCTTATTAATCTTATTGTGGGGCTGTTGTTGTTCGTAGGAATATGGGCAAATATTGACAACCTTTTCTCATTTATGCCTGAAGCCTATCGTGCAGGTAAGTACGTGGTGTTGTTTTTATCCATGGCACGCCTTATTGACTTAGCAACTGGTATTAATGGCATTATACTTGCCACCTCTGAAAAGTATCGCTGGGATTTATTGTTCAATGTTGTCTTGGCTGTCCTTACCATCTGGACCAACTCCTACTTTATTCCAATCTATGGCATTAACGGTGCTGCACTGGCCTCTATGTTGTCTTATATTATTATAAACCTGCTAAGGCTCTTCTATGTACAATGGGTATATAAAATTCAGCCCTTTGCTTTAAGTTCTGTAACTATCACTATCATCGCGGCACTGGCTTTGGGGGCCACTTACCTCCTGCCCTACCTTGGCAATGTTTACTTAGATATGATAGTGCGATCACTGTTGATTATAGCTATTTATGGCAGTCTCACACTTGGGTTTAAGGTCTTTCCTGAGATGAATGAGCGGCTGCGAAAGCTTCTGAGACAGTACTTTGGGTTAAAGTTGTAGCTTAAGGCTTATTTTATCAGCATCAGGGTTACAGAAACAATTTTCTAAGTATACATTTATTATACATCGGCCGTAAGTATAAATGAGTAGCGTCTTTACAGACTGAGATCTTTATAGTAGCATCGGCACCTGCTCCTTTGATAAGACATAACGAACCTATTCTTTAACTACCTCTCCATTTCAAGTTAGCTATTGAAGTTATCAGTAAGCTCAGAAAGCTTTAGCTCTGCTGCTAAGGCTACACATTAAACCATTGCTTTCCGGCTGCGTTAATATTTTATAAACCAAATTTTTGTTCTAAAATGCTCCAGAAAATTAGAAGTACTGCTATCGCACTTATCATAATTACTGTTGCTGCCTGCAATTCAAATGGCAGTCAACAAGAAGGTGAAACTGCTTTCCAGGAATATGAAGCGTTTGTGACGCAGGTAGAGCGAGATACCTCTGCAGATGTTACTGCTATAGATAGCAGTGCCTGGAATAAAAGTACTCAGGAGTTACAGCAAGAGTTCGATCAGCATACAGAAAACATGGAAGTGTATTTAGAAAGCTTCAAGCCTGAGCGCCGGGAAGAAGTACGAAACCTGATGCAACGTTATGATCAGGCTTTTGAACGAAGGCAGCAAAATTACGAAGAAGTAAGCAGGCGGTATAAACTTAGAAAGGAAATGCTGGGGGTTGAGGTTAATTCAGATGATCTGAACAACATAAAAGCCCAGGACCTTCCAGAGACATACCAGCAATTTGTAAATGCATTGGATGACCGGAAAGAAAACTTAGACAGCAGAGATTGGGAAATAGTAGAAGGATTATGGAGTGCTCTGAATAACCGCAAACGTTCTCTTGAGAATGAACTAGATCAGTCGGCCCGTAATACGATAGAGCAACAGCAAAAAAAATTCCTGGAAATAAGTAACAATTATAAAACAACTGCTCAGGCTAATGCGACAGAGTAGTTGTAAACGCATAAATTTTGCTTACTTATAATCTATAGCCGCTAACCAGATCAAAGGCTTCTTCTTTAGAATCTATCACTCTGCCATTCTCACATTTAAGAACACGCTTCGGATAACGGTTTATAATTTCATAATTATGAGTCGCCATAAGAACTGCTGTTCCACTATTGTTTATCTCCAGGAAAAGGCTCATTATATCATCAGCTACTGCAGGGTCTAAGTTACCGGTAGGCTCGTCGGCAAAAAGAATAAGTGGCTCGTTTAATAATGCACGTGCCACAACCACCCGCTGCTGTTCGCCTCCTGATAATTGGTGCGGCATTTTATTTGCTGATGCGTCCAGTCCTACACGCATCAGAACTTCCGATATACGCTGTTTTCGCTTAGATGTATTTCGCCAGCCTGTTGCTTTTAAAACAAAAGCCAGGTTTTCAGCCACTGTACGGTCGAACAGCAGTTGAAAGTCCTGAAAAATGATACCTATTTTTCTACGAAGGAATGGCACTTGCTTTCGAGACAGCTTAGCAAGGGTAAAACCAGCTACAGCAGCAACCCCTGTATATAAAGGCAAGTCGGCATAAAGTGTTTTAAGCAGGGAGCTTTTGCCACTTCCTGTACGGCCAACTAAATAGACGAACTCTCCTTTCTCAATATCAAAATTGACATTGCTCAGGATGGTATTTACATCTTGATAAACAGCTACATCTCGTAGCGAAACAACAGGAGAGGAAGAAAAATTCATGTAAACTTAAATCTCTAATTTCTGAAGCTTGCCAAACTCCAACCCTTCTATCAATAAGGCAAGAGCATCTTCTTTGCCCTCTAAGCCATAGCGGTCCAGATTCTTTAGAGGACGATCGGCACGAAAATAAGCAATAAGCACAAAATTATTATCCCGCAACTGTATATAGTCAGGAATTTTGGCCTTTCCCTTAACTTTTATAATGTACATCCTTTTGAATTACGAATTAAGAATTATTAACTAGAAACACAGCAAGCAAAGTTAGGCTTACTTCACCTCTAATTCATAATTCTTAATTCACAATTATAAACTAAGCGTTTCCTTTTGCGTGGTCAGCAAGGAAAGTTTTAAGGCCACTGTCGGTAAGTGGATGCTTCAATAAACCTGTAATTACAGATAAAGGGCAGGTTACAACATCTGCTCCAACTTCAGCACATTGTACCAAGTGCATTACATGGCGTACTGAGGCTGCCAACACTTGCGTCTGATAGCCATAGTTACCATAAATGTTTACAATCTGCTCAATCAGTTGAATTCCATCAGTTGAAATATCATCTAAACGACCAACAAAAGGAGAAACATAAGTAGCTCCGGCCTTAGCTGCCAATATTGCCTGTCCTGCAGAGAAAACCAACGTACAGTTTGTTTTAATGCCGTTCGCGCTAAAATGATGAATAGCTTTGATACCATCCCTGATCATTGGCACTTTAACTACAATGTTCGGATGTAATTCAGCAAGGGCTTCGCCTTCACGAACAATCTCGTTGTAATCAGTGGCAATTACCTCTGCACTAATGTCGCCATCTACAATTTCGCAAATCTGCTTGTAGTGCGCCATTACATTATCGTGACCAAAGATACCTTCTTTAGCCATTAGTGATGGGTTAGTGGTAACGCCATCCAACACACCTAAATCGTATGCTTCCTGAATATCTTTCAGGTTTGCAGTGTCAATAAAGAATTTCATAGTAATGTGATATAGATTTATTACAAATCTAATGTATTATTCCGAATCTGAAAAGAATATGAGGTTTATTTGGAATAATAAATGTAAAATATACATTTAAAAGGCAGGGCAAAAAAAAGTGGCAAACCAACATCGCGCCGCTACGACCGCCTACCCTTGCTACCTTCCGGTCCTGGGGGAGTTTGGCGGGAGCTGGCCGTGCCGATTTGCCGATACAAAAGTAGTAAACTTTTTGTTCAACCCAAACTTATGCCTGAAAATTTATTTTTTATTTTGGTACCTGATTAAACAAGTAGTGTTACCCTTTATTTCCCAATCCATTATTGCGAGGTTGAACTAAATGCAGCAAGTTTCTAAGAACTATGCACACACGGCCTGTGCCCAATCCTTACTTGAGCAACGTGCACAAGGAAGTACAGGTCGCTCCTGTGCCATAACGACATCACCACAGCTGCAACAGGCAAAAGCATCTTTTGCAAGAGACTGCTCCTCAAAAAATTCGCTATCCCAGCGTGGAATGATAGAAAGCCCAGGTCTTGGATGCTTAAATGTATAAACTGTAAAAGAACCATTTGCTTCAATATACACCCTTTCTGCTCTGCCCAGGTTTCCGATCTCCTCGCTCCTTAATTCAGCAAACAAACGCTCTCTGGTAAGTCTGGTTTTTTCCATGTTATTTAGGTTTAAAACACCGTCTTTTACAATTATGTCCATATCATCAAGAATGGTACTTTCAAAATTAGTATCATTCGCTGATCTCAAAGAGACAATATACTGTACTCCAATAACCACAACTGCAATAATAACGATGGGAAGTAAGCCCCTTGTTGGATCAGCCATGGGCACCCCTATTGCAGCGGCCATGGATACCAGAGAAGCCATCTCCATGCGTGTCAGTTGGGCAGCCATCCTCTTCCCCATAACCCGCATTGAAAAAATGAGGATAAAGAAAATGAAGAGGACTCTAATAACTACTTCTATGAGAAAAGACCAGGGAACTTCACCTAATAATATCCTTAACCAATCGGTAATTTGTATATCTTCTGGTTTCATGTTAATGTACTAGCTTAACGTTGGGTTGGTCCATTCCTGATACTGGCAAAGGTTACATGGTTTGTTTATGTAATTTTCATCATAAGCCACAAGATTTCCACATTTCTTGCAGACCAAGTTTTCAAGTTCTTTGTCTACAGGCTGTGGAAGCTGATGATCCCGCCCTGGAATAATGCTTAACCCTGGCTTGGGTTCAGCCCTTTTGAAAACACTAAAGAAGCCTCCCGACTCTAAGTATACCCTCTTTATTTCTCCTAAGTGCCTGATTTTATGTGTGCGTAGAACCCCGAAAAGCTGCTCTCTGGATACGCGGGATTTACCCATTTCCTCCAAGACTAAAACACCATTTCTCACCATCAAACTAACATCACCCTGCGTTACAACCTCTACCTTTCTATGCCTGAACGACAACATCCCCAGCCCCTGTTGAAGAAACAGTAAAACTGTTAGGCTAACAAATGCCGGTAGCAAACCACGATCAGGTATCTGCATAGCTGGTGAAACTATAGCACCGAGTGTCAACATTATTGCCATTTCAGTTAATGTTAACTGTGCGTTCATACGCTTTCCGAGCATCCTCAGAATAAATATCAGGAACAGGAAAATGATAATTGTCCGGAAAAATGATTCGAGCATGAATTCCAGAGGCACTTCTCCAATAAGGATACGCTCCCAGTTTGTTATATCTAATTCATCTTTATTCATAGCTTAAAAGAATACGCCTTAGACAACATGTAGTTACGCTTAATTGAATAGTAAAAGTACTTATATGAATGATTAAATACGGTTAATAAAAAGAAAGAACTCCAACTGGCTTTTAAAACATTGTTTCGTTCTGAAAGAATTTACAATCGATAAAAGTATATGACAATACTGTTAGAGAACATCTTGTTAAGTGACTTGAATTTATTCTCCCTATTTACAAAATCATCTTAAAGAAGTTAGTAAAAACTGTAAAAGAGCCTTAATTTTGCACATGCCAGAAAAAATTCTCATTCTCGACTTTGGCTCCCAGTTTACCCAGCTTATAGCCAGAAGGGT
This sequence comes from Pontibacter silvestris, assembly GCF_020907275.1. Lineage (GTDB taxonomy): Bacteria > Bacteroidota > Bacteroidia > Cytophagales > Hymenobacteraceae > Pontibacter > Pontibacter silvestris. Next base: position 73,344 of record NZ_JAJJWI010000016.1, on the reverse strand, counting down.
ACGTGAGCTTAATGTTTATTGCGAAATACACCCTTACAACAATGTGCCAGCTCTTACAGAAGATGTAAAGGGCATCATCTTGTCAGGCAGCCCTTGCTCGGTGCGTGATCAGGAGCACCCCACCATTGACTTGAGCCAGTACCTTGGCAAGTTGCCGGTGTTGGGTGTGTGTTACGGAGCCCAGCTTATAGCTTATGAGCATGCCAGCGAGGTAACGCCTTCTACTATCAGGGAGTACGGTCGTGCCCGCTTAACAGAAATACACAATTCAAACCGCCTGCTGAAAGAACTGACGCTGGGTTCTGTTGTGTGGATGTCTCATGGTGACACCATCAAGGAAATTCCTGATAATATTGAGGTAATCGCCAGTACAGAAAGTGTGCGTGTTGCCGCATATAAACTACGTGACCAGGAAACATACGGGATTCAGTTCCACCCTGAGGTTACGCATTCGGCAGAAGGAAAGACCCTGCTCCGCAACTTTGTAGTGCACATTTGTGAATGTGAGCAGGACTGGACATCAGAGCAATTTATAGAAAACACCGTAGCAGAACTACAGCAAACTATCGGGAACGACAAGGTGGTGCTTGGCCTTTCAGGTGGAGTAGACTCCAGCGTAGCTGCTATGCTGATTCATCAGGCAATTGGTAAAAACCTATACTGTATTTTTGTAGACAACGGTTTATTGCGCAAAGATGAGTTCGAAACAGTATTGGACTCATATAAACATATGGGCCTTAATGTAAAAGGCGTTAATGCAAAAGATAAATTTTATGCTGCTCTCGCCGGCATTAGTGATCCTGAGCTGAAGCGTAAAGCTATCGGGCGTATATTTATAGAAGTGTTTGACGATGAGGCGCACCTGATTGAGGATGTAAAATGGCTAGCCCAAGGTACCATTTACCCAGACGTTATTGAGTCTATTAGCGTAAAAGGCCCGTCTGCCACTATTAAGTCGCACCACAACGTTGGAGGTCTTCCAGATTATATGAAACTGAAGGTGGTGGAGCCTCTGAAGACATTGTTTAAAGACGAAGTACGTTTAGTAGGTAAGACCTTACAAATTGATGAAACCATTATCGGACGTCATCCATTCCCTGGTCCTGGGCTGGCCATTCGTATTTTAGGTGACATAACACCGGAAAAGGTACACATTTTGCAGCAAGTGGATCATATCTTCATCAGCAACCTTAAAAAAACAGGTTTATACGACGAAGTATGGCAAGCCGGTGCTATCCTGACCCCCGTACAATCGGTGGGTGTAATGGGCGATGAGCGAACGTATGAAAGTGTAGTAGCGCTTAGAGCCGTAACCAGTGTAGACGGTATGACTGCAGACTGGTGCCGATTGCCTTATGAGTTCCTGGCTGACGTTTCCAGTGAGATCATCAACAAAGTTAAAGGAGTTAACCGCGTGGTGTATGACATTAGCTCTAAACCACCAGCCACAATTGAGTGGGAATAAATTTTAAGAACACAAATTCAGGAGGCAAGACACAAGGCTTTTATACTACAGTTATAATAGTCCTGTGTCTTATGTTTTATACCAATAATAAAATGAAGAGAAGCTTTTGGAAGCACATGGCAGGAATAATAGTAGCCGGCACACTTGCCCTACCTGTTCAGGCCCAGCAAAGTAATGAGGTGCAGTATCGGAATGGCAAAACGCTAATGGAGCAACAGCGTTATGATTTGGCAATGAATGAACTGTTGCCGCTCACAAACGCATCGCCTGACAATGCTTATGCACCTGAGGCCTCTTACTTTTATTCTTTAGCTGCTTTAAAAGCAAATAAACTGCAGGAAGCGTACCAGATGCTGGTACAGTTACAGAACCAGCACGCTCAATGGTCTGGCATGCCTGAAGCCGATTACCTGCTCGCAAATGTCCTTTTTGAGCAAGGAGAATATGATCATGCTTTAAGTAAACTGCAGGAATTAAAAGGCTCAGCACTTGAGTCTGACGCAGAAAGTTTAAAGCGATATTACCTTAACAGGTTAACAGACAGAACTACATATGAACTGCTGTTAGAGCGATACTGGAACGATAAAACCATTGCACAGGTATATGCTGATAAACTTCTTGGCGGCTGGTACAAAAAACAAGACAGGCAAACACTCGAAAATATTGTTACCCGGTTTAACCTCGATCGCAGCCGTTACCTTAGCAAGGATGCGTTTAACAACCTGGGTTTTAATGTAGCTGTACTTCTCCCCTTTCAGCTGAACCAGGACCTTATGCAGACTGCCCGTAAAAACCAATTTGTAACCGACTTATATGCGGGCATGCAGCTGGCGCAGGACTCTTTGCTGACACAAGGTATTCAGGTCAAACTGTTTAGTTATGATGTCGGAGCAGACACCTCGTCCACTAAACGAATACTTAACCTTCCTGAAATAAAGCAAATGGACCTGATTATTGGTCCTGTTTATAAATCGACTGCTAAGGTTGCCGCCAGGTTTGCAACAGAAAATAATGTAACAGTTATCAACCCCCTGTCACAGGATGCTCAAATGGCTAGCAGTGAAAATGTGTTCCTGTTTGAGTCATCTGTGGCAACACAAGCGCGGCAGGCGGCAGCGTACGCTTACCAGAACTTTTCACCCAAAACAGCCGTCATTCTTTATGAGAATACCAAAGACGACACGACTTTTGCCTACCATTACCGCCAGCAATACATAAAGCTTGGAGGTAAAGTAAAAGTATATAAGAAGATAAGTTCTAACGAGGCCTCTGTTACGGCTCAGACCTTTAAAGACCTGAAGTTAGAAGAAGTTGGTCATATGGCAGTTTTCTCTGATAAGATGACGGCGGCTGTAAATGCTACCAGCTTGTTGCAGAGTAAATCCAGAATGCTACCGCTGCTTACGTACGAAAAGTGGCTGGACATAAACCAGATTACATTGCGGCAGTTAGATGACCTGGAGGTGTACTTTGTTAGCCCTAAATATTTTAATAAGCTTAACCCAGCCAACAATTGGTTCAGAAAGCAGTACATAAGCAAGTATAACCTGCCACCGTCTGTTTATGCCTATTCCGGTTTCGAAATGCTTTACTACTTCGGAATGGCACTTCAGAACTATGGGGCTAACTTTAATCAGGCCTTACCAGCGGCAGGCGTACAGCCTGGTGTATTTTACCCAGGCATTGGGTACAACGATACCAGCATGCGTAACGAAATGCATCAGGATAACCAGTATGTACCTATTACAAAACTTGAAAACCTGCAGCTAACAGTAGTAAATCCTATTTTTTAACCACACAACATCGACTTTCTATTCCATGATACAAGCAACCAATAGCAACGAGCTTTTCGAACGTGCCAAACATAGTATTCCGGGTGGTGTAAACTCACCAGTACGTGCCTTCAGGGCCGTTGGAGGAAATCCTCGTTTTATGGTATCTGCCAAAGGAGCCTATATGTTCGACGAAGACGGAAACCGTTTCATTGAGTTCATCAACTCCTGGGGCCCTATGATTTTAGGCCATGCGGCTGAAATAGTGCAGGATGCCGTACAAGCTGCTATTCCGAACTCTTTATCTTTCGGTGCCCCTACCCGACGCGAAATAGAAATTGCAGAATTGATTGTAAGCATGGTTCCTGGCATTGAGAAGGTACGAATGGTTAACTCAGGTACTGAGGCTACGATGTCGGCTATTCGTGTAGCCAGAGGATACACAGGCCGCAGTAAGATTATTAAGTTCGAAGGCTGCTACCACGGGCATGGCGATTCTTTTCTGATAGCTGCCGGTAGTGGTGCTATTACACTTGGCGTACCAGATAGCCCAGGTGTAACCCAAGGTGTAGCTGCTGATACGCTTACGGCCCCTTATAATGACCTGGAAGCTGTTAAAGATCTTCTAGTTGCTAATAAAGACCAAGTTGCCGCTATTATTTTAGAGCCTGTAGCAGGAAACATGGGTCTGGTGCTACCGAAACAAGAGTTCCTGAAAGGGCTGCGTGAGCTTTGTGACCAGGAAAACATTGTACTTATTTTTGACGAAGTGATGACAGGCTTCCGTCTGGCTCCTGGTGGTGCACAGCAGTTGTTTAATGTAACCCCTGACATGACCACCTTAGGTAAAATCATAGGTGGAGGTATGCCTGTTGGCGCCTATGGAGGCAAATCGGAGATTATGGATTTTGTGGCACCTGCCGGACCTGTTTATCAAGCAGGGACATTATCAGGAAATCCTATCGCGATGGCAGCTGGTATGGCTATGCTTCGGCACCTGGACAACCACCCTGAAGTATATGAAAGGCTTGAAAAAACAACCACGAAAATTGTTAACGGGATAAAGCAGAACATGCAGAAATTAGGGCTGAATTATACCATAAATCAGGTAGGCTCTATGTTCAGCATCTTCTTTACAGAGCAGCCGGTGGTAGATTTTGAAAGTGCTAAAACCTCAGATACAGCCTTGTTCGGCCGCTACTTTAATGCAATGTTACAGCGTGGTGTTTACCTTGCTCCATCTCAGTTTGAAGCACTATTTGTTTCTACAGCTATTACAGATGAGTTGGTAGAAAAATTCTTACAGGCTAATTATGAAGCCCTGAAGGAAGCACATGAGGAATAAGCCATTAGAGAATGTAATCCTGTAACTGACTGAAGCTGCCTCTGCCATGCATTATGTTTATCTTTTATTAGCTATTATTTCAGAAGTAATTGCGACTAGTGCATTAAAAGCCTCAGAACAATTTACAAAGTTAACACCAAGCATTATTGTTGTTGTTGGTTATGCTATTGCATTTTACATGTTAAGCCTAGCCTTGAGAGTATTACCTGTCGGTATAGCTTATGCATTATGGTCAGGCGTAGGTATTATCCTGGTATCCTTAGTCGGTGTTGTGTTTTATAACCAGCAGCTTGATACTGCAGCCCTGCTTGGTATGCTTTTAATCATAGCCGGTGTAATCATCATAAATGTTTTTTCAAGGTCTGTCAGTCATTAATGTCTCATAAGTTCTTCATATAATAAATACCAGGCTAGTGTAAGTGTCGCCGCTTATTATGAAGAACTTATCAGATAACTTTAAAACAGGCTCTCATTCCTTCGAATCATTAAAATAAGATAATTAGCTCATATTCCCATATTTGCTTACTTTTACAGTCAGTTTTTTAGCCTACACCATGATACTTACAGATAAGCAGATTTTAGAGGAGATTGAGAAAGGGAACATCCTGATTGAGCCTTTTGATAGAGCCGGCCTTGGTACTAACTCCTATGATGTACACTTAGGACGATACCTGGCTAACTACCGCGATGAGGTACTTGATGCTCGTAAACATAATGAGATTGATGTGTTTGAGATTCCGGAAGAGGGTTTTGTGCTACGCCCTGGCACACTTTACCTGGGGGTAACAAAAGAGTATACTGAAACACACGCACATGTTCCTTTCCTGGAAGGAAAATCCAGTGTAGGCCGTTTAGGAATAGACATACATGCCACAGCCGGTAAAGGCGATGTAGGCTTCTGTAATACCTGGACATTAGAAATATCGGTATCTCAACCAGTAAGAGTATATTACAACATGCCTATTGGCCAGCTTATTTACTTTGAAGTAAGTGGTGGGATTGAAAACTACTATAATAAAAAGCCTAACGCCAAGTACAACAAGCGCACCATTACTCCGGTAGAGTCTATGATGTGGAAGAATGAATGGTAAAAGATCATAACAAAGCCCAATAACTTTAGTTATTGGGCTTTGTTATTTATGAGAACTGACACTCCCAAGAAGAGGAAGAGCTATAATAGCTTTTATTTAACCACCCCCAACTTACTGGATCATTCTGAAACATACATATAACTCCCACCTAGATATTAAAGTTTTTACACACTTGTGTCACGTTTGTGTGAACGGGAACGCTCCCAGTAGAGGTACAGCAAGGGCAGTACGAAAACCAGCGCAATATCTACAATAAACCGTAGAAAAGCCCTACCTGCAAGAGTAAAATCTTCATTCACTAAACCTATACCAATTATTGCAGCAGAAGGCACTAAAGCTAAACCGATCATTACACCAGATGTAAACACAGATTTATTAGTTGCTACTAAAATAGCACCTGCCACACTGGCCACTGCAGAGGCTAACACAGACGGGAAAGTAAATGTAGTCCAATATTCTAGCAGTTCCTTATCAGGGATATAATAACTGGTAGCCCCTACCATTGGGCTATAGTTCAGCGAAGCAAGAATAACAGCCGTGACCGCAGCACTTAATATTAAGGTTACATATGCTTTTAAAGTGTCCCAAATACCATAGTGCCACCTCTCGTACCTGGAAACAATACCTAGTGAAACTCTAAGAATGGGCATAAAACCAGGCGCAACTAACATTCCTCCTATAACTAAATGAATAGAGTTAGTAGCTATACCAATGGTAGCCAGTGCTCCTGATATTGTCATGATAATCAATGTATTAATAGTTGTATTACTATCATTACTAATGATCATTTCCATCTCTTCCCAGGTAGACTCATTATCGTCACGATAAACAGTGAATGAAGAACTAGTGGGTATAAAGCTATCTGGCTCGCTGGATAATATAGAAATCCCGTCTTTTTTACCTAAGCCAACTCCGTCAAGCACTCTCATCAGCTTCTGAAGATGCTTGTTAGGTGTAACAACCGTTATGACATCTCCGGGTGGTTTAACAGAAGCATTCTGTATTACTTGCAACTGCATAATGCCATCCATATTCTCCAAGTTCTTCAAAATCTCATCTGTCTTATCATAGGGTGAAGTGATACTTATAGATCGCGCCATTTAACTTAATTTATGTTAAAAAAAATTTACTTTTCATCTTCTGTATTCAATCCTCAATAAAACCTAAAGAGAAATTTACATAAGCTGCTTTCTAAATATTTGATGATAAATACTGTGCTTGTTATTACAGATACGGAAATACTCCGGGTTAGCCCATCATAATGTCTGAATAACCTATTTTGACCTGTAAAAAGGATGTTGGGTTAAGTAAACAATCTTGTACAATGTTATTTATATATATGGAAATGGGTAAGGAATGGAATTTTTTGCTAGTATGCTATGTTATACTTATAGACACGCAAACAACTCACTTAAAACTATAGAAAGGTAAACTATGAAGACACTATTGGTAATCACATGCTTAATGTTTGGATTTGTATTTACTACTGCTGCCCAGAATAATCCCATCAATGCACAGGAAAGAGCAACAAACCTATCAAACCAAATGATTCGAGATTTAGCGCTGAATAATTATCAGACTAAAAAAATACAAGAAATTAACTTTGATAAGGCCACTAAAATGCTTGCTGTAGAGCAGCAATATGCAGGTAACCAAGCTAAGATTGATGAGCTCTGCAAAGGCATTTGTGCTGAACGTGACCGTGAGCTGGAAAACGTATTAAGCATTGTCCAGTATAACCGTTACTTCGGCGCCAGAAATCAATACAACAATCTTGACAGAGAGTTTGTAGTAAATGCAGATAAAACAAATAAAGAAACAGGAACTAGTCTAACTAGCATCACTACTTTAGCAGATACAAACGCTAATTCACCTAAAGCAAACTAAAATTCAGTTACTTATAAAAACAGGAAAGCCCTTCCTTTTGAGGAAGGGCTTTCCTGTTTTTATAAGGTGCTACTAACCATTTTTCTGACGATCTTCTTCTACATGCTTCATCAGGTCTTCGCAAAGAGCACGCATTTTCTGAGCCATTACAGTGTCATTTGTGGCAGTAGCTACACTTTGAGCCATGGCACCAATGGTATCTATATAGAAATACTTCATCTCATCTACCGGCATATCTTTTGTCCAGAGGTCAATTTTCATTGTGCCTGCTTCATCACGATCCCACAGTGAAATATTAATGGCTTTTGCAAAATGAATCTTCTCTCCTGCATCGGTCGCACGCCAGCTAATAGCTTCAGGTACACGATTATCATCCAGGGCAATGCTAAAATATATCTCTGACTTCTTCATTATCTAATTAATTAAACTTTATAGTATAGAAACCTCGTAATATGTGTAAGTATATATATAAGGTACAAAGTTACACGATGCGTCACGGAATTAAAACTCTCTTCCTGCTTTTTACAATTCTTACCCTTACTGGCTGTGCCACAAGCACTACTTCCTCAAAAAAAGGAAGGCTGCATACTGTAGCTTTTTATAACACGGAGCGGCTCTATGATATCAATAACTCACCTTCTGCAAACGATGATGCCTTTACCCCTAGTGGAGCCATGCAATGGGATGAAGAGCGTTACCAAGTTAAGTTAGAGCACTTAGCATCTGTCATAGCCACAATGGGAGATAAAGAAGGTCCTGTACTTATAGGTTTAAGTGAAGTAGAAAACCACCAGGTACTGCGGGACCTGGTTAATTCTGAAGCTTTGTTGAAAAATAAGTATGGCATTATCCATTATGAATCAGAAGACCCACAGGGCCTTGATGTAGCCCTGCTTTACAGACCTAAATTTTTCAGTTTAACTTCTCAAGAAAATATTAGTATCAACTTCCCAGGTGCCAGCTTTAAGTCGAGGGGAATTCTGAAGGTAAAAGGAGTATTGCAGGGAGAAGAAATTACTGTTTACGTAAACCACTGGCCTCCGAAATACCGGAACAGCTTTGAGGGGGAGCGTCGCTTGCGAGCAGCAGCTACCGAGCTAAGAAAGCAGATAGATGCCCAGCAGGCTGTAAACAAAGATGCTAAAATTATTGTAATGGGTGATTTTGATGCAGAACCGAGCGCCAACATACTGAAAGATGTACTTAATGCTACAGGTAGGCCAAACCCTTACTATAATAAGGAGCTTTTTAACCCGTTTTACATTTATGATGTGCAGGGCACAGGAAGCTACCTTAACAGAGGTAGTTTTGAAATGCTTGACCAGATTTTAATTTCAAAATCATTAGTAGACGGAAGTAGCTTACAATACGTTAGAGGATCAGCTACTATTCATGCCACCAATGAGATAAAGTTCTTATTTGGGAAGTATAAAAACACTCCTAAACCTACTTTTTCAGGGGCTACCTACATGAGCGGCTATAGCGATCATTTTCCTGTATATATTAAGCTACAAAACAGAAAGCGCCAATTACAGTAGCTATACTTAATTGATATCAATCATGTATAGCTACTGGTACTTAATAAGCTCTGTTCTTTGCTAACTACTTAACTTTTAGAGAGTAATGATAGAAACTGCACATTTAATAGCTAATAACCTTTTATAGGTGAAAATTACAGTTCTTGTTCCTGTATACTGGAGTCAACTAAATTTTAAGAGAGGCTAAGCTTTTTCTATGCAGGCTGAGGATTCTATGTTTTAAAAGACTGCTTTTAAGAAAAAGTCAATTAAGAAATTCCTGCTTTTTAAATTGCTGATCTTAATATAATCAACTGTGACTGTGAAACAGAAAAGGCGAGCTTGCAGGCTCGCCTTTTCTGGTATGTAGAAAGAATTTATTTACACATAATTGTTCAGCATTACTGGCATTACCAGCATCAGAACATTTTCGTTGTCTTCATTAACAATTGGCATCAACAGACCTGCACGGTTCGGAGTAGATAGCTCGAAGGTAATTTCATCAGAATCGATGTTATTGAGCATCTCAAGAAGGAACTTAGCATTAAAACCTATTTCCATATCCTCTCCTTCGTACTGGCAGGTAAGGCGCTCATTTGCCTCGTTAGAAAAATCCAGATCTTCAGCAGATACCTGTAACTCAGAACCAGTCAGTTTCAGGCGTATCTGGTGTGTTGTTTTGTTTGAGTAAATTGAGATACGACGAACAGAACTTAGCAAGGCAGCTCGGTCAATAACTAACTTATTTGGATTCTGAACTGGTATCACATTCTCATAATCCGGGTAGCGCTCATCAATCAGACGGCAGATCATTCGGATATTGTCGAAGCTGAAGAATGCGTTTGACTGGTTAAACTCTACACGAACAGCAGTAGCCTCAGCTGGCAAAGTTGACTTTAATAAGGTAAAAGCTTTGCGAGGAATGATCAAGGAAGCTTCTTGGCTGGTGGCGATATCTGTCCGGCGGTAACGTAGCAGGCGGTGTCCGTCAGTAGCCACAAAAGTTACGTTATCAGAGCGAAGCTGCACAAAGATACCTGTCATAGCCGGACGAAGTTCGTCGTTACTTACAGCAAAAATTGTTTTGTTGATGGCTCTGGAAAGTACATTAGAAGGAATCTCAATAGCATTACCACCTTGTACTACAGGCACACGAGGGAAATCGGTAGCATTCTCTCCGGATAATTTATACCGACCGTTTGAAGAACTGATTTCAATAGTATAAGTCTCTTCGTCTATCGTGAAAGTTACCGGCTGGTCAGGCAGGTTTTTCAGCGTATCAAGCAATATTCTCGCAGGAGCGGCAATACGGCCGTTTTCTTTTGCTTCCACCTGCAGCTCTGTGATCATAGATGTTTCAAGGTCACTGGCAGTGATGGTAAGAACACTGTTATTTATTTCGAATAGAAAGTTCTCCAGTATAGGTACCACCGGATTATTGGTAACTACACCATTTATGCTGGATAACTGCTTTAACAGCGCAGAAGAAGAGACGATAAACTTCATTATGAATATCTATAATGTTATTAGGACAAAGTTATAAATTTTTCCCATTTATGCTATCTCTTCCGGCAGTCCTTTTTCATGTTTGCCTGTGTTATAGGCAGATAATTTTAGAAACGCTCATACTTTTGCTTGCGCATGTAATACCGGATAACTCCAAATACCACCAATAGTACAATCGGAGCCATCAGGTTCAGCAACTGCCAGTACGTTTTTTCCTCCCTCACCCGCACCCTGTCCAGAGGCCTTAATTGAACCTCTTTGCTTCTGACATTAATGAGACCCTCTGAATCCAGGAGGTAATGTATCGTGTTCATCGCCAGTTCTCTGTTAGCAAAGGTAATGTTATTGTATCGGTCGAAGCCAAGCTCGTAAGCCTGCCCTGTACGCGGATTTACTTCATTCCTCACGAGGTCACCATCAGAAAACACCGCAATTTTTGTAGGTATTCCCTCCTCTTTTACTTTGTTGCCCTGTATTCCTGCCGGTGCCCTGCGGTTTTTAAACAAGGAAGTAAATCCACCTTCTAGCAAAAACCCCACAGGCTGTTGCCCTGCCTGGTACTGTTCCGGGTTTACTTCCATGCGGGCTTCTTCAAGCGTTAACGGAACAGGTGCCTGCATAATACGGGAATAAGCAGACGTATAAATCAAAGGTGTCTTAAGAACTCCATCCGCTTTAACTGTATCCATGGTTCCTATAAACCTGGCATACACAGCATCCAGGTTCCTGGTAATAGGGTGCTTACTGAAAGTATTAAGAAGCGGGTAAAAACGCCAGTTCATCATTTCGGTCTGAGGCTGCTCGCCCATATAACCTGTTACCATAGGTATAAACCCGGAGTTAAGATCCATAACCATTGTCTGGTTCAGGCGCACACCATAGCGGAACAGCAGGTCATCGAGGTTCAGGTTGTAAGGTACAGCAAACATCCCTCCTGCACCTATACTATCCATATTGGCATTAAGGGCATCTACAAAAAACACAGCTTTACCTCCATTCATAACAAACTGATCAATTTTAAATTTATCAGCTTCTGAAAAGGCAGAAGTAGGTTTGGCAACAACAACTAAATCTAAACCCTCAAGTGACGGTATTTGCGAAAGCTCACCACGAGCCACACGATAATACTCCTGCAATGAGCCTAGTAAATCTGTAACCTGCTGCATTTCCAACTCTCCCTGCCCGGTTATGTAACCAATAATCTTGTTTCCCTGGAAAGCAACTTTTCGAATAGCATTAGCCAATTCATACTCTACACCCTCTACTGATTGGTTAAGGCGTACTTCTGAAGAGGCTGCAAGATTCCCCTTCAGTAGATTAACGGCAGCCTCTTTGCCTTTATATCTGATTACTGCACCTGGAAATACCAGGCGTTCTACCTGCTTTCCTTCTTCCGATGCTCTTAAATTGGTTGGCTGTATGCCTTTCTGCGCCAAAGTCTGGTAAAACTCCGTCCGTTGTTTCTCATCAGAAATATCGTTCGGGTTAATAAAGTTATAACGGATATTGCCTCCAGCATAAATGCGGAACTCATCCAAAGTCTCCCTCACCGATTGCTGCAAGCGTTTAAAACCTGCCGGAAAGTCACCTTCCAGGTATACATCCACCACTACCTCATCCTGCAGGTTACCCAGCATCTGTTTGGTTACTGGTGCAATGGTATAACGTTTATCCTCCGTTAAATCTAAACGTAAGAAATAAGTGGCAGCCAGTACATTAAACAGAATAATGGCTCCAACCCAACAAACAAAGCGAATTATATCGTTGCTACGCTTGCTCTTGTTCTGCTCTTGCGGTGTTGTTACCATTTTCTGCTCCTCAAAACAAGTCTTGTAGCTAAAACCATTATGGCTATTACGCTAATAAAATATAGCAAATCCCGTGAATCAATTAGGCCTTTGCTGATGGCGCTATAGTGATAGGAAATGCCTAACTGGCTAATCAGGTAGCCGTAACTGCCCACCCCTGGAATAGAAGCAATCAAATCAAAACCTGCGTACACGATGTAGCAAAGGAGTACTGCGATTACAAAGGAAATAATCTGGTTATCAGATATGGATGAGGCAAAAACTCCAATAGCAGAAAACACTCCTGCTAAGAAAATCAATCCGATATAAGACCCTACTACTGCGGCAGAATCAACATTGCCTTGTGGCGCTCCCAGTTCATAAACCGTATAGTAGTAGAGCAAGGTAGGCAACAGCGCAAACAATGCCAGCAGCAAGGCCGCGAAAAACTTCCCCAGTATAAGCTGAATATCTGTCAGAGGCTTGGTAAGCAGTAACTCTATGGTTCCCTCCCGCTTCTCTTCGGCAAAGGTGCGCATGGTAATGGCAGGAATCAGAAACAGGAATAACCAGGGAGCCATGTTAAACAGCGTCTGCATATCAGCATAGCCATACTCCAGTACACTGCTCTCGGGAAACACCCACATGAACATGCCGATTGCGATCAGGAATACCGCAATTACAATGTAGGCAATCAGTGAGTTAAGAAAGCCGTTAAATTCTTTTTTAAGTATTGATAACATCCTTTTAATTACGAATCATGATTTATAAATTAAGCTTTAGGCCAAACAGTATATAGCAAAAGTCAGCTCTCAATTTATAAAGCACAATTTCTGATTCTTAATTCTTCGTAAGTTGCTGAAATATCTTTTCAAGAGAGTTTTCTTCCTGTCGCAGACCTACCAGCGGCCAGTTTCGTTCGGCTGCTATTCGAAAGACAGAAGATCGTATATCTGCATCTTTATCAGAAATAACTCGGTAAGTATTACCTTGGGCTAAGCTAACGCTTAGAACACCAGTAATAGTCTGCAAAGCCTCCACCTCTACTGGTTGCTCAAAATCTACTAAGGTTACTTTCTCGCTACGGTTAGCAGCCTGTAAGCTGGTTACATCACTATTGGCAACTAACTTTCCCCTGTTTACAATTACAACTCTATCACATATAGCAGCAACCTCCTGCATAATGTGCGTAGAAAAGATCACTGTTTTATCCTGCCCGATACGTTTGATCAGTGCCCTGATTTCGACAATCTGGTTTGGATCAAGGCCAGTAGTTGGTTCATCTAAAATAAGCACCTTTGGGTCATGTACCAATGCCTGTGCCAGCCCTACCCGTTGACGGTATCCTTTAGACAGAGCCCCAATCTTCTTACTTTGCTCCTGCGTCAGGCCGCACAGCTCTACCATTTCCTGTACACGCACTTTTGCCAGCTTTCCTTTCAGGCCATACACTGAGGCAACAAACTGTAGATATTCATGCACGTACATGTCCAGGTAAAGCGGGTTGTGCTCCGGCAGATATCCAACACTGCGGCGAACAGCCATAGGGTTCTGCACCACATCATAGCCATTTACCTCTATTGTTCCGGCAGTGGGTGGCAGATAGCAGGTAGCTATTTTCATAGTCGTAGACTTTCCGGCACCATTTGGCCCCAGAAACCCCAGAATCTGCCCCTGCTCTACTGTAAAAGAAATATCATCCACAGCACGCTGCGAACCGAATATTTTTGATAAGTTTTTTACTTCAACAGACATCTAAAACATAAAAGATAAAGGACTTATGACTTACCTCTAAAAAAGATTAAGCTTATCGTCTTAAATCCTTTCAATTTAATCACAAAGCTACAAAAGCCGAGCCAGACTGTTTTTGTTTCTTATGCCTCGCTTTAGGCATAAGAGGTAGAACCTCTTATGCTGCATGTTTAGCAGAGTTCTATAGCCATTCTTATATCATGTTATGCTAAAACACTTCTTCTATTTGGTCAGCCGGTAAAGTACTCCAAGCCTGAAAACCCTGGAATAGACTTCCATTTTTGCTCCGTTAGAATACCCATTCACATAGTTAACAAGCCCATTTGCATAGCTGGCCGATAGGCCAACCCTTTGGTAATTTGCAGTTACCCCTACTCTAGGTCTTATATCTACAGATTGATTGTTCAACTCCAGGCTGGTTTTATGCTGCTCTCCCTGTATATCGGTAGCCGTTCCTTCTTCCTTACTGTTCAGACCAATTCCTATATCTGAACCGATGGTAACATCTAAGTCAAACGTTCCGGCTTTTAATCTTTTACCTATGAATGGCTGCAGATTAATGAAGTCATTTCTAAGATCAGATTGTCCGGAGGCCTGCCTATAGCCTAAGGAGCTAGTATTAATAGCTGGAGTAATAGAGACACCGCGTACATTCACACGGCTTTGTAAAGACTCTACCCCCGCCTCCAAACCCAGCAGTAGGTCAGTTTTTGATACCCTTTGAAACTGCACTGATGCACCGTAAGAAGATTTAAATCTTTTACCATATGGTGATATGGCCCCACTATTTTGCGTGTTGCTAGAATAAATTTGCAGAACCGTAGAATTAGACGCACTTACACCTCCAAACCTTGAAAGACCACCATTAACCTGTACCGAAACTTCCAGTTTCTGTCCGAAAGAAAATGCAGACAAGGCCATACCTAGTAATACTAAAGAAAGCTGTTTCATAGATAATAGATTATAACATTAACAAGCACTGTTCTTGTGTAAAAGCGGTGCAAACTACAAATCTCCCAACTGCGGCCTTATCAGAATTTCCTCTACTACACTACTGGCTGATAAATTGTAAGCTCCGTAGATAGACGTAGCCACATCTTCAGGTTTCATAAAACGCTCAGGAGGGAGGTCCACGCCTTCCCAACTAGCTGTATAAGTAGCTCCTGGCAGTATGGCAGTTACTTTCACGTTATGCTCTTTCAGTTCCTCACGGAGTACTTTTGTCATACCATAAAGCGCAAACTTTGAGATGCAATAAGATCCACCATTTGTATAAGCTGTGATACTTGCCGTAGAACACATATTAAAAATATGCCCTGAACGCCTTTCAATCATATCATGTACAAAAGCTTTGGACATATAATAGGCACTGTATAGATTCGTATTAATCATAAAAGGCAGTACCTCATCATCCTCCTTGTGTATCTCGCCGGGAGTAAACCATCCACTGTTATTTACCAGCACATCTACTTCTATATTTAACCCACGAACATATTCTACAAACGAGTCAATCGATTTTTTATCGCTCAGATCAGCCACCTGGTAAAACACTTTAGAAAAAGTATAATCCTGTTCTATCTCAAGCTTTAACTTTTGTAAATCCTTTTCGTTTCGGGAACAGGTAATAATATGGAAGCCCTCCCTGGCAAATTGTTCCACAACGGCTCTTCCTATTCCTTTTGTACCACCTGTAACCAAAATGTATCGTTGCATAAACATGTATCGTTTTATATGTTTTGTTATTTTAAACGTAATATAGGTATTTAACAGTATTTTTGTTCATATACCCTTATATAACTAGCTCATTAGTCCTTTATGTTACACCACTTCGGAAAGTATTTGTTTTTTTTATTCAGCCTCGTCAGACGAGGGGAGTCTGTTAGGGTTATTATTGATAAAGCTTTTGATGAAGCTATACTTATAGGTATTAATTCTGTTTTTATAGTAGGGGTAGTGTCCTTCTTTATAGGTGCAGTAACCTGTGTTCAGGTATCTTACAACCTTGTTAGTGCCTTTATTCCCCGCTCTACTATTGGTTATATGGTTCGGGAGATGACTATACTTGAGTTTGCCCCTACCGTTATAGGAATAGTGCTTGCCGGTAAAGTTGGCTCCAGCATGGCCAGTGGTTTAGGTACCATGCAAATTACAGAACAGGTAGACGCGCTGGAGGTAATGGGAATAAACGCGGCCTCTTACCTGGTGGTACCCAGAATCTTAGCTGCCTTATTCATGTTCCCGATGCTAGTTGTTATTGCTATGTTCCTTTCTATTTTAGGAGGTTTTCTAGCAGGTACACTTACAGGCCAAATAACTGCACAGGAATATATTGCAGGTATCAGAACAGATTTTATTCCTTACAATATTGGGTTTGCCCTTATAAAGTCAATTGTTTTTGCATTCCTGATTTCCTCAATTTCCTCGTTCAGAGGGTTTAACACTTCAGGTGGAGCTTTAGAGGTAGGCGAGGCAAGCACTGGTGCCGTAACTGACAGTGTAATCGCTATATTGGTGGCAGACTTCGTACTAGCCAATCTTTTGTTGTAAGGGAGGTTAGTTTAAACAGATAGTTCATGATAGAGATACACAATATACATAAGTCATTCAACGGCAAAAAAGTGTTGGATGGTATTAGTGGCGTGTTTGAAACTGGTAAAACTAATTTATTGCTTGGAGGCAGTGGTACAGGAAAAAGTGTGCTGCTTAAATGCATCGTTGGTTTGCTAAAACCTGATATTGGCAGCGTTACTTTTGACGGTACTTTTTTTACAAACAATAAGCTGGATATCCGGCAGGAAATTCGCCGTAAAATAGGTATGCTTTTCCAGGGCTCCGCCCTCTTCGACTCTATGACTGTAGAAGAGAACATTGAGTTTCCATTAAAAATGCTCACCGACATGAGCAAAAGTGACCGTAAAGACCGTGTTAATTTTTGCCTGCAACGGGTTGGGCTGGAAAACGCAAACAGTAAAATGCCTTCTGAAATAAGCGGAGGTATGAAAAAGCGTGTAGGTATTGCCCGGGCTATTGCTCCTAATTGTACTTACCTTTTTTGCGATGAACCAAATTCAGGGCTGGATCCGCAGACTTCTCTGCTTATAGATCATCTTATTAAAGAGATAACAGAAGAATATGACATTACTACCATTATTGTAACTCACGATATGAACTCTGTAATGGAGATTGGAGATAAAATCATGTTCCTGCATAAAGGCAAGAAACTTTGGGAAGGCACCAGCGACAATATACTGGATACCGATGTAAAGGAGTTCAAGGAATTTATCTACTCAAACCGCCTGATGCGTGATGCAAAAACTGTTGAAGACGAAAGAGACGATAGAGTTTAGTTAAAAAGAATAATAGTTTCTTCACCAAACCATAAAGTTCCGGTTTACTCTTAGTCTCTAAACAAGAAGCGCCTGCTGTAGCTGTACAGCAGGCGCTTCTTGTTTAGAGACTTCAGTTTAAGTATTAGAACATATATAACACCCCAGCTACCGTTGCTGTCATCATACAAGCCAGAGAGGCTCCTAATAAGGCCAGAAAACCTAATTTAGATAAATTACCTTGCTGATCCGGGGCCATGCTTCCGATACCTCCAATTTGAATAGCGATAGAACTGAAATTAGAAAACCCACATAAAGCATATGTAGCCATTATTAATGATTTAGGGCTAAGTGTACCAGCAGCTTTCATGTTTGCAAGGTCGAGGTAAGCCACAAACTCATTAACGGCTGTCTTCTGGCCCAACAAGCTACCTACCTGTAAAGTATCCTCCCAGGGCACACCCATTATAAAGGCAAAAATACGGAAGACCTGTCCTAAAATATATTGAAAGGAAAAGCCATCGAACTGCCCGCTTGTGCTGTTAACAACAAAATCATTCAGGCCTGTCAGGCTACCAATCTTAATCAGAATGTAATTCAGTAAGGCTATTACGGCAATGAAGGCCAGTAGCATACCACCCACGTTAGCTGCCAGTTTAAGACCATCGGCAGCACCTCTGGACAGTGCATCTACTAGGTTTACCCCCAACTGCTCTTCACTTACTTCTAACTGGGTGTTGATTTTTTCCGGCTCCGTTTCGGGCACCAGTATCTTTGCCAATACAATACCTGCAGGAGCGTTCATAACAGAAGCTGTTAGCAAATGAGCCGCAAAAATTGCCTGTTGCTCTACATCGCTACCGCCTAAAAAGGCTACATAAGCTGCCAGTACTCCTCCGGCTAAAGTGGCCATTCCTCCTGTCATAAGGCACATTAACTCCGATTTAGTCATGCGGCTGATAAATGGACGCACCAGCAAAGGAGCTTCTGTCTGCCCCAGGAAAATGTTACCTGCTGCTGATAAACTCTCAGCTCCGGAAAGACGCATTCCTTTAGACATTATCCAGGCGATACCAAACACGAATTTCTGTAAAACACCAAGGTAATATAAACCTGCAGATACTGTGGAGAAGAAAATGATGGTAGGAAGAACAGAGAACGCAAATATGTAACCTAAGCCACTGTTGTTTGATGGATTAGCCAGGTTGCCAAACAAAAACTCAGCCCCGGCTTGGGAGAAACTCAATAACTTAACAAATATTTTGCTGACAAAGGCAAAGGCGTCTGCCACCAAAGGTACCTGTGTAACCAGAACTCCGAATAAAATCTGAAGGAAAACACCGAAGCCTACCAGCTTCCAATCTATCGCTTTTTTGTTCTTGGAAAATAGGAAAGCAATAGCCATAATGGCTATCAAGCCAATAAGGCCTCTAACAATATCAATCATGTTTGTGGGACAAATTTGCCAAAAGTAAAGCTAATATCTTATAAAACAAAAGTCCTGCACCTATCGGGTGCAGGACTTTAAGAAATATACTTCCTGTTAAAATCAGTTTCTTTTATTTAACTCATCTCGAATTTTGGCGGCTTTCTCATAATCTTCCTTTTCCAGAGCATCGTTCAACATTTTATTGAGTTCGTCTACTGATGTCTGACTAAGCGACTCTTTAGTTGTACCACTACCAGAAGTAGATGTTGAGCTGCTCTTAACTGTCAGGTCTTCGCTTTCCTCCTCCTCTTCCAGGTCGCTAAGTATAATGCCGGCTTCTGACAGCACACTCTCTACTGTATAAATCGGTACACCAAAACGTAGGCCTATAGCAATAGCATCTGATGGCCTTGCATCAAGCTCAAAGTCTTTCACGCCATCGGTACACATAATTTTCGAATAGAAAACCCCTTCCTTTAAATCTGAAATCACTATTTCAGAGATGCTTACATTCAACTGTTCAGCAAATGTTTTGAACAAGTCATGTGTAAGCGGGCGGTTAGGGTTAATCTTTTCGATCTGTATAGCGATAGATTGTGCCTCAAACATGCCTATTATGATAGGCAATCTTCTATTTCCTTCTCTCTCGCCCAAAACCAAGGCAAATGATCCCGTTTGGGACTGGCTGGATGAGAGTCCGAGTATCTCTAACTGAATTTTCTCCACAGTTTTATCCTTCTATCTATTTGTCTAAAGCTTTCGCAGCTTCTATTAATTTTGGAACAACTTCAAATGCATCGCCCACAATACCATAATCTGCGGCTTTGAAGAACGGTGCTTCAGAATCCTTATTAATAACGACAATAACTTTAGAAGAGTTAACCCCTGCCAGATGTTGTATGGCTCCTGATATGCCTACGGCGATGTATAAGTTAGGGCTGATGGTAGTACCTGTCTGCCCAACGTGCTCATGGTGAGGCCTCCAGTCCATATCTGAAACAGGCTTAGAGCAAGCAGTAGCCGCCCCAAGTTCTTTGGCTAAATCTTCAATAAGATGCCAGTTTTCAGGTCCTTTCAAGCCACGTCCACCAGAAACCACTACTTCAGCTTCCTGTAGTAGCACACCACCGCTGGTATCCTGCATTACGGTTTCTTTTGGCAGCAGCGCAAAGTCAGCATCTGTTAAACCTGCAGAAAAGCTTTCTACAGTAGCAGCCCCAGTACCTTCGCTGCTAATATCAAAAGAGTTCTTCTTTATCGCTACGATTTTAATATCAGATGTAAGCGCTACATCAGCAAAAGCCTTACCTGAAAACACGCCACGTGTAACGGTAAAGCCAGCACCCTCTGTTTTAGGCAGTGTGGTAACATTTGTTGCTAATGATGCATTTAATCGAACAGCCAGCTTAGCACCTACTGAAGCACCAATGTTAGAGTTAGAAAACACAACTACTTTTGCATCTTCTTTCTGCACGGCTGCGGCAATTACCTTCACATAAGCATCCGCTACAAACTGTTTCAACCGCTGCTCCCCATCGAAAAGAACTTTACTAATGCCTTGAGCTCCTAATTGGGTAAGTGCTTCTTCTTTTACATCGCCAATAGCAACGGCAGTGGCAGAGGTTCCAAGTGCTTTTGCCACCTGGTTTCCGTATGATGCAGCCTCTAGTGAGGACTTTTTGATCTCTCCGTTCAGACCTTCTACAAATACTAATACAGACATATCTTTATAGTACTTTAGCTTCGTTTCTTAACAATGTAATTAATTCTCCGGCATTTTCTGCGTCAATCATTTTAACACCACCCTTTTTCTCAGGCTTACTATAATTAACATATGCAGACTTAGCCTCAGCACCTGTTGGCTCCACCACTTGAAGAGGTTTTGTACGAGCCGTCATAATGCCGCGCATGTTTGGTATACGAGGTTCGCTCATAGGTTGCTGTGCGCTCGCAACAAAAGGTAGTTTTACTTCTACTACCTCCTTACCACCTTCAATTTCACGCTCCAGGCGGGCCGTGGTATCATCTACCATATCCAGTTTAAAAGCTGGCACTACAGATGGAATACTCAGCAACTCTCCTACCATGTTGTGTACCTGGGAGCCATTGTAGTCGATGGACTCTTTGCCCATCAGGATTATATCGTAATTATTTTCCTTCGCTACAGCAGCTATTTGCTGTGCTACAAAAAAAGCATCTTTGGGATGAGCATTTACACGTATGGCATCGTCAGCACCAATAGCAAGTGCTTTACGGATGTTAGGTTCTGTATCAGCCTCTCCTACGTTTATTACGGTTACCGAACCTCCTTTAGCTTCTTTCAATTCAATAGCTCTTGTCAGGGCATATTCATCCCATGGGTTAATGACGAATTGTACGCCATTTTTATCGAATTCTTTATTATCTGCCGCGAAATTAATCTTGGAGGTAGTATCCGGCACGTTACTTATGCAAACTAATATTTTCATAGTTAGAAATCTTAGCTTTTAAAATTTTAAATTTGTGCGAAGTTAATTAAAATATAGGCAAATCGAAATGTCTCAGAATAGATTAGAACAACTCTTACAATTCCTTAAAGAGGATCCCAACGACGCTTTTACTTTATACGCCATCGCCACAGAATATCGTAATATTGATAAACAAAAAGCGATGGAATATTATGAAAAGCTGCTTACAGAACAAGAAACTTATGTAGGTACTTACTATCATGCTGGCAAACTCTACGAAGAGCTTGGGCAGAATGAAAAAGCGGAACACATCTACAAAAAAGGAATGCAGATTAGTCGCCAAGAAGGTAACTTACATGCTTTCTCAGAACTTCAGCAGGCTTACAATAAGCTTATGGGCCTCGACTACGAAGACGATTAAGCCTTTACTCACACTGCTACATCAAAAATAGTATGCATGCAGCATATTAACAAGTTTATTTATAGAAACTCTTACAGGAGAAAAATGTTGTGTAATAATGGTAGAAATATGTAAATCTACTTTCTAAAAACTTACTTTCTGCCAGGCAAAGAGGCTGTATTAATATTCCTCTTAAAGGGGTTTTGTTTGAATATGAAACTCACACGCATAGTTTTACATGTTCGCTTCATTTATAGAATAAACTTTATCTGGCTTAATATTGACACTAGTGTACCTACGGTATATTGCCCCATTACATACACTAGTGTCAATACTCCTCTTTGATTAGCTAATTCAGCTTAAGTCAAATCATATAGAAATTAAAAAATTATTTACTCGGCGACATGTTCAAAGCCACGCACTTGTACACTACCCGGCACTAGTTTAAGTCCCTTTGGAATTCCTTTGTGCACGTCATGATACATGTGGCTTTTATACCACACCTGAAAACTCTCTTCATCGGTCCAGTAAGTCATTAACCAGATCTCATTCGGATTTTCATGTGGGCTTAACACCTGTAACTTAATGAACCCAGCCGCATTTTCTACCAAATGGGGCCTGTTTCTGAATGCTTCTTTTACTTCAGGACCCATATCGTTAGCAATAACAAAGGAGCTTATGGAAATAAACATGCCGCAGGTGTTTCTGTATTAGGTGATAGATTTACTAAAAATATAACTATTAAAAAATCATTGATCCCAGCCATGTACAAAGAGACTAAAATAAAGCCACAAAACAAAACAGCAGGTTTACTAGTCGCAGACTGGAGGTTTTACTGGAGTGCTCGTCTTTCGTTGAGTTGATGCTCCCGCTCCTTTTAGAATGTTATCCTGCAGCAGGTCCTTTTGCTCTCATTCTGTTTCTATGTCAGAACTGCTGTCTCTTTCTCAGGTATATTATCATTGTCTATCATACTCATAAAGGTCTCCAAAACCTATACCATACAAGAGGAGCCATGGCTTTGATCGCCAATACAGGGTCTGAGAAAATCCGTAAAAAGGTAGCAACGGTCATAGTCTTAGCTCCTAAGGCAGCTGTTTAGCTTCTGCTCCCCCTACAACAACATAATCGCGTCCGCAGCCATACCTAAAACAACAGTGGAAAAGGACATTTAAAAGAAAGCACAGGTAAATTGAAACAGACTTAATCTTCAGGTATGGTATCTCCAATAACCGCATCAATTGCAGGCAGAGAGGTGCTACGGTTCATGAGTTGCTGGAGCAAAGAGCCTGTCTTGCCTGCAGTCACATCCTGCAGGGAGTAGTTATCCAGGTAGGCGATAAACTCCCGGTAAGCATTGTCCAACACAAACTTCAATAGGCAACTCCCGTCCAACACACAATGTGGCGATTGGCAGTTGATCAGCCCCTCACTTTGCTCCAGAAGTTGTACTAGCTGCCCCACTTTTATGTTGGCAGCGCTCTCTCCAAGGCGCAAGCCCCCGCCCCTGCCGCGCTGGGCGGCAATTATGCCTTTGTTAGAGAGAAACTGAACCACTTTAACCAAGTGGTTGCGGGAGATACCAAATTTATCAGACAGCTCGGTAATAGTGGTGGCAGTACCTGACAGCTGCTTTTGCGCCATGTACATAGATATTCGCAAGCCAAAATCGGTGAATTGATTCAGTTTCATACCTTAATGATACAAGTCTTAGGAAAGGATCAGATTAGCTGGCCCGAACTCCTCATAATGAATAGCTTCTTTGCTTACTCCCATAGCTATTAAATCCTCAAACTGTTTTTTGATGAATGGAGCCGGGCCGCAAAGGTAGTAATCTGCATCCTGTAAAACAGCCTGCTCCTTTAACCTGCTCAGATCAACAATTCCTTCATAGTATCCTTCCACCTGCATCTGCTCATCCAGAGAATCATAGAAAATGTGCTTCTGTAGCTTTCCATGTTTTGCTCCCAAGCTGGTAAGAGGTTCTTGGAAGGCATGCACGTTCCTGTTTCTACAGCCATGCACCCAAACAACCTCTCTGTTACTTCCTGTGTCGATTAGGTACTCGAGCATGCTCAGCAGTGGTGTTACTCCTACGCCGCCGCTTATCAGTACCACTGGGGTTTCCTTGCCGGTGTCAAGCGTAAAGTCACCGGCCGGGCAGGCCACTTCTATCACATCACCCTCCTGCACCGCATCATGCAGCTTATTGCTGATCATGCCGCTCGGGTGCGGGTCTTTACCAGCTTCTTTTTTAACGGAGATGCGGTAGTATGTACCGTTAGGGGCACTGGACAAGCTGTACTGGCGGGGCTGAAACAGGTTCAGTTCCGGGAGTAAGAGCCGCACGCTCAGATATTGTCCGGGAAGGAAGTCAGCTACCTTCCCTCCGTCTGCAGGATAAAGGTAGAAAGAAGCAATCTCCACCGACTCCTGAACCTTCTGCTTCACGATGAATGGACGCCAACCAGTCCAGCCTCCTTCTTTAGCCACTGCATCACTGTATAGGTTCTTTTCAAGCCCGGCCATCAGGTCTGCCAGCTGCTGATAGGCTACGGCCCATGCCTCTATCAATTCAGGAAAAGAATCATCTCCCAACACCTCACTTATTGAAGCAAGCAAGTGCTTGCCCACAATGGCGTAGTGCTCCGGACGAATATCCAGGCTTACGTGTTTATGTCCAATCTTAGTCACGGCTGAGACTAAGACGGAAGGGTCCTCTATACGTTCGGCATAAGCCAACACAGCCATTGCCAGCGACAGTTGCTGTTTTCCGCTCCCCTGGTTGCCAAGGTTAAACACATTCTTCAGTTCAGGGTTATGGCTCAGCATACGGCTGTAAAAATGTGTGGTCAGGGCAACGCCATGCTCCCTTAGTACCGGTACTGTGCCTTTAATCAGTTCTATTTGCTCTGTTGAAATCATCATAGTAAGATTTAAAGTTGCATCAAATCTACAACTTTCAGCAGGGGCAAAAAATGACATTCATCACCCTTGGCAAAAGTTAATAATACATTCAGAGCAGAAAGATATCAAAGGTGTTAAAGAATGTTAAGCCTAAACCATTACTTACTGGTTTATTGCCAAACATTAATTACCTAAAGAGAAATGTTCAACAAAGTGAAGGTGCTGAACTTAATAATCAATGGTCGCAGGATTAAGAAGTACTTTAAAGCTGAACTATAGAAGAAACTGCTCTAACAGCAGAGAATAGCAACTTAATAGGAACATCAAAAACAGAAGTACCTTAATTGTCAACCTCTCGCAGCGAAGGGCGGGTATCATGTACATCACGCTGCTCATACTGTACCTGAAATGCTGACAAGTCTGCTTTGTATTTTCTTTCTCTTGATAATTCGTAGTTATAAATAATTTGCCCCAGGTTGTACAGAAAAGGATAGCCAATGGTATCATAGTCATACTTCCCATCGTTCACCACATCGTCACTGTTTACATACAGGGTTGCCGCTAACATGTATTCCACTTGGTTTTCAAAATCAACCACATAAGAAACATCTGTTAGGAATCCATAAGCCCAACCTACTTTATTGAACACCCGAACGTGTTCGGGCATACGGTGCGTACTGTTGCGGAAAAAGAACTTGACATAACTGTCATAAAAAAGGGCTGAGTCATACTTGGGATAAGGTGTTTCGGAAGGATACTGAGACAGGTATTGATAGATAAAGGTATAATCATCTTTGGAAAGATTGAACCTTTGCTTTTTGGGCACAGACGCAGGAACCATAACGGATTGCAGTAACTGTTGCAGATCTTCTAGTGGTAGTTTATTCTGCCGTGTAAAGTCAAAGGGAGCATTTACCAAGCTATCGCTGCTGTTGTAGTGCGCCTTTCCCAATAGTACCACCGGGCTAAAATCAATTGAGTCAGGATTGTAGGCAGGTGGTTGGTAGTATCTCGTACTTCCATCCTTATTTAAAAAGCGGATGGCATTTGTATGGCGGTTTTGCTCTGTGGTAAACCCCATGAACTGTCGGACAATTCGGGAATTCTTATAGCCTTTACCATGAAGACTACGGTTAATTCCTTGCTGTCCTACAAATTGATACAAACGGTTATAAGGGTCGTTCTCGCTAATCAGAAACGCTCGTCTGATAAAATGTGCAATGGAAGGCAATCCACTGGCGGAAGTAACATCAGTATAAAGCGGCTTCTGCCGTACATAGCTACTATCAAAAACGAGCGGCGTATGCTTATCTATTCCTTCTTTCCCAAGCGTGTTCAGCTTCTCCAAAGACAGGAAAGCTAATGGTAACTTTACTGTAGAGGCAGGGTTGAAATAAAGATTTGGATCGTAGTTAAAGTAATAATTCTGGAAAGAAGGTTTATTCTTCTTGTCGCGATTGATTTGTGTATAAATAATCTGTAACCGATACTCATCCGGGTTACTGAGCAGCCTATTAATGCTATCGTTGCCCGCGTTTGTCAAAATATCTTTTAAGAAAGCATCCGTCTTTTGTTGAGCCGCAGCAGGATTATAGATGGAAAGCAACAATAAGAGGGCCAAAATAAATCTGGTCATAAATATATGATTGTAGGCAGTTCTTACTGATATTATACTTCGAGTACCCCCTTAAGTATCAGCAAATCTTTTATAGAAAATAAGTTCTTACAGTAGAAACAAGCATCACCAAAGCATACAGAAACACCAGCCATCTAAAAAGCTTCTTCCTGTTCACAGAGTTCTTTATAAAGGGATAAAGCAGAAAGTAAGCAAGCCCAAACGCTACGAACAAGAGACTAATTGCCTTCAACATTTTATTTAATTTTATAGTCCTCTACTACCACACTCAAGTGAATTACCTTTTGTACTTTGTCAAAAGCATACCTGTTCTGATCAGGCAACGCAAGTGTTTATAATTCTCAATATATAGTAGCCAATATAGCACATTCCTATAAACTATTAAGTGAGTTTCATGTTTTTTGTAGTCTCAGCGCATCTGTCATTACTGCTAAAACAGTATGAAGACTTCCCTCTTGTTGTTCTCCATCCGCTTTTGGTAAGCTTATACTTGTACGTTTCTTCATCGTGTCAAATGATAGGAGGTGCTGCTTCAGATGAACAAAAATGACATCAGTTTATTCAGTTATTTGAGCATGCAGGATTAGATGGTTGAATTAAATTAAAACCTCCCTACAACAAAATGTAAGAACTTAAACTGCTTACATTATTCCGTAAGCTACTAATGATTAATAGGGGCTTCTATGATTAAGAAATGAGTTTCTGTTGTACAACTTATGCTAAGGCTTTCAATTTCCCAGATACCAATAGCATCACGTTTTGATAACTCATGGCCATTAACTTCTATAGAACCACTGATACAAAACACAAATGCTAATTTATTCAGAGGACTAAATCTATATTCCACCTGATGGCCCTGATCATAACATCCCAGTAAAAACTTAGCATTCTGATTAATCCAGCAATGGCTTTGACCTTCTTCGTTGCTTACTACAGTTACTAACTTATTTTTCCTTTTTTCTTCCGGAAAATACCTGCGTTGATAGCGGGGGGTAATATTTTGTAATTTAGGTTCTATCCAGATCTGAAGGAAGTTTACCTCATCCTCTCCTACATTATGCTCTTCATGCCGCAATCCTGATCCGGCACTCATAATCTGCACCCAATCTTTGCTAACTACTTCATTATATCCCATGTTATCTTTGTGGCTCATATTGCCAGCTAGCACAATGGAAACAATTTCCATGTTGGTATGCGCATGTAATCCGAACCCATTACCTGGCTCAACAAAATCATCGTTGAAGACCCTTAATAACCCAAAACCACTACGTTCAGGATCATAGTGGCTGGAAAAACTAAAGGTAAAATTGCTTTTGAGCCAGCCTATATCCTTAAGGCCTCTTTCATCAGATTTGAGAATTTTGTAGTTCATGGGCAAGATATTCACTTGTAAGTGTAGGAGCTACTTCATTGTATTTTAATCTAGCATAAATATACAGGTAAGGCAGCTAAGTTATTAATAAAGCAGTAGCTATTTCTCTAAACACACCAAGTAAAAAACGACTGCCAGAATTTAACTCTGGCAGTCGTTTAAGATATTAAGACAAGGTTTCTTTTACAAGCTGGATCTCAGCATGAAGACGAATATCATCGCTAACTACTACATTACCTGCTTCTGTAATGGCGCTCCAGCTTAAGCCAAAGTCTTTTCTGTTAATCTTTCCATCAACAGAAAAACCAGCTTTTGTCTGACCGTACGGATCAACTACAATACCGTGGAATTCTACATCAACTGTAACGGGTTTCGTAATATCTCTAATAGTTAAATCACCATGGAGTTTTGCAAAACCAGCTTCAACCTCTTCATAACTTTTACCAACAAACTTAATTTCTGAATGTGTAGCTGCATCAAAAAAGTCTGGTGACTTAAGGTGCGTGTCGCGTTGCTCGTTGTTTGTGTTGATAGAATCTACATCAGCCGTAAATACAATGCTGTTGGCAGTTTTAAATTCATCATCTTCCTCTGTAGTCACAGCTAAATTGTATTTGGTAAAATAACCAGTAACTGTAGTAATCATCAGGTGTTTAACTTTGAACTGAACTTCACTGTGTGTAGGGTCAATACTCCATTTCGCCATAGTTTCTATTATTTTAAGTTTAAGAATTTACTGGTTTATACACCACAAGTAAACCTGCCAAGGCAGAGGCCATGCGTCTAATACTATATGGTATTTATTTCTTTAAGGTTTCAATTATTTATGTAGATACATAAGAACTATATCCAAACAAATGTACAAACATATTATGTATATACATACAAAATGCTAAAAAGTTTTTTCCCATGCTTTTATAATTTTAAAAGATAACAGGCAATTCATAATCCTTTAAATTTCAAGCGCATGTATTTTTTATTGTTTAGACAAACATTAACACTGCTTTGCCTGTAAAACAAGGTAAGGTTTTTAAACACAAAATAAACTATGCAACAATATACAGATCTTAATAAACAATTTATTGCCGGAGAGTGGCTTGAGGGCTCAGCGGACCATGAGGTAGAAAATTTGAATCCTTACGACGAGTCCGTTATAAATACATTTAAGGGTGCCAGTACTGACGATGTAGACAGGGCTTTTAAAGTAGCCAAGGACGCTTCCAAATCATGGAGTGTGTCTAACCCGCTGGAAAGGCAGCAGGTAATGCTAAAAGCAGCCAATATATTAAAGGAGCGCAAAGAAGAAATAATAAACTGGATTACTAAAGAGGTTGGTGGTACTTATCTGAAAGGGGAAATAGAGTACACTCAAACTTACAATATGCTTATAGAAGCAGCCTCATTTCCGATGTGGATGCACGGATATACCATTCCGTCTGTAACGCCTGGTAAGCAAACACTGGTATATAGGAAAGCACTCGGAGTTATAGCCATGATTAGTCCGTGGAACTTCCCGCTCTACCTTTCTATGCGTACGGTTGCCCCTGCGCTGGCTGTTGGTAACAGTGTAGTAATGAAGCCCGCTTCTCAGTCGCCGGTAACCGGAGGCACATTTATTGCCAAATTATTTGAAGAAGCAGGTTTACCAGCCGGCGTAATTAATGTAGTAGTAGGTAAGTCAAGTGTAATAGGCGACCACTTCACAGCAAACCCAGAATCAAGCCTTATATCTTTTACAGGATCCACACCAGTTGGTAAGGGTATTGGTAAAATAGGCGGAGAAGGCTTAAAGAAATTAGCGCTGGAGTTAGGTGGTAACAACCCGTTCATTATTCTGGAAGATGCTGATATTGATCGTGCCGTTGACTCCACTATTTTTGGTCGGTTCATGCACCAGGGCCAGATTTGTATGTCCACTAACCGCATACTGGTTCACGAGAGTATCTATGATAAGTTCACAGAGAAATTTATTGAAAGAGCCAAAGCACTTCCTTACGGTGACCCTGCTGACAAAAACACTGTTGTTGGACCTTTAATTGATAACAAAGCAGCTAAACGCGTGGTTGAACTGGTACAACGAACAGTAGACGCCGGAGCTAAACTGGAAACCGGTGGTCAGGCCGACGGTAATGTGGTGCAGCCAACAGTCCTTTCTGGCGTAACGAAGGATATGCCCATTTTCCAGGAAGAGGTGTTTGGTCCGGCTGTAGGCATAATTAAATTTAAAGATGACGCAGAGGCCATTGAGCTGGCGAACTCTACAGAGTTCGGCTTGAGCGGTGCGCTACATACGAAAGACCTGCAGCGTGGTATCAGAATTGCCAAGCAAATTGAAACTGGTATGATCCACATCAACGACCAGTCTGTGAATGATGAGCCAAACACTCCTTTTGGTGGTGAGAAAAACTCCGGTGTCGGACGCTTCGGTGGCCAATGGATTCTGGAGGAATTAACAACGCTGCAGTGGATAAGCTATCAGGATGAATACAGAGATTATCCTTTTTAACTCCTGCTTCAGCAGATAACATAAAAAAGAACCTGACCATTAATGGCCAGGTTCTTTTTTTATGTTTGATTTGTTTTGATGTTGTCATTCTGAGACTAACTGCTTACTGTCTATCTAAGCAGAAACTAACTCCCTTTGCTGTCATGACTTTGTAAAGTTTCTGTAGTAAAGGATATTATAAGTTCAGCTAATATAATCAATGGTACGTCAGATCAAAGTTTTATGCGTCATGGTTTCTTCTACAGGTACGTTCTTCTGTGTAAATCCTACAATCAAACGGTTACCCGTATCGTAAGTAAAGTAGCTCCACAGCCAGTTCACCATTACAACAAGCCGGTTACGGAAGCCAATCACTGAGATAAGGTGAATAAACATCCAGATTACCCAAGCAAAGAAACCCTGAGTTTTTATTTCTTTGTTAAACATCTTTAGGTCTGCTACAGCATGGTTGCGACCTACAGTAGCCATAGCACCTTTGTCGCTATAGTTAAACGCTTTCAGAGGTTTACCTGACAGCATATTAACCAAGTTTTTCCCTAGAAGCCTGCCCTGCTGCATGGCGGGCTGTGCCAGCATTGGGTGCCCGTGTGGGTATTCATCTGTCACCATGGCGGCAATATCACCTATAGCAAAAATATTATCATAGCCTAAAACACGGTTATGTACATTTACCTGTAAACGATTACCTCGCAGCATACTTTCTTTGCGAATTCCATTAACAGGTGCACCAGAAACACCAGCTGCCCATATAAGCGTACGTGTAATAAGCGTTTCACCAGAATCTAATGTTACCGTATAGCCGTCATAGGACTTAACCCGGCGATTAAGCCACAGTTTCACTCCAAAGCTTTCCAGATACTCCTGTGCCTTCCGCGATGCCTCGTCAGACATACCCTTCAGCAGTTGCGGCCCGCTCTGCACCAGGTGTATATCCATCTCCTTAAAGTTAAGTTCTTTGTAATCTTTTGGCAGCACATGTTTCCGAAGCTCGCTTAAGGCCCCTGCCACCTCTACACCGGTAGGCCCTCCTCCTACTATTACATAGTCCATGAGGCTGTTCATCTGCTCATCCTCGTCGGTAAGCAATGACTTTTCAAAATTATGCAATATTGTGTTTCGTAGAGTTAGTGCATCGTCTATACTTTTAAGGGCGATGGCGTTATTCTCCATCTGCTCATCTCCAAAGTAGTTTGAGGTTGCCCCGGTTGCCATTACTACATAATCATATCTGATCAGGCCGATCGATGTTTCCACTACCTGCTTTTCTGTATCAATAAACTGCACTTCAGCCAGCCGGAAATAAAAGTTGTTTTGCTTACCAAAGATTTTCCGGAAGGGATGAATAATAGAATCAGCCTCCACACCGGCAGTAGCTACCTGGTACAGCAATGGCTGAAAGGTATGGTAGTTCTGTTTATCTATTAGTATAACCTGTACATCTGCATCTCTCAAAGATTTAGCTAACTCAATACCAGCAAACCCTCCTCCTATAATAACTACACGCGGCTTACCAGTATCTGCAATTCTTGCATAATTTACCATTATCTAAATTTCATTTTTCATCATTAAAATATCTCCACAACTTGTAAATTAGCAATATTTTTACTGCACTATCTAGCTATGGAATCTAGTACTTCTCTGTTAGTTATTTATGTACGGTTTTAGAGAATAGCTGTTTTATGTATAGCAGCTACCTCTTTAGTCTCCCTATAACGAGCAGTATATCATTCGAAATTATTTTAAGAATCATTAAGCATGAAACTCTATAAAGAAAAGCTGCAGCTAAATTCAGTTAAGAAAAAGATTATCAATCAGTAATATCTTCAAAATCATCGCTTTTTGGAAGGTGTGAAAATTTTTGTGCCAGGTCTTCCGGCAGCACTGTCAGTTTTCGTTTTACAATATCTATCCAGGCTCCGTCCACATTAACTACAGCTGCTTTTACGCCATCACCCCGGTAAATCTCATGCCGAATAGACCACCTAGAGCCATCTGGCTTGCTCTTCGTCATCTCCAGCGTAACCTTAATGATATCGTTCACGCCGATTTCCCGCAAGTAAATAAGTTCTTCACGGAAGAGTATTGGTCCAACTTTTAAGTTCTGAAACACTTTAAAATCCAGCCCGAGGCTATCTAAAACAGCTATCCTGGCTTGTGCGGCAAAATCGGCATAGGCAGAATGGCGCATGTGCATGTTTGCATCCAGATGAGACCACATTACTTTTCCTTCATATACATTATCCATGGTATCTATATTTTAAATGATATCGAAAGCTTTAATATAGGAATATCATATTTATCTATGT
This sequence comes from Pontibacter silvestris, assembly GCF_020907275.1. Lineage (GTDB taxonomy): Bacteria > Bacteroidota > Bacteroidia > Cytophagales > Hymenobacteraceae > Pontibacter > Pontibacter silvestris. The sequence continues at coordinate 40,893 of NZ_JAJJWI010000016.1, read as the reverse complement.
TAGAAAATACTTATATTGTATAGTAAGCATGTAAAGCACAACCCGTCATACGTGTGTAGAGTCATAATATGGTGATGGTTAAGTTGATATTATGTGCAGCTACATCAAATTATCAATCTTAAAAGCATAGCCTAAAAACGAACTCTCAAATACCAACATTATATAACCTGTACATTCACCTAAAACTCACCTGATGAACCTAACTAACAACAACGAAGAAAAGCATAAGTCGCGGCGTGGTTTTTTAACAAAAGCTGCCAAAGGAGGGATAGCTGCTCTTACCTTAAGCAGCGTAACAGCAAGTGCCACTGGCCTGTCAGACATAGTAGGAGATGAAAAGAGAATTTCTCCTCTCCCCTCTCGCATAAAACCTGATCATATAGTAAGATCTGTCCCTGAAAATATGGTTTGGGGTTATTATGGTGCAGATGTTCCACCTGTTTACCGGGTAAAAGACGGAGACGTAGTTGAGATTCATACAGTTAGTACAGCAGGAATCAGTAAAAATGACCCTGAGGCTTTTTTCAAAGACAACAACTTACCCATTGATCAGCATGCGCAGGAGATTATTGATATCATGAAGCATGTTCAGCCTGAGCCTTCGGGCATCAGGGGGCACATGCTTACGGGGCCTGTTTACATAGAAGGTGCTGAACCAGGAGACACTCTGGAAGTTCGTATACTTGACCTTCCGTTACGCAGCAACTATGGAGTGAACAGTGTTTGGCCAGGAGGTGGTGGCATACCTGACGCTGTTACCAGCCGGGAAACGTTTGTGTACCGCTACGATAAAAAGAAAAACACTGCCTCTTTTATGGAGGGAATTGAAATACCGCTAAAGCCCTTTATGGGTGTTATGGCACTGTCACCTCCACCAGAAATGGGACGTGTTAGTTCTATTCCTCCTGATTTCTTTGGAGGTAACCTGGATATAAAACATCTCATTAAAGGTACTACCTTATATTTACCTGTGTCGGTGCCCGGCGGGCTTTTTACAACCGGAGACTGCCATTCAGCACAAGGTAATGGCGAGGTAAGTGGCGTGGCCATAGAAGCGTCTTTGTCCTTGGTAGCAAAGTTTATCGTACATAAAGGCAAAGCGCTTAAGCAGGTGCGTGCCGAAACACCTACTCATTTTATTGCCATTGGCTTAGACCCTGACCTGGATAAGGCCATGCAAAATGCTCTTGCAGAAACGGTTAATTTTATACAAAACGAATTAGGATTCACTTTCAACCAGGCATTGTCTATTGCCAGCACAGGTGTAGACTTTGAGGTAAGCCAGGTAGTAGATAGAACGTTGGGTGTACACGCCATGATACCGAAGTCTATCTTTACCAAGAAGAAGTTTACTTACTGGTCTTAAGAGGCTTATTAAAAACCAGCCAACAGCACATTTTAGCCTACGTGCTGTTAGCTGGTTTTTATCATCAAGGTCTGTTAATCTTCTCCTATGTCCTCATTCCAAAGCGCAGGCTTTTCCTGAATAAACTGCTGCATCAGGTTATAACACTCCTCATTATCCACTACTGTTACGTCAACTCCTCTGGACTTCAGTAGTTCTTCCTCTCCCACAAAAGTCTTGTTTTCGCCAATAACTACTTTAGGAATACCATATAATAATATGGTACCAGAGCACATAGAACAAGGTGACAGTGTAGTATAGATGGTGCACTCTTTATAAACAGAAGCAGGTTGGCGTCCAGCGTTTTCCAGCGCATCCATTTCCCCATGTAGAATAACACTACCGTCCTGCACTCTTTTATTGTGTCCGCGTCCAATAATTTTGCCATTATGTACCAAAACAGATCCTATTGGAATGCCTCCTTCTGCAAATCCCTTTTTTGCTTCGTCTATAGCGGCCTGTAAAAACTCGTTCATATTTATTTTTTCTATGGTTCTGAAATCCAATATAGAAACTTAAATGTTTTATTGATAGACTAACATTATTAAAAAGACTGTTAAAACAAATGAATGTTTAACCAGAGAACAAATATCTTTGTAAAAGCTATCAAGACGACAATTTTAAAGGACATTTTCCTCCGGCTGCCGTATATAGATTGCTCTAGAGAAACCCTCTGGATATATACGGCTCCACCCTTGCATATTGGTTGCCATTTATAAGTTCCTGTTTTGTGGCAACAAAGGATTAATGAATTAAAAGATGCAAAATTATAAAAACCATAAAGTTGATTTAAGTAACTGCGACTCTGAACCTATTCATATTATTGGCCGAATTCAACCACATGGTTTTTTAATAATCTTAAACAGCTCTTCCTTAATAGTCGAGCAGCTTAGTGAAAACGTAGAATACTACCTGGGGGTAAAGCCGGAGGTACTTTTCGGAAAAACCTTAGATACTATCTGTTCTGCTGAAGAATATCAAAAACTTGAAAAACAGCTAAGAAACGATCCTATTATCTCCCCTCAACTTGTTACTATCAGAGATAAACATTTTTTTGGATTCGCGCATCTATCTGCCAATAAAATAATATTAGAATGCGAAGCATATACCCCAACTGATGAGTACGAGAGATTAGAAAATTATTGTTCTTTTTCACATTTTCAGTCAAAAATTAATACTCTTTACTCACTCGAAAGTTTATCAGAGTTGCTGGTTAATTTTGTTCAGGAGTATCTTAATTACGACCGGGTACTGCTTTATGTCTTTGACAAGGAGTGGAATGGAGAAGTTATTGCAGAGAAAACAAAGCCTGGAATCGGCTCTTATCTATACCAGCACTTTCCATCCAGTGATATTCCTGCTCCGGCCAGAGATCTACTCACCAAAAAGCCCATCAGGCAAATTCCTGATATTTCGGCTTCTGCTATTGATATAGTACCTTATGTAAACCTTGCAGATGGTGCTCCGACTAACATTATACAGTCTGAGCTTCGGAATGCTTCTGAAATTCATTTGGAATACCTTGCTAATATGGGTGTACAGGCTTCTTTGTCTATTACGCTAATGGTAAAAGGCAAGCTTTGGGGTTTGATTACATGTCACCATCAGTCACCTAAGTTTGTCGATTTTTGGAAGAGGCAGATGTGTTACATGGCATCTAAAACTTTTTCAGCTGCCGTTCTTACCAACCAGGAAAAAAGGGACCTGCAAACGCTGGCTTATTATAAGCAAATGGAGGAGGTACTTGTGGAGCAGGTTAATGCAACAGGCAGTGTTAGTAAAGGACTTTTTAAACAACATTTTACGCTGCTGGATATAACTGAAAGCCAGGGAGCGGCCATTTACATTGAAAACACCCTAACCACAACAGGCAACACGCCAGCAGCCGATCAGGTAATGGAGATAATTGAATGGCTTATTGCTAACAATAATGCCAGCATTTTCTATACCAGAGAGCTTTCTAAACACATTCCACAGGCAGATGCTTACAGACAAAATGCAAGCGGTTTGCTGGCGCTGGAAATATCGAGGTACAATAAATCATACATTCTGTTTTTTAAACCCGAAATTAAGGAAACGCGCATTTGGGCTGGTAATCCAGAAAAACCAATTGCCGGGGATGGGATGCGGGTACACCCCCGGAAATCTTTCTCAAAATGGGTGGAGGATATTAGGGGCAAATCTGTACCCTGGACAATGAATGAACTGGAAGTTACACAGTTACTGCTGAAGGACATGGTTGCCATTTTGTTAAGGAACCATGCTGATAAGCTTAAAGAACTAAACGATGAGCTTTTAACTAAATCAGAAGAACTGAAAGTAAAGAATAACAGACTGGAAGACTTTGCCTACATCATAACGCATAATCTCCGCTCGCCATTGAGTAACATTCGTGGCCTATATGCTCATTATCAGGCTAGCCCCAATCAGGAAACAGGCTCTGAAGTGATGGGCAGAATGAACCTGATGATAAATAACATGTCTGACACCATAGATGACCTTAACACGATTCTGAAAACTGCCAATGAGCAACAGCTACAACAAGAGGCAGTGTCTGTTGCAGATGTCATTAACAAAGAGAAGCAGAACATTCTTACTGAACCACAGGCTGAAATTACAACCGAGCTTTTCGTGACGCAGTTAAATATTCCGAAAGTATATATAGAGAGCATTGTACATAACCTGCTCTCCAACGCCCTAAAATATAGTTCACCTGACAGAAAACCGATCATTAAAGTAAAGACCTGGCTAGAACACGATAAGCTTTATCTAACAGTTTCTGACAACGGCTTAGGCATGAACCTTAACAAAATGGGCCATAAGCTGTTTGGCCTGTACAAAACTTTTCATCGCAACAAAGACTCTAAAGGCTTAGGTTTGTACCTTACCCGAATGCAGGTAGAGGCGCTTGGTGGGAAAATTTCAGCTGAAAGCGAACCTGACAAAGGAACAACTTTTACGGTAGAATTAAGTGCCTCTTTAGGTTGCTCTTTTAATGTTGGGCCTTGACAGCTTTTATCAATGTTACCTGGTGCAGAACATGTTTCCGCACCAGGTAAATTTAAACGTTCTTCTTTCTCTAACTACTTCAACACAGCTCTCTTACATACTCCCCCTTTACATATCATCACATCTGGTTTCATTATTCATCGTAAGCATGTCAATAAATAAGACACAACAGCTATGAAACAGGACCTGCAACTTCGAGAGCAACTTGTGAAACTAATGCGCGGCGGACAAGCCTTTTCGCCGATGGAGCACATACTAAAAGGCATTACAGTTGAAAATGCGGGAAAACAAACAAACCAGCTCCCTTACACACTATGGCAACTGATAGAACACCTCCGCATAGCACAATGGGATATCCTGGAGTTTAGCAGAAATCCAGAACACAAGTCACCTAAATGGCCAGATGAATACTGGCCAAAAGAGACAGCACCCGCCGATAAGAATGCTTTGGATAAGAGTATAAAGGCTATCTATGCCGATCTGGATGCAATAGTAAAACTTGTAGAAAACCCGGCCAATGATCTTTTTGAACCTTTTACACACGGTGATGGTCAGAACTTACTTCGGGAGGCCATGCTTGTAGCAGAACATACGGCTTATCATCTTGGGCAAATCGTTATTCTGAGAAGATTAATCGGCGATTGGGAATAAAACTGATTCGTGATAATAAATATCTGTAGCCTAAAACCAACTGCTGTATCATAGGCTAAAGAAAACCTTTAAAACTATGATAGAAAGTATACACTAATAGGATGACTGGCAATCCAAAGGATGAACGCACCCAAAGGTCAGCTTCTTAAACAAATAAAGAACAAAATGCAGGCTTTTTGATGCTGTAAAAACAGGCTCTCTGGTTGCCTTATATACCATTTTCTGAGATGCGTATGCAAACTTCTTGGTTGGCTATTTCCAAAAAACTCTCTTTTGCAGAATCTTTGGAGCATTACATGCAGCAAAAGCAATTCGAAGGGGCTAAAGATTAAGGTTTTAAAACGCTGCACTTATCAGAATCTTTAGACAGCCGGCAAGCAAGGGTAAAGCGCTTACAGGACTCAGAGTGGCAAGTAAAAATGATTGCTTTTATAAAATACCTAAAGAGTCGAAACATTGTGCTGCATTCTTTGTCTCGTTACCAATGCTTAAAATCAATGGCTGCTGCTCATAATGTAGGCTGGAACCCGCTTGCAGACAAAATTGGGGCTATTACAGAGCAAAGGTACTACTGAACATGTTAAATACGCCTATGCTCATGTAACTCTCTATCGTTTCCGTGAAATAGAAAGTATGGGAGCTTAGTTGCACCACTTAGTGAGTTCTATTACACAGCCGCCTATTTTGGCGGCTGTAGCTATTTAAAACATAGAGGCATAATAAGGCTATCTCATAAGGTAAGAGAACTACAGTACAACAGCCATTGATACCATCTTCCTTCTTCAGAAAATCAATAAAAGAGCTTTTATAAGTTAAATCAGGTCTATAAAAAGACAATAATCAGGCGATTTTAATGTTATAGTAACAGTTTAAGAAAAAAGGCAGTATTGAAACAGCAAAATTTCAACTGCCTTCATTTTTATTAGTTTTAAGTAAATAGAAAGGTTATTTTTGAAACTTATACCTTTTCTTCCAAAAGTATGGTGAAACATAAACGTTAGCAAAACCTGCTTTTATAGAGGACAATAATAGGAAGAGGAAATAATTCAGCTTACTTTTTAACTGATTACATAACTTACAAATTATTATGCTGCTTATGAAAGCACTTCTCTATCCGCTACTCTTTTTGCTTACCTTTTCAGTAACAACAGCTAAAGCGCAGCAAACAACTACAGAAGAAGGCACTACTCCCGCTCCATTAGCAAGACAATTCAATAACCTGAAAAACAACTCTAACTCCTACAGAGAAAATAACCAGGACTACAAAGTAGTAAATGTTAATGCACTGAATGCTTTCTGGACAAGTGTGCAGGAAAGCATCAAAGCTACCGCACAAGGTTTAGTAGACGATCGCAAGTCAGCTGAGCAGGAATTGACAGAGGCACGCGCAACTATAGAAAGTCAAAACCAACAAATACAGGCCTTAAAACAAGAGAACGCGCAGAAAGAGGAAGAAGTACAGAAAAGCGAACATGCTGTTAACAATCTTTCTGTATTAGGTATTGACATGCATAAGCAATTTTATGTGTTCCTTTCTATAGGTATTATTGTTGCTTTATTGATTTTGCTTGCTGTAATGATGCTACAGTATAAAAACAGCAAGAGAGTGGCTGTTGAAAAGCAGAAAGCGTTTGATGCTGTAGACGAAGAATATAATACCCATAAAAAGGCTACCCGCGAAAAAGAACTAAAGCTAAAACGCAACCTACAAACTGAAATGAATCGCATTGAGGAACTGAATCAGGAAATAGCTACCCTTAAAAAGCAACCGAGATACTAGTATTTCAGAACAGTTTATTATTTACAACCTCTGTTTAAGGGTAAGGCATTACAAAGCTTTGTCTTGTTCTAAAACTTGTTTGCAGCTTTAAAAGCTACTAATACAGCTGTTTAGCTAATTATTTTTTAACAGCAGCTTTTTTTATTCTGTCTCATAAAAAAATTATTTTAAGTAAGTAGTAGCTAATGATTCTTTTATTTTCTATATTCATATAAAATTTTATAAATTTGTGAACATTTTTACATCTTCAAACGTCTAAGGTGTATAACAAAAAAACATTATGAATAAAGGAACAGTAAAATTCTTCAATGACCAAAAAGGTTTCGGCTTTATCAAAGAAGAAGGATCAAATCAGGAGTACTTTGTACACGTTTCTGGTTTAGTAAATGAGATTAGAGAAGGTGACCAAGTTACTTTTGATGTAGTAGAAGGAAAAAGAGGACTAAACGCAGTGAATGTTAAGCTAGTTTAGTTTAGCTATACAAGTAATCACAGAAAAAGCCTTGCACATTGTGTAAGGCTTTTTCTGTTAATAAGGGGGGCTCTAGTTGAATGCTTCCTCAAGCTTAATTTGTGTTGCTTTCCGGTACCACCTCTCTCCTTTGCACCAAAGTTTAAGTTTCTCCTGAAATGTAACGGCAAATAAAGCCATCAACTTCTTTTATTAAAATCTAGTAATGTAGTGCTACTCTTTTACATCTACAGCATTGCAACGTAACTAATAATCACCGCTTCAGTATTTAATCCAGAGCCTGGTTTTTAAGCCAATTACCTCACCTACTGCATTACACATTCTTTAAGCACTCATGTTATTCTTCAATACATTTAGTAAATCAAGATTTTATCATCATTACATATTTAACATAATAAACACACTATAAAATAACAGGAAGCTTTTTGCTACTTTGTTCAGGCTAAGGTTTATGTAAATAAAAGTCCCAAAACATTTCAATAAATATTAAAACGACTCTCTACTCCAAAGAAAGAGACAGCACTTTCATCAGTCTTTTTGTGTGTAAGAACCTGATGCAATTTTAAGAGTAAAGGAGAAGACTGATTTTATATTGAAGAAAGCTTCATAAATCATAAAAAAGATCTAGATTATATCGAATTATTTACAACCAGGCTAATCAGCCACATCTTCTTTAGTAGAAAACATAAAATAAATGTTTAATTACATTTATAAATATAGATAAGTTTAAAACCTATAAGTTATAGTTTATTTATAGTGTAAGCCTGTAAAACAAATCATATCAGATATTAAAACTTACAGGCAATTACAAAACCAAGTTTGCTAATAGTGAAGCTGATGATTAGAGACAAAAGTTCTAGGCCATGTGAGGCAGAAGCAAAAGATCATAATTCCAGCAAATGATTGAAAGTAAATCTGAGTACATTCCAGTACTGGTACTTGTCCGGGTCTGTTTGTACTATCCTGTTGATGTAAGATAGCTTAAGGTACATTTTCTGGAAAGGCTGATATCTTATACCAAGGCTGAGGCGATTCTGGTTAAAGAACATCTTTTCCGCAGGAGTGGCATATGGCTCATCCCATAGTATAACAGCGAGATTACCTTTTTCGCCTTCTTTTTCCTTAAAGTTGTAAATCAATTGTAGCTGATATCTTGTTCTGAGGGTAAGGCTGTGGTCTTCCAGCAGTTCATCGCCGGCTGTATTTCGAATGAACTGCTGCTCTACACGAATGCGCTGCTCTATCTGAAACTTATTTTTAACCAGTAAAAGCTCTACCTGTTCGTGCGGGCGCCACTCAGGCACCCAAAGCTCTGCATCAGCTTCATATTCTGTGTTATAAGCTAAACCAACACCAAGATGTAGTGTACTGGTAATTTGTTTAGAAATAGTTGTACGAGCCAACACCTGGTTCTGCCTGTCAGGAGAAAAGGTCCTGCGATTTTCAGCTTCTGTTGTTAACAGCCACTTTTCGCTTAAGGTAAGTTCATTATTATACTTTATCCAATAAGCAGACCTATGCTTACCACCAGATTGTGCTTTTAAAGTGTAGGCAGTTAGCCATAAGAGCAGTACCGCCACAAAATATCTCATACCTTTACTCCTTCATAGGTTATCGACTTGTTTACGGTATGTTCAACAAGCAGTTATTACGAAAAACTACAGAAGGATAAATTAGCGATACTGATAGCCTAGCTATTCCCTTAGGTTGCGTACCAAATTAAGCATAGGGAGTTAGGTATATTCAATAAGTGTAAACTATATTTCATCGGAAAGAGAGGAGTACCCGAAGATCCTGAATCAGGAGAAATAGGTAATAAGGTACCCCATTATGCTGTAGCTAAAATTTTTCTGCCAATCATTTGATGTGAAAACGGAAACCTTCTGCTCAGAACAGCACTTCTCTAAAACATTATCTCTAGCCTCTGACACAACCTCTACCCTTTCCTGCCCCTGGTTTAGATTCAAGGGACATAACGGTTCAGATACTTTATCAAAAATATCATATCCTGTAAGCATCAAACCTAAGGATACCGCTATAAACACATTATTAAAATAAATATTTATTCTGAGAAAGCTTTAATTATACTTAATAGATAGCTTAAATACAGCAGGATGAGTTAATAATGATTGTTTTCAAGTTGTTGTACCCAAAAGTTCACTTTCACAACCCGGAATAAAGGCACATTCAGCACTAGGTCATTCTTTTCATAGTTAAAAGATTACTGGAATGTTCAACCTTGTTAATCCTTTCATAAGCCTAAACTTACTTACACAAATCCTATGCCAAAATGGAACCTTTTCTAAAGGCAGCTAATAGGCGTTATTCTATCTGTATCAGGTGTTCGACATCATACATAATATGTTCGCATCCGAACAGAACATGCCAGACATACAAGAGCATGCATAGGGTTGATCTACTAGCATTGCCATCCTTCAGCTCACACTACTAAGAATAATAAATTTTGAACGACAAGAAAACATAATCTTGTAAAAATGATTACATTATCACTATATTATAAGAAAATTTTCAAGAATTATCTTAATTGATTTTACAATTCCACATAAGCATACTATTTTCAAGGCTCGTCTTTCACCTAATACAAAACCAATGGTTAAAACTTTATCGCGTATTCCGTTTCTGTTATTACTACTGGTAGTTGTCCTGACTATCATTATACCTTCTGTTCCGTCTTCAGTTGGTGCCCATGAAATTAGTGCAGCAGACACAGCCTGGATGCTGACAGCCACAGCACTTGTTTTAATTATGACGCCCGGCCTTGCTTTCTTTTACGGCGGTATGGTTAATAAAAAGAATGTTATTTCGACTATGCTACAGAGCTTTATCTGTATGGCTATAGTTGCCGTTATCTGGGTGGTTTTCGGTTTTAGCCTTGCATTCGGCGAGTCTATCGGTGGCTTTTTTGGTAATCCTGCTACTTTCTTTATGATGCAGGGAGTAATAGACGGAGCACCATGGCCCGGGGCACCAACTATTCCGTTGCTGCTGTTTGCTATGTTCCAGTTAAAATTTGCCATCATTACTCCTGCTCTCATTACAGGTGCTTTTGCTGAGCGTATCAACTTTAAGTCTTACATTCTGTTCATTTGCCTGTTTCTGATATTTATTTATGCTCCGCTGGCTCATGCAACCTGGCATCCAGATGGGATATTAATGAACTTTGGCGTCTTGGATTTTGCAGGAGGAACAGTTGTTCATATGTCAGCAGGTTGGGCTGCACTGGCGTCTGCCCTGTTTTTAAAGAAGCGGTACGACACAAACCACCACCCCGCCCACATCACTTATGTAATGTTAGGCACAGGCTTACTTTGGTTCGGCTGGTTTGGCTTTAATGCTGGTTCTGCTTTAGGCTCCGGCGACTTAGCTGTTATTGCACTTGGTACTACCACAACTGCTAGCGCCGCTGCGGCACTAGCCTGGATTTTCTTTGATGCTGTAAAAGGTAAAAAGCCATCTGCTTTGGGAACCTGTATTGGTGCTGTGGTAGGTTTAGTGGCTATTACGCCAGCTGCAGGTTTTGTTACCATCCCTCATTCTATCGCTATTGGTGTAATTGCATCTGTAATAAGTAACCTAGTGGTTGACTGGCGTACAAGAACCTCCTTGGACGACACCCTGGATGTATTCCCATGCCATGGTGTAGGTGGTATGGTGGGTATGCTTTTAACAGGCGTATTTGCCAGCCAAGCTATAAACAGTGCCAATGAGACAGGCAATGGTCTTGTTTTCGGGGAGACAAAGTTATTTCTAGTACATCTGGCTGCTTTAGTGGGAGTTTCAGTATTCGCTTTTTTTGGTTCTATGTTACTGCTTAAGATTACGGATATGATCTCGAAGCTTCGTGTAACAGAAGAAGAAGAGGTACTTGGCTTAGACCTTAGTCAGCACGACGAATCGTTGTAACTGTAAATAAGAAGGGAAGCCTTAATTAAGGCTTCCCTTCTTATTTACAGTTACAACTTTTATGCACGAACGCTTAAGGAGCAGCTTTGGAGTTTCTCATTGAAAGTAAGTAAAGCCATCAACCGCTCCCTCCACTACTTCTTGTCCTTTTCCTGCTGCCGGGCATTCTTATAATCTATTACAGCACCAATAAGAGAGGCGTGCACAAATGTCTGTGGAATATTACCGAGATACGCTCCTGTTTCCGGATCCCCTTCCTCTGGCATCAGTCCCACATCATTCATAAATCTGAGTGCTGCCTGCATTACTTTTCCGAACTTATCCCAATCGCGGCGCATTACCCAATACTGTGCTACCCAAAAAGTACCTGCCAGAAAAGCGCCTTCTCTACTGGAACCATGTTCTAATAAGTGCCGGCGAAATAAATTGTTCTGACAATAATCCCGCTCCAGCACTGCTATCGTTTTCAACATTTCCGGGGCATCAGCAGCAGTATAAGCCCAGGTAGGGAAAAGCATAGCGCTTACATCTACAAACTCTGCTCCGGCATAGGCTGCATAAGCACCATCTTTTGTCAGACAATTCTTATGCACATAGTCTCGGATAGCTTTGGCTGCATTAAGCCATCTCTCCTTCTGTGCCTTATCATCTGTCTGTTGAGAGATAAACTCAAGGCTTACGGCAGCCACCACTTTACTGGAGGTATAATGCTTCTGCTCTGTTTCTTCCCACAGCCCGTGATCAGGCTTGTGCCAGTGCAAAGCGAGAAAATCAGCCAAGCGGGAGATAACACCCCAATGCTCACGTGTGTCGTACGTGCTATAAATTAGCTTGGCCGCCAAAAGAACATTGCTGATGGCATCTAACTGCAGTTGATTATTAGCATCATTACCAATCCGAACAGGTTTGCTATTCGCATAACCTGCCAGATTGATAATTTCTTCTCCGGGGGCAGGAGTAAAGCCCAGCGTAAAAAACGGAACCACCGGCTCATCTACCTCATGCATAGCTCCACATATAAAGTCCAGGAGCTTTCGTTCCTCTACACCGTCACTACCTGCACGTGTAAGAGCACTTACAATCATAGAAGCATCACGCAGCCACACGTATCGGTAATCATAGTTTCGGTCTCCACCTAATACTTCAGGCAACGAAGTAGTGCCTGCCGCTATAATACCACCATTTTCGGCACAAGTCATTAGACGTAGCACACGCAGCGAGTTTCGTACCTCCATTTCATAAGGACCGTGGTACTTAATATGGCCAGATACTTCTTCCCAATGTTTCTGAGTTTGTTGTTTTGCCTGCTCTATTACCTCTTGCGTCATTTCCAGTTGTATATCGCTCAGCACAAACCAAGAAGCCTCACCTTCAGGCACATTACATTCTATGGTATTATCTTTTATACTGATAGGATGCGAAGCATAGAGAAATTGTTGCCCGTTAATACTTATCACATTATTTTTCTGCACCAGGTTTACCTCGCTTCTGGCATAATCTGGTTTTGGAGTTAGCCGTAGCACAGTAGATTCAGGAGCTACTGAAAGCGTACGGCAGATACCTGTAAAAGCAGCCCCCATGGGCATCCAGTCTTCTATCATTAGCTTACCTGCAGAACCTGTAAAATGAGTTTTAAGAACAGTACTGTCACTCACATACTCCCTCTCAGCAAAAACAAGAGTTTTGGAAAGCACTTTCCAGCTTCCTCCTTTCACTAAATCCAGCAGACTGGCAAAAACAGAGGGATAGTCGAAGCGACGGGGGCAATACCAAATAATACTTCCGTTCTTAGAAACATAAGCACAGGTGCGTCTGTCACCGATAATAGCCAGATCACGAAGGGGTATAGTTTTATCTTCCATTAAGTTCCCCGTTCTGTTGCCAGGTAAACCACTGGCCTGGCTTGCTAGCAGCACCCTCCCCCATCGTAGTGATAAGTAGATTTTGTAACATATATGTCTGAGCGGTTTAAAGCTTGCAGGGCTTTGGCTGTTTTATCGCAAACAGCAAGCGGCTGGTTATGTAGCAGGGTGTGCCCCTTTCCATCATCAAACAAGGCTTCTTCTCCAAAATAAATGGCATGCTTGCCCGTAAATACACAAGGCCCATCTTCCGGCATTGGATCTTTGATAGCACATATTTCTACACTTTCAATGTAAATCATTTTATTAGTATCGTATTGGCCGGGAGCCAACACTCTATAAGGGCGCTTGGCACGAACCTCTACTGTACCAAAGCCAATACCAGTAATAAAGTCAATGTACTGCTGCAAGGGCATAGCCCCACTCAGGCACAAAGCCCGTAACTGATCATCCTGCAATAAGCTTTCAGGCATTACACTCTCACTTACCGGATCAGAAAGCACCAATCGACCATGCGGCTTTAATACTCTGTACATTTCTGCTAACGCCCTATTCAATTCATCAGGCTTAAAGATATTAAAGAGGCAGTTTTGTGCAGCTACATCAATGATGTTATCTTCTACGGGCAGGCTCAGTGCATCGCCCTCTCTTAGCTCCACAAAGTTCCGGTGCAGCCAGGCATTCTCTGATTCCGCTTCTAAAAGATTATCAGCGCATGCTTTAAGCATACGTTCCACTGGGTCTACACCAATAACTGCTCCCTTGCGACGGCAGAAGTAGGCAAACTGCAGTAGCTCCATTCCCCCTCCTACGCCAACATAAAGCACTGTCGGGTCGTGGCCCAGGTCCCGCAGGTTTACCGTAGAGCCACAACCATAATTCATTTCCAGCATTTTAGATGGCAACTTCAGCTCTGGCAGTTGCCAGGCAGGTGTGGTCGTGCAGCAAAGTCCTTTTTGGGGATTAACAGCAGCCTCATCATATACTTGTTTGGCTGCCTCTAAGTAATTGCTCATATAAGAATGTATAAGTTAGATGATAGGTAATCCAGAAACTTGATCCATAATGTTAAAGCCACTCAACTATTGCTTTTCACCTCTTTTCAGGAGAGCAGCAAGTAATGAAAACTGTGCAAGTTCAGGTTCGACTAGACTAGGTACGGGCAACTCTGTTCACAGGATTATTTTTTCAAAAGATGCCGCAACTCAATAATTAACAATCCTTATGAGAAAATGTTTATAATGCAACATGCCTTAAACTTGTTAATGTCAATTCTCTGACATAGCCTTAACTAAACTTAACCCTCAATAAAAAGTATAAGACAAACAAACTAAAGTAAAAACAGGAACATGAACAAAAACTATATAGCAGAATACGAAGACAGATCAGTTTCAGTAACGGCCCGTGTAGCTGGTGCGGTGGGAAGAGGTTTGGTGGCTGGTTTGCTGGGAACCGCCGCTATGACGGTAGCACAAATGATAGAAATGAAATTGAGCGGCCGTGGCTCAAGCGATACACCTTACCAAGCGGTGAAGAAGGTGTTTGGTATTAAAGCAGAAAGTGACGAAGACAAAGAAACGATAACAAACTTTACACACTTTGCCTACGGCACTGCCTGGGGAGTGCCTCGTGCCTTGCTTGCAGAATTTGGCGCGACTGGCGTAGCTGGTACGCTTGCTCATTTCGGTGCTGTATGGGGAACAGAAATAACAGTACTACCTTCTATGGATGTAGAGGAACCTATTACGACATGGAAACCCAAAGCTATTAGTGAAGATGCTTTGATGCATGGCATCTATGCCACAGCAACAGGGCTGGTAGCTGATGCATTAACAAAAAGCTCCAGGTAGAAAGAAAGGCTTTCTGGTTTGTCTAAAGAACAGGAGCCTTATAGCCTCAGGTTTTAGTATTGCCTCAGTGACAGGTGCATAAATTCTCTGGTAGTTCAGAAGAAATACTACTCAAAAACTACTGCTACTGCAAAGGGTTCTTCTGAAGACGTTGAAGCAAGGGTAACCGTAAGATGATCATAAAAGACAAACTTCTTATGCACCGCAATTTCTCGGTTGTCTGAATCATTTATTGCTGTTAAAATCTCGCTAAAAACAGGAATATCCTTTTCATCCAGCACTGTCAGCTTTATATTGTCCGGGTTACCTTCCTGTACAATAACTTTATGGATGTTAATATTTCTTCTGTCCTGAGTTCCTTCTAGTAATAAAGAAGTATTTAAATGAGAAAGTACGATTGTTTCTATGTGATTCATCAGGTAATAGTATTTAAAAGGCTAAAGGCAAAGCATCTGTTTTTTAACATATACTTTGCCTTTTATACAATTGCTACTTACAGCTAACTGTGTTTATCGAGGTTTTTACCTAAGTCTTCTACCTGCTTCATAAACCCCTCAATATTCTCGTCAGAATATGTTCCATAAGCATCAGAAATGCTACCTTTTGACCCGGAACTAGTTTCTACCAGGTAAAGAATAGCCATATCATCTGGGTTGCTTTCTCCCTCAAAGCGGTAAAAGTTAACAATACGCACCTCATTCGGAGCATAGCGCTCTTTATCATCCATGGAGCAAAGATAATGTCCATCTTCTGACACTTTAAAATCAATTAAGTATCCATCTTTACGGGCCTGTGAAAGCGCGTTCACCATGGAGGTTAGTTCAACTTTATCTTGCATAACTGTATATTTTAGCTCTAAGTTTAGTATAGCCTATACGCAAAAAAGAACAAAAAGGCAGGCGTTGCAGGCATACTTTAACAATTCCGGAGGCTATTCCGCTGTTACAGTAAATCAAAATGTATAAATTAAAAGCCTTAAAGGCAATATAATGCTGTATAAACTACGCTTTTGTAGAGTAACTTACCTCTTAATATAAATGATATAGCTCGTTTAAATTCCTTTAAATCAAGCTGCAGTTTACCCGTTAGACGAGGTTTAAAAAAGGTAAATTCATGTATGAAAGCATCATCGTGTATAAGCAAAATAGCCTATATTGTACAAACTTCTATGGTGTATGCTTCAATAAGAAAACTTTGCCTGCCTTGCTTTTCAGCAAGTACATTTTTGATAAGCTGTACCTCAAATGTGCTTATTCAAACTTCTCAGCCTGCCGCTGTGCCTGTTACGGATGACCAGTGGAAGGTAGCGGTACTGAATAGGCTTAATGCTGATTTGCTTCCCTATCAAAAGGACAGAAAGGTAGACGTATTTCGGAAAGGAGCAGAAAGTGCTTTACAGGGAGTTATAGACGCAGTATTGGACGACTCTACTTTCGTACTTGTAATGGCAGACAGTCTATATAAAATGAGTAAGCCGGGCCAGGAGCAATTACTTACAGAACAGCAGGTACAAGAGCTTTATGCATCACGACCATACCATTTACTTTTAACCCTTGATAATTTCGATGCCTTTCTGGAGAAGGATGTAGAACGAAATGAAGATGAAAATGGGGCTATATCAAAAACAGCTCATTATGCGCTTTATGTCAAATCCAAATGGACTCTTTACGACAGCACAGGCACAGTCCTGGATCAGGTTGAACTGGAAGACAATGAGTACTACCAGTCCCGTGAAGTAGTTAGTGGCTTATTAGCTATAGGACCTGCCATTAGTAATGCAGGAGAAACCATTAAGAAACTTGCTCAATATACAGGTTACGACTACTGGCAACGCTTTTATCCGCAACAGATTAATAAGGAACGTAACATTTATGTTACCAAAATATTAGCTCCTGCTGCCCTTTTAATGCAGCAAGAAAAATGGGCACAGGCTACAGAACTTCTTTTGCCAATAGCCACTGATACGCACTCTAAGGATTGCATCAAGGCCGCATATAATTTGGCTGTTGCTTATGAAGGAATGGGTAAACCTAAAGAAGCTGCCCATTGGGCAGCACTTTCGGAAAGTAAAGGCGACAAAAAAGCTAAACTTCTGCTGGCAGAACTGCTTGTCTACAAATAAAACTTGAGCTTAAACCTGAGGTTTGTCAGTATTCAGCTCTTCCTCCATCACCTGCTCTAATTCGCTATACCAACTTTCCCCATACTTCCGGATAAGCGGCTCTTTCAGGAACTGGTATACTCTAACGCCCAGGTCTTCGCCAAAGCTACAGGCCGTATTACAGATGTGCCAGCGGTCGTAGTTCAGGGCCTCAAAGCCATCGTACTTCGTAACACGGATGGGGTAAAGATGGCATGAGATAGGCTTCTTCCAGTCGATTGCGCCGTCTATGTAAGCCTGCTCTATAGCACATTTCAGCATATTCTTTTCATCATACACAGCATAAGCACACTCCCGATTGTTGATAGTAGGCGTCGAGTAATCTCCCTCCCAGTCTTTGATATAAAGGCCTTGCTCTTCTACCGCCTGCTTACCGGCACCCGTCATGTAGGGCTTAATTTTTTCGTAATGCTGTTCCAGTAATGGCAACTCTTCTTCTTCCAGCGGAGCACCCAAATCCCCTTCTACACAGCAGGCTCCTTTGCACTTCTCAAGATTACAAACAAAAAATTTATCGCGGACATCGTCACTAATGACGGTATTCTGAAGAACTATCATGTACCTATTTTTTAAAGGAGACAAAGGTAGGTATAAAATAGTTTAAAAGTACCCCCCGCTGTATTTGCTCCCTTAACTTACAGCAAAGCAGATGAATGAAACCAAGGCAGGAAAAGATGTTTCACCTTAATGGTTAACGCCACAGCGGCTCAAAATACAAAAAGAAGAACCTTCTGCTTCTGAAGTAAAAAGAAGAGTTCAGCAACTTAATAAGACCTTTTTTAGGTTATATTGTTAGCTGATGTATCGTTCAATGCAATAGATTTCCATTTGGGACCTTCTTTGAAATAAAGATAAATAACAGCTGCAATAAGAACCAAGTTACTAAGCCCCAGTACTCCCCACTGGTCAAACTGGTTTGCCAGTTTCTTACCTAGCAAGTCAGAAGAGTTTCCCTCATAAAGGAAGATGAGTACAACAAAGCCTGCCGTAAGTATATAATTCTTTCGGGTAGATAAAAAACCGGCTAATATCACAATAAGAGGAAGCGACAGTAAAAAATGCTCTGTATCTGTAACAACCAGATTAGGCACAACAGCCATCAAAATAAAAACGCTTATCAGAAACGTTCTTTCTTTATAATGTGTAGGCTTAGTAGACCTGGAAGCCATTTTATTACTGCCCCAGAAGAATAACACATATAGAATACCTGCCAGGGCAATGACATAATTCTGAATACTGCCTTGTTTTACAGGATACAGGTAATATTGTATCAGATACTCAATTGTGTTGTAACTTGTGAGATAGCTGGAGTGGTCAAGCATTGATTTTACCCAATCCTGATGTAGCTGTAGATTTTTGTCTATACCTAAGAAAAAAGCAGGAGTTAATATGAACACAAACACAGAAAAAGCCAGCCCCAACAGCGGACCCACTTTTCTGTAAGCCACTAAAGGCAGCATTAACAGGAGGAAGTAAGGTTTAGTAACAATAACGAGCGCAAACAGAAAGCCTGCCAGGAAAAATCTGGATTTTAAGGTAAAAAGCACCCCCATACTTACCAATAGCACAAGGATTACATTGATATTACCTAAATGAAGCTCCCGAAACAGATGATTAAGAATACAAATCAAGATGAGGCAAAGCAGACCACTTTTCCCTTTTACCTCAAACAAATAATTATTTACTATTCGATAAAGCAGAATGATCGCGCTTATCGTGCAAACTGATAGGAGAAAAAAATGAATAACACGCGCTACATCAAAACTAACAATTGTGTAAGGAACAAACAAAAGCAGTGTAAAGGGAGAGTACTTATAAAACCCTGTCGATAAGCCAAATGGAAGCCCATAAACTTGTTTACCTTGCGTTAGTGCCTCAGCAGCAGAATAATACACTTTAAAGTCATTCAGCTTAAGACGGTCATTTATATTTTCGACAATAAAAATGGTTAGGCATATCAATATACCAAATAAAATAAACCATTTGACATTATCTGGCTTGGCAATGAGCTTGTTCATATAAAACGCTACAGAAAAGTTTAAAAGAGCGATGCTTTGTACAACTTAAAACCAGAAAATTAAGGAAAATACAGATTAATGCTTCTTTGAAATTTGAGACCAGACTAAGCAACTCTTCCAAACCCACTCCTGCCTCAATCACTTTATGTAATATGAGCACAAAATATATTTAACATAATATTAACACTACTGCCGTTTTGGAGAGCCAGCGGCCATTAGTATGTTCTCAACGTTTTCGTGATTTGTAAAATCTATAGCAGCTTTACCTGTATTATCTTTAACAGTTGCATCGGCACCACCTTGCAGTAAAGCAAGAATGATTTCAAAGTTAGCATTTATCTCACAGGCAAGCATCAGTGGCGTTTTACCATCATTATTCTGCACATTAGGGTCAGCTCCGGCAGCTAATAACTTCTCCAGGTCCAGGATACCAATGTGCTGCCCTATAGTTGCCTGAAGCGCCTGGGCAAGCACCGTATTTCCATTTTTGTCCTGGATGTTAGGATTGGCACCATAGTGAAGCAAAGTATCAATTAACTGTATCTGCTCCTGTTCAAAGAACTCGGTTTTAATTCTGGTACTGGATACAATATAATGTAAGGCAGACTTACCATCATTATCCTGCGCATTTACATCGGCTCCTTCACGAAGAAGCAGGCTGGCTGTCTGCAAGCGCACCAAAGGCTTGTAAGGTTCTCCATAATCTTCCAGAAGCATGGGAACATAAATAGTATGCATCAACGGAGTGCGACCTTTTAAGTCTGCCTGGTAATCATCGGGTACGGCTACGGTATTCACATCTGCCCCTGCTGCCAGGGCACGTTTCATCATATCCGGATTACGATGAATAGAGGCAGCCGCCAGTTTCTGATCTGTCGTTTGATTAATATAAGTTAACTGCTCATAAGCCAAAGGACTTCCTTTAGATACTGCCTTACGGTACAATTTACGAGCCTCTTCTATCTTTACCTCACCCAGAGTACCCTCTTCATATAATAGCCCTAAGGTATAGAGTGCTTCCCGGTCTCCGGCCTCAACTCCTTTCTTCAGAAGGGCTTCCGCTTTTTTATAGTCTTTTGCCACGCCTTTACCCTCTATGTACATGTTGGCCATATAGCAATAAGTTACTATATCTCCTTTTTCTGCTGCACGGTTCAGGTAGTTCATAGCCAGTCCCATGTCCTGCAGAGCACCGTAACCGGTATAATACATGCTGCCAAGTATACGGTTGCAGAAAGCATCTCCGTCCACAGCCTTCTCTCTTATTTCTATAGCTGCCGTACGCATATGCTGTGTAAAGCGGCGCATTTCATCATCACTGTTGATCACCATAAGTTCAGCCAGGCCCAGGTGCCCTAACAGGCTGCCTTCATCTACAGCTTTCTGGAAGTAGTATCGGGCTGAATCGGTATTGGCCGCAAAATACTTAGAGGCATTCTGTATTTCTTTAACAGTGTCTATCTGAACAGTGTCGTACTTTAGCTGGCGGTACTGGTGCATACGCCCCATAAAGTAATAAGCATCATTATCACCCTCAGTAACTGCCTCCTGAAATTTGGCATACGCTTCTTTAAACTGAAGACTTATGTACAGGTTTAACCCCACTTGTGTAGCAGGAGTACGCCATATAAGCTTAGTATTAAGGGCATTAGTTGCCGTATCAGCAACAGTGCCCTTTGTTGATACGATTTTTACAGAATCTCTCTTACCACCGTTTTGAGATGCATTAGTTTGTGCTGCACTAACCTGGTACATTACTATTAAGCTCAACAGCAATAGCATTCTTTTCATGGTAGTAATTCTTAAGGGTAAATTTGGTACATTCATATTAGCTTCTTTCTGCTTTCATGAAGCTTAAAGAATTGCAAAATAACTAATTTGGAGGCTGTAAATCAAAAGCAGCACCGTGTGTACAAGCAAATGCGACTATTTTCAGATTAATTCCTGCCCTGGCACTAAACGCTTTGCAGCTGGTTCTTGTTCATCTGGTAGTAAAACTACTTTAAACATTGGTGCAGTTGTCGTGCCAAAAGTTTAAACCTGGTTCAGAAAACGAAATTGTATTTGTAAATTGCGATGGATTTAAAGATGCACGCGGAAGAGAAGAAATGGATTACTTAAATTTATTAAACGAGTCGCAGCGCGGCGCGGTGCTTCACACGCAAGGACCAGCCATGATTATTGCGGGTGCGGGCTCAGGCAAAACAAGAGTTCTTACTTACAGGATAGCTTACCTCATTAGCCAGGGAGTTGATCCTTTTAATATACTGGCCCTTACTTTTACGAACAAGGCAGCAAAAGAAATGCGCCATCGTATCGAGAAAGTAATAGGCAATGAGGCGAAGAATATATGGATGGGTACCTTTCACTCGGTGTTCTCCCGCATACTTCGTGCTGAGGCAGAGAAAATAGGCTATCCTAAGAGCTTTACAATTTACGATACCGACGACTCTAAAACACTGATCCGGAATATTGTAAAGGAGATGAACCTAGACGATAAGCTGTACAAGCCCAATGTGGTGCTCGGCCGGATTTCCTCTGCCAAAAACAAGCTGATTTCTGTAAAGCAGTATCTGAACGACCCTGTAATACAAGCCGATGACGATGCCGCTATGCGTCCGAAGATAGGCAAGATTTATGAAACCTATCAAAACCGCTGCTTCCGTGCCGGAGCCATGGACTTCGACGATTTGCTGTTCAACACCAACGTGCTCTTTAAAGACCACCCGGACGCGCTGAACAAATACCAGAACATTTTTAAATATGTAATGGTGGATGAGTATCAGGATACCAACTACTCGCAGTACCTGATAACACGAAAGCTGGCTGCTCAAAACCGTAACCTGGTAGTAGTAGGCGATGATGCTCAGTCTATTTATGCCTTCCGTGGTGCTGATATCCAGAACATTCTAAACTTTGAACAGGATTACCCAGAGTTAGAAGTTTTTAAGCTGGAGCAGAATTACAGGTCTACCCAAAACATTGTGCACGCTGCTAATTCTGTTATTAAGAACAACCAGGCACAGCTTCGCAAAGATGTTTTCACTGATAACGAACAAGGGCCATTAATAGAGGTCATTAAAGCCAATTCTGATAACGAAGAAGGTAAGCTGGTGGCCACTACTATTTTCGAAGAGAAGATGGGAAACCACCTCTCCTACGACGACTTCGCCATTCTTTACCGCACAAATGCCCAGTCGCGTGCGATGGAAGAGGCACTGCGCCGTATGAACATCAAGTACAAGATTATCGGGGGCTTGTCGTTCTATCAGCGTAAGGAGATAAAAGACCTTATTGCTTACCTGCGCCTTACCGTAAACCCTAACGATGAACAGGCACTTCGGCGTGTCATTAACTATCCGAAGCGGGGTATTGGCGAAACAACTGAGCAAAAGATTTTTGTACTGGCTAACGAAACCAATCATGCTGTTTGGGAAGTGGTGCAGAACGCAGGTCAGTTTTTAGGTAACCGTGTAGGAACGGCTATTGAGAACTTCTCTATTATGATTCGTGATTTTGCACGTATTGCTGATAACACCGATGCTTTTGAAGTAGCCAAGCACGTTGCCAAACATTCCGGAATAGTAGATGATTTGTACCAGGATAAAACCGTAGAGGGACTGGCACGTTATGAAAATATACAGGAACTGCTGAATGGTATTAAAGAATATGTCGATGACCCGGAAAGAGAAGACAAAAGCCTCTCTGCTTTCTTACAGGATATTGCTTTGATAACAGATGCTGACACCAAAGAAGACGCAGACGGCGAATTTGTAACTCTTATGACCATACACTCTGCCAAAGGACTGGAGTTTAAGAACGTGTTCATAGTGGGTATGGAAGAGAACCTCTTCCCTAGCCAGATGATGCTCAACTCCCGGGCAGACCTGGAGGAAGAACGTCGCTTATTCTACGTGGCTATCACAAGGGCAGAAAAAAAACTCTACCTGACCTATGCCACCAGCCGCTACCAATGGGGAAACCTGCGCTCCTGCGAAAAGAGTCGTTTTCTGGATGAAATTGATCCGAAATATCTAAACTTTAAATATGGTGAGGCTACTGCTACCGGAAGCGTGTTTGACCGCGTGGTGCAGCGCAAGAGCAGCTTAGTCACGCCTCCGGCCCGCAAGCAAGTTGCAGCGAACTATACGCCGCCAGCCGATTTCAAACCAAGTGATACATCTGCCCTGGCTGCCGGCATGAAAGTAGAGCACCCTAAGTTTGGCTTTGGTGTGGTAGCCAAAATGGATACACAGGGCAACAGTACCAAAGCTATCATCAACTTTGATGAAGTAGGCGAAAAAACACTTTTGTTAAGTTTTGCAAAGTTGCGCATTCATAGCTAAGCAGTAATTAGAAATTAAAGGCTTGCACGTGCTTTAATTAAGCAGCAGCTGTATATATTATTAAAACGTAGACACAACAATACCAGAGAGTTAGCAAAAGCGTATTTGTTCACATCCAATATAATTGGTAAGCCGTAGTTCTAAATTTGTAACAGCACGCAGTGCATAGTATTTTTAATTTCTAATTTTAATACGTAATTCGTAATTCTTAAAACGATATAATGGAAGCTAGTACCACCTTTAAACAAGACCTGCTGCTGCGTGAGTATGGCAGAAACGTGCAGGACCTTGTAAATTATATACTTACTGTAGAAGACAGAGCAGAACGCACTCGTCTGTCTCAGTTACTCATTAACCTGATGTCGAAGCTGAACCCGCAGTTGCGCGACACCCAGGACTACCAGCAGAAGTTGTGGAACCACCTGTACGTAATGTCCGGCTCAAAACTAGACGTTGATGCCCCATACCCGCTAAGCGCTATGGAGTATCTGAACGATAAGCCGCAGAAAATGATGTACCCGCTGGATACACCAAACTTTAAGCACTACGGTAAGAACGTTGAACTGCTGGTACAGCGTGCCACAGAACTGGAAGATCCGAAAGAACGTGAAGCAGCCATAATATCCATAGGTAAGCTAATGAAAACGCTGTACAAGTCTTACAACAAAGAGAGCATTACTGATGATGTTATTCTAGGTGATATCCACCAGGTATCGAAAGGTCAGTTGAATATGGACTTAGGCTATATCGAGAGCAACAACCTCTTCGAGTCCAGTGGTAGTGGCAGAAATCAGCAGGATAACAACAGCCGCTCACAGCAACAAAACCGTGGCGATAACCGCGGCAGAAAAAATACAAGATCCTCCAATACAAGAAATAAATAATACTGAATGGCTTCTTTTGAAGTAATTGGCGGCAACAGATTAAAAGGCGATATCATCCCTCAGGGAGCTAAAAACGAGGCGTTACAGGTACTTTGTGCCGTATTAATGACCTCAGAACCTGTTACCATTTCTAATCTCCCGGACATTGTTGATGTAAACAAGTCTATTGAACTGCTTCGCAACCTGGGTGTTAAAGTATCACGCACAGCCCCGGACACTTACACGTTTCAGGCTGACAACATCAATTTAGACTATCTGGAAACAGAGTCTTTTGTAAAACTCGGTCGCTCCATACGTGGTTCTGTGATGATTGCAGGGCCTATGCTGGCCCGCTTTGGTATGTGTAAACTGCCAAAACCTGGTGGCGATAAAATTGGCCGCCGCCGCATGGATACTCACTTTGTTGGCTTGCAAAAGCTGGGCGCAACATTCTCCTACGATTCTCATGATAGCTTCTTTCATATTGAAGCAAAGCAGTTGAAAGGAACTTATATGCTACTGGATGAGGCGTCTGTAACAGGTACTGCTAATATTTTGATGGCGGCTGTACTGGCAGAAGGAACAACTACTATTTATAATGCAGCCTGCGAACCTTATGTACAGCAACTCTGCCGTATGCTAAACCGCATGGGTGCCCGCATTAGCGGTGTCGGCTCAAACCTGCTGATAATAGAAGGTGTGGAGAAGTTAAGTGGTACAGAACACCGCCTGTTGCCAGACATGATTGAAATTGGTTCTTTTATTGGCCTGGCAGGCATGACTGGCTCTGAGATAACAATTAAAAATTGCCAGATTTCTGAGCTTGGCCTGATACCAGAGACTTTCCAGAGGTTAGGTATTCAGATGGAGTTCAGAGGCGATGATATTTTTATTCCTGCCCAGGATCATTATGAAATTGACACATACATTGATGGTAGCATACTAAACGTTTCAGACCATACCTGGCCTGGCCTGACGCCAGACTTACTTAGTGTGGCATTAGTGGTGGCTACACAGGCAAAAGGAACTGCCCTGATTCATCAGAAAATGTTTGAAAGCCGCCTTTTCTTCGTTGATAAATTAATTGACATGGGTGCGCAGATTATACTTTGCGACCCGCACCGCGCAACCGTTATTGGTCAGAACAAACAGATACCGCTTCGTGGCATCCGTATGACTTCTCCTGACATTCGTGCTGGTGTGGCTCTTCTTATTGCTGCCTTGTCTGCCGATGGAACAAGTATTATTGATAATGTGGAGCAGATAGACCGTGGCTACCAGAATATTGATGGCCGCCTGAATACGCTGGGTGCGCAGATCAGAAGAATTTAAAGAATCAAAAAGCAGAGAGAGCACTCCATTAGGTGCTCTCTCTGCTTTTTAAGGGTACCCTTCAGTAAACTAGCTAGCCTCAGTTCTACGACTTCCTCTGTATAGTTCAAACTTTAACAGCCTGCATTCAATAGCGCCGTTGTAAAGCGGTATTCGACGAGAAGTGCGGAGACCTATACTTTTAGCTGCTTCCAGATTACCAGTAAAAACAAATGCATCATAGCCCTGGTAGTTATTCTTTAGGGTATCTCCAATGTTTTTATAGAGCAGAAGAATGTCATCAGAAACAATACGTTCATTATAAGGTGGGTTCATCACCAGCACTCCCTGCTCAGAAGGTGCATTCGTTTTAAAGAAGTCAGCTTCCTTTACCTGTATGACATGTTCTAAACCGGCATTTTCAATATTGTTGAAGGCTGCATCTACATAATCAGCATCTATATCGAAACCAGTAATTTCGGCCTGAGGTTTATCTTTCGCTTTAGCTTCCGCTGTTTTCCATACCATCTCAAACAGGCTCTCATCATAGTCTTTCCACTTCTCAAAACCATAGGGGTCCCGGCGGTATAAGCCTGGTGCAATGTTCTGCGCCATCATGGCAGCTTCAATCAGAAAGGTACCCGAGCCACACATAGGGTCAATAAAAGTAGATTTCTTATCCCAACCTGATAGACTGATAATGCCGGCTGCCAATACTTCATTCAGCGGTGCCACGTTTGTCTGCAGACGATAACCTCGCCGGTGTAAGGAGTCTCCTGATGAATCCAGAGAAAGTGTAACCATGTTCTCATGCATGTGCAGGTTAAGGCGCACATCCGGCCGTACACGGTCTACAGATGGCCTCTCCCCTGTTGCTTTGCGGAACTGGTCTACAATCGCATCTTTTGTAAGTTGAGCAACATATAACGAATGCTCGAAAGTAGAATGGCTAACGACCGCATCAATGGCGAAAGTCTGATCTATATCCAGAAAATCTGCCCAGTTCGTTTTCTGCACCTGCTCATACAGGTCTTTTTCGTCACGAGCTTTAAAGTTTCGAATCGGTTTTAGAATACGAATAGCAGTACGACACCACAGGTTAGCTTCATACAACTGACGCAGGGTACCGGAGCAAGACACGGCACGGTTGTTAACTTTAATAAACTCCATGTCCAATGCACGCAGCTCCTCTGCCAGTACCTCCTCTAAACCTGCCAGCGTAGTGGCTATAATATTGAAATTGCCGTTCGGATTCTGTTTTGCCATAAAGTGTGTTATTAAGCTGCAAAGGTAGTCAAATGGCTTACGAGTTCCGAATTCAAAAAATGAATAGCACCCTCCGCCCTACATCAAGATAATTGTTGCCAGTAATTTTGATTTGCCTGCCTTAAAGTGAAAGATTCGTTTTCAACTATACATCCCATTGCTTAATTTGTGACTTGATATTCAACACCAAAAACCCTCTTATCACTCTATAAACTTACTTCATGCACCTCGACCTCATCGACTGGATTGTTATTGCTGTGTTTGGAATTTTAATACTTGTAATTGGTATTAGCTACACAGGGAAAGCCAGCGGCAGCCTGGCAAACTATTTCCTGGGCGGCCGTAACCTGCCCTGGTGGATTGCAGGTACCTCTATGGTGGCAACTACTTTTGCCGCCGATACTCCTTTAGCTGTTACAGAACTGGTAGCCCAAAGCGGTATAGCCGGGAACTGGCTGTGGTGGAATATGCTACTTGGAGGCTTGCTTACCACTTTCTTTTTTGCCAGGCTTTGGCGCCGCGCTGGCATTATTACCGACCTGGAGTTTATCGAGATGCGGTACTCTGGTAAAGCGGCTTCTTTCCTTCGTGGTTTCAGATCCATTTACCTGGGCATCTTTATGAACAGCCTTATTATAGGATGGGTTAATGTGGCTCTGATGTCTATTATTGAGGTGTTTTTTGAAGTGCCTAAGTCAGAACAGTTACTTTATGTAGGTCTTGCCATGGTAGTGGTCGTAGCTTACTCTTCACTTTCAGGCTTGCTTGGCGTAGCTATTACCGATGTAGTACAGTTTACCATTGCTATTATCGGTTGTATAGTACTGGCGGTGCTGGTCGTAAACTCGGAACAGGTTGGTGGCATAACCGGCCTGAAGGAAAAGCTCCCAGGCTGGTCTCTCAATTATTTCCCTAATATTGGTGCTGATACAAGCGCTGCTGGCATTGCTGAGACGCTAATCCTATCTGTTGGGGCGTTTCTGGCATACACAACAATGCAATGGTGGGCCAGCTGGTACCCTGGCAATGAGCCTGGTGGCGGAGGCTATATAGCCCAGCGTATGATGAGTACGAAAGATGAAAAACACGCACTTTACGCCACTCTTTTCTTCCAGATTGCCCATTACTGCCTGCGCCCTTGGCCGTGGATCCTGGTAGCTTTAAGTGCTGTCGTATTATATCCTGACTTACCAGAAGCAGATAAAAGACTGGGATTTGTGATGGCCATGAAAGATTTTCTACCTCCCGGCTTAAAGGGGCTTTTACTGATAGCCTTCTTTGCTGCCTACATGAGCACCATTTCTACACAACTAAACTGGGGAGCCAGCTACATTATTAATGATCTGTATGCCCGCTTTATCAAACCTGATGCAGGTCAGAAGCAGTTGGTAAATGCTTCACGGCTTACGACGCTCCTGCTCATGGTTTTTTCTTTGGCAGTTACTACCCAGATTAACTCTATATCCGGTGTGTGGGCCTTTATAATGGAAGCAGGTGCAGGGTTAGGGCTGGTTTTAATATTGCGCTGGTACTGGTGGCGTATTAACGCCTGGAGTGAAATTGTAGCCACTATTGCTCCTTTTATAGCTTATGGCACGTCAAAGTATGTACTTGGGTGGGAATTCCCCGATAGTTTCTTCCTTACAGTGGGGTTTACTACGCTAGCCTGGTTAATGGCAACCTATGTAACTGCCCCCGTTCCTCTTGCAAAGCTACAGGCTTTTTATGAAAAAATTAAACCAGAGGGAGCATGGCGACCAATACGAAAGTCACTGGATTTGCCACAACCAAAATCAAAGGTGTATCACTTGCTGGTTGCCTGGGCTGCAGCCGTGGTAATGGTGTACTCTTCTCTTTTTCTTATTGGTGATCTTATTTTCCAGAACTACAGTCGCTTTGCAATATGGCTGGCAGTGGCAGTAGTTGCCCTGCTGGTAATGGTTACCGTTTCCAAACGAATCAAGTTCTTCGAAGATTAAGTAGCTAAGAGTTAATGATGTTTTCTTTCTTTTAGGAATAGTGAACTCTTCAGCATTTATTTTCCATGCTGTACCTGTTAACTTTTAACTTCCCAAGCTACCTTTGCTGTAAATTACCACTTATGAAACTGCAATCTGATATTTCGCTTAAACTTTATAATACTTTTGGCATAGATGTAAAAGCCAGCTTTTTTGCACGCTTCAACAATGTGCAGGAACTCCAGGAACTGCTGCAACAGCCAGAGGTAAAGCAGGAGCAGATATTAGTATTAGGAGGAGGCAGTAATTTGCTTTTCACGAAAGACTTTGATGGTGTAGCGCTGCAAAACGGCATCAAAGGAATAGAAGTACTGCGTCAAAACGAGGAGTATGTGTATGTAAAAGCTGGCGGCGGCGAAATATGGCATGAGTTTGTGCTTCGCATGCTGGAACAAAACCTCGGAGGTGTAGAAAACCTTTCTTTGATACCAGGCACAGTGGGAGCTGCTCCTTTGCAAAACATTGGTGCCTATGGTGTAGAACTAAAAGATGTGTTTTATGAGTTAGAGGCTGTAGAAATTAGTTCTGCCCAAACCCGCATATTTAGTAAAGAAGAATGCCAGTTCGGGTATCGCGAAAGTGTGTTTAAAAACGAGTTAAAGGGGCAGTACATTGTAACTTCCGTAACGTTTAAGCTACACAGAAAACATAATCTGAATATATCTTACGGAGCTATAAAAAGTATCTTAGACGAAATGCAGGTAAAACAGCCCTCTATACAAGATGTTAGTGCTGCCGTTTGCCAGATCCGTAGCAGCAAGTTACCAGACCCCAAACAGATTGGCAATGCAGGCAGCTTCTTTAAAAACCCGGAAATACCAATAGCTTTATTTAAGGCGCTTAAAGAACAATATCCCGAAATTCCTGCTTATCCCGTTTCTGACATCTCTGTAAAAGTACCTGCAGGCTGGCTGATTGAGCAATGCGGCTGGAAAGGAAAAGTAATCGAAAACTATGGGGTTCATAAAAACCAGGCGCTGGTGCTGGTAAACTATGGTGGTGCTTCAGGCGCTGACATCCAAAAGCTTGCTTGTACCATTATTGACTCTGTAGAGGAGACATTTGGAATCAGGTTACACCCAGAAGTGAATATTATTTAAAACTAAACTCTTTAAGATATAGAAGCTTTTATATGCTTACTGCATACCTTTCTGGTTTAAACCTTCACAACAACTAGCCCTTATTGCCTGTTACCATCCCTCTGAGGAGAGGAAACTTTCCAGAATTGTGGAATTATCCATCTCTGGAGGGATAAATTCTTTTTATCAGAAGACATAAACCAGACTTAGTAAATCATAACTTACTTAACTGTTTAGTATTGCTGCTGTATCTCTGTGAAATATTCTGCTCTTTAAATACACTATAATACAATTGTTTATATATATAATTTACTTTATTTTATATCTGGCAACGTACCTAGGCTATATTTTAGATTTATTTTCATAATTTGCGTATTAGAAGCCTTTTTTAAGAAGAATCTTTAGAACTTGAAAAGCCTAAAAAAATTTAAAACAAAACCTTCGTTTTTACAGTACTTGCATCTATATAAAACATTTTGAATTTTTAATATAAAACAAATCATGTTAAACCTTAGACTACTTTCGTTCTTTTTCCTGTCCTTACTGACCCTGACTTTTATTAGCTGTAGTGATGACGATAATGATGAAGACACTGTTGAGCCATCAAGAGTTGAATTACTTACTGCTGCCATCTGGAATGGAAATAAAATAACAAGTGAAAACCCTATTGCAACTCCTTTACTTCCAAGCGCGGAGTCTATCACAATTAAGTTTAATGAAGACGGAACATATGTAGCTACTTTTGAATATGATAACACGCCTTACGAGGTGCCAGGAAACTGGGAGTTAACTGATGATACTATTGTTCTGAACTTAGGTTTAGGAGACTATATGTTTAGGGAAGCAGATATAACGGAGCTGACTTCAACTAACCTTACTTTAAAAGGTGATGTTGCAGTTGACTTTCAGGGAGAAGAACTTCTGGTTCCAATTGAGCTATACTTAGTCAGATAGGAAAAGCTCTTAATAAATAACTCAAGTTGCGAATTACAAGCACTTGTGTATCGTGTATGCGAAAAGGAATAAGACGATTTTCAGGAGGAAGCCTTGGGGAGTGACGGCATGGATGGCTTGTGGGAAGGCGTTTTCGATGCCGCTGAAGGCCTCTTCAACCCTTTTCCTCATCGTCTGCTTGACGAAGGCCAAGGCCGGGCTGTCTTTGCGGTGGCTGTTACTCTTGCGCTGCGGCAGCAGGGCCACCTGCTCGCACTCCAGGTAGAGGCCCTCCAACACATAGTTGGTGTAGGCGCTGTCGGCGTAGAGGCTGCTTCCCTCGGGCAAGTCCACGCTCATGGCTTCGAAGGCTTTGGCGTCGTGCACGCTCCCGGCCACGATGAAATACTCCACCGGCAGGCCATCAGCAGTGGTGAATACTTCTACTTTAAAGCCGTAGAAGTATTCCCGCTTGGAGGCGTTGTAGCCTCTGTAGGTGCTACGGGGAAACTGTCAATGACGTACTCACTCGAGGTGCTGAGCTCCTTGAGGCCCTGGCCCAGGGCCAGAAAGATGGAAGCGACCGTCTGGCTCAAGCGATGGAGCATGCGGTTGAAGTTGCTCTTGTGCGGCATCCGGCAGCGGTGATGCTGCTGCATATAGCTACGGGCCGTGGTCATGTTGCTGCCGAAGTAGCGGGCAGCCAGGAGGGCGGTGGTGATGACCTCCGCGTCGTTGAGCTTGCGCTTGGCAGCTGGCTTTTGGCCTGCAAGCTTTAGGTAATCATCAATAAAACAGTAAATTGCTATCGTGAAGTCAGTCATGGTAAGTCAGGGTTAAAGTTTGGTAGCTTTATTCCTTAACAATCCTGGATGGCTTCATCGTTTATAAATCGCAACTTGAGTTAAATACTAAAAAAGAAAAGTCCCCTGATACAGGGGACTTTTCTTTTTTAGTCAGTTCTTTATACATAGATAAGCATCATAGATAAATATTTTTCACCTCATTAATTCAGATGAAAAAATAACACTTTTGAAAACCATCGATGAATCATAAATTATTTTCGATGAAAGGTTCAATTTTATCTTCATAAAAATATCTATATTTTTAGTTTATAATACACAATTATTCACACTAAATTTGCCTCATCCAATAACATAAACCAAATCTAAAAAACTATGAAAAAGTTAAATTTTATTGCGTTCCTTTTAGCTGCCCTTTTCACGCTAACCTTCACAAGCTGCAAGGATGATGATGAAGATTCTCCTGCTCCATCTGAACGTATGACCATGTTAACCGCAGAACAATGGACTGGTAAAGCTCTTGTGATTAAGGATGAGGCTTATACCGAAGCTCTTGATAAAGCTTTATTAGAGGAAACAGGGCGTGGGCTTGAGTACTACTTTGACGTTACCTCATGGAAATTCAAATTTAACAGCAACGGTACTGGTGAATCAAGTATGACCATGTTTGGAGAAGAAGACTCTGAAACGGGTAACTGGGAATTTACCAACAATGAACAAAAGATTAAGTTTAAAGGAGAAGATGGAGAAGAAGATATAGTAACCATCAAAAAGTTAACATCTACTGAGCTGTATTTGGAATTTGAGGTAGACTATGAAGATGCTGAACTTGAAGAGCTATTAGGGAGTACATTGGAAATCCATTATGAAAGATAGCAAGCTTAGTTCATACATAAGTCTTCCTTTTGAAACAGCAAAGGCTCCTGCTAAGGAGCCTTTGCTGTTTCAATTGTTCTCTCTGTATAGTGAAAGATGCAAACTCAGTTTTAACCATCGTCGATATACTTTAAGGCATACTACTTATAACCTATTTGCAAAAATTAACATAATACTATAATTAATTTCATATTTTTTCTATCTTACACGTATAAGATTTCATTTCTCATCATATCATAACCAATTCAAATATCTTAGAACATGAAAAAGCTCTTACAATTTTTCCTGATTTTGGCTGTTGCATTTGGCCATGTTGCATGTGAAGGCGACGAAGGCCCTCCAGGACCACAAGGTGAACAGGGTGAACAAGGTCCCCAAGGGGAACAAGGAGAACCAGGGGAGTCAAGTACAGCACAGGCATATGACTTTAACTGGACTTTTGAACCAGATGAGGATGGCTACTATTATTACGGATTTAATTTTGCAGAAATTCAGGATGCTGATGTTACTGTTTCTAATTCTGATATAATTCTTGTGTACTGGAATCCTTACGAGAGTTTAAATTTAGGAACAGATATATGGATGCCTTTACCACAAACAATGTTCCTTCAGGACGGAATATTATCTGTAAGCTATCTTTATACTACTGAATTTCTAGAAATAGATTTAAATGCAGGTTTTGATTTAGCCACTACTCCAAGTGTAACGGACAATCAAAGATTTAGAATGGTTGTGATTCCTGGTGAGTTGCTAAATGGAAGAACAGCCGGTGCTCCTGTAGATTACAAGAATTATGAAGAAGTGGTTAAATACTTTAATATCTCAGAAGACAATGTGAAGAAAATTCAGCTTCAATGAGCTTTAATTAAATAAAGATTAACTCATACAACAACAAACCCGGCAAGTCTCCACTTGCCGGGTTTGTTGCTTAACAGACGATTTAAAAGTTTAAAATAATACCCTCAATTTACTAATTAGGCACAACTTGTCTTTAAATTTTAAAACCCGGTTAATTGCAAGAAGAAATAATTTAATTATATTTAGAATGCTTTACCTATTAATAATCAGAGACAAACGCAGCCATATAATATATGAATGGAAACCTTTACGAGAAGAAAAAGAAGAAGCTTAAAGCCTTACTGGTACTGATTACATTAACTGGTTCTGTGTTCTCTATACCTACTAAAGCATACAGTACAACTTTTAGTAGTTTAAGACAAGATAATATTCTAACCCGAGGTACAGTAAAAGTACAGGATAGCAGCGGGGAAGTTGTAACCATGCCAGGTATAACCATTTTGGAAAAAGGAACAGGCAACGGCACCGTAACAGATGAAAACGGTAATTTCCAGCTCAGGGTAGCACCAGGTGCTGTGCTGGTGTTTTCCATGATCGGGTATGAAACGCAGGAGGAAAATGTAGCGGACAGATCAACCATTAATGTCACTTTATTAGAGAGCTCCAGTGAACTCAGAGAAGTAGTAGTAACAGGTTATCAGACTATTGACCGCAAAATGTTTACAGGTTCTGCTGCCTTACTTACCGGCGAAGACGCTAAACGGGAAGGCATAACAGATGTAAGCCGTATGCTGGAAGGCCGTGTGGCAGGGGTAACAGTACAGAACGTATCAGGTACATTTGGTGCGGCACCTAAAATAAGGGTACGTGGAGCCACCTCCATTACAGGTGATAATAAGCCGCTGTGGGTAGTCGATGGCATTATTCTGGAAGATGTGGTAAACGTGTCTAATGAGCAGTTATCTACCGGCGATCCGGCCACTTTAATTGGCTCTTCTGTGGCCGGTCTTAACCCCAACGACATCGAGAGCTTCCAGATTCTGAAAGATGCCTCGGCCACGGCTATGTATGGAGCAAGAGCCATGAATGGTGTGGTGGTAATTACGACAAAAAAAGGACGCATAGGCAAACCTTTAATATCCTACACTGGCAATTACTCTACTTACCTGAAGCCCTCCTACAGCAACTTCGACATTATGAATTCTGCAGATCAGATGTCGGTGTACTCGGAGCTTTACCGCAAAGGCTGGCTAAATTACTCTGACGTTGCCCGAAACCAGAACGGCGGCATTTTCACTAAGATGTCTGACCTGATTACAGCTTACGATGAAACATCCGGTACTTTTGGCATTCAGAACACACCTGAGGCAAGGGCAGCTTTCCTGGAACGTTATGCCAGAGCCAACACCGATTGGTTCGATATCCTTTTCAAAAACTCTTTCATGCAGGAACACTCCTTAAGTATATCCTCAGGTACTGAAAAAACACAACTTTACTTTTCTACCAGCTACCTGAACGATAACGGCTGGACAGTGGCTGATAATGTGCAACGCTTTACAGGTAATGCCCGGGCAAATTTCAATGTATCCGATAAGGTATCTTTTGGCCTGATTACGCAAGGTTCTATCCGTGACCAGCAGGCACCCGGCACCGTTGGCCGTGTCAGCAATCCGGTTTCAGGCCAGTATGATCGTGACTTTGATATTAACCCCTTTAACTATGCTCTTAACACCAGCCGTACATTAACAGCTTATGACGAAGATGGTAACCTAGAATACTTCAGAAGAAATTATGCTCCTTTCAACATTCTGGATGAACTGGAAAATAACAGCCTTGATATTTCAGTACTGGACTTAAAGTTACAGGGAGACTTTAATTATAAAATTACGAAAGATATCAAGTATGGCTTTTCAGGTGCCATCAGGTATGTTAATACAAACCAGGAGCACAAGGTAACAGAGAACTCTAACATGGCTATGGCTTACCGTGCCGATGACGATGCCACCATACGACAGAACAACAAGTTCCTATACCGCAACCCCGACAACCCGGAAGCAGAACCTGTTGTCGTGCTGCCGTACGGCGGTTTCTACAACACCAACGACGATAACCTGACCAGTTACTACTTCCGCAACAACCTGGAGTGGGATAAGACATTAAATGACACACATATCCTGCGGCTTTTCGCTTCGCAGGAGCTTCGTTACGCAGACCGCCAGAACAAAACCTTTACTGGCTATGGTTACCAGTACGACAAAGGCGGTGTGCCTTACATCGATCCTAACATTATCAAGCAAGGAGTAGAAGGCAACTTCAACTACTACAGCATGCGCATGGGCTACGACCGTTACCTGGCTTACATGGTCAACGGCGCTTACTCCTACAACAGAAAGTACAACCTGAATGGTACCATTCGCTACGATGGTTCTAACCTATTGGGAGAGTCCCGTTCAGCACGTTGGCTACCCACCTGGAACGTTAGCGGCTCGTGGAACATCGATACAGAGCCATTTATGCAGAACCAATACGTAGTTAACCGCTTAACATTACGAGCTACCTACGGCCTTACAGCCAGCATGGGCAATGCCACCAACTCCAGTTTGGTTTTGCAAACAGGCAGCACCAGGAGGCCTTACCTTACAGAAGTAGAATCTATGATTTACATTCAGGCATTAGAGAACTCTGAACTGACCTGGGAAAAGCAATATGAAACAAATGTTGGTGTTGATGCTGGTTTGTTTAATGAAAGAATTCAATTGACAGTGGATGGCTACGTCCGAAAAGGCTTTGACCTGATTGGCCCTATCAGAACATCGGGCATAGGTGGTGAGGCTGAAAAAATAGCCAACTACGCTGATATGGAGTCTCATGGGCTGGAGGTAACCTTAGGAGGCAGAATCGTGCAGAACAGCGACCTGAATGTAAGAACACAGTTTACGTTCGGCTATAACAAAGGCAAAATAACTAACCTACAAAGTAATCCCGATATCTGGTCTTTGGTGATACCGGAAGGAGGACCAAAACAAGGCTATTCTTACCGGGGCCTGTTCTCCATTCCTTTTGAAGGGCTTGATCCGGAAACAGGTTCTCCTTTGTTTATCAATGAAAGCGGAGAGGTAAGTGGTAATGTATACCTGCAGGACGACGAAACGCAATATTTAAAATATGAAGGCCCGGTTGACCCTGTTGTTACCGGAGGCTGGTTTAACTCTGTTCAGTATAAAAACTTTTCACTTTCTGCTTTGGTAAGCTATAGTGGCGGGAACAAAATCAGGCTTAACCCGGCTTTTAAGAGCAGTTATACTGATTTGGATGCCATGCCCAACTCTTTCTTAAGCCGCTGGACATTACCAGGAGATGAAGCATACACAAATGTTCCATCAATTTATGACTTGTTAACTGAGAACTCAGTAGCAGGTACTTACCCACTCAACAATTACAACTACTCTTCAGCACGTGTAGCAGATGGTGATTTTGTTCGTTTAAAGCAGGTTTCCTTATCTTATAATCTGCCTTCTAACCGTGTACAGGCAATAGGTTTAAGCAGCCTATCCCTTAGTTTTGTAGCGAACAACATGTGGCTGATTTATGCTGATGACAGATTGAATGGTCAGGATCCTGAGTTCTTCAACTCCGGTGGTGTGGCAATGCCTATCCCCCGCCAGTTTACCTTATCACTAAAAGTTGGGTTTTAAAATTTAATGATAAAATCCTGTAAAAAGAGACTTGAAGAAGCTTTGTTAAATTTCAAGACCTAAAATGAAACAAAAAAAATTACCTTATATATTCCTTTGCAGCATGGTTACATTAGCAAGCTGCAATGATTTTCTGGAACAACCTGTAGACCAACGCGCCACCCTTAACTCTGTAGAAAAAGTAAGTGAGCTGTTGGTTACTGCCTATCCGGAAGCAGACTATGCAACTTTTACGGAGTCTATTTCTGACCTGGCAATGGACAAAACCAGTGGCAGTGTAGTTGTTGAAGAAGAGAACCAGAATCCCTACTTCTTTCAGGATGTACCAAGCAGAAATGAAGGCTCACCTACAAACTACTGGTATGCCTGTTATGCTGCCATAGCCGCTGCCAATCAGGCATTGGAAGCCATTGAGAACGCACCTAACCCTGAAGACTACAGCGCCCAAAAAGGCGAAGCTTTAGTAGCCAGAGCTTATGCTCATTTTATGCTGGTCACGCTTTTTTCAAAGGTTTATGATCCGGCTACTGCCTCATCTGACCCTGGTATCCCTTACGTTACCGAGCCCGAAAAAGTAGTAATGGGGCAGTATGACCGCAAAACAGTTACCTATGTATATGAGCAGATTGAAAAAGATCTTACCCAAGGCCTGCCTTTAATCAACAATAATGCTTATACCGTACCTAAATACCATTTCAATACAGCTGCAGCACATGCTTTTGCAACGAGATTTTATCTTTTTAAACAAGAGTATCAGAAAGTAATAGATCATGCTAACCAAGCTTTCCCCGGAGGCGAGATTGAGTCAAGTTTACGCCCCTGGGTAGATGTTTACAGTAACTTAACGGCTAACGAGGGGCTGGCAATTTATACGCAGGCAACACAGCGGGCCAATCTTTTACTGACAGAGACCACTTCAACCTGGGCTCGTTATTATGCCAGCTATCGTTATGGCTTGGCCACTCCCATTGTTAATTACCTGTTCAGAAGTGCTAATGTAACAGGTAGCTCCTGGGTTTTTCCGCTCTATACCCAAGGCGACAATAACTGGCTCATCCTTAAATTCAGGGAGCACTTTGTGCGCACCGACATAAACGCTGATATTGGACTTGCTTACACTATTTTCCCTTTGTTTACGGCAGAAGAGGTATTGTTTAACCGTGCAGAGGCTTACATAGAACTGGGCAACTACAGAGCGGCCAGAGCAGACCTAAATACCTATGCCAGTGCCCGTATCGCTAACTATGATCCTGTAGCAGATGCTGTTACTACCTCTAAAATCAGATCATTTTATGGTATCTCAGACACAAAAGAAGGATTAATAGCAACTTTACTTGATTTTAAAGCCGCAGAATTTGTACAGGAGGGCATGCGGTGGTTCGACATTATACGACATGATATTACAGTAGAGCATCCGACAGCCTCAGGACAAGTGCTTACATTACCCCCTGGTGATCCGCGCCGGGTATTCCAGATTCCTCAGGAAGTGGTACTGGCCGGCATAGAACAAAATCCTCGCTAATAAAACAGACGCCATGAATAAAAGATACATAAAACTCCTGCTCCTGTTTGTTGTTGTAAGCACC
This sequence comes from Pontibacter silvestris, assembly GCF_020907275.1. Lineage (GTDB taxonomy): Bacteria > Bacteroidota > Bacteroidia > Cytophagales > Hymenobacteraceae > Pontibacter > Pontibacter silvestris. Next base: position 2,187 of record NZ_JAJJWI010000016.1, on the reverse strand, counting down.
TTTACCGCTTGCTCCAAAGAGGATGATGTAGATATTTCAAACTTAAACCTGAAGGGCGACACCTGGGTGAGTGGTCCGACAGATAATTGGTTATATGAGAACTTTGTTGTGCCTTACAACATCGAAGTAAAGTACCGATTCGACCGTTATGAACTTGCCCTTAACAAAGTGCTAGTGCCGCCCAGAGAAGATAAAGTTATCCCGGTTATGGAAACTATAAAACAAACCTGGGTTGCACCTTATGAACAGGAAGCCGGAGATGCCTTTATTAAAACACTTTCGCCAAAACAGTTTGTGCTGGTGGGTAGCGCAGAGTACAACGATAATGGAACCATAACACTTGGTACTGCAGAGGGAGGCCGTAAAATAGTTCTTTATGTGGTTAATAATTTTGATAAGCAGGATGAAAGCCAGGTAAAGCAGATGCTTCATACCATTCACCACGAGTTCGGGCACATCCTGCATCAGACTGTTATGTATCCGCAGGACTACAAAACGATTACCACCGGTTACACCGCCAGCTGGAACGATTTTTCACTGGAAGATGCCAGGTCAAGGGGATACATTACCCAGTATGCCCGAAGTAACCCGGATGATGACTTTGTAGAAATGGTTTCTATTATGCTGATAGAAGGTAAAACTGGTTTTGATGCCATTGTGAACAGCACGCCAGCTTCTGCACAAGCCCTGCTAAGGCAGAAAGAGCAAATTATTGTGGGCTACTTTGAAGAAGCCTGGAATATTGACTTCTACAGTTTACAGGCCAGGACACAAACCGCTATCAATGCACTTTAAAAAGACAGAACGAGGCGCAAGTGCCTATTTTTAAAATAAACAACATGAGGAAGATATTATTACTGGGTTTACTGATTTTATCGTTTCTTTCTGCTTGTAAAGACGAAGAGGAAGAACTGATACAGGGGCAGAGGCCTGACAAACGCTTAAATGAAACATTAACTGCTTATAAAGCACAGCTAACAAGTGCAGAATATGGATGGAAAGCTCTCCTGCTTCCGGCAGGTGGAGCTGGTTATAATTTCCTGTTTAGTTTTGGTGAAGATGACAGAGTAAGCATGTACAGCGACATTAATGCCAGCACAGCCGCTAATGCTATGTCCAGCACCTATCGCTTAAAAGGCATGCAGCGCCCCTCCCTGCTGTTCGACACCTACTCTTACATACACATACTGTCTGACCCGGATGCCACTATAAGCGGAGGAGACTGGGGCCAGGGCCAATATTCAGATTTTGAATTTACAATAGAATCTGCCACTGCTGATTCTATTAGCTTGGAAGGTATTTATAATGGCAGTAAACTTATTCTAACCCGAGCCACTCAGGAAGATGCGGCAAATTTTATTGATAGAATTGCTGCTAACGCCAATGCTCTTGAAAACATTAACAGCTTTACTACTTACTTTAAAAGGGTTTCTGTTGGAGATAAGTCTTTTGATGTTGATGTTAATACAGATATCAGGCTTATTACATTTTCTTACTATGAAGGCAACATTATACAAACTTTTACTACCAGATACTATTTAACAGAAGATGGTTTGGTACTTTTAGAGCCATTTGTACATGAGAGCGAGACTATAACCTCTCTAAACTCCCTGACATATAATACTGCAGAACAAAGAATTGATTTAGTGATAAATGGAGTCTCAGGTTCGATACAGGAGTCAACCAAGCCAGCCATAGTAGATGCACAGGCACCAAGAAGATTTTACAACGGAGCAACATACTGGGTATCAACAAATGGCTTTACAAAAGAAGGAGTCACGGATGCTTTTATGGTAAGATCAATACAAAACTTTGATGTTATTACACTATATATTCAGGTAAAAGGTCTGTTATTCTGGACAATTGACGGTAATTATTTCGGTCCAACTTTCAATGCTGAACTCACTAATGATGGAAGAATTATATTTACAGAAACAGGTGAATTCAGGCCTACACCAGAAGAGGCAGCCCCAATGGTAACAGCAACTAGCAACCAACTTTTTATACCGGAAGGATATTATGTTATACAAACCGGAACCAACAGCTATGACCTTGTAAGTGCAAAGGATGCAAAAGCCTGGATCAGCTTTCAATAAAATCAATCCATAAAACAACAAAGGCTCCCTAAACAGGAGCCTTTGTTGTTTTATGGATGCCAGAACAAGGCAGTATCTCAAGAACTGTGTA
>NZ_JAJJWI010000015.1 GCF_020907275.1 Pontibacter silvestris | reverse complement strand
TGTCAACTTTTTCCAGGACGAGGCACAGAGTTCCTCCCGAACACCTGCAACAGCCTGTTCATTTGTTACAGGTAACAACACAGTGTATGTTTTATCAGCTGGAACTGTAGCACCATCCTTCAGCCATTTATTATATTTTGCTAACTCAGCTACATCAGTTTGAGTAGCCCAGGCTATCTCCAACAGATCCTGCCCAGGATTAACAGGTAAAGCCTGCAGTACCCACAGGAGAAGCATTCACCTTTCCTAAAAAACTTTCATAAGCTACTTTATGGGCCAGAAAAGTAAGAACATAAGGGTGCGTTTTTTCTGTTATCTCTACCTTACGACTTCCTCTTTCAGCAGCAGTACTGTAAGGCTTGGCTCCGTCTAAGCCCAGGCTATAAGACAGCAGCGAGTTCAGCCAGTTCTTATAATAAGCATTGCTACGCTTCAGGTATTTGGCCGCGCCTCCGGTAGCTTCTATCACATGCAGCCTCTCATCTACCTGGTAATCTACATGCAGGTTAAAATCTGAAGCGGCTTCTATTTTAAACTGCCAGAAGCCTACTGCGTTAGATCTTGATATGGTGTCGCCTATGAGGCCGCTTTCCTGCATTGCAAAGTATTTAAATTCAGCAGGAACACCTTCCTCTTTAAGAGTACTTTCTATAACTGGAAAATAAATAGTTGCCAAATCTACTTTCTTCTGAAAATACTTTGCATTACAATGCAAAGCATCCACTTTATCCTGTATTTCCTGCTGTGCTTTACCTGAGACTTTAATACTCAAATCAGCAAAACTTATGTATTGGGGCACTATAACACGTTGTCCTAAAACAAGCATTGGCAGTAGGAACAACAATAAAAGCGAAAACTGCTTTCTCATTTAAATATGATAAATGGAAGATTACCTGAACCGAGGCACCTTGGTTTTAAGTAGTAAGCCTTAATCCAGAGGCTCGTTTTTCTTTCAAATATAAAGGTATATCAGAGCTAATTAAATATGATTTTATAAATACAAAATTACATTTATAGAAGTGATGTGCATTTGTTCTTTTATTTACATTATCTTCTGCTTCATATCTATTAATCAATAAGCAAAGACTTAGTACATTTACACTATTGCTTAGATATACAATTTCCGCACCTATAAATTTTCCGTCATGCACAAACGAATTGCTCTTATAGACATGGGCACAAACACCTTTCATCTGCAAGTTACAGAGGTAGATGAGCAGGGTAAACTGCACGACCTTTACAAGACGAAGTTGCCTGTGCGTCTGGGCCAGGGAGGCATTAGCACAGGCGCTATTGCACCAGAAGCTTATGAGCGCGCACTAAGAACTTTAAGGGACTTCAGAAAAACAATAGATAACTTTGATGTTGAAACTGTAAGAGCAATGGCCACCAGCATGGTACGTAATGCTTCCAACGGCGACGATTTTGTAAAAGATATTTTTAAACAGACAGATATTCAGGTAGAAGTTATCTCTGGAGACCGTGAGGCAGAGTTGATCTACTATGGTGTACGGGCGGCAGGAGTGCTGGATGAGCAAACAGCTCTGGTGATGGACATCGGCGGAGGCAGTGTAGAGTTTATCATCTGTAATAAGGGAAAGATTTTCTGGAAGCGCAGTTTCGAAGTTGGGGCTCAACGCCTGATGGACATGTTCTTTAAGCAGGACCCTATACCTGCAGAGTGTGTGGAGGCTGAGAAAGCTTACCTGCAAGAGAAGTTACAGCCACTTACAGAAGCCGTTACTAAGTTTAAGCCAACAGTACTGGTAGGTTCCTCTGGTACTTTTGATACACTCTGCGATATAGACGCCATAAGCAAAGGCGACAACTCAAGGAAGCAAAACACACCGCCAGCTTCTGTTTTAGCTATAGAAGACTTTTACCAGGTGCACAACAGTCTGCTTCATAAGAATCGTGATGAACGCCTGGTGATACCTGGCATGATTGAAATGCGGGTAGACATGATTGTGCTGGCAAGTATAGCTGTTGATTTTGTACTCCAACAATACCAACTTAAAGAAAAGATCAGGGTTTCGGCTTATGCACTAAAAGAAGGTGTACTACAACAGGCCTTGGAGGAGATGTAAGCTGTTTTTCCTAGCTATTTAAACTATAAAGCTTTAATTCTGTCTATAGACAGCAATCAGGAACTGAAATACTTCCACTTTGGGTCTGATATAGTAATAGCTATTGCTTAACGCTAGCTCACTACCTGTATGTCAAAGGCTAATTTCACTTTAGGAAGTTTCTGTTCAGCTCCTGTTTATAAATCAGTGGCAATTAGCAGGCTTTCATTAATCATAAACAGTAACATATAAAGAACATGCTATCCTTGCATAAATTTTCTATTTTAACTTTAGCTGTTGTGTTAACAGCCTTAGTCTCTTCCTGCGATAAAGACGATGACACTGACCCAGATGCAGAGACAACAGTATATGGGGAGAGTGTTCCCATGGAGAGTGGTACGCTGCACTCCTGGGCCAAAATTGATGCGGCCGGCAACCCAACTGCAGTTGGGTTTAGTTTTTCACATGAAGTTCTCCACAGTTTACCCGGAGCCTCCCACGAAAATGCTGATCCGAACAGCGCCATGACGATGTACTACTATGAAGTAGATTTACCTTCTGAGATAAAGGATAAAACTCCTTTTGACCATGTTGCTGTTGATTGGAATCCTATGGGGCATCCTCCTGAAATTTATTCGGTCCCTCATTTTGATGGGCACTTTTATATGATTTCTTCTGAGCAGCAGATGCAAATAGGAGATGAAGTTTCGGATCCTAAAGTATTGAACGTCCCACCCTCAAAATATTTACCTGCCGACTATATAGATATACAGGTTAATGTTCCGGAAATGGGTAAGCACTGGGTAGACAAGTTTACCGCTGAATTAAATGGCGGTGAATTTACTCAAACACTTATCTATGGCTCCTATGACAGCAAAGTAATCTTCTATGAACCTATGTTTACACTGGACTATCTGCAATCAAACCCAAAAGATACATTTTCTATAAAACAGCCTGCAGAATTTGAGCGGAAAGGACTTTATTATCCAACTAAATACATTTTTAACTACAATGCTGAAACAGGCGAATATACAATAGCACTTACTGATTTTGAGCTGAAGAATTAACAGAACGATACCTATCGTACCAAATAAAACAATCCTGTACCGACAGGTACAGGATTGTTTTATTTATAGTAACTATCAGGAGTAACTGCTTTTTAAGAGCAACTATTATTGTTTTAATAACCTCTTTAACTCTTTCTCATAAGCTTTGCTCAGTTTTTTAAGAGATTTATGGCCGCTGGTGTAGTTTGATGCTACTACTTTAGGTTGCTCTGTTAAATCTCTCTGGGCATCTTTGGCAGCAAGCTGTTTACCTAATTGCTGCTGTACCTTTTTTGTTTTGCCTTTAGAGTAACCTTTATCTAACAAAGAAGTAAGCAAATCTATTGATGTCTGCTCCTCCCCTAACGCTGCAAAATGGCTGACCACAGCCGCTGTAAAAGGAAATTTCTTGCTATCATGGGCAAAGTCAAATAAAGAGGTATTGTCTAAGCCGAAGCGATTTACTTCATAAGCCAAGTAGTATTTTTCAGCTTTACTATAAGTTTCAATAGCCTCTGTGTAACGACTGCTGGCAACAAAGCGGTTAATGTCTTCCAGCATACGCTGGTAAGCTACAGCTGCCGCAATGGCCTCATGCCCATCTTTAGCAGTAAAAGTGGCTATATTACAGTCAGCATTATCCTCCGATACTTTTATGGCAGCCTGATACGCCAGGTCAGCAGAAATAAACTTTTTGTCTCTGATCAGCTCTTTCGCATTGTGGAAGTGCTTGTCGTATGCAGCCTGAGTATTGATGCACTCTTGTGTAAAAATACGCTTCCGAAGCAGGTCATATTTGATCTGAACTTCCCTGTCCTGCTCCAGTGCAAAACGTGCCTGCATGGCAATTGCTTCCGAAGCTACAGCTCTGGCATTTGGCAGAACATTGTCTATTGCCTGTTGATAGCCACTTGTTAACATAGCCAATAGCACAGGCTTTGCAGCCTTTTGGGCCAAAGATGCCAGCTCTTTAACAGGCGTTAAAGTGTACGAAGCTTCCAAACCAAGTGCGGCCTCGAACTGCCCCAGCGCAGCATCATAATTATTCTGAGCCAGGTACAACTTACCTTTATCTATTGCCTGTAAGTAAAACCGGTACTTTACCTGCTTTACTAAATCAGAAGCTTCACGGGCATTGTGCAGCACAAAATCGTACTGCTGCTGAAAGTCTAAGGCCTCTTCTGCTAAACGCTCGGCTTTAGCCAGGTCATTATGAGCCAGTGAATTTTTGCCATCTTCTATAATATCTCTGTAAAGGCCGTAAGCTGCACGGGCTTCGCCATCATTCAAAGCCATCATGTTACAGCGCAGGCCTCTTATGGTACTGCAAAGGTCACGTGCATCAGCATAGGCAGACAAAGCATCTTCGTATTGCCTGCTTGTCGTTAGGTTATTTCCCTGAGTAATAAAGGTGCTATAAATATCCTGTGCCAGTGTCATAGCTGACGCTGCCGTTTCTGGATCAGTACGCATGACAGTTACTAACTCACGTGTACGAGCCGCCGCTTCCTGTACAAAGCCGTTTATAAAATCAAGGCGCGCCAGTTGCAGGTGCGACGGGGAAAATGTTGGATTCACCTCCAGCGACTTCGCAAAGTAAGCTCGTGCCGCTTTGTAATCGCCTTTTGTAAACAGAGCTGTTCCCCTGTTATAGAACTGCATATCTAAGGTGGCCATAATATGATTGATGGCACGTCTGCGCTCCTGCAATTGCGTTTCTACCTCATTTATTTTAGAAGTAAGCCGCAATGGGTCGTTCTGGCGCAGGTTAAGCTTTTTCCAGAACGGAGCTTCTTTAGCAAAAGCAAATGCATCTTCTAATTTACGCAGATTATGCTCATGCTGCGTTAGCTGGTCAATATCGTCAGGAAGGATATAAGCAATATCCTGAAGCGTTTTTGCCAGAGCAGCGTCAGCCACATAATAAGCACGCACCAACTCCATATACTCCTTTACCTGTCGCACGCTTTTACTGGTATACACCAGTTCCTTATCCACTACCTTTAGTTTATACCTCTGAGAGGCCGCAGTATCAGGTACAGTCATTTCAAAGACTACAAAGCTGCCTTTATCAAACATTTTAACAGACTGCCTGTAACTCTGCACTTCCTTATCCTGCTCATTCAACAACTGTATTATATAGCTTAATTTCTCAGGAAGCAGTACTTCTCCTAAGTCAAAGCCTTTGTAATTGATGTCTCCCGAAATGGCCACTTTGTTTAACTGCACTTTAAGCTGAAGTTTATCTCCGGTATCAGCAATGCGGGCCTGTTGCTCAAATCGCACCACAAATTCTGGCTTTCTGTTGGGTCTGCCACCTTTGCTGGATTTCACTTCCTCATTAGAAAGTAAACTAATAATGCTATTGATGCTTTGCTGGCTACTGTTACCGGCAGTTGCAGATTTCATGAGATATGCCTTGGATGAGGCTTCTTCGAATAAAAGTTTAGTTTGCGCATGTGCTACAAACACTACAGCTATCAGGTAAAAAAGTAGTATAGTTCTTTTCATAGCTTAAGAGCTTTATCTGCTAAGAGATATTCCAAATTCTGTTCCACAAACTTAAAACTATTCAGAAATATAGACGAACAGCAATATTCTTTCTACAAAAACAGCCTGAAGATTTTATCAACACGCAAGCAAACAAGTTTTCGCTCCGGCTTTAAAATGATAAATTTGTAATTTGCCTCTTTAACACAGCAATTACTTATGCACTCATACCAACAACTGTTTAACTTTACTCAGGAAGTTTTTCTTCATATGGGTTGCCCACCGGAAGATGCCAGGCTGGCAACAGAAGTACTTTTAGATGCTGACTTAAGAGGTGTAGACTCGCATGGTGTGGCCAGGCTTAGTGGCTACGTGCGCCTTTGGGAAGCCGGCCGAATTAATGCGAAGCCTGACATTCAGGTTATTCATGAAACGCCTAGTACTGCCACTATAGACGGTGATGCAGGCCTTGGATTGGTAGTAGCCCCTCGTGCGATGGAAATAGCCATGCGTAAGGCTGAAGAGGTTGGTTCAGGCTGGGTGTCAGTCTCAAATTCGAACCATTTCGGCATTGCAGGGTATCATGCCATGAAAGCACTGGCTAAAGATATGATAGGTATGGCCATGACGAATGCCTCTCCTTTAGTGGCACCTACTTTCTCTACGGAGCGTATGCTCGGCACCAATCCTATTGCCGTAGCCGTTCCTACAAACAAACAGCCTGCCTTTGTTGCTGACCTAGCTACCTCTGCCGCAGCTAATGGTAAACTGGAGATACTGCAGCGTAAAGGAGAGCAAGCGCCATCTGGTTGGATTCAGAATGCAAAAGGAGAAGAAACCAATGACCCACATGAGTTGAAAGCTGGTGGTGCGTTGCTCCCGCTAGGTAGCGATAGGGCCCATGGCAGCCATAAAGGTTATGCTTTGTCTTCGGTGGTTGATATCTTCTCTGCTGTACTTTCCGGAGCTAATTACGGACCCTGGGTACCTCCTTTTGTTAGCTTTCTGCCTGTAGCTGAGAACCTGCCAGGAAAAGGAATCGGGCACTTTTTAGGAGCTATGCGTATAGATGCCTTCCGTCCGGCTGATGATTTTAAAGCACATATGGATAACTGGATCGATACTTTCCGTAAAGCCAGGGTTAAGGATGGTGAAGAAGCTGTTATCATACCCGGAGACCCGGAAAGAGAAATATCTGCCATACGCTTAGCGCAAGGCATTCCCTTACTAACTCCTGTTGTAAAAGACCTGGAAGATTTAAGTAAGAAGTTTAGCATTAAGTTTGACATTTAACCAATGGCAGCTGAAAATATATTCAGAACCCTTGGGCTCAGTTCCGCTAAGCGCAGCATTAGTATGCTGCTGTTCTCCTGGTTTCTGAATGTTATTTGGTTAGCTGTTAATTACTTCTGGCATTTTGCTTCTGTAGAAGTGCTATTAGCTATGCCTCTGTTGCTGTTAATTTATGCGGCGATTGCCCTTGTTGCTTACATTTATTGGGGGGTGCGGCAGGTACGTGAACAGGGTGTTCCTTATGCAGGCGTAATGGTGGGCGTTATTGTGGCTGTTACCTTACTTTACCTGAACTACAACCTGCTACAGTATGTGCTGGTAGCTTTGCGATTTTAACTGCAGATTCCTGAACAGGGGAAAAGCTTTTGTCTTAAGCTGCTGGCTAAAATCTTTTATAAACAGAAAGCGCTGACAATAGAACTGCCAGCGCTTTCTGTTTATAAAATGTCTGTTAGAGATTTAATCAATCTTTTTACCAGCCATTGCCCTTTTGATAGAAATCTGCATGACACGCTCGGCAAAAGGACGTGTCTGTTCTTCCAGTGCATCTACAGCTCCATAAATAGCATCTTTGTCGCCTCCGGTAGCCAACACGTTCTTCAGTTGCTGCACATGCTGGCGCGTCAGGTTAATTTCCTCTTCTGTCAGGTGTTCCCCGTTCTTATCTAAGAAACGTTCTACCTGGTAAAGCATTTGTTCGGCGGCTGTGCGGGCTTCAATCTGCATTCGGGTAGCCACATCGTCTTTAGCATGTGTGATAGAATCCATTAACATCTGTTCTACCTGTGCATCTGTCAGGCCGTATTGTGGCTTCACTTCCACTTCCTGACGCACACCGGAACGAACCTCCTTGGCTTCTACTTTAAGAATTCCGTCTGCATTTAAAATGAAGTTAACATCTACTTTAGGAAAACCTGCAGGCATAGCTGGTATTCCCTTTAAGTCGAATTCTGCCAATTTACGGTTTTCACTCACAACATCTCTTTCGCCTTGATAAACAGAAATTTTCATATTCACCTGCCCATCTACAGAAGTAGTATATTGCCGGCCAGCTTTGGTTGGTATTTTAGAATTTCTAGGGATAATCGAATCCATCAAACCACCCATTGTTTCAATACCTAAAGTAAGAGGCGTTACATCCAACAATAAGATATCTTTGCGATTACCTGCCAGAATATCGGCTTGTATAGCTGCACCCAAAGCAACTACTTCATCAGGATTTAACGAGTTGTTAGCTGGCTTACCAAAAAGCTCTGATACGGCATTATACACTAAAGGCACGCGTGTGGAGCCACCCACCATAATGACACCATCAATTTGCTCCGGGGCAAGCTTTGCATCTGCCATCGCTTGCTTACAGCTGTTAATAGTTCTGGCAATAATGGGAGCTATAAGAGTTTCAAATGTGTGGCGCTCTATGTGGCAATCTATTTTACCATTAATATTGCCGGTATAAACCTCTGAGTTGCTTAATGCTTTCTTGGCTTCCTCTGCTTTCAGGCGCAGCTCCTGCAATAAGTTCTTGTCTGCGTTTACAGTGTCTGCTATTAGCTGGTTCTCCTGCACCCAGTGCTGAATAATAGCACGGTCCAGATCATCACCACCTAAATACGTATCGCCGTTTGTAGAAAGCACCTCAAATATTCCTTGATGAATGCTTAAGATAGAAATATCAAATGTTCCGCCACCCAAGTCATACACCGCTACTGTTTTCTCTTCATCAGGGTTAATCCCAATGCCATAGGCCAGTGCAGCAGCTGTAGGTTCATTTACAATTCGCAACACTTCCAACCCTGCCAGCTTACCAGCATCGCGGGTAGCCTGGCGCTGAGAGTCGTTAAAATAAGCAGGCACTGTTATTACAGCTCGGTTAACAGGAGTCTTTAAGGCATGTTCTGCGCGTTCACGCAGTTCTTTTAATATTTCTGCAGACAGCTCAATAGGAGAATAAAACTTATCTTCTACACGAACCTTTACTAAACCCTCTTTATCATCATCTATAACTTTGTAGCCAAAGTAGTCTTTATGCTCGCCAAGGTCTTTATAAGATTTACCAAGCAATCGCTTTACAGAGTAGATGGTATTTGCAGGGTCAGTAATAAGATATTCCTTTGCCTCATTACCGACTATTGTCTCTCCCTGCTGATTAAAATGCACAACAGACGGTACAATACTCCCACGGTTCTGATCATTAATTGCGAGAGGTTTTTTATCTTCTGGATGAATGTAAGCCACCAAGCTATTGGTAGTACCTAAATCTATACCTACTACTACCTCTTCTTGCTGAAGAGCACCTGTAGAAAGGTTTATTGCAACTTTTGCCATAGTATCTGGATTTTGTGAAGCTGCCATTTAAAGGAGCAGCTCTATAGCACAAAGTTACAAATATTTTGGGGAGGAGCGGAAGACGATAGCTCCCGTAAGCGTTACTCTACTTTTAAAGGGATTGTTAATGATTACCTTAACCTGGAGGTAATATCAGAGTTGATAAGTAAAGCAGTCTTAAAGGCTTATTCTTCTTCTTTTGGAACAATAATGAACACATCCTCATTCGGTCGTTTCATCAGGTACTTTTCACGGGCAAATTTCTCAAGAAGCTCCGGGTTTCCCATAAGCTCATTTCTATCCTGCTTCACTTCCTCCATCTTCTCTAGATAATGTTCTTTTTGCTCTTCCAGATCGCTTAGCTTCTTGCTCATCTGGTACTGCGTAATAAAGTCATTAGAATCAAAAAAGAGCATCCACACCAGAAACAAAACTGTGGTGATAAAATAGAAGTTACGGAAAAATTTCGGAATGCGCTTCATCATGGCCTGTTCACATTGTGGTACTTACACAAAAGTAAGGCTGTGAGCTATATAACCCACAGCCTTAGCCATAATTATTTTTAAATTCTGCTTATTAGAATTTCTTTCCCGGGAAATAAGCAGTTTCACCAAGTTCTTCCTCAATACGGAGTAATTGGTTGTACTTAGCCATACGGTCAGAACGAGACGCAGAACCAGTTTTGATCTGGCCAGTGTTCAAGGCTACAGCAAGGTCAGCAATCGTGTTGTCCTCAGTCTCACCAGAACGGTGGCTCATAACGCTCTTATAGCCGTGGCGCAGGCCAAGGTTAATAGCATTTATAGTCTCAGTAAGTGAACCGATCTGGTTTACTTTTATAAGAATAGAGTTAGCAATTTTCTGGTCAATACCTTGTTGCAAACGCTTTACGTTTGTTACAAAAAGGTCATCACCTACTAACTGTACTTTGTCACCTATTGCAACAGTTTGCTGCTTCCAGCCATCCCAGTCATCTTCAGCCATACCATCTTCTATAGAAATAATCGGGTATTTTTTAACCCAGTCAGCCCAGAAGCTAACCATTTCAGAAGAAGTAAGTTTATCGCCGGTAGATTTCTTGAAATGATATGTACCTGAATCTGCATCGTAGAATTCAGAGCTGGCAGCATCCATGGCAATCATAAAGTCATCACCTGGCTTGTAACCTGCAGCCTCAATAGCCTGCAATACAACCTGAATAGCCTCCTCATTAGAAGCAATGTTCGGAGCAAAACCACCTTCATCACCCACGTTGGTAGAAAGGCCTTTTTTCTTAAGCACATTTTTAAGGTTATGGAATACTTCTGTACCCATACGCAACGCTTCAGAGAAAGAATTTGCACCTACCGGCATAATCATGAACTCCTGAAAATCAATAGAGTTATCCGCATGGCTACCACCATTCAGGATATTCATCATTGGTACAGGCAGTGTATTGGCATTAACACCACCTACATAGCGGTAAAGCGGCATATTAAGCTCTTGTGCAGCAGCACGCGCGATAGCTAATGATACACCAAGAATAGCATTAGCACCTAAGTTGCCTTTGTTAGCCGTGCCATCAAGCTCTATCATGATCTTATCAAGCAGGTTCTGCTCAAACACAGTAAAGCCAACAAGCTCATCAGCAATTTTCTCGTTAACATTCTTTACTGCCTGAAGCACACCTTTACCCATGTACTTGGTTTTATCATTGTCGCGCAGTTCTACTGCTTCGTGTACGCCTGTTGACGCACCAGATGGAACTGCAGCACGACCAAGTGCACCGCTTTCGGTCACTACATCAACCTCTACAGTAGGGTTGCCTCTTGAATCAAAGATCTGTCTTGCTTTGATGTCTGTAATTAAGCTCATTGGTTTTATTTTCTATGGTTTTACTTTGATTGTTCTAATAAAGCGACAAATTCGTCGAAAAGGTAAGTCGAATCATGTGGGCCAGGTGAAGACTCCGGGTGATACTGAACAGAGAAAGCTGGCTTAGACTTCATACGCATACCTTCAATAGTATTGTCGTTAAGGTTAATATGTGTAACCTCTACCTCAGGGTGATTTCTGATTTGCTCCTCATCTACCACAAAGCCGTGGTTCTGGCTGGTTATTTCGCTACGCCCAGTAAACAGGTTCTTTACAGGATGATTCAAGCCTCTGTGCCCGTTATGCATCTTATACGTAGAAATTCCGTTGGCTTCCGCCAAAACCTGATGCCCTAAACAAATTCCAAAAAGTGGCTTCTGTTTTTCAAGCATCTTTCTAACACTATTTACAGCATCTGTTGTAGCTGCAGGATCACCTGGGCCATTTGAAATAAAATATCCATCTGGGTTCCATTCCTCCATCTCTTCAAAAGAAGTATTATAAGGGTATACTCTAACCTCGCACCCTCTGGACACTAAGTTATTAATAATATTCTTCTTGATTCCCAGGTCCAGTACAGCTACTCTATATTTTGCCTCTCCGTTATTTAATGAATAAGTCTCTCTGGTACTTACTTGTGAAGATAATTCAAGGCCTTTCATGCTAGGTACCTCAGCCAACTTTTGCTTCAGCACTTCTACATCAGTAACTTCAGAAGAAATAACTGCATTCATAGCACCTTTGTCACGAATGTATCGCACCAAAGATCTTGTATCTATCTCACAGATACCTACAATACCTGCTTTTTCAAAGTATTCCTGCAAAGAACCCTCTGCTGTTTTCCTCGAAAAGTGTTGTGAGAACTCTTTACATACAAGGCCCTTGATCTGCACTTTGTCAGATTCAACTTCTTCCTGCTGAACACCATAATTACCAACATGAGATACTGTTGTAATAACTATCTGTCCAAAATAAGAGGGATCAGTAAAGATTTCCTGATAACCAGTCATGCCAGTATTGAAACATAACTCGCCACCAGATGTACCAATCAGCCCCAGGCTTTGACCTCTATAAATTGTGCCATCTTCTAAAAGAAGAATCGCTTCTGTAGTTATTTGCTTTTTCATGAGAGAGATTTATCACAAAAATAAAAAAGGGACACGACTTATGCCGTGTCCCTTTGAAATATTTAACAAAAGAGCTTATTCAGCATCTTTAGTTTCAGTTTGAGCGTCATCAGAAGATTCTGTATTAGCAGGAACTTCGGCTGCAGGGGCAGCGCTAGCTGTAGCTTCATCAGAAGACTTCTTACCACCACGACGACGAGTTCTCTTAGTACCAGTTGCTGCAGTACCAGCAGATGATTGCATATCCTCGTTGTAGTCTACAAGCTCAATAACACACATTTCTGCGTTATCACCGATTCTGTAGCCGGTTTTAAGAATACGAGTATAACCTCCTGGTCTATTAGCAATTTTACCAGCAACTTGATCAAAAAGTTCTTTAACAGACTCTTTGTCTTGCAGGTAAGCAAAAACGGTACGTCTAGAGTGTGTCGTGTCGTTTTTTGCTTTAGTTAATAAAGGTTCAACATATTTGCGAAGAGCCTTTGCCTTAGCAACTGTAGTAGAAACTCGCTTGTGCAGGATAAGAGAAGCTGCCATATTTGACAACATAGCCTTACGATGCGAAGCAGTTCTTCCTAAGTGATTTATTTTTTTACCGTGTCTCATTATTATAAATTGTGCACGTGCATACCGTCGATCAACCTGTTATTTAAGGGATCGGGAATTATGCCGTAGATTATTAATCTTCTTCTAACTTGTACTTAGAAAGGTCCATTCCGAAAGTCAAGCCTTTCTCCTGTACCAGATTTTCTAATTCAGTTAATGACTTCTTACCAAAGTTTCTAAACTTCATCATATCAGAAATATCAAGCTGCACAAGGTCACCAAGGGTTTTAATATCGGCAGCCTTCAAACAGTTGTAAGCTCTAACTGATAAGTCCATATCCTGAAGAGAAGTCTTCAGAACTTTGCGCATATGAAGCATTTCTTCATCTACTGCCTCTTCTTCTTCAGGTTTAGCAGTTTCAAAAGTCATGGTGTTGTCTGAGAACAGCATGAAATGCTGGATCAGGATATTTGCAGCTCCTTTTAATGCATCTTCCGGGTGAATAGAACCATCTGTCTGTAAGTCAAGCACAAGCTTCTCATAGTCAGTTTTCTGTTCTACACGGGTATTTTCAACACTAAACTTAACGTTTTTAATTGGTGTGAAAATAGCATCAATAGCGATAAGACCAAACACTTGATCACCATTCTTATTTTCTTCAGCAGGAACATAGCCGCGTCCTTTCTGAATAGTAAGTTCGATCTCGAAGGTAATACTATTGTCAAGGTGGCAAATTACAAGGTCAGGGTTTAATACCTCAAAGCTTGTAGAAAACTTGCTTATATCGCCAGCAGTAAAAGTATCTTGACCACCGATGGTAACTGTAATTTTGTCGTCAATTACTTCGCTAATTTTCTTAAAGCGAACCATCTTCAAGTTAAGGATAATGTCAGAAACATCCTCAACAACGCCTTCAACAGACGAAAATTCATGCAGTACACCAGGTATGCGAATGCTAGTAATTGCAAAACCTTCTAATGAAGATAGCAGAATTCTTCGCAGAGCATTACCGATGGTTACACCGTAACCTTTTTCAAGCGGCTTGAATTCAAATAAACCATGAAAGTCGTCGGCTTTTTCCATTACAACTTTTTCTGGCATTTGAAATGCTAATATTGACATACTTGCAGTGTTAAAGGTTAAAAATTGATTAAGCTGATTACTTAGAGTAAAGCTCAACGATTAGCTGTTCCTGAATTTTCTCAGGAATTTGGTCACGCTGCGGCGCAGACACAAATTTGCCAACCATCTCTGCGGCATCCCACTCTAACCAGCTAAACGCACGTGCATTACGTACAGTTAAGCTTGTAGTAATAGCCTCAAGAGATTTAGATTTTTCTCTAACAGCTACAGCATCACCAATTTTAAGGCTGTAAGATGGAATATTTACAACTTCTCCGTTAACCGTTATGTGTTTGTGCAATACCAACTGACGGGCAGCTCTTCTTGTTGGAGCAATACCTAAACGGTAAACTGTATTGTCTAATCTAGACTCAAGTAAAACCAATAGATTTTCACCTGTGATACCACCTTTTCTATGGGCTTTCTCAAATAGATTAGCAAACTGCTTTTCTAAAACACCATAGATATATTTTGCTTTTTGTTTTTCAGCTAACTGAACAGCATATTCAGATTGCTTTTTACGGCGACCACGGCCGTGCATCCCTGGAGGATAGCTTTTCTTTTTTAATGCTTTGCTTGGGCCAAAAATCTCTTCGTTAAATTTTCTTGAGATCTTGCTTTTAGGACCAGTATATCTTGCCATAATTAATTATTCAATCGAAATAAGATAATTAAACTCTTCTGCGTTTAGGAGGACGACATCCGTTGTGAGGAAGAGGTGTAACGTCTTTAATAGTTGTTACTTCAATTCCTGAATTCTGAACAGTACGGATGGCGGACTCTCTACCTGCACCAGGGCCTTTAACAAATACTTCAGCTTTACGCATACCTAAATCGTGAGCGACTTTAGCGCAATCTGAAGCTGCCATTTGTGCAGCGTAAGGAGTGTTCTTTTTAGAACCTTTAAAACCCATTTTACCAGCAGAAGCCCAAGAGATTACTTGTCCTGCATTGTTGGTTATTGAGATAATGATATTATTGAAAGAAGCTTTAATGTGTACTTGGCCAGTTGATTCAACAACTACTACACGCTTCTTAGCTTTATCTTTTCTTTTCTGAGCCATGATCAAATATTATTTAGAAGCTTTCTTCTTGTTTGCAACAGTCTTACGCTTACCTTTTCTGGTGCGAGAGTTATTTTTGGTGCGCTGTCCGCGAACAGGCAAACCTTTTCTATGTCTCAAACCACGGTAACTACCAATATCCATCAGGCGCTTGATGTGCAACTGCACTTCTGATCTTAAAACACCTTCTGTCTTAATATCAGACGCAATAATATTTCTGATCTCACCGGCCTCATCTTCAGTCCAGTCTTTCACTTTTTTGTCAAGATCCACCCCGGCTTTTGTAAGAATAGATTGAGAAAGTTTTCGGCCAATGCCGAAAATATAAGTCAATGCTATCTCACCTCTTTTGTTATCCGGAATATCAACTCCTGCTATTCTAGCCATACTTAATTAATTAACCTTGTCTTTGTTTATATCTTGGATTTTTCTTGTTGATAACATAAAGCTTTCCTTTACGTCGGATCACTTTACAATCAGCACTTCTTTTTTTTACTGATGCTTTAACTTTCATTGTATTTATTTATATCGATAAACAATTCTTCCTTTAGTCAGATCATAGGGAGACATTTCTAACTTTACTCTATCTCCAGGTAAGATTTTGATATAATTCATTCTCATCTTTCCGGAAATATGAGCGACCAGCTGATGCCCATTTTCAAGCTCTACCCGGAACATTGCATTAGATAGTGCTTCGATGATAGTTCCGTCTTGTTCAATAGAGGACTGTTTTGCCATTTATTGTTGCTTAGCTTGTTCTATATAATCAAATGTAGTTAAAATTTCCGCTTCATTCTGACGTACAACAACTGTATGTTCAAAATGCGCAGAAGGTTTATTATCTCTAGTTCTTATCGTCCAGCCATCATCTTCCTGCACAATATTCTTTGTGCCTAAATTGATCATGGGCTCTATAGCAATAACTAAACCATTCTGAAGTTTTACACCCTGTCCCCTCTTTCCATAGTTAGGAACCTCAGGAGACTCATGTAAGTTCATTCCTACACCATGTCCAACTAATTCCCGTACAACACTAAACCCAAAACCTTCAGCATAACTTTGTACTGCATAACTGACATCACCCATACGGGCACCAACAACTGCTTTTTCAATGCCTTTGTACAAAGCCTCTTTAGTAACTGTTAAAAGCTTTTGTACATCATCAGAAACATTACCAATAGCATGAGTATAAGCTGAATCACTATGGAAGCCTTTATATAATACTCCACCGTCGACAGAAATAATATCACCGTCCTGTAAAGTATAATTGCTAGGGAAACCATGTACTACGGTAGAGTTAACAGAAATACATAAACTATAAGGAAAACCATTATAGTTTTTGAATGAAGGAACACCTCCATTATCTCTGATAAATTCCTCGGCAACTTTGTCTAATTCTGCTGTAGAAATACCTGGCCGTATAAGACGGGCTATTTCGCCATGTGCTTTGCCTAATATCAAAGCACTCTGGCGAATCAGCTCAATTTCTTCTTCTGTTTTGTAGAATATCATTAATTAAGATACCATGGCTATATTTTCAGTCCTGCCTCTAAGTTTACCAGACTTCATCATACCATCGTAATGTCTCATTAATAAATAGCTCTCTACCTGTTGTAAGGTATCAAGTACAACACCAACCATAATGATCAAAGAAGTACCTCCAAAAAACTGTGAGAACTGTCTGGTTACACCAAGTAGCATAGCTAATGATGGGAAAATAGCCACCAAAGCTAAATAAATAGCACCTGGAAGAGTTATTCTTGTTAAAATTAGATCAATATATTCAGAGGTAGCTCTACCAGGCTTAACACCAGGAATGAAACCTCCACTTCTCTTTAAATCATCAGCTATCTGATTTGGATTAACACTTATTGCAGTATAGAAATAAGTGAAAATTAAAATCATTAAACCAAAAACCAGATTATACTGCCATGAAGTAAAATCAGAGAATGTAGAACCAATATAATTAGCTGTCTCACTTGAATCTGCCCATATAGAAGCTATCATAGAAGGCAAAAACATTAATGACTGAGCAAAAATAATTGGCATTACACCAGCAGCATTAACTTTCAAGGGAATGAACTGCCTCTGCCCACTATACAAAGAACTACCACCTACTTGTTTAGCATACTGAACAGGAATTCTTCTGATTGCCTGTGTAAGCATTACAACAGACATTACAACAAAGAATAGAACCGCAAGTTCAAATATGAATAAGAGAGCTCCATTTAATTGCTTAGAAGCAAACTCAGCGATAATAGCACCAGGGAACCTGGATACAATACCTATCATGATAAGCATTGATATACCATTGCCTATGCCTTTATCTGTGATTTTTTCACCTAACCACATACAAAAGATAGTACCAGATGTAAGTACAATCATTGAAGTGATAGTGAATAATGTAGAATTTATAGCGATTGCTTCGGCATTAATAGTAGCAACAAACCCCACAGCTTGCGCAAGTGTAATTACTATAGTTAGAACGCGGGTGATTTGGTTGATCTTTTTTCGACCAGACTCACCCTCCTTCTGCATTTTTTGAAAATAAGGAACGGCTATAGTTAATAGCTGTAATACGATT
Organism: Pontibacter silvestris; assembly: GCF_020907275.1. GTDB lineage: Bacteria > Bacteroidota > Bacteroidia > Cytophagales > Hymenobacteraceae > Pontibacter > Pontibacter silvestris. The sequence continues at coordinate 119,042 of NZ_JAJJWI010000015.1, read as the reverse complement.
GAAGCAGATATGTAAGGCATTATACCTAACGCAAAGATGGAGGCATTACTAAATGCTCCACCTAAGAAAGTATCTAATAATCCAAATATTCCACCTGTATTAGATACTAATTGGTTAGGATCAACACCTGGAAGAACAACATAAGAACCTAGTCTAAATATAGCAATGAAGCCAAGAGTATTTAAAATACGTACTCTCAGATCATCTATTGTCCAAATGTTCTTTAGTGTTGTTATAAACTTCTTCATATCGACTAAATAGCTACTGTTTTACCGCCTGCTGTTTCAATTGATGAGATAGCAGTTTTAGAGAAAGCATGAGCGTGAACTTCTACTGCTTTATTAATCTCCCCTCTACCCAATATTTTCACTTTATCATTCTTAGAAACAAGTCCATGAGCTTTGAAAAAATCAAAGTTAAGAACAGTTTCGTTAGTAGCCTCAGCTAAAGACTGAACAACATCCAAATTGATAGCTTTAAATTCAACTCTGTTAAAGTTTTTAAAGCCGTACTTAGGAACACGTCTTTGTAAAGGCATTTGTCCACCTTCGAAGCCACCTTTCTGAGAGTAACCAGAACGAGACTTGGCACCTTTATGACCTCTAGTAGAAGTACCACCTCTACCTGATCCAGTACCTCTACCTAATCTTTTTCTGTTTTTAACAGAACCCTCCGCAGGTTTTAATGAGTTAAGATACATGTTAAATATTGTTTACTTCTACAAGATGATTAACCTTTTTAACCATACCAGCAATCTGTGGTGTAAATTCAACAGTTACTGATTTATTGATTTTACCAAGGCCTAAAGCTTGAATTGTCAGCTTTTGATCTTTTGGCTTATCAATAGTGCTTTTGATTTGTCTGATTATAACCTGAGCCATTTCAATTAACCGTTAAATACTTTCTGAAGATTAACACCACGTTGCTGTGCTACAGCTAATGGATCACGCATTTTAGCAAGTGCATCGAAAGTAGCCTTAATTACATTATGCGGATTTGATGAACCCTTAGACTTACAAAGTACGTCTCTGATTCCAGCACTTTCCAACACAGCACGCATAGCTCCACCAGCAATTACACCAGTACCAGGAGCAGCAGGCTTAACTAATACAAAACCACCTGAATACTTACCCTCCATGGCATGAGGAACTGTACTGTGATATACTGGAACCTTTACAAGGTTTTTCTTAGCATCATCAATACCTTTGGCGATAGCGTCAGTAACTTCATTAGCTTTACCTAAGCCATATCCTACAACACCATTTCCGTCACCTACAACTACAATGGCGGCAAAGCTAAACCTTCTACCACCTTTAACAACCTTGGCAACGCGATTAATAGCTACTACTCTCTCTTTAAGCTCGATTTCGCTAGCTTTTACACTACGTATATTATTCTTCGACATAATTATTTTAGAATTTTAGGCCAGCTTCACGAGCGCCTTCTGCCAATGATTTTACTTTACCGTGGTAGAGGTAACCAGAACGGTCGAATACAACCTGATTTATACCTTTCTCAAGGGCTTTAGCTGCAATATCCTTCCCTACTCTGTTAGAAGCTTCCACATTCGCTTTCGCATCATCAAGCTTAGCTGAAGAGGCAGCTACTAGCGTTAACCCAGTAGTATCATCGATAATCTGTGCGTAGATAGCTTTGTTACTTCTGAATACAGATAATCTTGGCCTTTCAGGCGTACCAGAAATCTTGTTTCTGATGCTTTTCTTAATTCTAAGTCTTCTTGTTACTTTATTAGCAGACATGATGATGATTATTTAGATGCTGTCTTACCAGCTTTTCGTCTTATTACTTCACCAACAAAACGGATACCCTTACCTTTATAAGGTTCTACTTTGCGTAGTGATCTGATTTTAGCGGCAACCTGACCTATTAGCTGCTTGTCATTACTTTCAAGTGTAATAACCGGCGACTTACCTTTTTCAGTAACAGCAGTCGCTGTTACGCCTTCAGGCATACTCATAAAGATGTTGTGAGAGTACCCTAAAGAAAGCTCTAAGATTGCACCCTGCACAGTAGCTTTATAACCAACACCAACAAGCTCAAGCTGCTCTCTATAACCTTGGCTAACACCTACAACCATGTTGTTGATCAGTGATCTGTAAAGGCCATGCATAGCTTTATGACGCTTCTGCTCTGTCGGACGGTCTACAACAATCTGGCCATCTAGCTGTTTAACGATAATATCCTTATCAACAGCAGTAACCAAAGAGCCCTTAGGACCTTTAACAGTTACCTGGTTATCATCACCTATGCTTACTTCAGTATTGTTAGGTAGGTTGATTGGCAATTTTCCTATACGTGACATTGTCTATCCTCCTAATTAATATACATAACATAACACTTCGCCACCGATATTCAGTGACTTAGCTTCTTTTTCAGTCATTACGCCTTTAGACGTAGACAATACAGCAATCCCTAAACCATTTAAAACTCTAGGTAATGCGGTACTTCCGGCATATTTACGAAGCCCTGGTGTACTGACCCTCTCCAATTTCACAATAGCAGACTGCTTAGTGTTTGGGTTATACTTCAGAGCTATTTTAATTGTACCTTGAACAGAAGAATCATCAAACTTATAGCTTTGAATGTATCCTTTGTCGTACAAAACTTTTGTTATATCTTTCTTTATGTTGCTAGATGGTATTTCAACTATTCTGTGGTTAGCTTTTATAGCATTACGCACCCTAGTTAAATAATCTGCTATTGGATCTGAGTTCATTATGATAACTTAAATAATGAATGCTTATTCTAAGCGAGCGGCAAAGATACGAAAATCTTTTCTTTTTCCTTAATCAAATTAAAGAAAAATTACCAACTTGCTTTTGTTACACCAGGGATTTTACCAGCTGAAGCTAATTCACGGAATGTTACACGAGATATCCCAAATTTCCTCATGTAACCTCTTGGTCTTCCTGTAAGTTTACATCTGTTATGTAATCTTACAGGAGAAGCGTTACGAGGCAACTTATCTAGTGCTTCGTAATCGCCATTAGCCTTTAATTCAGCCCTTTTAGCGGCATATTTAGCCACTGTCTTTTGTCTTTTAAGCTCTCTTGCTTTAACTGCTTCTCTTGCCATTTTGCTTATTTCTTAACATTGATGAAAGGCATGCCAAAAGCTTTAAGAAGCTCGTAGCTTTCTTCGTCGGTATTGGCTGTGGTAACGAATGTTATATCCATACCAGTAATAGCCTTTACTTTATCAATACTGATTTCAGGGAAGATGATCTGCTCTTTTACACCTAGTGTGTAATTACCTCTACCATCAAAACCTTTATCGCTTACTCCTCTAAAGTCACGAACACGTGGAAGAGCAATTGTTAAAAGACGATCTAAGAACTCGTACATTTTCTCTCCTCGAAGCGTTACTCTGGCACCAATAGGCATTCCTTCGCGTAGCTTAAAGTTTGAAACTGATTTCTTAGCAATAGTTGCAACAGCTCTTTGTCCTGAAATTGTAGATAATTCTTCAACACCTACATCAACAAGTTTCTTATCAGATACGGCAGCACCGATACCTTTATTGATAGAGATCTTAGTCAGCTTAGGCACCTGCATTATATTCTTGTACTGAAACTTCTCTTTCAGTGCAGGTACTACCTCAGCCTGGTATTTTTCTTTTAGTCTTGTAGTTGCCATCTTAGATTACCTCTCCTGTTTTTTTAGAATAACGCTCTGGTTTACCTTCGCTGTTTTTTCTTGTGCCAGCTTTGATAGTTTCACCTGACTTAGGATCTACTAAAGCCACATTACTGGCATGAATAGGAGCTTCTTTTTTGGTTATACCACCTTGTGGATTTTGAGCACTAGGCTTTGTATGTTTGGTAACCAGATTTAAACCCTCAACTGTTACTCTTTGTTTTTCTATGTTAACAGCTGTAATGCGGCCTGTCTTACCGCGCTCGTCACCGGCTAGAACTTTAACTGTATCGCCAGTTTTAACATGAAGCTTTTTCTTATTCATCTTGATCTGAATTAGTGATTATAGAACTTCAGGCGCTAACGAAACAATTTTCATGAATTGTTTTTCACGAAGTTCACGTGCAACCGGTCCGAAAATACGCGTTCCTCGAGGCTCATTATTTGCATTAAGAAGAACAGCAGCGTTATCATCAAAACGGATGTATGACCCGTCTTTTCTTCTAACTTCTTTCTTTGTTCTTACAACAACAGCCTTAGAAACAGTTCCCTTTTTGATATTTCCTGAAGAAAGGGCAGACTTAACAGTTACTACAATTCTATCGCCAATAGAAGCATACTTTTTACCAGTACCACCAAGTACACGGATACAAAGCACTTCTTTAGCACCGCTGTTATCAGCTACAGTTAATCTTGATTCCTGCTGTATCATCTTACTTCGCCCTTTCTATTATTTCTACTAAACGCCAGTTTTTATTTTTGCTAAGCGGACGTGTTTCCTGAATACGCACCATATCTCCAATGTTGCATTCATTTTTTTCGTCGTGAGCCATGAATTTTGTGGACTTGTTAACGAACTTCCCGTACATAGGGTGCTTCATTTTACTTTCCACTAACACAGTGATAGATTTGTTCATTTTATTGCTAACAACCTTACCACTTCTTTCTTTTCTAAGATTTCTCTCTTCCATGATTTTTAATTAAGTATTAAGAGTTAGCTTCAATTTCACGGCGACGAATCTCAGTATTCAAACGAGCTATTGTTTTTCTCGTCTGGCGAATTTTCATCGGATTCTCCAAAGGAGATATAGCATGAGCAAACTGCAGGCTCTGCATACCTGACTGCTCACTTGAAAGCCTCTCTTTCAACTCTTCTAAAGACAAAGCCTTTATCTCTGAATTTTTCATATCCTATTTTTCAACGTAATCTCTACGTACTACAAATTTTGTTTTAACAGGAAGTTTCTGAGCTGCTAATCTAAGTGACTCTTTTGCTACTTCCAGTGGTACACCGTCAGATTCAAACATGATAGTACCAGGCTTTACAACTGCTACCCAATACTCAGGGGAACCTTTACCTTTACCCATACGAACTTCCGCAGGCTTTTTAGTAATAGGCTTATCAGGGAAGATACGGATCCAAACTTGACCCTCACGCTTCATAGCTCTTGTCATTGCGATACGAGCGGCCTCAATCTGGCGGCTTGTAATCCATGTGGCTTCAAGCGATTTGATTCCAAAAGACCCAAATGAAATGGTACTGCCTCTATGAGCCAGACCTTTCACACGGCCTTTTTGCATTTTTCTATATTTAGTCCTTTTAGGCTGTAACATTTTCTAAAACTTAATAATGTTATCAAACAATTATTGACGACGCTTGCGCTTAGGGGCTCCCTCTTTTTTATTGCGGTTGCCACCTCTTCTGTCATTACCGCCAGATGCACCAGGCCCCTTGCTTTCTAAACCAGCATTAGGAGTAAGATCTTTCTTGCCATAAACTTCGCCTTTAAAGATCCATACTTTGATACCTAGTTTACCATATACAGTCTGAGCTTCTGATAAAGCATAGTCTATATCGGCACGCAACGTATGAAGAGGAGTTCTACCTTCTTTGTAGTGCTCAGTTCTAGCCATCTCAGCACCACCAAGACGACCTGAAACCTGTACCTTGATACCTTCAGCACCTACACGAAGAGCAGAAGCGATAGCCTGCTTCATAGCACGACGGAAAGAGATACGAGCCTGTAACTGCTGCGCAATTGACTCACCAACAAGCTTAGCATCTAACTCAGGACGCTTGATCTCAAAAATATTGATCTGGACGTCTTTGTTAGTAAGCTTTTTAAGCTCTTCCTTGATTTTATCAACTTCCTGACCACCTTTACCAATAACAACTCCAGGACGGGCTGTATTGATAGTAATAGTAATACGCTTCAGCGTTCTTTCAATAATTATTCTAGAAATACCGCCTTTAGGGATACGTGCTAAAATATATTTTCTGATTTTCTCGTCTTCAACCAGTTTATCTGCGAAATCCTTACCGCCATACCAGTTAGAATCCCAACCTTTTATAACTCCTAGTCGAAAACCGATTGGATTTACTTTCTGTCCCATAATTCTTACTTGCTGGCTTTTTTAGATTTCGTTGATTGTTGCTCTAGTTGTTCCTCAGTAAGACTGTCAATTATAACAGTCACATGGTTCGATCTTTTTCTGATACGGTGCCCACGGCCCTGAGGAGCAGGACGAAGACGCTTCAGCATTTTACCTTCGTTAACAAAGATCTCTTTGATGTAAAGGTTTGCATCCTCAATTCTAGCGTCTTCATTTTTTTGCTGCCAGTTTGCTAAGGCAGAAAGAACAAGCTTTTCAATTTTAGCCGCGCCAGAATTAGCTTCAAACTTTAATAAACCCAAGGCTTTTGATACGCTCTTACCACGTACCAAACCAGCTACTAATCTCATTTTGCGAGGAGAAGTAGGCACATTATTTAATCTTGCTACTGCTTCCATCTTAACGCTTGCCTTTATCTTTTTTAGCAATATGACCTCTAAAGTTTCTGGTTGGAGCAAATTCACCTAACTTGTGTCCTACCATGTTTTCAGTAACATAAACCGGAATAAATTTATTCCCGTTATGTACTGCAAAAGTATGTCCAACGAAATCCGGAGATATCATGGATCTGCGTGACCATGTTTTGATAACTGACTTTTTGCCAGACTCGTTCAACACGTCAACTTTTTTCTCGAGCCTATAGTCAATATAAGGCCCTTTTTTTAATGATCTAGCCATTTACTTCTTCTTTCCTCTATTAACTATAAGCTTCTCAGAATACTTATTCTTGTTGCGGGTCTTAAGACCTTTTGCATATAAGCCTTTACGTGAACGTGGGTGACCTCCGGAAGACTTACCTTCACCACCACCCATAGGGTGATCAACCGGGTTCATAGCAACACCACGAACTCGAGGTCTCTTACCTAACCATCTGTTACGTCCTGCTTTACCCAGGTTAACGTTCATATGGTCTGAGTTAGAAACTGTACCTACAGTTGCATAGCAGTTTACAAGTACCATGCGAAGTTCGCCAGAAGGAAGCTTGATAGTTGCATATCTACCTTCACGTGCTACCAACTGAGCATAAGAACCAGCGCTACGAGCAAGAGCACCACCATTTCCTGGCTGTAGCTCAATGTTGTGAATAATAGTACCTAGAGGAATATCTGACAGAGGCAAGGAGTTTCCTACTTCCGGAGCAATACCAGGTCCAGAAACTACTTCTGTTCCTACTTGCAAGCCTGCAGGAGCAATGATATATGCTTTCTCGCCATCTGCATAAAACAACAAGGCGATACGAGCTGTTCTGTTTGGATCGTACTCAATAGTCTTCACGGTAGCAGGAACACCATGCTTCGTTCTCTTGAAGTCTATTACTCTGTACTTCTTCTTATGACCACCGCCTAAATAGCGCATAGTCATTTTTCCTGAATTGTTACGTCCACCAGATTTTTTGATAGGTGCCAACAAAGATTTCTCTGGAGTAGTAGCAGTGATTTCGTCAAAAGCTGGTGCTACCCGGAATCTTTGACCTGGTGTTATTGGTCTTAGTTTTTTTAAAGCCATTTTATATTAACTTATATACCGCTATAAAAGTCGATTTCTTCACCCTCTTTGAGAGTTACTATTGCTTTTTTGATCAAGGAAGTACGACCAGTAACTGCACCAGACTTAGTGTATTTACTTTTCACCTTTCCAACAGATCTCATGGTTGCCACAGACTTAACTGTAACACCATATAGTTTTTCAACTGCCTTTTTGATCTCTACTTTATTGGCTTTTTTATCAACCTCAAAAGTATATTTACCAACCTCATTCATGGCAGCGTACTTTTCTGTTACAAGCGGTCTTTTTAGAACGTTCATTATTTTGCGCTAAAGAGGTTTTCAAAAACATTTACAGATTCTTCTAAAAGAAGAAGTTTCTCGGTGTTCAGCAGATCATAAGTGTTTACATCGTTTACAGTTGCAACTTTAACACCTTTAATATTTCTGCTCGAAAGAACAACATTTTTATCTACTGAAGGCAAAACAATAAGGGTTTTGCCGTTAGACTGAAGGTTGCTTAAAATACCTTTAAACTCTTTTGTCTTTGGTGTATCAATAGTAAAAGACTCTACTAAAGAAACTCTGTTATCACGTGCTAACAAGGATAGAGCAGAAAGACGAGCAAGGCTCTTCAGTTTCTTATTCAGTTTAAAGCTATAGTTTCTTGGTTTAGGACCAAAAACTCTACCACCACCGATAAAAACAGGAGATTTAATACTTCCGGCACGAGCACCACCAGTACCTTTTTGTTTTTTGATCTTTTTAGTAGATCCAGCAACTTCATTGCGCTCTTTAGATTTATGAGTACCTTGCCTTTGGTTAGCCAGGTACTGCTTCACGTCAAGATACATTGCATGCTCATTTGGCTCTACACCAAACACAGCATCAGAAAGTGTTACCTTTCTGCCCGTATCTTCACCTTTGATATTCAATACAGAAAGCTCCATTTTATTTCTCAATTAACACGTAAGAATTTTTGGCACCTGGTACAGAGCCACTAACAACTAAAAGGTTTTTATCTGCGATAACGCGCAACACAGTTAAGTTCTCTATTTTAACTCTGTTACCACCAGTTCTACCCGCCATGCGCATACCTTTAAATACTCTTGAAGGCCATGATGCAGCACCTATTGAACCTGGGTGCCTTGCCCTGTTGTGCTGACCGTGTGTTTGGCCACCAACACCAGCGAAGTTATAGCGTTTAACTACACCCTGGAAACCTTTACCTTTGGATGTACCAACTACGTCAATAAATTCTCCTTCTATAAAAAGGTTAACATCAACAATGTCACCAAGAGCTGGCACTTCACCTTCAATGGTGAATTCTGCAACCTTTTTACTTGGAGCCGTATTAGCTTTCTTGTAATGTCCAGCTTCAGCCTTAGTTACTCTTTTAAGTTTCTTTTCGCCGTAGCCAAGCTGTACAGCTTCATAGCCATCAGTCTCGACTGTCTTCACCTGAGTAACTACACATGGGCCAGCTTGGATAATTGTAACTGGTGTGTATTTACCATCTGCTGTGAAGAGGCTTGTCATTCCGATTTTTTTACCGATAATTCCAGGCATTCAACTTGTTTTTAAAAAGATGGATACTATTTTTTCACCCCTCATTTTTCGTAAGGGAGTGCAAAGTTAAAAAATATATTTTCTATTAACAATAGTTCTTTAAAAAAATATTGTCATTCAGGTAGTTAACAAAAAAGGAGGACCTGGTATGGATCCTCCTTTTTTGTTAATCTCTATTGTTCATCAAACTTTTATCTCAACATCAACTCCACTCGGAAGTTCAAGCTTCATAAGAGCATCTACAGTTTTAGAGCTAGTAGAATAAATATCTACTAATCTTTTATAGGTACAAAGCTGAAACTGCTCACGAGACTTTTTGTTTACGTGTGGAGAACGTAGCACAGTAAATTTATCCTTTTCTGTAGGAAGAGGAATTGGACCGCTTACGATGGCACCAGTAGCTTTTACCGCTTTCACAATCTTTTCAGATGATTTATCTACAAGATTGTGATCGTAAGACTTAAGCTTTATTCTTATTTTCTGATTCATTATTTATACTAACTATTTAGCTACAGTTCCTTTTATTTTCGCAATGATGCCATCTGCTAAGTTCTGTGGTACCTGCTCATAATGAGAGAAAGTAAGAGAAGCAGTAGCTCTACCTGATGTGATAGTACGAAGGTCAGTTACATACCCGAACAATTCGGAAAGAGGAACACTAGCTCTGATAACAGAGGCCATTCCTTTTGTATCCATTCCTTTCATGATACCTCTTCTTCTGTTCAGGTCACCTGTTACAGGTCCAGTATATTCATCTGGCGTAACCACATCAACTGCCATGATTGGCTCTAGTAGCTTAGGAGCACATTGCTTACCAGCTTCTTTGAAACCTTGTCGGGCAGCAAGTTCGAAAGATAGTGAGTCTGAGTCAACGTCGTGGAATGAACCATGGAAAAGACGTACTTTCATGGAGTCAACAGGGAAACCAGCAAGAATACCGTTCTTCATTGACTCCTCAAAACCTTTTTGTACAGCAGGAATAAATTCTCTAGGAATTACACCACCAACAATAGCATTTTCAAACTCAAGCCCCTGCTTCCCATCCTCACGTGGCCCCATTGTAAACACGATATCGGCAAACTTACCACGACCACCAGACTGCTTCTTGAACACTTCTCTATGCTCAACAGATTTAGTGATAGTTTCTTTATAAGCCACCTGAGGAGCACCTTGATTTAACTCAACCTTAAACTCTCGTTTCATTCTGTCGATGATAATCTCCAGGTGTAGCTCTCCCATACCTCTTAAGATAGTCTGACCAGTTTCCTCGTCAGTGTTTACCTGAAGTGTTGGATCCTCCTCAACAAGTTTGGCAATTGCCATACCCATCTTATCAGAGTCAGCCTGAGTTTTAGGCTCAATAGCATAACCAATTACCGGCTCAGGGAACTCCATTGACTCCAGAACGATCTTAGCACTCTGATCACACAGCGTATCACCTGTTTTGATGTCTTTGAAACCTACTACCGCAGCGATGTCACCAGCAGCCAGTCTTTCGATCTGATTCTGCTTGTTGGCATGCATTTGAAAAATTCTTGAAATACGTTCTTTGTTTCCAGAACGTGTATTGAAGATATACGAGCCTGACTCAAGTACTCCTGAGTAAGCACGCACGAAGCAAAGACGACCTACATAAGGGTCAGTAGCGATTTTGAACGCAAGACCAGCAAAAGGCTCTTCTTCACTTGGTTTACGTCCTACTTCTTCACCTGTATCAGGATTTATACCTTTGATTTTTTCTCTATCAAGCGGAGAAGGGCAAAGTGCCATTACATAATCCAACATTGTCTGTACTCCTTTGTTTTTGAAAGAAGAACCACAAAGCATTGGAACTATGGCCATATCAATAGTGGCAGCACGAAGTGCAGCGATAATCTCATCTTCAGAAATTGACTCCGGATCTTCGAAGTATTTCTCCATCAATGTCTCATCGTACTCTGCAACTGCTTCCAGAAGTTTTTCTCTGTACTCAGCTGCTTCTTCTACCATATCATCAGGAATAGGAACTTCAGTAAAGGTCATACCTTTGTCCTCTTCATTCCAGATGATACCACGGTTATTCACTAAGTCAACTACTCCTCTGAAGTTATCTTCTGAACCAATAGGTAACTGTAAAGCTACAGCGTTGCTACCTAACATTTCCTTTACCTGCTTACATACAGCAAGGAAATCAGCTCCAGAACGGTCCATTTTGTTAACGAAACCGATACGGGCTACTTTATAGTTATCTGCTAATCGCCAGTTAGTTTCAGATTGAGGCTCAACGCCATCAACTGCGCTAAAAAGGAATACCAGACCATCCAACACACGCAGTGAGCGGTTTACCTCTACCGTAAAGTCAACGTGACCTGGAGTATCGATAATGTTGATATGATAATTGTTGCCTCTGTACGGCCAGCTTACTGTTGTAGCAGCAGAAGTAATAGTAATACCTCTTTCTTGCTCCTGCTCCATCCAGTCCATTGTAGCGGCACCATCATGTACCTCTCCAATTTTGTGGCTTACACCAGCATAGTACAGAATTCGCTCAGTCGTTGTTGTTTTACCAGCATCGATGTGCGCAGCTATACCAATATTTCTTGTAAACTTTAAATCTCTTGTTGCCATGATTAGAATCTGAAATGTGAGAATGCTTTATTCGCTTCTGCCATTCTATGCGTATCATCTTTCTTCTTAACAGCAGCACCTTCACCCTTTGCAGCAGCGATGATTTCACCAGCTAATTTATCTTTCATGGTTTTCTCTCCTCTCTTGCGAGCAAAAGAAATCATCCATTTAATACCCAGAGATACTCTGCGATCCGGACGGACCTCAGTCGGCACTTGGAATGTAGCACCCCCTACCCTACGGCTTTTAACTTCGACGCTAGGCATAACATTGTTCAATGCCTTCTTCCAAGTCTCAAGACCGTTTTCTTTAGTTCTTTGCTCTACTAAATCTACAGCATCATAGAAGATACCATAAGCAACACTTTTCTTTCCGTCTTCCATCATATAGTTAACGAAACGTGTTACTAATGTCTCTTTGTATTTAGGATCAGGAAGGAGGATTCTACTTTTCGGCTTTGCTTTTCTCATTGTATTACTACGCTATTTATTATCTTTTCTTACCTTTTCCTGCAGCAGCTGGAGCCTGACCTGGTTTTGGTCTCTTAGCACCATACTTAGAACGGCTTTGCAGACGTCCGCTTACACCTGCAGTATCCAGTGCACCACGTACAATGTGGTAACGCACTCCTGGAAGATCTTTCACTCTACCTCCACGGATCAACACAATAGAGTGTTCCTGTAGGTTATGGCCTTCACCTGGGATATAGGCGTTTACTTCTTTACCATTTGTTAATCTTACCCTTGCAACTTTACGCATTGCAGAATTTGGCTTCTTAGGCGTAGTTGTATATACTCTCGTACACACTCCACGGCGCTGTGGGCAAGAATCTAAGGCAGGAGACTTTGATTTTGATGTCAGTTTCTCTCTTCCTTTTCTTACTAATTGCTGTATAGTAGGCATTTACAATCTGTTAATTATAGATTTCTTTCACTCTAAATTTTGAGTTTGCAAAGGTATAAAAATTGACTTGCAAATTCAAATTATTAATTCATTAATTATTAGCACCTTATGCTTCTCCTACTGTTCCACCAAAGTTCATCGGAAAGGAAGGAGTTTCTTGTGCCTGCTTTATTTCCCCAAAGCTATCCTCAAACTTGCGGATGTTATCCGCCAGAGCAGCCGCCAATCTTTTGGCGTGCTCTGGCGTAATAACTATCCTTGATTTTACTTTAGCTTTAGGAACGCCTGGCATCAATCTTATAAAATCAATTACAAATTCGCTGCTAGAATGTGCAATCATAGCAAGGTTTGCGTACTCCCCTTCTGCTACTTCTTCCGTTAGCTCAATGTTTATTTGATTTTGCTTTTGCAGATCCTCCGCCATGCCTTTAATTATTTACTTTGTAACTCTTGTTGTCTTGATCTGCTGCTGGTCTTTTTAGACTCAACCAACGAATCGTACTCCTCTTGATTTCCTACGATCAGTTTCTGGTACTCTCTCAGACCTGTACCTGCAGGAATCAGGTGACCTACAATTACATTTTCTTTCAGACCTAGCAGTTCATCTGCTTTACCTCTGATAGCAGCTTCGCTCAGTACTTTTGTTGTTTCCTGGAATGAAGCAGCTGAAATAAAGCTTTGTGTACCCAAGGATGCTTGTGTAATACCTTGTAAGGTTGGTCTGGAAACAGCTGGTGATGCATCACGCACTGTTACTAACTTCAAGTCGCGGCGCTTCAAGCTTGAATTTTCATCACGCAATCTGCGGGCCGTTACTATCTGACCTGGCTTCAGGCTTGTTGAGTCTCCAGCTTCTTCAACAACTTTCATGTCGATGATTCTGTCGTTCTCTTCCATAAAGCTTACCTTATCTACCACTTGGTTTTCCAGGAAGCTTGTATCACCTGCATCCACAACCACAACTTTCTGCATCATTTGGCGCACTACCACCTCAATGTGCTTATCATTGATTTTTACACCCTGCAAACGGTATACTTCCTGAATCTCATTTACCAAGTACTCTTGTACAGCACCAGGACCCTGAATGTTAAGTATGTCAGTTGGTGTAATAGCACCATCAGACAATGGCATACCTGCACGGATGAAGTCGTTGTCCTGTACAAGGATGTGCTTAGAAAGCGGCACCATGTATTTCTTCTTCACACCGTCTTTTGACTCAATGAAGATCTCACGGTTACCACGCTTCACGCTACCATAAGTGACAACACCATCAATTTCAGAAACTACAGCTGGATTTGACGGGTTACGGGCCTCAAACAACTCAGTAACACGTGGCAGACCACCTGTAATGTCGCGTGTTTTACCTATTGCGCGAGGAATCTTCACAAGGATCTGACCAGCTTTGATTTTCTCACCGTCTTCTACTGTCAAGTGAGCACCAACAGGGATGTTATATCCTTTTGGTTCCCCGTTTGTAGGGTTAACAACTATTGCAGGGTTTTGTGTTTTATCTTTTGTATCAACAATTACTTTTTCACGGTAACCTGTCTGCTCATCAGACTCTTCACGATAAGTAACCCCTTCAATAATTGACTCATAACCAATAACTCCATCAAATTCAGAAAGAATAACAGCGTTATATGGGTCCCAGCTACACATTGGCTGTCCTTTTTCAACTTGCTGTCCTTCGTCCACAGTAAGGAATGAACCGTAAGGCACGTGATTACTGATAAATACTTTACCAGTAGCCGGGTCAACAATCTTAACCTCTCCAGATCTACCCATTACTACTTTAACAGGCTCTCCTTCGTTGTTAACCGTATTGATTGTACGAACATCTTCAAACTCTACGGTACCACTGAACTTCGCGAAGATGGTTGCATCTACCGCAATGTTAGAAGCAGTACCACCTACGTGGAATGTACGAAGTGTTAACTGTGTACCTGGCTCACCGATAGACTGTGCTGCAATAACACCAACTGCTTCGCCTTTCTGCACCATAAAGCCACTAGCAAGGTTACGGCCATAGCATTTTGCACAGATTCCACGCTTAGACTCACAAGTTAACACGGATCGGATTTCAACAGTTTCAATAGCTGTGTTTTCTATGACACGCGCTACTTCTTCTGTTATCTCTGAACCTGCTGCTACTATAAGCTCATTAGAAACCGGATTGTATACATCGTGTACAGTTACACGACCAAGAATACGCTCAGACAGTGACTCTACTATATCCTCATTATCTTTTAGTGCACTTACTTCCAGACCTCTTAATGTACCGCAGTCTTCTTCATTCACGATTACGTCCTGCGACACATCTACCAAACGACGAGTCAGGTAACCAGCATCCGCCGTTTTAAGGGCTGTATCAGCAAGGCCTTTACGGGCACCGTGTGTAGAAATAAAGTACTCGATTACATCCAGACCTTCCTTGAAGTTAGAAAGGATCGGGTTTTCAATAATTTCACCTACAGAACCTTGTAACGATTTCTGAGGCTTAGCCATCAGACCTCTCATACCTCCTAACTGACGAATCTGCTCTCTTGAACCACGGGCACCAGAGTGCATCATCATAAAGATGGAGTTAAAGCCTTGATCATCGTTCTCCAGACGGCGCATCAACGTTTCTGTAATCTGGTTGTTGATACGAGTCCAGATGTCAATTACCTGGTTATAACGCTCATTATCTGTGATCAGACCCATTGAGTAGTTTTGCCATACAGCATCTACATCTTTCTTAGCCTGAGCAACTAATATATCTTTCTCCGCTGGAATCGAGATATCACCAAGCCCCATTGACAGACCACCTTTGTAAGCAGACTGGAATCCAAGAGTTTTAATATCATCCAGGAAATGAGCAGTACGCGCCATACCTGTTTCTTTGAACACTCTTGAAATGATCTGCTGAAGCTTCTTCTTCGTTAACAGCTCATCAATATATCCAACTTCTTCAGGTACAAACTGGTTGAACAGAACTCTACCAGCTACTGTTTCTATTAATTTATTTTCTAGCTCGCCCTGCTCATTCTTAACTTTCGTTCTTACTTTGATATAAGCGTGCTTCGAAATTCTGCCTTCGTTAATAGCAATGATTACTTCTTCGGCAGAATAGAATTTCATGCCTTCACCTGCTATTTTTTCGTTTTCAGTGCTACGCTTTCCTTTAGATACATAGTATAAACCAAGTACCATGTCCTGAGAAGGCACTGCAATTGGAGCACCATTAGCAGGGTTAAGGATGTTGTGCGAAGCAAGCATCAGCATAGAAGCTTCCAGTACAGCCGCAGGTCCTAGTGGAACGTGCACCGCCATCTGGTCACCGTCAAAGTCGGCGTTGAACGCTGTACACACAAGCGGGTGCAGCTGAATTGCCTTTCCTTCGATCAGTTTTGGCTGGAATGCCTGAATACCTAATCTGTGTAGCGTAGGGGCACGGTTCAGGAGTACCGGGTGGCCTTTCAGCACATTCTCCAGGATATCCCATACAACAGGGTCCTTACGGTCAACTATTTTTTTTGCAGACTTTACAGTCTTAACAATACCTCGTTCAATCAGCTTGCGGATGATGAACGGCTTGAAAAGCTCAGCTGCCATGTTCTTAGGCAGACCACACTCATGCAGCTTCAGTTCAGGACCAACCACAATCACTGATCGGCCAGAGTAGTCGACACGCTTACCAAGCAAGTTCTGACGGAAACGCCCTTGCTTACCTTTCAGCATGTCAGAAAGCGATTTCAAGGCTCGATTACCTTCTGCACGAACAGCGTTCACTTTACGTGAGTTGTCGAACAGGGAATCTACCGCTTCTTGCAGCATTCGCTTCTCATTTCGAAGAATTACCTCAGGAGCTTTGATTTCTATCAGACGCTTTAGGCGGTTGTTTCGGATAATAACTCGTCTGTAAAGGTCGTTCAGGTCAGAAGTAGCAAAACGGCCACCATCCAAAGGAACCAGCGGACGAAGCTCTGGTGGAATAACAGGAACCATGCGAATTACCATCCACTCTGGTCTGTTTTCTATTCTTGTTGTAGCATCACGGAATGCTTCCACAACTCGCAGACGCTTTAACGCTTCTGCCTTACGCTGCTGAGAAGTTTCATGTGCAGCTGCGTGACGCAATTCATATGAAAGATCGTCTAGGTTAGTACGCTCCAGTAACATTTGCAGCGCTTCTGCCCCCATTTTCGCGATAAACTTGTTTGGATCATTATTATCCAACATTTGGTTTTCACGAGGGAGCTTATCAACCATATCCAGGTATTCATCCTCAGTAAGGAAGTCCAGTGTTGTTACACCGTCCTCTGCCAGAATACCTGGTTGAATAACTACATATCTTTCATAGTAGATAATCTGGTCAAGCTTTTTAGTTGGTAAGCCTAACAGATAACCTATTTTATTCGGAAGAGATTTAAAGTACCAGATATGTGCCACCGGAACAACAAGTTCAATATGGCCCATGCGCTCACGACGCACCTTCTTCTCTGTCACCTCTACACCGCAACGGTCGCAGATGATGCCTTTGTATCTGATTCTTTTATACTTTCCGCAGTGGCATTCCCAGTCCTTTACAGGTCCGAATATTCTTTCGCAGAATAAACCACCCATTTCAGGCTTATAGGTTCTATAATTTATTGTCTCAGGCTTTGTAACCTCTCCATTAGAACGCTCCAGAATCGACTCTGGAGAAGCTAAGCTTATCGTTACTTTAGAGAAGTCCTGAGTTAGCTTTTTATTTTTTGCAAATGCCATATTATTATAATAATGTCGATACAATGATATGCTCTACAGCCAAACCTTATAAAGTGCGCTAAGCGCCCTAGTCTTTTACCTCAGGCGCTTAGCTTAACTTTATTATTCTAATGTGATTTCCAGAGCTAAACCTCTCAGTTCATGAATCAATACATTGAATGATTCAGGAATATTAGGCTTAGGCAGTACGTCACCTTTAACAATTGACTCGTAGGCTTTCGCACGACCAATCACATCGTCTGATTTAACTGTAAGTATTTCCTGCAGTACGTTTGAAGCACCGAATGCTTCCAACGCCCACACCTCCATTTCACCGAAACGCTGACCACCAAACTGGGCTTTACCACCCAATGGCTGCTGCGTAATAAGTGAGTATGGTCCGATAGAACGAGCGTGCATCTTATCGTCCACCAAGTGACCTAGTTTCAGCATGTAGATCACACCAACGGTTACAGGCTGATCGAAGCGATCTCCTGAAAGACCATCATACAGATAAGTACGGCCAAAGCTTGGTAAACCAGCCTCTGCTAATTCCGCCTGCACCTGATCTTCAGTAGCACCATCGAAAATCGGAGTAGCATATTTCCTTCCAAGCTTCAAACCTGCCCATCCAAGTACAGTCTCATAGATCTGACCAATGTTCATCCTCGAAGGCACACCAAGTGGGTTCAATACAATATCCACAGGAGTTCCGTCTTCCAAGAATGGCATATCTTCTTCACGAACGATACGAGCCACAACCCCTTTGTTACCGTGACGACCAGCCATCTTATCACCTACTTTCAGCTTGCGCTTCTTAGCAATGTAAACTTTGGCTAGCTGCACAATACCTGCTGGCAACTCATCTCCTACTTCCAGAGTGAATCGCTCACGCTTGAAGTGTGCAGAGATAATGTTACGGCGCTTGTTATAGTTCTTAACAAGTTCCACCAACATGCTGTTAGTTTTCTCATCTTCGGTCCAGTTTTCCAGAATAAGATCCTTGAACATGTTTACCTCTTCCGGAACCGCATAATTACTTTCGTCTTTGTACGGGTTCTTTTCCGGGAACAATGCTTCAATGATATTCTTTCTGCTGAACTTAGAGCCTTTTGTTAGTATCTCATCTCCAAACTTATGTTTGATACCATTTGTAGTTTTGCCTTCAAGCAAATCAACCAGTTTATCAACCATTACATTCTTGATACTGATCAGCTCTTTTGAGTACTTAACCTTAAGCTCTTCAACCTCTTTCTTAGACTTAGCACGAAGGTTTTTGTCTTTCTTAGGTCGAGAGAAAAGTTTAGTATCAATAACCACGCCATTTAATGATGGAGGAGCTTTCATGGAAGCATCCTTCACATCTCCAGCTTTATCACCAAAGATGGCACGAAGCAGCTTTTCTTCAGGGGTCGGATCAGTTTCACCTTTAGGGGTGATCTTACCAATCATGATGTCTCCTTCTTTTACTTCAGCACCGATTCTGATGACACCATTCTCGTCAAGGTTCTTAACAGCTTCCTCACTTACGTTTGGAATTTCAGAAGTTAATTCTTCCTCACCACGTTTAGTCTCACGAACTTCAAGCTCGAATTCTTCAATATGGATAGAAGTAAATACATCATCACGTACAACTTTCTCAGAGATTACAATCGCATCCTCAAAATTGTAACCTTGCCAAGGCATGAACGCCACCTGCATGTTTCTACCAATAGCAAGCTCGCCATTGTTTGTAGCATACCCTTCGCATAAAGGCTCACCTTTTGTTACACGTTGGCCTTTCCTTACAATCGGAGACAGGTTGATACAAGTGTCCTGGTTAGTTCTTCTGAACTTGATCATTTCGTATGTAACATACTCAGCGTCAAAAGAAACTAACTTTTCTTCATCAGTCAGGTCGTATCTTACTACAATCTTAGTAGCATCAACAAAGTCAATTACGCCATCTCCTTCAGCAATAACCAATGCTCTTGAGTCAATAGCAGCTCTTCTTTCCAAACCAGTACCAACAATAGGAGCCTCAGGCTTCAACAATGGAACAGCCTGACGCTGCATGTTTGATCCCATCAGAGCACGGTTTGCATCATCATGCTCAAGGAAAGGAATAAGTGAAGCCGCAACCGATACAATCTGGTTTGGAGCAACGTCCATGTAAGAGTATGTATTCGGTTCTTCAACAGGGAAGTCTCCCTCGAATCTACCTTTAACTCTATCATTCACAAACTTACCTACTTCGTCAAGCGGAGCATTAGCCTGAGCAATGTGGTGAGTATCTTCTTCTTCTGCTGTTAAGTATTCAACAGTACCATCAATTTGTACTTTACCCTCAACAACTCTTCGATATGGGGTTTCAATGAAGCCCATGCTGTTTACACGAGCATGCACGCAAAGTGAAGAAATCAATCCAATGTTTGGTCCTTCCGGTGTTTCAATTGTACAAAGGCGGCCGTAGTGAGTGTAGTGAACGTCACGAACCTCGAAACCAGCACGCTCTCTTGACAGACCACCGGGCCCTAATGCTGATACACGACGCTTGTGCGTCACTTCAGCCAGCGGGTTCGTCTGGTCCATAAACTGAGAAAGCTGATTTGTTCCGAAGAACGAATTTATCACAGAAGACAAAGTTCGTGCGTTGATCAGATCAACAGGTTTGAAGTCTTCATTATCGCGTACGTTCATACGTTCTTTGATGGTTCTGGCCATACGAGCCAAACCTACACCAAACTGCGCATAAAGCTGCTCACCAACTGTTCTTACACGACGGTTGCTCAAATGGTCAATATCATCCACAACAGCCTTAGAATTAATCAAACCGATCAGGTACTTCACGATCAGAACTATATCTTCGTTCGTAAGTACTTTAGCATCCCAGTTGGTATCTAACCCCAGCTTCTTATTGATTCTGTATCGCCCAACTTCACCTAAGTCATAGCGCTTATCAGAGAAGAACAGCTTTTGGATAATATCTCGTGCTGTTTCAACATCTGGAGCCTCTGTATTTCTTAACTGACGGTAGATTTGTTCTACTGCTTCCTGTTCAGAGTTTGAATTATCTTTCTGAAGCGTATTATAAATAATAGCGTAGTCAGCGATATTAACATTCTCGCGGTGCAGGATAACTGATTGTACTCCTGAGTCAACAATTATATCAATATCTTCTTGTGTAATCTCAGAATCACGTTCAAGAAGGACCTCGTTTCTATCAATGGAAACAACTTCACCAGTATCTTCATCAACAAAATCTTCTGTCCATGTTCTCAGAACACGTGCCGCAAGTCTTCTGCCTGCTACATCTTTAAGAGCTGCTTTAGTCGCAGGTATTTCCTCAGATAAGCCGAACAGGTCTAATATATCTTTATCGGTACCATAACCAATAGCACGCAACAAAGTTGTAACCGGAAACTTCTTTTTACGGTCGATGTAAGCATACATCACGTTGTTTACGTCTGTAGCAAACTCAACCCATGATCCTTTAAAAGGAATAATTCTGGCAGAATATAATTTTGTACCGTTTGTATGTTTGCTTTGCGCAAAGAAAACACCCGGTGATCTGTGTAATTGAGATACAATAACACGCTCGGCTCCATTAATAACAAAAGAGCCTTTTTCTGTCATGTATGGGATATTACCCAGGAATACTTCCTGCTCAATTGTCTCGAAGTCTTCATTGTCTTCATCATTACAGATAAGACGCAGCTTTGCCTTCAGCGGAACAGAATATGTAAGTCCTCTGTCGATACTTTCATCAACAGAATATTTTGGAGGATCTATATGATAGTCGATAAACTCCAGTACGAAGTTTTCTCGTGAATCTGAAATAGGGAAGTTCTCAGCAAACACTTTAAACAACCCCTCCTGAGCCCTATTTTCAGCTGGAGTCTCCAACTGAAAGAAATCCTGGAATGACTGTAACTGAACATCTAAAAAGTCAGGATAGTCAATCACGGGATTAATAGAGGCAAAATTGATTCGCTCTGTCGTTTTATTCTTAGCCAAGGCCTTGGAATTTTACGTTAATAATCATTTTATAAGCACACAGAGTCCAAAACAGCTGTGGGCAAAAAAAAGATCCAATTTTTATTTGAATCTATATACAAACAGGAAAAGACCTGACGATAATGCCAGGTCTACCTGTTCTCGGTATGTTGATAAAGTGAGATTATTTAACCTCCACTTCAGCACCAGCTTCTTCCAAAGATTTTTTCAGTGAATCTGCTTCGTCTTTAGCTACACCTTCTTTTAGAGGCTTAGGAGCACCATCAACTAGTTCTTTAGCTTCTTTCAAGCCAAGACCAGTAAGTTCTTTAACTAGTTTAACAACTGCTAGTTTAGAGGCACCTGCTGACTTAAGGATTACGTCAAAAGAAGTTTTTTCTTCTGCAGCAGCTCCTCCTTCAGCACCTGCGCCACCAGCAACCATAACTGGAGCTGCAGCAGCTGGCTCGATACCGTACTCATCCTTAAGAATAGTAGCTAGTTCATTAACTTCTTTTACTGTTAAATTAACTAACTGCTCAGCGAATGCTTTCAAATCTGCCATTTTTATTGAAATTAAAAGTTACTTATTGATTACGTTTTTAAAATTATTCTTTTTCAGACAATGTTTTCAAGATACCTGCAAGCTTACCGCCGCTGCTCTGAAGAGCAGAAACAACGTTCTTAGCTGGAGACTGAAGTAAACCAATGATATCTCCGATAAGTTCATCTTTGGACTTGATGCTAGTCAGTGTATCCAATTGGTTATCGCCAATATAAACACCTGCATCAATAAAGGCACCCTTTAAAAGTGGAAGCGTGTTACCTTTTTTTCTGAAGTCTTTGATTAACTTAGCTGGTGCGTTACCTGCCTCAGCAGAAAACACGATACCAGAAGAACCTTTCAGCACATCCTCTAGCGCAGAAGTATCCGCGTCTAAAGTATCTAATGCCTTTTTGATTAATGTATTTTTGAATACTTTGTACTCAAGACCTCGGTCGAAGGCCATTCTCCTGAACTGGTTGATGCTAGCTACTGACATAGTAGAGGCATCTGTGATATAGAAGTAGTTAGTATTCGCTAACTTTTCGCTCAGGTCCTTTACAATTATCTCTTTTTCTTCCCTGGTCATTTTCTTAGATTGCTGAATTCTTGTCAACGATTACGGCCGGGCTCATTGTGCTAGACAATGTTATACTTCTGATGTAAGTACCCTTTGCAGATGAAGGTTTCAATCTATTTAGTGTCTGAATAACCTCATTTGCGTTTGCAGCTAATTGCTCAGCTGAAAAAGAAGCTTTTCCAACGCTTGTGTGAATAATACCGAATTTATCAACTTTAAAGTCAATTTTACCGGCTTTTACTTCTTTTACTGCTTTTGCTACATCTTGTGTAACTGTACCTGACTTAGGATTTGGCATCAGGTTACGAGGACCTAATATCCTACCTAAACGGCCAACTTTAGCCATAACAGCAGGCATAGTGATGATAACATCTACATCAGTCCAGCCTTTTTCAATTTTCTGAATGTAATCATCAAGGCCTACGAAGTCAGCACCTGCATCTTTTGCTTCCTGCTCTTTATCAGGAGTAACAAGGGCAAGAACTCTCACTGCTTTACCTGTACCATGTGGAAGGGTAACAATACCCCGAACCATTTGGTCAGCTTTACGAGGGTCGACTCCTAAACGTACGTCAATATCAACAGAGGCATCAAATTTAGTGAAGGTGATTTCCTTTACAACCGAAGCGGCATCTGCTAAAGAATATTCTTTTGTAAGGTCAGCTTTTTCTAAAGCAGCTTTCCTCTTTTTTGAAATCTTTGCCATTTCCTTAAACTTTAATTATTCGTTCCACGGAGCATCTCCAGACACTGTAATACCCATACTTCTAGCTGTACCAGCTACCATTTTCATAGCAGCTTCTAACTTGAAAGCATTTAAGTCAGGCATTTTAGTTTCTGCGATTTCCTTAACCTGATCCCATGTAACTGAACCTACTTTGTTACGATTTGGCTCTTTAGAACCTACCTTAATCTTAGCAGCATCCATTAGCAATATTGGAGCAGGCGGAGTTTTAATTACAAAGTCGAAGGACTTGTCCGCATAGATTGTAACCAATACTGGTAACACCTGACCAGGCTTATCCTGAGTTCTAGCATTAAACTGCTTACAGAACTCCATGATATTAAGCCCTTTAGAGCCAAGTGCAGGTCCAATCGGTGGCGATGGGTTCGCAGCACCTCCCTTTACCTGAAGTTTCAGATAACCTTTTATTTCCTTTGCCATTATATAAATTTACTACGATTCTTTCTCTACTTGCATATAGTTCAGCTCAACCGGTGTGTTTCTACCAAAGATTTTCACCATAACGTTAAGCTTCTTGCGCTCTTCAAACACCTCTTCTACTGTTCCTGAGAAACCACTAAATGGACCATCCATCACTTTGATTGTTTCTCCAACAATGTATGGAGTGTCCAGCACTTCAGTTTGTTCCTCAGCTTCATCAACTGTACCAAGTATTCTGTTCACTTCAGACTGACGAAGAGGAACCGGTTTTTTATCAGCAGCACCTTCATTTGAGCCTAAGAAACCAATAACTCCAGGAGTGCTTATGATTATATGCTCAGCCTCGCCATGAGACAAATCAGCATTAACCAATACATATCCCGGAAAGAAATTACGTTCTCGGATCCTTTTCTTTCCGTTGCGCATTTCGTATACCTTTTCAGCAGGTATAAGAACTTGCGGAACATACTCTTCCAGATGCTGTCTTACAATCTCGTTCTCAAGATAAGCTTTCGCTTTTTTCTCTTGCCCACTTACCGCACGAACTACATACCACTTTAAATCAGCCATAGACTCTTTTTAAAACTGGTTGTAAAACCATGTAAGCGTAGAATCAAAAACAAAATCCATCGCACCAACAACGAGTGCAAAAATCAGCGAACCAACCAGCACTAAA
Organism: Pontibacter silvestris; assembly: GCF_020907275.1. Lineage (GTDB taxonomy): Bacteria > Bacteroidota > Bacteroidia > Cytophagales > Hymenobacteraceae > Pontibacter > Pontibacter silvestris. The sequence goes on along the minus strand of NZ_JAJJWI010000015.1, from coordinate 94,761 downwards.
ACAGAACTACTTTGTAATTCAGAATATGTTGGCCATGAGACTTTATGCCTCATCTCCTCTACCGTCTCGTTAATATAGTTTGTAATCTTGCTCATTACTTCGCTTACAGTAAGTTTAATTGCACGGGTGGAGAGACTCGAACTCCCAGCCAATGGTTTTGGAGACCACTACTCTACCAATTGAGCTACACCCGTAAAAAAATGCACGCCATTTTTTCTAATGGAGTGCAAATTTATATAAAATTTTAATGAAAACAAACCCGTTTCTAAAAAAACTTATCAGAAACGGGTTTGTTACATTATTTAGTCAAGAATTTCAGTTACCTGACCGGCACCTACTGTTCTACCACCCTCACGGATAGCGAAACGCAGACCTTTCTCCATGGCTACTTTGTTGATCAACTTCACAGTGATTGTGATGTTATCACCTGGCATAACCATTTCAACGCCTTCAGGAAGAAGAATTTCACCAGTTACGTCTGTAGTTCTTAAGTAGAACTGTGGACGGTATCTGTTAAAGAATGGAGTGTGACGTCCACCTTCTTCTTTAGAAAGAACATAAACCTCAGCTTTGAACTCTTGGTGAGGCTTAACAGAACCTGGCTTACAGATAACCATACCACGACGGATATCAGTTTTCTCAACACCACGAAGCAATAGACCTACGTTATCACCAGCTTCACCTCTGTCAAGGATCTTACGGAACATTTCCACACCAGTAACAGTAGACTTCATGTTCTCAGCACCCATACCCAGGATATCCACAGGATCACCAGTGTTGATTACACCACGTTCAATACGGCCAGTAGCAACAGTACCACGACCAGTGATAGAGAACACGTCTTCAACTGGCATTAAGAATGGAAGGTCAACCAGACGCTCAGGAAGCGGAATCCAGTTATCAACTGCATCCATCAATTCTTCAATAGTAGCAACCCACTTAGCATCGCCATTAAGACCACCAAGAGCAGAACCTTGAATAACTGGAATGTTATCTCCGTCGAATTCATAGAAAGAAAGCAATTCACGGATTTCCATCTCCACAAGCTCAAGAAGCTCTGGGTCATCTACCATGTCTACTTTGTTCATGAATACAACAAGCTGAGGAACACCTACCTGACGAGCAAGAAGGATGTGCTCACGAGTTTGTGGCATTGGACCGTCAGTAGCAGCAACAACAAGGATAGCACCGTCCATCTGGGCAGCACCAGTAACCATGTTTTTCACATAGTCAGCGTGACCAGGGCAGTCAACGTGTGCATAGTGACGGTTAGCTGTTGCATATTCTACGTGAGAAGTATTGATTGTAATACCTCTTTCTTTTTCTTCCGGAGCGTTATCAATTGAAGAGAAATCGCGTAATGTAGCAAGACCTTTATTAGCCAACACTGTGGTAATAGCCGCAGTAAGAGTCGTTTTACCATGGTCAACGTGACCAATAGTACCGATATTTACGTGCGGTTTGGAACGGTCAAATGTTTCTTTAGCCATTGTATGATATTAAATTAAGGTTAAAACGTTTAAGTTTAAGTTGCGCATTATAAATACACGTAACGAACTCTGAGCCAATGACGGGATTTGAACCCGTGACCCCTTCCTTACCAAGGAAGTACTCTACCCCTGAGCTACACCGGCACTAGAAAAAATATTACAAACCGCTTTTACAGAGAAAAGGAAATCCATTCTCATGAAGTTCCTTTCCAACTTAGTTACCCATAAGTTTTTTTAGCGATTCGCCTCTAAAAAAATAGAGAGCGGGAGACGAGGGTCGAACTCGCGGCCTATAGCTTGGAAGGCTATCGCTCTACCAACTGAGCTACTCCCGCCTAGAATTCCCGATTAATTTTTGAATTAAAAAAAGTGGGGAGAGAAGGATTCGAACCTTCGAAGTCGTAAGACAACGGAGTTACAGTCCGTCCCATTTGGCCGCTCTGGAATCTCCCCAAACGTTAATCCAATACATAATCAACAGAACTCTTTCCCTTTAACTACCAGGCTTTAACCGCGCTGTTTGTTTAAGGTGATGCAAAATTAAGCGCTTTTTTATTAGAGTCAAACATTCACGTAAAAAAAAGTTAAAAAAATTCATCTTTTTTCATTTCTAAAGCTGTTCATACATCTCTATCAGGCGTTTATCTTTTTCATTATTTTTAACTTTCTCTAAAATTTCTTTTACTTCAGGCCTCTCCGACATTACCATTAATGCCTGAAATGCAGCAAGCCTTACATAATAGAGATTATTATTTTGCGCAATATCTGACAGCAGCGCAATGGCTTCTGGCGTATTTGTTTCGCTGTAGCTTGCCAGGTAAGCTCCATAGCTCTGCAACAGGTAGTATAAATTGCTCCCCTTACTTTGTTTTATTTTTTCCATAAACCAATCCTGCTTCTCCACTCCTCCCTGTAATGCATAATAACTTGATAGTGCTAAAGCAATGTCTTCATTTCCTGTATCATCAAATTGAGCCAGTTTAGCTCCTACATCCGTAGCACCTGTACTGGAATAGGCCAGAATACCTGCAGCGGCTACCTGGTAAGAGCTATCGTTCATCACTTTTTCATACAAGTTGCTGTACTTGTTACCATACCATCCTGCCAAAGCAAGTATAGCATCTGCTCTCACAGAACCTTTTTTATCATTTTGCGCTATCTGCCTGATTTGCTCTTCCACTACAGCAGCTTTTTCTTTTTCTAAGCTGCTAAGCACATTAATGGCAGTGCTTCTTACATACCAGAAGTTATCTCTCAAGGCTTGTTGCATTATGCTCATCACTTCTGGGTTGGCAAGCTTTTCGTCTAAGGTTGTCAAGGCTTCCAGCTTTGGCGCCAACTGATCTACATTCCTGAACTGATAAACTAACTCTTCATCGGTTTTATCATGCTCTACGACACCTAATAGTTGCTGCTCTGCATCGAACAGCACTAGTTGCGGTGCTGTAGTTACCGGAAAAGTAAATGTTTGGTCTGCCTTGTTGATCACAATCGGGTACTCTGTTCGTTTTCCGTTTACCCAAACCGCCACTTTCAACGGTAAACGATATACTGGCACGTAAGCTGTATCTTGCTGCTGCACGACATGCAGACTTAGTTGTCCATTCTGATAACTATCCTCTACCAACAGCTCCGGATGACCTGGCTTCATAAACCACTGGTCAAAGAACCACATTAAGTCTTCCCCTGTAACGTCCTCAAATGCCATGCGTAATTCAGCAATCTCTACAGGAGAGAATTTGTTTTGCGTCAGGTAACGGTTAAGAGAAGCCCACCAGGCATCGTCGCCGACATACTTGCGCAACATGTGCAGCACCCTGCCTCCCTTGGCATAAGAATGGCTGTCAAACATGTCTTCCCGGTCTTTATAATAATAACGAATCAGAGGTTCTCTCTTAGTTTCTGCCTCCTGCAGATACTGCTCCTTTTCGTCCAGTTGCAGATAGGTAGCCTCTTCGGCACCGAATTTATGCTCTGCCCATAGGTATTCTGAGTAATTTGCAAAGCTTTCGTTCAATGGCAGATTCGCCCAAGATTCGGTTGTAACATAGTCTCCAAACCACTGATGAAACAACTCATGCGCAATAATACCATCCCAACTCTTATCCAGCAGCTCGCGCTCATTTAGCTGTACATCTTCCATAAAGGTAGAAGCTGATGTATTTTCCATTGCCCCTGACACAAAATCATGCACTACTACCTGTGAGTACTTTGCCCATGGATAAGGCACACCTAATTTTTGTGAGAAGAATTCCATCATTTCCGGTGTGTTTCCAAAAATCTTCTTCGCAGTGCCTTTGTAAGCTGGGTCTACATAGTAATTCACCTCTTTATCACGCCACTTATCATTTACAACAGCAAAATCTCCGATTGCCATCATCGTAAGGTAAGGCGCATGGGGTAGCTCCTGTTTCCAGTAATCGGTTTTAGTGCCATCGGCGTTTTGGCGGGAGTAAACAAAGGAGCCGTTGGAAAGGGTGGTAAATTTTGGATCAACTGTAATACACACCTCCTGCGTCATGCGCTCATTGGGTGTATCAATAGTAGGAAACCAGGCAGAATTAGCTTCTGTTTCTCCCTGAGTCCAGATCTGGCGCGGTTTGCCAGGGTCATCACCTAAAGGATTGATAAAATACAAGCCCTTGTCTTCAGTGATAGCATCGCTGCCCCCTGATGGAAGTTCGTTTGGTTTGGCTGTGTATTCAACCTCTATTACATATTCCTGATCTCTGGTATAGGTCTTACCTAAGTTGATGATAAGTTGCAGGCTGTCGTAGCTGTACTCCAGCGGTGTGGCATCATAGTCGTTCATCAGGTTTACGCTGTGAATATCCATGCCTTTGGCATCTAACACCAGACTATTCTGCGGATAGAAGTACGGCTTTAGAGTAAGTTCAGCAATACCGTTCAAATATTGCTTCTCCCAATCGAAACTAACACGAAGCTTCGTGTGAAGCAGGTCGTGCTGTTTGGTACGGGAAGGATTAAAGCTATCCTTTTTAGGTGCCCAAACGGGTATTGAGTCAGCTACTGCTTCCGTTGTATCTGGCGCTACCTTTGCAACTGCACTTATTTCCTGTTCTACATCTGCCACTGGCTTGTTGGCGCTGCAACCAGCCGTAAAAGCCATTGTAACCGCTAAGCCTACTACACTTAGAAACCTATGATTCATGTTAGTTTGTTTTAATTTTGTGGTCAAGTTCTAAATTTACTCTGAGAAATCCATTATCTTTAAAGTCGAAACCACCTTTGATAAGATGCTCCAGATTAAAACCGCTAACGAAAAAACATGGCAGGTTGATATTCAGAAAGAAGCTATATTTCTCAATGGTACCCCTTTCGACTGGGATATTTCTCCTATCGGCCCTGGCACTTTTCATATTATAAAAGACATCAAATCATATACCGCTGAACTGCTACAGGCTGATTATCAAGCTAAGGCTTTCACCTTCAGAATTAACGGAGTGCCTGTAACGGTAAGTGCCAAAGACCGCTTCGACCTGCTACTGGACAAATTAGGCATGAGCGATGCCAACACACAAAAAGTAAATGACGTAAAGGCCCCAATGCCCGGCCTTATACTAGAAATAAAAGTGCAACCTGGCCAGGAGGTAAAAACAGGCGACGCTATCATGATTCTGGAAGCAATGAAGATGGAGAACATAATTAAGTCTCCGGGTGATGGCGTAGTAAAGGAGGTAAAAGTGCAGGTAAGGCAGAACGTAGAAAAGAACCAGGTGCTAATACAATTTTAAACTATTTAATGTTGCTGATCGGGCTACATCAACGCCTAGCTGTAACAAGACTAACCGTAACCATAAACCTTTAAAGTATATATTGTGAAATATAAAAGAATATTACTCAAGTTAAGCGGCGAAGCGCTGATGGGTGAACAGCAATATGGCATAGACTCAAACAGACTTTTGCAATATGCACAAGAGATTAAAGAAGTAGCCGGGCTTGGCATAGAAGTAGCAGTGGTTATTGGCGGAGGTAACATTTTTAGAGGAGTGCAGGCAGAGCAGGTAGGCCTAGATCGTGTGCAGGGTGATTATATGGGTATGCTGGCGACTGTTATAAACAGCATGGCCTTACAAAGTGCTTTAGAGAAAAGTGGTGTTTATACCCGCCTTCTTTCCGGTATAAATATTCAGCAGGTGTGTGAACCTTATATTCGCCGCCGCGCAGTTCGCCATTTAGAGAAAGGTCGTGTGGTTATTTTTGGAGCTGGCACTGGTAACCCTTACTTTACAACAGACTCTGCGGCATCGTTGCGTGCCATAGAAATTGAGGCTGATGTTGTGTTAAAAGGGACCCGCGTTGATGGTATTTATTCAGCTGACCCGGAAAAAGACCCTAATGCTATATTTTATTCTAATATTTCTTTCAAAGATGTGTTTGAGAAGAACCTGAACGTAATGGATATGACAGCCTTTACGCTTTGTAAAGAAAATGGCCTGCCAATAATTGTGTTTGACATGAACACCAAGGGCAACCTAAGAAAGCTGGTGCAGGGCGAGCAAATCGGCACACTTGTAAGCATGGAAGAAATTACCGAGACACTTAAAAAGAGTCTATAAATAGCCTCCAGGAGAACAGAAGCTCAAAATAGTTCTGATAAAAATTAGTACTTTTGCAAAAATTGCAAGTATAATTTACTGAACCTTATTAGTTACAATTGATATGACGGAAGAAATTCAGTTTTACCTCAGCGAAGCCGAGGAGTCGATGCAAAAGGCTGTACAGCATACCAATAGCGAATTAACAAAAATTCGTGCCGGCAAGGCTTCTCCAGCTATGGTAGAAGATTTACGTGTAGATTACTATGGCACTCCTACTCCTATTTCCCAGGTTGCCAACGTTGCTGTGCCAGACGCACGTACTTTACTAATCAAGCCTTGGGAAAAAAACATGCTTGGCGAAATTAATAAAGCCATCAAAAACAGCGACCTGAACCTTAACCCACAGCAAGAGGCTGATGCTATCCGACTAAACATTCCTCCATTAACAGAAGAGCGTCGTCGTGATCTTGTAAAGCAAGTGAAAAACGAAACGGAAAATGGTAAGATCAGCATCCGCAACATCCGTAAAGATGTAAACGACTCATTGAAAAAGCTACAGAAAGAGGGCACTGCTGAAGACGCCGTTCGCGACGCAGAAGCCAAAGTTCAAAAGCTGACTGACTCGTACATTGTAAAAGTTGATGAACTGCTTTCTAAAAAAGAAGCAGAAATTATGACTGTTTAATTCCTTTCTTTGTAGAAGATAAAAGATTTTTCCTGGTCTATAAAACAGAAGAGCCCTGTGCTATAGCACAGGGCTCTTCTGTTTTATAGACCAGGAAAAATCAGCGTTTAAGTCAGTAAAAGGCTATTGATACAGCTTATGCACCTGAATATACTCTGCTACCTCATCCGGCACTAAGTATTTGATCGATTTCTCTTCTTTGATACACTTCCTAATAAAAGTGGCAGAAATATCGAGTATAGGTGCTTTTATAAAAGTGATATTAGGCATTTCTGGAATTTCTGTTGTAACAGAGCCCGAACGGGGATAGACATACACTCTATGGTATTCCAGTATCTGCTCATGGTTCTTCCACTTCGGAAACAGAGGCAGGTTATCTTCTCCCATTAATAACACAAACTCGTAACTCGGATACTTTTCCTGCAGATAAGTAAGGGTATCGATGGTATAGCTGGGCTTAGGCATACTAAACTCAATGTTCGATACACCAAGGCTGCGATTGTCAGCTATCGCCAAAGAAACCATATGCAACCTGTCAAACTCGTGCAGCAACGTACTACTGGGCTTAAAAGGATTCTGTGGCGACACAACCAGCCACACCGTGTCTAAATCGGTGTTAGTAGCCATGTAGTTTGCCAGAATCAGGTGCCCAACGTGTATCGGATTAAAAGAGCCGAACAGCAGCCCTACTTTCATACTGTGGCTGTTTCTTTGCTGATGAATTCGTTTACCAGCTGTTCTGCTTTAGCGAAAGCTTCTTGCAGGTTATCATTTACAATTACTTTATCAAACTGGTCTTCGAAGCTAAGTTCAAACTTGGCTTTAAACACTCGGCTGGATATGCTGGATGATGAATCGGTATTACGGGCTGTTAAGCGTTTAGCCAGCTCATCTACAGAAGGAGGCTTTACAAACACAGCCAGAGCTCGTTCTTTGTAAAAATGCTTTATACTTAATCCTCCTTTAACATCCACATCCAGGATAACATGTTTGCCGCTATCCCAGATACGCTGTATTTCTGATTTCAGTGTACCGTAAAAGGCGCCCTCATAGACCTCCTCCCACTCTACAAATTCATCATTCTCAATTTTTTCTTTAAAATCCTCTGGCGTGATAAAGTAATAATCTTTACCATTTTCTTCTGTCCGGCCACGTTTATCTCGCGTACATGCCGATATAGAGAAGCTTAGCTTAGGATTCACCTGCAACAGGTGCTTAACAATAGTGGTTTTACCGGCACCTGAAGGGGCCGAAAAGATGATGATTTTACCTTGCATCAGAGGTTACGCAGTGTAGTTATTGGATTCTTGCTTTGATAGCTAGTACCAGACTTTCCGGTACTATAACGCGCTTGAGATGCCCACTTACCAATCCTTTCAGAAGCTTTTGTTTCTGATGGCTTTCAAAACAACTTACACACTCTTCAATGTGGCTGTTAAAAAATGTTTGCTCTTCGGCAGAGGCCTCGTCATCTACCATTGAATTTAAAAGTTTGGCCACCTTTTCACAGTCGGTTTCTTTCCCCTCTTCGGCCACTTTCTGATATGCTTCTGTAAATTTTGCTTCCATCTTAACTAAAACTCTTAAAATTCCTAACTATTATAACCCATGTTTTTAGCGTATTTCTCCAACTTCTCTTTCAAAGAGTTTCGGGCGCGGTGCAACCTGGAACGTACGGTACCAATGGGGATATCCAGAATTTTGGCCATTTCCTCATATGTGAACCCTTCCAGGTCACAAAGAATAATTACCGTCCTGAAATCAACAGGGAGTGCGTTCAATGCACTGGCTACCTCATCACCGATCAGATCCTGCACACTTTCAGTGCGCATGTCGGTAGTTGTAGCAACGCCACTCTCTCCCTCCACATCTTCGGAGTTATAATACCCCTCTACTTCGCTGTAGTCTACCTTAGCAGGCTGCTTGCTCTTTTTTCGAAACTCATTAATGAACGAGTTCTTCAGGATTCGGAACAGCCATGCTTTCGCATTAGTTCCTTGCTCGAAGTAGTCAAAAAAGCGGTAAGCCTTCAGATACGTTTCCTGCACCAGGTCATTCGCGTCGTCTTCGTCTAAGGTGAGCCTATAGGCAAAGTTGTACAGAGGGTCCAGCACAGGCAAAAGTTCTGCTTCGAACCGTGCGTCCTTTTCCTCTTTACTCAATTGTTTACCTGTTTGCTCGCTCATCTAACTGGATTTAGTACTTTAATGAAGCTCTCAATTGCGTATTTACGCAAATATAGAAATTTTACTTACATACCTTACTAACTGCATAAGGGTTGCAATATGCAGTACCGGAGTCATATGTTCTTAAAAGTTCTATTTCTTACATACTTATACTTATTTAAGTAAATATAGATATGCCTTTCCATCACAGCAGATGCTGCTTAAACTACAGCTAACCTAATTTAACAAATTAATTCTTAATATGTTACTATTATATCACTTATCTATAGAAAGAAAAGCGAATGATGGGTAAGATTAAAATAAAAATATCAGAAATAAATTCTTTGGTTATTTGGAGCGATTTCGCCTATAGTACATATAAGGCTTCGCATATTTGATAAAAACAGAATAAGAAGACAGTACTGCTATAAAAAAACCTTCAAACCCGTCTAAAAAGCCCAGCTTTATAAAATATGTCTTGAAGAACCTGAACGGAGGCTTTACTAAAAGAGCAAATATTGAGATCTTTTTTCCTTTCTGTACGCTTTCATTCTGAAAAACGTCAGTATACCTGTTTATTTGGTCTAAGTGCTCCTTTACATTATAACTGAAATAATGCAACACATCACCTGATAGTCTCTTAATTTTAGCTTCCGGCACAGGAACAACTCTATCGTGGGGATTTTGCCCACCCCACCCAGCTTTTGTTTTATCAAATAACCTTACTTTTTTATCAGGGTACCACCCAGAATGATGTATCCATTTACCGGCATAATTAGTAAGACGGTTCACCACATAAGCATCAGCTGCCCAGTTCTTTTTTACTGCCAGAACAGATTCTTTTAGTTCATCTGTCAGAGCCTCATCGGCATCAAGCCACATTACATGCTCGTATTTTGTCTGGCTCAACGCAAAACTTTTCTGCTGTATCCATCCTTGGAATGGATTTTCCATAAATCTTGTTCCATAGGCCAGGCAGATATCTTTGGTTCTGTCAGTAGAAAATGAATCGACAACAACTATGTCGTCAGCAATGTTTTCTATTGATTTAAGACAACGTTCAATGTTACTCTCTTCGTTATAGGTGATGATTGCAACTGATAGTTTAACTTCCATACGTGAACTGCTCCGATAAGGCAAAATGCTTTATCATACAAATGTAGTATTTTTATAGCTTTAAGTCTCAAGCCTCAATTTAGCTAACTGGCCTAACAATGCAGCACTCTTTTTTTAAAACCCTTATATGCCCTGGTTTAATTTTCTGGCTATACTGTTGGTTGTCTCCTGCTCCCGTATCTGCTCAACAATACAACTTCCGTAGCTGGACACTGGAGCAAGGTTTACCTCAGTCTCAGATAAATGACATCTTACAAGACAACAAACGACAATTATGGCTGGCAACACGAGGAGGGTTAAGCCGCTTTAATGGCAGTACTTTTCAAACCTACACGAAACAGCAGGGCCTCAGCAGCAATAACATAGCCTGTCTTTACCAAGATAGCCGACGCCATATCTGGATAGGCACATCAGACAGAGGCCTTATAGAGTATGACAACGATGAGTTTAAAATCTTCAATACAAAAAATGGCTTGCCCAGAGGCGGAGTCTCAGATATAGTTGAAGACGAGAAGGGCCACCTGTGGGTAACAACAGCCCGGGGAGTTTATTATTCCTCTTCTAAAGGGCAATTTGTCAAATACAACGCATTACCTGAGCATAATTACACAACTCTTGCCTTCTCACCTACTGGTCAGCTATGGGTAGGCAGCAAGGAAAATGGCCTCTATAAAATAGAAGATGATAAAGTTGTTAATATTACTACCCGTAACAGCGACTTACCTATAGATGAAATACTAACCATTTCACATGATGCTAAAGGTACGCTGTGGATAGGCACGACCGATGGAGTAGCGACAGTAAAGCAACAGCAGTTAACAGAGTTTAAATTACCTTATACCCATTTCTCACCCCGGGTTACCAACTTTACACACGATAACTATGGCAACACCTGGATAGCTCTGTACCAGCATGGCCTGCTGCAGTATAATGGGAAAGAGTTTACACTGCTTACAAGGTTAAACGGTTTACGCACCAATCGTATTTCCACACTTACCACAGACAAAGAAGGTAACATCTGGATTGGTACTGACGGCTACGGCTTACAACAGTACAAGGCACCATGGTTTGTTCATTATTTTGACTTCGGAACAGTTAGCGAGCCACGTGTATCAGCCCTAGCTCAGGGCAATAACGGAAAGGTTTGGCTAGGTACTGATGATGGCCATGCCGCTCACTTAGTAGATGGGCAGTTACAATGGATGCAGAAAAGGCCCTGGCCTGAAGGCACAACCTTAAACGATATGTGGGTAAAAAGCGAGAAGGTTATGTGGGTGTGTACCAACCGGGGCGTTTGGTATATATCACCGGACTCTGTCAGGCATTACAATCAGCAGAGTGGCCTGGCTTCAAATGAAGTGTATCAGTGCTCGCCTGACTCTGCAGGCAATGTGTGGTTTGCCACAGCCAATGGGGCCTCACGTTTCTCTAAAGGAAAGTTTACGAATATGGCTGTAACAGAGGATTCTTCCCCTAAACGTGTATACTGTATTTTTAACGACAGCCATAATAAGTTGTGGTTTGGTTTAGAGAATGGAGTGTATCAGGTGAATAACAGTAAGCTTGAACCAGTACTAGAGTTACAGCATTTTAATATTGATGAAGTAACTTCTATTGCTGAAGATGAGAAAGGGGTAATGTACTTTGGAGGCTTCAACTATGGCCTTGTTGTTTTAAATAAAGCATGGCAACGGCCTAAACTGTTTACTGCCGCTAATGGTTTACCTAACGAAGATATTAAAAGCCTGTTTGTAGATAAAACCAATAACCTGTGGGTGGGAACCACAAGAAACGTTATAAAAGTTGAACTGGAGTATCTTTTAAAGACAGGGGGTATCAACTCTCAGGTTTACACCAGCCAGAATGGGTTTAGTGGCATGGAAGTGTCTTCTAACACTATTACGCAAACACCAGATGGTTATGTGTGGTTCGGCACTGCGAAGGGCTTAACAAAGTATATCCCGAAGCTGGATAGGCGCAATAAAGTTTATCCACAATTGATGCTTAATAACATCCTGCTTTTTCTAAAGCCTACAAACTGGCAAAGCCTAGGTTATAACGTGAACAAAGAAACTGGCTTACCCAGAGATCTGAAACTTACCCATAGCCAAAACCATGTTACCTTCGATTTTTTTGGCATCAATCTGTCTGACCCGGAAAGGGTAAGGTATAAATACAGGTTAAAAGGATACGACGAACAATGGTCGCATGCTACCGACAAAACTTTAGCTACTTATGCCAGACTATCTCCAGGTATTTATACGTTTGAGTTATTGGCACAGAACAATGATGGTTACTGGACTCCCAAACCGCTCACCTATACTTTCTCTATTGTACCACCTATTTGGCGAAGGGAGTGGTTTATAGGAGTGCTGCTTTTAATTGTAGGCGGCTCTGTTATAAGTGTGGTACGTTTGCGGGAGAGAAGCCTGGTAAAACTAAATTCGCTTTTAGAAATGAGAGTACAACACCGTACCCGTTTGCTGGAGCGGAAGAATCGTGAAAAAGAAATGCTGTTGCAGGAGATTCACCACCGGGTAAAGAACAACTTGCAGATTGTAATAAGTATGCTTAACCTGCAAGCTCGCCACGTGCACGACCAGGAGGCCTTGGAAGTAATGCGCTCCGTCCGTAGCCGGGTTCGCTCCATGGCTGTGCTGCACGAGCGCCTGTACCAACATGATGATCTTGCACATATAGACCTGGAAGATTACTTCAGAGTTATTTGTGAGGGCCTGTATGCTGCATACGGTGTAACAGAAGAAAACATAAAACTGGAATTAGAAGTACCAACCATAAAAGTTGACATAGATTCGGCTATAACTTTAGGCTTAATTGTAAACGAACTTGTGTCTAATACGTTAAAGTATGCGTTTCAAACGAAACAGAATGGAATACTGCGCATTATGCTGGAAGAACAAGGTTACAATACCTATTCTTTAACTGTTAGCGACAACGGAAAAGGCATACCTGAAGGAATTAATCTGGAGAATAGCCAATCATTCGGTTTGAAACTCGTCACTTCACTTAGTAAGAAGCTAAGTGGGCGTATTGCTTTCAACAATCATTATGGCACAAAATCAACATTGCATTTTGTTTTGCCATCATAATGCTTAATTTCACGTATGAACCAAACAATATGACAAAACCCAAAATCCTTATATCTGAAGATGAAGTTATAATTGCTGAGGATCTTGCTGCCAGTCTGGAAGAATTAGGTTACGAAACCTGTGCTATTGATTCTGGGGAAGATACAATCAATAAGATTCGAGAGGAGCACCCTAATCTGGTTATACTCGACATCAACCTTGGGGGAGGTGCTGATGGAGTAGAGATTGGCTCACGCATCCGACAGGAATTTAATATACCTTTTATCTACCTGACAGCTTATGCTGACAGCGCAACAGTTGACAGAGCAAAAAAAACAGAGCCTGATGGTTTTCTGGTAAAGCCTTTTGATGAAAAGAGCCTTCGATCTGCCATTGAAATTGCCCTTTATAAACACGATAATAAAGAAGAGAAAGAAACTGACGGCGTACCACAGAGCCCTAAAGAGCCTGAAATAGCCGCTGATTATATTTTCGTAAAAGTTAAGCATCGTATTATAAAGGTGCAGTATAATGAGATTCTCTGGGTTGAGGCTTATGATAATTATTCTTTTATTGTTACAGCAGAACAGAAATACCTGGTAAGCTCAACGCTAAAGGATATGGAACAGAAACTTCCTACCCAGAATTTCGTGCGTGTTCACCGCTCTTATATTGCTAACCTTGATAAAATTGAAGCGCTGGAAGAGAACTCTGTCGTGTTCTCTAAAGGTGATGTTCCGATAGGAAAGTCTTATAAGAAGACATTAATGTCACGCTTTAACATTATTTAAAAGTATAGCTACTGCACGTAAGAATAGATAATAATGCCTCCTTGGCAGTCTATTTAAACTTATAAGTACAGCAGCTAGTTATAAACTTAAACAGCCTGGCTTTTTAAGAACAAATTTATTAAAAGGCTTTTCTATCTACCAGTCTCCTATTGAAGCTTAAGCCCGATGCAAATCCGGCTTCACAGGCATAATGTGTCTGCTTCTTTTATAGTAGAACTAGCATAGCTCTTTCCTGAGCTTTCTTAAAAGGCTAGGCTATTTTATTTTTGCTGTCCCCTACTGACAGTAACCTCTCTCCTTTTTTTTATCCATAAGAGCCTTTTTCCGACTCCTCTGCTTGGTAAGGTAAACCTGCGAATTCTATCTAAGCAAAGTAGCTTTTTCATTTAATTTGATCTTACCGCTGTTACTTTTGTGCAAAAGCTATGAATCCTATTGTAGTTTTAGATAACACTTTGCACTAATTAAGACTTGCCCCTAAACAGGAGTTCCGGTACCTGAGGCCTTAATTATTCGGACATAAACAAGTAGGCCATTAAGTCAGGGGCCGCTCCTTTTATGACTATCTCCCACAGTTTTTTATGGCACCATAACTTAGCTAATCCAACAAAACAAAATAATAACACTATATTACTATATTGCATCACAAAAATATAACAGCCTGAAAATAAACTTTACAGCCTCATGAAAAACTATCTCCTATTCTTAGTTAGCTGCTTTTTTTCCATTCATGTTTTTGCGAAACCTGTTATTCAGTCTTTTAACCCTGGTTCAGGCCCCGTTGGCACAACTATTCTCATAAAAGGGACAGGCTTTAGTATAATTCCAGCCAGCAACTTTGTTTATTTTGGTACAGTAAGAGCAACTATTCTAGCCGCAACTGAGACAACGCTTCAAGTCATTGTTCCCGTTGGTGCAACTTATCAACCCATTAGTGTTACTACCAATAACCTTACAGGGTATTCAAACCACCCGTTTCTGGTAACCTTTGCAGATGGTAATGCTCCATTCAGCACAACCTCCTTTCATCCTGAAATAGGCCTTACAGCAGGGAGGTATCCGCACAGTATTTCACTTGCTGATTTTAACCTAGACGGAATGAGCGACCTTTTGGTGTCCAGAGGGAGTTCTAATACTGTTTCGGTGTTCCCTAATACCAGTTCAGACACTGATCTCTCTTTTGGAGCAAAGCTCGATTTTGAAGCAACAGGCAGTGATCACGCAGGATCTGCCACGGGTGATTTAGACGGTGATGGCAAACTGGACTTTGTTCTAACAAATAATATAGGATTACATTCTATTTCTATTTTTAGAAATACAAGTACTACCAGCACTATCTCCTTTGCATCAAAACTAGACTTCCCAGCGGATAATGCACCATATTCAGTAGCTATAGGAGACCTGAATGGAGATGGGAAACCTGACTTGGCAGTAGGTAACAATGGTTCAAACAAGGTTAGCCTTTATAAAAATACAAGTATGCCCGGAAGTATCTCCTTTGAGGAAAAAGTTGATCTCGTTGTAGGCTCTAATGTTTATGGTGTAGCCATTAGTGATCTGGATGGTGATGCTAAGCCTGACTTGACCATTACAAGCCAGGGTAGCAAGTCAGGAATCTACATCATGAGGAATATTTCCACTGACGGTTTTTTATTTGATGCCCCTGTTAATTACGTAACTGCAACCGGTTTATTCACTATTTCAACTGGAGATTTGGATGGAGATAGTAAGCCTGAAGTGATAGCTGCAAGTGCTCCATCAAATAGTCTGATCGTGTTAAAGAATATCAGCACAGAAGGAAGCATTTCCTTTCATCCTCAGCAGAGTTTTACAACAGGTAGTTATACTGTTTGTGCTTCTATTGCTGATCTTAATGGCGATGGGAAACCTGATCTCGTCTCTTCAGACAGAATGTCAAATCAGGTTTCAGCTTTAAGAAACACCAGTACAGTTGGCAACTTATCATTTGACGCTCCTATACATTATGGAGTAGGTGATGTCCCTGTTTATGTAAGTACCGGCGATTTAAATGGCGACAGCCGACCTGATATAATTGCTGCCAATTCGTCTGCCGCTACCGTTTCAGTTCTGATAAATCAGATTGGCACCAATGTAGCACCTTCTATCAGCTCATTTACTCCAACATCAGGCACCAATGGAACCACAGTAACCATTACTGGCTCGAACTTCACTGGCGCTACAGAGGTGTACTTTGGAGATGTGGCGGCATCGTCCTTTATAGTTAATTCAGCCACTAGCATCTCAGCCATTGTGGGCGCAGGAGCTAGTGGTAGCATAAGTGTAACAGGTAAAAATGGTACGGCCACTCTAGCCGGATTTAGTTTTGGAGTCCCAACAATCAACTCCTTTACACCTGCTTCAGGGCCTGCGGAATCTTTAGTAACTATAAGCGGCACAAACTTTAACCCAATTGCTTCAGAAAATATTGTTTTCTTTGGCGCAGTAAAAGCAGCGGTGCGTTCTGCCAGTGCCACACAACTGGATGTAATTGTTCCTGCCGGAGCCACATACCAGCCTATCAGTGTTACTACAAACAACCTAACGGCCTATTCATCACAGCCATTCATGCAGACCTTCTCCACTGACAATACCACTATAACGAATAGCTCATTTTCTGTGGCCGCTAATTATGGGGTGGGAACTTACCCTACTGCTGTTTCCATAGCTGACATAAATGATGATGGCAAAGCCGACATAATTACTGTAAATGGTGTAGGGAATACTATTTCGGTGCTGAAAAATAACAGTAGTTCAGGAGCAATCGCTTTCAATTCAAGACTTGACTTTAATACAGGCCCAGACCCACGAAAGCTAGCCATTGGCGACCTTGACGGGGACGGAAAGCCAGATATAGTCGTTAATAATATTAATTCAGGCAACGAAAGCACTATTTCTGTCTTCAGAAACACAAGTACCAGCGGAACAATTTCGTTTGCATCCAAAACTGACTACAATACAGGTAATGGTTCCATAGGAGTTGCTATAGCTGATATGAACAAGGATGGGAAACCTGACATTATCGTGTCAAGTGGTAATTCAGGAATGTTCTCTATCTTTAAAAACACCACCGTTTCACCGGGGGCTATTTCCATGGCGCCAAAACAGGACTTCCCCTTACTAACGCATCCTGATAACCTCACCACAGCTGACTTGGACAAAGATGGTAAGCCCGATCTGATAATCTCTAATTTCAGCAATGAAAGTATTTCAATATTTAGAAATACAAGCGCAGGCGGAAATATTTCCCTCGCCCCAAGAATAGATTACGCTACCGTAGCACACCCTACGCATGTGATTACGGGCGATCTGGATGGTGACAGTAAAGTAGATGTAATAGTTTCAAGTAGTAGTGATTCAAATACTATTTCGTTCTTTAAAAACATCAGTAACAGTGATCTTGTTTCATTAGGGGTAAGGCAAGATTATAGTTTAACAGCCCTGAATATTTCCCTTGCTGATCTTAACGGCGACGGTAAACTAGACCTATACACAGGAAGAGGACTTACAGGCTTGGTCTCTGTTCTAGAAAATACTTTTCCGGGAAGCGGGGACATCTCCTTTGCTGGCAACATAGATTTCACCACCAGCACCTATGATACCAATGTTGCGACTGGTGATCTGAATGGTGACGGCAAGCCGGAGCTAGTAGCTGCCAATACAATTAAAAACAATGTTTCCGTCTTAGAAAATAATTTCGCCGAACCTGTAGTTACAGGCATTACTGATCCAGGCAGTAGCCAACTCATTAAACTGTTTCCTAATCCTGTAAAAGACAAATTGTTTCTTACATGGAATAGTAATAGAGTCTCTTTACTTAATATCGAGGTAGTAGATTTACAAGGCAGGCAGCTGGTCATCAGCAAAGACATGCACTCCGGTGTGGCAACAGATATATCACTGCTTCCTCAAGGCATATATGTTGTAAAAGTTTATAACAATGGCAAGCTGATTGATACTATGAAAATAATGAAGATTTAAATTTTAGATCAACTTTCAGTAAGATGAACAGGTATCGAAAAAACTTCTTTCATAGAACAAAATTGATTTGAATAACTTAAATGATAGTTATAGATAATTTTATAAAAGGCTTCTCACAAATCTTTCCCGGCCAAACAGCTTTACAGCCCTGGGACATCACCAATAGCCTTAAAGAGATCTTGAATAAAACGATTTCATCTCTTTCTGAGGATTATAATATCAACGATGGTATTGCTGTGCATAAAACAGCAATAGTTGAGGAAGGAGTCATCATGAAGCGTCCGGTAATAGTTAGTAAGAACTGCTATGTTGGAGCACATGCATATTTCAGAGAAGGTGTTTATCTTGATAGTGCTGTAAAGATTGGCCCTGGTTGTGAAATTAAAAGTAGTGTTATTTGTTCAGAAACTGCCGTTGCGCATTTCAACTACATAGGGAATAGTATTATTGGGAAGAATATAAATTTTGAAGCTGGGTCTATAGCAGCTAACCATTATAACGAAAGAGCCTCGAAGGAAATCTCTGTTTTGTATGAATCAAAAATAATTGAAACAGGAACAGAAAAATTTGGTTCTTTAGTTGGCGATAATTCAAGAATAGGTGCGAATGCAGTTTTGTCTCCCGGCACTATATTAGAAAAGAATTCTATTGTAAAAAGGCTTGAGCTAATAGAACAGCACAAAGTAAAATAAGAAAAGCCAACAGGCTTAAAAGAAGAAAAGCACCTTACAAGAAATACACTAATGGTTAAAGGCATTTCTGTTGTAATACCAAATTATAATGGTGTTCACCTGTTTCAAGACACGCTCCCGACAGTTGAGGCGGCGTTGCAAAACATAGATAAACCTTCTGAAATTATTGTAGTAGATGACTGTTCCACAGATAACTCTGTAGAGTACCTTCAGAAGAATTATCCAACTATCAAAGTAATGGTCAATAGACAAAACAGTGGGTTTTCCATTACATCTAATAATGGCATTAAAGCAGCCTCTTATGATAAGGTACTCCTGTTAAATAGTGATGTAAAACTGACACCAAGCTATTTTGCGCACCAATTCAGGTACTTTGATAAACCAGACACTTTTGGTGTGATGGGCAGAATTATTGGTTGGAACGATGACAAAATACAGGATGGTGCTAAACTTCCCTCCTTTCATGGAACAAAAATAAAAACTTCGAGTAATTACCTGCTTCAAGATGAAAGCGCCATGAAAGATGGCCTGTATTCTATGTACCTTTCAGGAGCCAATGCTTTTATTGACAAAGAAAAGTTTTTGCACTTGAAAGGGTTCAACGAGCTGTTTTCTCCTTTTTATGTAGAAGATGTTGAGCTTTCACTCAGAGCCTGGCGTTTAGGTTTTAAATGCTATTACGACTATAGCAGTGTCTGTCAGCACCAGGTATCTACTTCTATCAAATCAAAGAGCAAAAAGAAGTATGTCAGCACTATTTACGACCGTAACAAAATGTTCCTGCATGCACTACACCTGGAGGGAGTACAAAAGCTTCTATGGTACCTACAGCTAATTCCTGAAGCCATTATCAGACTAGTTACTTTCAGATGGTACTATCTCTCATCTCTCAGAATGTTTTTGAGCTCAGCTGAGAAAATAAAAGAATCGCAAAAGGAATTTAAAACAGTTTCGAAAGAGCTGAAGACTCGTAAAACGGTGAGAGAAGTAACCTCCTTTATTTTAGGTAGTATCAAAGGCGAAAAGGTTATTCTATAATAACAACAAAAGCCGATGCAGTGGGCATCGGCTTTTGTTGTATATACACCTTCTCCGAGAAGGAACAAGCTTAGTATCTGTAATACTCTGGCTTGTACGGGCCTTCTACTTCTACCCCTATATAACTTGCCTGGCCTGGTGTTAGCTCATCCAGCTCTGCACCAATTTTACCTAAGTGCAGTCGAGCTACTTTCTCATCCAGATGCTTTGGCAGCGTATACACTTTATTCTCGTAGGCATCGGTGTTTGTCCAAAGCTCTAGCTGCGCCAATGTTTGGTTAGAGAAAGAGTTAGACATTACAAAAGATGGGTGACCTGTCGCGCAACCAAGGTTTACCAGACGGCCTTCAGCCAGTACAATGATATCTTTACCTTCGATGTTGTAAAGGTCTACCTGTGGCTTAATAACGTCTTTTGTATGACCGTAATTGGTGTTTAACCAAGCCATGTCAATTTCGTTATCGAAGTGGCCAATGTTACATACAATGGTTTTGTCTTTCATGGCCCGGAAGTGCTGCTCAGATATAATATCGCGGTTACCAGTAGCTGTTACCACTATATCAGCCTCTTTTATAGCATCGGTCATTCTTTTAACGGCAAACCCATCCATAGCTGCCTGAAGCGCACAGATTGGGTCTATTTCTGTAACAATAACACGAGCGCCAGCTCCACGCAAAGAAGCAGCAGAACCCTTACCTACATCACCATAACCAGCCACAACGGCTACTTTACCAGCCATCATTACGTCAGTAGCACGACGGATAGCATCCACTAAAGACTCTTTACAGCCATACTTGTTATCAAACTTAGACTTTGTTACAGAGTCGTTTACGTTAATAGCAGGCATTGGCAGGGTGCCATTACGCATACGCTCGTACAGGCGGTGAACACCAGTTGTTGTCTCTTCAGAAAGCCCTTTAATGCCCGAAGCCAGTTCCGGATATTTGTCTAACACCATGTTAGTCAGGTCACCACCATCATCCAAAATCATGTTCAGCGGCTTGCGGTCTTCACCAAAGAAAAGTGTTTGCTCAATACACCAGTCAAATTCTTCCGCTGTCATACCTTTCCAGGCATAAACAGATATACCGGCAGCAGCAATAGCAGCAGCAGCATGATCTTGTGTAGAGAAGATATTACAAGATGACCAGGTAACTTCAGCACCTAACTCAACCAGTGTCTCAATAAGAACTGCTGTTTGGATTGTCATGTGCAGACAGCCTGCAATTCTTGCACCAGCCAATGGCTTGCTTGGGCCAAACTCCTCACGTATAGCCATCAGCCCCGGCATTTCTGCCTCTGCCAATCTTATTTCTTTGCGGCCCCAGTCAGCCAGCGAAATGTCTTTTACTTTGTATTTTAACTGTGTATCGATCATACAATTGCTTTTTTCAGATAAAACACAAAATTACATATTTTGTTGCGCAACTTCAATTTTACGAAGAATATAACAGGACATTTAGCCCTGTAAAAAGCAAAAGAGTCAGCCGGGAGAGAGCAGAGTCTTTTGCTTTACTTATATAACAGCATCGTCATAATCGTCGCAGCTTATCAAAGTGGCAGTAAGCAGCACAATAAGAAACAAGAATCGTATCCAGTCTTTCATTGTAAATGGGGTTATCTGGTTAAACAATTAATTTATAAGGTATTAACCAGCCATATACAAAATTATTTAACAACGAAGCAATACATTAAACAAAATGCATAATAAACGTTTTCCCTCTTCTGAAGCACCTTTGCATTTATACTTATCTTTGTACCTCCAGCAGGCGTAAACACAAAACTTTAACCTCCGAATTTATGCGTGTCTTCTCTTCAAAAGAAAAGCAATTTATACTAGACCACCAACGGCAAGACCCGGCAAGCTTAATGTTGCAGACTAATCGCTACCCCGACCTGCCTATGGTGGAACTAGTTCAGCAGATACAGGCACGGCAAAAAGCAGCAGCCAAACTTCCCACTTTTGTTCAGAACCCTGACGTAATTTTTCCTGTTTCGCTTTCAGTAGAACAAAGCTCATCTGAAACTACGGCAGCTTATAAAGCCTCACTTATCGAGGGAGAAATGCTGATAGACCTGACCGGTGGTTTTGGAATAGATACATTCCATTTTGCCAGGCATTTTGCACAAGTGGTACACGTGGAACAAAATGAAGCTTTGTCTGAAATAGCTACTTATAACTTCAAGTTGCTCCAGGCTTCTAATATAAAGACAGTAAATACGTCAGCAGAAGAGTTTCTTGAACTGTTTACAGGTAAAGCCGATGTCATTTACCTGGACCCGGCCCGCCGGGGCAACCATGATGAAAAACTGCATTTGCTCAAAGACTGCCAACCAGATGTGTTAGGCCTGCTGCCAATACTGTTATCCAAAGCAAATGCAGTGCTTCTTAAAACATCGCCAATGTTGGATATTGACCTCGCACTAGAGCAGTTAGGAAGTGTTGTAAAACTTTGGGTGCTGGCTGTACAGAATGAAGTAAAAGAGGTGCTTTACTTGCTGCGATCTAACGCTCCGACTCCTGATCAGGTAGAGCAAGTGGCGGTAAATTTACTACCAGGCAAAGAGCAGGTGTTGGAGTTTACCCGTGCAGCAGAAGAACTGGCAAAACCTTTTTTTACTGACCCGCAGCAGTTTATATATGAGCCTAACGCAGCTATACTTAAAGCAGGAGCCTATAAATACCTTGGTCAGCACTTGGGTATAAATAAACTGCACCCAAACAGCCACCTGTATACTTTAGAACAGGAGTTGCAGGATTTTCCCGGCAGAGCTTTTCGTTGTATGAGTACAAGTCGCTACAACAAAAAAGAGCTACTCCGATTACTACCTCAAAAAAAGGCTAACATTACTGTGCGAAACTTCCCAGATTCTGTAGCAGACATAAGAAAGAAAACCGGAATCAAAGAAGGAGGTGATTACTACCTTTTCTTTACTACTGATATGCACCAGAAGCCTGTTGTGCTACACTGTCAGAAAATATAGCTGATTAACCATAGCTTCAAATCCCGTTAAAACTTAGACTTCCACTGTTGGCTTTCACTGTATTTATCACTCTAAATCTTTTATCTGCTTAACTGCACAGCATACACTTCGTAAGTAAAGAGTAGTTCAGGTTTATAAAGAGACTATGTTCCTAATTAAATGAAGAAAGCGATGAATACAGATAAAGAGCAAAATCAAACTCAGGGGCAGCAGAGTACTGCCGACACCAATGCTTCTTATAACAGAGATGCATCATCTATAAAAGGAAGTTCTACAACCTCCCAAAACAGTACCACATCTTCTAACAATGTAGGTGTAGGCGGTGTACCTCGGCAGGAGGACAACAACG
This sequence comes from Pontibacter silvestris, assembly GCF_020907275.1. Lineage (GTDB taxonomy): Bacteria > Bacteroidota > Bacteroidia > Cytophagales > Hymenobacteraceae > Pontibacter > Pontibacter silvestris. Next base: position 71,800 of record NZ_JAJJWI010000015.1, on the reverse strand, counting down.
ATAATGAGAACAGACCTGATGCAAATGCAGACAGCTTAAAAGGAGCTGGTAACAGGTAGTTATCGTTAAAAAGCTGCAGTTCCTGTTTTTACACAGAATAGGACATATGACTGTAAACAAACTAGGTGCTGAAAGGCAACGTATGAAGAATAAGAGGTTTATGTATTTACCTCATGATGTTCCACTATAATCTATGAAAGCAAATGGAAGAGGATAAAGATATAAGACAGCAACACCACGAATCAATGAGTAACCCAGAAAAATCATTTGAGGCGGGTAAAAAAGGTGGAAAACCATCTACAGAAACATCAAATCAGTCATCTAACGTAGTAAACAGCCCTAAGACAAGCGGTAGTTCTACTTCTTCAGGTGACAATCACTCCCGTGTCGACCCTCAGAACAGACCTACACAGGGCGCAGGTTGGCAGAGCGATAGAAATAGTACAGATCCTACTGGTAAGAAATCCTAATAAGTGATTTTGTACGTATAGTAAAGTGTAACCTTAAAATTGAAAACAATGAGCAACGAAGAAAAAGATAAAAAACAGCAGTCAAACTTAACAGACACTAGCAAAGCAGACAAAAAAGATATTACAAACAGTTTAGAACGCGATGCTGTGGGTAACTTTGAGTCTGACAGACAAACCCCACAAAACAGAACTGATAATGAGCAAGACGAAGAGCGTAAGCAATAAATAGTCTTTCTTTTACATTACCAAAAATGCCACAGCAGTTTTGCTGTGGCATTTTTGTTTTAAACACAGGGATTAAACCTCAGAAAGCACTCATAGTTTTCCACATGAAACATCTCATCATTTGATCATTCCTGCCAATCCTGCTTTCTGCTGTAAGGCTTCTATGGCACCAACCAGGTAAACAAGAGGAGCATTCCAGTTGATGGCAATTTCATTAGAGGCATAAGAACAGTCATCATCAGTGTACATCTCATCCGCAAACTCAGAGGTATAGGTAGCACAGTTATCCTGGCGGTTGGCCTGCGCATTTGTGCCACCGGAAAGCAAACCTGGCACAGGCTCCTTTATACCGTCTGCCACAGAGGGGCGGTGGTGTGGGTTCATAGTAGATTTCTCACCGTAACCAGTTACAAAAGAATACCCGGTAGCATTGCGCCCTAACAGATAATCTAAGTTATTAAGAGCCGCCTGTACATATTTTTTATCAGATGTTAACCTGTACGCCTGCAGCAGGGCAATGCCTTGGTTGGCAGCCACAGAACTACTTCCCCATATGTAGTCACTTTCTGATTTACCCATTACTGTCCTGTACGATCTATCAGAAGCACCCTCCATTAGGTTGTCAGCAAAAGCAACAAGTCGCTTTTGTAATTTCGGAAAGTCCTTTTTAGCGACAGGTGAGAGTTTATCCTGATGGCGAGCCAATGTGTAATATCCTAGCAGTCTTACATTCCCCCAGGACGGCAACGGCATTTTTTCATCAGGAAACATGTTTACAGCAGTATAGTAGCTGTCCTTGTTTGTGGTGACATATAACTCAGCTGCAGCCCAAGTAAACTCATCACTAAAGTCATTGTCACCATAGGCGCCTGTTGTTATGTCTGGGTCGAACTGCTTATTCATGGCATCCTGATCATAGACTACATCAGGGTTCTTCTGCGCCCACTCCCAAGCTTTTGTAGCAGCCATCAAGCATGAATCGGCTAAGCCAGGAAACTTTTTGTTGTAGTTTTTGTACACCCGGCTTGCCTGTGCCATTACAGCAGCAAAGTCTAATGTGGCTCCTGTGCCCTTCTGTACAACATAACGTGTATTTTTTGCCTCCGCCGGCATAACCATACCATCAAAAGCCGGATTAGTTAGCTTATGATATACACCGCCATCGCTTGGGTCCTGCATTGTCAGCATCCAGCGCAGGTTCCACAGTACCTCATCTAGCAAGTCAGGTACAGGATTCCCGCTTTCAGGAATGTTTAACTCCAATGTCTTGTAATAGCCTGGAAAATCTTCGTAAGCTGATAATAAGGTACCCATTGTAATACCACTATTTACAATGTACTTGTTGTAGTCACCGGCATCGTACCAGCCACGTGGAGCTGAAAGTACTGTTCCGGCAGGGCGTTGCGCTGTTGCGGCAGAAGTATGCACAAGCACATGGTTATCCTCCTTTTCGTGTCCAGCCTTACGGTGCCACTTACCTGCATACTCTTCCGGCAAATCAGTTGATACTCGCTGATAGTAGAACCCTTTGATAGCGGCAGCGGCTACATCGTGATGCACATTTTCTTCTATAACAAAGGGATAAGAATGTCCAACCCCAGGTACCTCTATTACATAAGCACCTGCTTTATTAAACTCGCTGAAATCTGCAACACGTGTCGGCCTTTTTGAAAACTCACCAGCTTTTGTTTCTGCTAGCTTTCCGGTGAACACAGTTTCATTTAGATCAGGAGTTTTCAGGTAAAACGCCCCTCCTTCCTGCTCTCCTACCACTACAGCTACCTTAGGTGCATTTGGGTAGAAGCCAACCTGGTTCAGGCGAATATTTTCTGACAGCTCTGTTACATTACTATCTGATTCCTGTTGCACATTAGAACAGGAAACCAGGCTACTGCAAAGGAGCATGCCACACAGTGCTTTGTAAAATGTTTGCATGTTTTGTAAAATTATATCTTGTAAATAAAATGTGAATTCGGAAATGAAAGCGCAGTTTACCCTTAGCTATCGTAGCTACATCCAGCGACTCATTAACCTACTGTTGTACAGTTTTTGTTGGTGTGCTCCAAATCCGCGAGGACTCATTTCCCGTTCGGCACTGCTTTCTTTACTCATATTGATTTCTTAGTTCACGTTCGTAAATAAGAAAGTAGCCCTGTGCGTTTACATAAGAGCCACAAGCTTAGCTTTCAGATTGCATTAATATTTGATGATTTTAAATGCCTTTACTTTGCCCATATAACTAATAGTAAGCAAATAGATTCCTGGTTGTAAACTGGCACCAATTGTTACTTCGCCCTTACTTTTCCCTTCCATTATTTTAGCTCCAATAAGGGTAGCAATACTATACTCAAAAGAGAAAGCAGCTTTTAAATGTATAGCAACAGAAAATGGGTTAGGTGCATAACTAAACTCAAAGTCCTGCTCGTCATCAATGCCTGTTACAGCGCAAGGCACATTACCTGTTTCGCCTCCTACACATTGGCTACAGTCATCTATGTAAGCTGTACCGTCTAACACACCACTACAGTCTAACCTCGAGTCGCCGTACACAATACCTCTGCCAGCTGTGGCAACATAAAGCCGCCCGTACACACGCGGGTCTCCGGTTATGTCGTTTACACCTCCGAACTGGTGCTGCTCATCGTTGATTCTAGTCCAGGTAGCCCCTGCATCATCTGACCTGAAAAAGCCAGGCTCATTATTAACTTTTCCTGCTATATATACAGCAGGATAGGCTTTACCGGCAGCAGCTTTCCCAAAGCCAACTTTAACAGCTTCCTGCACATTAGTCAGCTTCGTAAAGTTTGCACCAGAATCAGTGGTTCGATAGAGCCCACTGTTAGGATTCGTAAGCCACAGATCACCTTCTACACCAAAAACAGGAGAGATAGAGGCAGCCCACGCCTGCCAGTCTGGTACTGAGACTAAACCAGAAGCGACAGGAGTAAAAGTTCTTCCTCCGTCAGTACTCAAAAGTACACTTCCGGCCTCTTCATCATATACATAAAACTTTTTAGAGTTTACTCTGTCTGCAACAGGCTTTAAGCCTGCTCTTGTTACTCCGCTTGCAGCGCTCCAGGTACTGCCTTTATTGGTTGAGTAGTATATGCCTGCTACTCCGCCGGGAGCCCATAAAAAGGTATTGCCATCTGCTGAAACAGTGATATTGCCACCACCTGTGGCACCAGCTGGATAGCTGGTAAAACTTGTCCAGGTATCACCTCCATCTGTAGAATAAGAACCATAATTACCGTTAGCATCATAGTAAGTTCTTGCCACGATTGAAGGTTGCTTTTCAGCAAAAGTAATACTGGTATTGGTGCCATAGTTAGGAGACAAGCGGCCTGCCATTGGCGAGATATCCAGGTCATCATGCTTAAAACCATCTATATCGCCTAAAGCACTAAGTAAATGTGCTCCATCTGGTGGGCTAATTAATTTCAAGGGCACCGTTTCTTCCAGTCCCTGATTCTGAAATGTCCACTCAATAGCTGTACCCTGATCTGCTGCAGTAAGGTTAGTCGTATTGTACACGCCATACCCAGTTACAAACCAGGCATTATCAGAGTCGAAAGGATCAATGGCAACATCACCTATCCAGTGCGGATTTGAACTGGCAGCATAAGGTGCAAGCGAGTGGTTCCAAGTTGCATCATTAAGCAGCACCTGCCATGTTTCTCCACCGTCTGTACTGCGAAACACTTCATCACCAGGCCACCACCTGTTAAGGGTAGATACCAGCAAGGTTTCAGGATTTTGCCTATCCAGAGAAACTCCGGCATAGCCCCCCTGACCAGCTGGAGGATCAATGTTAGTCCATTGGTTGGAGCCTGTGTTTAGTTTCCATACTGCTCCGGCAGTAACACCATTGGGACCAGGACCATCGGCATAAGTTATGTAAAGTATTCCGTCTGTGGCCAAAGCTGCCTGTTGAGGCATGTAATTGGTTGGCTGATTGGGTACAGCTTGCCAAGTACTCCCGGCATCTGTGCTCCTGTAAAGATTATTACTCTCTTTTTGAAGAACTCCAACATAAATGGTTGGTGTAGCGCTACCTGTTGTTCCGCTGCTTTTGTCAAACACTACAAACGACAAGCCCCCTGACCCTGCGGGAGAAGATGCCACTGGGAAGGTATTTACTTTGCTCCAGGTGGCGCCATAGTCTATACTTCGCCAAAGGCCATCAGTACTGGAACCAAGATATAATATATTACCTGAATTTGGATCAACCTGTAGCCGCTCTCCTGCTGAACGACCATCTTCGTTTCCGCCTAGTTTAATAGGCAGTTCTGTTCGTGTCCAGGTGCCCCCTTTATCTATAGATGCTAATATGGCGCCTGTGCCTGCCCAAGACTGGGTATAGAGACCGGCAGCAATGTATACTCTTTTTGGCTCTGACGGATCAGTAGCCAAACTTAAAACACCTGTATAGTTTTGCTCACTCCTACCCAGATGATCTGTAATTGGAACCCAATTATTGTTAGTGGCATTCCAGCGATAGGCGCCTCCAACATCGGTGCGGGCGTAGACTAAATCTTTTTCAGTAGGGCTATAGATAACACCTGTTACAAAACCTCCACCCTGAATCTGTACATTCTTCCATTGATAAGGTTCTGTTGTTTGTGCCCACCCTTTCAGATAAGAAGATTGGAGAGAGAACAGGCAAAGCAAAACCAATAGCCATCGTTTATGCCCCTGCACCAGAACATGTAGCTTTTTAAAGCTAAACACCTTCTTAAGAAGCAACTGTTGTATAATTAAAAATGGGTACAGCTTCATCATAATTTTCCTCCCTAAATAGCATTTCATATAAGATTTATCAACTGCGATAACAAAAAAGCCTATACTTAATTAACAGTTGTAAGGCAAATATAGCTATGAATAGCCGCAGAGAAGGGTATCAAATGTTTCTAACTTGTAGCTTGGCTGTTAACGTTATAGATTATAATAGCTTTTCAATTAGCAGGAGATCAGTACACAAAGGGTTATTACTTTATGTTAGCATAGGTATAAAAAAGTTGAAGCGGCAGAATATGCCGCTTCAACTGAAAAGGTATCAACAAAGAGATTGTCTTTGCTACGTCTTGCTAAAAGCAGATAATGTCACAAAAGTCAGCTACTAAGGGTGGTCTATTTCTTCTTGCCTTTAGTAGCACTTTTGATCGCCTTGGAATATTTGGCAACCACCTTTATGGTAGTGTCCTTATCAAAGACTGAGTTTAGCCCCTGCTCCTCCTGCGGCGGATCTCCCATTAAATCGTCACCATTTTGCCAGAATTCCCGGTCTGGGTTTGGACGGGCTGTTCCACCAAAAGCCCAGAAGTTACAACCAGCCAATGTTCCGCCTTCTTTCGCACTCTGCAACACTCTGCTAAACACATACTGATAGTACTTGTCTCTGTTAGTGGTTTTATCATCCAGTGAATAGGTGTGGTTATCACGCGGAAGACCAAACTCCTCCATTACGATTGGCTTGTTTAACTCACGGGCAACCGCTATGTGATCGTTCATGTACTGTTTAGTTTCGGCAATCGCATTATCAATGGTGCCGCTTATGTTCTCTGAATCTAACCACCCCCAGTTCTTAGGCCAGATGTGCATGTTCAGGTAATCAATATTAGGGTCAGCATGAATCCGTTTATAAACCTCCATTGACTCTTCTGTACCATGCTGCCCTTCTGAACCCGTCGATACCAAGTGGTTTTTGTCTACAGATTTGATTAAGGCAGCCGTGTTGCTGATCCACTCTTCAAAGGCAGGGAGATTTTCCTTAGAAAAAGCACGAGGCTCATTGGCTATCTGCCAAGCCATAATAGTAGAGTCGTCTGTGTATTTTTTATTGGTGAACTGGTTCGTGCGGCTTAGCAGAAACTTTATATACTCCCCAAACTGCTCTTTGCAAGGTTCGCAGTTATGGAATTGCCCTGCATAGCGCATAAACCCTGCCCAGTCGTTGTTATTTGCAAGGGCATAAGGTATTTCGCCGTAGCCATTCCAGTTTAGGTACTGCGAAAAGCCACCAGACCACTCCCAGCTATTGTTAAGGTACAAGACAGCTTTCATATCTCGCTTGCCCATTTCTGCAAGTAAGAAATCCAGACCGGCCAGAATGGTATCGTTATAAACACCTGGCGACATTTGCAAACCCGGTGTAGCTCTGTAAGGCTGGTTATTTGGTCCTTCGGCTCCTGCCAGAATCCTGAGGTTGGTTATGCCATTTTTCTTCATGAAATCCAGCTCTTTTACCAGTCTTTCACGGTCGCCTCCTTCCCCTGTAGAGGCAAGAATAGAACCGTACCAGTAGTTGGTGCCTACATAATAATATGGTTTCCCTTTTAGGGTAAGCTGCTCACCATCTCTCTTAACAAAGTCAGATGGTATCTGAGCCTGCAGCTTTGTAAAAAGCAACAAAGCCAGCAGAACTAATATGTTTCTCTTGATCATGTATGAAAGTTCTATTGATAAAGCACATGTATCAGAATGTTGTTGGTACCTGTGTCTTTAATTAGGTTTATATAAATGTAAGGTTATTGAACTTTCCAATCGTCTGTGCGGAAGCTGGAGGCTGGCAAACCTGCTGTGTTAAACAAGTTAGGATCTACGGCATTGCTCCACTCGAACCGAACAGCCACGGGGTTCTTCACAGACTTAGCCTGCACTACTACTGTGTTACCATCGATTTTTGCATTTGCTTTTACAAATTTCTGATCAGGACCAGCAATTTCGAAGCCTGTAAGTTCTTTTCCTTTTGTTACCAAGCCTTTGCCTATATGGTCAAAAAATATTCGAATCTTTTTTCCCTCCACTTTCATGTCACGATAGAGCGGACCAGAAAATACGATATCCTTTTTGCCATAGGTCTTGTTTAAGGCCCAGTTTGCCAAACGAACACCTACATCAATTTTGTTAGTTGGATGGATATTATCGTTATTACCGATGTCGCTTACCACCACCATGCCCGTATTGGGTACACGCAAGCTTCTACGTTGCGCATCTCTTAACAAAACTCCTTGCTGCGGCGCATAGTCTTTCCAGGGAGCAATCTGAACAAAGTAAAATGGGAACTTACTGTTCCACTCGCTTCTCCAGTTTCTGATTAGTGCAGGAAGCAACTGCGCATATTCTTCCGGGTTTCCAGTATTCGCTTCGCCCTGGTACCAGAGCGCACCTGCAATTTTGAAAGGAATAAGTGGCGCAATCATGGCATTGTATGCTTTGCCAGGTTGCACTGGTCCCCACTCTACTTCTTTTAGCTCCGCAGCAGCTTCGGCCAGTTCTTTGTCTGCAGCTATGGTATCTGCGTTCATCCATATCTCGGCAGGCGTACCTCCCCAGCTACTGTTAATCAGTCCTACCGGAACATTCAGGTTTTGATATAGCTCCCGACCAAAGAAGTAACCAACGGCGCTAAAGTCTATCATCGTTTTAGGTGTACATACCACCCATTCCCCATTAAGATCCAGCTGCGGTGCATCAGCAGTTCTGTGCTGTACACTAAAGAAGCGTATGGATGGGTAATTTGCTTTGGGTACTTCCTCGGCTGCATGGTCTATTCCTGCTCTGGCTGTCCACTCCATATTAGACTGGCCGGAACATAGCCACACTTCCCCTATCAGCACATCTTCTATTTCAATAGTATTGTAGCCCTGCACTTTTATAGTATAAGGACCACCTCCTGCAGCTGGTGTTTGCAGCTTTACCTGCCATTTAGCAAGATTATCTGCTTTTACTTTGATGGGGGTGTTATTCCAGCTTGGAATAACTGTAACTTCTTCACCAGTCTTAGCCCAGCCCCACACGGTTACTTCTGAATTTTGCTGTAGTACCATATGATTACTAAACACAGCAGGTAATTGAACGTTTCCTCTTACATCATGCACCATGAACAGGAAAAGGACTGGAAGCAGAAGCGTTATTAAAAATGAACTCTTCGACATAGTTTAACAATTTAATTAGCAATAATATAGAAGCAAAAGCAGCTACTTAAACCGATAGCTGCCTTTCACTTTTGTCACTGTTAATTTTTTTTTAGACAGACTTACTTAGAAGACAACAATAGCATTACCACATCATGGGCAGGCACTTCAGCTTTGAAAGCTTTCTTTGTGTTGCCCACATCCTTTTTAGTCCACAGGTTACGCAGCTTATAAGTTGTTTTTGACGCATTCAGCTCTCTCTTAGAAAGCTCATCTGTAACAGGCGTATTTTTCCAATCGAACTCAACCTTTTGCGGTTGTTTACTACGGTTTAAGAAAACTACTGCCCACTTGCCACCATCTAATGGCTTAAACCATGTTTCCAGGCTGTCTTTGCTGGCGTATTTAAACCCTTGTATACCCAGCTTGTCCTGATTTACTGCAATTACTTCTTTATTGGTAAGAATGTCAGTAGTTTCCTTGCTCATGCTACGCAAGTCGTTGCCGGCAATAAGCGGGGCAGCAATCATGCTCCACATTGTAAAGTGTGCACGATCTTCGTTTGCAGGCATTCCGTTACCTACTTCCAGCATGTCCGGGTCGTTCCAGTGTCCTGGGCCTGCATATTGGCGCAATCCTTCCTGCTTGTCCAGAATCTGCATTACACCCCAAGACTGCCATGTTCCATGGTCTTCAATGCAGTCGAAGCAGTTGTAAATGTCTCCGGTAGTTCTCCACAAGTGTCCTACTGTCTGGCCCCACTCCCAAGGCTTATCATTTCCCCACTCGCAGATGCTTAACACGACTGGTCTGCCTGCTTTTTGCAAAGCTGCGGTCATGGTTTTATAAGCCCCTTCAGCTTTCAATCCTTCAGTGTTACACCAGTCATACTTCAGATAGTCTACACCCCAGCTGGCGTACATCTGCGCATCCTGAAACTCATAACCACGGCTACCTGGCCTTCCGCCACAGGTCTGAGAACCTGCATCAGAATAAATGCCAAACTTCAATCCTTTCGCATGAATATAGTCAGCAAGCGCTTTCATACCCGATGGAAAACGCTTTGGATCTGGATGAATAAATCCTAAGCTATCGCGCTCACCATGCCAGCAGTCGTCTATGTTGATGTAAGTATAACCTGCATCTTTCATACCTGAAGCTACCATGGCATCAGCTACTTCTTTAATTAAGTTTTCGTCTACGTTACAAGCAAATTTATTCCAACTGTTCCAACCCATGGGAGGGGTTAAAGCCAAACCTTCGTACTTTTTGTAATTCTGTTCATAGTTATTTCCCTGACTAAAGGCTGTAACTGAACAAGTTAGTAGTATTAGTAATGAAAGGAGTTTTTTCATTGAGTTTTAACTATTGAAATTAATTATAAAGAATAATTTTACTGCTATAGTTTTACTGAAAAAGAGGACTTGATCAAGTATGGTTTCAGCATAAACAAACAGGAGACTGCCCCTGAATTGAAGCAGCCTCCTGTTTGTAGATTGGTTGTTAATATCCTGGGTTTTGAGTTATTCCCCAAGCCTGGGCTTCGTTAATTGGAATAGGTAATACTGGCATTGGGTTAACTGAACCAGAAATGCTACGTTCTTCAGCTTCTACGCGAACTTCATCTGAATACTTTTCTTCTAAAGCATCAAAATATCTACCTGTTCTTACCAAGTCATAGTATCTAAGAGACTCCATACCTAACTCTACCCTTCTTTCGTGCCAGATGGCTTCCAATAAATCCTGGCCAGAAGCAGTAATATCTGGTAGCACTCCCGATAAGTTCTCGTACGGCACATAGCCTGTTGCTCCTTCTGCGGTTGATCCTTTTGGTCTTGTGCTATTTCTGGCTCGCTGACGTACCTGGTTTACCAAACTCTGGGCTTCAGATTCGTTTCCTAAGTGATAAGCCGCTTCTGCCTGCATCAATAACACATCAGCATAACGGAACTTGATAATGTTTTTAGGACTGTTTTGCGTATCGCTTGGCCTGGCGCTTGGTTCAACAAAAGCTTTTCTGTTTAAGTACCCGGTTTCATTTTGCCCCGGATAGTCTATTACCTGAAGCTCCCCTGCCACAATATCTCCATCTGAGTAAACTGTTACTGGCAAACGTGGATCTCTGCCTTCAAACTCGCTTACTAAATCCTGAGTTGGGTTGTTGAAGCCCCAGCCCCAGGTAGAACGGTTGTTTTGAATTACGTTGTTCACCGTTCCTGTTTTAGGAGGGCCCCAACCTGTGGCAACATCTGAAAATTGAATCTCAAAGATAGACTCTACATTATTTTCATTCTCAATTTCAAACAACCCAGCGTAGTTAGAGAACAGAGAGTACTGCCCTGAAGTAATAATAGCATTTGTCTGATCATATACATCCTGCCATGTTACCCCATTAGCATTATCTGTACCAAGCTGATACATGTAAGCTCTGGCTAAATAAGCTCTTGCTGCACCCTGTGTTGCACGTCCTAAGTCACTGCCAGCATATTCACCTCTTTGCGGAAGCATTTCTATAGCCTGCTGCAAATCATTCTGAATGAAAGCATATGTATCAGCTATTGAAGCTCTTTCAAGCTGGCCCCATTCTGAAATTGGAAGAGGCTCTTCCATAAGAGGTAAACCTCCAAATTTGGTAACTAAATTAAAGTAGCTGTATCCTCTCAGGAAGTAAGCTTCACCTAAAAGCCTTGTTTTCAGCTCTTCGTTTATGGACGATGCAGGAAGGTAAGAAAGTACCTGATTTGCTCTGTAAATTGCTGTAAACATGTTGTTCCAGGTACTAGAGGTTATAGGAGAGTTTGTTAAAGTTCCCCATCTTTCCATCTGCTTTATCTCAATAAAGTCGCCGGTAGTACTCCCTTTTTTAGCATCATCAGAAAGTACGTCACCGTACATCCATTCAAAAGTGTTGCTGGAACCAGTCACGCCACCTGCATCCCAACTGATGGCATCATAAATACCATTAACCGCTAGTACTGCGTTCTCTGGGTCTTCGTAAAAAGTTCTGTCAGTTTCCACCCCAAGCGGCTCCTTATCTAGGAAGTCCTCACACGCCTGGCTCGCAAAAGCTAAGGCCAAGATGGGTACAATATGTTTTATAAATTTCATTTTAAAATTCATTACTAAAATTTTCAAATTAGAAAGTAACGTTTAGTCCTCCAATAAATGTCCTGGCTTGTGGATAAGTAGCCATATCTACACCATAGTAGTAAGGGTTATCCCACAGGTCTCCAACTTCAGGCTCATAACCTTTATAATTTGTGAGGGTGAACAGGTTATCGGCAGAAACATAAACTCTCAATGCTTTAACTCCGATTTTGCTTGTCAAGCCTTCTGGCAGTGTATAGCCAAGTTGTATGTTTCTAAGGCGTATATAACTACCATCCTCTACATATCTGTCTGAAAATGCAATATTTATATTCTCGTCAGAAACAGTCATTCTTGGCTCATTTGTATTCGGATTATCAGGTGTCCATCTATCCAAGCGAGATTCATAAGAGTTCCAGATACCTGTAGAGTTTGCCGTAAATACAGACATGGCATTTACTGTTTCATTACCATACACGCCCTGGAAGAAGATTTTAAGGTCAAAGTTTTTATACTCCAAAAATGCATTGAAACCATAGGTGAAGTCTGGCATCGCACTTCCTAGCTTCGTTCTATCTTCATCATTGATAACACCATCATTATTCAGGTCAACAAACTTCACATCGCCTGGCTGTGCATTAGGTTGTATAAGGTTTGTTGCGCCTGTTTCCGGATTAGTGTAAACATAAGAGCTTACTTCCTCCTGGCTGTTGAAGATTCCGTCTGTCTGTCTTCCATAGAAATAGGCAAATACTTCGCCTTCTTCCATTCTGGTGACGTTACCTAGCCTATGCACATCGGCACTAGTAAAGGCCTCTCCACCACCAAGGCTCAAGACTTTGTTTCTGATGAAAGATGCATTAACTCCTAAATCGTATCTAAAATCGCCTTCGCTTTGTCTGTAGTTAACAGCTGCTTCAAAACCTCTGTTTAACATGTCTCCGGCATTTGCAGCAGGAGCAAGTGCACCTATATAAGCTGGTATTGGCGCCTGAACTATTAGGTCTCGCGTTCTCTTATCAAAATACTCCAGAGTTAAGTTCAGTTTATTATTCAGGAAACCGGCATCTATACCCACATTCGTCATTGCGGATGTTTCCCACTTAAGGTCTGTATTTCGGATAGTAGTGTTTGCTCTACCTTCGACAACTTCTCCACCAAAAACATAGCGTTGCTGTGGTTGTACCACATAGCTGGTTGATGTAGTACTTACAATACCCTGATTACCTACTTCACCATAACCTGCTCTTATTTTTAAGTTAGATAACCAGCTTATGTCCTGCATAAAAGGCTCCTCCATTACATTCCACCCCAAAGAGAATGACGGGAAGTAACCAACTCTGTTGTCTGGTGTAAATCTTGAAGAAGCATCTCGTCGAACGGTAGCTGTAAGCAGATACTTGCCCATGTAGCTATAGTTTAAACGGCCAAATACTGAAAACAAGCTACTCTCCTCTGCAAAACTGCCAGCTTGATAGGTTGTGCTTTTTGCAGCACCTACATAAAACTGTGTAGGGTCGTTCAGAATATTATAACCAGTTATATTTACATTATCAGCATGTTGTGTCTGCGCTTCCTGACCAAGCATTGCATTGATACTGTGGTTCCCAAACTCTTTGTTGTAATTAAACACGTTTGACCAAGTCCACTGCCAGCCGTTTTGTCTTTCATCATACAACTCGCTCTGCGATCTAACTTCATTTGGAGATATTTCAAACTGCGGCAAATATTCTCTGATTTTATTGAAGCTCATGTCTCCACCAAAGGTAGAGCGGAACGTTAAGCCATCTATTATTTCTGCTTCACCATACACAGTACTTACTATTCTATTCTGCTGTGTAGTTAAGTTTTGTGTTTCGTTTGCAATTCGAAGTGGGTTATTACCTGTACTAAATTGCGTAGCCTGCCCATAATTGTTTGTTGCAGAGTCCCAGGCTGGCGTAAGCGGAGACGTTACTGCAGCTGTAGTTAGAACACCTGCATACTGATCTATCTGATAATTGTTAAACCTGGCATTAACATAGTTCAGGCTCCAGCCACCTCTGAACCTGGAGTTAAATGTATAGTCGTTGTTAGCTCTTATCAGGAACTTTTTCATGCCGGTATTTATGATAGTACCGTCCTGATTGAAGTAAGTAGCTGACACGCTGTACTTAGACTTTTCTCCACCTCCATTCACAGAGAAGTTATAGTTCTGAATTGGAGCATTTTGATGAATAACCTCTTCCTGCCAATCAGTACCTTCTAAGTTATTATCAATGGCGTTACGCATGATAGCATAATTAGTGGCATTGAACTGATTAGGATCAGTCACATCAATGCCATCATTTGTATATGCCTCCAAGTATAATCTTGAATATTCTGCAGCATTAGTCAGATCCAGCGTGCGCCATGGATTCTGAATACCTGCATACATATTAAAGTTAAAAGTAGGCGCACCAGCTTTACCCTTTTTTGTAGTAACTATGATAACACCATTAGCACCTCTGTTACCATAAATAGCTGTAGCAGAAGCATCCTTTAACACTTCCATAGATTCAATATCAGTTGGAGCAAGATATTCTATACTTCCTACAGGATAGCCATCTACTACATATAATGGGTCACTTGCACCAAAAGAACCGATACCTCTAATTCTTACTTTGGCACCAGTACCCGGCGCACCAGAACCAGGCGTAATTTGCACACCAGCCACTTTACCCTGCAGTGCCTGATTTACATCCACAGTAGCTACCTGTTGGATTTTTTCTGTTTGCACAGTTGATACAGCTCCTGTTACATCACTTTTACGCACAGTACCATAACCTACTACTACCACCTCTTCCAGTGCCTGAGCGTCTGTACCTAGCTGAACATTTACATTTGTTCTGCCATTAAGCGGCACTCTTTGAGTCTCATAACCAATAAATGAGAACACTAATGTTGCGTCTGTGCTAGGCACATTAATAGTAAAATCCCCATTAATACCTGTAGCAGTACCAGTTGTTGATCCATCAACCAGCACCGTTACACCCGGAAGAGCCTCACCTGTAGTGGCGTCTGTAACAGTACCTGTAATTTGCTGCGTCTGAAAATTTTTACCATACCTTCCAATTGCGGCACCTACATCTGCAGAACTACTATTGCTTGGCACAGCTTCGGCATGTATTTGGCCTACACCTGCTATTAGCAGTAAAGCAGCCAATCCTGAAGCGACTTTTCTTTTAGACAAAGACTCTTTATTATTGAAGTCTTTCCCTGTAAGTCTTTTATCCTTAGACATATATTGATCTGTACTTATTAAAATATATTAATAACTGTTTAATAATTCATCTTTCATTAAAACTGCCCTAAGCTTTGGCAGAAAACCCAGACTATTTATATAAAGAGACTTTGTTAGAAAATTGTGCGACAAAAATTTATTTTACACTTAGCGTTTATTGATTTTTTTTATCAATTACATAAACACTTTATGCAATAATTATCTGTTTTTAATTTCCTAGCACCTTATTTTATTTTACAAGCCAATTGATTTATTTAAATGTTTCCACTTAAAATATTGTTATAAAAAGGAATAGCAAATGATTTTGCCCTTATACTTCATATTTTCCATTAAGTTTCAACTATCTAACCAACGTTAGTTTCACATACAAAGATAGGCAGTATCTATAACAATTATTAACACAAATTTAACATTTTATGTATGTAAACTAACACTAAATAGGTTTTCTTAACCTAACTATTCCATAAAGGTTTACAGCTATCTTGGCTGGTTAACGTAAGACAGTAGCCACTACAGTTTTTTTACTGTCATGTTCAACTAGCTTAAAGTTTCCACACAACATTTTACACTCTAGAAGCAGTCATCTATCTACAACTGGTCTTAAGCAAACAGAAAAGGTCCAACCTGATTTAACTCTCTAAGCCGGACCTTTTTACATATTTCCTTATAAACACCTTGGCTAAAGTTCTTAACCGACACTTCCTCCCTTTAAATAAGGATGAAATTATTTATGCCAATAACTTTTTACATCGGTGCATTACTTCCAGGCATGCCCTGGCATTGTGGTACGGGCATTTCCAGAAGCCAATCTTATCTTCGTTCTTCATGAGGCTATAGTCGTCAAACACCCCCCAGAACCACTCGCCCCTCTCCTCATCCAGAAGATGCTTTTTAGCAAAATTCCACGCATTTAAAGAGTGCTGCAAATACCCTATATCCTGTGTTATCTGATACGCATTAAGGAACCCAACCATAGCCTCAGCGCTTACCCACCACTCACGGTGTTTATCATAATGGTTCTCGTCTTTATTCAATTCATGGTAAAGACTTCCGTCAGGTTGCAAGCCATTGGTTGTTACCTTAGCCATAGCTACAGCAACATCTTTTACTTTGGCAGTGAGTTCTTCTTTACCTAACACTTCTGCCGCTTCTAATAGCAGCCACGATGCTTCGATGTCATGCCCATAAGACACAAGATTAGCTGTCGATTTCCAGTCGGTGGTAAAAAACAGATTCATGTTATGGGTATTAGCATTAATAATGCGCTCCAGGAAAACATTAAGAATCCCCTCCAACTGCCTCGCCAGATACTGATCTGGCCAGATACGATACAGGTTAGCATAAGCCTCCAGAATATGCAGGTGCGTATTCATGGTTTTGGGGTCGTTGCGGTCTTTCTCACTTAAACGCAGATCTTCCAGCAACTGTCCTTCTTCGCTAAAAGCTTCGTAATAGCCGCCTAGTTCAGGGTCAAAGCTGTGCTTCTCAATCCAATGGAATAGCTCCTGGCAAAGCTGTAGCGCTTTAGCTTCTTTGGTGGCCTGATAATATTCGCTCAAACCATAAACAGTAAAGGCTATGGCATAAATTTGCTTGCGTTTGCTATAAGGCTTTCCTGCTGCATCTACACTCCAATAGGTGCCACCATGCTTTTTATCCAGGAAATGCTTTGTCACAAAAGTATATGCACGATCTGCTATAGCACGATGCACCTCTTTTTTTGTTTGCCGGTAAGCTGCTGAAAAAGTCCATAGAATGCGGGCGTTAAGCACTCCCCCTTTAGGAGAGTGCTCATTAATCTTCCCGTCATTATACATTTGGCCTACAAAGCCGCCATTCATCTCATCCAGCGCGTTCTGCTCCCAGAAAGCGAGAATCCTGGTAAGTTCAGCTTCAGCTTCGGCCTTATAGTTGCTTAACTTTTCGTTTATTGCTAAAACTTCAGATGTTATCATTACGAAACTCCGTTCTCACTTACCACTGTTCCCTTCTGGGCCTGCACATAAGCTTCATTGCCATCAATAATCTTGTTAAGGCGCTCGACAGATGCTCCTGAGCGGAAATCATCAGATGGCGTGTTGACAGCATAGTCAAGCAAGCGATCGATAGTAGATGTGGCAACATGCATACGCGTGTCAGATGAAGCATAGTAGATAAATACTGTTCCGTCTTCATCTAAAACCCACCCGTTAGCAAATACTACGTTAGAAACGTCTCCTACTCGCTCTTCGCCTTCTGGTGCAATAAAGTAACCCGCCGGTTTATGAATAACTTTTGTAGGATCCTCAAGATCAGTCATAAATACATACAGCACATAACGCAAACCGGCAGCAGTATTACGCACTCCATGCGCCATGTGCAGCCAACCTTTATCAGTTTTGATTGGAGCCGGCCCCTGACCATTTTTCACTTCGTAAACAGTGTGGTAGCGCTTCTCATCTATGATCATTTCTTCAGAAACTTCGGCATTCTCCATAGAGTCTGTTAAGCCCCAGCCAATACCGCCTCTGGTGCCAGCTTCAATAAAGCTGTCTTGTGGACGCGTATATAAGGCATACTTCCCATTTACAAACTCTGGGTGGAGTACTACGTTGCGCTGCTGCGGAGACGGGGTTTTCAGATCCGGCAAACGCTCCCACTCTACCAGGTCTTTGGTACGAGCAATACCACATTGCGCTACGGCAGAAGACTCATCGCCAGGGCCTGCGCTAGGGTCTTTACGCTCTGTACAGAAAAGGCCATAAATCCAGCCATCTTCATGCTGTGTTACGCGCATGTCGTATACGTTCACATCTGGCTCACCTGTCTCAGGCAAGGTAATTGGTCTGTTCCAGAACCTGAAGTTATCTACTCCGTTATCACTTTCTGCTACAGCAAAGAATGACTTTCTATCCATCCCTTCTACACGCACCACTAGCAGATACTTACCATTTAGCTTAATAGCACCAGCATTGAAAGCAGCATTAATTCCGAAACGCTCCATCAGATAAGGATTTGTCTCCTGATTCAGGTCATAGCGCCAGAATAAAGGCGCATGTTGCCCTGTAAGAACCGGATATTTATAACGGTCATAAATGCCGTTTCCTAATGCTTCTTTTACGTTTTTGCGTGTGATCAAGCTATTGTAAGCTTTTTCAAGCTCGCTAAGTCTTTCTTTAAAGTTGATTTCCATCTGGAGAAATAAATTATTAATTATTTTTTTGCTGCTGAACAGATCAGTTTATCCTTTTATTTTTGAGACACTAAAGCTCTTTTAGAAGCGATATCCTGTTTAGGGGCATCATTATTAAGCCTATCCCACCAGGTTTTCTTTAGAATAAGCACACAAACAAAGAAGATACCGAGGCTAATAAACAGTTCGGTGTGCATACTTATTACCAGGTAAATAGGCAACAGGGTAAGGCACATTTGAGCAACAACACCTATTACTACGTTAAACATATCAAGCCAGAAATACTTGTTCTCCTCAACAGTAGGATCTTCTGCCTGCACCAAATCCTTTATTGGTTTCCAGAAACCCCAGGGGCGAACTGTTTTATAAAACTCCTTTAGCGTTTCCTCATTTGTTGGAGGTGCCATGTAGGTTCCTATTATACTACCAGCCAGAGAAACAGCCAGCAATAACGGGAAGTAATAGAGATCAAGCCCATCGAATATGTATGGGAAGATAAGCGCAGGCACTATACCCGCCAGCATACCCCAAAAGAAGCCGCTGCTGTTAAAGCGCCACCAGTACCACTTCAGCACGTTGGCTGCAATGTATCCGCCATACAAGCCAGCCACAATCCACTGCAGTAAGCTGTTTACGTCTTTGGCAAAGAAACCCAGCACCACACTTAGCAACACTACAACGATACCTGTAGCATAGTTCATGCGTGTTACTGTCTGGTTAGGCGCCTTTGGGTTTACGTATTTCAGATAAATGTCATTAACAAGGTAAGCCTGCGCCGCATTTAGCGTACCGGCAAATGTTCCGATAAAAGCAGCCAGCAAGCCCGCTAATAACAGGCCAAGGATACCTGTAGGTGCAAAGTTAAGAATGGCAGCAGGCAGGATTTTTTCAAAGTCGATACCTGTTGCAGATTCCAGGTTCAGTTGCTCATAGTTAAGAAGAGCCAGTGCAGCAAAACCAATAATCATCAAATAACGTGTCGGAATCAGCACCAGCGATACAAACATGCTCATCTTGGCGGCATCCTGCGGCGAACGACTGGAAAGGATTTTCTGCATGTCGTAATTTGGCGCAGGACCTGCTAAGCTGGCTAATACTCCTTTAAAGAGCATTAGTGAGAAGAAAATACCAAAGAGAGAGAAACCATCTTCCTGTATTTTAGCATTTACTTCATCAATAATACCAGTCCAGTCCAGATCCAGAGTTGCACCAAAGAATGGCGTGTACCACTCATCCGGCACATGTAATGTGCCAGCATCCAGGCCATTCATGGCAATTACAGCAATAGCAATAGCTGCCACTGTCATAATTACAAACTGTAGTACATCCGCCCACACAATACTAGCCATACCACCTAATATAGAATAAAAAACAGCAAAGGAGGTAAACACAAGACCATAGAAATGAGGCACATATTCAGCAGACAGGTCAAAAGGCAGGTAAGGCTGCACTACTGACCAAGGCACGAATATCTCTACAAATTTACCTAAACCGATAAAACCATAAGCCAAAAAGCCAAGGCAACTGATAAGCGCAAAAACCACCACAATACTATGTGACTTGTTAGAGTCTTTTCCTCTTCCAAAACGAGTCAGCATCCATTCAGCCCCGGTAGTCACATTGGAACGGCGCAACCAGGCAGCCATAAACATCATCAGGAACACCTGGTTGAAGGACGGCCAGAGCCAAGGAATCCAGATACTTTTCAGACCATACACAAAGGCCAGCATCACCATCCACATGGTACCGGAAATATCAAACATACCAGAGGCATTTGAAAGCCCCAGCGCATACCAAGGGAGGGTATTCCCCCCCAGCATATAGGCTTCCTTATCAGCCTTTGCTTTTTTTTGCAATACCAGCCCTATGGCCGCTACCGCAATCAGGTAGGCGAATATTATACTAATATCAATTAACGATAACTTCATTGGTGTTTTTGATTAAAGTATTTTCTAAGATGCGTAAGGCAGAGGATAAACAACAGGTTCAAGTTTTTAAGTAGCAAGTCTAGCTTAATATTCAGCACCCTATCATGTATACCAGCCTCCGACATACTTATTCTTGTTGCAATGGCTTACTTATATAATCGCTGGTTTGCCACATCCTGCCCGAAAAGCGTTTCCGGGCTGTTATAAAACTCCTTAAAATCCTCAGCGCTTTCCTGCCCCGGATAAGGCGCATAATAGTGATCTGGACGACCGTTGCGCCATACCAGCACATAAGACAAGCCTGAATCTTTGATAATTGGGAGCAAAGTATTGGTCCACCAATCAGCGTCAGGTAATGTTTCAAGACCTGTTTCAGTTAAGGCCCATACTTTCCCTTTTTCCTGCCCTATTTCACGAAGAATGTCAACCATACCACGTGCTTCCGCTACAAAGTTATCCTCCTCACCTGGCTGAGGACGGTGGTAGATATCAAAACCTATAATGTCAACATACTTATCACCCGGATAGCGCTCCAGATAATCTTCGCGTGAGTTGAATCTATCTGTGGAGTAAGCGATCAGTATATTATCTACACCCTCTTCTTGGCGAAGGTAATCCACGGTAAAGCGCCACATTTTAATATATTCCTCTGGCGTACTGTAGTCCTTCCCCCACCAGAACCAGCTACCTGTGTGCTCATGAAGCGGACGAAAAACAACAGGTATCACTTCACCATCAGGTCCTTTCAGGCTTTTAAGAAATGTAGCCACATCACCTAACCATGATTTATAGCGGTTCATTGCCTCCTGGTCAGCAAATAGTTTCCTGATCGTAGATTCTTCTTTATCCCAGCTTGTTTTCGCCGGATCTACCGGGTTATTTAAGTGCCAGCTAAAAGTATTCAACCCGCCCTGCGCATATATCTGCTCGGCATAGGAGCGCATTTTATCAAAAGGAACACCATCCAGGTTTTTATCTTTACCCAACTCCAGGCTACCCAAATCCCATCCTACTACAGCCGGATATTCTCCTACGACACTCTTCACATCAGAACGCCCCTCTTCATACTCCCAACCAACACCATAGGCTAAATCATCCTGGTGCCCAAACATTACACCTTTCTCAGACAGGTTTTTCAGGTTAGAGTAGAGGTTCTTTGTTTCCTGTGTAGCCGTGGAGTTTGTTGGCAGTCCCTTTTGTGTACATGAAACATTTACAAAAAGCAGTGCAAAAAAGCTGGCAAAAAGAATGCGGTACATAGCAGTTTTATAGGTAAAACAGATACTTCAAAACAATATTTTTAACAAGCAATCTAAGTAAGCTTAACCAACCACAAAAAGAACCTCTGTACCTAAAGCAGTTCAAGGAACGTCGTTATCAGGTACAAGTCTTTAAGTATTTTAAATCGATTTAGAGTCAGCATGAGTCTTGTTTGCAAAAATAAACAGTTTATCAGCGAAAAAGTAATACTATTTTATCAAATGTTTGTTAGTTTTTCCCGGCAAAGATGCTTTACTTTGATATATCCTTTAGAAACAACACCCATTAACAAAGGATAAATGAAAATGCTAAAGAATTGCCAGAGCAGCATAAGATAATATTACAACTAGTATAATTATATGATATTAAGAAAATCTTTCATATTACCTATTTATACTAAGTTTAGAATATATCATTCTGCATATCTTACGCATAAGTTTAAAAGTCGGACAATATATTGATCTTATTTTATCATAAGCACAGCATAACGACATCATAATTAAGTGAGAACTCAAATATACTGACACTATATGAGCAATATTTATAGAGAAATTACGCCCTTAACCCAAAGCGATTGCTTTACATTTTTTTCAAGAACCAAGAAAGAGTTTAATTTTCCGCTGCATTACCACGAGGACTTTGAACTGAACTTTGTTTATAATGCTGCAGGTGCAAAGCGAGTGGTAGGCGACCATGTGGAAATAATAGACGATTATGACCTTGTGTTGGTAGGAAGCAATTTGCCACATGGCTGGTTTACGCATGAGTGCAAGAGTGAAGAAATCTCTGAAATTACAATACAATTTCACAAAGATCTATTCGATGAAAAGTTTCTAAAGCGAAATCAACTAAGCTTTATCAGAACTTTGCTGGAACGTTCAGGCAAAGGCATTTCATTTTCAAGGGAAACGCGAGAAGCCTTTAAGCCAAGGTTAGAGCAACTGACACAAAAGAGTGGTTTTGATTCAGTGTTAGAACTGATTTCTATTCTGCATGATTTGTCTATTTCGCGTAACATGCAGACCTTATCGAACAGTTCTTTTACATCTGACCAGTTTAACTACTACAGCCGCCGAATAGAGAAAGCATTCGAGTACATGCAAACCTACTATGACAAAGAAATATCGTTGGCTGATGTGGCAAAAGTAGTAAACATGCCAGAGGTATCGTTCAGCAGGTTTATTAAGAAGCGCACCGGAAAAACCTTTGTAGAGAGCCTGAACGAAATACGCCTGGGCCACGCATCCCGTTTGTTGATAGACACAACAGAAACTATTTCTGAGATCTCCTACAAGTGCGGGTTTAATAACCTGTCATACTTTAACCGGATATTTAGAAGAGTAAAAGGTTGTACACCTAAAGAGTTCAGACTTAACTATTCTGGTTCGCGTGTGTTTATATAGGCCAGGATTAAGATAGTATAAATGTGTTATGCTGTAGATACCAGATTCTATTCTCTATAAATAAAAATGGCTTCCTGAAAAGGAAGCCATTTTTATAAGTTGTTGTTAACTACTCCTGATAATTAATAGTAGTTTTTAAATCTCCTATCATTAAGTCAAAAGCACCTGGTTCCGTTACCCACTCCCCTTGCTGATTAACAAAAGCCAGATCTTTAGCCGTGATGGTAAAGTTTACTGTTTTCTCTTCGCCAGGCTCTAAGGAAACTTTGGTGAAAGCTCTAAGCCTTCTGGTACTAGGTGTAACACTGGCATACTGGTCGTGGCTATAAAGCTCCACTGTTTTCTTACCCGCTCTGCGGCCTGTGTTTTTCACTTTAACAGACACTTCCACGTTATCGCCAGGCCCAAAGTTAGTGTTACTCACGCTTAAGCCAGAAAAGCTGAATGTGGTGTAGCTTAAACCTGCACCAAAAGCCCATTGAGGGTTAAAACCTTGATCTCCGTATGTATTAGGCACGTCCTCACGAACACGCTCTGTTCCTTTGTGGTCGTACAGCACAATATCGCCTGTGTGGCGAGGGTATGTAAATGGAAGCACACCATTCGGGTTATAGTCTCCAAACAAAACATCAGCTATAGCAGGACCACCAAATGTGGCAGGTCTGTAAGCCATCAATACAGCATCTACCATTGGCTCAATGGCAGACACAATACGAGGGCGGCCTTCCAGCAGTACCAGTATCACAGGCTTACCAGTTTCTTTTGCTGCTCTCGCTAATGCAATCTGGTTCTCTTCTATGCTCAGATCGTCTATCACACCTGGGCTCTCTGCATATGCTTTCTCTCCTAAGCAAAGAACAATGGCCTGTGCTTGCTGTGCATCTCGCTTCAGTTGTGCCACATCATAATTCGCGGCAGCACCAAACTCAGCCACCGAACGGGAAACAACATTGCCCTTGCCAATCTCTGCCTGCAAGGCCTCCACTAAAGTAAGTGCTTTTTCAGGATACTGGCTTTCGTCGTTTCCTTGCCAGATATAAGACCAGCTACCATGTAAAGAAGCAAGTGTGTTAGCAGTAGGACCAGCCACCAGTACTTTAGTATTTTTGCTTAATGGCAACACCTGCTTGTCATTTTTAAGCAGTGTTAAGCTTTCCAAAGCTGCCTGACGAGACACCTGATCATACTCCGGCTTCTGCACCTGACTTTTCAGTTCTGCTTTAGGATAAGCATTTTCGAATAAGCCAAGTTTCTTTTTCAGTGTAAGGATACGACGTACCGACACATCAATGCGCTCTTCTGAAACAGTACCCTCTTTAACCAGTTCTACTAATAAGTCATAGAAAGAATAATCTACCGGCACCATGCTCATATCCAGGCCAGCCTCAACTGCCAGACGCACAGCTTCCTTAGGCGTGTCGGCTATACGATGCCTGGTATGCAGACGAATCACATCTTCCCAGTCAGACACAGCCACACCCTGAAAGCCAAGTTCACCTCTCAAGATATCTGTTAGGTAGTACTTGCTGCCATGCACAGGCGTACCGTTAATCTCCCCGGAGTTGATCATGACGGTAGAAGCACCAGCCTCTACAGCTGCTTTGAACGGTGGAAGGAAAATCTCACGCAGCATCTGCTCCGGAATGTAAGAAGGCGTACGGTCTTTTCCGCTGTTGGGCAAGGAGTAACCCAGGAAGTGCTTCATAGTAGAGGCAACTGTATGGTCCTGGTTCAGGCCATCTTGCTCATATCCTGTAATAGCAGCTCTACCCATTGTTTTCACTACATAAACATCTTCGCCAAAGGTTTCTTCGAAACGAGGCCACAATGGCTGCCTGCCCACATCTAACACCGGGTCAAAATTCCACGGAATACCCGATGCTCTTGTTTCTATGGCTGTAATTTTAGCCGCCTGATTTACAAGATCAGGATTACGGGTGGCCGCCATAGCAATGTTATGCGGGAAAAGCGTAGAGCCAGCAATGTAGTTTGCACCATGTATGGCATCAATACCATATAACACAGGCACTTTCATTCTGGATTCTTTTGTAGCTACATCTTGTATAGCTGAAATAATCTTATGCCATTCATCTACTGTATAAGCATGTCCCATTACGTTAAGTATAGAACCCACATGCTTTTCGAGAAGAGCTTTACGAAGCTTAGCCGGATCTACCTCAGTAGTTGAACCATCTTTCAGAATAAGGTCGATAGTAACCTGAGTCATCTCCCCTACTTTCTCTTCGATTGTCATTTTAGCCAACAGGTCTTCAATTTCCTGGTCAGTAGCCTGGTTCCCTGCTGTTGCCGGTGTTGCTGCTGATGCCTGTGTTGTGGCCTCCGCAGACTGTGTTGATTGGTTAGACTGCGTGACACCGCAGGAACCAAGAGCTAGCGCAAATAATAATAAATAGCTGCTTTTTTTATGATTCATAATTGTTTGTTGAATGGAAATTCTTTCTAAGCTATGATAATTAAACGTTTAAATTCTAAGTTTATTAGCCGCCACTTTACGTAGTCAGCTCCAAATTCGGGCATCACTCTTTTACCACTTTAACCACTCCTTTTTGGTTTACCCTCACAAGATAAATATCGGGAGAGTACCCCTTGAATGGAATAACAACTGTATCTCCGTACACTTCCTGTTGTTTTAAAAGCTGCCCTTTGATGTTGTAAACTGCAACAGTTTGTATCCGGCTCTCATTACTGATGATTAAATCATTTTTCACAATGGTAGGATATGCCACAAAAGAAGGCTTATCAACATTTTTGTACCAGATACCTGTAGGTTCCTGCCCTGGCTCCTGTCTTACATAAGTACTCAGCTCCGGCATTTCATCCAGTGTAATCACGTACGCATCCGCAAACATCTTTTCCCATAACTCAAGTGAGTTGTACTGGCTATCACGTGTATAGTCTCCATACCAGGGCATGTACCATGACCAGGCAGCTCCGTCTTTAATCAGCTTATCAACATCAGGAAAAGATCCAACCTCGCTTAGAGTTATCATCTTTTTCCCTCCATACAAGGCATTCATGTTATTGAACTCAATAGCATGAGAGCTATGATCTCCTGTCTTGTAAATATCACGTCCTATTATGTCCACGTATTCGTCTCCCGGATACCAGGCTTCATCGCCGGGTTCCCTTGTCCACACCCAAATGAGGTTTCGCAGCCCGTGATAATTGACCATGCGGTCATACATTAAATGCCACAGCGCTTTTAGCGGCTCTGGCCCTTTAGCTCCCCACCAAAACCAACCGCCTGCTGCCTCATGTAATGGCCTCCATATTACCGGCACATTCTGAGCCTGCAATTCTTTTAGCAAACCAGCTACATAATCTATGTCTGCCAGCATAGCGGTATATTCTGCTGAGTTGGGATCAGCTATTTTTGTAATATCAAATTCAGTACCACCCGGATTAGATTGACTGTTAGCATAAAACTCATCTGTTGCACGTGAAGGGTCTCTCCAATGCCACATTAAAGCTGGAATGCCGTTTCTATTGTACCAATCTTTGGCATCATTTATTGGCTCTTTATCATCATACCAATTATATTCCCGGCCACTGTGCATAAAATCTAGTCCAACTAGAGCCGGCTCTTTACCTGTGTTTTCTTTTAGCCAGTTCACCTCATCCATGCTGTTTAGTGTCATGACGCCTGAGATGATTTTATCGCCGTAATTGTCCAGCAGAAAGTTATAAAGCGCAGCAGCTTCAGGAGTAGGATCTGGGGTTACTAAAGTCTGATTAAGGTTAAACCTATCAGATACACTAACTTTTTCCAGTTCAAGGTAATCAACATTAATCCAGCCCCAGGACTTCTTTATTTCAATTACATGATCTCCTGCTGCTAATTTATAAGTGTTAACTACTTTATGCCTGGTATACTCTGAATTTTGCACCAACTGAAAATCAGCCGAAGTATCATCTACTGAAATAATGTTTGTCTTCTCGCCACCTGGGGAGGAGGCAACAATGTAAATGTTGTAAAAAGCTTCTTCAGTAAGGCTTATATTAAACTGCAGGTTGCCTTCTCCCTGCGTTACAGAAAAGCCTCCTGAACAAGCCGTACATGCCTCTTCCGAAGCACCATCTGAGAGTATAGCATTTTCAGCTTCATACCTTTGCCCAAACCCTTGTAAAGCAAAAAAGAAAGGCAGAAGAATGAAGAGTAACTTTGTAAATATTTTAATCATGTTAAAGGATCTTATTTCACTAAAAGCTCTCTTAAACTTATAAACTTCATGCTATTCTGGAATGGCTAAAATTACACCTTCAAAATTAAACATTCGTTCGGCTAATTTTATATACTTTTTTATCATTTAATTGAACAACAAAACTTTTAATGGCAATAAAAATAGGGTGTTTTTGTTTCCTAACAGTTTTTTATAATGTTAAGGCTGGTACTTTATTATCCTGAATTATAAAAGTTTTGTGGCAGTACGCATATAAAAAGCGATATGTTCTCTTGTTGATGGAAAAGATGCAAAAGGAAGAGCATTAACACTCTTCCTTTTGCATCTTTATACAGGCTTTATTTTAATCTCTCAAGCCAACATCATCTATATAAATGGTGTTAGATTCAGTACCGTAGTTTTTAATCATAAACTCGCTAATACCTCCAGAAATATCTCCGAACGCACTTATCGGAATTTCAACTTTCTGCCATTCCCCCTCAATTAATTCAAATGTGGGCTCCGGAGAGTCCACACCTCCCTTTGTTTTTACACGAAGAGCCATTCTGTTATTCCCTGATCCTCCATATACATAAAGTACTACATGGGTATAATCATTTAAAATATTTGGGTTCTTAGGACTTAGATGAAATGCACCATAAGCTTCGTTGTAAACAACTTTAATAGATTTTTCTCCTCTACTTACCTGTTCAGTGTTTGCTAAATCTTCTGATGCTTTGCCCCAGCCTCCCAATAGGGTCCAGCCATTATTAGGGTCTGCATTCAGAGCGTTATCGTAAATAAAATGGTCAATATCAGGTCCACCATCACCTACCATAGCTTCGAGCGTTGTTTCAATCTCAAGACCGCGGTTTGTAACCAAAGTTAAGGTACCACTTTTGGCCTCTGCAGGAACTGTTAAAATTATTTGGGAAGCAGTTTTCGCTAAAAAGTTTGTTACTGTTGCACCACCTGTAAACTTAACTGACTGCACCAGATCCAGGTTAGTACCTGTTATTGTAAGATAGGCCCCATAAGCTGCAGGTGCAGGCGTAATACCCGTAACGACTGGTAAAACAACGGTTACCTCAGTTTCTGTAGCTACCTCATAGTTGTGAGTGGTAATCAATGTTAAAGTACCACTGGTGGCTTGATCTGGCACTGTTACAACTATTTGGTTAGCAGACTTATTTACGAATGTAGAAACTGAAGCATCTCCACCAAAAACAACCGATTTCACAAGATCCAGGTTAGAACCAGTAATCGTAACGTTGGCTCCTGGGTCTACAGGAGTTGGTGTGGCACTCGTAACAGCTGGCAGTATTAAATCCAGTGCAGAAGAAGTTGGCACCTCATAACCATGTGTAGTGATTAGTGTCAGGTTACCTTCATCTGCAGTATCAGGTACTTTTACCTCTAACTGGCTAGCTGATCTGCTTACAAAAGCAGAAACCTTTGCTCCACCTGCAAATACAACTTCCTTCACCATATCAAGGTTTGTACCTGTAATGGTCAGGTTATCACCATGCTTTACAGCATTCATAGAGGTGACAGTTGGTAAAGTTAGCTCTAGTTCAGCTTCTATTACGACTTCTACAAGCGAACCTGCTGCCACAAGGGTAAGAGCTCCTGCATCAGCTGTATTAGGAACTGTTAATACAATCTCAGTAGCAGACTGGCTAGTAAAATCTGAAACTATTGCACCTCCTGCGAATACAACTTCCTGAACCAGATCAAGATCAGTACCTGTAAGTGTCAGGCTTTCGCTGTGCTTTACTGCAGCAGGCGACAGAGAAGTTACTTTAGGCAAAGTTACAATCAGCTCTTCCTCCGTTTCTACAAACGACGGTTCCGTACCGCCTCCTATAAGAACCAGGGTACCTGTTTTTGCATTTAAAGGTACCTGAAGAACTAACTCTGTTGCTGACTGGCTTACAAACTCGTCTACCGTATCTTTTGCGAACACTACTCCTTCTACCCAATTAAGTTTGGTACCATTAATAGTAATATTCGTACCAGGTCTTGCTTCTGTAGTAACTGAGGAAATTGTAATTGGAACTTCAAAGCTTAAAACAGTCTTGGAGGTTATCTCCTTACCATCTGAAAGTTTAAGTGTTACCAGTCCTTCCATCGCCTCATCCGGCACAATAAGGCGGATAAGCTCTGAAGTCTGCTCCAGAAAGTCTGCTTTAGCAACCGTTGCACTTGGTAACTCAACTGCCTCCACCTGGTTCAGGTTATGACCAATAAATCGAATTTCTTCTCCATGTTGAACGCCAGTAGGACCAAAACTCAGGAGTTGTACCTGCCCAGCATTTGGTTGAGTATCGTCGTCATCTTCACATGAAGTTAAGAACCCAAAGGACAGTATCAGGCATACAAGCAACAGTAGCCTTACATTATAAATGTTTTTCATACAATAATATCTTTTATAGGATTATTATTCAGCCGTTAAAGGCACTACACGCATGTTATCCAATGCAAAATTGATATCCATGGTTTGTGGATTAGCAAAAAAGAAAGAAGCTTGATAACCTTCAGGATTATACTCTAAACTTGTATTTGCTTCCAAGAAATCTTCAAACGGAATACTAACCGTTTCCCAATCTCCTCCTGTATCAATATTTGGCTTCCAGGTATAGTAAATTTTCTCTCTTTCTCCACCCATATCAGGCCCCATATACATTCTCACTTCAGCACCTGATAAAGAGGCTAATGTGTTGATTTCGAACTTTAAAACATAGTTACTCGGGTTTTCAAACGCCTGAGCTGGAATAGCTTTTGTTGCTTCAACCAATGTGCCGCCATTTCCTACCCAGAACTCCAGCCAGCTGGCACCCCACTGAGGTTTGTTTATTCGAAGGAAATTGTTGTTGATAGCTTGAATATCCGGATCAGAACTAACTATGTAATCTTTTCCATGCCACCATCCGCTAAAGTCTGTTTCTTCAAAACCAGCAATAATGTTACGGTTATCACGGAACCAGAAATCAGATTCTGTCTCACCAAAACTAGTGGTAACTGTTATAGGGCCCGGCTCAGCACCCTCTGGCACTCTAACTTCAATTCTATCATCTTCAACGGATACTACTTCTCCTGTTACATCTCCTGTAAAAGTTACAGTAAGCGGGGCAAGCTGCTCGTAAAAGAAGCTACCCACTATTGTAGCCACTTCACCTGTATTTACATGTTCACTTTCCATGTAAGAGATCACAGGATCGCTAATATCAACAGTAAAATCATGAATCAGAGAGTCACCGTTAGCAAAAACGATTTTCATCTTGTTAGTGATTTCTTCCGGAATCCTATTAGGAACTCTGGTGATGATAGAAGTATTAGTAATAAATGTCGGTATGAGTGCTGCCTGCTGGTCATTAACCCAAAGTTCCCGGGCATCCTGCAGGTTTTGTCCTATGATGGCAATCATAGCTCCCTGACCTGCTTTAGCAATGAGAGAGTCTGATGCCTCTGGCCTTGTAATCCTTATGTAGCTAATCATAGGTTTACCACCGTTCGGAGCATTGTCATCATCATCCGTACAGCTCGAAAATACTCCAACCATCGCAAACGCGATAAAGAGGAATAACAGTGATTTATAATTCAATTTCATATTTCAGTTCTTTTATAGTTAAATATAACTTCAGTACTACTCTCCAAAATCATAAGGAACGGGTTCATTTCTCAGATTCGGAGCCTGGCTTGCCTCAGCGGCAGGTATCGGAAGCTGAAAGTTACCAGAACTTGCAGTGGCATAAGGCTCTACTTCCGTATCCTCGTTTATGATAAACTCCCAGGAGTTTGGATTTGGCATTCTGTTCGGACGGATTACATATAGGCCACGATATTGATTGTTTATGATTTCATAAGCTTTATCAGGATTGTAGTAGTGCAGGCGAACCAAATCATACCATGCTAACCCTTCCACAGCGAACTCCTTTGCACGCTCCTCGAAAATATCGTCCCAGGTAAGAGTTCCTTCATGGGCAGGTAGTCCAGCCCTGGTATGTACAGCATTAAAATATTCTATTGC
The DNA here is from genome assembly GCF_020907275.1 of Pontibacter silvestris. Classification (GTDB taxonomy): domain Bacteria; phylum Bacteroidota; class Bacteroidia; order Cytophagales; family Hymenobacteraceae; genus Pontibacter; species Pontibacter silvestris. The sequence goes on along the minus strand of NZ_JAJJWI010000015.1, from coordinate 40,866 downwards.
CTGCGCATCGGTAGTTGATGTACTATTTCCCAGAGATGCCTCCGCATAAATTAAATACATCTCTGCTAACCTCAGCATATAGGTATTGTTAGGATAGCGCTGCGTAGTAGCCTGCCCACCAAGGTCGACTGCTTTTCCTACTACGTACTTCTTAACATTGGCAAAGCTTTGCGCATCGTCTTCTGATGGCGCCGGGAAAACTAATTCCTGTTCAGCTTCAGTGCCATTGTCATCTCTCACCGTCTGAGTAATCTCAGGGTAATGGAAGCCCGGCAACATGAAGGTTGCTTTTAAACGTGTGTCAACAGTAAAACCGCTTTCGAAAAGACCATCATAAAGGCTCATCATCCAGTACGAAGCACCCAGGTCACCTCCCCAGCCATCACCATTGGCAATATCGTTGCTGTAGGTTAACTGAGAAACCATAGTGTTAGCGTAGCCATAGTTTGTCGTGAACACCCACTGCTGCTCAAACAAGGATTCCGCGTTGTTGTCGTAAGGGTACCTGAACAGATCGGCATAATCAGGAAGCAAAGTAGCGCCACTCATGGTAATAACCCTTTGAGCATAATGCTTCGCCAAATCCAGATATTCCTGATTTTTGCTTCCGCCACCTCCTACTCCAGCTCTGTTCAAGTAGGTTCTTGCCAACATACCTTCAGCAGACCACCTGGTAATTCTGCCTGGCTCAATTGGATCATCTGGTAAATTCTCAGCAGCGAACTGATAATCTCTTGTAATAAACTCCCACACACTTTCTATGGTGTTACGGGTTAAATTCTTATCATTTAATAAAGCAATGTTGTTTTCGATGATAGGAACAGCACCATAGTTCATCACTAAGAACGTATAAGCAGTAGCCCGCATAAACCTTGCTTCGGCAATAGCATGATTTTTAACATCTTCTGATACCTCTGCTCCAGCATACGTGTTAATGTTTTGAATTAACGTGTTTGACTGGCCTACCACAATGTAAAAAGCACGGTATGCACTGTTGTTTGACGAAGACACATCCGATGTATTGAACAACGTATTGTCTCTGTCATTCCAGGCTCTGTAAAGAGTTCCTGCTCTTAGGTCACCTAATTGATAATAAGCCTGGTCTACATAATCCTTCCATACCACACTATATAATGGCGCAGAAGCGGCTAATACTTGTGCATCTGTTTTAAAGAAGTTAGCATCCACCAAGGTATCCTGAGGAGGTCTATCAAGAAACTCTTTTTCACAGCTCGTGAAAAAGGATAATGCCAAGAGTGCTCCTATATATAAACTTTTATTTTTCATCTTACTTGTTGTGTTAAATTAAAAATCAATCCCAATGTTAACAGAGTAAACAGGTGTTAACGGGTAGCGGCCATAATCTACTCCTATGGCTGCAGAGTTAGGGTTTTCAAGGCCACCAACGTGAGAGCCAACTTCCGGATCATATCCTGAGTAACCAGTAATGGTGGCTACGTTCTGGGCGCTTACACCAATTCTGGCCCCTTTAATGTAGCGCAGCTTAGACAGCATTGAAGGCGATAGGTTGTAGCTTAAGGTTATGTTTTTAAGCCTTACAAAAGAGCCATCTTCAACAAATTTGTCTGTGTGGCGTTCAAAGTTGCTGTTCTTATTACCTCCAGACATTCTGGCCACATTGGTACCTGGGTTTGTCAGGTAAGGGTCCAGATGGTCAGGGTCGTCGTCTCTGTAAGCTACATCAGCATAGTTGAATGCATCTACAAACAAGTTCCTGCCCAGGTTGATGTTATTTGGATTCGTGTTTTCCCGGCGGAGATAGTTGTAGATATCATTTCCGATGGTACTTGTAATCAGAACACTTAAATCGAATCCTTTGTAAGAGAAGTTGTTGGTGAAACCTGCATAGTATTTTGGCCATGGGTTACCTATAAACGTCTGATCATCACCGTTGATAATGCCATCGCCATTTACATCCTTATATTTCACATCCCCAACCCAAATGCTGTTTTCAGCAATAGCATACTCATTACCATTGTTATCGGCTGGCAAGGCACTTTCTTGCAGTTCTTCTACTGACTGGAATATGCCTTCTTCTATATACCCATAGAATAACCATGGAGCTTGCCCTACAATAGAGCGCTGTGTCCATTCATTCCACTCTCTTGTTGTACGGTTTAACAAACTGTTTTCAGAAGTAAGGGCCGTCAATTCAGTTTTGAAATGGGAGATGTTAAAGTTAGATCCCCATGTAAAGCTACCATTATCAATGTTGATAGTGTTTAGGGTAATGCTCCATCCTTTGTTTTGCAGAGAACCAACGTTTACAGTAGGAGGTGCTATAGAGCCACTTCCGTTAGTACCCATGTACCAAGGCAATGTACTTTGCAGAATCAGGTTATCTGTATCCTTAATATAGTAATCAGCTTCTATCTGAACTCTGTTTTCGAACAAGCCAAGGTTTATACCAACGTTATTTGTTTTCGTCTCCTCCCACTGATACTCTGGGTTAGGGTATCTGTTTGGTAAGAAGCCTGTGCCCCAAGGTGTTGGACCAGGAGAAAGCGTTCCATAAATAGCCCCACCTTGGCCTTGTGACCCTGTAAGGCCAATTTCGTATCTTAATCTTAAGTCACTAACAAAGGTAACATTAAAGAAATCCTCCTCAGACAATCTCCAGGCAGCCGATACGGAAGGGAAATATCCCCATCTGTTCTCAGGTCCGAAGTTTACAGAACCATCTGCACGAAAAGCAGCCTGAAGAATGTAACGATCACCATAGTTATAGTTAACACGACCCAGATAAGACTCCATTGCCCAATCACCTTGACCACCGTTAGCTACACTTGTTAGCACATCACCTGCATTCAGATCAAGTATGTCATTTGTTTGGAAGCCACGTCTTTCACCGTATAAGTTCTTCCAGGTAGATTCCTGCGACTCATGCGATGCCATAACATTAAGGCTGTGCTTTCCGAACTGCTTCTGGTACTGAAGCATTTGGTTCCAGTTTAAGTAGGTGTTTATACCATTGGTGTTGTTCAGTGTTGCTGTCTCATTTCGCTGATAACCGAACTGGTATGTTGGAAGGAAATAAGTAGAGTTAGAGTAATTTACATTGCCGTTCAAGGATGTATTAAAATCCAGCCCTTCTATTATATGGAAACCTAATTTTATCCCTCCTAAAACCTGCCTTCTGGTTAGGTCATTTGTAGTAATATTGGCAAGCCCAATTGGGTTTGGCGGCGTGAACTGCTCTGCTGTGTTGTCAGATGTTACGGTACCGCCACCATAAGAACCATTAATGTTTCTTACCGGAATGTGAGGAGGCAATTGAATTGCCGTTGATATAATGTTTGATTGTGTGGTAGACAACTGCTCATTGGTTTGAGCGTAGTTAAAGTTACCGTTGATAGTGAGCCATTTCTTTACCTTACTGTCTAAATTTAACCTCACTGAATAACGATCGAACCCTGAACCTATGGCAATACCCTCCTGGTCCAGGTACTCACCTGATAAGTAGTAAGTTGTTTTTTCGCTACCGCCGCTTACGCTTAGCTGATGCTTTTGCATAGGGGCACTTTTAAATAGCTCATCCTGCCAATTAGTTCCTTCACCTAATATAGAAGGGTCTAAAAACTCTTCACGAACTGTTCCGCCTGCAATAGACTTATATTCATTATCCATTTGAGCGTATTGGCGCAAGTTCATCACTTCAAGCTCATTCGGAGGCATTTGTAAACTATACATGAAAGAATAGTTTATACGTGTTTCCCCTGCTTTACCACGCTTAGTAGTAATTAACACAACCCCATTTGTACCTCTTGAACCATAAACTGCTGTAGCAGATGGGCCTTGCAAAACCTCCATACTTTCAATGTCAGATGGATTCAGCGTAGCCAAAGGGTTAGAGCCAGTGGCAGAGTTTGATCCTTCAATCTGCACGCCATCTATTACATAAAGCGGTTCGTTGCTTCCGTTGATGGAGTTTACACCTCTAATATTAACAGAGATACCGCCACCTGGTGCACCTGTGTTCTGTGTAACATACACACCAGCGGCACGGCCTTGAATTGCCTGTTCAATAGTAGTGTTAACTGTTTTCTCAATTTGCTCAGCACCAATAGTTGTCTGAGCTCCTGTGATGTCGCTGCGTCTAAGCTCACCATAGCCAGTTACAACCACTTCATCCAGCACCTTCTGATCCGGAGTTAAACTAACGGTGATGTTAGATCTCCCTCTTACAGGTACTTCCTGTGCTGTAAAACCTATGTAAGACACAACAAGCACTGCATCGCTGGCAGCCTGAAGGGTAAAATTACCTTCAGCATCTGTGATAGCACCATTCGCAGTTCCTTTAACACCTATACTTACACCCGGCAACCCCTGGTTATTTTCCGATGAAACTACTCTACCATTTATTGGCTGTGTTGATTGGGCAAAGCTACAAACCCCTTGCAAAAGCAAAATAGCCAACAGCATGAGGGCTACTTTCCATCCGCTTAAGTGTTTACTTACAGGAATACTTGTCAAATATTCCCTTAATGCGTACATGTTTTTCATCATAAACTTTGTTTTGGTAAAATTTAAATAAATTTATTATTATTCTAACAAATGACAGTTAGTACAAATAAGTTTAGCTTCTTATACTGTTTCCATTCATTTTTTTAATTTTTAATTGGTTAATACTAGGTTTGGCACTTTAAATTATTCTTTGCTCTCTTGTACATTTACTTCTTAAGGTAGACCAACAGCGTTAAAACTATCTTTAGATATTCTTCCAAAATGCTTACTAGTATTGGGTACACCTTATGTTAAAGCAACATCTTTTAATAAGATAAATGTTTCGCTTTTATATCAGGCAGTTACCTTCTGGTAACGGTAGCCAAAGTGAGAGGGAGAGGTCCATATAGCAGGCCGTTCTCTGGTGCTTTGTTTATTATAGATTTCCCCTGGCTATATCTTTTAATTTCTAACATTCCCTCTATCAATAAACTTAATTCTAATTAATGGATCAACCTACAAACTAACAAGTGATTGTAAGATTTGTTCTGATATTTGATCTATTAGTATTATATCATGTTTGTAATTGACTTTAACAATATAATACTATACTGAGCACCATCTAACGAATGTTAGTACATTAAAGTTAAGAATAGTACCCTGCACTGTAGGGCATCAAATGTTTCAAATGCAGGCACAAAATGTTAACAGCTTAAGAACATGCTCAAAAAGAGCTAAGAGTCAAAGAAATTAGAAGCTGTGAAAGGTTTTAAGCTGCTAATATCACTAAATTTCTTTATAAATGTGAGAATAATATAACCAGAGCTTTCCAATGATTATTGACACCATAACATTAAAACAGAGACCTTGCCTGGAAATTCAGGCAAGGTCTCTGTTAAGTAAACATACTATTAGTATTACCTGAACGTCATAATAAATTCTCCATTTGGCCTTAATATTAAGAGTAGTAAGGCAACTCTTTTTTGCACCTAGTTTGACTGTTTATTTACTGAAGCTTCAGCTATTAGACCGCCCTCTTAAACTTGCCTTTATAAAAGTGAAACGTTAAAGCTTGTCACTTCCTCTGATATCTTTTTAACATCATCAGTGTTCCAGGGAAATGATACTGGAAGATATCCCAATCGTTGCCAACCTGGAAATTAATACCCGTCTTCAGTACCTTTATAGTTGTACTAGCGCTGCTTACCGTGGAGCGTTTTATAGCTAGTTTCAGCACCTCTGTCTTCAAGACAGATACTACAAGTTATAGAGAAACTAACTGATAAATTTCATCAGGGCTTTGGAAAGAGTATTTAAAACTCAGATTACTGCTTTTTACTTAAAACTTTTTTAGCTTTTGCTTCTTTAAATGTTATCAAAGCCTCATTTACTTCCTTGGCTAATAAAGCGGCTCCTTCCTCGTTTGGATGGACACCATCATAAGTAAGAGCAGCTTTACCCAGGAAAGGAGTATAGAGGTCTATTGTCTCTACCTTTGTCTTTCGGGCAATTTTATTAATTGCAGGTAAAATCTCCTCTTTCACTATACGCTCTGTTATCCCCCATTTATCTTCGAAAACAGGAAGAGGTTTACAGATATAAACCTTTGGTTTGGAAGGCAAGTTTTTAAAAGACTTAACTAACGCCACGTAATCTTCAACAAAGTTTTCCTTATACTTCCAGTTCTGTGGCTTTGTATCGTTTGTCCCTAACTTGATGATGACTACATCCGGATTCCAGTTCAACACTTCTGTGTACTTGGCTTCGATCCAATACGGATAATCGCCTTTCTTTAGTAGTGTTCTTCCTCCAATGCCATAGTTACGTACCTCATACTCCTCTCCCAACAGTTCCTGTAGTGCCTGCGGATAAGTTGTTTTTAGCCCTGCTCCCTCTGTTATACTATTTCCCACACAAGCTACTTTTACTTTATACTGCGCCTGTGCCCCTACAGATAATAACAGCATTATACTAAAGGTTATGAAATTCAGAACTGCCTTTCTCATTTTTTTGATGATAGTAATGACAATTTAGTCCAAATGGAGACTATACTATAATTCTCTGATCCAGATATTGCGGTAAGCAACTGGGTTGCCATGGTCCTGTAACGTAATAGGTGCTTTACCATGCTTTTTGTATTCTGGCAGACCTATGTATTCCGTCGGTCCTTTCACTTCTACATCGTTTTGCACCAACACACCATTATGCAGTACCGTTACACGAGCAGGTGAAAACACAGCGCCATCTTCTTTAAAACGAGGAGCAGTATAAATAATGTCATATACGTTCCACTCAGTTGGTTTACGTGTAGCATTAACCAGCGGCCGATGCTGCTTGTATATACTCCCCGCCTGACCATTGGAGTACGTGCGGTTGTTGTAAGAATCCAACACCTGCACCTCGTAGCGGTCCTGCAAAAAAATGCCGCTGTTGCCTCTGCCCTGGCTGGAACTTTGTACCTGGTCTGGCGCACTCCATTCTATATGCAACTGAAAGTCTTCAAAATTACGTTTTGTTGAAATATCACCTTTTCCAACAGTAAACTCACCGTTCTTTACCTGCCACTTTGCATCTCCACCTCCACTTTTGGCTTTCCATTGCGACAGATCTTTGCCATCGAAAAGCACTATTGCATCAGAAGGTGCAGAATTGTTATTGCCTGGGGTAACTACACGTGGCTCCGGTTCCCAGAACTCTGTCATTTCAGGCACCATTTTAGGAGGAGTAGGCACCTCTTGTGCCTGAGCATTGGTGTAGGCTAAAAAACTAAAGGCTATCGCTACTACTGCAGTTTTTCCTGTAGTAAAGAAACTTGTGTTCATGTTTGTCTGTGCGTTTATCTTTGAATATAAGGGTTAACCGTTAACTTTCCTTTGTCCTAGTTTAATGTGTTGATCCAGGCGGCAATTTTAAGCGCCTCATCTTTGGGCACCTGGGGCATTGGCGGCATAGGCGTAGCATACCCTGGCCAGTTATCAGGCTTAGGAGTATGTATCAGCTCTACAATCTGGCTATTGGTATACTTACGCTTCGCAACGTCTTTAAAAGCTGGCCCTACCTGTTTTTTATCTGCATTGTGGCAAGCTAGACACGTGTTTTTAGCCAACAATGGTTTCACATCATCAAAGGTTAAAGCTTCTTTAACTGGAGCAGTCTTAGCAGATACTTTTTTAGAGGCTGCTTTTGTTGAAGCTTTTGCAACAGTCTTTTTTGTAGCCTTTGCGGCGGCGGCTCTTCGCTTAGCCTCCTCAGCTGAGTTTCGGGTACTTATCTCTGTCAATGCCAGCTTTTCACCATCAGGAATGCTATTTAACGTGTAATAACCAAATGGATGTACCAGTGTATAGTAATTTTCCTTAGCCCGCACACCATCTAACTTCAGTAAATGAATATAGCCTTCGCGCAAGCCATCTACTACAATTCGTGCTTTCATACCATCATCAGACAGCTTTACCCCCTTTACCGGCAATTGTTTCTGGTTAACTGTTGGGCTACCGTATACAGCATGGTACTTATAGATGAAGCTTTCTACAGCATAAGAGGCTACATCCTCTGCTGACTTTTTATCTACAGGCGCCGTAAACTCAACTTCAAAACCATCAGGCATGGCACGCACTGTTCTCATCTCAAATGGAACCTTATTGTTCCATACCAGGCGCTGTAAGCCTTCGTTGGCCTCACCAGCAGAGCCCCAACCCCGGTTTGTTTCACCTATAAATAAGGAGCCATCTTTTGCCCAATCCATTCTTAACACACCCGACTGAAACCCACTACGGAAATCAAAAGCCACGCCCTGGTATTCCCCGTTTACTTTTTCCAGCACCACACGCATTATTTTGCTCTGCCCCTGGTCCCCTACCAGCAGTTGTCCTTCAAAAGGGCCAAAGTTTCCTTCCGGAATCTTAATTATCTCAGAATTAGAGATGCCATAGATACCATGTGGCAGCCAGACAGCCGGCAATTGTAGCTCCGGGAACTGCTTCTTCATGTCGAACATCGTGACAAACTCCTCGTTCTGCCTGTTCTCAGGCTTTACGGGCTCCCCTCTTTCATCGACCTCATTACGAGAATCCATTTTAGCAAACACCTGCTCCTGCGTTAGTTTTACAGGTGACTCAGGAGAACTGGTCCAGCGCAGGCCACCAGGGTGAACAGTAAAAGAACCTTTCTTCACATGCCAAATACCACCTGAGCCAACCCAATCGCCTTGGTTTTCAGCATAGAATAGTTCCCCATCAACCATACCCAAGCCAGCTGGCGATCGCATACCTGTTGCCCAAGGTTCCATTTTACCATCTTCGGTTATATGCAACATCCAGCCCCGCCAGGGAGCCAGGCTCTTAGCATGCCACCACGGGTTCGGAAAACCTAGGTTAGTCGACACAAAGAAAGATCCGTCAGGAGCTAGTTTAGGACCAAAACTGTACTCGTGATAGTTACCCGACAGAGGCCAGGCATAAACGGTTTCGAACAGATCAGCTTTGCCGTCATTATCTGTGTCAGTCAGTTTCGTAAGCTCCCCTCTTTGCGCACAATATAAGGCACCATCTTTATAAGCCAGACCTAATACTTCATGCAAGCCTGAGGCAAACTTCCGAAAAAACGGACGGGCACTGGTTGGGTTCTCTGCTATAAAAATGTCGCCTCTGCGTGTTGCTATTCCTAAATCACCATTTGGCAAAACAACCAACCCCCCCACTTCCAGTAAAGTACCCTCTGGAGAGCTTATACGCATTATTTTAAAGAAGTCTTCCTCCATAGGCGACTCCTGCGCCTTTAAGGTTGTACCAATGCCCGCTACCAATGCTGCCATGAGCATAACATTCAGCACAAATTTTTTACCTATATTCTTCATGTGTAAAAACCCTCTTAATGTTAGAAAAGAATAGAATAAGTTAGCTTCTCACGTACAGGTACAATCAGTTCCTGGTGACCTGCCACGTTACGCACCACTGGTTTTGCCCCTGCTGTATCCTCCACACGCACATAGTAAGATTTATCATCTATCAGATACATGCCTTTTCCTGCTTCTTCAATCTTGTTCCCCTCTACTAAACGCACATATAAATTAGCCGAAGGATTTTGAACGATTAATTCCCGTCGTAGCCCCTGGCCGTTTTCAATAACATTAATCGCATCCATAACAATAGCTCCATTTACCTCATAGCTGAAAGTAGGCTCCGACTTCTTATTTAATTTATAACTTTTAGGGTGATAAGCACTTCCTGTAGTGTCTGTTGTCCAAGCCTCCTGCTCGGAGGCAAGTTTAGCTACGGTTAATGCTGGCTTTCCGAAATACTGCACAGAGCCTAGTGCACGCGAGGATCCGTCGCCACGCTCATGCCACATAGGCGTTGCATCTAAAAACCCTCCTCGCCATAGCTGCACAATAGTACCATGATCCATGTCGTATGTGTAATGTAACTCTGCAGGACTGCCCACCGATATAGCATGCGTCACGCGCTGGTCGCCCGGTAAATCTATAAAGCTCCGCAGAATTGGCCTTTCCTGGGCATCTACTATAATAGGATCTACTACATCTGCCAGGCCAACCTCTTTATCGCTAATCAGGAACTCCCGCAACGCAGGACCAGACACCCGCAAAGCTAAAGCAGGCTGAGCCCAGTCCATGTACTTGGCATACAGTAGCTCGAATGGAACTTCACCGGCGGGCAATGCTACGGTCCCTTTCCCGTTCCAGGCACGCATAGGTACTACCTCCTGCTTGTTAACTCTTACCAGACCCGAACCTCCAGGGGTTTCCACATTAAAAGTATACTCACCTGCTTCTTTAACAACCAATGTGCCTGTGTACCGAATCAGGAATCGCCTTGCCGTAGTATTTAAGTTTGATGTCAGAATACCAGATGTTCCTTCCGCCTCTGGAGGTATGCTATCGTACTGTGGTTCCTGCTCATATCTGCCTCCGTACACTATATAAGAGATATTCTTAAGCTCTGGACGAGGTTTGTTGTAGTGAGTTACTTTGATATTGCGAAAAGCTACTGCGCCGTGGTCGCCTTGCAGGCGCAGCGGACCCATTGCTTTTTCTTCGTTACTAGTGGCACCGCGTGTAGGGCCGAAAAGTTCTATGTTCTCGTGTATTGCCACACCATTGAGTTCTACACGTAGTAGCTTGGCATTCTCTGTTTTGTTACCACTGGCATCGAAGCGTGGTGCCTGAAAAGAAATTTTCAGGTGTTGCCACAGGCCCGGGGCACGTCCTGCATTTTGGCGCGGTGCATACCCCTGATAGCCCTGCTGCCCCTTCGGACGGCTCTCATCCCAACGCTCATACACGCCACCATTACTGCTTGCTGAAACACCCGTTGCTCCCCAATTATCGGCCAATTGTAACTCATAACGCCCTTGCAGATAGATACCTGAATTAGAACCTTTAGCCATCATATAATCAAGCTCCAAGTCTACATCACCATGTTCAATATCTGTAAAGAGATCCTTGCCTTTATTCTTTTTGGTCGGGATGTTGACAAGAATACCTGTTCCCTCACTTACATTCAGCTTATTTGGCTTATCAAGATCAACTGTTACGTCTCCTGCTATTTGCCAGCTTTTTCCGGGGCTTTGGAAAGAAGAAAGATCATTCAGATTGATTGACATAACCTGGCTACTTGCTGGTGGCGCCAGGGTCACACAAACTAAAAGAGCGCAAGCTGCCCCTACTTTTTTCAAGGATAAAAACCAAAAGTTCAACATTTCTTTTCTTATACAATAAAGTGATGTAGCAACATATTTAAACAGGCTTCTCAAATCAGAATTACTCCGCAACTCTAAATGCTAATAGTTCTTCATTATTATCCTTTATTTCCCACGCAATGATGAAGGGCTGTAGTTTTGAAAGCCACCGCAGCTTTTGCTATTCTATATTGATGATAACGGAGGCAGGCTCCAATCCATCAGAAGTAGCCGTTAGCGTTACCTCGCCTGCTTCTTCCTTTGCCTGAAGTATAGCCAGGGCCAAGCCATGGAAAGCAGATCGTTGGCTCGCCTTGAAAGGCTCCATACTTGTCTGCAGGCCATTGTCCACGCCCGCAATAAAGGCATTGCCTGCTATCTTAAAGTTAACCATATTGTCGGCCCCTGGCACTATATTTCCATCTTTATCTAAAATTTTTACTGTTACAAAAGAAAGGTCTTTGCCGTCAGCTTTAATGTTTTCGCGATCAGCTTTCAGCATAATTTTAGCAGGAGCACCAGCAGTTTTCACCTCCTTCGTCAGCACTTCTTTGCCATCTTTTCTGGAAACGGCTCTAAGTGTGCCTGGCTGAAAAGGTATGCGCCACATCACGTGCAGGTCATCGCCTTCCTTCTTTTTCGTGCCTAAAGCCTTACCGTTCAGGAATAGTTCTACCTCATCGGCATTGTTATAATAAGCCCAAACATCTACTAACTTGCCTGGCTTCCAGTTCCAGTGCGGGAACACGTGCAGCACAGTTTCGTTTGTCCACTCGCTCTTGTACATGTAGTAAGAGTCTTTCGGGAAACCTGCCAAGTCTACTACACCAAAGTAGGAGCTACGGGCAGGCCATCCATAAGGCGTCGGCTCACCGATATAGTCAAAACCTGTCCAGATAAACATGCCCGACAAGAAGTCGTGCTTCTTCATTACTTTCCAGGTTTCTTCGTGCGTGGAGCCCCACGGCGCGCTTACGTTATCATAAGCTGAAACGGTCAAGTCTTCGTTACCATCTGTAAACGGCTCGTCCCATTTATAAGGCCAGCGGCGGATGCTGTCGGAAGGCATATCGTAGCTGCCACGGGTTGCCAGGGCAGAGGTTGTTTCCGTTGCGATAAATTTTTCTCCAGGGAAAGTCTCCGGAAACTTCTCAAAGTCCTGATGGTGGTAGTTGAAACCAACCAAATCCAGCTCACCAGATTTATAGATGGTGTTGTGCGGGTAGGGCTCATTTAAGCCAGCTGTGATAGGCCTGGTTTTATCAAGGTTCTTTACAATATGCGCCAACTCTGTGGCTATAAGCGTGCCCGTACTGTCTCCCTGCTCTGGAATCTCATTGCCAATACTCCAGATAAATACGCTTGGGTGGTTACGGTCGCGCCGGATAAAATCCTGCAGATCCTGCTTGTGCCACTCATCCCACACATGGCTATAGTCGTACTTGCTCTTCTCCTTCTTCCACATATCAAACATTTCATCCATCACAATAAAACCCATTTTATCGCATAGCTCCAGCAGTTCCGGTGCTGGCGGGTTATGTGAGGTACGGATGCCGTTTACTCCCATGCCTTTCATTATCTCCAGTTGGCGCTCTAATGCACGGGTATTAATGGCTGCACCTAAAGCCCCAAGGTCGTGGTGATTACAGACACCTAATATTTTCATTTGCTTTCCGTTCAATGAAAAGCCTCTCTCTACATCAAAGTTAAAATAGCGGATCCCCAATGGTGTCTCGAAGTTATCCACCACTTCACCATCCTGCTCTACCAGTGTGACTACTTTGTATAAGTATGGCTCTTCCACTGACCAAAGCCGAGGGTTTTCCACCGTTAGGTTCTGATCAAACTCATTGGTTTCTGCATTTAGCTGTAGGTTGTCAGACGTAACACGAGCTACTTCCCTGTTATCCGCATCATAAATAACAGAGCTTAGAGCATAGCCATCCTTTTGCGTTGCTTTACCATCAATCTTAGTCTTGATAGCTATTCTTGCTATTTGCTCGTTTACTTCAGGAGTGGTAACAAAAGTACCCAAATGCGCTACGTGCACTGGGTTTGTCTTCACCATCCACACATTGCGGTAAATACCAGAGCCAGAGTACCAGCGGGAGTTAGGCTGCTGCGAGTTATCTACCTTAACCGCTATCACATTTTCTTGGTCACCATAGTTAAGGTAAGGAGTTAAGTCATAACGAAAGGAGATGTAGCCATTAGGCCGCTTTCCCAGATACTGGCCGTTAACCCACACCTCACTGTTGGTATATACGCCGTCGAAGTCGATAAAGAACAACTTTCCTTTATCTTCTTCACTAACGACAAATGATTTCCTGTACCAGCCGATACCTCCTGGCAAAGCACCTCCGCCTGTACCGGCAGGGTTGTCTTTGCTGAACTCTCCTTCTACACTCCAATCGTGCGGCAGGTTTAGCTTACGCCATTGCGAATCATCGAAATTAGCTGCCTGAGCATTTTGCTGGTCTCCAAGGTGAAAAGACCAGTCTTTGGTAAAATCTGTTCTTTTTCTTATCTGCATCTCCGACTCATCTGCCGAAAAGCTTATTGTGGATTTGCAGGCGTACATGCCTAAAACAGCTACAAGTACAAGTGTAAACCTGCACATATTTATGGTGGCTCTGTTAAACGTTTTGTGCATTTTTTAAGCAGGCTGCTATGGCCCAGGTATTGTGATTGATGAACTTTGACAACGTCTGATATTTGGCACTTATATCAGTTTAATCTTTTATAGTAAAGTGGAATAGAAAAACCAACACGAACAACTCTACTACTTTGGAGTTGTTCGTGTTGGTTAGTATTAAAGTGCACTTATGGAATTATATAATGAAATGCGAACCATTCGTCTTTTGCTTCATCATAGCTTGTACCAAACCAGATGCCTTTGTTTTCATACTCTCCAGGGAAGGCCTTTACTACTTTTATTGTGCTGGTTGTTGGGCTTAAACTGCTATTTTGGTTTTGAATTAAAGTATTGTTACCGCCTAGCACAATGGTATTTTCCTCTTCATTGATGGTGAAAGTACCAGTAGTGGTTACCCCGTTCTGTGAGCGCGTATAATTCTGGGTTCCTCCAAATCGGTCGAAACGTATCCAGGAACTCTCAGCTACTTCATCCCAGGAATCGTTCCATCCCCAGTCTCTGGAATCATCGCTGGAGGTTGTCCAGCCATTACCTCCAGCTATCCAATCTACCGGATTGCCGGCTGCATCTAATTGCCACACACGACCAGAAGAAGGTCCGCCAGCCAGCATTGTCAACAATTCGCCAGGTGCAAACTCCGGGTCAAAGCCTTCATCATCAGGGGCAGGACCTGAAGGCACCCAATTATCAGAGTACTCTTTTGATATGAAGTTATATACCAACATAGCGGGTCCTTCACCGTCTACATCCTTGTCGCGTATTACTCCAAGCCGTAAGATATTCTCATCCAGAGCAAGAACAGTATAGTTGGTCCAGTCGCTTATGCCGCTAATACCGTTTTTACTAGGCTTGTAGCCCCGCAGGATAGAAGCATCATTTATCGTCAGTGTTTTTTCGTTTACGTTAAGCGAGTAAGTTCCTGTCTGTGTAATCCCTCCCTCCATTGGTTTTGTGGCACTAAAGTTAGGGCCTCCTATTAGGTTAAAGGTCATAACGCCATAGTCACCCTCAGCCATTATATTTGGATATATATCGGAAAGTCCAGGCGCCCAGGTCCAGCAATCGCTTCCATAACATCCGGTTTCTTCAGCACCATCGGCCCAAGACTCACCTCCGGCCAACCAGCCGTTATCAACGCCATAGAAGGAGATAGGACCAGAGAAATACTTTCCTTCGGTATCTAGTACCCAGTCCTTTTCATTGCCAGGGCCACCTGTTAGAGCAATCCACAGAGGGTCGTTTACATAATTCAGGTTATCTTCTGTTACCTGAATGGTAACAGGGTCCATTTCTACTACACCACCAGCTGTCATGGCCGAGAACTTGATTACATACTCACCTTGGAAAGCAAAATGAACGGTATCTATAGTGCGAGTAGAACGGCCAGTACCATAATCCCACATAGATACGGTTCCCGGAGTTTCATTGATCATGATGACTGTGTTCCCTCCTGGGTCAGTCTCATAGTCCTGCACTACTTTGTAATGGATTTCGGACCGATCGAGCATTCTGCCCAATTCATAATCATCATCCTGACACGATGCCATAAAAAGCACAGGGGCAAGCAGAAGATAAAATAGAAGTTTAAAATTTTTCATCTGTTTATGTTTTTATTGATCAGATGGAAGCTTCCATGTGTAAAACAAAGTTGATGCTCTTCCGATAAAAAAGAGCAACACACTCAGCTTGTTTTATCAGATGGAAGATCTCATACTGCTTAAGTTATAGTTACCAGCCTGGGTTTTGCTGCAGGGTACCGTTAGACAAGTTAATTTGATTAACAGGTATCTGCTGTAAACCGTTGGTTTGCTCAATATTGCTAGCCGATATTGTTTTGGTAGTAGCAGTACCGGCATTTAAAACGGTGGTTGTCTCAGCGATTGCTGAAGCAGCAACGCTAACTCCCTGGCGGAGCAGGTCCCAATAACGGATACCTTCAAATGCCAACTCTAACCGACGCTCCTTCATAAGGTTGTCCATTGTTACCGGTATCGAAGCAAAATTATCCTTATAAGCGCGTCTTCTCACAGCATCGAAGTATGTTTGTGCATTCGGGCTACCTAATTCTGCGGCCATCAACAACACATCGGCATAGCGTATCGATATAAAATCCTGGTATTGGCTAATCTGGAAGCTTTGAATACCAAGCTCATCAACTACAACTATGGGCTTACCCTCTTCATTCACTATAGGAGTATATTTTTTGTTATAATACCCCGTATATTCCCGCTGCCTGCTTTGACTGGTAAAATCAAGATCTTCGTCATCTATTGAGATTATGGAGGCTGTTCTGCGTGTATCGTTCTCGCTGTAGGCGTTCCAAAGGTCAGGAGTTACAGTACCTCCTCCCCAACCATTACCGTATGGGTAAATAGCCTGCTCACGCATACCTAACAAGACTAACCAATGGTTTCCGTCTGTGTTTCCTTCATAGTCGCTCGTGTAAGTGTATTTGATGGCAAACACTGTTTCTTTATTATTCTCACCAACATAATCGGTTAAGGAAGCCGCAGGCCACAGAGCAGCGAAGTCTTCCACTAAGCCGAATCCTCCATTCGCGATCACGTCTTCTACATAAGCAAGTGTCTGGGCTTTGTCTACAACACCTACCAGGTCAGGTTTCCTGTAATAACCTGTATAGTAAAGATAAACACGACCCAATAAAGCTTCAGCCGCCCATTTTGTAACTCTTCCGTAAGTGGCAGGAGTTTGAGCAGTATACGGAACAGATGGAAGGTTATCCGCAGCGAATTTCAGGTCTTCCGCAATTACCTGATACACTGAGTCAGGAGAAGCCTGTGATATGTACTCAACGGAAGGTTCGGTAAGCAAAGGAATGTTGCCCCACAACCTAACCATATCAAAGTAAAGAAAAGCACGAATGAACCTGGCTTCTGACTCGTATGTAGCCCGTAATTCCTCATTACCTGTCCAGTCAATTTGATCCATCTTACTGATCAGTGTATTACAACGGAAAACCGCTCTGTAATAAGCTTCCCAATTTGCCTCATACAGGTTTGGAGTTGACGGCGAACGAGACTTGTCAAACTCATCAATCATCTGGTATTTAAAATCGTCAGAGGCACCTGTGCCGCCATAAGCATTATCAGAGAGCACTTCCGAAGCTACAGGAAAGCTTACTCCGTCAGCCCAAATGATTTGCAAGCCGTCGTAACACCCTACTAAAGCAGTATAAGCATCTTGGGGTGTTTTGTAAAAGTTGGATTCTGTAGCCTGTATTTGGGGCTGTGCGTCAAGAAAATCGTCCGTACAGGCTCCTAATGCTGCCAGGCCTAAAACCAATATATATCTGTTTATATTTTTCATGTTATCTACGCGCTGTCTACTTAAAATTTAATGTTAGCACCAACCATCACTGTTCTTGGCCGTGGATAATATCCTAGATCAATACCTGAAGCAAAACTGTTGGTATAGCCGATTTCAGGGTCCATGCCTTCGTACTTTGTGAAGGTATATAGGTTTTGAACTGATGCATACACCCTTAACTGACTTATAAAATTTTTCTGAATCAGTTTACCAAGATCATACCCAACTGTAATATTGCTGATTCTCAGGAAGTCTCCATCGTGGATATACAGATCAGAAAAGGTTGTCCAGTTACGGTTATCCTCTGTTACCCGTGGCATAGTGTTAGAGGAACCTGGCCCGTGCCAGCGATCTAAAATAGCCGTGGTATAGTTGGCATAAATAGAGTGGTTGCGGTACGACTGCACAATCTGGTTTCCGGCTACACCGGAAGCAAGTAAAGAGAAATCAAACGCCTTGTAATTACCAGAAAGTGTAATACCAAATGTATAATCAGGATTTGGATTTCCAATTTCGGTATTATCCATCGTATTGATTACACCGTCTCCATTTTGGTCAACATAACGTAAATCGCCTGGCTGAGCATTTGGCTGAATAACTGTTCCTTCTGTTGATCTATAAGAAGAAACCTCTTCCTCACTCTGAAAAATACCGTTGGTCTGTAATCCCCAGAAGTAACCGATTGGATGCCCATTCTCGGCTCTGTAAAATTCTGCCGAATTATCAAACAGTTGGTTGGCATCACCGTGTATAACGCCATCCGCAGTAGGAATCTGACCAACTCTGTTCTTGTTATAGCTACCGTTAACCCCAAATGTATAGTTAAAGTCTCCAATATTGTCGCTGTATGAAAGCGCCAGTTCTATTCCTTTATTAGTTACATTACCACCATTGATAAATGGAGGCTCAGCACCTGCGGTTGCTGGTACAGGCGCCCGCACTAGCCAATCTTTGGTTTTTTTAGTATACCAGTCGAAAGTGGCGTTTAGTCTACCATCCAGGAAGCGGGCATCAAAACCGATGTCTGTCTGTTCTGAAGTCTCCCATTTCACATTCTCGTTACCATATCTGCCAGGATAAGCACCAGCTGTAAGGGCGCCCTCTTCATCTCCGAATGTATAGTTGGTGTTCGCAATCTCAACAAGTGTCAGGTACTGGTAGAAATCGATGTTCTGGTTACCCACCTGTCCCCAGCTTGCACGTAGCTTAAAGTAGCTTAGCCAGTCTTGGGTGCTAGCCATAAAAGACTCATTAGAGAGTACCCAACCAGTAGAAACAGACGGGAAGTATCCCCAACGGTTGGCTGGCGCGAATCTAGAAGAACCGTCGGCACGGAAAGTAGCATTCAATAAATAAGTTTCCTTATAGTTATAGTTTAACCTTCCAAAGTAAGACATTCTTCTGTCCTGATCATAGGGCCCTCCGGTAAGCGTAATAGCGCCACCATCATTGTTTGTAGCATTTGATAACCAAGCATAATCCAGACCTGAGAGCACCAGGTTGGTATTGCTACCATAAATATTTGTCCCGTTGTTGCGATAGGCCGATGTACCCAGCATCACCTCAAATCCATGATCCTGATTTAGATTAAAGTTATAACTCAACAAGTTATCCCAGTTATAATTATAGCCTTTATTAAGTGACTGGCTTGCACGTGTCACAGTATTCAGCGCATATATTGACAACTGATACGTTGGCAGATACGAGCGACTTTCACCGGCAGCATAGTTCAGGCCAAAGCTGGTTCTGAAGCGCAGGTTCTTGATAGGCTCTACAACCACATACACATCACCTAACAGCCGTTGGTTATTTCTCCTGTTTTGGTTGCTATATACTGCCAGTGCGTAAGGGTTTGCTTCGCCAGTAAACCAGCTAGATTCGCTGTTGTCATAGAAGTTGCCTTCTTCGTCATACATCGGAACAAACGGGCTCGTATTAAAAGCTCCACGTAACGAGTTGTTGTACTGGTTGCCAACCCCGATGCCGTTACTTTGGATATAAGCAAAGGTTAAATGTTCTCCAAGTGTAATGATATCGTTGTAAAACTTGTGCTCAGAGTTTAAGCGGGCGTTATAGCGCTCATAGTTAGATAAGGCTTTACCGCCTACAATACCTTCCTGAGAAGTATAAGACAGCGAAGCGGAGAAGTTAGAGTTCTCAGAGCCGCCCTGAGCACCCAATGAGTAATTCTGCGTAACGGCATCGTCTACAAACATCTCGTCTATCCAGTCTGTACCTGTGCCCATTGCAGCAATTTCATCATTGGTAAAATACGGTAGCTTGCCTGAATTTACTGCCGCCTCATTCATAATAGAAGCATACTGCTGTGAGTTCAACAGGTCAACTTTTCGTCCCAGGTTCTGAACACCAAAGTAAGTGTCAAACGTTACTTTAGCTGGCTGCCCTGATTTTCCTTGCCTGGTCGTGATCAGCACCACGCCGTTGGCCGCCTGCGAACCGTAGATAGCAGCAGAAGCCGCATCTTTCAACACATCAATAGAAGCTATATCCGCTGGATTCAGATAATCGATATTGTCTGTTAATACACCATCCACCACATAAAGCGGGCTTGCGTTTCCTACAGTACCGACACCGCGAATAAGTACGCGCATGCTCTCGCCTGGCTGGCCCGAAGTTGAAGAAATCTGCACACCCGGTGCCTGCCCTTGTAAGGCTTGTAAAGCGTTTGTGGTGCTTTGCTTCTGGATGTCCTCTCCTTCTACCTGCGTAGTAGCCCCTGTAACCAGCTTCTTCTTTTGAGTACCGTAACCTACCACCACTACTTCATCCAGCATTTCCTGATCAGTGGCTAAGGTTATATTTATTTGCGTTCTCCCGTTAACAGGCACTTCCTGAGTTTTAAAACCGATGTAAGACACCACAAGAACGGCGTCATTAGCAGCCTGAACAGTGTAATTACCCTCTACGTCAGTTATACCTCCAGTAGATGTACCTTTGACAGCAATACTTACTCCGGGTAGTCCTGTTCCATCTGCCTCAGATGTTACACGCCCCCTGACCGTTTGTTGAGCATAGGCTGTTCCACACAGGTAGAGCAACCAGGCTAATAGAAATAACTTCCTCATATGAGTAAATAATGTTTTCGATTAATTATTAAATGGATTAAAGCATTTTAAGAAGCTGAAATAAGTTTATTTCAGCTTCACCGATTTTGATTTTCCAGCATACTTGATCACCTGATCAGGCTTAGATTCGAATTGTAACTCTTTTGGCTTATTTGGATTTACATATATTACATTAAAAGTTCTGTTTTTAAGCATGCCCTCAAATTCCCCCTCACGCTTACCGATAGTGAGCTTTTTTGAGGCTTCGTTATATGTTATTGGAATTGTAGCGTACTTGCCTTTCTCGTAATTATAGTTGGTATTCTCGTCTTCGTAGAGATTAAAGCTTGCATCTCTACCACCATATACGTACAGTGTTATAGTATCGGCAGGCTTTTCTGAAGTGTATTCAATCTCAGGTCCAAAAGGAAGTATAGAACCCTCTTTCACAAAAAGAGGCATTCTTTCATAAGGGGCATCTGCTTCTATGTGCTGTCCACCTTGCTGGTAAGTACCCTCATACAGATTGTACCACCCTGTGCCGGCTGGCAGGTACATTTTTCTTTTAGTCGCATTGCGTTCATACACAGGACTCACTAACAGGCTTGGGCCAAACATAAACTGATCGCCTATGTTTTGCACGTTCTTATCTTGCCCGAAATCCATTACCAAAGCACGCATGATGGTGTAATCGTTATGGTACACCTGCCCTGTGAGTGTGTAGATGTATGGCATTAGTCTGTAGCGCAGCTTGTTATAGTAAACTATAGACTGGTAAGCTTTATGATCTTCAGGAGCGATGTTGAAGACTTCGCGGTAAGGATACTGGCCATGCGAACGGTACAGCGGTGTAAAGGTGCCATACTGATACCAGCGGGTTTCCAATTCTCGCCATTCTTCCAGGGCATCGCCTTTGGGGTCTGGTCTGTCATATTTGTTCTCTACAAAGAAGCCTCCGATATCGGTGGTCCAGTAAGGCAGGCCAGACATAGAGAAATTCAATCCTGCCGGAATCTGGCGGCCCATTTCCTGGAAAGTAGCAGCTATGTCTCCACTCCAGGTCGCAGCACCATAGTGCTGTAGGCCTGCAAATGCTGAACGGGTAAGAATGAACACGCGATCATTTGGGTTTGTGCTTCTTTGTCCTTCATAAATACCTTTGTTATGCATCAGCACATAGGCATTAAAGTACTTTTCAGCAGAACCTAAGTAAGTTGGGTTCATTAGTGCCTTGCGGTGCTCAATAGAGGAGTTAGATAGAATATCTGGCTCTGATGCATCCTGCCACCAGGCATCTACTCCTAACTTGTATAGCTTCTCATCCAGCAGATTCCAAAACATCTTTCTTCCTTCCGGATTGAAGGCATCATAGAATGTAGAAACATACCCTTTACCGATCCAGTCTCTGATGCCTTCGTTGATACTCGTCTTGTATAGTAGGCCTTTTTCATCAAAGCGTTTATAAGCCTCAATTCCTTTGTAGAATTTAGGCCATGTAGAAATCATGAAGTGTGCATGGTACTTCTCATGCAACTCTTTGATCATCCCCTCTGGGTCAGGAAACCTGGATTTATCAAACTCTTGGCTCCCCCACTGATCCTCTTCCCAGTAAGACCAGTCCTGCACGATGTTATCTAGTGGGATATGTCGCTTACGAAATTCTTTAACAGTATTCATAAGCTCTTTCTGAGTTTTGTAGCGCTCGCGGCTTTGCCAGAAGCCCATCGCCCACTTAGGCATTATTTGAGCTGATCCTGTTAAGGTGCGATAGCCACTAACTACTTCATCTATGTTCTGGCCATACACAAAATAATAGTTTATTTCATCTCCTGCTTCAGAGGCAAAGGCGAACGTATTCTTCTCTTGCGGGCTTAGCGGGCTCAAGTAACGCAGTGCAATAAATGACTGTCCGCCATCCGGGTTCCACTCAATTTTAAAAGGATGCTTTACCCCTTTCTTCAGATCCTGCGCAAAAACAGACTGGCCGGGGTTCCAGGCTTCACGCCACTTATCCAGCAGTAGTTCGTTGTCGATCCATACTTTTATGTAACCTGAACCAGGCATCGTAAAGTGATGCTCTCCTGTTTCGTCGCTCTCTATGTAACCTTCCCAGGTAACTGTGCCACCCTCCAGTGTGTAACCTTCCGGAAAATCATCCTGCTGTTCCAGAAACTCATAGTTAATCTCTTTTTCCTGGCGCACGATAGGATCTTTTCCTGCTTTGGGATCAAAAGCATAAGTAGCCGTAAGCGCGCCGGGCTTCTGGTCTTTCGTGTAAAGCTTTAGTTTAGATAGCTCCTGATATGGCCTTACATCACCAAACTTCGTGATAGAATTATTGTCCCACAGTATACCATAGTTCTTGCTTGACACCAGAAAGGGGACTACTGCCACAGAGTTATACTGCGTCAGATCTACCTGCCAACCCCTGTAGTTCATGAGCCCTGTCTGGTGCTGCCCTAAACCATAAAACGCTTCGCCATCATCAGCTTTAAAAGTTCTATTCAGTTTATAGCTCTTCTCCTCGCCCAGTAACTGCACAGGACTAAAGTCCTGCTGTTTACCGTCTTCCTCTTGTACAATAATATTTCCGTTTTTGTCATAGAAAGTAACGGCTCCTGTGTTAGCATCTACTACTACTTTCAGCGCTTTTGTATTTAACACAAGAGACTTTCCTCTTTCTTTTAGGTCCCACTGCACATTAGCTTTATTGCCTTCCAATACCATCAGGCTTTGAGCATCTTTAAACTCGTTTGCAGGGCTAGCGATTACCTGTACTATATTATCTGCTACAACTTTCAGCTTTACATACTGCGGATCTCCTTCAGACTTCTTCTCTAGTGTTACTAACACTCCATCATCCAGCTTTTGATAACTTTTTATAGCTGGGTTACTGAACGAGCAAAGAATAATTGTTAGAAAGAAACAAAGGGTGACTCTTACTTTCATTTAGATTATGTGAATAAAAAATAAAACTTACTTAACTCTGAGAAAGACGGCTGCCTTACTACTAACAAATGTTTGTCAACAAATATAGGCAAGGCTTTACTTAGTAAGGGGTATCAAATGTTTCTGATGTATGTCTTTCGTGTTAACAAAAGACGAAAACATGCCATAAATACATCGTATAGCATATTTAACATAAGATCACAGGCATATTTTGTTAACTGTAGTACGTGCGGTCACATATTGTTTTCCAGCAAATTTGCACCTTGTAAGTATCAGGAGTAGAGCTTAGATAGAAACGAATAGCACAAGAAGAAAGCAGTTGTTACAGTTCCTCCTAAAGAGCTTACCGAGCCTTTCATAGCTTTGCTTTTTACTTTTACCGACTACTGCTGAAGTACTAGACTTCATTCTTCTTTCTTTCCAGGTATACAGACGGTAGCACCTTATACTCTTCTTTAAAATACTTGGTAAAATACTTCCGGTTATTAAAGCCTACCTGGTAGGCTACCTCGGCTATAGTAAGCTGACTCTCCTCGAGAAGCTGAATGGCCCGCTGAAGCCTGATTTTCCGGATAAATTCAATTGGGGAGGTTCCTGTCAGGGCGACAACCTTTTTATATAGATGTACCCTGCTCATTCCTAATTCTTTACTTAGAGCTTCCACCGAGAAATCAGAATCAGAAAGATTATCCTCTACTACTTTTATAGCGTTCTGGATAAGCTTATCGTCAAGAGATACAATATTTGTTTTACTGGTTTCTACACTGATTTTCTTCCCGTAGGCCTTTTGCAATAGCTGGCGCTGTGAAATAAGATTCCTTGTTCGGGACAGGAGCATTTCAAAGTTAAAAGGTTTCGAAATAAAATCATTTGCCCCTATATCCAGCCCTTTCAGTTTCACTTCTTCTGCTTTATGTGCCGTTAGCAGCACAAATGGAATATGTGCCGTGCGTTGGTCTTTCTTAATCTTCTTACAGAAGTCAATGCCATTCAACTCCGGCATCATTAAATCGCTTATAATCAGATCGGGCATACAAGCCAAAGCTTTCTGCCATCCTTCCTGCCCATTTTTAGCTTCAATAATAGAAAAGTACTCTCCTAAACTGTCTTTTAGGTAAAGCCGGAAGTCTTCATTGTCTTCCACCAGCAAAACAACCGGCACATTATCAAAGCCTTTAGCAGTAACAGGAGGCTCGGATTTATCTAATACTAGTTCTTCTTCAGACTCATTAATAAGCTTAGCAAGTGTACCAGAAGAGGCTATTTCTTTTACAGGCAATGTAACCGTAAAGCAGCTGCCTTTCTCCGGCTCGCTATCTACGGTTATCATACCTCCATGTATTTTAACAAATTCTTGTGTTATAGCCAGACCGATACCGCTTCCCTGATTTAAAACACTATTAGGCACCTCACTTGTAAAAAACCGCTCAAAAATCTTCTCATGTTTTTCTTTAGGTATACCAATACCAGTGTCTTTTACTTTGATCTCCAGTATTTTTATACCCTCAGAAGAAGAATCATTGTCGAAACAGTTTACATTCACATCTATTCTGCCATTGTCCGGCGTAAACTTAAAAGCATTTGATAATAAGTTAAACAGTATTTTCCCCAGCTTATCCATATCAAAAGAGGCCTGAAGTTCCTCTATGCCTGAGTTAAACGACAGCGTGATCTTCTTCTTATCAGAAAGATCCGTGAAAGAGTTCACAGACTCTTTGATGAACTTCACAATGTTTCCTTCCGAGAGATATAGCTTAACATCTTCTACCTCCAGCTTCCTGAAATCTAAAAGCTGGTTCACAAGATTTAGCAGCCGCCTGGCATTCCGGTCAATCATTTCAAACTGCTTCCGCTGATCAGGGTCTTTCGTGTTTTTAAGCAGCTTTTCTATCGGAGCCAGTATAAGTGTTAAGGGTGTTCTGAACTCATGGCTCACGTTTGTGAAGAACCTTATTTTCATCAGGTCAAGCTCATGCATGTGGCGCGACTCTCTTCGCTCCTGCTCCAGCAAAAAGTTCATCCTGGCCTTTTGCAGCTCCACTTTTCTAATAACTACAAGTATTGCAAGAGCAAACAATACATATAGAGCATAAGCCATGTTTGTTCTCCAAAAAGGGGCCAGCACAGTTATTTTAAGGCTAACACCCTCTTCATTCCAGACATCATCATTATTAGAAGCTATAACTCTAAAAACATACTCTCCGGGGTCAAGGTTAGTATAGGTCGCTTTTCTGATACCGTCCGTAGCTGCATGCCATTTTTTATCGAAGCCTTCGAGCTTGTATTTATAATTGTTTTTCTCGGGATGAAAGAAGTTAAGTGCTGCGAACTCAATGGAAAAAGCATTTTCATCATGCTTTAAGGTGATACTCTTTGTTTCATATAAAGATTTTGAAAGAATAGCCCTGCCATTCGCATCCTCACCTACTTCAACACTTTTGTTAAACAACTGCAGGTCTGACAGTACCACTTTTGGAGCTGTCTTGTTTTTACTTAAGCTGCCTGGGTAAAACAGATTAAAACCGTTAGAGCCTCCAAATATTAATTCTCCTCTGCTGGTTCTGTAAGCGGCATTTTCATTAAAAGCTTTTCCCTGCAAACCATCCAACTCATCATAATTTCTAAAACCTACGCTAAGCTTATCAATGCTCTCTTCTTTATTCTTTAAAATCAGGTTCGATAAACCATTAGAGGTGCTAAGCCATAAATTACTTTTATCATCTTCTAATATGGAAACTATAGTATTGCTTGGTAAGCCATCATTAACAGTAAAATGATGAAAGACATTTTTCTTCTCATCATAAAGGTCTAATCCTTCGGTAGTACCTATCCAAATATTATTGTTTTTATCTCTATGAATAGACGTAATATTATTGCTGATCAGGCTCTTTGGGTTTTCAGGCTCATGCGAGAAGAAGGTGCTTTTGCCTGTTTCTTTGTTCAGCACATCTAAACCATAACCACCGCCAATCCACATATTACCATGCCTATCTTCGGCAATGGAAGAAAGGTAATTGCAATGCACAGGAAACTCTCCTCCATTAACCTTAGAGTGGCGAAACCTATCCTTCAAAGGATCAAAAAGTTCTAGGCCTCCATGCAATGTGCCTACCCATAAGTTACCTTTAGAATCCTCAAATAATTCCCAAACACTATCATCAGACAGGCTGTGCGGGTTCTTCGGGTCGTTTTTGTAGTGCGTAAATTTTTTGCCGTCAAACTTATCTAGGCCACCCAGGTAGGTGCCAATCCACAGCTGCTTGTTCTTATCTAATAATAAGGTCACAATAACATCGCTTGAAATACTGTTATCATCACCAGCATCATGCCTGTAACTGCTAAAGGTACCGGTTGCTCTATCCATGTACACCAAACCACCGCCGTTGGTACCAATCCACAAGTTTCCTTTCTCGTCTTCTACAAATGTATTCACATCATCAAAAGGAAGGCTCTCTTTTATAGAAGTCCGATACTTGAAATGCGGGAACCGGATAATATTCTTATGATAATAGTTTACGCCTTTCTTAAAAGTGCCAATCCAGATAATCCCCTCACTGTCTTTGTACAACGTGTTGATACTATTATGGGCAAGGCTTCGGTCTACTTCACTGTTATGGTTAATGTAATGAACCGTTAGCCCCTTCTTATTGATTACATTAATCCCGCCATGGTCAGTCCCAATCCAAATGGTCCCTTTTTCACTTTCTACTATACCTCTTGCCAGGTTGTTGTTCAACTGCAGCTGGGCAGAGTTCTTATGGAAGTGAGAGAGAGACTGTGTGGCTTCTTTGTAATAGAATACGCCCACCGGGTTATCTGATGAATGTATCCATAAATCATCATCACTATCAACTGTTAAACTATAGCTGAATAGTTTCTGGTAGGCTTTTTTATATATCTTATCACATCGCTCCACCACTTTAAGGGTTTTCACATCCAGTTTCTCAAACACTCCATTCTGATGAACAACCCATAGGTCTCCGCTGGAACTCTGCCCTATAGCCGAGACATGGTTACTGCTAATAGAGCCTTTGCCGGAGGTAGAATGTGTAAGGGTTACAGAGCTGTTGTTGGCGGGGTTGTATTTAGTTATGCCCTGGCCTGTGCTGATAAACCAAAAGTTCCCTTTTTTGTCTTTTACTATATCTTCCACAGCAGCACCTGCGGGTAAATTGTATTGCTTTACAAAATTTTCAGGCTTGTTATAGAACTTTTCTGTTTTGGGGTTATAGACACTGGTACCCATGGTCGTCTGTACCCATATTTTCCCTTCTGGCCCTTCAAACAGTTTTGTAATATTATTCCCAATAACGGAGCAGGAATCGTTAGAATTATACTTGAATACTTTTAGTTTGTATCCGTCATAGCGGTTAAGCCCGGCAGCAGTACCTATCCATAAATACCCTCTGCTATCTTTTAAAAAGCACTTAACCTGATCATGAGAAAGTCCACCGTTTATGTCGATTAGCGAAAAGTTGTATTGCTCGGCTATGGTAACAGCCCACGCATCTGCAACCCTACTTATTAAGAACAATGCCAGTAATATCAGCTTTTTAGAACCCATAACCTCTGTTAACCTGGAGTTACTACAAATAATGTATAAAACCTTACAATTCTCCTTTAAGTCGCCCCTGATATAAGCCTATAGGGGATAAAGCATTAAAAATGCATCGACAACATTATTTGAAACAACCATTTGTTAGCAATATAAGAAATAATATTATAAATTAAGCAGGATACTTTGTTAATAACCTACACCGGCAAAGGTTGCTACTGCCACAACATGAATCTAACATACTTTAAAGTTGCTCTGATTTGCCAACAGGTAGGTACATAGAAATTGAATAATTTGTAATCAACTAAAAAAGCATATTAAAGAAGTTACTGTATCTTTCACCTTTTCTTGCTTACCCACTTATTCCCTCTAATCCAGAAGCGCCAAGGCAATAACGCATCATCACCAGCATAGTCAACACCTATTCGCGGACCAGCTGCTATGTTTTCAGCAGCAACATCAGAGCCTTTATTTTCTACCCAAATAGCGTCACCTGTCAAGTCAGCACCGTACAGGCTTTTATCTATTCCTAAAGCGATACTCAACACTCCCGGGCCTGCGGTAAGGTTAGGCTTTGCATCTGCCATGTTCCGGCGCAGCAGCATTTCCTCTACTCCTGTCTCCGGCTCAACGGCCCGTATCAGCACGGCGTCGGCTTTATCTTTTTTGTTGGTGATGATGTTGAACAGGTGATATATGCCGTAGATCAGGTACACATAAGCCACTCCACCTTCATGATACATTATTTCAGTGCGCTTGGTACGGCGGTTAAGGTGTGCATGGCAGGCACGGTCGTTTTCACCAGAGTAAGCTTCTGTTTCTACGATCATGCCACTTGTAATAATGCCATTGTGGTTCGTGTACAAGTACTTCCCCAGCAATTCCTGTGCAATTTGTACCACATCTGGCCGGGTATAGAACGATAAGGGCAGCTTCACGTTTTTGTTTGTCTTCTTTAAGTATTTGAGAGGAGGTGTACGATATCAGTAAAAGAAGAGTTAAACAAGAGGTCGTAGAACTTTTATTTCCACATTATTATTTACTACAGTAGGCGCACATACGCTACATAAATAGAAAGGCTCATAATGTTTTAGGCCAAACAAGGATCACACACAAAAGCCTGTCTTTTCTCGGAGACAGGCTTTTGTGTGTGATCCTTCTAAATATTATCTATTGGTTAACATCATCCCGTTCTACGCCAGAGGTCTTACCGTCTCCGGAAAGCACTGCTCCACCTCCATTTACATTATCATCATGGTTTTCATGGTCGGCATGATCATAAAACCTTTCCATGTCAGTAGTATCAGTTTCGCTACCCTGGCTGTAATTGTTTTCCTGTGGTTCCGTTTCCCTTAAAGTACTGCGCTCAACATTTGTTTCGCCTGGTTCTGTTCCCTTGTTACAAGATGCTAAGCCAGCACCCGTAACAGTAGTTACCACCAATGCCAGTATAATCGATTTTATCTTATGTGCTTTCATATCCGCATTTATATTTCCTTGTTAAACATGTACGAGCCATAGGCCGCTAGCTTATGGCAGGTTTATAAATGTACGTCTGAGGGTTACTTAGAGTTAGAAAAGTATCAATGCGCTCCGGTTCTCGTAAATGAAATATACAAGTTCACCTTTAAAAGACAACGCTATGAAACAGAACAAAAATCAAGAACCTTTACAGCAAAGCACAAAAGACAGCTCCTCTGATGTAGAGAAAGTAAAACAGGGCACTCCCTCAGCACCGCCACAGTCTGAAGCGCCTGGCACACCGAAAACAACTGAGCAGAACACCCTTTCTGAGGACGAAGAGGCAGAAAAAGGACATGCCTAGTTCCTTGGTTTAGCTGTACTTATTGTACCTTTGCCACTTTAGTAGTCCTTTATGAAGAAGCCTTTAAATCTGAAACTAAAACAAAAGCTTATCTGGCTTGCTCTTATCAGCGTGTTATTAGGATCTGCGCTGGAAATTTACACATTCGGTTTCACCTCTGATTTCTTTACCCGCTGGCTTCGTACATTCTTCGTGTTCTTTGTTTTGATTTCAGTGACCGTGGTGGCCATTGTACCTGGTGTAAGCTATGGTGTTAATAAAATTGCAGGTAAACGATAAAGGAGGATTGAAAAACCAGTCCTCCTTTATCGTTTACCTGCTAATAGCCAAACAACTGGGCTATGTATCATCTCTCCGACGCACTTTTATCTTGATAGCGTTTTCTATGGGCTGTTCAGCTACCAATATAATGTATCCACCACCACCAGCCCCACTTAGTTTCCAACCTGCTGCTTTATCGGTATAAACATTTATCTGCTTCATAATTTGCTCATCAACCATATTTGGGAACATGTTAACCTGTGCCTCAAAAGATCTCCGGAAGCTATCACCAAAGGCTTTGATGTCTTTTTTCCTGATGGCTTCCCAGCAACTTTCTGCTGCATCAGCCAGTGCCCCGGCACCCTCTGCGCTTAAATTAGTATTTTCCAGAACGACATACCCTGAAGTTCTGGGGCCTAAGGTAACCAGGTACAGGTGCTCTTCCAGCCAGTCTAATATGTCATCTTCGTGCACAGACTCAATTTGCTCAGGCCAATAACTACCGTTGTAGTACAGGCGGTTTAAGCCTGGAAGCACAATACCTAAGGCATCCTGTGAACCGGCCACTTCTTTTGTTCCGGGAGGATTTTCATAAGTAAACAAAACTTTAGCCAGCTTCTCGCGGTCACCTGACGGAATAGCTGTACGCCAGAGCTCCAGGGCTTTGTTACGTGTACTGGAAGCCATGCCGCTCCGGTTATTAAAATTAATGGTAGGCTCTATAGAAATAGTCAGAACTGGCCCCGGGTGGTATTTAGATACCCAAGGCTGGTCCAGCCAACCACCCGCCAAATCAATCCGGAAAGGAATAATACATTCTGTCCGTAAGCTGGTAGTACTTCTGGCTGGCAGATTCTCGTGCGGGATACGATGCGAAACTTTATATTCTATATTACGCTGCCTACATATCTCTGCTTTGGCCGGTGTAGCTCCATCCTCATTCACTACGAAAATATCCGGCTGCACCTCGTCCAGCTCTTGCAAAAAGTCTATAATGCCATATCCTTTATTTACGTGGCAACTGGTAGTGCAGGCAAGCGCTTCGATCATGTACCGTCGTTCCTCCTGGGAGTTTACCGGGTAGCGCCCTTTCAGCTGATACACATTTTCATCGTTGCCAATGCATACATGCAAGTCACCATAGGAGGCGGCTTCTTTCAAGAAAGCAATGTGCCCGCTGTGCAACAAATCAAAGCAGCCGGTCACCATTACTTTTCTTTTCTTTTCCATAACTGAATCACTCATACAAAAGGGTGTAGCAAGTATTTTAGAGACTATAGACAATAAGGAATAAGCACCAGAATATCTTAACAGTATTAGCAAGACACCTAATGAGTGCCTTTGGTTAAAATGGTATATCTATATTGTCTGATGCTCCTGATACTAAAGATAAATAAAACTTGTTTCCTTTTTTCAATCAGGTTTAACAGACTTAGCGGTTATTTTAACCTATAGGTAAAGCTGTCATTCTTTTAAAATATTCTGATCAATGCTGAACCAGCATTCCGCACCCGCTGTTGAAGATTGAACAATCATCGTATTTATAGCGGCAGAATCTATACTTTTGCGTTGCAATTACAGATACCTTCTAGTTTGATTAAACTTTACGCTTTGGAAAACCCGAACATACTACTTATAACACCGCCTCTTACACAACTTAATACACCTTATCCGGCAACTGCCTATCTAAAGGGTTTTCTGTCAGGACGTGGTTACAAGGTTAGGCAAGCAGACTTGGGCATAGAGTTGGTGTTATGCATGTTTTCCAAAGCGGGCTTACAACGGATTTTCTCAGCTATTGAAGAAGGTGATTTTGAGTTCTCAGATAATAGTCTGCGCATGCTACGGCTAAAGCGGGAATACCTGCAAACAATAGAGCCAGTTATCCGCTTTCTGCAGAACCAGGACAGCACCTTAGCGCAGCAAATCAGCTATAGCCGCTTTTTGCCAGAGGCCTCCCGTTTTGACCAGGTAGAAGACATTGACTGGGCCTTTGGCAGCATGGGTATTACCGACAGGGCACGTTACCTGGCAACCTTATATTTAGAAGACTTGGGAGACCTGATAAAGGACACCATTTGCCCTTACTTTGCTTTCAGCCGCTATGCTGATAAGCTGGCCATGTCGGCTACTACTTTTGACCCACTGGAAAACGCATTACAGGAAACGCCAAACCTGATAGATGAAATATTACTGGAGCTATTAGAAGAACACTTACAAAAAGCACAGCCGGGAGTAGTTGGGTTTTCTATACCATTTCCTGGCAATGTTTATGGCGGTCTGCGGCTGGCACAGTACATTAAGCAAAAGTACCCACACATAAAAACGATGATGGGCGGCGGCTATCCTAACACAGAACTACGTAGCCTACGGGAGCCTCGCCTGTTTAAGTATATAGATTTTGTCACCTTAGATGATGGCGAAGGCCCTTGGCTGAAACTGTTGGAGCATCTGCAGAGGCAAAGGCCACTAGAGCAGTTGCAGCGAGCTTTTGCCTTAGTAAACGGCGAGGTGACGTACATTAATAACTGCTCTGATTCGAATGTGCCACACACAGAAATAGGCACACCTGACTACAGCGATCTGCCACTGCAGAAATACCTTTCGGTAATAGACGTGATAAACCCGATGCATCGCCTCTGGAGCGATGGGCGTTGGAATAAGCTCACCATAGCCCATGGCTGCTACTGGAAACGCTGCTCCTTCTGCGATATTACATTAGATTATATTAACCGTTATGATGTTGCTCCCGCCACGTTACTGGTAGACCGTATGGAGCAGATTATTGCCCAGACAGGTCAGACAGGCTTTCATTTTGTGGATGAAGCGGCCCCTCCTGCCCCTCTCCGGGATATGGCTATTGAGCTTATCCGCCGTGGCGTGAAAATATCCTGGTGGGGAAATATCCGCTTTGAAAAAACCTTTACCCCTGACTTGTGCCGCTTGTTAGCCGCCTCTGGCTGCATAGCTGTATCGGGAGGTTTGGAAGTAGCCTCAGATCGGTTACTGGAACTAATGGAGAAAGGTGTTAGTATAGAGCAGGTCGCCCGGGTAACCGATGCCTTTACGCAGGCAGGTATAATGGTACACGCTTACCTGATGTATGGCTTCCCGACAGAAACAGCCCAGGAAACAGTAGATTCTTTAGAGGTAGTCCGGCAGCTATTTATAAACAATGTGATTCAATCCGGTTACTGGCACCGCTTTAGCATGACGGCACATAGCCCGGTGGGTAAAAACCCTGAGAAGTATGGAGTGGTAAAGGTCGGTCCCGAAGAAGGCCCTTTTGCCAACAACGACCTGTGGCATGAAGACCCGCAAGGTACAGATCATGAAATGTTTGGCCCAGGACTAGCCAAGGCCATTTACAACTACATGCATGGTGTTGCTTTAGAACAACCTTTATCATTCTGGTTCGATTTTAAGGTGCCACGCACAAAACATCGCCCAGATTTGATTTATAATGCCATTCAACAGGCGCCCAAGCCAGATGCAGTACGAAGAAATGCCCGTGTGCTTTGGTTAGGGGGAGTTCCGGAAATAGAGTTTACAATGTATGCTAAAAAAGGACAAACACTTGAACGCTGTTTACTTACCTTTTTTGAGAAAGCCGAAGACTATCAGGTTAAAACAACGGCTGTCATAGGACAATGGCTGTTCGATGCACTACAGAAGATAACACCAGACAACCAGGCAGCTACCACCTTAAAGCAACTTGAAGCTAGCTTCCCAGCCGAAGCACACCTTAGCTTTGATGAGTTTTTAAGCTCCCCTACCTGGTTTGAGTTACGGGAGAAAGACTTACTGTTACTTTAGCTGGTACTCCTTAACAGACAGCCCTGGTAAGCTATCTATCTCTACAAGTAACATTTGAGGTGAGATTGTGACGTTTATCCTGAGCTTGTTTCGTTTGTCTATTTACACAACACACATCGCAGCTTTTTTCACAGTGCCTCTTGTTCTTAATCAAAGTGTTAACTTTATACCAAAATGATCCTTTGCTACTCTTTGGGCTGCGTAAAAGCCACACAGGCCATGCACACCGGCACCAGGCGGAGTAGAGGAAGAGCAAATGTACACATCAGAAAGGGGGGTAGTATAAGGCGAAACACGTACAGCGGGCCTGGTGAAGAGTTGCCACATATCTGTTACGCCTCCCGTTATATCTCCACGAATGTAGTTAGGATTGTAGATTTGCAAATCTTGTGTGTTCATTACGTGCCGCTCCATCACCACATCTCTAAAGCCTGGCGCAAACACTTCTATTCTTTTTTCAATAGCTGCCGTCATGTCCACTGTGGAACCTGCAGGCACGTGACAATAAGCCCAGCCTGTGTGTTTGCCTTCGGGAGCTCTGGTAGCATCAAACATACTATGCTGCGAAAACAGAATAAAAGGCTTCTCTGGATGCTGCCCCTCCCATACACTTTTTTCTGCTTCTGCGATCTCTTCTATAGTACCACCTATATGTACTGTACCCGCTTTACTGCAGGCTTCCGCTTTAAAAGGCACTGGCTCGCTTAGCGCATAATCGACTTTGAAAATACCTGGCCCATACCGGTAATTTTTCAGCTGCATCTCATAAAGCGATGGAAACCTGAGATCACCCATGTTCAATAACTGCTGAGGTGTAAGGTCGAAAAGCTTTACCTTTGCAAACTCCAGTTCTCTGAAAGACTTTACCCGATGATTGGTTTCTATTCTTCCACCGATAGCTAAAAAGTAAGAGGCCAACGCGTCAGCTAAACTTTGTGTACCTCCTTTAGGGAATGGCCAGCCCAATTTATGCCCCACCACTGCCAACACCAGCCCAATAGCAGAGGTAACTTTATGATCTAAAGGTCGTACAGAATGAGCTGCCAAACCAGCTAGAAGCCCTTTAGCATATTGGTCCTTAAACTTTCTGTTTGCCAGCCCTACTGCCGAACTGACAGCACTCACACCAAATTTTGCTGCATCAAAAGGGTGACTTGGAATCTTTAGTGGTCCCAGCAAGTCTTTGCCTATATTGTCCCAAGAGTTTATTAAAGGCTCCATAAACCGGATATATGCTTCTCCGTCTATGCCGAGTGATTGCGCTGTTTCTGTTAAGGAGCCTGCCAGCACAGCGGCTTTGCCATCAGCAAAAGGATGCGCCAGGGCAAACTCCGGGTAGACCCACTCCAAGCCATACTCCTGTAAAGGAAGCGCTTCGAAAAAAGGGGAATACACACCCATAGGATGCACAGCAGAACATACATCGTGTATAAATCCTGGCAAGGTTAGCGGCATAGAGCGCATTCCTCCCCCAATAGTAGGCTTTGCTTCTAATATTTTTACAGAAAGTCCTTTTTGTTGTAGTGCAATGGCTGCAGCAAGCCCATTAGGACCTGATCCTACCACTACGGCATCAAACTCGTAGCTCATTTAATAAGGTTCTTTATTTAACTTCCTTTCACCAAAAGTAGCTATACAAGTTAACTCGGAATGTACTCCTGTGAAGCTGCTGTTATTTTATTTCTTCTGACAGCGCTATTTTTTTTGATATAGTTTACTGCGTTAACCAAAGATAAAAGCAGGCCACTAAGCATTATGAAGCCACTTATTACTAAAGGACTAAGATTCAATACCTGCTCAAAAAGGAAATTAGCAGGAGACAAGGTAACAGCTTCATAATTAGTACTTAAGTAAAAAAGAAAGAAGCAAACCTGAAGTCCCATAATAATGGATAGACTTTTGAAAGAAATGAACTCTTCTACTCTACTTAAAATATTCACTCTTCTAAAGTATGAAATAACTGCTTTCCAATCGATAAACAACATGTAAAGAATATAATTGGTAGAAAAGCTAATGTTTAAGAGCAAATAATTTAGCACGTGAAAAACAATTGCTATGAGCACAAATGCTCTAAAGATGTTTGGTTTGACAAGCGCAAACAGAAATAAGCACTCCATTAGCACCCCTGCATAATCCAGCACTTCCCAAATAAAAGGTGACTCAAGGTTAAGAAACAACGGCGCTAAAAGATCTTGTCTTTCATTAAAGTAGTATTCTCTTAAAAAATGCCCCCTTACTGCTTGCGAAGACACATCTAACCACCCCCCCATTAACTTAGGTAAACCAGCACTAAACATAGCTAAACAGAGTGTTAATGCTAATAAAGTAATAGGCCAGCTTTCAGCAACTTTGTTACGATTTTTCGGATCTATCTTGGAATCCAGAGAAAAGGCTATTCCCCAATTGCTAAAAGCCATAAACAGAGGAATCATCCACATTAAAAAATCATGATCAATCTTACCAAAGGAGTACGCAAATGACTTCTCAACTAAAATACATAAAGCAAGAAGTATAGAAACAGAGCGTGTTTTATAGCCAAATAGCAGTAAGATAGGTAGCAGACAACTCACCAAACTTATGACCATGAGAAACCAGAAATCTGGGAACTCAGATAACAGCCCAGAAAGGCTGAACATAGGAGGATCATAAAACGCAGATGAAAAGTGCCCAATCCAGACGACTACCGGGACTCCGAAAATAAGCAAATATAGGCTAAAGAAGATTCTGTAAAGGCCTAGGGCCTCTGCTGATACAATAAAAGATTTGAATATTATTCTATCTATATAATTATAAAACGAAGTCATATCGTAAAGCAATCAGTTAAAAGGTACAATAAACTTTTCCATTAAGACATCGCCAACCAAAGGACCTTCTTCATTATCAGACAAGTTGTAGCTATACCACTGAACTTCAAGTTTGCGTATATCACCTCTTCCTACCACTTCTGTAGCCCTTTTTTTTGTCCAGGAAATACCATCTTCAATTTTGCTACTATCTTTTACCCCTTCCAGAGAAAGCTTAAACTTTTTTACCCCAACAGTAAATTCTAACTCTCTCGGATCTTTCGAGGAGTTTAAGAACGACTTCCTTGCGCGAAAGTTCTCTCTTAATATGACGTTTGTGTTTACATCGGATAAATGATAAAAAAATTCGTCTTTAGATATTTCTACCGAGTCATTCTCATTGAAAAAAACGAATATTTTCGGTTTCTGTACCGGAGAATTAACAAGCGGAATATCTGCAAAACCAGGGTACAGAATTGCAGGAAAAGGCTCTGTGTAATTCATGGCCATTGTTAACTCCAGAAAAAAAATGACTCCAACTATAAAGAAGAGTAGTCTTACATTTTTATTTTTCATACGTAAATATCATAGTACACTTCACTCCCTAATAAGAAGGAAGCAAAACTCCACATCAAAAGCTAAAAGAGCAGTTATACTAATACTCTTTTACTCTTTCATAAAAATAGATGGATATCAGTTAAGCTTTAAGAGCTTAACAAGTTAAGGGTTTAGTGTACAACTATGTATAAGGGAGAGAGGCGCGGATTAAGAACTAAAAATTCAACTTATATATACTATTTCCGAATCTGTTTGTTACATTTTTTCTAATAAGCATATTTAACTGATTTATAAATATTTAAGTATATTAAATTATATACTCTCACCAAAGTATAAAAACATTTAGCTTAAGGCAAGTTTTTGAACATAAATTAATAAATTGATAATCAAGTCATAGCGTACTCAAACCTCCTTGCAGTACAACATCACTAACTTTCACAATAAATATTTACACCCTTACACTATTCAACAACTCATTCACAACTTATTAGCAAATTTTTATATATAGATCAATTTTGTTTTATTGATTATCATAATGACTCCAGCTTAATATCCAGCTGGAGTGTCACTATAATCTACTGCTGTCGTTTACCTCTACAGACATATATTTCTCTGTTTGCTTAAGACTAACTTCTAGCCTTACTAGTCGCCCCTATATACAATAGTATTTTTACATGTAACTTTGTGAGGTCTCGTTAATTATATTTATGAACTTAACTACACTATCACCATTCTTAAGTAAGACAGCATTGGTTTATGATGTTATTCAATTTGAATCAAGGTTATAAGTGCAAGAAGACCGCTTAGTTTTAATATCACAAGATCTCCTAAAACTATACGCAAATATTCTCCCTCCTATGGTATCTTTCACTTTTAAAAATATCAAGTAACCGGCAACCCAGCAGTTACTGCGACTTAACTTCTACTTAGCAACTCTAAATCAACAATTATTCTATTACAGACACCATATCAATTATAATTACAGTAGAGCCAAAGGCAACCGCTGTAGTTAAATTAGTTATCAGGCTGCACAAATATCAGGCTACTTGTACAAACACATCAGAATCATTACTTAATAAAACAAGATTCTTTTTGCTCTTTATCAAATTTACTAATCCAACTAATCCAAGTTGTGATGATAAATATCTATCCATAATGTAAGCAGAATAAAGCACACCAGCTTTATCATAAACCCTTGGTATAAGGGAAAGCAGCCTTTATTTCGGAAAGCTGCTTTCTATTCTTTTCCTCATGGCTTTCTTTATTAGGCCATTGCAGGAATGTCCCTTACGCTTGCTTTTATTCTTACGCGCTGTGAACTTATTTTTTGTCTGGCCGAGTGCTGGTGGGCCATGGCGGTGGTGGAGTCGAGCAGGAGCCAGTTCAAGCTTGGGCTCCTGCTCCTGCAGGACATCTAAGACGTGCAGCCAAATACCTTTCCTCCTGCGCATAAGCCTTTTAAATCTTAAATACCAGTCTCAGAAAACTACTTTCTAACTGTCGATACGATTTAGGCAGGAAGCATGATACGATGTTTTACCAGTTATTGTTTTGACTGTAATTCTCATTGATAAATAGACAGCATAATCAGATGCTTTTCGTAGCACTCCCATCATAAGCTAATCCACATAAAATAAGGCAATTAGTACTTCTTTAATCTACACTTAAAGTCTCCTCAATCAACTGTATAAATTATTTTATAAATTTAGAATTAAGCAATATAACATACCTTATAAGCGATACATGCTCTAAAATTAGCAAAATATCATTCCACATAAGAAAAGCAGCTAAATACATTGATTTTTTAGCCGTTCAATCAAAAAAAATCACTTCAATATTCTTTTGCAAAAAGTTTCAATAATTTTGAAAAACTTTAAAAGGTACAATACTACTCCTGCAAAGCAGGCTACTGCAATATTTTGTTTTTATTAACTTTTTCTCTTATATCATGAAGCAATTCTATGTGATCACATGTTTAGTTCTACTCTTGATCGCTAACTCTCTGTATGCTGAAACTTATTATGTCAGCTCTTCTGGAAGTGACTTTAACTCTGGCAAATCCAAAAAACAGGCCTGGGCTAGCACCTTCAAAATTAACATGATGAACTTCAATGCTGGAGACACTATCCTTTTTGAGGGTGGAAAGACCTTTAATGGAGGAATAGCGTTAACCTCAGAGGATAAGGGAACCGCTAGAAATCCAATTGTTATAGCTTCTTATGGTAATAAAAAAGCAACCATAAACGCCAATGGTGGGCTATTTAGTTCAGGCTTAGGGTTTCAAATATACAACACACAGGGTATTGAGATTAGAAACCTGGTTATAAAAGGGCCAGGCCGAACAAGTAGCCAAACCTCAATAGGTATTAATATTTACATGGATATGGCAAGAACCCGCCTTAGCCACATAGTTGTAGACGACGTTGAGGTGTCGGATTTTCCGTACCATGGGATATCCATTGGAAGCGGAAGCAAAACCGGCGGTTTCGATGACATCTCAATCACCAACACCTCTGTACATGACATCGGAGATGCAGGTATTACATCTTATGCAGATGATGTAATTGCACACCGAAACATCTACGTTGGCTACAGCAAAGTCTTTAACATTTCAGGTCTGGCCGCAAAGAGCAATAGCCACAGCGGTAGCGGAATTATGCTAGGGGGTGTAGACGGAGGCATTGTTGAATACTGTGAAGCTTATAACAATGGGTGGCTGAATGCCTGGAAGAGTGGCGGCCCCGTAGGTATCTGGGGTTACTACAGTAACAACCTTGTTATTCAGCACAACGAGTCTCATCACAACTATACAGGCACCACAAAAGACGGCGGAGGCTTTGACCTGGACGGAGGCTGTACAAACTCCATTATGCAGTACAACTATTCGCACGACAATGATGGAGCTGGCTATCTTTTAGCACAGTATAGCGGTGCGCCAGCTATGAAAAACATTATTGTTCGGTACAACATCAGCGAAAACGATGGTCGCAAAAACGATTATGCAGGCATCCAGCTTTGGTCTACGGGTTCAAATGGAGGGATACAAAATGCTGAGATTTATAATAATACTGTTTTTGTCTCTCCTTCAAAGAATGGATCACCTAAAGCAATCTATGTTCAAAGCGGTGGAATCAGCAACGCTACTGTAAGAAATAACATCTTTCAGACCACAGGTGATTTGCAAGTAGTACGGGTACAAAGCAATGCAGACATTCGTTTTGAAGGGAATAACTATTGGGCAGAAAAAGGCAACGTAGAAATTTACTGGACAGGCAGAACCTATACTAATCTGGAAGATTGGAGAAAGACAACAAACCAGGAAGAGGTAAACGGCATCTCTACAGGATTGATGGCTGACCCAGAGTTTGAAAGCTATAATGCAGGTATTACTTTATCTGATCCGGCAAAGTTAAAGACTCTTAAAAGCTATAAATTAAAAGCAACATCAAACCTTGTAGCTAAAGGCTTAGACTTAAAAGCAAAGTTCAAAACTGATATAGGCGAAATAGATTTTTGGGGCAACAGCCTTAACCAACTTAAAGAAGTTAGCATTGGAGCTTTTCAGGGTATTAAAAGCTCCAATAATGTTAAGAAGAATAGCCAGAGCATTACATTTGAATCTATATCTGATAAAGCCAGTAATGATGTTCCTTTTAAACTTGAGGCTTCTGCATCATCTGGTCTGCCTATAAGCTATAATATTATTTCTGGCCCTGCCACAGTTTCTGGCGATAAACTTACCATAACGGGTACCGGAAAAGTAGAGGTAGAGGCTTCACAAAGTGGTAATGACAATTTTTACGCAGCTACTCCTGTTAAACAGACTTTTAAAGTAAAGAAGGCTTCTAAAACAGAAGAATCTCCTGCACAAGATGTTTCTCTCTCTTGTTCAGCTACCGGCACCATTTTGC